>NZ_AUBH01000001.1 GCF_000429145.1 Aestuariibacter salexigens DSM 15300
GAGCTGTTTAATACGTTGTTCCGGCGTCAACTCTGTTTCTTGCTCGCTCATGGTTGCTCCCCGTTTAAAAAACCTGGGTGTGCCTAAGGACCAATCTAGACGACCATGCCTGCGAAGCCAAACTAAAACTGTCGAACTACCCTGAATACCATACTTGTATTGAGCTTGTTGATACGTCAACTCTCCCTTTTCTACCTGATCAACAACTGCCAATTTAAAAGCGAGGGAATAATCACGCTGAGTTCGTCTATTTATTGAATGCATTACACTCTCCAAAAAAGGTTGGAAAAGTGTCAACGCTATTTAGGACGGGTCAATACCAAAAAAAAGAGAGGTAACCCTCTCTTTTTTTAATGCTCTCATTATTCTTCCGTAAAACGTTACCAGACGATTCCGCCTGTTTTTGGCTTGTGCTTGACCTGCGTGCTGCTGGCTTGAGCAGGTTTTGCCGGAGCATCAGCGCCCTCAACATTTTTGTCCGCAACTGGGGCGGATGTACTCAAAACAAGCGCGACTGCGTAAGCTTTCAACATGTGAGTTTCCTCTTTATTATTTGCAAAACAATCCAACTGACGTTTTTCTGTCAGCAGAGGAATAAGAGCGAGGATTGTGCCAACTCCGCAACTATGCCAATAAAATTGATAAGTAAAGGTGGAAAAAGACTACGACTTCATCGTGGAGTTGGAGCTAACGCCACTAAATAGTTGAGGTCTAGCTGTGTTGGATAAGGTTGTGTAATTCAGCGTTTTCTTTCAGCAGCCTTTCAAAGCGTGCTGAGCTAAGCGGTTTAGAGTACAGGTAACCCTGTAACATCTCACATTCATAGCGACGTAAAATTGACAGTTGGTCTTCTTTCTCAACGCCTTCTGCGACGACTTTCAGTCCAAGGTTGTGCGCAATGTTGATGATCGCGGCCGCCATATGCCTGTCGACGCTACTGTTAGCAATGTCGTCAATAAAGGCCTTATCGATTTTAAGCGTATTCAGCGGGAACTTCTTCAAATAGGCAAGTGACGAGTAGCCGGTACCAAAATCGTCCAGCGCAAGGTGTATGCCTTTTTCACGTAAACGGTCCATCATGCGCAGGGCATGGTCAGGCTGTTCCATCAAGGTCCCTTCAGTGATTTCACATTCGAGATGTAATGCTGACAAGCCTACTTCCCGCAATACGCTTTCGATGCGGTCATCTAGATCTGGCAGCTCAAACTGCTTGGCCGAGATATTCACCGCCACACGCCCCGTGAACAGGCCCATTTCTACCCAACGCTTGGTATCTTTACAGGCTTTTCTTAGAACCTGCTCACCTATTTCTATGATTTGTCCCGTGTTTTCAGCTAGTGGAATGAATTGACTTGGGCTGACGAAACCTTTCTCTGGATGTTCAAATCGCACCAAGGCTTCCATGCTAACCAGCTTGCCAGACATAATGTCTACCTTAGGTTGGTAGAACACTGTGAACAAATCTTCTTTCAGGCCGTGGCGGATGAGGTTTTCAATTTGCAGTTGGCGCACAGCACTCTGGTTCATTTCGCCGCTAAAGAACTGGTATTTATTGCCGCCGCTGTTCTTGGCAAAGTACATCGCTGTGTCGGCATTTTTTAACAACTCCTGTGACGAATGGCCGTCTTCAGGATAAAAAGCAATGCCGACGCTGCCGCCCAGTACGAATTCTTGTTTGTTGATAATAAACGGGCGGGCCATATCATCCAGCATGCGCTGTGCAAAATGAGTAATACTGTGCATATCAGGGTGATTTTCCAGTAAAACAGCAAACTCATCGCCGCCCAGGCGGTAACATGTTGCCGACGTACCGGTAATCTTTTGCAGCCTTTTTGCAATCTGTTTGATCAGAATATCGCCGGTTTGATGGCCCAGAGAGTCGTTAATTTTCTTGAAATTATCCATA
Organism: Aestuariibacter salexigens DSM 15300; assembly: GCF_000429145.1. Taxonomy (GTDB): domain Bacteria; phylum Pseudomonadota; class Gammaproteobacteria; order Enterobacterales; family Alteromonadaceae; genus Aestuariibacter; species Aestuariibacter salexigens. The sequence continues at coordinate 1,907 of NZ_AUBH01000001.1, forward strand.
TCCATGCAGATCAGTGCATGAGGAGTATTTTTTCTCACCAGGTTCGAATGGCTAGCCTGAAAGAAAGAGCGGTTAGGCAGCTCCGTTAGCGGGTCAGTGTTGGCCAGCTTCAGTAATTCTTTTTCCGTACTTTTTCGGTCAGTGATGTCGGAGAAAACGCCCACGTAATGACTGTTTTTTCCGTCTTCATCTTTAATCGCATCAATGTTGAGATCGATGACATATCGCTCTCCATTGACACGACGTGACTCCACTTCACCAAACCAGTTACCTTTTTGCCGCAGGGCTTTTTTGACTTCCTCGGTAAATGCTTCCGGATATTGGTGAAAACGCAGAAAGCTCGCCAGTGCCTGCTCTCTGGTCTCGCCGGTGTATTTGCAATATGACTTATTGATGGTGATAAATTTGAAATTGGTGTCGGCGATAAACACGCCATCAGAGATGGTTTCTACCGATCGCTGGAACAATTTAAGCTGTTCTTCAGCTTGTTTCAGATGGCTGATATTCTTGAGTGTTCCTGTCATACGCAACGGCTGACCATTGCTGTCCCGGCGTACCACTTTTCCGCGATCCAATAGCCATATCCACTCACCTTTGAACGTTTTTGCCCGATACGTCGTTTCGAAGTGCTCAGTTTCTTCTTTAAGATGGGCGTTTAAAGTGTCCTGTACACGCTTAATATCGTTGGGGTGAATATTTGCCTGATACGCGCTGTTGGTGCGAATGTCGTCCTGAGGAAAATCAAGAGTGCCCCAGGTATTCGATCGGATCACTTGTCCCTGATGTAAATCCCAGTCCCACAGTTCGTCGCCGCTACTCCACAATGTCAGTTTGAGACGCTCTTCACTTTCTTTGATGGCCTGCTGCTGTTTTTTGCGGGTGCTGTACTGCTTGAACCAATATAACAGTAGTAAGCTACTGAAAAACGCATAAAAAATCAGTGCATTAGGGTGGAACCAAACGGGAGGCTCTACATAAATATCCAAAGACCTGATGCGAGACCACGGACCATCTTCATACCGAGCTCTTAACTGAAGTTTGTGGTGGCCATAGGGGAGGTCATTAAATTCAATGTTTCTATTATTGTTGGCTCTGATCCACTGGTTATCACGACCGTCGAGTTTATATTCGTAATAAACGCGTTCAGTAGCGATGGGGTTGAGCGATGCAAAGTTAACGTCAAAAGGAAAATCGTCATGCTTCAACGTAACACGCTCAGCGAGGTGTGTGGGTGCTGTCAGATGTTTACTTTCTTCATTGAATGCAATGGGATCGTTAAACACTTCCATGCTTGTAATGTAGGGAATACCTGGCGCGGAATCATCAGTGTTTAATTTTTCGTTCGGATTAAAAATGTGAAACCCGTAGGTACCACCGAAATAAATACGTCCATCATTTGCGATGAATGCAGCACCCTCTGCCAAGTCATTGCCTTGAAGAATGTCATTGTTGAGGTGCTCAAGTATTTCACCGTTCTCCAATGATATGCGTAATACGCCTTCACGACCGGCTAGCCATGCTTCTCGCCCGATAAACAAAGCGGAAACAAGATAATCTTCTTCTGTATAAACATTTCTTATTGGCCTGCCTTGCATTTTTAAGTGGCGATCGACTTTTATTATGCCGTGCTCTGATGTGGCCATTAAGTAGCCTTCATCATACTCATGGACAGCGATGAGACGGGGTTCATCTAGCGGCGTACTAACTTGCTGCATAGACTGAGTATCTGGGTCAAAAACATTTATGCCAAGGTTAGTATCCAGCCACAAACGCCCCTTTTTATCTTGATGAACAAGTCCAACCTTGTTTAATTTCTTTTCATTAAGGGATAGCGTACTTATCTGCAATGTTTCAGGATTGATTGAAGCAAGAATATCTCCGCCAGCCCAGAGCATTACGGAGCTTGAAAAAAATTCAATACGATCAATCAGGTTATTGTCTAGTAACGTAGCGACTTCAGTCAGACCATTTCGAGCGGAATACTCATAAATATGAATGCCACTCGAGGATGCGAGCCAAATACGGTCCGACTTATCTATGACTATGTCAAAGTACTTGAGGTCAGAATCTAGTAAGTAGTTTTCAAACTGTCTGTAAAGCGGATCGAACATCACCAGTCCGGCAGAGAAAGTTGCCATCCATATATTGCCATCGGACGTCTGTTCAATGCCCCACACGAGGTTGTCAGTGACCTTATGCACATCACTCTTTACAAGCTCCCGATAACTTTCGACGCGCTCGAAAAACTGACTAGATTTGAAAACCCCTTTTGCAAATGTCCCTATCCACTGGTCGCCATTCTTGTCAGTGAAGGTGCTCTGTATGGCTGCATTACCCAGTTCCATGTCTCTGGTTACTTTGCCTTTGTGCGAAAGTAATGAAAGGTGTTGAGATTTGAAATCGTAAAAATAAAGTCCTTCCATCGTTCCCAGAAGCAAAGAGGTGCGCTTGAATGGCTCAATAGTTTTAAAAGCAATATTGCTTTTATCGCTATTCATGTAATTCAGCGACGTTACCTTGGCTGATGTACGCTCAAGAATATTGAATGTGTAGAGCCCTTGTTCCATAGCGACAAAATGCTGATCACCGACACGTTTGATGTCATTTACCTCACCGACATAATCGATAGTTATACCCAAAGAGTTGGGCATAGCCATCGAATAAAGGGTGTCAGAAGCGCCATCAATGAAAAATAGGCCGTCATATTTGGTACCAACCCAGATAAGGCTGCCATCTTTTTTTAACATTTTAATGCTAGACGGAACCTCTACCGTTCCGCGAAGGTTATAGTCTTGCAGTTCACCGGTGCTTATATTGAATTGCTTTATCTGCCCTCCAGTGGCATATAACAATTCTCCTGTCTGAAGTTGGCTCAATGCGGCGGCACCATCGGAGGTTTCATTGACAACGACAGTAACAAACTCATCTTTGCTTTCGTCGTAAACACTTAAGCCTTTGGCCATCGCGGCCCACAGGCTCCCCTCTTCGTCGATAAATAGGTCAAGCACCTCGCTTCGGATACCTTTACCCTTGCCATATTCGACAAAGTCATACCCGTCAAAGCGAGAAATGCCGTTATCCGTGGCTAGCCAGATAAATCCGATGTCGTCTTGAATGATCCCGTGTACAGAATTTCTTGAGGTATCGGTATCGTCATTGCTTTTAATTGCCTGAAGGGCAATAAACTCTTTAGATTGCGCAAACGTGCTCATAGTCAGCGCGCCGGGCGTTGCGACGAGCAAAATCAGAGACAATAAAACACGTTGTAGCAGAGGTGTTCGCACAAGATACCTTGGGTAGTGTGTCTACCGTTTTATTATTTTTCTATTTGTTGAACCGGCTCACCCACCGGTTACTGCGATAGCGCTTGGTTAAAGGCTTCGTCCTTCCTTTGGCGAAACATAACAAATATGCCGAATTTAGCGCTCTAGGACAAGTTTTTTTACAGTTGAATCACCCCGTTTGCGGGTTAGATGACCTGGCTAATTTCAAGCGATATAACGTGCGTCATGTTTAAAGGATGCCAACTGTTCAATAGAAATTGCATCGTTAGCCCATGTATTTTCGAGCACACTACCGGTATACAGGATAAGCTGACCGAAGCCATCTCTGTTATTCAGCGCGCTGGCAAAGTCGATGATTTGCTCAAGACCTATCTGGTTCACACTGTCAACCAGGCGGCGGTGTCGGTTAAAGTCTACGTCATCCTTGCCCATTGCAGACCACAGGCGCTGACTTTTCATTGCTAAGCTGGCGTCTTTTTCCATGAGCTGATTGCAGACGCTTTCCTTCAGGTTCTTCCATACCGGTGCATACTCATTAATGTGCTTATCCGCTTGTGCGATGAAGTCACTGATGGCCTTAACCAATCTGTTTACTTCATGCTCGGGAGACTGCACGTAAAACGCCAGGCCCGGGTGCTGATTGAAGGGGAAATAACCACTGCCAACTACGTAGCCTAATTGCTGCTCTGTGCGCAGCTGATTAAAAAACGGGGTTGCTAACAGTTGCTCTAGCAGTATAGTCTTGGCCATATCTGACAGCGACGCACTCGGTGATTGAAAATATACCACCACAGCATGTTCGTTATGGTGACTTTCCACTTCATGCACAAACCCATGCGAGTTGCGCAGATCGGCGACTGCGCGAGGGTTCCTTGAACAGTGGCTGTGGCATTGGTAACGGTCGCCCATGCGCCGATAAAATATCTCTGCCTGCTGTTTGTTCCAGTTACCATGCAGCAAACTCTCCATATGATAGCCAGACAACAACGACTGTTGCACCTTGGCAATATCATCGACAGTGGCGTGTTTGACAATATCCAGACTGTCGACTGGTGCATAGGTGTGCTTCTGCATGAGCACAGAAAGTCTGGTAAACAGGCGGTTTATTGGTTTGTTCAGCAGACTGTTTTGCAGACTCTGCCACTGACGTTTTTTCAATAATTCAAAGTTCGCGGAAAAGTCCGTGCGAGTGTGAATGTCCTCCAGAATGTCTTCTACAAGATGAAGCTGCCGTTCACTAAAACCACTGGTATGCAATGAGAAGCCACCCTGGTGGCTGTACACATGAAAGTTAAGTCCTGCAATACCAGCCTGATAAAATCTTTCATTTAGATCGTCCATCAAACACGCTATCCATAACCGTTTGTGCGTTATGACGCGGATCCCTTGCTGCACTGCTTCGCAATCAAACGAAATGAAGCAGTCACCTTTAGGCTGTTTGTACTTATCATCCTGTAAGAACCAGAAGCTTTGATTTTGCGTCTGGATAACTGCCGTTGGGTTCTCTGCTTTATCTGGCGCGGGCAAGATATTTAGCTGTTTTGGCATATGTGGATTGCGAGACGGCAGGCTAAGTGGCAGGTCAGTCAGTGGTGCACATAAGCGTTCAAGTAACGGCTTGGCAAGCGGCGAGACCTGGTAGCGAGTGCCGTACCATTTGGCTTCTCGGTCGGTACGCTGCTCAGGAGCGATTAACTTGACTCGCATGTTTTCAGGTGTGAAATACGTAAGCATGTCATGCATTGCGTTAGGATTTGCTTCGTCCATAATAACGTCTGCGACTAACGCATGTTCGGCCGGATAATGGAACAGGTTTTCTGAAAGGTGCACTGCTTCGTCAATGGGCTTTAAGCGTTCACCGTATCGCTGTGCAAGCGCTGCCAATGTTGCTTTCTCTTCAAATCGCCATTGTTCATCTACGGCACGTTTTACCAACCTTAATGTGCTGAACATTGCTTCGAGAATAGCGTCAACTTCTTCAACACCTTGCTCAGTAAGCTGCAAATTGACATTAAAATCTTTAAAGTTACTACCTTGAATGCCTCCGCCAGCACTCAAACTGGTTGCCCAGCCTTTTCGTTTCAAATAATCCAGCAAACTGCCTTTCGTTTCATCACCTAAAAGATGGCTGATGACGTTCAGGGGCTTGCTGCGATAGTAAGGGTAAATGCTTGGCAAAGCGAAACTGACGATTAATCTGCGTGCCTGCTTAAGTGGTGCTATGTTGATTTGCACACCAACGTCTTGTGGCCGATATAACGGTGGATAAACCGGGCAAATCCAGCCCTCTGGGGAAGGAGGGACTCGACTGAATACCTCTGCCAGGAGAGACAGCAGTGCATCCGGGATTTGAGGGCCGATGACGGCCAATTTGATATTGCGAGCATGATAATGGGATTGATGAAACTGCACTAATTTTTGCTGAAGCTGTTCAAGCGACATACTGCGAAACACGTCATCATTACCCACTGAAAACTTGCTAAAAGGATGTGCTGGGTTACAGGTTTCTTTATGCACCTGATACAGCCTGCGCAATTCATCATTTCGTTTTAACTTGAACTCGGCATCGATAGCACTGATTTCCCTGTCTAGCGCATCGCGCTCAAATAATGGACAAATGAGCATGCTGGCGAGCTGAACGGTGGCCAGTTCCAACCCTTCAGGCTGGCAATCAAAGTGAAAGTTGGCGAATTCAGTGCCGGTCCAGGCATTAACAGACCCGCCACAGGTACTGACGTGTTCATGCAGTTGATTTGGCTCGGGAAAATATTTATTTCCCAGAAACAGCATATGCTCAAGTAGGTGGGCTAAACCAGGGCAATCATGGGGATCATGAAAATGTCCTGCGCCAATACAGACCGACATGGCGTAACGCTCAATATCCGTGTCCTGCACACAAAACATTTCCAGACCATTAGGCAGATTATGAATTTGCCAGGGACGATGATCGGAAAAGTCGTTGAGCACATTTATTGACCAGTTGTTAACATTATTCGTTAGCATAACGCAAAATATCTAATGGCAAGGAAATTTCGCCGATTTATTTGTTATATTAAACATTGCGTTGTGTAGATAACCCTTTTTGAAAGAGAAACAAGTGCATGTACGTTTTTGTGATGCGACACGGTGAAGCGCAGTTACCGGCAGCGAATGACAGAGAACGACAGTTGACAGAAAAAGGCTATGCGCAGTCGGCTGCCACCGCACAATGGCTTGCACAACATTACCTGACAGGCAATAAGATTGAGCGAGTATTCAACAGTCCATTCAGACGCACAAGACAAACGCAAAGCGTGATCGCCGATTATTTCGACATCGCAGTAGAGGAAGAAAGCGAGGACATCACGCCTTCCGGCAACCCGCATCTATTTCACGACTATCTCGACCACATAATCGACACCGAACATCTTACTTGTTCAGTAATGATCGTGAGTCATATGCCATTCGTCAGCTATATGGTCGACGCGCTAACCCAACATCATCATTCAATGTTATTTGCGACGGCGGGAGTAGCGGTAGTGGAATATGATGCTAAAAAATCAACCGGAAAGCTGGTGGATCATTTTCATCCAGTTGTCTCGGTGTCTGATAGCTAAAAACTATACAGAATTTCTGATTTTTACCGATACCCTCAGTGAAGGGGAGAGGTATGTCAGAAAAATCATTTCCAGCGTATTTACATGATCAGCTTACACGTCAGATAGACCGAGACGTGGAAGATGACAGTAGTGAAATGACTGAATTGTTAGTAAAGCTTAGCGACCTGAGTGATAAGGTTGAAAGCGTGAAACGGCAGATCATGAAAAATCGCGAAAAACGTCTTCATCAGGGCTGACGCGAACTGATGCTCGCGCCACGGCGCTGATGCTAAAAGTAAGTTTATGCTTTGCTGGTATTATCGGCGTCGACAACGGTGGCTTCGCGATAGTACTGTGGCATCACCCTTACGGTCTTAATCATATTTCCCTTTATCTCAACCAGCTCCAGTGGATACCCCGCGAGTCGCAGGCTAATGTTGTATTCCGGAATATCTTCAAGATACTCCAGAATAAGTCCATTGAGCGTTTTGGGCCCTTCAGTAGGGAAGTTCCAGTCCATTTCCTTATTCAGTTCGCGAATGTTGGCACTACCGTCGACCAGAACGCTGCCGTCCTGCTGGATGTTCGCTTCTTTACTGTGTACCGGTAGCATAGTGGTGGTGAAATCCCCGATGATTTCCTCGAGGATATCCTCCAGCGTAACAAGGCCCTGAATGTCACCGTATTCATCGACGACCAGTCCGATACGTTCCTTCGCTGCCTGGAATTTATACATCAAGGTATGTAAAGGGGTCGATTCTGGCGTGAAGTAAATATCCCGCACCGCGCGCAGCAAACTTGCTTTGGTAAACTGGTTCTTGGATAACAGACGTAATGCGTCACGCATGTGCACGAATCCTACCGCGTCATCAATCGTATCGCGATACAGCAGTACTCGGGTGTGCTGGGCGTTAACCAACTGGCGCTGAATGTCTTTCCAGTCGTCATTGATGTCAATGGCGACAATGTCACTGCGCGGCACCATGATGTCTTCGGCCGTGACCTTTTCAAGATCCAGGATGCCAACCAGCATATCCTGGTGCTTTTTAGGGATCATTGCGCCGGCTTCATGGACCACCGTACGAAGCTCTTCTCTGCTAAGCGCATTGTCTCCACCATCAATGGGGCTGATTCTGGCCAGCGCCAGAATACCGTTAGTGATGCCATTAACGAAATACACCACAGGGTAGAGCAATGTCAGCAACGGCAACAGAATAAACGAACTTGGGAACGAGATTTTCTCAGGATGCAATGCTGCCAATGTTTTAGGGGTAACCTCGGCGAACACCAGAATAACGAGAGTCAAACCAATGGTGACAAGCACCGGCCCCCATACAGGACCAAAAAGACGCATACAGATTTCGGTCGCGACCACCGTTGCGGCGATATTAACAAGATTGTTGCCGATTAATATCAGGCCGATAAGTCTGTCTGGACGGTCGAGTAGTTTCTGCACTCTGAGTGCGCCGCTGTGACCTTCATTAGCCAGATGTTTGAGGCGGTACCGGTTGATCGACATCAATCCGGTTTCGGAGCTGGAGAAATACGCAGAGAGTAAAATTAAAATGCCGAGCACGATGTATAACGTACTCGTGGAAATATCGTCCAACTATGTGGGTCCTTTATCGTTCACCGACTGGCAATGTAAGGGGTTCATTGTCAGGATTCAAGTGTTAAGCAACACTTCGCGCACAAAGCGGCTGCCGAAATAGGCTAACGTAAGCAGGAATGCCCCGATAAACGTGGTGGTTAGCATCGAGCGCCCCCGCCATCCCCATTTAGCGTGCCCAATCAAAACGGCAACATAAAGCACCCATGCAATCAATGACAAAATGGTCTTATGAGCCTGATGTTGCGCGAACATATCGTCTAAAAACACAAATCCACTGGCCAGCGAGAGAGTGAGCAACAGGGTACCGACCAGCAACAATTTAAACAGAATGTGTTCAACGGCCATTAGTGGCGGCAGGGATGAATGCAGCAGTGACGCCTTTTTCTGCTTTAGGCGACCGTTGATATAGTTTAGTTGAATGGCATACAACATAGCGATCATCAGACACCCATAGGCGAACAATGCAAGGGAAATATGGATAATAAGCTCAGGGTGCAGCGCAATGTTGACGATGTATTGGTCAGGAATAAGCACGCCGCCAGCCACGACTAGTGCGCTGAAGCCATAAACGACTGGCAGAAGAATCGCATTTGGCAAATAAAAAGACGAGCTGAACATCGCCAATGATACCAGCCAGGCAACCAGCGAAATGACGTTGATAATGCTCATGTTCTGACCCGGTTCGGCGGTCAGACTCTGCGTCAGTAATACAAAGTGTAATGCCAGTGCTGCGCCGGATAACGCTGTCGTAAGCCGCGATTTTGGGCCTTCTTGGTGAAACAAGCGGGACGTCATTATCCCGGCAGTGACGGCATAGCAAAGTAAGCAGAGAAGTGGGAGCACAAACGTCATGAAAAACCTGAATCCGACTTTTTAATGATAGAGAGTAACACCGAACAACTCGTTAAGTGAATGTTGTCGCAGTGAAAAGCTCACCTACTATCGATTTTTATCGCAGAATGGATAATTGTCATGCCATGTTCGATTCTGCATGACGTTTAGGTATACTGTGCGCCTTACATTCACAACCGACAACGCTGCACCGCAATGTTTGAAAATTTATCAGAACGGTTAGGAAAAACGCTACGCGATATAAGCGGACGTGGCAGGCTGACCGAAGACAATATTAAAGACACCCTGAGAGAAGTGCGCATGGCGCTGCTCGAAGCCGACGTGGCACTGCCTGTTGTTCGCGACTTTGTTGCACAGGTAAAAGAGCGTGCATTGGGGACGGAAGTTAACAAGAGCCTCAAGCCTGGGCAGATGTTCATCAAGATCGTTCAGGGCGAGCTGGAATCAGTGATGGGGCAGGCCAATGAGCGACTGAACCTGTCTGCCCAGCCTCCGGCGGTGGTGATGGTTGCTGGTTTACAGGGTGCTGGTAAAACCACCAGTGTGGGTAAGCTGGCAAAATACCTGAGCGAGCGCGAAAAGAAAAAAGTGATGGTTGTCAGTGCCGACGTGTATCGTCCGGCGGCTATCAAACAGCTTGAAACTCTTGCATCCGAAGTGGGCGTGACATTCTGTCCGTCTTCTACACTGCAAAAGCCTATCGATATTGTTAATACCGCCATTGAACAGGCTAAAACACAGTTTTTCGATGTGTTGCTGGTCGATACGGCAGGTCGCTTGCACGTTGATGGCGAGATGATGGCGGAAATTAAATCACTGCACGAGGCGGTGAAGCCGGTTGAAACTCTGTTTGTGGTAGATGCCATGACAGGACAGGATGCCGCGAATACTGCCAATGCGTTTAATGAAGCGTTGCCACTCACTGGTGTGATCCTGACCAAAGCAGATGGTGATGCCCGTGGTGGTGCAGCATTATCAGTACGTCATATCACGGGTAAACCCATCAAGTTCCTGGGTATGGGCGAAAAGCTTGATGCGCTTGAACCTTTCCACCCAGAGCGCATTGCCTCTCGGATCCTCGGTATGGGCGATGTGTTGTCGCTTATCGAAGAGGTCGAGCGTAAAGTAGACAAGCAAAAAGCTCAGAAGCTGGCCAAGAAGGTACAGAAAGGCAAAGGCTTTGACTTGCAAGACTTCAAAGAGCAGCTTGAGCAGATGCGCAACATGGGTGGCATGATGTCGATGCTGGACAAACTGCCGGGTATGGGCAATATGTCGGCTCAGATAAAAGACAAGGCTAACGACAAGCAGTTCGTGCAAATGGAAGCGATCATCAATTCTATGACACCGCATGAACGTCAGAAACCCGAAGTCATCAAGGGCTCACGCAAAAAGCGCATTGCCGCAGGGTCGGGTACGCAAATCCAGGATGTGAACCGCCTGCTCAAACAATTTATGCAAATGCAGAAGATGATGAAGAAAATGTCGGGCGGTGGCGCGAAGAAGATGATGCGTCAGATGAAAGGCATGATGCCACCCGGCGGTATGGGCGGCCCAGGCGGGATGTTCCCACCCCGTTAATCCATCACCTCTCCAGAAAAGCGGACGTCATGTCCGCTTTCTCCCCTCTAAGCCGTGATTTGGCTTGCAAAATAGACTGATACGCGTATACTTCGCCGACCTTTTTTCTTGGTATCAGTAATGATCCCGTAAAGAAGGTAAGTTAACGGTAACGCTACAACGAGTTTGAGGCATTTATGGTTACTATTCGTTTACAGCGTGGTGGCGCTAAAAAGCGTCCATTTTATCAGGTAGTAGTAGCAGACAGCCGTCGTGCACGCGATGGTCGTTTCATTGAGAACATTGGTTTCTTCAATCCTACTGCCAGAGGTCAGGAAGAGCGTCTTCGCTTGGACCTTGACCGCGTTGAGCACTGGGTAAGCCACGGCGCAGGTTTGTCTGACCGTGTTGCTCGTCTGGTTAAAGACGCAAAGAAAGCGGCAGCTTAATTTTAGCTGCTATATAACTGTTTTAGAGGTATAGATGAGTCGCGCGTCTGAGACACTGATTGTTGGCAAAATCGGCGCACCTTATGGTGTGAAAGGATGGGTCAAAATCAACAGCTATACCGAAGAACAAGCCGGCATCTTTGATTATCAGCCTTGGCAACTTGGCGATGGCAAAGAGTACCGTGTTGATCAATGGCGTGTGCACAATAAAAGTCTGGTTGCCAAACTAGATGGGGTAAACGACCGGAATGAAGCGGAAGCTATCAAGAATCTTGATATCCGCATTCAGGCCGATTTGTTGCCCGATCTGGACGACGATGAGTTTTATTGGCGCGAGCTACTTGGTATGAAAGTTGTAACCGAACAGGGTTATGACTTGGGTACCGTTAAAGAGCTGTTTGAAACCGGTGCTAACGACGTCATGCTCGTTAAAGCCAATATCAATGACGCATTTGGTCAGAAAGAACGCATGCTGCCGTATTTACCAGAACAGGTGATCAAGCATGTGGACAAACAGGCGAAAACCATCACGGTGGATTGGGATCCGGGATTCTAATGACACCTGACAAGTGGTTTGGTGTGGTGTCGCTGTTTCCGGAAATGTTCAGTGCATTAACGGAGCAAGGGGTAGTTGGGCGCGCTGTAAAGCAGGGCGCCATTAATGTGGAATTTTTTAATCCACGTGATTACGCCCATGACCGACACCGAACTGTGGACGACCGGCCTTACGGCGGTGGTCCAGGCATGTTGATGATGGTTCAGCCACTAACAGACGCGATTCACGCTGCTCGTAAGGCAGCGGGAGACAAAAGTACAGTGATTTACTTGTCTCCGCAGGGAAAAAAGTTGGACCAGCAGGGCGTCAAAACCTTGTCCCAACACGACAAGCTGATTCTGGTTGCCGGTCGCTATGAAGGTATAGATGAACGGGTTATCCAGAGCGAAGTCGACGAGGAATGGTCAATTGGAGATTATGTACTGAGCGGCGGTGAACTGCCGGCGATGGTACTGATGGATGCAATTGCCCGCTTTGTGCCTGGCGTATTAGGACACGAACAATCTGCAGAGCAGGATTCGTTCACCAGTGGTTTACTGGATTGTCCACACTACACCCGGCCAGAGATTCTCAACGGTCAGCAAGTGCCTGCGGTATTGTTAAGTGGTAATCACGAAAAAATCAGGCAGTGGCGCCTACAACAGTCGCTGGGAAGAACCTGGCAACGGCGCCCTGAGTTGTTAAAAGACCTAGCTCTGACTGAGGAGCAAACGGCACTACTCAACGAGTTTGTGCGTTTGCAGCAAGATGACAGTTAACTAGGATGAGAGGATACGATGAGTAAAATCAATCAAGATATCATCAAGAAAATTGAGCAAGCACAGCTCAAAACTGATGTACCAGCGTTTGGTCCTGGTGACACAGTAGTCGTTAAGGTACGCGTTAAAGAAGGTGATAAAGAGCGTCTTCAGGCTTATGAAGGTGTTGTTATTGCGAAGCGTAACCGTGGTCTGCACTCGTCTTTTACTGTCCGTAAGATTTCAAGTGGCGAAGGCGTTGAGCGTGTGTTCCAGACACACAGCCCAGCGGTATCTGCTATCGAAGTCAAGCGTCGCGGTGCTGTTCGTCGTGCGAAGCTGTACTACTTGCGCGAGCGTTCAGGTAAATCTGCACGTATCAAAGAAAAGCTTAATTAAGATTAATCCCGCGTTACTGTTAACTTTGAAAAAGCCCGCAAATATGCGGGCTTTTTTATGCCTGTTGCTTTTTTGTGGTGCTGGCCTGTGGCACACTCTTGCAGTTAAAAAATATCTTCCAAAATAACAATAAACAGGGAATCCATCGTTATGTCTACGGCAGAATCAACCTGGGTTACACGGGCACTGGATAAAGTCGAACGGGTAGGGAACAAATTGCCCGATCCGGCCATTATTTTCTTTGTCTGCTTACTGATTGTGTGGGGTTTATCAGCCCTGCTGTCTAACTTTACCTTCGACGCTATCGACCCTCGCACAGGCGAAGCGGTGGTGGTGAATAACCTTCTTACCGGCGCATCATTGGCAGATTTTCTGTCCAGGATGGTCACCATCTTTACCGGTTTCGCGCCTCTTGGTGTCGTACTGGTCGCAATGCTTGGGGTTGGCGTGGCTGAACACTCAGGTTTCATCAGCGCTGGTCTCAAGCGCATGCTCGATACCACCCCTGCGAAGTTACTGACCCCCATGGTGGTGCTGGTTGCGATAGTCAGTCACACCGCAACAGATGCCGGATACGTGTTGGTTATTCCGCTGGCTGGCGTGATTTTTTACGCTATGGGTAGGCATCCACTGGCGGGCATTGCGGCGGCATTTGCCGGTGTCAGCGGTGGTTTTTGCGCAAACTTTATTCCATCAGCCATTGACCCGTTACTGCAGAGCTTTACACAGAGTGCGGCGCAAATTATCGATCCTGCGATTCAGGTCAACCCGCTGAATAACTGGTTTTTCAATTCTGCATCCAGTTTGTTGATTATCGGTATTGCCTGGTATCTCACTGATAAAGTGATTGAACCCCGTCTAAAAGATGTTGAAGTAGATGGCGATCCGAATGATATCCCAAAATTCGCCGACCTCACCGAAAAAGAAAGTCGCGCTTTGCGTGCAGCGTCCTGGGTCATGCTGGCTGGTATTGTCGTTTTAGTCGCAATACTGGTACCTGAAAACTCGCCAATGCGCGATCCCAGCGGCCAGCTGACGTCTTTTGCTGCACCGGTTATGCAATCAATCGTGCCGCTGATTTTCCTGCTGTTTTTGCTTCCCGGCGTGGTATACGGCTACATGTCTGGGACCTATCAGTCGACCAAAGACATGATAGACAGCATGACTAAAGCTATGCAGGGCATGAGTTACTACATTGTAATGGCGTTCTTCTGTGCCCTGTTTATCGATGCGTTTGGTAAATCTAACCTAGGGGCACTGCTTGCCATTGAAGGGGCGCAGGTACTCAAATCGTTGGCGCTGCCAAGTATGGTGACCATCGTAGGGATTATTTTCCTGACGGCATTTGTTAACTTGTTTGTCGGTTCATCTTCCGCCAAATGGGCGCTACTAGGTCCTATTTTTGTGCCCATGCTGATGCAGTTAAATATTTCACCGGACTTAACCCAGGCGGCCTATCGTCTTGGTGACTCGTCATCGAATATTATTACGCCGTTGATGCCTTACTTTCCGCTGGTCGTGGTGTACTGCCAGCGTTATGTGAAATCCACCGGGATTGGTACGCTATTGTCAATGATGCTGCCATTTACGATCACGCTGCTGCTCGCCTGGACCGCATTCTTACTGCTTTACTGGGCACTTGGTCTACCATTGGGTCTGCAAGCCAGCTACGTGTATCCAGCAGGCTAATCCCAACAATACCCCCTCGCTGCTGTGCTTTTAGGCAGCGAGGTTTTCCTGCCAACAGCATTGATTGTCTGCATAATCACATTTAAGGGTTGTGTTGCAAAATGGATGCTGTTAAAAAGTCAATACCTGCTGAAAACTGAGCTTTCTGCACTGTATTTTAAAGTTTACATTCGCGGGCGGTGCTCAGACAGGACAGGCGATACGACACTCTTCTGCGCCATCGTTATCGCGCGCACCCATTTTTACTGTTGAGAAACCATGCTACAAAATTCAATCAATAACGTTAACGTCACATCTGAAAGCGTGCTAATTACGCCTGATTCACTCAGTCAGGAATTGCCCGTCTCCGAGCACGCACTGGACGTTATTAAACAGTCACGACAGACGATTGCCGACATTATTCATCGTCGTGATCATCGTTTGCTGGTGGTCAGCGGCCCCTGTTCAATTCACGACGTGGAGGCGGCAAAAGAGTATGCGCTGAAACTCAAAGAATTGCATGAAGCATGTAAGGACACGCTATACATCGTGATGCGGGTCTATTTTGAGAAGCCACGCACAACAGTGGGGTGGAAAGGACTGATCAACGATCCCCATCTGGATGGCAGCTTTGATATTGAAACTGGCCTGCGTAAGGCTCGCGAGCTGCTTATCTGGTTGGCTGAACTTGAGATACCTGTGGCTACCGAAGCGCTGGACCCCATCAGCCCGCAATATCTGGCTGAGCTATTTAGCTGGGCGGCTATTGGCGCTCGAACGTCTGAATCACAAACTCATCGCGAGATGGCCAGCGGTCTGTCCATGCCGGTTGGCTTTAAAAACGGCACAGACGGGAGCCTGGATATCGCTATCAATGCGCTTAAGTCGGCGGCGTCCGGCCACTCATTTATGGGCATAAACAAACAAGGGCAGGTCAGTTTAATCCAGACACAGGGCAATCCGGACGGACACATTATTCTGCGCGGTGGCAAACAGCCTAATTATGACTCGGTCTGTGTATCAGAATGTGAGCAGGAGATTGCTGCAGCGAATTTACAAGCCGGTTTAGTGGTAGATTGCAGTCACGCCAATTCGTCCAAGGATTTTCGCCGTCAGACGCTGGTCGCGCAAAACGTGGTGAATCAGATACTTGAGGGTAACCAGTCAATTATCGGGATCATGTTGGAAAGCCATTTAAATTCAGGTAATCAGCCCAGCGACGGTAAAAAGCCCGGCGAGTTAGCATATGGAGTATCGATTACCGATGGCTGCATTGACTGGGCCACGACGGATGAGCTGATTTCCAATACACGTGATAAGCTTATTACTGTATTACCCATGCGCCTTAAGAAAAGGCATAACCTGGATTAATCAGTAATGACCTCACCTGAACAATCATTGGAGCATTTGCGTGCCCAGATCGACGATATCGATGAACAGTTTGTCAAATTATTGGCAAAGCGTTCAGAACTAACCCGTCGGGTAGGTGAGATTAAAAGTCAAACCGGCATGCCGATTTATGTGCCAGAGCGCGAAGCACAGCTGCTGGCGGATCGTATGCAGGAAGCCGAACAAGCAGGCGTGTCGCCAGCGTTGATTGAGGATTTGCTCAGGCGCATCATGCGTGAATCCTATCAGACCCAGACCGCTCGTTATTTGTGTGTGAATCCAGACATCAAAAAAGTGGTAGTGATAGGCGGTAAAGGCGCGTTGGGACGTGTGTTCGTACAGTTGTTCGAGCGCAGTGGTTATCCGGTTGAGGTTCTTGAGAAAGACGACTGGCCTGAGGCTGACAGGATCCTTGCTGGCGCCGGGCTGGTTATAGTGTCGGTGCCGATCACGCTCACCGTGCCTGTCATTGAGAAACTCGGCAGTTTGCCCGAAGACTGTGTCCTTGCTGACATTACCAGTATCAAAGCAAAGCCGCTGGATGCCATGTTAAGTGCACACCGAGGACCGGTGGTCGGCTTACACCCCATGTTTGGTCCTG
Source organism: Aestuariibacter salexigens DSM 15300 (assembly GCF_000429145.1). GTDB lineage: Bacteria > Pseudomonadota > Gammaproteobacteria > Enterobacterales > Alteromonadaceae > Aestuariibacter > Aestuariibacter salexigens. The sequence goes on from NZ_AUBH01000001.1 coordinate 18,592, forward strand.
ATGCACCAGGCATGGTGAAGCAGGTTGTGGTGGTATGTGACGGCCGTTATCCCGAACGCTATGCCTGGCTGATAAAGCAGATGGAGATTTGGGGCGCGTCCCTGCATGACTGCACGGCCCAGGAACATGATGAAGCCATGGCATTTATTCAGGTCATGCGTCACTTCAACACCTTCGTGTATGGGGCTCATCTGGCTGGTGAGAGCCCGGATCTTAAACAGCTTATCGTCTTTTCCTCGCCTATTTACAGGCTTGAACTGGCCATGGTCGGGCGTCTTTTTGCTCAAGACCCTGAACTATATGCCGACATCATCTTTAATAATCCTGATAACATCGAATTGCTGAAGCGATTTCGCGACCGTTTCAATCAGGCCATTGGTTTGTTAGAAGCCGGTGATAAAGGGGAATTTATCCACCGCTTTTTCAGAATAGGCTACTGGTTTGGTGACTATGCCAAGCGTGCCCTGGTGGACAGTAAAAAACTGCTGCAAAAAGCGGACGACGATAGAACAAACTAAACTTCACTTTTGTCTAGTTGCATGAGATGTTAATGACAAGACAATTTGTTACTCGCTGTGTCAAGCTACAGCGCGTCATGAGGAACTAAGATGTCGTTAAAGCTGCGCATACTATTGGTATTTATCTCTCTGATCGTGGTGTCGATTTTGGTAATGGCAATAGTGTCAGTCAATGTGGCCGTCAGTGAATCTGGCGAAGCGTTAAAAGAGTCAGCACAGGAAAAATTGCTCAGCCAGAATGTGCAGACCCGCGAAGCGCTTGATGAGTATATAAGTGGGATAGAATCACAGATCCGTGCAAAGTCATACAGCCTGACGATAGTGGATGCCGCTGCTGCGTTCGTTCCGGCGTTTCGAAACTATGCCAGTCAGCGTGGGGCAATCACGGCGAGTCAGGAATCAGCGCTGGAGTCCTACTACCGTGACGCCTTCGCTGGACGATTTGCTGATTTGAATCCGACGCGATTGAATAACCCGCTGCGCCTGCTTGAGCCGCTAAACGCAGAATCCAAAACACTGCAATATGACTTTATCGCCGGCTCTGATTTTCCTATCGGTGAGAAGGATGGACTGGAACGCCTAAACAACGCTTCAGACTACGCCAGCGCCCACGCAAAGTATCACCCGACGCTGCGTAAATTCCTCTACGAATTCGGTTATTACGACATCTTCATTGCTGACATCGACACAGGCAACATTGTATACAGCGTTTTTAAAGAGCTCGACTATGCTACCAGTCTGAAATCAGGCCCTTACGCTCAAACCGGCATTGGTGAGGTATTTAAAAAGGCCGCACAGCTAAATGACGCGGATGGGGTAGTATTCAGTAAGTTTGATACGTATCTGCCCTCCTATAACGCGCTGGCCGGGTTTGCTGCCAGTCCTATCGCCGATCAAAACGGTCGAATTATCGCGGTACTTATTTTTCAGATGCCGATGGATCACATCAATGATTTGCTGACTCATGAGCAGGAATGGAAGCAGAAGGGGTTCGGCGATTCGGGCGAAACTTATATGGTATCGCCCGGTGGTTTACTAATGAATGAAAGTCGCTTCTTCGTAGAAGACTATGCGAATTACATCAACGCAATCCGCCCCAAGTATCCGGATGCGGCTAAAGAAGCGGAAGCACGTGAAACCTCAGTAGGGGTGCAGCCGGTTGACTCGCCGTCATCGCGCAGCGCATTGCAGGGGAACAGCGGCTTTCTTGAAATCCTTGATTATCGTGATGTGCCTGTGTATTCCGCCTACTCACCAGTACAAATTGGTGAGTACACTTACGGACTGATGGCAGAAATTGACGTAGCAGAAGCGCTTGCACCTGCTGATGCGATAGGTGGCCGCCTGGTTTCGTCGGCCATCGTCGAATTTATTATTATCACAGCCATTGCGGTGGGTATCACGCTGTGGTTCGCGAGTGTGCTGATTAAACCGTTAAATAAGCTTGGCAAAACCTGTGAAGAGCTGACCGAAGGCGAAGGCGATCTTACTACCACTATTGCACCTTCCGGTATTCCTGAAATCGATAAAATTTCCAATAATTTTAACGTGTTTATCAGTCAGATAAGAGACATTATTGCGCAAGTTAAGCAGGACGCTGAAGTGCTCGCGGCAGCCTCTGAGCAGCTTAGCTCGACAACAGAGCAAAGCCTGGCAGTGTCTGAACAGCAGCGCGACCAGACCCATAGCGTGGCTACCTCAATGGAAGAGTTGTCAGCTTCGATAAACGACGTGGCTCGTTCAACCGTTGAAACCAGCACTAAAGGCCTTGAAGCCAAGTCTAGCCTGAAGGAAAACATGGAACGGGCAGGGATGGCCGCAGAAAATATTAAACTGCTGGTCGAGCTCATTCGCGATACCAGTCGCGTGATTGCCTCGCTCAAAGATGAAGTCAATGAAATTACGTCTGCACTGAATACCATTACCGGTATTGCCGATCAGACGAACCTGCTGGCCTTAAATGCGGCAATTGAAGCAGCCAGAGCCGGTGAAGCTGGACGAGGGTTCTCAGTGGTGGCCGACGAAGTCAGAGCGCTGGCGACTCGCTCGCAGGAGAACACTGTACAAATCTCTAAGATCATGGAAACCATGACGGAAACGTCAGACAGGTCAGTGCAATCCATGGAGCGCGCAGAGCGCGCCGCCGACGGTGGTATTCACCTGGTTGATCTGGTGACCACGGCGATGGATGAGCTGGCGCGTACTATCGACGCTGTACAGCAGATGAGTGAAACGGTGGCAACCGCTACTGAAGAGCAAAATGTCACCTCAGACAGTGTCACTGAGAGTGTGACGCGTATCAATGAGATGGCAACGGATGCAGAGCAGGGTGCACGACAAACCAGCGCGTCTGCCCATGAACTGGCACGCATTGCGGCCAACACCAAAGAATTGGTAGAACGCTTTAAGGTATAGGAACGAGCCAGCTGTCGCTGGCTCCTTTATTTCTATTCAGCTAACGCGTTCACCGCAGCAACTCGCGTTGGACTGATCTCTTCACTGGGATAGCAGCCCAGCAGCTTAAAGTAACGGGTGATACCCTGCAGGCTTTCCATGGCGTTCTGCATGGGACCGTCCTGAATATTCCCTTCTACATCAAGATAAAACATCTCTTCCCAGGGGTTTCCGGTGATGGGCCGCGACTCGAGCTTAGTCATGTTGATATTGTTTTCGCGTAAGACTAACAGGGCCTCGACCAGCGCGCCGGGTTTCTGCACCGTGGATATTACCAGAGTGGTTTTTGCTGGCACTTGCAAAGGTACCTTAACGGCATTACGCGCCACTACAATAAAGCGGCTGTGGTTTTCTTTCTGATTGGCCAGGTTAGACTTAATCGCGTGTAGGCCATACAAGGCGCCCCCAGCCTCACTGCCGATGGCTGCTACATCAGCTGACTGCAATTCACTGACGGTGATCATTGCCGCTGAGGTGCTGTCACAGGGTTTTACCTCGACATTGCCCAGCTCAGCCAAAAAGTGGCTACATTGCGCGAATACCTGAGGGTGGGCATACAGCGTTTTGATTTGGCTGATACTGGTGTCCTTCGAGACCAACAAAGCATGTTTGATCGGATGGGTGAGCTCACCAATGATTGACAGACTGGTGTGCTGCAGTTGGTCATAGACTTCGTTGATACTGCCTGAGGAAGTGTTTTCGATTGGCAGTACGGCATAGTCAGCTTCATTACTTTCGACCTTGTGGACAATATCAGCAAAGCTCTGGCAGCCTATTTCAAGCAGTTCGCCAGGGCGTCGGGAAAAATACTTCTGGGTAGCCAGATAGCTATATGAGCCTTTATCTCCTAAAAACGCCACGCGATTGAGCGGCAATGACGCGCCGGGGTTGGCGCGCTCTGCCAGCATGGCCTGTTGATTGAGAACCGAATCCTCGATGATGACATGAAAAAGCTGGGTGACGTAGTGTGGGTCCAGACCAAACTCCTGGCCTTGTTTGATCAGTCTGACCAGTAATTGCTCTTCCCGCTTCTGGTCGCGTACCGGGATATGATGCTGGATCTTCGTCTCTGCAACCTGATTGGTCAGGGTCTGGCGCTCAGCCAACAGGGACAGGATCTTACCGTCAATGTCGCTGATTTGATGTCTTAATGGGGTGAGTGCGTCGTTGGTCATTAATGGTGTCGCCCAGTTTAAGAAAATAAAAAAACCTCCCAGAGGGAGGTTTTGCAAGTGATTCGGTCACGCGCGTTCCTCCCGCTAATGCGGACTAAAAAAGAAACGGAACGTGCATCTAAATAATGTCATAGTCTCGAATTTATATGTCACCGGTGGCATTGTCAACGCTGTATTCAGCAGCCGGGCGTTCACTCTCCCAGCAGCGCCGCCAGCATCGTTCTTACTTCCTGCGCCTCAAAGGGCTTGTCGCACAGTGCATTCACCCCGGTTTGCTGTATGTTGGCCATATGCGGGCTGTCAGCTGCTTCTGAGGTGACCATGATAATCGGAATATGCGCAGTTTCTGGATTGAATCTGACAAACTCAGATAGCTCACGACCGTCCATTTCCGGCATGTTGTAGTCAGTCACTACCAAATCGTAGGTGTTGTCTTTGAGCAGTGTAAGGGCCATGGCGCCATTTTCTGCTTCATCGATACGATTTAAGCCCATGCCCTCAAGAACCCTGCGAATATGATTACGCGCCAGTCTGCTGTCATCCACCAGCAATACTCTGACATCACGCACATCAAACAGCTCCAGCTCCAGTTCTTCGGTGTTGATTAAATCCAGACTGGCTCGAAGTGCACGGGCAAGATGCACCGGCTCAAATGGTTTGGGTAGAATCGCTGCCACGCCGGCCTGTTTGAATTCTTCAAGCTTGGCGATGCGGTTCTCGCTGGACACCAACATAAATGGGATAGACGCTGTTTCTGCATCATTTTTCATGCTCTTAAGCAGATCCAATCCTGTGCCATCTTCAAAGTACATGGCACTCACCACTAAATCCGCACCATGGGAACGCATTGCCGCTTTGGCTTCTGCTACCGTTGATACGGCATCAATTTCATCGACTTTCTCTTTGATAAGCAGCGAGGAAATAATCTTGCGCTGGGTGTCTGAAGGCTCAACGAGCAGGATATGCAGGTCGGAAATTGACAGGTGTTGCATGCTTTTTTCTCACAATCTGCCGGTTTTACCCACCGGCGAGCTTTACCTTGTATCCCTTCTGTTCGAGATACTGCTTGAGTTTTTCGCGGTTATCGCCCTGAATTTCAATACTAAATTGTTTGACTGCGCCACCACAGCCGCACAGTTGTTTCAAGGCTTTGCACAATGATTTGAGTTCTTTCTCATCAAGACCCAGTCCCTCAATGATAGACATACCTTTGCCTTTTCGCCCCTTTGTTTCTCGACGAATACGCACAATGCCATCGCCTTTCGGCGGTTGCGGTGCCTGGGACGAGGTGTGAATACGTCCGCTGTCGGTGCTGTATACGAGTTTGTTGTCTTGCATCAAGGCATACTCCTTCACTGCGGGAATGCGATTGTAATAGCAAATGAATTGATTAACACTACATGACAGTAGGCTGAGCTTGCTATCCTAATCGTTAATGTCTTTACTTGATAGACTTTGTTGCAGGAGTTCCTGATGAGTGTAGAAAAATTACTGAGTGATGATGGTAACGCACTGACCATTGTGATGGACCAGAAGTTTGATTTTAGTAAGGTCCAGGACTTCAGAATGGCTTACTCTGACGTCGGTGATGGTCTGAAAGAAGTCACCGTTGATCTGAAAGACACAGACTACATGGATAGTTCTGCACTTGGCATGCTGTTAAATATGCAAAAAACGCTGAGCGATCGTGTCAGCACCTTCAAGATCGCACACTGCAAACCGCAGGTGATGAAGATACTGAAAATCTCCCGTTTCGATAAAAAATTCGACATTTCCTAGCGCTAACCTTAACTGACCACGCGCTATGCGTATCTTAATTGTTGACGATGAATCGCTGAATCGTTTCCTTCTCCTTCATATGCTTGAGGGAGAGGGCTACACCGAGTGTTATGAGGCGGAAAGCGGTCATGAAGCGCTGCAGCTAGCGGAAAAAATCAACCCCGATTTGGTGTTGCTAGACGTCATGATGCCAGACATGGACGGCTATACGCTGGCGCCACTGCTGAAAAAACTGTCTGGTGACACCTATCTTCCGATCATTTTTATTACCGCACTGGATGATCAGGAAAGTCTGGTTAAATGCCTGGAAGTAGGCGGTGATGATTTCGCCTCTAAACCCTTTGATAAAGTCCTATTGGCGGCGAAAATTCGTGCTCACAGCAGAACGCGACTGTTGAGTCAGCGAATCAATAGCCAGCATCAGGAACTGGTTTATTACCGCAATGCTGTCGAGCGTGAGCACGCGATTGTAGAACATATTTTTAATAATGCGATTAAGAATAATCCCAAAGTTGCCAAGTTTCTGGATTATCGTTTGACGCCGGCCACCGACTTTAATGGTGATCTGTTGCTGTATGAGCCAAGTCCTAGCGGTGGATTCTACATGCTGGTGGGTGATTTTACCGGGCATGGGCTTGCTTCAGCGATAGGTGCGTTGCCCGTCACCCGTGCATTTCAGGCAATGGTGGCAAAAGGACTGTCGGTTTCAGAAATCGTAGGCACGCTGAATAAAACGCTTTTATCGCTGTTGCCCGTGGAAATGTTTTTTGCCGCAGCCGTGCTGGAAGTCAGCGCATCGGGGAAACACTTCAGCGTGTGGAACGGCAGTATGCCAGCGCTGCTGGTAGCATCATCGGATGGCAGTATCAGTCATCGGTTTACATCCAGACATATGGCATTGGGTATTCTTGACCCGGATGAATTCGAAGATCAGGTCGAATTTTTCGAAGCACAGGACGGCGACAGACTGGTGGCGTTTTCAGATGGTCTGGTCGAGATTGAAGATGCCTCTGGCGAAATGGTGGGGGAAGATATTGTCGAACAATGGTTGGCTGAGCGTCAGGATATCACCGTTGAACAAATGTATGCCAATATTGATACGATACTGAACGGTCGGGACGCCCACGACGATATCACAATCGTCTCCTACCGCTGTGCTGACCTGCATGAACTGCATCATATCAACACCGTGTCTACTTTACCTTTTGTCATTGAAGCGACGCTGACGCCAGACGAAATACGCAACACCGACCCGGTTGAGGCATTTATTGAACTGGTTGCCAGTCAGAATGGATTAGCCTGGTTGCGCTCACAGTTGTTTACGGTGCTTACGGAGCTTTACAACAATGCGGTCGATCATGGCTTATTAGGACTCAGTTCATCATTAAAAAGTACCACCGAAGGCTTTATGCAATATTACGAAGAGCGCATGCAACGTCTTGAGACATTAAGTAGCGGGTACATCATCCTCAGAGCCGGCTTTGACCCACTAAATCGGTCATTGCGCATCACCGTCATGGATAGCGGCAAAGGGTTTAATGTTGGACAGGTATCGGACGCAGACGAAGAGGACATGTTTGGACGTGGGATCCCGATGTTATTGGAGCTGTGCGACTCACTGGATTATCGTGATGGTGGCAAGACCGCCGAAGCGATCATGAGTCTGTAAAACTGTTGTTGAGAATAATTCTCAATTCGATTACCCTCTAAGCTTCTTTCATTTTGCAAAGGTAGTGGTATGAAACAACGCGTTCTGGTGTGGCTGTGTGCATTGACAGTGGCCGTGCCGTTTTTCTCCCAAGCTCAACAACTTAATGTGTATTCTGCGAGGAAAGAAGCGCTTATCAAACCCATACTTGATAAGTTTGCTGAACAGAACGATGTGCAGATTAATCTTATCACCGGTGGTGCTGATACGCTGATCTCTCGCATCCAGCGTGAGGGTGAGTTAAGCCCGGCGGATGTCCTGTTTACCACAGATGTTGGCCGTTTGGTCAGAGCCAAACAGGCGGGCATTACTGACCCATATGTTTCGACAGAGCTTCAGAAGCACATTCCCGCGAACTTGCGTGACGCGGAGCATCACTGGTTCGCCTTGACCCGTCGCGCTCGCACCATCATGTACGTACCAGAGCGTGTCGACCCAGATTCACTAAGCCGTCTTGAAGATCTTAATAAACCAGAATGGCAGGGCAGGCTGTGTATCAGAAGTTCAAGCAATATTTACAATCAGTCGATGGTTGCTACGCTGTTGGCGCAGTTAGGCAGTGATGCAACACAGCAATGGGCCAATCAGTTTGTAAACGCGTTCGCGCGTCCTCCAAAAGGCGGTGACCGTGACCAGATCCGCGCCGTGGTAGCAGGCCAGTGCGATGTGGCTATCGCCAATACCTACTATCTGGCTGGCATGCTGACCGACAGCGACCCGGCTACTCGCGAGATCGCCAAGCAGGTGAAAGTGCTGTGGCCTAATCAGCAGGATAGGGGGACGCACGTGAATATTTCTGGTACAGCGATTATCAAAGGCGCACCTAATAAGGCGATAGCGCAGGCATTATTGGATTACATGGTGTCCGAAGAGGCGCAGTCCTGGTATGCCGAAACCAACGGTGAATATCCAGTCAGAGAAGGTGTGGCATGGAGTCAGGTGCTAACTGACATGGGGCAGTTCAAGGCCGAAAATGTGCCACTTGAAATGGTGGGCGAACTCAATGAAGAAGCCCTGAAAATCATGGATCGGGCCGGCTGGAAATAACCTCATTGCGGCGCATTCTCGCCCTTTCTCCAGCGCGCTTGACCACTATGTTCAAGCGCGACCCATGGCACTTATTACTGTTAGTGATAAGTGCCTTGTTGATGCTGCCCGTGCTGGCCGTGGTGGCCAGTTTACTTGAGCCTCAGTGGCAAACCTGGCGGCATCTGGCTGACACAGTATTATCAGGATATGTGCTTAACAGCGTCATTCTGGCAATAGGTACAGGTATCGTCACCCTGGTGATTGGCACGGCCCTTGCGTATTGCATAGAACGCTACGAGTTTTATGGTCGGCGATGGTTACGCTGGCTGGCACTGCTGCCTCTGGCTATGCCAGCCTATATCATTGCCTACACCTACACCGGTCTGCTGGACTTTGCCGGCCCTGTGCAAACGGCATTACGTGACACGTTCGGCTGGCGCTACGGGCAATACTGGTTTCCTGAGATCCGCTCCATGGCTGGTGCGATCACAATGATGGGGCTGGTGCTCTATCCCTATGTCTATATTTTGGCGCGTAGCGCGTTTCGCGAGGAGTCTCAGCAGCTTCGTATGGCAGCAATGAGTCTTGGCGAATCTCCCCATATGTTGTTTTGGCGAGTATCTTTACCACTGGCTCGTCCAGCGTTGTTCACTGGCAGTGCGCTGGCCATGATGGAGGCGCTGGCAGACTATGGCACGGTGCAGTATTTCGGTATTCCGACGCTGACCACTGGCATTTTCAGAACCTGGTTTGGGATGGGGAATGAAACGGCGGCTGCGCAAATGTCAGCATTGTTATGCAGTGTTGTGCTGGTACTGCTGTGGTGGGAACAATATAGTCGCCGTCAACAGCGTTATCACCAGCAGACTCTGTCATCATCGACTATGCCGCGTCAGCGTTTGAGCAAAGGTAAAGCGCTGCTCATGACCTTGCTTTGTATGCTGCCGGTACTATGCGGTTTTATTATTCCTCTCCTGCAGCTGAGTTCATGGGCCATGCTTACCTGGCATGATAGCCTCACCAACGACTTTTTCACGTTGGCATTGAATAGCTTTATGCTGGCGTTTGGTGGCGCCATAGTGACGGTTATCGTGGCGTTGTTCCTATGCTACGGCAAACGTATCAAGCCAGACTGGCTGGCCAATGCACAAGTGCGAATAGCCTCACTGGGCTATGCTATTCCCGGCACCGTTATCGCAGTGGGTATAATGGTGCCCTTAACAGCACTGGACAGGGGCATCAATGCCTGGTTATTCAGCCTGTTTGAGTGGCGTCCGGGGCTGATTTTTTCAGGTACGGTGTTTGCCTTGCTACTGGCGTATTGTATTCGCTTTCTCAGCGTCGCCATACACAACGTTGATAGCGGTCTGGCCAGAATCACTCCCAGCATGGATCAGGCCGCGAAATCACTCGGCAGAAGCACGACGAGCATGCTCAGAGACGTACATGCGCCGCTGCTAAAAGGCAGTCTATTAAGTGCGATATTGTTGGTGTTCGTGGACATTCTTAAAGAGTTGCCTGCGACGTTGATTCTGCGACCTTTTAATTTCAATACGTTGGCAGTAAGAGCGTACGAGATGGCATCAGATGAACGACTGGTTGACGCCGCCTGGCCGTCAATCAGTATTGTGTTGGTTGGCATTTTACCTATCATTTTTATAATGCGCGCGCTGGAGAAAAACTGAGCATGCACCACAACCCAATGATGTTAACTGCTGATGCCGTCAGTATTGCTTATGCCGAACAAACGGTGGTGCAAGATGTTTCCTTTGCGTTAGAGAGGGGACAGATAGGCTGCCTGTTAGGGCCCTCGGGTTGCGGAAAAACGTCGTTGTTGAAAGCCATTTCAGGCTTTGTCGATGTGCAACAGGGTAGTATTACGCTTCGCGACACCCTTGTCTCTGCACCTCATCACAATGTCGCTGTTGAAAAGCGTCATGTCGGTATGGTGTTTCAGGATTTCGCGCTGTTTCCTCACCTTAGTGTGGCAGAAAATATTGGTTTTGGACTGCGCAAGCTGAGTGCGACTAAGCGGACTCAGCTCATTCAGCAATTTGCTGAACTGGTTGGCCTGGCCGATGCGCTGTCCTGTTATCCGCATCAATTATCTGGTGGCCAGCAGCAGCGTGTCGCGATTGCACGAGCACTCGCACCCGAACCAGACGTGTTGTTGATGGACGAGCCGTTTTCCAGTCTTGATAGTGAGCTGCGTAAACAACTGGCCAGCGATGTTCGATTCATTCTTAAGCAGACAGGTACAACTGCGCTGATGGTGACACACGATCAACATGAAGCGTTTGCGATTGCGGATAAAGTGGGGGTGGTACAGGGTGGTCACTTGCATCAGTGGGATACACCCTTCGTCCTTTACCATCAGCCGGCCACACAGTTTGTTGCAGAATTTATAGGCGAAGGGGTGTTTATCGACGCGGTTGTCCGGGACAATGAGCTCATTACAGCGTTAGGCGCCTTTCCGTTGCCGGAACAAATGCCGGACGCTAACAACGGGTATAAGCTGTTAGTGCGACCGGACGATATTCGCCATGTAGATAGTAGTGCCTGGAAGGCGAAAGTGATCAACCGCGCCTTTCGAGGAGCCAATATTCTGTATTATCTGGAATTGCAGAGTACCGGTAACGAACGTGTGTTGTGTCTGGCACCGAGTCATCATGATCATAAAAATGGTGAAGAGGTGGGGATCACCCTGGATCTGGAACATCTGGTGGTGTTTCCGAAGCAGGCCTGACGCACGGGAAAACCAAATGCTGCTGTGCGCGGTATACTTACATAGCGTAAGAGGAGCAGATTTATGTTTAAACAATTTGTGCAGTGGTTTGAAGTAAGGGCCGCTGACCCTCGTACTGGTCACGCCCATACCATAGAACTGGCCACTGCGGCACTTTTGTGCGAAATCATACGCGCTGACCAAAATACATCTGACGATGAACAGCGCGTTTACCGCGATGTGCTCACTCAACATTTTTCACTGCAGGACAATGAACTTGAAGAGCTGATGAAGCTCGGTTCTGAGCATGTTGAAGAAGCATCAGACCTGGTGCAATTTACGCGAGTCATTAATGCGGAATGCGATGCTAAACAAAAAGGCAAAATACTCGATGACTTGTGGCGTATTGCATTCGCAGACGGCGTATTGGACGCCCATGAAGAGCATCTGATTAGACGTATCGCTGATTTACTACACCTGCCTCATAGTCAGTACATCCAAAGTAAACTAAAGGCTGCAGAGCGATCTTAAGGCTATCTGAATATGCAGCGATTGTTAGCTGTCTTTAATTTGCGACACAAAGAGGGGCTTTCTCAGCCTGTGTGATTATAACTTATTGATTTTTAATGGTTATAAATTCTGGCACGTATCCTGATTAGTTGGTTGTACGCACATTGCGTTTTACCAACATTGAAGGAAAGTGATCATGAAAAAAGCAGAATTAATCGGTACCGCACTTCTTGCTGCAGTTTGTCTGCAGGTTATTTCTGCCGCACATGCCAATGAGCAGGACACCCTGCTAGCAAAGCTGGATTTAGATCGTGATGGATATATCACCTTAAAAGAAGCCTCTTCTGTACCTGAAATGCTCAAAGTATTTGGCTCAATTGATACCAATGAAGACGGTCGTCTGAGTCTTGAAGAACTGAACAGCGCAACACTTGAAAAGACATCAACTGACACCGCGTCAGTGCCTGCCGAAACCACTAAAAACCAATAAACGCGGCGGGCTACCTACTTCAAGAGTCTTTGCGCAATGGTGCGCAAAGGGTTACTTGGCAGCAAGGCACTGGCCATGGACAGATAATCAGTGCCTTGAATTTTTCTCAATTCAGGTACACTACCGTCACGTTTTTATTCCACAGATGATTTGCTGTGCAACTTAAGTCGCTCCGACAACTCACTTTAGGCAGCTTTATTCTGGCTCTCGTACCGCTTGCTACCTTGCTATGGCAAAGCCAGCGGGCGCTTGATCAAACTAGTCAGATGGCCGAGCAGGAAACCCGGTTCGCAGTCACCACTGTCAATAAAATGAGTGCTGTTGAGCGTCAGACCGCCGATCTTGAACGCCGCATGCGACAGTTCTTTGTCCTGCGCAGTGACGAATTCAGTCCTTTGCTTTACGCTTCGATGCAGGAAATCTCCGAGGATGTTGGGACACTCTGTGAATTTACGTCCGCGCCCGACCTGTGCCGTCCTTATCAAAACAACCTCGACGCTTTGCAAGACTATGAACACATCAATGATGACATGTTGCTGGAAGCCAGACTTGCAGAATTGAGGCAGAGTATGTCTCAATTACGCCTATCGATCGACGCCATATTGGTCGACCGGATTGCTCAGCAGCAGTCAACGCTGACCAGCATGCAACGGCAACAAGCCTGGTCTACAGCGATATTGGTCAGTCTGTCATTAGTGCTATTACTGTACGGCTCAAAGCTGGTGGTACGGCCCGTCAATAAGTTAAAGCATCTGATCAGAGCCATCGCGTCCAACCAGACAGAGCTTCCCGACATTTCCAAACATGCGCCTTCTGAACTCATGCAGCTAGAGAAGGATTTACACTGGCTATCAGAGCGTCTGCAACAGCTTGAACAACTGCGTGCTGTGATGCTCAGGCACGCTGCACATGAGTTAAAGACGCCGTTGGCGAGTATGCTGGAAGGTTGCACACTGTTGCAGGAGCAGGTAGTCGGGCCGCTGACCGAACAGCAGCAGGAAGTGTTGGATCTGTTACTCAGTAGTACCAGGCGTTTGACACACCTGATGGAACAGCTGCTCGATTATAATGTGCTGCTGCAGCAGGCTGAGCCCACAATGGAGACAACGTCTCTAACATCATTAATGCAGGAATGCATTCAGGAAAATGGTTTGTTATTGCAACAGCATGGCGCTGAGGTAAAGCTGCAACTTGACTGTGAGACGGCAACGATAGATGCCGAACTTTATCGCCGCATTCTGGATAATCTGCTATCCAATGCGGTCGCTCATGGAGCGAAAGGTAAGCCTCTGGCAATACGGATACGGCATAACAATAACCTCCTGATAACGGAGGTGGCGAATAGCGGCAAGCCCATTCCCGCTGCTATTCGCGCCAGCCTTTTTGAACCTTTCAAGCGCGGTCATCATAAACGTAATGACAATGTGGTTGGCGCCGGGCTGGGTCTCTCGATCGTCGCAGACTGTGCGCGAATGATGCATGGTAGTGTAAAGTGTGTTGATGTTGATTATGCGGATGTATGTTTTAGGGTATGTATTCCGCAGCATAGAAGTGAAGCATTATGACTGTTAGCAATAAAGGCGTCGCTGCCTTTCTCGGCTTGATAGTGTTGTGCCTGGGTGGATGCCAACAACTACCCGATTGGGCAAAAATGTCGCGTGACAAAAATGCGCATAACAAGACCATCTGCCTGGTTGAGCCGCCGGTGAAGGCGCCAGAGTACAACTGTGATATACAGTACTGGCTGTTGTATTGGGCAAATGCCGATAGCATACCCTGGCCTGAACGCAGAACGGCAATCAGTACACTTGATGAATCCCTGGATGGACAGTTACGCAAGATATTGCTGAGTCAGCCGGTCAGTACGCCTTATCAGGACAGACTGCGTGCGCAAAGCTGGTTTGATGCAATAAAAAGTCGGCTTACCCAACCTGCCGCTGACGTGTTTACCGCGATTATGGCAAAGCCAAGTCAGCAATTACTGGAATTGGAATCAGCATTAACCGTGATGTCCCGGATCAACACGCAACAGGCTAAGTCGACCGCTGAATTGAAGCAGAAGCTTCAGCAATTGATGAATATTGAAGCTGAATTAGTAGACGCGCAAAGAGAGCAGCAGCCATGAATACCACATCCGAATCTTCAGCTTCGACACTACTCTTGGTTGACGATGATGAGAGCCTGTTACGCCTGTTGACGCTGAGGCTGCAGGGTGAGGGGTTTAACGTCATTGCAGTGAATGAAGGCAGCGAAGCGCTGCGTGTGATCGCATCACAGCATGTTGATGTGGTCTTGAGTGATTTACGCATGCCCGGCCTGGATGGTATTAGTCTGTTCGCAGAAATTGTCGCAATGCGCTCAGAGCTTCCGGTCATCATTATGACTGCGCACGGTAGTATTGAAGACGCAGTGGATGCGACACACCGCGGCGTATTCGGATTTCTGACCAAACCCCTTGACCATAAACAGTTGAACGCATTGCTTGATAAGGCGCTCAGCCAGGGGCAAACCGGACACCAGGGGCAATGGTGTGAAAATATCATCACCCAGTCGCTGGAAATGCAGCAGATACTAGATCAGGCGCACCGCATCGCTCAACGAGATGTGAGTGTACTGCTGACCGGCGCCAGCGGAACCGGTAAAGAGCTGTTAGCGCAGGCCATGCATCAGGCAAGCCCCCGTGCTGACAAGCCGTTTGTTGCCATAAACTGTGGAGCATTGCCGGAAAACCTGCTGGAATCTGAACTGTTTGGTCATGCTAAAGGTGCGTTTACCGGTGCCACTCATGCCCACAACGGACTGTTTAAAGAAGCCGATGGCGGCACGTTATTTCTGGATGAAATTGGCGATATGCCAATGACCCTGCAGGTCAAGCTACTGAGGGCCTTGCAGGAGCGCAAAATCCGTCCGGTTGGCAGTAGTAAGCAGGTCGATATCGACGTCAGAATTCTGTCTGCCACCCACAAAAACCTCAACGACGAAATGCGTGACGGTAATTTCCGAGAAGACTTATACTATCGACTTAACGTGGTTAATCTGCGCCTGCCTACTCTGCAAGAGCGCAGCGAAGATATTCCTATTCTGGCCAGGGCGCTGCTGAAACAAAGCGCTGACAGACACGGTGTCGACGTCACACGTTTTTCCGATGATGCCATGCAGTTGTTGCTGACCGATAACTGGCCGGGCAATGTCAGACAGCTGGTTAACGTGGTGGAGCAGTGCGTGGCCCTTACGCAAACGCCGGTTATACCCGCGCATCTGGTAGAACAGGCGCTATCCTCATCGTCACAAAACTGGCCAACGCTGACCCAGGCCAGAGACGCATTCGAACACCGCTATTTATGTAAACTGCTTAAAATGACCGAGGGCAATGTCACCCGAGCAGCTGAACTGGCCGGACGCAATCGTACCGACATGCACAAGCTGATGAAAAAGCATCAATTGGAAGCAGTTGATTTTCGCTAGCCGCGTGGTGTTTACAGCAGCGAATCCTGGGTAACCAATGACGGCAGGTTTATATCCGGTATGTCATGCCCTGAACCGCAGTCGCGCAGCATACCTGCAAATAACTCTGCCAGCCAGGGTGCCATGCCGTTGTCTGGCATGTGCAAGAAAAACGTCACATCTTTACCGTCGTTTAGCCACTGTGTCACCTTGCGCACCCAAGGTTCTAGAAACGCGCGGTTGGCGGATAAATCGGGATGGCCGACATAGCGAACCACGGGATGGTCAGCGGTGGCAATGACATTGACTGGCACACGGGGTTTCTTGGCTTGCACGTCTGTCAGTAGGTCGTCCCCATTCGCATCTGCACTGAACAATGCCCTTGTATCCATTATGATGCGATTGACACCATGGTCCATAAGCATGCGATTTAGTCTGGCTTCATCATCTCCCTTGGCAAAAAGTAAGGGGTGACGTACCTCAACGGCAAGCGTGGTGAGCGGTGCAATATGACTGAGAAAATTACGTAGATCAGGTAATTGTGATGGATCAAACGACGCAGGTAGCTGCAACATCATTAGTCCCAGCTTGTGTTGCAGTGAAGATAACAGTCGCAACTGCTGCTTTGCTGCATCTATCGACTCAGTGAGCGTGCCTTTGTGGGAAATATCCTGATGGAATTTGAAGCTAAAACGAAACTGAGAGCCCACACTATCATTCCACCTGTGCACCGTGGTCTCGTCTGGCAAATGATAAAACGTTGTATTTCCCTCTACGCTATTAAACCGTCTGGCATAATGACTAAGGGCTTCCTGCTTTGGTGTCGAGGTGCTGAACCATCGGCCAAACCAATAAGGATGTGACCACATAGGGCACCCAAAATAAAGACGTCCGGTCGTGGTGGCGTTAGTTGTTGAATTTATCATCACCCAGTGCTCTTTCACGCAATCAGCGCTGACAACGTGCTGTGCTTTAATGCGGTTTTGTTTATACTATGCCGCCTTAAATTTCGGTTATTTTAAACGCTGTCATAATGACGACATCAAGTAGAGGCGTAGACTACATGCGTACAGACTATTGCGGCAACATCGACGCAGCATATATCGGTCAGGAAGTGACCCTTTGCGGGTGGGTAAATAAACGACGTGATCTGGGAGGCGTAATATTTATCGACCTGCGCGACCGCGAAGGTATCGTTCAGGTGGTCTACGATCCTGACTTGGAAGACGTATTCGCCACGGCCAATAGTCTCAGGCATGAGTTTTGTGTATCCCTGACCGGACTGGTGCGCGCCAGACCAGAAGGCCAGATTAATACAGATATGCGCACCGGGGAAATTGAAATACTCGGCAAATCATTGACGATTTTGAGTAAGTCAGCGCCATTACCGCTGGACTGGAATCAGGAAAATAGTGAAGAGCAGCGCCTGACCTATCGTTACCTTGATCTGCGCCGTCCCGTCATGAGCGAGCGCCTGATTTTCCGCGCTAAGGTCACCAGTGCAGTGCGTAACTACCTCGACGGTCAAGGATTTCTCGATATAGAAACGCCGATTCTGACCAAAGCGACGCCTGAAGGCGCCCGTGACTATCTGGTGCCAAGCCGCACGCACAAAGGCAAGTTTTTCGCGTTACCTCAGTCACCACAGCTGTTTAAGCAGCTTTTGATGATGTCGGGCATGGACCGCTATTACCAAATCGTGAAATGTTTCCGCGACGAAGATTTGCGTGCCGACAGACAGCCTGAATTTACGCAAATCGATATAGAGACCACCTTTCTGGATGCCGATGGCGTGATGGCTATCACCGAGGGCTTGATCCGCACATTGTTCACCGATCTGATGGATGTTGATCTGGGCGACTTCCCGCGCATGACTTATGCCGATGCGATGCGTCGCTACGGCAGTGATAAGCCGGATTTACGCAATCCAATGGAGCTCATTGATGTTGCTGACTTGCTCAAAGACGTTGAGTTTAAAGTCTTTAGCGGCCCAGCCAACGACCCTAAGGGACGTGTCGCAGTGTTGAGTGTGCCAGGTGGTGCCAGCCTGTCTCGCAAGCAGCTTGATGACTACGCTAAGTTTGTTGGTATCTATGGCGCCAAGGGCCTGGCATGGATGAAGATCAATAACCTGGCTGAGGGCGTGGCTGGGCTACAGTCGCCAATTCTTAAGTTCTTACCCGATGACACCGCTCTGGCGATTGTCGAGCGAGCCGGTGCCAGTGATGGTGATCTGCTGCTGTTCGGCGCAGACAGTTACACAGTCGTCTGCGAAGCCATGGGTGCACTGCGCTTAAAAGTGGGTAACGACCTGGAGATCACAGAATCCGGTTGGAAACCACTCTGGGTAGTCGATTTCCCTATGTTTGAGGAAATTGACGGTCAACTGCATGCACTACATCATCCCTTTACTGCGCCTCGCGACCTGACACCTGAGCAGCTCAGAGACACGGCTACGACAGCATTATCCAATGCGTATGATATGGTGCTCAACGGCGTTGAGTTGGGCGGTGGCTCAGTGCGTATTCACAATCAGGCCATGCAGTCTGTAGTATTCGACTTGTTGGGTATCGATGAACAGGAAGCTGAGATTAAGTTTGGCTTCCTGCTCGAAGCACTGAAATATGGTGCACCGCCGCATGCCGGACTGGCGTTCGGACTGGACAGATTGGTCATGCTGATGACCTGTGCGTCATCTATTCGTGACGTGATGGCGTTTCCGAAAACCACCACGGCAGCGTGTCCACTTACCGATGCGCCCGGAGAAGCCAACCCTGCGCAGTTACAGGAATTGAGTATCGCCACGATCAAGAAAGCCGCGAGTGAGGGTGAACAGTAAAGGATTGTCAGCGTGACATTTAAGCGACCCGAATCGGTGCTGGTGGTAATATACGACCAGCACGGCGACGTGCTGGTGCTGCAGCGTAATGATGATCCTGACTTCTGGCAATCAGTGACGGGGGCGCTTGAGTTGAATGAGCTTCCCCGTCAGACGGCAAAACGTGAGGTGCGTGAAGAAACAGGCATAGACATCACAGATGAGCTCAGTCTTATTGACTGCAGACACATCAATCAATATGCCATACGCCCACAGTGGCAACATCGCTATCCGCCTGGAGAGTCGGTAAACACAGAATATGTCTTTGCGCTACAGGTCGACCGCGACGTTGATATTCGCCTCACCGAACACTCCCAGTTTCGTTGGCTGTCCAGACAACAGGCCAGTGAACTCGTCTGGTCGCCAAGCAACAAGGAAGCCATCATTAAATTTGTGCCTGATAGTGCGGAGCTATAGTGGCGATTATTCTGGGAATTGACCCTGGCTCGAGATTTACCGGTTACGGTGTAATCCGCCAGCAAGGCAACCAGTTTACTTACCTGGGAAGTGGCTGTATACGCGTGACCGGTGACGATCTGGCTGGAAAATTGAAACTGGTATTTGATGGTGTGAACGCCATTATTGACGAGTTTAAGCCGACCCGTTTCGCTATTGAACAGGTGTTCATGGCGCGTAACCCTGACTCAGCACTAAAGCTTGGACAAGCTAGAGGCGCGGCCATTGTTGCTGCCACCCAGCACAATCTGCCGGTCGCCGAGTACTCTGCGCGACAAATAAAACAATCGGTGGTGGGTAAAGGCGCTGCCGATAAAACCCAGGTTCAGCATATGGTGACCTACCTGTTAAAACTTCCCGCCACGCCACAGGCTGATGCTGCAGACGCCCTTGCTGTCGCGCTGTGTCACGGGCACACTGAACAGAGTCTGGTGCGTATGGCCGGCCAGGCACGCAAAACTGTGCGTGGACGTTTACGTTAAAAAATGATGTTGAGGTAGTTATGATTGGCAGATTGCGAGGTTTACTGGTTGAGAAAGCGCCGCCTGACGTATTGATAGAGATTGGCGGTGTGGGTTATGAAGTACAAATGCCAATGACCAGCTTTTATCAGCTGCCGGAAACGGGACAGGAAGCCACGATTTATACTCATTTTGTTGTGCGTGAGGATGCGCAGTTGCTGTTTGGCTTCGCCGATAAGTTTGAACGCACTCTGTTCCGTGAGCTAATTAAAGCCAATGGGGTAGGGCCGAAGCTGGCGTTAACCATTTTATCCGGTATGTCCGCACCGCAGCTGATGCACAGTGTCACCATTGAGGATGTGACTGCGCTGGTAAAATTGCCCGGTGTAGGTAAAAAGACCGCGGAGAGGCTGGTCGTCGAGCTAAAAGATCGTTTCGCCAAACTCGAACAACTTAACACCATGCTGCCGACCGGCGACATTGATGTTTCTGCCCCCGCCGCACCGCAAATCGTCGAAGACGATGCCAGAAGTGAGGCACACAGTGCACTGACCGCATTGGGGTACAAACCTGCGCAGGCCAGTAAGATGCTTGACGCTATCTATCAGCCTGAACTGTCAAGCGAAGCATTGATCCGCGAGGCACTTCGCAGCGCTGCGTCGTAACGATTTACCTAAAAAATAAGATCCGATACACTGTATAAAAATACACTGCGAGCACTATAATGATTGAAGCCGACCGCCTTATCCATCCTACTGCCAGTCAAGAGGACGAAGCGGTTGATCGTGCTATACGCCCCAAAACGCTGGCGGATTACACCGGTCAGGCCCATGTTTGTGAGCAGATGGACATTTTTATTCAGGCTGCCCGAAAGCGCAGCGACGCGCTCGATCACCTGTTGATATTTGGCCCACCGGGCTTGGGTAAAACCACGCTGGCCAATATCGTTGCTAATGAAATGGGCGTCAACATAAAGACCACATCCGGCCCGGTACTGGAAAAAGCCGGCGATTTAGCCGCGCTTCTCACAAACCTTGAAGAAAATGACGTCTTATTCATAGATGAGATTCACCGCTTAAGTCCGGTAGTCGAGGAAGTGCTGTATCCTGCGATGGAAGATTATCAGCTCGATATCATGATTGGTGAGGGGCCTGCCGCGCGATCAATTAAGCTGGATTTGCCGCCGTTTACGCTAGTTGGGGCTACTACCCGGGCTGGCTCGTTAACCTCTCCGCTCAGAGACCGCTTCGGTATCGTTCAGCGCCTTGAGTTTTATAACATCAAGGATTTGACCACGATCATCGCACGCAGCGCTGGTTATCTTGGGATGAGTCTAGAACAGGACGGTGCAGTAGAAATAGCCCGTCGTTCGCGGGGAACGCCGCGTATTGCTAATCGACTACTCAGAAGGGTAAGAGACTTCGCTGAAATCAAGGCAGAAGGGCATATCTGCAAACAGGTCGCATCCAAGGCATTAGATATGCTGGATGTGGACACTGAAGGCTTCGACTACATGGACCGTAAATTACTGACCGCCATTATTGATAAGTTCGACGGCGGCCCGGTGGGTTTAGATAATCTTGCTGCGGCTATTGGTGAAGAGAGGGACACGATTGAAGATGTAATTGAGCCATTTCTCATTCAGCAGGGTTTTTTGCAGCGTACGCCGCGAGGCCGTGTGGCCTCACAGCGTGCATATTTGCATTTGGGGTTTGTGCCCAATAATTAAGCGGCAATCTTGCGGCTGTTCATCGCACCCAACACACAGCACTCAATGATTTCATCGTCTGCGTGTAAGCGCAGTGAGCCATGCCAATGGTCGACGTCGAGCGTTTGGCCCATCATGGTGAGGTATATATCGTAGCCGAAAGCGTCGTTTTCAAAACCTAAACCTGCAATTTTGTTAAAGGTATCGGTCAAGTTGGTATCGCTGCTCATTATCATCCGCTCATCTAAGTAGAGTCGGAAACGTGGGGTAGGCTGGTAAAACCCTTTCATAACAAGTACACCTCAAACAATTGTTAGGCCAAAGTGTAAGGTAGAACGTAAAATCATTGTAAATGGTTCATTTTTTCAACGAATTTTTTTTATAAAAAAAGAGGCCACATTCGGCCTCTTCTGTCGTTTAAATGCGTTTACTGACGCTGGAATTCACTGGTTTTGGACCAGGCTGGCCACATATCCGAGCTAACTAATTGATAACCTACGTCAAAAAGTAACTGCGTGTCTTCCTGTACGCCGCCGAAATCCCAGTTTTCACGGAATTGGTCGCATACCTGATGGTAGCAGCCGGTGGTGATCACGCTGGTACGCTTACGGTAATCTGCCGTTGCATCGTCAATTGGCTCACTGCCGCCTTTGGCATATAGCGCCGGCACACCTACTTTGGCGAAATTAAAGTGATCCGAACGGTAGTAATAACCGGCTTCAGGACGATCTTCGCCGACAACGATGCGTCCCTGACGCTGTGCGGCTGTGACAAGATACTCCTCAAGCTGTGATTTGCCTTGGCCAATGACCGACACGTCTTTGGTGCGACCGAGAATATTCATCGCATCCATATTGATGTTGGCGACGGTTTTATCTAAAGGGATCACAGGGTTGCGGGCGTAGTACTGTGAACCAAGTAGTCCTTGTTCTTCGGCCGTCACGACCAAAAAGCTTACCGAACGTTTTGGCGCAGGCTGCAAGGTCGCAAAGGCTTTAGCCATAACCAGACTAGCCGCCGTACCGGTCGCATTGTCGTGTGCGCCATTGTAGATTTGATCGCCTTCTTTAGTTGGATCCGTTCCCAAATGATCCCAGTGTGCGGTGTAGATAATATGCTCATCCGGTGATTCACTACCGGGTAGGGTAGCAAACACGTTGTAGCTCTTGGAACGCTCAATGGTGTTGTTAACCGTTGTGCTGGCGCTTAGGCCCATGGCCTTATGATAGGGGCCCTGCATAGCGTTTTGCTTTTCCGCCGCATAATCCAGTCCGGCATCTGCAAACACTTGCTGCGCGGCTTCAAGTGATAGCCAACCCTCAACGGCGACGCGTGATGCTCCACCATCCTCTGTGACCAAAGAGTATTGTGGGCCACTCCATGAGTTGGCAACAACTGACCAGCCATAGGAGGCCGGTGCAGTTTCGTGCACGATCAATGCCGCTGCAGCTCCTTGACGGCTGGCTTCTTCATATTTGTATGTCCAGCGCCCATAGTAGGTCATCGTCTTGCCCTGGAATTTGCCACTGTCGGGGTTCTCAAAACCAGGATCATTAACCAGGATCACCACAGTTTTGCCTTTCACGTCGACGCCTTCGTAGTCGTTCCAGTCGTACTCAGGTGCATTGACCCCATAGCCGACGAAAACAAGCTCGGCATTATCAACGGTCACTTGCTGTTGTTCGCGCTTGCTGCCTACCACCATATTTTCTTTATAGGCAAAAGTACGCTCGCCAATCTGTAAAGAAACAGAAGGATCGGCAGTGATCTGCATCAACTCCACTTCTTGCAAATAGCTGCCACCATTGCCTGGCTGAAGGCCCATCTTTTTAAAATTGTCGACCAGGTAATCGATGGTTTTCTGGCCGCCCTGGGTAGCAGGCAATCTGCCGCCGAATTCATCGGAGGATAAAATGCGGGTATGCTCACGCAAATCTTCAGCACTGATTTGCGAATAGACGCTGTCAAAGCCAACGATAGGGTCAGCAGGGGCTTGCTCTTGTTGCACGGTGTCTGGCTGGCTACAACCGGCCAAAAATGCAGCGCTTGCCAGCGCCAGCATAGTGAAAGTTTTCATGGATGATCTCTAATTATTGTAAACTGCGCGCCAGAGTATAAGAAAATGACCCTCAATGCTGCAAGGTGCTGCGACGTTTTGATGAAACACTCATTCTGTACCGCCTGGTTTGAACAACACGCTGATGCGTTTGCGCGTAAACCTTTTGAGGCACTTATTGAAAATTTCGATATCAATCAGTGGCTGACATTTCCCTCTGTTGAACAACTTAATAGCAGCTTGTCAGACCGCAGTGGGCAATCTTTACCAACGTTTATTGACCAAACCGAAGCACAACATAGTGGCCTGTATTATGAGCAGCATATCGCTCAGTTTGATGAAGTGCCAACCCGTCAAGATAACTGGCATGATTTATTTAATGCATTGATGTGGTGTCAATTTCCGTTCACAAAGCGCTGCATGAATAATCTGCAGGTAGAGCAAATATCACGACATGGTTTGCATCCCAGAACGCGCGTACGTGATGTATTAACGCATTTTGACGAGTGTGGACTGATTCTGGCCGTCAGTGATGAAAGGCTGACAGATATGCTCCGTCAACACAGCTGGCAAGACGCATTCTACTCACATAAACAGGAATGGGGCGCCACGGTACAACCCTTCATTATTGGTCATGCAATGTATGAAATGTTGATGACGCCCTATATCGGCTTGACCGGAAAATGGTTAGCAGTGTCTGTCGACCCTGGGTTCTTTGCGCTTACCTCTCAACAGCAAGTTGAAGAGCTGGATAAGCAGGTGAGTGATATGCTAACCAAGTCGGTTTTTCTGGAACAGAACAAACCCTTACATCCCTTACCTGTGCTTGGTATTCCGGGCTGGTGGCCCGGACAAGATGAAGCGTTCTATCAGAACACTGACTATTTCAGGCCTAAAAGGCGGCAAAAAGCGCCCACACCGTCCAGATAAGTGCATAAGGGGCAATAGCTATGATATATGCTCGTTGAGTTTCAAAGCGTGTCCATTGACTCACCCCTACAGCCATCAGATACATGCTCCAGAATGCCTCAAGACGAATGCTTTGCGACAATGCGAACCAATCAGAGCCCATGTCAGTTCCAAACCAGAATGCCAGTGAGGTAGGGCTGATGCTGGCCGGCTGCAGTTGATGATCGCCACTTAGTAGGATGACGGCCAACGATACCAGCGCACCAATCACGACAGGCATCGCCACCCACCAGGTAAACCCGTACCAATCTGTAAAGCCGTTCAGGTTTTCTTCGTCAGATTTTGTCACCAGATTCAGGTAAGTGGCGACCAGCGCGTTGATAACGATGTAGCCTAAAAAATTACCAATCAGTGCGAACGTTAATACCGTCTCGCGACTCATATTCTGACGAATAGAATCTTGTTCTGCGGGGCTTAGATCACCGTATGTCGATGAGATGATTAAGTCGGTATACCAGGCGAAATCAACAAAATTGAAATACATGTATACCGGTAAAGAGCTGGCGACTATCACCATGAAGAAGGGTAACCACGACCAGTTATGTTTCTCAGCAATCGCTGCAAACACCCCGTTGGGTTTGATAAAAATATCGTTACAAGCCTGGAACGGGTTACTGACGTGATGCATGTAAAAACTCCATTTTTAGGTTAAGTGCGCACACGTTTTCATGTATATCAAACTGTATTAGGTGATACCAGCGTTGCAAACAATCAATAACACGCGTGTAATAAAAAAGCTTGAATAGAGACTAATCAGGATAATGCATCAACGCATTAGCTGTAACAGGGACCGATAATGATCGAAATTTCACACTTAGCAAAACGCTTCGCCGTAGAAAATCCAAAGAAACTCAGCGAGCAGGAACGCAAGGATCCGCGGCTGAAAGGGCGCTTTTTTCACTCTGTTGTTGACGTGTCATTTACTTGTCAAAAAGGACAGGTACTGGGCCTGCTGGGGCCGAACGGCGCGGGCAAGACCACCACCTTGAGGATGCTGTCAACGGCGCTACGCCCTGATAAGGGACAAATCAATATCAGTGGCACGGATGTACTTGCCAAGCCTATCTTGGCGCGTCAAAAGATTGGTTTTCTGTCGGGGTCGACCGGACTATACGGGCGGCTCACTGGTCGAGAAAATATCAGCTACTTCGCTCAATTACACGGCATGAGCGATAAGCAAATTGAGTCCCGAATCGATGAGTTGGCAGAGCTGCTGGATTTGCATTCATTTCTGGATCGTCGCTGCGAAAATTTTTCTACCGGGATGAAGCAGAAAACCGCAATTGCCAGAGCCGTCGTGCATAATCCGGATGTGGTGATCCTCGATGAGCCGACTACTGGTCTTGATATCATGGCTACTCAGACGGTGTTGGAATTCATAAAACTGCTGAAGCGTGAAAATACACCTGTCATTTTCTCTACCCACCATCTGGATGAGGTCGCTGAACTGTGTGACAGCGTCACTGTGATCAATCATGGAGAGAGTTGCTTTAATGGCTCGCTGGATGAATTCAGTACACTGTCAGATGGCTCTCTACATCAGTCATTTCTTCATACTTTACAATAAGGACATTGCTCATGTGGTTAGTATTTAAAAAAGAGCTAAAAGAATTGCTGAGAGACAGAAAAAGTCTGTTTTTCATGATTGCGCTGCCCGTCATGCTGTTTCCTGCGTTGTTCGGCGTCGTGGCCTATTTCTCAGGTAAGGCAGTGACTGAGGCTGAAACTAAAGTGTTGAACTATGCCGTTGTGGGTGCGCAGTATGCCCCTGAACTCGTTGACCGCCTGGCGAATAATGAGCAGCTCAGCATGGTGGAAATATCAGATTCAGAAGATTACAAAACCTTTATTAATCGTGGCGATGCAGACTTTGTCCTGGTTATCCCCGAATCTTTCTCCGATGACGTGTTGGCAGGCGGGCAGTCGGTGCTGCAGCTTTACCTCAACGATGCAGGCCTTAACCTGGTATATCGAAGGGTCAATGATGTTGTTGATACACTCTCTAAAGAATACCAACAGGCGGCATTTACTATTTTGAGCCTGGACGAAAAGCAGGCCAAAGGACTTATGCAGCCTCTGAAAATTGAAAAGAACGACGTCGCCGATCAGCGTGAAAACTGGGGTGAGAAGATAGGCGGCTTCATCCCTTATCTGATATTTATGTTGTGTCTGCAAGGGGCGATGTTCCCGGCGACTGACCTTGGGGCTGGTGAAAAAGAGCGGGGGACCCTTGAAACCTTGCTTATCTCTCCTATCGAGCGAATCAATCTGGTATTGGGTAAGTTCTTCCTGATCGCTTTTGCCGGGGTTACCTCGGCGCTGATTACGGTAAGTAGCATGGCGTTATGGGGAGTGGTGCTCAGTCAGGGCATGGCGATTGAACTGGTGGCCGAATTTATGGGAGCAATCAGTGCCATTGATTTTGTATTGATGTTCCTGATGCTGGTTCCCGTGGTAGCAATCTTTGCTTCAGTATTGCTGAGTCTGTCCATTTACGCGCGAAGCTTTAAAGAAGCCCAAGGCTACATGACCCCCCTGGTATTTGTGGTGATTGTGCCAGTTATTCTAGCGATGTTACCTGGTGTCGATCTCGACGGCGGATGGGCATGGGTGCCGCTCACCAACGTTGCACTGGCCATAAAAGAACTTATCAAAGGGACAATGGATTACGTCGCGCTGTTTGCTATTTTTGGTTCAACTGCGGTGATTGCGGGTGCGCTTCTGGCGTTTAGTGTTTACTGGTTTAACCAGGAAAAAGTCCTGTTCAGATAAGCAGGTAAAAAAAAGCCCGCTGGAAACAGCGGGCAAAGCAACAAGTGTTGAAGGAAAGCAAATCATTCCAGGGAACTATGTCAACTAGGACGCTGACATAAAATCTGTCCGTCTGACGAAGAGAAAACAGCTCCGTCAGACAACGAGGCGTATTATAGGGCCCAATCGAACTCACACAACTGAGTATTTTTCCAATTTCAGATTATAAAAACTAATCCGTAAATGGGTTGTTAACGGCCTGTTTTGCAACTGTTTATCGGTTGTATATACGCTGGGTAAAACGTCATGATGACGCGGAAATATTGGCGTAAAGCTAGGTAAGCGCTCTTCCTTCCGTTGCCCATTAAAGGTAATGTCGCTGATACTTATAATAGGATTAATTTTATTATGGCTCATGTTCATCCCGTCAGAGTTTATTACGAGGATACCGACGCGGGCGGTATCGTGTATTACGCTAATTACTTGCGGTTTCTGGAGAGAGGACGCACCGAATGGCTGCGAGAGTTGGGTTTTGAGCAACGACAGTTGTTGGAACAATCCGTCGGTTTTGTCGTCAAACGTTTTGAAATGGACAATCATGCTCCCGCTTTATTCGACCAGCTATTGAGTATTCATACCCAGCTAGTAGAATTGAAGCGCGCGAGCATGACGTTCGAACAAAAAATAATAAATCCGGATAACAAATGTCTGGTATCTGCAGTGGTGAAGGTTGCCTGTGTCGACCTTGATAAAATGAAGCCGAAGGCCATTCCTGCTGCAATTTTAGGGGAAATCTCACGTGTCATCTGAAATGAATTTTATTGACCTGTTTCTGCAGGCCAGTTTTCTTGTGCAACTGGTTATGTTGTTACTTGTGGTTACTTCCATTGTGTCCTGGACGTTCATTTTTCAGCGTGTAAAGGTGCTGAACTATGCGCGTGACGAAATGAAGAAATTTGAGGACAAATTCTGGTCCGGTATCGACCTCAATAAACTTTATCAGGAACTGTCCGCGAGACAGCGCGTAGATGGCATGTCGAGCATATTCTGCGCTGGTTTTAAAGAGTTTGTCAGACTCAGGAAAAGTGCTAACACAAGCAGTCAGGCATTGGTTGACGGCACTTACCGCGCCATGAGAGTGTCAATGTCTCGGGAAATTGATAATCTTGAGAGCAATCTGCCGTTTCTGGCCACTGCGGGTTCCATCAGTCCTTACATCGGTTTGTTTGGTACGGTGTGGGGCATAATGAATGCGTTCATCGCGCTTGGCGAAGTGCAGCAAGCGACGTTGGCGATGGTCGCACCGGGAATCGCTGAAGCATTGATCGCGACCGCGATGGGGTTGTTCGCCGCCATTCCGGCCGTTATCGCCTACAACCGTTTTAGTAATCAGGTTGAGAAACTTGAGAACCATTACGGCAACTTCATGGAAGAGTTTTCCGCCATCCTTAACCGTCAGGCTCTGGCATCTCGCCAGGACGTAAACTAGTAGCGGCAGGTCAACGACATGTTTGTGAGAAAACGCCGCCGTCCGGTATCTGAAATCAATGTAGTGCCTTACATTGACGTCATGCTGGTGCTACTGATCATCTTTATGGTAACCGCGCCACTTGTTACTCAGGGTGTAAAAGTTGATTTACCGGATGCAGAGGCTGAGGCTCTGTCTGAAGACAGCAAACCACCGCTTATTGCGTCTGTTGATGCCAGTGGACAGTACTTTCTCAATTCCGGTGAAAATCAGGATCAACCCATGTCAGCGGTCGATCTCGCTACCGTCGTCGCAGAGCAGCTCAAACTTGAGCCTAACACGCCGGTAGTGGTGAAAGGTGATGGTGCAGTACCATATAACGAAGTGGTGCAACTGATGGTGTTATTGCAGCGCGCGGGGGTGCCTTCGGTTGGACTCATGACAGAGACACCACAAGAGTAAAATCTGACAGATGAATACGTTCGGTTTTGCTATCGCCAAATCTGTTGCATTGCACACGTTGATGGGCGTGATGCTGTTTGTCAGTATGGAGTTTGCTGTCCCTCATCAACCAGAGCTGCCCTCCGAGCAGCCTATCATTCAGGCAGTTGTGATCGACCAGCAGGTTATTGAACAACAGTACCAGAAGATAGAGCAAGAGAAGCGGGCTGAACAGCAGCGCGCTGCCGATGCGGAGCGCAAGCGCCAGCAACAGTTAGAGGAACAGCGCGCAAAACAAAGAGCTGCCGAGGAAGCAAAACGCAAACGTATCGAGGCGGAAAAGCGCGAAAAAGAGCGCCAACGAAAAGAACAGGAAGAAAAACGTAAAGCGGAAGAGCAGGCACGCAAGCTGCAGGAGCAAAAGGAACGAGAAGAGCGCGCTCGTCAGGAGGCAGAGCGGAAACGTCGGGAGGAACAGGAGCGGGCGGAGCAGGAGCGTATCCTGCAAGAACAATTGCAGGCTGAGCAGGCAGCTCGACAGCAGAAACGTAATCAGGTCGTGCTTACAGAAGTACAAAAGTATCAGGGATTGATACGCCAGACCATTCAACGACACCTTATCGTAGATGAGAGTTACAAAGGTAAATCATGCCGTTTGAATATTCGTCTGGCATCTAACGGTCTGGTTACTCAGGTGCGTATTCTCGAGGGGGATACAGCACTATGCCGCGCGGCAGAGACCGCCGTGTTGAAGCCTGATACACTGCCGGTATCACCCGAGCCTGATGTGTTCGAGAAAATGAAAGATATTAATTTAACCGTGGAACCACAAAATTAATGAAGCAACTAGTCGTATTTTTCCTCATTACCCTGGCCGTGACGTTTAGTCGCAGCGGCTTTGCTACGCTTGAAATTGTGATCACCGAAGGGATTGATACTGCACGTCCTATTGCGGTTGTGCCGTTTCGCTGGCAGGGAGATGGCATGTTGCCTGAAAACCTGTCTTCTGTGATAGCCAATGATTTACGTCGAAGCGGTAAGTTTTATCCGATCCGTAACGGTCAAATGCCCCAGTATCCGGCCAGCGATGCTGAACTGGATTACAGTGCCTGGGTAAGTGCTGGCGTAGAAGCGGTGCTGGTCGGCACGATTCGACCTGATGGCATTGATCGCTACGTGGTGAGCTTTGAACTAATTGATGTGGTGCGCGGGCAGATCACCGGTGGCCAGTCTAAAGCCCTATCCGGCGGGCAGCTTGTATCTTCGAATGACCATGTACTCGAAGCCAGACAGCACGTGGTTGAAGGTAATCAGTTTCGTCAGCACGCACATTTCATCAGCGATATTGTTTATGAGGCGCTGACCGGCGAGAGGGGCGCGTTCAGAACGCGTATTGCCTATATAATGGTGCGTGACCGCGATACGTATGACTTGCCGTACCAACTGGTGATTGCGGATTACGATGGCGCTAATGAACTTGCGCTACTTTCTTCACCAGAGCCATTGATGTCGCCTTCCTGGTCGCCAGATGGAAACAAACTCGCTTATGTGAGTTTTGAAAACAAGCGTCCACAGATTTTCATTCAAGATATCTACACCATGACGCGCACGCAAATGACTAATTTCCCTGGAATTAATGGCGCTCCACAGTTTTCTCCGGACGGCCGCCAACTGGCCATGGTGTTATCAAAAGACGGTAATCCTGAGATTTACGTGATGGATATTGCTTCTCGTCAACTTCGTCGTGTGACGAATAACCGTGCAATCGATACCGAACCGACGTGGATGCCAGATGGACAAAGCCTTGTATTTAGTTCAGAACGGGGTGGCAAAGCGCAGTTATATCGCGTAAATTTAACCACTGGAAAAGTGCGTCGGCTAACGTTTGACGGAGAAATGAACCTGGGTGGGACGATTTCTCCAAACGGTAAGCAATTGGTATTGGTCAATAGGACGCGTGGTGATTATCATATCGCTCGCCAGGATTTGGAGCGCGGTAACATGCAGGTGTTAACCAAAACCTTTCTTGACGAATCGCCAAGTATCGCGCCTAATGGCAGTATGATTATTTACAGTACGCTGCACGAAGGAACACAAGTGTTGTCGCTGGTGTCATTAGATGGGCGTTTTAAAGCGCGGCTGCCGGCAGCGCAGGGGCAAGTGAAATCCCCCAGTTGGTCGCCATTTTTGTTTTAACGAAATAGTTTATTTTATCTTGATAACAATAAGGATTAAGAGGATGCAACTCAAAAAATTATTCCGTAGTCTGATCATCGTAGTTCCGGCTGTGACACTAATGGCGTGTTCGTCAGGACCCAGCGAAGAGGAATTAGCGGCGGAGCGTAACCGTGTTGCGCAAGAGCAGGCCGAAGCTGAAAGACAAGCAGCGCAAGCAGAACAGGCACGTGTGCAAGCCGCTGCTGCCGAGCGTGCGCGTCAGGCAGAAGAGCAAGCTCGTGCAGAGAAGCAGGCACTGCAGCGTGAGCAAACTGTGTACTTCGACTTTGACCGTTCTACCATTAAACCTGAATTCCGTGCGCTTCTTGACCGCCATGCAGCGTACCTGGTTAAGAACCCAGGTCAGTCTGTAGTGATTGAAGGTCATTGTGACAGCCGTGGTACTCCTGAGTACAACATTGCACTTGGCGAGCGTCGTGCGAAGGCTGTAGAGACCTATCTGAAGAACGCTGGTGTGAGCGGCTCGCAGATTTCTGTCGTGTCGTACGGTGAAGAAAAGCCAGTAGCAATGGGTACCACAGAGTACGCATTCGCACAAAATCGTCGCGGTATCGTTGTATACCAGTAAAACGAGATAACTATGCGAAAAAGCAGCATCCTAATCAGTTTGTTGCTAGTGACAGGAGCCGCAGTTAATGCGGCTCCTGCGCCTGTAACAGACGTAAATAACGGTACTCTTGAACAGCGTGTTGATGCGCTTGAGCGTATGGTAAACACGCGCGCCAACATGCAACATCAAATGCAACAGCAACTCGACACTATGCAGGAAGAGGTGGCTGAGCTGCGCGGCACGCTGGAAGTACATAATCATCAGTTAGAACAGATTCTCACTCGTCAGCGAGAGCTATACCTGGAAATCGATAAACGCGTTGAAGCACTAAAAAGCGCTGCGCCTACCACTACTGCGCCAGTGGCAGCAGTAACTCAGCCTGATGCTCAACCTGCCATGACAATGGATGAGAACAGCGCGTACGATCGTGCCGTGAATCTTATTCTTGAAGAGAAACGGTACGATGAAGCGATTCCAGAGTTTCAGACGTTTTTGCAGAACTTCCCCAATTCCAGCTATGCGGCAAACGCACATTATTGGCTAGGACAATTGCTATTCAACAAGCAGCAATGGGGAGACGCAGCATCGCACTTTGAGTCGGTGGTAAACAATTATCAGGACTCATCAAAGCATGCTGACGCGATTTTGAAGCTTGGCATGGTTGAGCAGCGCCGAGGCAATCTTGCCAGGGCAGAGCAGCTGTTTCAGCAAGTGATGTCTCAATATCCTGATTCATCTTCCAGCCGACTGGCGGAAACGCGTTTGCAAGCAGTTCGTCAGGGCGGTTAATTGTTCGTCGGAGTGCTCACAAAGTGTGCGCTCGGTTTGGATTTTAAATTAATCTGACGTTTTCGCTTGCACCTGAAAAGGAAATGAGTATTATATGCCGCCGTCGCCAAGGTCGGTGACAGACTAAAGAAGAAGGGTCGTTAGCTCAGCTGGTAGAGCAGTTGACTTTTAATCAATTGGTCGCTGGTTCGAATCCAGCACGACCCACCATTCTTCTAAGCAAAATCATTTAATCTCTCCGATTTTTTCAAAGACATCCTAGTTGGGAGTGTGGGGTGAGAACCAGCTCGTTCGACAAAAGCGCCTGGAGCACTTTTGAACATCGCGCAAGCGATGGCCCGAAGGGCGGAGGACAGGATGTCCGGAGTAATCCAGCACGACCCACCATCTCCTCGCTTGGTCAGTCGTTCATCACTTTCCGAGTAATTACCCATTACTCGAAATCTTCTGCGAAGACCGTTCTTCACCCAGCACGACCCACCATCTTTTCTCAAATCAGTCTCACAGTAACAAACATCCATGTGATTAGTGCCAGCCTCAACATCCATGTTGAGTCGTTCATCACTTTCCGAGTAATTACCCATTACTCGAAATCTTCTGCGAAGACCGTTCTTCACCCAGCACGACCCACCATCTTTTCTCAAATCAGTCTCACAGTAACAAACATCCATGTGATTAGTGCCAGCCTCAACATCCATGTTGAGTCGTTCATCACTTTCCGAGTAATTACCCATTACTCGAAATCTTCTGCGAAGACCGTTCTTCACCCAGCACGACCCACCATCTTTTCTCAAATCAGTCTCACAGTAACAAACATCCATGTGATTAGTGGCAGCCTCAACATCCATGTTGAGTCGTTCATCACTTGGTTATTCAAGTACGTCCAATTTTTCTAACAGATAGACCCATTTCTCAAATTATGCGTACAAGACACTTGTGAAGCGCAGCTAGCGCGCCCATATACTTATTGTTTAACTTTTATGACGCTGTTGTATAATCCACAGCCTTTTTCGAATCGAGTAGCGAGACGTATCATGACGCAAGCCCTGCGAGTAGCGCCCATAGACTATCCGTTCCCGGCAAAGCCAAAGCCGTTGAGCATTGAGCGGCAGCAGCAGCTTCGCGAAGAGATTAAGTCGCTTTTGATACAAAGAAACGCCGTGCTGGTTGCGCACTACTACACGGATCCTGAAATTCAGGCGCTTGCAGAGGAAACCGGTGGCTGTATCTCTGATTCCCTGGAGATGGCACGTTTTGGTAGAGATGCTGAACAGCAGACATTAATCGTTGCCGGCGTGCGCTTTATGGGCGAGACCTCCAAAATTCTGAGCCCAGATAAAACGGTGTTGATGCCAACGCTCGAAGCGACATGCTCACTTGATTTGGGCTGTCCAGAAAAAGAGTTTTCAGACTTTTGTGATGCTCACCCCGACCATACTGTTGTAGTCTATGCAAATACCTCAGCGGCGGTTAAAGCCAGAGCAGATTGGGTAGTCACTTCAAGTATTGCGCTTGAAATTGTTGAACATCTGGATGCGCAGGGTAAGAAAATCATCTGGGGACCAGACCGTCATCTGGGCAACTACATCGCCAAGAAAACTGGCGCTGACATGCTGATGTGGCAAGGCGAGTGTATTGTTCATGACGAGTTTTCATCGCAAGCGCTGCGGGACATGAAACATCTTCACCCTGACGCTGCGGTTTTGGTGCATCCTGAATCACCTGCCAGCGTAGTGGAAATGGCTGATGCAGTCGGTTCTACAACACAATTAATCAAAGCGGCAAGCGAGCTGCCAAACGATAAATTCATTGTTGCAACAGACAAAGGCATTTTCTACAAGATGCAGCAACAACAGCCGAATAAGACCTTCATCGAAGCCCCTACCGCTGGAAATGGCGCTACCTGTAAGAGCTGCGCTCATTGCCCGTGGATGGCGATGAATGGCCTGGAAGCGATTCATAGCGCACTGACTGATACTTCGGGCCACGAAATTTTCGTAGACGATGCACTTCGTGAAAAAGCCTTGATACCTCTAGACAGGATGTTGGCTTTCTCAGCAGAGTTAAAACTGCGCAGCGGGGCAGGGCGCTGAGCAACGATTAGACAGGCATTGGTTCAGAAGGGAATTTTCCTTGATTCACATGCTTGAATTCCCTAATATACGCGGCGCTTCGGCAAGTTCAGAATTTGGAGAGATGGCTGAGTGGCTGAAGGCGCACGCCTGGAAAGTGTGTATACGTTAATAGCGTATCGAGGGTTCGAATCCCTCTCTCTCCGCCAAAACACAAACCCCGCTTTTGCGGGGTTTTTGTTTTTGGACCGTAGAGGATTTGATGAGAACCCTTGGTTCGACAAAACCGCTGGGAGCGGTTTTGAACGCACGAAGTGCGGCCCGAAGGGCGAAAGGCAGGACGCCTGAAGTAATCCCTCTCTCTCCGCCAAAACACAATCCCCGCTTTTGCGGGGTTTGTGTTTTTGAGAGTAGAAGAGCTTCTCTTCACAAACCTTTCACTTTATTGCTGCTACACTGGATGCATAAATAACAGGTATCAACAGACGATTTATCAGATGAACCTAAACCAAGTTACTCTGCCCGTTAAAGAGATGAAACAGGCGGTGGAGTTCTACCAAACATTGGGTTTTACTCTCATCGTCGATACGCCGCACTACGCCAGGTTTTTATGTCCAGAGGGCGATGCGACCTTTTCGCTGAGTTTAGATAACTCCGATTTTAGCAATGGAACGGTGGTGTATTTCGAACATGCAGAGCTAGATAACTGGTGCAAGGCATTAAAAGGTAAAGGCATCGTATTCGACCAGGAACCTACAGATCAGCGCTATCTCTGGAGAGAAGCCATTTTGCACGATCCTTCAGGAAACAAGATTAAGCTTTATTGGGCGGGGGAAAATCGCATCAATCCACCGTGGAAAGTTAAAAATAAGTGAAGATAAACAATAACCCGTCAGACAGATGAGGTTACATTCTATCTAGCTTGCCTGCGCAATTTTCTTTTTATACGCCGACGGTGTGCACTCCATCACTTCTTTGAATGCCTTATTAAATGTCACTCTGTTGCTAAACCCTGACTCCAAGGCAATGCGTTCGAGAGACCATGATTGATTTGGCTCTTCAATCAATTCCAATGCATGTTGAACACGATAACCATTAATAAGCTTATAAAAGTTTGTTTTCATGGCCTGATTAATGACTTGCGATAACGTGTGGGCTTTAATCCCCGTCGCTTTAGCTAAATCTGTTAATGTTAGCTTGTCTTTGAGATATAGCTGTTGTTGCTTAATCTGTTTTTCAAGCTCCTGTGACAATACCTCACTGGTACTATCGGGCAATGCAGAGTGCAGATATTTAACATTGGTATCGCCGCGGGTATCGGATGCGTCTGGTTGAATTTGTTGCTCGGCGAGTTTGCACTCTTCTGGTGTGAATACCAGTCCCGGCTGTTGCAAGCCGATATAGCCAATCGCTAAAACCATAAATCCGACAAATAATAGCCATATATCCGATACTGCATTTAATGTTAACAACCCCATCGTCTGCTGCGCGGCAAACAATCCTACCCAAAGTAATTCAAGCAGGAAAAACGCTGCGACCATAAACTGCATATTGGCAAGGATGAATGTGCTGTTGTCTGCTCTCAGCTTGCTAGCAGCCGCTTTAAACCTGGAAATAACGCGCCAACTGGCGAACAGATAAATACCTAAATGGACTTTGATTGACAGTAGTAATGCAATGGCAATAACAGGCAGTTCGCTACTGGACGTGTTTAATGCCGAGCTCCACATCATGATTTTGGCATCCATATGCTGGAATACCGAAGGTGCATTAAGGCACCAGATTGCCAGAGCAGGAATAAAATTCGCAATAAGTAATGCAGGTGGTAAGGGAGGTTTACCACTGACCTGTCGAACGTACATCCACAGCATTGGGCCAATCCATAACACCATGTAAGGAATAAAATCCATAATGTGGGCCACATAGGTGTACAGCCCGGTATACAGCGCGCCTCCCTCAAACAATTTATAACAGATAATAAATGCAATAACGGTAAGCCACCGGGTTGGTGACGTGCGAGATGATTTATTCCATAGAGCGAAGGCCAGCATCAGCGCGTGGCTGCATGCAATGAAATAAATTACGCCAAGGAAAGTGTTGTCCATCTTTTAGTTTATTGCCGTCTGCTTATGTTGTTAAGCATAGGGGAAAATTAACAGAAAAAGGTAAACCTCAGCCGACGTTATCACAAATAATCTGTGGCTCGTTAGCTTATTCATACGTCATTAATACACGAGACTTTTTTATGAATAAGCTGGCGCTGTTTCTTTACTTCACCATGCTCTTTACTCCCTATCTGTTTGTTGGGGAAACACTGGCTAGTAGCGGAGCTGAACATACCCAATATTATCGGCATATTATGTTCCGCGAGACCCCATACGCTGTCTATCGAGGGATCCACCAATTGCATACCGATGATAGCCATAATGTTGCTCTCTATGCATTTGATTACGATGCGCAGGGCCGGATAAAAGAAATCAGCTATCAGATAAATGGCAACATGATTAATGCCAACGAAGTATGGGATTCTTTTATCTGGTTTGCACCGAAGGTGAAAATTAACTATCAGCCGGGCAAAGAGGTCCACACTTATTATGACAGTAATGACCAGCAGATATCAGCGCACGGCAATGTTTATCAGGCAGTCTATACGTTAGATGAAGACAATAACCGAGTGAGCCTGCATTTCTACGATAAACAGGGCGAGCCATCTGAAAATGCGTGGAATATCCATCGTTATCAATGGCGCACCGCCGATGGCAAGGTGTTCGAAAAAAGATTCAACCTGCTGGATGAACAGCAACCTATACGCCCGCAATTTACTTTTTATGAGGTCGAGCTCGAGTATGACCAGGATGGCAAACTGGCATTTGTGCGAAACCTGGGATTAACCGGTCAACCTACCAATAACGAAAGCGGCGCCGGCATTGACCGTATCGTGTACGACCAGGAGGGTAATTTTTCACGATGGATGGTGTATGACAAAGACGGCAATCCGGTCGAGGGAAATCGTCCCATGGTGCATATTGGTGAGCACCTTTACGACGCTTTTGGCAATAAAGTAGGCATGCGAGGGTTTGATCGCAAGGGTAAACGCATTCCTTTTAGCTGGGGTGCCTATGAACATAAGCTTGCGTATAACGAGTTTGGCAATCAGGTCAGTCACATCATGTTCAAAAGTGACGGCTCCTTCGACCGTCATCTGACGCTTGAATATAGCGATGAAAATACACACATCACCTGGCTGAAGTCATTGGATGAACATGGACAGCTTACAGCCAGCCCTATGCTCGGAGGCGCAGCCGCATTACGTTACGTGTACCAAAATGATGGGACACGTCAGCGTGAGCTTTTCAGTGCGGATATGA
Source organism: Aestuariibacter salexigens DSM 15300 (assembly GCF_000429145.1). GTDB lineage: Bacteria > Pseudomonadota > Gammaproteobacteria > Enterobacterales > Alteromonadaceae > Aestuariibacter > Aestuariibacter salexigens. The sequence goes on from NZ_AUBH01000001.1 coordinate 56,629, forward strand.
CGACGTTTTCGCCGTCTGTGCAAGAAGATACTGAGTAACGTGTAGCTATGATGGGATTGTTTGGCAGGACGGCACTAGCTTTGTGGGTAAGTGCAACAATCATTTCGCCTTCTTCGCAAGCTATGTCAAATAGTTGGGCGATAGAGGATATTGAAGCCGAGGTCAATAGAGTCGCGTTTTTATCACCGCGACTGGCGTTTTCAGACTGGTTACAGGAACAACAGTCACTGGCACGCGTGAGTCTCACGGATATCAGTCGCTGGCAACGCATGCGGGAAAACATTGCGCCAGGAAAGGGTTGCGCTCGGGTCAGGCATGACAATCTACAGCTGCAACTAAACTTGCTGCGGAATCGAACAAGACTGTTATCGACGCTTCCCAACGATACTGAATACACGGGGGTGATGTCGAATTTGCCTGATGGTAAGGAGTGGTACTCACATTGGCTAAATAGTTGGTTGATGATGGCGTCTGATGGGCCGCTGTCAGAAGCGCACATTCTCACCTTACAGCACATTGCACAGCAAGAGCTTGAGAAGGTGCATCCGCAGTATCTAAGCTTGCAAGCACAAGCAATTCAGCAACAAATGCCGCCTTTTACACGTCATCAGCATGATGCAATTCGCCAGGCACTGCTCGAAAGAGCGCAAGTCGTCAATAAGCATCTGGAAAATGTGTTTGGCGCATTACCAGCCATTCCAGATGTGTCTATCAGGGCGTCATCCTTACCCGAAAGCTTTCCTGCCCCTGGCATTTATAACGATGCCACGCAGACGTTTTATTATCACTTCACCGGCCACACTCTGCCTGCCGAAAGTCTTGACTGGCTATACCTGCACGAGGCGGTGCCCGGTCATCATATGCAGTATGTGGTGGCAAATAGCGAACCACTCTGTGAGAGCGCTGGTATCGCTCGCTTTCCACCGGTTACTGCAGAGGGCTGGGCAGCCTATGTGGAAACTCTCGGTCAGCAGTTAGGCCTGCTGCAGCATCCGGCGAGTTTGTTATACGCCTATGAATGGCGCCAGCTACGCGCACTCAGAGTGCTCATCGATATCGGTGTTCATCGTGAGCAATGGAGCGACCGGCGGGCATTAACCCTGTGGCAGCAGTATTTGCCTGAACGCATGGATATTGGTGCCCGTGAACTGGCGCGGATAAAACGCTGGCCTGCACAGGTAATTACCTATGTGTATGGGAAATACCAGATTGAACAGGCTATCAAGCAGGCGCTAGACAGCGGCTATTCTGCTGTCGAGGCCCATCATATGATTCTGCGCTTAAGTAATCAGCCATCCATCTCAGCACAAACAGTTTCCTATTTTTTAACACGGAGAAAATCTTTTTGAATACAGCAGCCTTCCAGTCAGTATCAGCGGTGTTACTTGCCGCAATAGTCACAGCGTGCAGTGTCGCTCATGCAAAAGAGCACACGCTGCCCAGAAGTACCTTACTCGGCATCATGCCTGCACAAACCAGCCAGGGTGAGCCGGTCGTTCTGCAACGTATCGTGCCGCGCAGCACCGCTTCAGCCATAGGCCTGAAAGCGGGAGACACCCTTGTGTCTATCAATCAGCAGCCTATTGGCGAATTTTCTGATGTCCTTGACACGATCAGGCCGCTTACTACCGGCCAAGAAGTCTCTGTAACCCTGCAACGTGATGGTAAAACGCTAACGGTGTCGGGTGAGATGCACCCTCGACCTTTTGAAGAGAGTGCTCATGCAGAGGTGTTGTATGAATCCGTCAGCTATACGGGAAATGTACTGCGTTCGATAACCTATAAACCTGCAACTGCTTCACTACAGACAAAGGCACCGGCGATATTTTTCATTCAGGGCTATACCTGCGGCTCTATCGATATGGGGATGATGCCAAATGCCACCACTAAACAATTAGTTGAGCAGTTTGCTAAAGCCGGGTACGTGGTATTCCGGGCTGAAAAGCCGGGTGTCGGCGACAGCCAATCCGACCAACACTGTGCAGACATCGACTTTACTACTGAAACCACTGCGTTTATTGAGGCGCTGCGCGCTCTTAAACAAAAGCCATATGTTGATACCAACCATATCTATTTATGGGGGCACAGTCTCGGCGTGCTGCATGCACCTGTAGTAGCCAGCAATGAGCCCGTTGCCGGGATAATCGGCTACGGCGGCGTGCTCAAACCCTGGTATGACTACATGCTGGATATTTACTATGAGCAGTCGGTGAAACACTTTAATGCCTCACCGTCACAAGCCAGACGTAATAAAGCCATTATGCAGCCTGTTTTGGATATGTGGCTGAACAGCGATGCCCCGTGGTCTGACGTAAAGACGCATAAAGCCACTCAAGCAGCGGTTGATGCGGGGTTGGTCAGCATTCGTGATACGCAAATCTTCGACCGGCATTACAGCTTTTTCAGAGATCTTAACCAGTACGACTTTGCATCAATGTGGCAACAACTGGATGTGCCGCTTCTGATGATGCACGGCAGCCTGGATATTCAGGCAATCGACAAAAAATGGGCGTTCGACCTCGTGTCGCTGTCGTCACATCCACAGAGTCAGGCTTTGGAGGTTGAGGGAGCGGAACATGCTTTCATGCTCTATGCATCAGCGTCTGACTACAGACAAGCGCAAGCTCAAGGAACATTTAACCCGGCAGAGCCAGACGGACATTATGATCCTCGACTCGTTGAGCACAGCCTGAACTGGCTTGCAGCGCTGCAAACCGGTAAAAACTAAGCTCACTCAAGTGGCAACAGCGATACCGGTGGAAGAGTGACTAGTCGTAAACAGTAAGGTTGCGACCGTCACTCTTGGCCTGGTAAAGCCGAGCATCAGCCAAAGAGATCGCTTTATCGATAGAGGGAGACTCATCATGAGTACTTACGCCAGCACTGATTGTGATCTGTAAGGGCTTATTGCCCACTGAGAATGGCTCAGAGGCAATCAGTTCACGTAACTTATCGGCAAGTGTGAATGCATCATGCTTGCCGGTCTCTGGCAAAATAAAAATAAACTCCTCTCCGCCCCAGCGACCAACAATATCCTGATGACGGATATGCTGTCTGAATCGTCTGGTTAGCTCTACCAACACCTTATCGCCGGCATCATGTCCGTACATATCATTGACGCTTTTAAATTTATCCACATCCACTAACACGATGGCAAAGGGCTTGTTTGAGCGTTCGCTTCTTGCCAGCTCATAGTCCAGACTAGCGCGAATCCCTCTTCTATTTGGTAGGGCGGTGAGTGTGTCCTGTGTTGCCTGTTGCTCAAATTCATCACTTAGCTGTTGAATGAACTGATATGACTGCTGCCGTGAATATTCATAAAAGCCGGCCAGAAAGGTGAGTGTCATGTACGAGTACAGCAGGCGAGTTTTAAACTCGTAACTGTAGGTCGCTGCAAGTAGCCCTTCAGCGGGCACAAACATGATTACGGACAGAGCAATAATGAAAATGATATTCACGACAAGCCCTGCACGCAGTCCGGCCATGAACATGGCAACCGGCGGTACCAGAAATATCCACAAAGGCCCGGTATTATTATTCCCGCCTGAATGCACGAGATAGATCATCAATGCAACCAGGCTAAACAGTAAGATACTGCCTGACACGTCGTGCCGTCTCGAATTTTGCGACAGGCGCTGATACAGGCGCGTGATATAGAACAGGATGGTTGCCGTCAGTAGTGAAAAACCGAGTACGTTATCCCCTGACAGCAAGGCTCTTACGCTAAGCAACAACGTAATAGAAAAGCCCACCAGTCCGAACAAGTTAATCACATAGATTTTGCGATTGGCTTCCGGTGAGAGCTGATTACTGACGCCAGCGCTCAGGTATTGACGTAGTGGCGAGATGACGATGTGGTTAAATGCTGACTTAGCTTTCATTAACGATGCGACTGACGTCGCCGGCCAGTTCTTCAAGCAGGGAGTTCATCAGCGCAACCGCGTGGGCAAAGCCATCCTGCTGCATTGACCTGGTATAGTGGAACGACTTAGTGACAATGGCCTCGCCTTGTTGTTGCACCCAATATTGACCTTTTAAAATGACTTCCCCACGCTCATTTGGCAGAAAGTCATCTATCTGCACCGTGATAGAACGGTCAAGTGCAGAAGCGCCTGGCGAAGTTGAGGCAATCATCCCGTGCTGTTCACTCTGCTGATTAAACTGCTGAACCAGTACCCGAGGAATACTTTTCGTTATAGGCTCTGACCAGATATCCAGACTGGCATAATGTAACTGATGGGGCGCGGTCTGCATGACCAGACTGGATTGTTTAAGATAATCGGCTAGTCGCACGGGTTGCAGAACCCACTTTGTTCTGGTGCTCAGGTCACTACTACAGCAGTCTGGTGAGCTCAATACATAGTACTTAAAGGTTGCAGGGGCTGAAGAGCAGCCAAGCAAGAATAAAAAGGCCAGTGCGGATACCAGTGCTCTAATCATTATTATCTCCATTACTGGCCGACGTTGAACGCTTAGGGAACACGGCGTGCTGGGTATCGCCGGTAAATATCAAACTGTTCGGGGTGTGGTTTAACTGTAATAAAATCGGCTGCAAATCATTCAGCATGGTCTGGATTGCACTCAGCGTATCATTGATTTCCAGGTTGGTTGGTGAGCCGTCCGAATAACCCGCCAGTAAAGTTTGCATCTGTTGCAAGGTTTTATTCAGGTTGCCATTTAATTGCTGGGAATTAATTCCGCTGAGGGTGGATTCAAACGCCTGACTGGTTTGTCGAACCGATGCGGCGGACGAAGACACATTTGCCATGACTTCCTGTAAGTCTGCTAACACGTCCTCCAGAGGCATGTTGTTGAGTTTATCCAGCAGGGATTCCATTTTTTGGGTAATTTGTGCAAATTCATCAGACAGGGTGGGGATCACGTCATATTCGGCAAGTTTGACTAACTCGACATCCGGCGTGTCAGCAATATGCTGTAACTCAACATATAATCCTCCGGTGATAAGGTTGCCAATACGCAGTCTTGCACGCAGATCGTTGTTAACCCAATGCATGATTTGCTCTCTGACAAATTCCACTCCTTGTTCGTTATCTTGCTGTTGTACCCTGCCGGGATAGATTTTTATCAACACGGGGATGCTGTATTCCTCATCCAGAATACTGCCGGGGATGGATATGGGAGGATTAATTTGCGCCACCTCACCAATTTCAATGCCACGATACTCAACAGGGGCACCGACGGTCAGGCCTCGTACTGTCTCATCAATCAGTAAGATAAATTCTGCGGCCAGATTAAATCGCGCGTTTGAGGCTGACTCATAGTCGCGATAAATATCAAAAAACGCCCGTTTGGTGATTTGCTGGCCGGACGCCATACCCTCAGGAATACCAAAGGTGACGCCATTTGTTAATAGTGTCTCCAGACTACCAGTCTCTATATTCACACCACTGGCGCTGAGCTCAAAGCGCACGCCACTGGTATTCCAGAACCTGGTGTTTTCAGTAATCAGTTTGTGATACGGCGCTTCAATGAACGCGTTGTAGTACACAATGCGCTCTTCAACGTTAAAGTAGATATCTTCAAACTCACCGACTTTCAGGCCCTTATAAACAATGGGGTCGCCCTCTTTGAAAGCGAATTCATCGTCGCTGTTGAGAGTGACATGCAAGCCAGGCGTGCCAGGTGGCGTGACGGGTGGGCGTTCCAGGGCAATGAATTCATACTGCTCCTGCCCTTCCTCGCTGGGCTCCATGGCAATATATCGGCCGGACAACAGAGTGCTAAGACCACTTACTCCAGTGATGGATACGCGCGGTGCGATAACCCAGAATTGGGTGTTTTCAGTCAGCAAATGGGCCGCAGAGGGGTCAATGCGTGCGGTGACAATAACGCCGGATAAGTCCGGCTTAAGTTCGATTGCCTTGACCACACCTACGTCAAAGTCTCTTGCTTTGATTGACGTTTTGTCCACTTCAATGCCGGTGGCAGAAGAGAACTCAATGGTGATTAATGGGCCCTGATTACTCCATTGGTAATACACAATCCACAGCCCGATCAACAATGCTACCAGCGGTATCAACCAGACTCGGGATATGCTCCTGACCGGCTGAATGTCTGCCATCGGCAGTTCGTCGCCCGGTGTGATTTGCTCACTCATTGTAGTTCCTTGTACGCCAGATCAGTCTGGTATCAAATGTCATCGCTGCCAGCATGGTGATAAATACGACGGCGCAAAACGCCAGGGCAGCAGGGCCCGGGTAAATCGACATGGTGTTACCTAGCTGGATTAACGCCACCAGGATCGCCACTACAAAAACGTCGACCATTGACCATCTGCCAATAAACTCCGTAACCCGGTAAAACTGTATCCTGCTCAAGGCGTTATCTTCAAGTCCCTTTTGCACTGACAGGTTGAGCCAGGCCAGTGTGATCAGTTTTGCCACCGGTACGAGAATGCTGGCGACAAATATCACAATCGCAATGGGATAGGAGCCCATCTGCCATAACAATACAACGCCGCCAATGATGGTACTGGGTTCATCCTGCCCGAGCCAGCGCGTAGTCATAATAGGCATCATATTCGCCGGTATGTAAAAAATAACGGCAGTTAACAGCAGCGCCCAGGTGCGTTGAATGCTCTCGCTGGCAGGCACTTTTGCATGCGCAGCGGGCATACTGGCCACACCTACCAGACGCTGATATAAGTGAAATCGGTCCATATAGTAGGACATGGCGACCATGCACAGGGTGAACAGAACATAAGCATAAAATGAAGGCCCCATCTCAATACTGGCCAGGGTTCTGATCTTGACCAGACTGACCAGCACGCTGATCAGAAATATTTCAGCCATGCTCCAGGGCAGCAGTCGATATACCCAATCCAATACCGACTTTGCTTTGTACGGAGATCGCTGTGACGGTCTGGGAAACAGTAGGTACACCATCCCCACTAGCACAATAAAGGGCAGTGCCAGAATAGCCACTCCAGTAATGATCGCCAGTTCAACATAGTTGTTGGCCACCAACACCTTTAACGCGCTCAGCAGATTGATTGACTGGGCATTACCATTGGCTTCAAAGGACATGAATTCATAAGGCACGGATAGCAGCAGAAATACCAGTGCGGAGAGTGCAAATGCCAGTACATATTGCTGCGCTTTTTGTCTATACACAAACAGTTGTAAACCGCAGCGTGGGCACACCGCCTGCTGACGATCGGCGAGCTCCGGCAGACAGACTTCAAATTCGCATTCGCGACATTGGACCTGCTGTTCACAGCTGTGGGGGGATGATTGCACGGTTATGGTGGTGTTCGCGTTATTTTTTCATTAAGCATACACCTAAATAACGCTGCGCCATAAAAAAAGCGGCCTTTTGGCCGCTTGTCTGACAATTCATTCAAGATTAGTAACTTGCATTGCCTGGTGTACGGGGGAACGGGATCACGTCGCGTACATTTTGCATGCCTGTAACGTAGGCAACCAGACGCTCGAAACCAAGCCCAAAGCCGGCGTGCGGCACGGTGCCATAGCGGCGTAGATCGCGATACCAACCATAGTCTTCTTTATCTAGCCCCATCTCTTCAAGACGCTCGTCAAATACGTCAAGACGTTCTTCACGCTGTGAACCACCGATGATCTCGCCGATCCCAGGAGCCAGCACATCCATTGCAGCAACGGTTTTACCGTCATCGTTAAGGCGCATGTAGAAGGCTTTAATATCTTTCGGATAGTTCTTCATGATGATTGGCGCACCCACGTGCTCTTCTGCCAGATAACGTTCATGCTCGGAGGCCAGATCGATACCCCACTCAACAGGGAACTCAAACGTCTTGCCACAGTTTTTCAGGATCTCAATGGCGTCGGTATAGTCCATGTGCACGAAATCCTGTTCAATCACCTTCTGCAACCGGGTAATGGCATCTTTTTGAATGCGCTGGGCAAAAAACGCCATATCATCCGCACGTTCCTCAAGTACAGCTTTAAAGACGTACTTCAGCATATCTTCCGCCAGGGAAGCGATGTCAGATAAGTCAGCAAATGCCACCTCAGGCTCGATCATCCAGAACTCAGCCAGGTGGCGGCTGGTATTTGAATTCTCGGCTCTGAACGTAGGACCAAAGGTGTACACCTTTGACATCGCATTACTATAGGTTTCAACGTTAAGCTGGCCCGAAACGGTCAGGAAGGTTTCTTTACCAAAGAAGTCTTCACTGAAATCCACGTCGCCTTTATCTGTTGTAGGCGGGTTGAGCATATCCAGTGTTGATACGCGGAACATCTCGCCAGCGCCTTCAGTATCGCTGGCAGTGATGATCGGCGTACTGATCCAGAAGTAACCACGCTCATGGAAAAACCGATGAATTGCCTGTGACAGACAGTTGCGAACCCGCGTTACCGCGCCAATTACATTAGTGCGTGGGCGCAGATGAGCGTGTTCGCGCAAAAACTCAATGCTGTGGCGTTTTGCGGCCATTGGATAGGTGTCTGGGTTCTCTACCCAGCCCAGCACTTCGATGCTTGTTGCATCTATTTCCCACGCTTGCCCTTTGCCTTCAGACGCTTTCACAGTGCCTGTCGCACTGACAGAGCAGCCTGTGGTCAGCTTCTGAACCTGATCGTAATTCGGCAAATTATTCAACGCGATGACTTGAAGAGGATCGAAACAGCTGCCGTCATGCAATGCCACGAATGACAGCCCGGCTTTTGAGTCACGGCGGGTTCTTACCCATCCTTTGACGGTGACTTCTTCTCCCTCGGCAACTTTGCCAGCAAGAACATCCACCACAGGGGTGTGCGTCATGTTAATTTCTCCACATAATATTTGAATAATTTGCTACATCACTGTGCCTGCACGGTCAGATTTGACGCTGTAGACACAGGGTGTGTAATCTTACTTAGCTGACACTAAGACACAAGTAAAAATACCGCCAAAACCACCCATGACAGAGCAAAATAATCAATGGCAGGGCGAAGAGCGTCGTCAATTGCCAAGACATCGGGATATATTGTACAAAACCGTCGTTGGTTTGAGCGTGTTAGCATGGGTTGGTCTCATTATCGCCCTGGTACTATTTCATTTTGCACGACCCGAATTAAGTACCGGTGTGCAAGAGTACTGGGGGGTAAAAGCACGGCAGGGGTGGGATCGTTCGCTCGCCGCGGGATTGTTGTGGACGCTGCGTACCTGCCTGATATTAAGCTTGTTGAGTATTGTGCTTCGGCTGCGCCGTACTCGCAGAAAACAAGACCGTTTTGGCATAAGCCTCGTTTTATTGTCTATCATTGTTATCGTGAGCCTGGTGACACTGAATGTGTCTCTTGGCACAATCTGAAACTCCCAGGTGGGTGATGCCCAGCGTGAATACTACAAAGCTACTCAGGTTCGTGTTACGAGGTTACCCGGCTCTTGCCGTTATCACAGTGGTGCTAATCGTATGGCAGCACTTTGGAATGAATATCGCTTATCAGGTTTTTCCAAACGAAAACGTTGACGTTGAGTTATACATGGATGGCATCAACGAAGGGCTTTCCTCAGCATCTCTGCTACCAGACTCAGATAGCTTACGCATTGACTGCAATATTGTTGCTGTACAAAACACTCATGCATTTTGTGGTTTACAGATAAACCTGTCCGGTGCTTTGGATGTAAATCGCTACGACGAGCTAAATGTCGGTCTTGAGTTTGCGTCCTCGCTCGAAGATACCACCATGGTCTATCTGGTCAATGCTGAGCCCGACGCAGACACCGCGAGTCATGAAAGAGCAAATCTGCGCACGGTATTTGTCGAGCAGCAAAGTGCCACATTTGCGTTGCCGATTCGCTCCTTTAGCGTGCCGTCCTGGTGGTTGCTGAACAATCCGACGGATGAATTAAAAGGTGAACCTAATCTTGATAATGTCGTCAAACTGCGCATTACAAGCGGCGATAATGAAATGTCGCGCACCCAGACCATCGGCATTCACCATCTCTCTTTGAGCGGAAAATATCTATCTAACAGTGAACTCTATCTGACACTGCTAACACTTTGGGTATCGCTTAGCCTCGCTTATGCTGGCGTATTTTATAAAAAGCTATATGACGAATCGCGTGAAATGAAGGCGCGTTCGGAGCAGTTACAGCGGGTCAATTCTTTCCTGGATCATGAAAAAGACAGATACAAAAAGATGGCCGTCACGGACCCGTTGACCGGAGCACTTAATCGCTCAGGGTTGGGTAAGATAATCGAAGAGACGATACACGATTTCGTCGAAAATAATCAGCCCAGTGCGATGATCCTGATAGATATAGATAACTTTAAGGTCATCAATGATACCCATGGTCATGACGTAGGCGACGTAATATTGAAAGACCTTGTTACTCTGGTGTCTAACAATATTCGTTCTTCAGATGAGTTGGCTCGTTGGGGAGGGGAGGAGTTTGCAGTAATTTGTCCGCGCACCGAATGTGATGAAGCACGACTGCTCGCCAAAAAGCTCAGAAACGCTATTGAGCTTCATCGATTTGAAATAGGGCAGGTAACTTGCAGTTTTGGTGTAAGTGGAATTGATAAAAATGTGGAAACCTGGTTCAAAGCGGCGGATCGCGCGCTTTATGAATCCAAACGCGCGGGCAAAAACCGGGTGACGGTGGCAGGTTAAGCCAACGCTCTGTAAATAGCGTCTGTCAGTTGCGTTAGCTGCTCAGAAGTGATCACATAAGGCGGCATAATATACACCAGCTTACCAAAGGGGCGTATCCATACGCCTGATTCAACGAAGCGTTTTTGAATACTTGCCACATCTACGGCGGCGCGACACTCGACCACGCCAATTGCACCCAGAACCCTTACATCCGCAACGGCTGGCAGGCTGAGGCACGGTGCTAATTCGACTTTAAGCTGTTGCTCAATGGCTGGGACCTGTTGTTGCCATTGTCCCTGTTGAATTAGCCCGACACTAGCACTGGCCACCGCGCAGGCCAGTGGGTTGCCCATATAGGTTGGACCGTGCATAAATACGCCAGGCTCGCCCTGACACACACCAACGGCAACGTCTTCTGTACAGAGTGTCGCGGCCAATGTCAGATAGCCACCGGTCAGTGCTTTACCCAGACACAAAATATCCGGACTGATCTGTGCGTGATCGCAGGCAAACAGCTTGCCCGTGCGACCAAACCCTGTGGCAATCTCGTCGCAAATCAACAGGATCTGATAGTCATCACATAGCTGTCTGGCACGACGCAGATATTCTTTATGATACATACGCATGCCGCCAGCGCCCTGCACAATAGGCTCCAGAATCAGCGCGGCAATATCGTTGTGATGTTGACTGATCAGGTCTTCGAGCGGCGCAATGTCGTCCTCATTCCAGACCTGATCAAAGCGCGTTTGTGGTGCAGGGGCGAACAGCTGGTGGGGCAAGACCTTGTTAAATAAACTGTGCATGCCATTGACAGGATCGCACACCGACATCGCATTGAAGGTGTCGCCGTGGTAGCCGTTGCGCAGGGTAACGAACTTATGTTTCGCGCTGTTGCCCTGACAGGCCCAATATTGCAGCGCCATTTTCATCGCTACCTCAACACTGACCGAACCAGAGTCTGCCAGGAATACTCGCTCAAGGCCGGACGGTGCAATGTCCAAGAGCTGTTTGCACAGTGTGATAGCCGGTTGATGAGTAATACCGCCGAACATGACGTGCGACATTTTATCGATCTGGTTTTTAGCAGCATCATTCAATACTGGGTGATTGTAGCCATGCACAGCTGCCCACCAGGATGACATGCCATCAACAAGTTCCCGCCCGTCTGCAAGTTTCAGCATCACGCCGCTGGCACTCTCTACTTCGTAGCAGGGTAGGGGATTAAGCGCAGACGTATATGGATGCCAGATATGCTGCTTATCAAATTCAATATTGTTCAAATTATAACCGTTAGTAAACTTTTGTAAATGGTCAGAGTTGACAAGTGGTGCTGCGCGCCTAGACTAAGCGAGTCATTTTTCCTTGTAAAGAGTCATTCATGTCAGTTTCGTCTCCTGAGCTTCGCCACGATTGGAGTGTAGAAGAAGTCCAAAGCCTGTTTTCATTGCCGTTTAACGATCTCTTGTTCAACGCGCAAAGTATTCACAGAAAGTACTTTGATCCCAATCAGGTGCAGGTATCAACGCTGCTATCGATAAAGACCGGCGCGTGTCCGGAAGATTGCAAATACTGTCCGCAAAGTGCGCGCTATGATACCGGACTGGAAAAAGAACGCTTACTTGAAATCGAGAAAGTTATCGAACGTGCCCGCGAAGCCAAAGCGACCGGTTCAACCCGTTTTTGTATGGGGGCGGCATGGCGTAACCCGAAAGACCGAGATATGCCTTATGTCATCGACATGGTCAAAGAGGTAAAAAAGCTCGGCCTGGAAACCTGTATGACCCTGGGCATGCTGACTCGCGAGCAGGCCGTTGCGCTCAAGCAGGCAGGGCTGGATTACTATAACCATAATCTGGATACCTCGCCTGAATTTTACGGCGATATTATTTCAACTCGGACCTATCAGGACCGACTCGATACCCTGTCACATGTGCGCGATGCGGGCATGAATGTGTGCTCAGGCGGTATTGTTGGTATGGGCGAGTCGGCCGGCGATAGAGCCGGGCTGCTGGTACAACTGGCAAATTTGCCAAAGCACCCGGAAAGTGTGCCTATAAACATGCTGGTAAAGGTCAAAGGCACGCCGCTTGACAGTGTTGATGATCTGGAACCATTTGAGTTCATCCGCACCATCGCCGTGGCCAGAATTATGATGCCCCAGTCGTATGTGCGCCTGTCCGCAGGTCGTGAAGCGATGAACGAGCAGATGCAGGCATTGTGCTTTATGGCTGGTGCCAATTCCATTTTCTACGGTTGCAAGCTGTTAACCACATCTAACCCGGAAACCAATGAGGATGTGCAACTGTTCAGGAAGTTAGGCATTAACGCCGAGCGCAGTCGTGACTACTCTGATGAAGCCTACGTGGCCGCTCTGCAGGATGAAATCAGTGAGTCTGAGACGTCGCAGCAGGAGCCACTGTTTTACGATGCCACACAGAAGGCCTCGCGTCAGACAGAACAGGCCTGATGGCATTCGATTTTATTAAAACATCGCTCGCCAGTAGGGCAGAACAAGGACTGCTACGCAAGCGTAGTATCGTACAGAGCGAGCGTGACGGTATCGTCGAAATTGATGGCCGGCACTATTTAAATTTCGCGAGCAATGACTATCTGGGCATGCGCCAGCACCCCGATGTGCTGCAGTCTTTTGCCGAAGGGCTAGCTAAATATGGCAGCGGCAGTGGGGCATCGCCACTGGTAACCGGTTACAGTGATGCGCATGATGCGCTGGAGCAGTTCATTGCAAAGACGCTTGGCTATTCCAGAGTACTGCTGTTCTCTTCAGGCTTTGCCGCCAATCAGGGCGTGTGTCAGGCATTATTTTCTGCTAGCGGCACGATTGTCTCAGACAAGCTGATGCACGCTTCGTTCATTGATGGCGCCTTGTCCTCCAACGCGCAGCTCTCGCGGTTTCGACACAATGACATGTCACACTGCGAGGCGCTGTTGGCAAAGGCCGAGGGTGATGTACTGCTTGCGACGGAAGGTGTGTTCAGTATGGATGGCGATACGGGCCGTATCGGCGAACTTGGTGAACTGGCAAGTGCTCACGGTGCGTGGCTGATGGTAGATGACGCCCATGGATTTATGACCAGCGAAACCATCCATCCCTCTACCAGTGCAGACATTTACATGGCGACCTTTGGCAAAGCCGTAGGGACGGCAGGTGCCTTTGTTGCCGGCAGTGACGACCTGATTGACTACCTGATGAATTTTTCAAGGCATTACATATATAGCACCGCCATGCCGGCCGCACAGGCCTGCGCGACCCTCGCCAGTATCAAGCTGATAATGAGTGAAAAACCCTATCAGCGATTGGCTGAAAATATTGCCTATTTCAGGCATGGAGCAGTCCAACGGGCATTACCGATTACCAAGAGTGAGTCCGCTATCCAGCCTGTTATCATCGGTTGCCCTAAGCGCACCGTAGATATCAGCGAACGCCTGCGTGGTCTGGGAATATGGTGCGGTGCAATGCGCACGCCCACGGTACCGAAAGGCAGCGATCGTTTACGCATCACCTTGTCAGCACTGCACAGTCAGCAGGACATCGATGCATTGCTGGACGCGTTGGCGCTAGTGATTGAACCTGTCAGGCAGGATGAAGCATGCCAGAGCTAAAGCAGCGCATCGCCCGCCAGTTCAGCCGTGCGGCGACAATGTACGACAGGTTTGCCGATATTCAGGCTGATATTGCGTTTGATGCATTATCACTTCTACCGGGATGCGATGGCACCTTGCTGGATATCGGCTGTGGTACCAGTCGTTATGCAAAACAGCTACTAAGCAAATGCAGCCATATGCTTGGTGTTGACCTTGCCTATGGCATGCTTAGCCAGGCTCGCGACTCGGTGTCCAATGCTGACTGGATCTGTGCTGACGCGGAGGATCTGCCATTGGCAGCACAGTCAGTAAATGGCGTGTTTTCCAGCATGGCGCTGCAGTGGTGCAGCAGCGCTGAACAGGCCATGCTCGAGTGTGCAAGAGTCATGCGACCTGGCGCACGAGGCACGCTAGCGATCATGAGTGCAGGCTCATTCACTGAATTACATAAATGCCGTCAGATGATCGATGGTCAGCTGCTTGGTAATCGCTTTTTTGACAGCCAGCATTGGCATTCAGCGGCGGAAAAAGCGGGATTAAGAACGGCAAGCCATACTCGCGCTTATACCAGTTGGCATCCTGATATACTGTCGTTACTCAATTCAATACGTCACATCGGTGCCAGTACTCTGACCCAAACCGATCACAGACCGCTTAATCGTCGTTCTTTGCTGCGACTCGAGCATGAATATGAGCAGCACTTTGCCAAAAATGGCAGATTGCCCCTGACCTACAATGTGACATTTTTACAGGTGATAAAAAACCATGAGTGAAGCAAGTCCTATATCTTTTTTTATTACCGGTACCGACACCGATGTAGGCAAAACAGTAGTCTCTACGGCACTGTTGAAAACGCTCAACTCACAAGGTCTGAAAACGGCTGCTTACAAGCCGGTGTCAGCCGGTTGTTTGGACACAGAGCAGGGCTTACGCAATGCGGACGCTTTGGCTATGCTGGAACATTGTAGTGTCAACCTGAGCTACGAAGAGGTGAATCCCATTGCCTTTGCCGACCCGGTAGCTCCTCACCTGGCTGCTCATCGTGTCGGCCAGCCCATTGAGTTTGCTGCCATTACGCGGGGATATGAACGCCTGGTCGCAAAACAGCCGGATGTGATTGTGGTAGAAGGTGCTGGTGGCTGGCGACTGCCGCTTGAACAAGATGCGTATTTATCCAGTTTTCCGATGCTGTTTGATATGCCGGTGATTTTGGTGGTGGGCATGCGCTTAGGGTGTCTTAATCATGCCTTGCTCACCTGTGAAGCTATCCAGCAGGACGGCCTGAAACTGGCAGGCTGGGTAGCCAATGAAATCGACCCGGGTATGGCATATCTGGAAGATAATCTGGCCGCGCTGACACATTTGTTGCCAGCGCCGCTTCTGGGCCATATTCCCTTTTTGGCCAATACAGGTGACGCCTCAGGTTTTCTGAACCAGCGCCTGCTAGTTGATATTGAGTAAATGGCTCAGATCCTGTCCGGGCGCTATCGCGGATTGCGACTTATCTAGAAACATCACGCCAGCCTCGGCACCCAGCAGGGTGAGACTGTCCCCTTTGCGCTGCAACGCGGTGCCCTCTCTAATGCCGATTACCGGCATGTTTGGTTCCAGTGTGCAAAATTCGCTGATTCGCTCGGCTCGCGTTTCGCCGTTATGTCCGGGGGGGATGTAATCGGTGTAATGCGGATTAAGCTGAAAAGGCACCAGATTCAGTGCTTCGAATGATGGTGGCTGAATAATCGGCATATCGTTTGTGGTACGAATGCTGTTACCACAAATGTTAGAGCCTGCACTCCAGCCGATATAGGGTGTACCTCGTAGTGCGACCTTTTTTAACGGCTCAATAAGGTTATTTACATAAAGTTCATTGAGCAGATTAAAGGTATTACCGCCGCCTACCATGATGGCGTCTGCATCCATAACTGCCTGTTGTTTGTCCGCGCACTGGTGCAAGCCTCTAATTTCCAGATCAGGTAATGCCCGCTGCACTTTGTCCGTATAGTCGTCCCAGCCTATGGATACGCCAGCAAAGGGCACAAAAATCGCGCGCTTCACATCGCCTAAATGGGCATGGAACATGGCAACGGCGTGTTCCAGATACTCTTCGTTACCTCGTCTGGAACTGCTTAACATCAGAACATTTAGCACAGGTAAGGGTCCCCTTATTGTTTTAATTGATTGGTAAAGCGGATTATAGGCCGATACACTACTCAACCAAACCGTAAGTTGCACATTTTTATCTGACCGCGAGGAGCCCTATGGCCGATTCTCAACTATCGGTATTGTTTGTTTGTCTTGGCAATATTTGTCGTTCTCCGACTGCTGAAGCAGTGTTTGCCACCAAAGCGCAGCAGCGCAATATACTTATCAGTGCTGATTCTGCCGGTACAATGGGCTATCACACCGGCAGCCCGCCTGACAAACGTGCGCAGGAAGTCGCATTGAAGCGCGGATATCAGATGAAGCATCTGCGCTGTCGCCGTGTGCAGGATGATGATTTCGTGCAATTTGATTACATTGTGGCGATGGACAATGCCAATATGTCGGACCTGCAGGCGCGTTGCCCGGCTGATTTGCAGCATAAATTGCACTTGTTCCTCTCGTTTGCACAAAGTGACTATGACGAAGTGCCCGATCCTTACTACGGTGGCCGCAAAGGATTCGAGCTGGTGCTGGACCTCATCGAAGACGCTTCAGAGGGGATGCTTGACCATATCGTTCAACGTGACAAGGAATGACCACGCACCAGGCTGAAGTTAAGCCGATACGACGTTTTCCCGTTTTTTTCCTGGCGCTAGTAGCGCTGTTTCTCAGCGCTGCCTATCTGCTCGTGTTTCCAGCACTGGGCAGATTGTCAGATCCGCTTGAGCAACAGCTCATCTTGACGTTTCGACTGCCTTTGCTGATAACTGCCAGCGTCGTTGGGGCAGCTTTGTCGGTGGGTGCAGCAAGTCTTCAGGTATTATTACGTAACCCGTTGGCTGATCCTGGCATCATTGGTCTTAGCTCCGGCGCTAGTCTGGTGGCCGCGACGGTCCTGTTAAGTGGTGTGCTGCCGTCTGTATGGCCGCTGCATTATTTCCTGCCACTGCTATGTTTTATCGGTGCGTTGGCCTCGGGCACACTTATATATGTGATCGCGCAGCGATTATCTTCCTCATCAAGTGCGGTGATCCTGGCCGGTATCGCTATTTCTACCATTGCCGGCGCGATGATTGGCTGGATGTACTGGTTCAGTGACGCGCAATCACTGCGCAATCTTACCTTCTGGCTGATGGGAAGTTTGCATCAGGCTGACTGGTCGATACTCAGTGTCGCGTTACCTATTCTCGCCGCGACGCTTTGGGCAAGCTGCCGACAGGGAGAGCGTCTCAATCGTTATTATTTCGGGGCGCAGTTTGCCGCACTTGGCGGACTGGACGTAAAACGCTTTGAGCGAAACCAGTTACTCTGTGCCGCGTTGTTAATTGGACTGGCGGTGTCGCTGGCCGGCTCAATAGCCTTTATTGGTTTGTTAGTTCCACACTTCCTACGTTTGCTTGTCGGTCATGACAATCGCATGGTGTTGCCGCTGTCGGCTATCGTAGGTGCGCTATTGATGGTGTGGGTCGCGATAGGCACTGAGCATTGGACAACCACGCAACTGCCGGTGTCCATGCTGACTGCAACCATTGGCGGTCCGCTGTTTATTTGGGCGCTAATGCGCTCTCCACGGATGAGTATATGATTCAGTTAGCGTGTCATCATCTGAGCGTACCTGACCGGCTGGTTAATGTGTCGCTGTCAATGACGGCTGGCCGGGTTGTGCATGTGCTGGGGGAGAATGGCGCGGGTAAAACGACGTTACTGCATTGTCTTGCCGGGTTACTTGGTGACTACGAGGGAGATATCACGCTAAATCATCGTCCGTTGTCTGAATATGCGATGGCACAGCTGGCGACGTTTAGGTGTCTGCATTTACAACATCGTAGTACGCCTTTTCGTTTGACTGTTGCAGATGTTTTACATTTGCACAGCAACACAGCCGACGTGCCAGCTGTGTTGCAGGATGCTCTGGAAATTACTCCTTTTACTGGACGGATTTTTGACACCCTATCCGGTGGAGAGCAACAGCGTGTGTTGATTGCTCAGATTTTGCTACAGGTATGGCCGGCCATTGAACGTGGTGAGGCGCTCGTGATGTTTGATGAAGCCCTGCAGGGGCTGGATATCCGTCATCAACATCAATTCCACCGTTTGTGCAATCATCTCGCCGAGCTAGGTAATAGTGTGTTGGTAAGCCTGCATGATATTAACCAGAGCAGTCAGTACGCTGATGACGTATGGATAATGAAAAGCGGCGAACTGCTGGCAAGTGGAGAGGCTCATCAGGTACTAAGCATTGAAAATTTACGCCTTGCGTTCGGCGGCAATGTAGAAAAAATTAACAATACGCACGGAGGAAGCGGGTTTACCTGGACCACGTCATAAGAAAGACGAAAATTTGATTGAAATTTTACACCATCCTTCTACACTCGTTGGCCCGACGAATCGCGTACTACAACAATCAATACATGGCGCGTTGACAACTAAAGGAAAGAACGTGAGTCAATGGCAGATCGATAGCTGGCGCAGTAAGCCCATCTTGCAGCAACCTACATATCAGGATACCGCTCAACTGGAGCAGGTAGAGGCGAAGCTGAAGTCTTATCCACCGCTGGTTTTTGCGGCAGAAACACGGGAGCTTTATAAGCAGCTCGGACAGGTGTGTGAAGGTAAAGGCTTTCTATTACAGGGCGGCGATTGTGCCGAGTCTTTTGACGAGTTTAATGCGCCTAAGATCCGCGATACCTTTAAAGTGTTGCTGCAAATGGCCATCGTCCTTACGTTTGCTGGCCGCTGCCCTGTGACTAAAGTCGCCCGTATGGCCGGTCAGTATGCCAAGCCGCGCTCGGCTGACATGGAAACCATTGATGGCGTTAGCCTGCCCAGCTACCGTGGCGATATCATCAACAGCTTTGAGTTTACTGAACAATCACGTCAGCCAGATCCGAATCGGATGGTCGAAGCCTATCATCGTGCCGCTGCGACGCTGAATTTGCTGCGCGCGTTTGCCCAGGGTGGTCTGGCTGATTTACATCAGGTGAATCGCTGGAATATGGCGTTCGTTGAAAACAATCCGCTTAAAGAACGCTACCAGGACATGGCGCGACGCATTCAGGACACTCTGGAGTTTATGGATGTGATTGGCATAAATAGCGCCAACAACGCGGCACTGCATGAAACCACACTGTTTACGTCTCATGAGGCGCTGTTACTTAACTATGAACAGGCCTTAACCCGCATCGATACCCTGACAGGCAAACCCTATAACTGTTCGGCCCATATGCTATGGATTGGCGAGCGTACCCGCCAGCTTGACCATGCACATGTGGAGTTTTTCCGCGGTATTCATAATCCTATTGGGGTCAAGGTTGGCCCAACCATGCAGGATGACGAGTTGATCCGCTTGATTGACGCGCTCAACCCGGATAATGAGGCAGGCCGTCTGACCCTGATCACCCGCATGGGTGCGGACAAGCTTGAGCACAACCTGCCACGTCTGCTACGCCGGGTGAAACAGGAAGGCAGGAATGTGGTGTGGAGCTCTGACCCCATGCACGGCAACACCAAAAAGGCCTCGTCTGGTTACAAAACCCGTAATTTTGATGAAATTTTACGAGAAATTCGTCAGTTCTTCGCCGCTCACGAAGCCGAAGGTACTCATGCCGGCGGCATCCATCTTGAGATGACCGGACAGCATGTGACCGAATGTACTGGTGGTGCCTACGAAATCAGTGATGACGATTTGGCGCAGGCCTATCAGACCCAGTGCGATCCGCGTTTGAACGCCGATCAGGTATTGGAAATGGCATTTCTGGTTGCCGATCACTTGCGTAGCGGTGCATAGACGAATTGTTGGCTTTAGAATATGTCGTCGGCGCGCTGCGCGCCGGCAGCATGAGCAAATGCCTGCTCACGTTCCGATTCAGTGAGCAAGTTACCAAGCGGCGACACTCTAAGTAAGCGGCGCATTTCCTCATTATCCTTAAGCAGTATGTCTGCAACGTTTTGTGTTGTTCGCAGCTGTTCAATCAGACTCATCCAAGCGATGTGATTCCCCCTGCTTAGCCTACCGCTTTTTGCACGCTGGCTGATTAAATGATCCGCCGTATCCAATAACGACTTATCGAGCTGAAGCTTGTCAGCGATGGCACGATGAAGGGTTAATAACTGTGCATCAATAAGGTGATCTTTGCGAGAGCGCACTAGCTGTCTTCCTGCTGATGTTGTTGGGCATTCCATAATGCGGCGTAAACGCCACGCTGTGCGAGTAGCTGAGAGTGGGTACCTTGTTCAGCCACCTGACCGTTGCTGAGTACGACAATATTGTCGGCATCAATGATAGTCGACAGGCGATGCGCGATGACCAGACTTGAATGGCCTTTGGCTATCTCTCGCAGCGCCGTCAGGATGGCTTTTTCAGATTGGCTGTCCAGTGAGGAGGTGGCTTCATCGAACACCAGAATAGGGGGCTTTTTCAAGATAGTTCTGGCAATGGCCACGCGCTGTTTTTCACCACCGGACAGTTTCAGCCCTCGCTCTCCCACGGTGGTCGCGACGCCGCCAGGCAAAGAAGTGACAAAAGCATCCAGATGGGCCAGTTTAATAGCCTGCATAACGTCATCATCAGAGGCCTGGGGATTGCCGTAGCGGACATTCTCCAGAATGGTGTCATTAAACAACACGGTATCCTGAGGTACGATACCAATCGTCTTGCGAAGCGATTGTTGCGTGACCTGACGAATATCCTGCCCGTCAATGCTTATCGCACCTGAGGTGACGTCGTAAAAACGGAACAGCAGCTTGACCAATGTCGACTTACCCGCGCCGCTTTCACCCACCACTGCCACCTTCTGGCCAGGCTCAATGGTGAAACTGAGGTTTTTCAATATTGGCCTGTCCTCACGATAATGAAAATCAACGTTGTCGAAGCTAATGCGGGCCTGAGAGATATTAAGGGCAGCAGCATTAGCCGTATCCGTGACGTTTGGCGTTTTCTCCAATAGATTAAACAGGTTCTCTATATTGGCCAGCGAACCGCGGATCTCACGGTACACAAAGCCCAGAAAATTAAGCGGCATGAATATCTGCATAGTGAAGGCGTTGATAAGCACAAAATCACCAATGGTCATGTCGCCATTCGCTACACCCAGTGCAGCCATGGCCATCATCGATGTCATTGCAGCCGCGATAATAAACGCCTGTCCACCGTTCAGGGCAAACAGAGATAAACGATTTTTACGACGTGCCTGTTCCCAGCCGGCGAGGTTAGTGTCATAGCGTGCGGCTTCAAATTGCTCGTTATTGAAGTATTTAACGGTTTCATAGTTGAGCAAACTGTCTATTGCGCGACTGTTGGTTGTCGAGTCAGCCTGATTCATTTCGCGCACAAAACGTGTTCGCCAGTCTGTCGCTTTAACAGAAAAGCCCACATACAAAATGACCGCAATCAGAATAGTCAGGCCAAACCTGGCACCGTACTGGTGAATCAGTACGCCCACGACCAGTATGATTTCCAGCAGGGTGGGGCCGATATTAAACACCAGGAATCGCATCAGAAAGCTGATCCCCGAGGTGCCCCGTTCGATGTCTCTGGCCAGCCCTCCGGTTTGCCGGTTGAGGTGAAAATCAAGATCCAGTCTATGCAGATGGTCAAACACGGTCAGGCCCAGACGACGCATGGCGCGTTCTGTGACTCTTCCAAACAACGTATCTCTGATCTCACCGAACAGCACATTGGCCAGTCTGAGCACACCATAGGCAACTATTAACGCCAGTGGAACGGTAAGTAATGCATCCGCGGTGCTGTCAATATTCAGGCTATCAACAGTATGTTTCAGCACAAAGGGTAAGCCAATGCTGGCAATTTTTGCCCCGATCAGGCACAGCAGGGCCAGCGCCACCCGTTGCTTAAATTCAAGTAGGTAGGGCCACAGCTTGGCAAAAACGCGCCAGTTAATGTGGGTGTCGTCTGTGCTTGGGAATCGCGAGCGCCGCATAGGTCAGGCCGGAAGTCTATCGAATCTATATGATAACAAGTTTAGGTGTGCTCGCAGCAACTACATTGACTCGGTGAGTACTGCGCGCACTTTTTGGTAACGCTGTTCCTGATCCTGATTCAGACTGCCATCTTCAATGGTTTTAATGCACTGATTAATGACCGCCTTTGTGTTACTTGGCAACCTTCTTTCTTTGGCCTTAACCGCAATGGCCTGCAACAAATTGAGCGCAATAGATGGGTTTTTTGGCATGATCGTGAAGGCTTTACTGAATACCTCCAGAGCACTATCCACGTTGCCTTGCTCGTAGTGAGTAACCGCCGTGTTATTGAGTTCACGGGGACTTTGCCTGATCTCATCTTTTTCCTGCTTTTCCTGCTGTACGTAGTGCAGGAATAAATCACCCTGATTGGGATCAGATTTACAGCGCAGTTCGACTTTTTCCATAATGGATAAGGCCCGTTCATATAAACCTATGGCGTGGAACGCTTTGGCTTTATCAATCAGTGAATCGAGACTGTCATTCTCCCAATTTTCCTCATTTAACTGGGCAAGCAATGACTGGGCATTTTCGACATCATCTTCAAGGCAGGCGAGTCGGGCATCCAGCACCTTGAGCTGTTCACCCAGTTCATTTTTGGGGAACATGGCTTTGACCTGTTTAACGTAGTCATAGGCCTGTTTGAGCAATTTGTCTGTTTCAGACTCTTCAGACACCATCGCGTAGTCGAGACCCGCGCGGGCAACATTAAGATAATTTTCTGGCTTGTCGTGAATCGAATCCTTGGCGAACTTAACAATTTTCTTCGCGGCTTCAAACTGGGTTTCGTAATCATGGGTGATCCGCGATAGATCCATGGCGGTGCGGTGTCGACGAATGTTTCGCGGTGATATTTCGGTTGCAACAACAACACATTCCAACGCCGCCTCGTAGTCCTTTTTCTTGATCTGTAGTCCGGCCAGCAGGTCGTATGCAGCCAGCTGTGAGTCTGGCTTAAAGGCAAGTTCGAGAATGAGCTTTTCAGCTTCATCTTCATCGCCAAGCTGAATGAATGATTTTACCAGGCCGATTTTCGCCCAGGTGAAGGACTGTACATTCAGAATAGCCTGATAAAAGTTTCGGGCCTGCTCGTGGTAGCCGCACGCTGCCAGCAGTTCGCCTTTGGTCTTCAGTGCCAGTGGGAAGAACTCTGCATTGCTTGAGTCGGCCAGAAACAGTTCTACTTCCGACAGGGCCTTTTCAAACTGGCGCTGCTCCATCAGCTCGTAAATTGGCTTGAGTGCCTGCTTGCGCATCAATACACGAGTAAGACGTTTATCGAGCTCTTTTACGGTAAAGGGTTTGGCCAGAAAGTCGTCTGGTTTAAGTTCGACAATACTGTGCACGATATCCGGTGTGGTATCGGCGCTGATGAACACGAAAGCGGTGCGCGGAGACAGCTCATTTTCTGCTTTGAGCTGTTCATACAGATAGTAGCCATCCTGATCTTTTTTGAGATTGTATGAGCACACAATCAGATCAAAATGCTCTTTACGGATCTGTGACAAGGCCTGATTGGCTTTATCCACATAGGTGATATCACTGAAGCCGAGTTCCTCCAGTGAGTATTTCATATATCCCTTGGCAAGGACCTGATCGTCTACGATCAACACCTTGGTATTGCCGGCCAGCTTGTGATTCATCTTGCCCGTATTATGCTTGCTTTGTATTTAGCTTATCGTACTGAAAACGCAAAAGATAAGCTTATTTTTGTATGGGTTAAGCAAATATGAGGCTTATTTTGTGAGGAGAATTAGAGAAGGCGACCATTAGCGTCGCCATTGTGTATCCTGATTGCGTAACAGCGTCTCGGGTATATCTGAGTTATTGAGACTGAACACGCGTCTATTTTGCAGTGCCAGACCGTCCAGCCTTTCGCCATACGTGTCTTCAAACAAGGTTTGCAATGTTCCTTGCTGACGCATCATGCGCATGCCTGTAGACAGAGCCGAGGCAAGCTCAGGGTTGGCTTTATTGACGAACAAAAAATAGTAGCTGGG
Organism: Aestuariibacter salexigens DSM 15300; assembly: GCF_000429145.1. Classification (GTDB taxonomy): domain Bacteria; phylum Pseudomonadota; class Gammaproteobacteria; order Enterobacterales; family Alteromonadaceae; genus Aestuariibacter; species Aestuariibacter salexigens. The sequence goes on from NZ_AUBH01000001.1 coordinate 80,936, forward strand.
ATACACCAACACTAGTGACCCCTCGACGGCAATAGAGGTCGATTGTGAGCGTTTAAGCTCGTCTTTTATGGTCAGCGCAGAGCGGGGTAAATAATCAGCTAGGCCGCTATCGATAGCCCGGAACATATCGGAGTATTTCAGATCTCCATGGATTTGCAGTCCGTTTTCAATCAATACCCGATACTCCGCCCAGTGTTGATATTGCAGTCCAATCATTTTTGCCAGGGCCTGTAACGATGTCAATGCGGCGAAATCCGCCTGCCTGTCGGCATGGATAAGTAGCAATCGGTTGCCGTGCAGGCCGGAATACAAGGATATTGGTACAAACAGCATGGTGTCGATTCGCTCTTTCGTCACAGGCATCCAGGCGACGTCAATGCCCGGTGTCCCATCTTGCAGCATCTTCTGTATGCGACTTTCATTGGTGGGTAAATCAAAGTGGGCAATCTGCACGGTGTGACCTGTCGCGTCAGCTGCCCTTGTTACCACTTGTTCAATATAAAGGTTCCTTTGCTCATCATTGGCTATATAGGGCAACGTAATTTTTAGTGTTTTCTCTGTAGCCTGAACATCCGATATGCTTATCAGACTAAAAAAAATAAATGCTGCAATTGCCGCAAAAGCTGCCAAAACACACCCTGCTAAAGGAACCATAAACACTCTGTCACTATAGCACTGCTTGCGGAGAACTCGCCATTCTCTGTGGATATTTGCTGTTTGCCGAACATTACAGATTGTTAATTTCCACTCCACATTCAGGTAATTGGAAGCAAGGTAAAGTAAAGGCCAATTGAATCAACATTGAGGTACTTACGTGTCTTCATCATTACTCAATTTTGCCTTGTTTCAAACCATCTGGTTCGTCGCGGCTTTCTGGCAGGAGCAAGCTTTACTCGTGCTCGCTCTGCTGGTATCTGCGATAGTGCTAGTGGCAAAGCAGCGCTTAACGGAGCTAAAAGTTATAGTCTGCTGTGGCGTGGTAGGCATCATCATGGACAGTTTATTAACGGCAAACCAAGTACTTGTGTTCGGCTCTGAACAACAGAGTTGGCATGTGCCTGTCTGGTTTATGGCCATTTGGTTTGGTTTTGCTGGCACGCTTCGTCACAGCTTACGTTCGCTCACCGCACGACCTGTATTATTGACTGCCGTGGCGGCCATTTTTGCGCCACTTAATTACCTTGCAGGCGCTCGACTCGGCGCATTGGAGTTTGGCCTGTCGACGATTGAAGCTGCACTAATAATCAGTGTCAGCTGGTTACTGGTCGTGCCCACCATGCTGATTGCTATATTTAGCGTGCACTTCGAAAATGGACTGTTTTTAACAAACAACGGTTATGAATTTGCACTCGCGCTGTTTGCCGCGACGCTTGCGCTGACATTCCAGGGTGCAGGCCGCTTCGCTATCGACAATGTCATAGCTAAACAGCTGTCATCAAATAGCGCGTCCAAAGATTCTAGCGCAGCTAACAGTTTCGCCTGATTACTATTTTAGTGACGTCCCCGAAATGGCGGGGATGTTGCTAATTGACATCAATAGGAAACTCCGTCGTACTTTTGATCGTTTCCATCACAAATCCTGCTGTTACCTCGAACAGGTTCGCATGTATCAGACGCTGGTAAAGCCGGTCATAGCCGGCAATATCTTCGACCGCCGCCTTGATAAGATAATCAACCTCACCGCCCATACGGTAAACTTCCATCACGCCAGGGATCACCTCCACCGTTTGCTTAAACTTATCTGCCCAGGCTTTATTGTGTTGATTGGTTCTTACCGAAATAAACACCATTAATTTTACCCCTATTTTGCTTGGGTCAAGCAGGGTAACTTTCTGGCGGATAATACCGTCTTCTTCCATACGCTGTATTCGACGCCAGCAGGCTGATTTAGAGATACCAATTTCCTCGGCCAATACACCCACAGATTTGCTTGCATCATGTTGCAGCCGTGCCAGTAATTTTTTATCTGTTTTGTCTAGAGTGGTCATAAGTTCCAATAATAAATAAAAATAAGAACATTTGTTTCGTATAAAGGTAAATATTAGCACGTAAAGGGGATATTGTTCTGGTTGTTTGTATTTACTATCTTCCCGCAGCAAGTGAGGAAGATATGAGCAACCTAATCGAACGTATTCGCAAAAGTGTTATTGGTGCCAACCGGGTATTTGAGACGCCCTTTGGTACAAAACCATTGGTATATGCTGATTACACAGCATCAGGCCGGTCGCTTGGATTTATTGAAAATTATATCCAGGGCCACGTATTGCCCACGTACGCCAATACGCATACAGAAACCTCATTTACAGGCGCACAAACCACACATTTGCGTGAGCAGGCTCGCGGTATCATCAAAAAAGCGGTAAACGCCAGCATTGAAGATAATGTTATTTTTTGCGGCTCGGGTGCAACTACCGGCATAAACAAGATGGTCGATATTCTGGGCTTACGACTGCCCAAGGCGCTGGACGATGAGTATCAATTGTCCAGCCAAATTCCGGAGCAGGAACGTCCAGTTGTGTTCATCGGGCCTTATGAACACCATTCCAACGAGCTCCCGTGGCGAGAAAGTCTGGCAAAAGTGGTGGCTATTCCGCTTGATCACAACGGGCAAATCGACCTGGTGACACTTGAGCTGGAACTCTGTAAGTATGCAACGCGTAAAGTAAAAATTGGCAGCTTTTCGGCTGCGTCAAATGTGACGGGAGTGCGCAGCGATGTCAGTGCAATCACCGCTCTTCTTAAACGACACGGTGCATTGGCGTTCTGGGATTATGCTGCAGCCGGTCCTTATGTGAAGATTGACATGAATGGCGATGCGCCTATTGATGCAGTGTTTATCTCTCCTCACAAATTTGTTGGAGGGCCAGGCACGCCGGGTGTGCTGGTGGTCAAACAAAGCGTATTAAACAACGAAGTGCCTGCCATTGTCGGAGGTGGCACGGTGATGTACGTCACACCTGAAGGACACAAATTTATTGCCGACCACGAGCGACGTGAAGAGGGCGGAACGCCCGCTATTGTCGAATCCATTCGCGCAGGATTGGTCTTCAAACTTCAACAGGATGTCGGCATCGACACTATTGAAACCCATGAAAAGCGGTTGATAGACAAAGCCATGGCATGCTTTAACAGCACTGAGCAAATCGATGTGCTGGGTGATAAAAATGCCTCGCGGTTGTCGATATTTTCCTTGCGCTTTAAACACAATGGTAAGGACCTTCACTACGGTTTTGTCACAGCGTTATTGAATGATCTTTTTGGTATCCAGGTGCGCGGCGGCTGCTCCTGTGCGGGACCATATGGCCACGCCCTGTTGGATATGGACATGACATATAGCCGCGAGATAGAAAAAGAAATTCAGGCTGGAAGCATGATCTTGCGCCCGGGCTGGGTGCGACTGAATTTCAATTACTTCATTAGTGATGAAGAGTGTGATTACATTTTGCAGGCACTCAAACTGGTTGCTGAATTTGGCTGGCGTTTATTGCCTTACTACCAATGGGATGCCATTGAGGGCGTGTGGCGCTTCCAGGGGCACCTGACGAAGTTGACGACGTCACTAACAGACATGAATTTCAATGAGCATCATGTTGTCGACGATTCTCCAGAGTTGCCTGACTACGCTGCACTACTTGGCCAGGCAAAGGCAATATTGACTGCCCCTGACACCCATTGGCAGACGTTCCCATTACAGTTATCTGATAAAGCAGAGGCGCTGCGCTGGTTTGTATTGCCACAGGATTGCTGTGAGACGTTCGCGGTGGTGACCTGATGCTTTGCCATAAAGCAAGCAACGTTGTAGCAGAATAGTTTTAGGAAAGTGGTGGACGGCACCGTGGTTTGAAGCGACGTTGCAAATCCGTTATCAAGTTTTGTAATGATGTTAGTTAGCAACTATGCTAAAACCGCTGATCATTAAGAAAATAAAAACTTGTGCCAATAGTACTTAACTGGGAAGAACACGGTGTTGTCTGGCATTGTTCGGGCCACATTACTCTGCACGACGTGATGGAAGCTGATGATTCGTTGTATGGAAATCTGGCTTTCAATAACACGCGATACCTCATTATTGACTGTCTTGCGGTCTTGGATTTCGACCTGAGCCCAACCGAAATTCGATTAGACGTTACTAACGATACGGTTCATGCCTTAAAACACGAGTCTGCCGACAGTGAGTCGGTGCAAATTGCTTTCGTGGTACCTAATCAAGCTCTGGCCGACGTGGCGGATGTGTACGCCGAGCAGTTCAAGAAAAAGCGTCTTTTGTGGCAGGTGGCGAAGTTTTCAGATATTGCTTCTGCCAGGCAATGGATAGACGGGCACAAGTAGAGTCAACGCATGCACGAGCCTGTTCACGGTAAATTTTCAGTAGAGGTTGACGGCAATATTATCGTCAACCGATACGCCGAGGGGTTTAACCAAGCCGGTATCCGAGCGGTCACCGATGCTATCCTGGAGTCTGCTAGAGGACTCGAACGCTGGGCACTGCTTCAATTGCCTGAAGCTAGTGCCGGTTTAACTGGCGACTCGGTTCCTGAAATGATGCGTGCATACAACCGTCTGCAATGTGCTGGCTGCATTGCTGTTGCGATTCACGATAACAGTATGTTTGTTCGCGCAGGCTATATGGTCAAAGATGTTGAAGTGAGCCTGCCGTTTCTCATCGATAAAGACATTGCATTACCGCGCCCGTGGTTAGAGAAAAAGTTCAGTACGCGTCAGCCTTCAGCCTAGCGTCGTGCAGTGCATCATAAAATGCATTCAGGTTATCTCTGAAGGCCAGGCTGAGCGGGTGTCTCAAAGCGACGGTTTCATGACTACTCTGCGGGGCGACAAATTCCTCAATCGACTTCAGCGTACCAGCCAATGCTGTTGCCTTAACTCTTAAGGTTTTTATCGCGTCAGTGGCATCGACATTGCAGCTTTGATCAGGCTCAGGAAGGGTCGCGATTAACTGGATGACCATCTCCTGAAAAAACGCTTTGGATTGCTCCTTGCTCAGCACATCAACGCCTTCTGAGTAGGTCGCTTGCCAATCCGGCAGTACGCTGCGAATGTATGTTTGGCACGTGTCACTGGCCAGTGCAGGTCTTCCCATTGCAAGGCTCAAGACGACAATGAAGTAAATAAATTTTGATTTCATAGTATCTATGCGCTTTTCATCGAAGATAGTGTGTCACTGATGGGACTGAACCCCTTTTCCGATAGCCATCTCAGTGCCTCGTCGGCGCGACTAAATTCTCGGTAATACTCGCTATATTTGCTGGTTTTCAGGGCTTTCGATAATACGTGGGATTTCAGGGCATTGGGCGGAAATACGACGGCATCTCTGACAATGCCGTTTTGGATACACCATGATTCCAACTGGCCAATAATGGGAAAAAAGTCCTGATCAGCGAGCTCCCAGTCGTCGAGGTAAGTAATATGCGCCCAGGGTTTATGTATTATGGACTCCGCGACCTTTTTAAACTCATCGGCATAAGCATGGGTTATTGCCGCGTCCCATTGCCCTCTAAAAACAGCAATGAGTACATCATTTTCAACCCAGAGTTTAAAATACCGCTCATGCGTCCTATACATATTCCTCATCCTTGTTGGTAATTAAGTGCTACTGAACGACATATTAGCTCACTAATAAAGGTATGCCTTCAATAATTAGTTCGCCTATTAGAGTATATACCACCTGTACTAAATCGTCGTATGTAACGTCCGGGCCATACAGAGTTGCCAGTGGCATGTTTACCGAATGACTTCCAAAGCATTAGTTTAGGGAGTTAGCATTGGAATACATGTATACGGATTCGGGAAGGGGCCGACATACATCTAATCAAAATTCCAGATAACTGAGCTTTGGTTTGGACGTAAGTGTTTAAAAAGTAAGGTGGTGGACGCTACTGGGCTTGAACCAGTGACCCCCGCCTTGTAAGGGCGGTGCTCTCCCAACTGAGCTAAGCGTCCTAAGACTTTGATTCTGATGGCAAAAAGAGTGGTGGACGCTACTGGGCTTGAACCAGTGACCCCCGCCTTGTAAGGGCGGTGCTCTCCCAACTGAGCTAAGCGTCCGTATTTTTGCCTGCCGCCTGGGTGGTTTACCGCAGTGGCGACGTGGGGCGGTATTATAGGGAGGCGGATTTCGCTGTCAATACAAAAATGTGCTTTTTAAAACTGGTCGAGCAAAAAGCCACCAGGTTGTGAATTTTTCATTCGGGTTGTGTTTTTTAGGCGTTAACAGACAGGTTTTATTGCTCACAACATTCTCAATAAATGTCGAGGCTGGTAGAATGCGCAGCCAATTTTTATCAGAGTCGAAGACCCATTATGACAGTTGTTACCCGATTCGCACCCAGCCCAACAGGTTATCTGCATGTTGGTGGAGCCCGCACCGCACTCTACTCATGGCTTTTTGCTAAAAATCAAGGCGGTGAGTTCGTTCTTCGTATAGAAGATACCGACATTGAGCGCTCCACAGATGAAGCCAAGCAGGCGATTCTTGATGGCATGCAATGGTTGGGACTGACATGGGATACTGGTCCGGTTTATCAGACTGATCGTTTTGACCGATATAAAGCGCTGATCCAGCAATTATTGGACGAAGGCAAAGCGTACAAGTGCTTTATGTCAGCTGAAGAGCTTGATGCGATCCGTGAGCAGCAAAAAGCGCATGGTGAAAAGCCCCGCTATCCGGGTACATGGCGTGATCGTACCGATCACCCGGAAGGTCAGCCCTATGTGGTGCGTTTCAAAACACCTCTGGAAGGCGAAGTGGTGATTAAAGATCACATCCGTGGCACGATTACGGTTGCAAATAGTGAGCTGGACGACCTGATTATCCTGCGCAGTGACGGTACACCAACGTACAACTTTTGCGTAGTAGTGGATGACTGGGATATGGGCATTACTCACGTTGTACGTGGTGAAGATCATGTCAATAACACGCCAAGACAGATTAATATTCTTAAAGCGCTCGGCGCGCCTATACCAGAATACGCTCACGTTTCTATGATTCTGGGTGACGATGGCAAGAAATTATCTAAGCGTCACGGTGCAGTTAGCGTAATGCAGTATCGCGATGATGGGTATCTTCCTCAGGCACTTATGAACTATTTGGTGCGTCTGGGATGGTCTCATGGCGATCAGGAAATTTTCTCGCAGCAAGAGATGATCGAACTGTTCTCTCTGGATGCAATTGGTCAGTCTGCATCAGCATTTAACACGGAAAAGCTCATTTGGCTCAACCAGCATTACATAAAATCGCTGCCGGCTGAAGACGTTGCCGAACATGCTAAATGGCATTTTGAGCAACTTGGGATTGATGTTTCCAATGGGCCTGCACTTGAGGCTGTCATTGGGATCCAGGCTGACCGTGTTAAAACATTGAAAGAGCTTGCCGAAATTAGTCGCTACTTCTATGAAGAGTACGAAGAATTTGATGAGAAAGCCGCGAAAAAGCATTTGCGTCCGGTTGCAAAAGAGCCATTAGAGCAGGTTAAAGTGAACTTATTAGCATTGACAGACTGGAACCCGGAAGCTATCCAGCAGGCCATTAATACAACAGCAGAATCATTGGGTGTAGGAATGGGTAAAGTAGGCATGCCATTACGGGTCGCAGTCACTGGTTCTGGTAACTCTCCATCTTTGGATATCACCCTGAATTTGCTGACAAAAGGGCAAATTGAACAGCGAATAGACAAAGCGCTCACATATATAGCAAACAGAGAAAATTCGTAAAAAAAAGCGTTGACATAAAAAGGGTGGATGCCTAGAATGCGCCCCGCTGTGACGGATTGGCTCCATAGGCCGGAGCAAAGTCTGGAAGCACGGGGCCATAGCTCAGCTGGGAGAGCGCTTGCATGGCATGCAAGAGGTCGGCGGTTCGATCCCGCCTGGCTCCACCAAGAAACCAAATTGTACTAAGGGCGTTAAATTAAACGCTTTTATAAGTAAGGTCGCTCGGTTTTTATTAATAAAACCTCTCCTTACTGAAGACATGCGAAGCTGTGTAAGCGTCGCAAAGTAGCCGAAAAATTTCTATTAATGAAATTTTTCCCTACAAAAAATCATCGAAGCAGAGCTTCGATAGAAAGATTTTTTGTCCCATTCGTCTAGAGGCCTAGGACACCGCCCTTTCACGGCGGTAACAGGGGTTCGAATCCCCTATGGGACGCCACTTTTGGAACCGATGTCGAAAGCAGAATAGGCCCTGCTCGACAGAGTTTGAAAAAACAGGTTCAAATTAGCAAGAAATAGGTCACATGTGTGTTAAATGTGACCTAACAAAAAAATCATCGAAGCAACGCTTCGTTAAGAAGGTTTTTTGTCCCATTCGTCTAGAGGCCTAGGACACCGCCCTTTCACGGCGGTAACAGGGGTTCGAATCCCCTATGGGACGCCACATTAAACAACCCGCTCATTCGAGCGGGTTTTTTTATGCAGTTATGACTGGTGAGTGCATCTGAGGCCGCGAAGCGGCAAAATACACGACGTACTTTGCAATCCCCGTTTAATCTCCAAACATCCAACAAACATATCCTAAAACAATCACTAATTGACATTCCCTCACAACAAGCGCACTCTAGCTGCATCACATCAATCGGGAGCAGGCCGGTGAACAATTTACCTTCCAATTACTTCGCTGATATTGCGCTTGTGCTCTCGAATTCGGCTCGCCTTCACTAAGAACGCCGCCTTTTCGGGCAAACTCAACATTTAAGCTCGTTTTCAGCTGGCACGGTCATCGTCTACTGCTGCGCGTTTTGGACCGTTATCAAAATTTTTTATGCTCATTGAGCATTGTCGGATTTATGTGATGCAAGAACAAACACAACAAATACAGAAGACCTCAATCTGGTCTCTGGTAAAACAAGCCCTGCGGGGCAAAACTGATTACGACTTTACCTCTGGTTCAATTGGTGTCGCAGCCTTTTTACTGGCGATACCCATGGTGCTTGAAATGGCAATGGAGTCTATTTTTGCCATTGTTGACATCTTATTTGTCGCGTCTCTGGGCTATGAAGCGGTTGCTGCCGTGGGGCTTACCGAAGGCGTACTTACCATCCTCTATGCTATTGCCATTGGTTTGAGCATGGGCGTCACGGCACTGGTGGCTCGTCGCATTGGCGAGGGCAACAGAGAGCAGGCCAACAAAATTGCCGGGCAGGCACTATGGACAGGACTGATCACCGCCACCATCGTCGCGTTTGTCGGCCTTTTTTATGCGGCTGATATTCTGCGTTTCATGGGGGCGGACGAGGCAGTGCTGGTCATTGGCGAGCACTACACCACCATAATGCTGTGTGGTTCTGTGTCTATTTTGTACCTGTTTATCATCAATGCCATATTCAGAGGGGCAGGGGACGCCGCCATTGCGATGCGCTCATTGTGGTTGGCAAACGGTATTAACATCATTCTGGATCCTATCTTTATTTTTGGCTTAGGACCTGTGCCTGAAATGGGCGTGACCGGTGCTGCTGTGGCAACCACCATCGGACGTGGAATAGGAGTGCTATACCAGCTATATCACCTGCGTCATCATGCCTCCCGTATTTGCCTGACACTGGAAGACATCAAACCTGTGCCTCGCATTATGTGGCAATTAATGAAAGTCTCCGCCGGCGGCATTATCCAGTTTCTTATCGCGACAGCGAGCTGGATGCTGTTGGTAAGGATCGTTGCGCAGTTCGGCAGCGCTGCCGTGGCAGGTTATACCATTGCGATACGCATTGTTATATTCACTATCCTCCCGGCCTGGGGCCTTAGCAATGCCGTCGCTACACTGGTTGGGCAAAACCTCGGTGCCGACAAGCCAGAACGTGCTGAGCAGTCAGTATGGCGCATTGCGCGATATAACGTGACTTTTATGCTTATTGTTGCCGCCGTGTTTATTCTATTCGCGCCAACTCTGATAAGCTGGTTCGCAGACGACCCAGAGGTCATTGCTGTTGGTGTCAGCTGTTTGCGCATGGTTAGCTACGGATACGGTTTTTATGCCATTGGCATGATTGTGGTGCAGGCCTTCAATGGTGCGGGGGATACCATGACACCGAGTAAAATCAACTTTGCTTGCTACTGGGTACTGCAAATACCACTTGCTTATATGCTGGCCAACACAACAGACCTGCAGGCCGATGGAGTATTTATGGCGATACTTGTTGCTGAAACCTTGCTTGCACTGATAGGCGTGTGGTTATTCAAGCGCGGTAGCTGGCGGAACGTAGTACTGCAATGACCAGTCACATGAAATTGAGCTCACCCTGTGTGCGGCGCTGTACGCTGGATAGTAACGACCAATGTCTCGGCTGCTATCGCACACTGGATGAGATCCTCAATTGGACATCGATGGGCGAAGAAAAACGTCAGCAGCTAGTTCTGATTTGCGCAAAGAGAAAGGTGCAATATGAACAGCTACATGCAGACAAGCGCCGCTGACAGCTGGCTGAAAATACCGTTAACTGATACACTCCGCGGCCTTTTCAAGCAATGTGAATAAGTCTGCCTGCATGCAAATAATGCTCGCCCCCATGGAGGGTGTCGTTGACCATCTGATGCGCGATATGCTGACCAAACTCGGTGGCTTCGACCTGTGCGTGACAGAATTTGTGCGCGTGGTGGACATCAAACTGCCGCGTAGGGTGTTTTATCGCATTTGTCCGGAACTGCAACATGGCGGACTGACGCCAGGCGGCGTGCCGGTTCGCGTGCAGTTACTTGGTCAGCATCCTCAGGCGCTCGCTGAAAACGCCCAGCGAGCCATTGAGCTTGGCTCTCATGGCGTCGACTTGAATTTTGGCTGCCCGGCAAAGACGGTTAATAAGAGCAAGGGTGGGGCAGTTCTGCTCAAGGAAACCCAGACGCTTTTTGATATTGTCAGTACCGTCAGACAGGCGGTTCCTCAGCCTAATAAAGTAACCGCGAAAATGCGACTGGGATTTGAGGACTGCAATCTGGCCATTGATAATGCCTGCGCACTGGCTGAGGCTGGCGCAGATATCATCACCATTCATGCACGTACCAAAAAAGACGGTTATCGACCGCCAGCCTACTGGGACTGGATTGCCAGAATCAAACAGCATGTGAACGTACCCATCGTAGCCAATGGCGAGATCTGGAGCCGCGACGATGCCCAGCGCTGTCAGGAACAATCCGCCTGTCGAGACATTATGCTGGGCCGTGGTGCGCTTGCGCTACCCAATCTGGCCCGAGTGATCCGTGGCGAGCAGGCGCCGATGCGCTGGGGAGATGTGCAGCGGCTGCTTATCGATTACTCCGGTTATGAAATTTTTGGCGATAAAGGACGCTATTACCCGAATCGTATCAAGCAGTGGCTAGGCTTTCTAAAACGTCAATATGTTGAAGCACAGACCACCTTCAATATGATACGCACAATGACTGATGCTGATGACATCGTCAGAGCACTGCAACTGCCCGTACCAGTTGCAGATAATCCTTCTTCTGGTTATTCACGTATAGCTTGTAGCTGACAAACGCAGGGACTCTTGCTAGCCTTGTTTGGGCACGCCGTCAGGCGGTCGGCAATCATTACAACAACAATAGGTAAAACCATGAAGACCTCAACTCCCACAAAGGCGTTGGCTTTGTCTCTGGTGTCTATCGCGCTGCTCGCTGGATGCGGCGGCGGTGAGGAAACCAGCAAGACCCAAAAGCCAAAGTTTGAGATCGATAAAGATCCCTACCCAAGTACTTATCAACCGGTTCCAGGCGAGCCTACTGTTATCACTAACGTCACCATCCTTGATGGTATTGGTGGTCAGATAGACAACGGTAGCGTGTATTTTGAAAACGGCAAAATCGTTGCTGTGGGTGCAGATATTGACGTACCCGACAATGCCACTGTTGTAGACGGACAAGGCAAATGGGTCACGCCTGGTATCATCGATACCCACAGTCACCTTGGCGTATACCCCTCTCCGTCAACGCGCTCGCATTCAGATGGTAACGAAGCAACCAAACCTGTGACGGCAGAAGTATCTGCTGAGCACGCGGTATGGCCACATGATCCAGGATTCCAACGCGCGCTGGCTGGCGGTATTACTGCCATGCAGATTTTGCCAGGCTCTGCCAACCTGTTTGGCGGTCGTTCGGTTACGCTGAAAAACGTACCTGACCGCACTATGCAGGACATGAAATTCCCAGGCGCACCCTACGGTATCAAAATGGCCTGTGGTGAAAACCCGAAGCGGGTTTATGGTGGCAAAGGCGGTCCAAGCACCCGTATGGGTAATGTAGCTGGTTATCGTCAGGCGTGGTCTGACGCACAGGACTACAAGCGTAAATGGGAACAGTACTACGCCGATTACGAGGCGGGCAAAGATCCGAAAGTACCAAAGCGTGACCTGAAACTGGAAACGCTGATGGGCGTATTGGACGGTGAAATAATCGTGCATATGCATTGCTATCGTGCAGACGAGATGACCGTCATGATGGATGTGATGAAAGAGTTTGACTATCAGATAGGTTCTTTCCATCACGCTATCGAGTCGTACAAAATCGCCGACAAGTTAGCAGAAAATAACGTGTGCTCATCGATGTGGGCTGACTGGTGGGGCTTTAAGATGGAGGCCTATGACAGCATCAAAGAAAACATTCCTATGGTGCATAACGCCGGAGCCTGTGCAGTGGTCCACTCTGATAGTGATCTCGGCATTCAGCGTCTTAACCAGGAAGCTGCAAAAGCCTGGGCAGACGGCAAGCGTGTAGGCATCGATATCAGTCAGGCTGACGCGTGGCAGTGGCTATCGGCTAATCCTGCTAAATCGCTGGGCGTGTTTGAGCAAACTGGCTCATTGGAAAGTGGCAAACACGCAGACATCGTGTTGTGGAGCGGCAATCCATTCTCAACATATACGCAGGCTGAGCGCGTATACATAGACGGTGGTCTGGTATACGACAGAGCCAATCCTGAAAGCTGGCCAGTCAGTGACTTTGAACTTGGTCAGGTGGGTGAAGGAGACGCAAAATGAAAAAATGGATAATCGCGCTTAGCGCAATGATGGCCTGTGCTACAGCTTCAGCACAGCAAATCGCTATCGTGGGTGGCACGGTTCACACGATGGGCCCAATGGGCAGTGTGGAAAACGGTGCAGTCCTTATCCGAGACGGGAGTATTCAGTCAGTCGTCAACGCGGATGCCGTACCGGAAGGGTACGAAGTAATTGACGCTGCAGGTAAGGTTGTCACTCCCGGTTTGTTCGGTGCCAGTACGTCGCTCGGCTTAGTCGAAGTCGGCATGTCAGCAGGCACCGTGGACAGCTCGGTTGTGTTTGGTGAAACCCAAACCGCGCCTGTCTCTAACGTTGGTGCTGCGCTGGATGTTCAGTATGGCATCAACCCTGATTCGACACTTATTCCCGTTAGCCGCGTTGAGGGTGTAACCTCTGCGGCAACCGGCATCGGCCGCGGTGAATATTTGTTTTCTGGCCAGGGTGCGGTAATTACACTGAGTGGCGGCGCTGACTCAGTGCTCAAACCCAAAGCCTTTATGCATGTTGATGTCAGCAACAATATCTCAGAGCGTCACGGCGGTAGCCGGGCGGCACTGTGGGTGATGTTGAACGAGGTGCTTGGTGAAGCAAAAGCTGCACCGGCACGTCTTGGTCCCACCAGTGAATGGCATGGCATTACAACCCGTGCGGACGCTGCGGCGCTGAAAGCGGTGGTTGCTGGAAACATGCCGTTGTTGGTGACCGCTGACAGAGCATCGGATATCCGTCTGGTGATTGATCTTAAAAAGCGCAATCCGCAGATGAACGTGGTGCTTGTGAACGCAGTGGAAGGCTGGCGTGTTGCCAACGAGCTGGCTGCGGCGAACATTCCTGTCATTCTGGATCCTGAAAATAACTTGCCGGGTAGCTTCGACCAGTTAGGTGCGACTCTGGCTAATGCAGGGCGATTGCACAAGGCTGGCGTTGCGGTTTCCATTGGCATGGATACGCATAATATCCGCCTGGCGACGCAGCATGCTGGTAACGCTGTGGCAAATGGTTTGCCATGGGAGGCCGGGCTGGCAGCGGTGACGATTAACCCTGCTCGTATCTACGGTGTTGCCGATCAAGTTGGCAGTCTGGAAAGTGGCAAACGTGCCGATATCGTCGTATGGTCTGGCGACCCGTTGGAGGTTACCTCTCATGCAGAGCATGTGTTCATTAATGGTGAGCATATGGGCACCGAGTCTCGTCAGCATAAACTGCGCGATCGCTACAAAAATCTCGCCAGCGATGTGCCGATGACACACGTCCGGCCTTGATTGCCCAGATTGAACCTTCTCGTCATGCCTGCGCAGGCAGGCATCCGAGACAGGCTCCTAAAACAAAAACGCCCGCTTACTAAGCGGGCGTTTTTATATTCTTAAACGGTTAATCAGGCAAATGTGTCTACGTTGCTGCCTACACGCTCGTTCGCAGATGGAGCTGGCTGTGGCTGCTGGCTGGCGGTTTCCAGCTCGGCCGTTTGCTGACTAGCTTCCTGCTGCCTGATTTGCTGTGTCTGGCTAGGTTGTTGCTGGCTTTGTACAGCCTGTCCTACCGATGCGCCTGAGCTTGATCCAACTTCCATACTTTCCCCCGTAATGTCTTGGTCTTCGTTTAAAAACCGGATTTACGTGTTAATACTGTCAATTGAGTATAAGCGGTTCAAGCTGATTTTGCATAAATTCTGCGATAAGCGGCTGCGCTTCCAGTGCCGGATGGATCCCATCTGGCAACATCAGAGACTTATCCAACGCGATATCGTCCATAAAAAATGGGATAAGAGGAATGTCGTGCTGTTCGGCTAATTCGCTATAACTGTCTGTAAACATTGAGGTATAACGTCTTCCATAGTTGGTAGGAATGCGCATCTGTTGCAAGTACACGGTAATGTCACGCTGCTGTGCCATTTCGATCATGGTGGTGATATTGCTGCGAATTTTATTGATGGGGTGACCTTGTAGCCCGTCATTGCCACCAAGTTCGATTAACAAATGTGTCGGTTCATGCTGTTCAAGCAACCTTGGCAGCCTTGCCAGTCCACCGTCCGTGGTCTCTCCACTGATAGCGGCATTGACCACTTGAATATTTTTCTCGACGAACGCATCTTGTAACAAAGAAACCCATCCTTCGTCTTGCTTCAACCCATATGCAGCACTTAGGCTATCGCCAAGTATTAACAGTTTATTCTGCGCATTAGCGTGGGCGATTGAGTGATCTGAAACCCATAGTATGGGTATAAGCAAACATAGGAATATCCAGCGTGAGAACTGCATTTTGGTGCGTTGGAAAGTTGTAAATAAAACCACGAGAGATTTGGCTCCAGACTATGATCAAGACAAAAAACATCACTAAACGAGTCACTACGAGTGAAGGCGAATTACAGATCCTTCAACCGATAAGCTTCGATGTCAAGGCAGGTGAGTCAGTTGCCATCGTGGGTGCGTCAGGCTCCGGCAAATCAACGCTGCTTAGTCTGTTAGCTGGATTGGATCAGGTAAGCGACGGCGAAATTTTCCTCGATGGTGCAGGATTGCATGACATGGATGAAGAGCAGCGCGCAAGGCTGCGGGGCGACAAAGTGGGGTTTATTTTCCAAAGTTTCATGTTGGTGCAAAGTCTGACGGCATTGGAAAATATCATGCTGCCCGCTGAAATTGCGGGTATGGACAACCCTCAGAAGCGCGCACAGGACATTCTCGACATGGTGGGACTGGCCCACCGTGGACAGCATTATCCAAACCAGTTGTCAGGCGGTGAACAACAACGTGTAGCGATAGCGCGCGCATTTATCACTAATCCTCAGATCCTGTTCGCCGACGAGCCTACCGGCAATCTGGATGCCAAGAACAGTGAAAAAATTGAAGATCTGCTATTCAAGCTGAATCAGGAATCGAATACCACTCTGGTGTTGGTGACACACGATAATGAACTCGCGCAGCGCTGCCAACGTCAACTGCAAATGCATGCAGGTGAGCTGACCGAAATCACTGAAAACGCCACTGATACCATGCACAAACAGGCGGTGTAGTCACAATGAATACAACATTTAGTCTGGCCTGGCGGCTGTTTAAGCATGAAGCACGCCGGGGCGAGTTGACCATTATTCTGTTTGCCATCGTGCTGTCCGTTGCGGCAGTACTGTCCTTGTCGCTGTTTAGTGAACGCCTGCAAGCAGCACTTACTGACCGAACGGCACAGTTTCTCGCTGCTGATCGCACGCTTTACTCAGACGATCCGATTGATCCGGCGTGGCTGAGCAAAGCGGAGGCTATGGGCCTCGCCCACGCCCATCAGGTTAGTACCCGATCGATGGCGTTCGGTGAGCAGCAAATGTCATTGACAGATCTGCGCGCAGTCAACCTTGATTATCCTCTTAAAGGTGCAGTGAAAGTTGCGCCTGAGCCCTTTGCAACAGCATCAGAAACCTCTGAACTGCCGCAGATAGGCGAGGCATGGATAGACTCGCGCTTATTCCAGCTACTTGACGTGCGTCTGGGTGACAGCATTGAAATTGGCGATGCGAACTTCTCCGTCGCTCGCGTATTGGGTGAGATCCCCGACGCCGGATTCAGTGTTTTTGCGACTGACCCCATTGTGTTGATCAGGCAAGAGGACGTCGAGGCAACTAACGTTATCGGCCCTGGTAGTCGGGTCAATTTCAAATATTATTTTGCTGGAGACAGCAGTGCCCTGAATGCGTATTACGACTGGCTGGAGCCCCAGCTTGATGATGAGATACATAACTGGCGTTCAGTCGAAGATGATGACTCGCCAATTGGGCGCTCCGTCGGGCGGGCTGAACAATATTTCCTGTTGGCCAGCCTGCTTGCGATCATCCTGGCAGCGGTATCAATCGCGGTGGCAGCACAGCGCTATAGTCAGCGTCACTACGACCCTGTTGCGATAATGAAAACGTTGGGTGCCAGTCGGCAGATGGTGCAACGCATTTATTTGTTGCAGATCACCTTTATTACGCTTCTGGGAATTGTGATTGGCGCCGCGCTGGGCGTAGCCATTCAACAAGTTGTAGTGTGGGCCATCGCCGATCAGGTCGATGTATCAATGGATATGTGGCACTGGCGACCGCTCATCATTGCCGTGTTTACCGGTACCGTCTGTGCGGTGTTATTTTCGCTTTATCCTTTACTTAAATTGTTTACTGTTCCACCGCTGCGTGTACTTCGGCGCGACCTCGGAGCGGGGTTAAGCTCGCGAATGATCCAGTTTCTGGCAGCGGGAAGCGCTATCTTTCTGCTGATGTGGGCGTACAGCCAGAACCTGAAAATTAGCGCAATTTTGTTTGTATCCGGCATCGTACTGGTTGCCAGTTTACTGGTGGTTACCCACGGACTGATTGCGCTAGGACGTAAACTCGGGCAGGGCAGAATGGGCCCGTGGCAGCTGGCATGGGCGCGTATCCGCCGGCGTGCACTGGACAACAGCGTGCAACTTATCAGCTTCTCGGTCACCATCATGCTGCTGTTAGTGGTATTGGTGATGCGTAACGACATGATCAAACAGTGGCGAGACCAGTTGCCCGAAGGCACGCCCAATTACTTTTTAATTAATATCACCGAAACACAGAAGCCACAGTTGCAACAACACTTTGCCAAAAATGATGTTGAGTCAGATAAGTTTTATCCAGTGGTACGCGGCCGCTTTGTAGCCATTAATGATGAACGTATCCGCACCAATGTCACCAAAGAAGACGAAGAGGACAGTAACGAAGGGCGTCAGGGGCTGGGCAGAGAAGCAAACCTTACCTGGAGTCTCGAATTACAGGATCAGAACGTGGTAGTTGAAGGAGAATGGCTGACTGCTTGGCAGCCTGGACAGCCTTATCCGGTGTCAGTTGAAAAAGAAGCGGCGCAGCGGATGGATATCAAGCTTGGCGACGTGCTGACCTTTAACATAGGCTCTGAGGTGGTGAGCACCACAGTAACCAGCTTGCGTGATGTGAACTGGCAAACCATGCAGCCAAATTTCTTCTTTGTGCTGCATCCGGAGGCGATGAAGGCGTTTTCGCCAACTTACATCACCAGCTTCCATTTAGCCGAGGAGCGTAAACCTGAGATAACCGCATTAATGCAGCCGTTCGCCAGTGTGACATTGTTTGATGTGGATGCCCGCATCAATCAACTTCGCGACGTGGTTGAGCAGGTCTCGATGGCGGTCGAGTTTATACTGGTGCTAGTGTTGGCCGCTGGTTCGCTGGTATTGATTGCACAGGTGCAGGCAAGCATGGACGAGCGTCAACAAGAGCTGGCTATCCTTCGTACTCTGGGCGCCAAAGGTACGCTTATTCGTCTCAGCGTGATTTACGAATTTCTGATTGTTGGGATTGTCGCCGGATTAATGGCGGCTCTAACCAACGAGCTCAGTTTGTATTTATTGCAGTCACAGGTGTTCCAGATGAATGGTAGTCTGCATCCTGAATATTGGCTTATTGCGCCAGCCGTTGGTGCAGTCATTGTAGGCGTATTGGGTGCGCTGGGCTGCTGGCGTTTACTTAAGCTCAATACCAGTCAACTGCTCAGGCAAATGGTATAGAACACTGCCCCGCTTAGTGCGGGGCTTTTTTTTGAATACAGTTAAACTTTTTTGGTAATAGGTGCGACTTAGTGTATATGAGCTATACGGAGTCAGCACCATGCCTGTAAAACATCATAAGCTACGCCTTAAAGCGCGAATTACGTTTATTCTTACTGCGGTCTACGCATTACTGCTACTCAGCGCAGTGAGCGTTAGAGCGGTGACAGCAGAACAGTCACCTGAAGCTGGTAACGATTGCGTGCACGCCAGTGCGAAGCTACCCTGAAACAGCATCGGTAAGCAGTCGCTCTATCCGCATCGCCAGTTTTTGCGCCCAGCTTTGATAGGCTTTGGGGCCAGGATGAAATCCATCACTCGCCATGTGCGTCACGTCATTACTGAAATCCAGTGCAAAAAATTCTGCATGTGAATGCTGTGCAACTGACGCTTTAAGGCTGCGTTCAAATATATGTGCTCGCTGTCCCAGATACCAGCGAAGCGGTTGCGGCAGGGCAGGGAACTCCCCTATAGGTGGCAATCCACATACAACAATTTTGGGAGCGTGGAAACGACCTGAGATCAATTGATGAAGTCGTTGCTGCTGTATCAGCCAGTGGCGCTTCCCAATTCTCGATGTGACATCATTGACCCCCAACACGGTGATAACAATGTCAAAAGGTTGCGCCGGCACTTCCTCAATCATCGCCAGTGCATCACGGGTATTGGCACCACTTCTGGCGTGTAACACCCAATCAATGTGAAATTTTCGCCCTAGATGCTCTGCCAGTAAAAAGGCTAGCGCTTGCTGCTGACTTTCTGCGCCCACACCGGCAGCCGATGAGTCCCCAACGATCAGCAGGCGCAATGGGCTCCCTTGGCCACTCGATCCTGCGCGGGGACCTTCCGGCTCGGGCAGACGGACTGTGTCGCGGCGTACTCTCTTGCCTTGAAGTAATAGAATTGGCGCTAGAAAAGGTAAGCTTAGAATGTGCAGCATCAGATGTGGTATCGGAAGGTTGCGCTCATTACAGCATCATCACTGTCTGTTTCGATGCGACAGCTGGCGACTTTAAATACGAGTCCACTTGTCAACATAATAATGCTGCCAGTGTCAGAATCGTTAATCTCGTAATGGGATAACTCCGCCGTATCCAGCTGCCGAATCACACTGTCCACGGGTGTGCCTTGTGTAAAATTGGCGCACAGAAAATAGATTTCTTTACGGGTCTCATTGGCAAAAAACGCAAAACTTAGTGTGCAGACCAGCATCACCAAAATTATCAGTAAGCTGGTGGATTTGCGTGATGTCTTAGACATTATAAAAAATGCCAGTCGCTACAGATTCAACTGCTCAAACGCGCCGTCGATCTCCGGGAAGGAAAATGTAAACCCGTGCTCAATCAATTTGTTCGGTACCACATTCTGCCCATACAACAATAAATCCGATGCTTCACCCAGCGCGATTTTCAGCACAAATCCTGGTACCGGAAAAAGGCAGGGCCGGTGCAATCGCTTTGCCAGTGCTTTAGAGAACTGCCTCGATGTGACTGGCTTTGGTGCAGTCAGATTAAATGCGCCATGGCAGTCTGAATGATCAAGCAAAAATACAATACCGTTCACCATGTCGTCGATGTGGATCCACGACATGTACTGCTTACCGCTGCCAACGTGACCGCCAACGCCGAGCTTGAAAGGTAACAGCATTTTAGCCAACGCGCCGCCCTTGCTCGCCAGCACCACGCCGGTACGCAGTAAACACACCCGAGTTTGGTCGATTTGTGCCCGCATCGCAATCGACTCCCAGCGGGCACACACCTGATGGGAAAATTCGTCGTGCATGTCGGTAAAGGTTTCGTCTATTTCTTGCTCGCCCTGTCTGCCATAAACACCAATCGCAGAGCCGCTGATAAAGACCTCAGGTGGTTTTTCGCTGGCTGCGATCAAGTTGCTGATCTTTTCAGTTATATCCCAGCGGCTGTGGCAAATGATCTGTTTTTGTTTGTCAGTCCAGCGCTTATCGACAATTGGTTCACCCGCCAGATTGATAATGGCATCGAAGTCGTCAAGGTTATTAAAGTCGTCCAGGCTTGAAATCAACGTCACTGATTTTGCAAATAAGGGCTCCGCCTCGGCGACCCGACGCGTGAGGACCGTCACGCAGTGTTCATTACATAATTTGGCAATCAGATGTTTGCCAATCAGACCAGTACCACCAGTGACGAGAATGCGCATGGCGTTTACCCTTTATGACAGGACAGGCAAAGTGACACTGAGTCAGAGAAGCGCAGTGCGTGAGGCTTATCAACCTCGACTTCGGCAAACCGCACCCAAGGATGCTCAGCAGCGATATCCAGTACATCCGCGGTAAGCTTTTCGAGCAGGAAAAACCGATTGTCTTCAACCAGTTTGATGATCGCTTTGGTGATGGTTTTATAGTTTAACGCATCTTCCATCTGGTCAGAGTTAGTCGCCTGGCCAGCGTCATACTGGATCTTCACATTGATAACCACATCCTGCTTATTTTTAATTTCATCATCGTTGATGCCGATGTATGTGCGCAAACGCAAGTTTTTGATGCGGATAATGGCGTCGTTTAATTTCATGGCAACCCTTTACTCAAGTAACTGTTTTCGTTGATTTTCATTTTCTTCACTGTACAGATCTGCTAGGTTGGCGGCAACGTCAGATATCGGTCGGATACAGACCCTAACAAGGACTTGTCGATGGAACTCAAGTCACCTACCGCAAAAGTCATGGTTGTCATGGCCTCGCTGATCATCATCTTTGCGGGTATTAAAGCCGCCAGTGCCATTATGGTGCCGTTTTTTCTGTCGGCCTTTATCGCCATTGCCTGTAGCCCGCTGATAAATTGGGCCAGTCAATATCGTATCCCACGCTGGCTGTCAGTGATATGTGTAATACTGCTGATTCTGATATTTGGTTTTATGCTGGCCGGATTAGTTGGTCAGTCACTCAGTGAATTCCGAGCCAACATGCCGGAATACCGCGAGCAGCTAAAACAGGAATTTGCCTGGGCGGCCGCACAACTGTCTGCCCTGAATATTGAGATTGATTCGTCGCTGCTGGTGTCCTATCTGGATCCCGGTATGGCCATGAACGTTGCAACAAATTTCTTAAGCGGCATGGGGGGAGTGCTGTCCAATCTTTTACTCATTCTGTTAACCGTCGTATTCATGTTGTTTGAAGCGGAAAGCATGCCTCGACGCATTCATGTGGCCCTCGCTGACCCTGAAATGAAAATGCGTCATATTGACAAGTTTTTACAGTCAGTAAACCGTTATCTCGCCATTAAAACGTTGGTTAGCCTGGGCACCGGTTTGTTGATTGGCGTGTGGCTTTATTTTCTCGATGTTGATCATTATCTGCTCTGGGCAGTGACAGCGTTTTTGCTCAATTACATCCCTAATATCGGATCAATCATCGCTGCGGTGCCGGCTGTACTTATGGCGTTTGTGCAACATGGTCCGGGCACAGCCGGACTGACGGCGCTTGGTTTCGTGGTGGTGAATACTGTGATGGGCAATGCAGTTGAGCCTCGTTACATGGGCAGAGGACTGGGATTAAGTACCTTAGTGGTGTTTCTGTCCTTGATCTTCTGGGGTTGGCTACTCGGTAGCGTGGGCATGTTGCTCTCAGTGCCACTGACGATGATCGTAAAAATCGCACTGGAATCGAGAGAAGAAAGCAAATGGCTGGCGGTAATGCTATCCAGTGAGGGGAGTGAAGCCAAGCAGGCTCTCGCTCAACAGTCGGCCGGCAAGGATTAAGTGAGCAGCTGAGGAAAGCGCAGAATGATGCTGGCGCCGCCCAACTCAGCGCGTTCAATGTCCAGCTGTCCCTGATAGATGCTGACCAGATCGCTGACCACGGCCATGCCTATTCCCTGTCCATCTTCATAGGCATCCAGACGGGTACCGCGAGTGAGCATCTTTTTGCGCAGTGATTCAGCAATACCGGGACCGTCGTCATCAATTTGCATGTTCAACCAGCTGTGCGTTGTCCACACTCTGATCTCAACCTTCCTTTGACAGGCTTTGCAGGCGTTATCAACAACGTTACCCAGTATTTCCATCAGGTCGGTTTCATCCCCCCGGAACATGGCCATGTCCTCAACAGTTTCAATAATCTCTAACGCCTTGTTTCTGTGCACTTTCAGCATTGCCGCGCTTAACTTTGTCACCACTGGCGCTATGTCGACTGCGTGGTGCCAGCCTCCGGTGGCGGCGGATGCGCGTTTTAACTGGCGCTGAATAATATTATCGATTTGCGTTAACGGCTCACGCACGCTGTGGGGGAGGTCATGATGCCCGGAGATCACCGCGACCGGCGTTTTCAGACTGTGGGCTAAATCGCCAAGACTGTTCTTATAGCGTTCGCGCTGCTGTGATTCCGTATCCAGCAGATGATTAATGCTATGTTTTAGACCTTCAAGCTCGGGTGGAAATTGATGTTCAATACGGCCTATTTCGCCTTGTTCTGCGAGACCAATCTCTTGTCTAAGCCTGTTCAACGGCTGTAATGTTGTGCGTAGAGTCAGCATCAACAGGGCTAGCAGCACAACAGAAATGACTGCCAGCCAGCGTTGCAAAGTACGCAGAAAAGCCTGTCGTTCTTTTTCGATAAAGAACCGCTCATGCAGTACTAAGAATCCAATTCTTTTGTAGCCTTTATCAGTCGCGAACTCCGCACTGTACGCGTACAGCAGATACTCCTGATTTTCACCATAGGTATCGACAAACATCTCTTTACCTACGTCCGGAAGGGGAAATGACTGAAATGCTGGAAGTTCAATTGCAGACCATGAATTCCAGACTATCTCATCGTCTTTTTGAATAAAGGCATAATAGCCTGAACCTGGGATGTTCAGTTGATCATCGAACAGCAATTCAGGCATATCGACCATATCGCCATCCAGTTCAATTTCAGCGATGATTGACAGACTCATTGTGCGCAGTTCACTGAGTTTTGCCTGCAGTAAGCTGTTGGTGAACGCCCGGTCGAGCGTGAAGTACATGGCCGGAATAAACAACGTCAGCACAAGCAACGCCATCAAAACACTGCGTATTCGCAATGATAATTGTCGCAACGATAGTTGTCGCAGCGATAGCTTGCTGAGTATTGTCATAGCGCGCGATTAATCCGATAGCCGCGACCGCGCAGGGTTTCTATCGGTTTAATCTGGCTATCTGGATCGAGTTTTTTACGTAGACGTCCCACAAAGACTTCAATCACATTACTGTCCAAATCGAAATCCTGGTCATAAATATGCTCGGTCAACTCGGTTTTTGATACCACTTTGTTGGGATTCATCATCAGGTATTCGAGCACTTTGTATTCGTAGGCCGTGAGGTCAAGCAAGGCGTCGTGAATATAAGCTTCGTTGTTCAAGGTGTCGAGGCGGATAGGCCCTCTTTCGATTTGCGGGTTGGCCTGTCCAGACGCCCGCCTGATCAAAGCTTTTACCCGTGCCAGCAATTCTTCTTCGTGAAATGGTTTGGTCAGATAGTCGTCAGCACCTGCGTCCAAACCTTCTACTTTCTCCTGCCAGCGATCGCGGGCGGTTAACAAGAGCACCGGTGTGGTGATGTTATCTCTTCGAATACGCCGCAGCAGCTCGAAACCGTCCAGTACGGGTAAGCCAACGTCAACAATGGCCAGGTCGTAGGGATGTTCACTGAATAAGAAGTAGGCTTTTTGTCCATCATCCGCCAAATCTACACTGTATCCATGCTGTTGTAACAGGCTGTCTAACTGCATTAGCAAGCGACTGTCGTCTTCAACGATTAACACTCTCACTGGTGTTCCTCATCCTTCTTTGTAACCTTGCCGGACTTTTTATCGACATCTACAGATACCACTCGTCCAGACTTCTTGAGCACTTTGACGCGATAGCGGTCGTGGTTCTGATCAACTTTTAAGACCCTGCCATTGACTTCTTTTCGGGCCTGTCTGGCGGCTTCGGCTTTGTCGATAAGAGTGGGTTTCTGCGTTTCCTTTTGCTGCGCCATCGCTCCAGGTGCGGACAGGATGCCGATCAACAGCAACACCGCAGCAAACAACTTGGACACGCCGATTCTCATGCTACCTCTAACTTTTTCACAGTGTGGATTGTAGAGTGTACTCTACTTTATCACTGCCTTAAATTACTGAAAGAGTATGAGAGGCAGCACATGAATGCTGCCTGAATTTATTCTGAGTTAAGTGCTCTACACAAGCGGGTTAGGACAGTTGGTCTGGATACTGTCTGTCTTATCTTGAATGAAAAGGTGTACTTCTAACGGTGTGCGATGCAAACGCTGCCACATGATCTGCTGTTCCGCTGACGGGCAAATCGATTGGCGCAGATAACGCTGCTGCACGGAATACGCCATATCCAAAGGCTCTGGGATCTTGATGTATGCATTGATACGCCCATCATGCCACTCGGCACCCTGATAGCGCCAGTCGCCGAGCATAAAGGCCTGGTAAAATGCGCTGTTAACAAGTTTCAGAGTGTTTTGATCTACGCCTTCGTCGACATCCCGATTGGGATTCGCAAAATTAGATTGCGCGGCTGGGGCGTTCGCACTGACCGCCATAGTCTGTGTGCAACTCACCACAAGCAGACTCGCCAGAAATATAAACACCAGCGTCATACTGCTGTTAATCAACATGTAAGATAATCGGGAATGGGACATACTTCGCTACCTCTCTCGCTCACATCATGGTTATCGGCGAGGGAGGCGTTTTCTGTTCCGTCGTACTAGATCAATTCCTTATCGATTGTTTATTGTCTAGGACAAAAAAGTATTAAAGTTTTGCAAAACAGCAATTTGAGTTTGTACAACTAAACCTATCATCGGAATATAAATGCCATTTATTCGTGAAAAACGGTTATTTGAATACCTAAATCGGTTGCCTCTTAGCGAGAATTCAGCCTTAATATACGCTGTAAAAAAGATGTAAACATTTCGTGTCAGGAAGTGACTATGCCATTAGATAACAACGCTGCGAGCGGTCAGGAAGCATCCTCTAAAGTGCCATTGGAAATGCTGTATAAGTGGGAGCAGGAACGCCCCAACGAGCCTTATTTAAGCCAGCCAGTTGATGGCGGTATGAAAACTTACACCTGGGCAGAAACTGCAGACGCGGTGCGTCGTGCCGCAAACAGACTGAAGCAAATGGATTTCCCGGCGGGCAGCCGAATCGCAATATTGTCAAAAAATTGCGCCGAATGGTTTATTGCTGACCTTGCCATCATGATGGCCGGGCATGTATCCGTGCCCATTTTTTCAACCGCGGGTACAGGTACGATTCAGTACGTGCTGGAGCACTCTGA
The DNA here is from genome assembly GCF_000429145.1 of Aestuariibacter salexigens DSM 15300. Classification (GTDB taxonomy): domain Bacteria; phylum Pseudomonadota; class Gammaproteobacteria; order Enterobacterales; family Alteromonadaceae; genus Aestuariibacter; species Aestuariibacter salexigens. The sequence continues at coordinate 106,790 of NZ_AUBH01000001.1, forward strand.
GGCTAAACTTATCTTCATCGGCAAATTGGATGATACAGAGACTCAGGTTGCCGCTATTCCGGATAGTGTGAAAAAAGTCGCGTTTCCATACGACGGGATCCCTGGAGACATGACATGGCAGGAGTTCATTGACATCGAACCCATGCAGGAAAATCCCGTACCGTCATTAGATGATACTATGACTATCATCTATACGTCTGGCAGTACCGGACAGCCGAAGGGCGTACTACATAAGTTTCGCTCTATTTCATGGTCAGCGGAGAATTGCCTTAACTCATTGAAGGTGAATGACGATGACCGGATCCTGAGTTATCTGCCACTTGCTCACATTACCGAAAGGGTGTTGGTGGAAAATGCCAGCTTCTACTCAGCCTGCCGCGTATCCTTTGTAGAGTCTTTGGATACTTTTGTCAGAGACGTCTGCAATACCAGGCCAACCTTGTTTATTTCCGTACCGCGTCTGTGGACCAAGTTCCAGATGGGTGTACTGGCGAAGATGCCACAGAAGAAACTCGATTTAATGCTGAAGATCCCGATTCTGGGCAGCATGGTCGCCAAGAAAATTCGTATCGGATTGGGACTGAACGACGCGCGTTTATGCGCTTCAGGGTCGGCTCCCATCCCGCCCGCGACTATTCACTGGTTTAGCAAACTGGGGATCAATATTTCTGAAGGCTGGGGGATGACAGAAAACTGTGCCCTAGGCACGCGCTCCGTGCCGTTCAGAAAAGATAAAGTAGGCTGCATTGGTAAGGCATATGACGGTGTGCACGTGCGCATTTCAGACGAAGGTGAAATTCAGGTCAAAGGCCCGTGTAATATGCACGAATATTACTTGGATCCGGAAAAAACAGCGGAAGTGTTCACCGAAGATGGCTATCTGAGAACCGGCGATAAGGGTGTTATGGACGAGGAGGGCTATGTAAGGATCACCGGCCGATTGAAGGAAATCTTCAAGACCGCGAAAGGAAAATACATTACACCTGCGCCTATCGAAGCAAAAATTATGGAAAACAATTTTGTCGAGCAGTGCTGTGTAACCGGCGTGAATCTACCGCAACCTATCGCCTTATTAGTGCTTTCCGAAGATGCCCGTGCACTGCCTAAAGAGGAAGTTGAGGCGAGCCTGTTGGAAACATTGAACAAGGTCAACGGGGAGTTGGAGAGCCATCAGCGGCTAGACCGTTTGATCGTGATGCAGGAAGAGTGGTCAATTGAAAACGAGCTGCTCACGCCAACGCTTAAAGTCAAACGCCATGTGCTGGAAGAGCGTTTCGCTGATGTGATAGCAGCGAAGTATAAAGACAAAGTCGTCTGGCATCAGTCGTAGCACAGAACGTGACGATACATGTTATCAAGGCCCGCATTTGCGGGCCTTATTGTATTAAGGAGGGATCATGCTAAAAGGGACGCGGATAATAGAAATAGAGGGCATTGGCCCCGGTCCTTTTGCGGGAATGATGTTGGCCGATCTGGGTGCCGAGGTGATCGTGGTGCATCGAGAAGAAGTGCCTGTTGCCGGTATGTCTGACAGGAGTTTGCTCGATAGGGGGAAGCGCTCGATCGTACTTGATCTCAAACGTCCTGCTGATGTTGCTGTTTTAATGAAGTTAGTGTCGGGTGCCGACGGTTTGATTGAGGGATTCAGACCGGGCGTGATGGAGCGTCTTGGCCTTGGTCCTGAGCCGTTACTAAACGAGAATCCTAAGCTGGTATATGGTCGGGTGACAGGGTGGGGCCAGTCGGGACCAAAAGCAAAACAGGCCGGGCACGATCTTAACTATATCGCGCAGTCGGGGGCGCTGTGGTATGCCTCACTGCCGGGGCAGGCTCCCTTTACGCCACCGACCATGCTTGGCGATGTTGCCGGCGGCTCACTTTATCTCGTCGCCGGAATGCTGGCAGGCATGATCAATGCGATAAAAACCGGGCAGGGCACCGTGGTTGATGCTGCAATTGTGGATGGTTCTGCACATATGATGAACCTGCTGATGACATTGCGTAGCATGGGCGCATTAAGTGAGAACCGTGGTCAAAGTTTACTTGACGGGCCACACTGGAGCCGTTGCTACCAGTGTGCGGATGGTAAATGGTTATCTGTGCAATGTATGGAGCCACAGTTTTATCAGCAGTTTCTTGACGTGCTTGGTCTGCAACATGACGAGGCATTTTTACAGCAACACAATCCAGCATCTTGGTCGAATCTGTCTGACAGGTTAACGCGATTATTCAGTGCCCATCCGCTGTCACACTGGCTTGCGCTATTCGAGCAGACGGATGCGTGTGTGGCACCTGTGCACAGTCCGTCACAAGCGTTACATGATGCTCATCTTGCCAGCAGAGGCACATGGAGCGAACCAGGTGGCGTGTTACAAGCGGCACCGGCTCCGCGATTTTCATCCTATCAACATTCCCCTGGTGCGCCTCCTCGTCGAGGTCAGCATACGGAAGAGATCCTCGCCATGCTTAACCGCACTGACTAATATTGGATACACACTATGCCTGTATTTCGCGCCATAACATCTATATCTACTGCCGTTGTCATATTTGTCCTGTTTGGCTGTAACAAGCCTGTGACCATAGAACACGGTGCAGACGCAAATGGCCACGTTGCACCAACGGCAGCTACCGTCAGCGCTCAACAACAGGTTTTGGATGCCTTGCCGTTCGAAGACACCAGTGATTTTGTTAACGCACGAAAAGGTCTGATAGCGCAGGATAAACATCTTGTTGTTGAAGGAACGCACGGTAACCACATCTGGAACATGGATGCTTACGGTTTCATTGATCAAGATGGTGAAACACCACCGGGCTCAGTAAACCCGTCCCTGTGGCGACAGGCTGCTCTTAACAACATACACGGGCTTTTTGAAGTCTCGCCAGGCCTGTATCAGCTGCGCGGTTTTGATTTGGCCAATATGTCAATCATTTCAGGTGAGACTGGCTGGATAATTGTTGATCCTCTTACTGCGAAGGAAACCGCTGCGCGGGCCTTTACGTTCGCACAGCAGCATTTAGGCACCAAGCCAGTCGTCGCAATCATTTATACCCATAGCCATATTGACCATTTTGGCGGTGTAAAGGGCATTATTGACAACCTTCCAGCCGAGCAGAGACAGGCATTGCGGATCATTGCGCCTGAGGGCTTTGAACATGAAGCCACCAGTGAAAATGTCATTGCAGGTATTGCCATGGGCAGGCGTGCACAGTACATGTATGGGCAAAGACTTAATGCCTCAGAACGCGGTAAAGTGGGCTCTGGGTTAGGTAAATCGCCAGCTTTTGGTCAGTTTAGCTTCGCGACGCCAACTGATGTGATTGGACAAGACAATCTGAATCTGACAGTAGATGGCGTTGAGTTTCAGTTTCAGGTTGTGTCAGGTTCTGAAGCCCCGGCGGAATTTACCTTCTATTTGCCCCGGTTTAAGGCGTTTTGTGGTGCAGAGCTGGTGAGTCGAACCATGCACAACCTGTATACGCTGAGGGGCACAAAGGTCAGGGATGCGCGGATCTGGAGTGGCTTTATTGATGAGGCGATGCACAGGTTCGATGATGCTAATGTGTATTTTGGCAGCCATCACTGGCCCGTTTGGGGACAGGACAATGTGCAGGAATTTTTGCAACAACAGCGTGATACTTACAAGTTTATCCATGACCAGACTGTGAGACTACTCAATCAGGGCTACACGCCAAATGAAATTGCTGACACATTGACCTTGCCCGCATCATTAAGACAGCAGTTTCATAATCAGGGGTATTACGGCACCGTCGCGCACAACGCTAAAGCGGTATATCAGTTCTATCAGGGCTGGTACACCGGCAACCCCGCCAAACTGCATCCGCTACCTGAGCGGGACGCAGCAATACGTTACGTTGAGATGATGGGCGGCATTGATAGTCTACTGGAACGAGCTCTATCACAATTTCTGCAGGCATCTGAGGGTAGTCCTGATGAGGCATCCCGCACCTACCGCTGGCTGGCAGAACTGCTTAACCATGCAGTATTTGCAAAACCTGAAAATCAAGATGCCAAAGCACTACTGGCCAAGGTTTATGATCAGCTAGGTTACCAGGCTGAATCCGGTCCATGGCGAAATGTGTATTTGTCAGCCGCTTATGAATTGAGGCATGGAGGGCCTGAAACAGGCATTGGGCCCGCGGTGATGAAAGACATTCTGCTGAATACTGACGTATCACAGTTTTTCGATAGCATGGCGGTAAGAGTTAACGCTAATGACGCTGAAGGTGAGCAACTGACCTTGCTGGTGACTTTCGCGGATATCGAACGGTCCTACTTACTTACACTGGATAACTCGGTGCTCCATCATCGTCTGGTTAATGAAGAAGAGGTAAAAAAGGTAGAAAGTGATGTCAGGCTGGCTCTCACGGTGCCGCTGTTTGTCGATATCATTGTTGGCCATGCCAGTGTTAAAGACCTGCTGCTGAGTGATGAACTGCAAGTGGAAACGGGCGCATTGGATCTTATCAAGTTCGTGAGTCTTCTGGATAAGCCCACAGGGATGTTTAATATTGTGACGCCTTGATGTTTAATCATTGGGTGTCAGCATCTCATTTATCGTCTTTATTAACTTATTGAGCGTAAAGGGTTTATAAAGGACACTTGGTGTCACGTCATGTTCATCCTGATAACCGTCAAGCTCAGCACTTCCTCCGGTCATCAATAATATTTTTACATCGCACTTTTTCTCTGCGTGTAAAAAATCGACCAATTTGAGGCCTGAAATATCAGGCAGACAAATATCTGTGATCAATAAATCTATGTTCTCTTCGCGGAGAATTTTCTTTGCCTCTTGACCAGTTTTACAACTAATTACCTTAATATCCAATGATGCTAAGGCTTCGCTAAATAGGTTGTTAAGATCTTGCTCGTCTTCTACCAAAAGAATGGTTTTACCATGCAGGAGCAATTCGTTACCAGAGTGCTCAGTATTTTCCTGACATGTTGTGCAACATCCGTTGGTTATTGGCAAACACACTGAGAACATAGCCCCATTTCCAGGCTCGCTGGTCACTGAAATAGTACCATTGTGTGACTCAATAATACCTTTGGCGATGGAGAGCCCCAGACCAGTGCCCTTTCCAAAAGGTTTATCGGTGTAAAATGCCTCAAAAATTTTGCTCTGTGCTTCTTCGGTAAGTCCTGTTCCGTTGTCTCTGATATCGATACAAACCATTTTTTGAGTGGGGCGAACACTGATGTTGATCTCTCGAGGTGTTTTTCCCTCGGTGGCATCTTTTGCATTAGAAAGCAGATTCATTAAGACCTGTTGAAGTTCACCAAAATGTCCCATGACGTGTATGGATTGCTGAGCCAACGTGGTTTTCAGCGTAATTCCCTGATATTCATACATGCTGAACATGAAATCGTGCAGATGCTGAATAAGTGTGTTGATATCCAATATTGAGGTTTTTTCGTTTGAATCATCGCGGCTGAGCGTACGCAGGCCGTTAACAATACCCTGGATTCGGGTACATGCAGATTCAAAACGTTTGCAGAATGCCTGAAAGCTATCATCTTTCCTTACTTGTTCGGGCCATTTATTTTGTAACAGTTCAAAGTTACTCATGATCACCGCTAATGGATTATTGATTTCATGCCCCACGCTAGCTGCTAGTTCTCCAATTGAAGCAAGTCTGGCGGCGTTCATACTTTTAACCCGCTCTTCCATAAGTGTGTCTTCCTGACGTTTCATTTGCGAAATATCCATTTGCACACCGACTATTCTAATTGGCTGATCTGCATCGTTATAAACAGCCTGAGCTTCACATCGAAAATATGTATTTTTGTTATGATTCAATCGAAATTCATAGCTCACTCTGTCTTTACTTTTGCTTGCCTGTTTTACTGTCTCTTTTAACGGCTTAACATCATCTGGATGCACGCACTCCAGCCATTCATCGAAGCGAATAAATGTTTTATTAACATCGAGTTGCATCGTATCGATGACCTTTTGGTTAACAAACATATCGCCTGTTTTGACATTGATATCCCATATGCCAATATTGCCAGCATTAATGGCAAGCTCGATACGCTTGCGATTAAGGGTTTGTTCGGTTACATCCTGAATCGTCCCTTGCAACATTAAATCTCCATCATCACTTGCAAATTCAGCGATGACTTCAACCCAAACAGGCAGGATATTATTGGTCAGTTCAAAAACACCGGAGACTTGTTTCTTCTCTTGTGCCACTTTTTCAAAAATAGACTCAATATTTTCTATCGCAGATACGCTGAAATAACGTAAAAATGATTGCGTGTCACATCCAGTGCCGCATCCCAGCATCTTTTCGGCTTGTTCTGAAAGCTTGAAGACATTTTTCGTTCTATTAAAAATCCAACCGCCAATCTGACCTACTTGCTCTGTTTTAGTTAGGAAGAACTCGCGCTGTTTGGCTTGCTCAATATCGATAAAGGTAACGACGTAACCCGTCTGCGCCCCTAATTCTTCGATATAGGGCATCACGTTACATTGAAAATATTGACCTGATGAGGAGCGTGTCTCAAAACTATGTGTTTCCAGGGGGCGAGTGACAATATCTTGTTGAAAAGGCTTAAAGACATTGCCTATATCCAGCTCAAATATCGAGCGCCCCTCATCGTTTTCTCGGATTTGAAATAGCGCGGAAACATTCTTGCTCGACGATCTAATGGTAAATTGCAAATCGAGGAATAATACTCCAACACCCGTTGATTTAATCAAGTTTTTCAGGTCAGTATTGATGCTGACGACTTGTTTGACCCTGGCTTGTAACTCACTGTTTAGCGTGTGCAACTCTTCGTTGACAGAGTTCAGTTCTTCGTTCGTACTTTGCAATTCTTCATTCGACGCCAACATTTCTTCGTGAGTTGTTTGAAATTCCTCTTCAATGACCGCTAATTGTTGCTTGGTGTCGTCCAAGTCAACTTGTAACCCATGTATCTCATCCTGCATGGACATAATGATGCCATTGGCGTTACTCATGTCTCGCGTCATCGCTACAGTTGTCGTTAGAGGTGGCGAACCATACTCATCTGCTTGCCGCTTTGCGTCGCTTTGGCTATTCGCGTCTGACTCTAAGTTGACAATAAAAAAAACAGTGTCTGTCAATTTTATTTTCTTTAGCCTCACTGCATTTAACGAGGTCTCCGGCAGTGATAGATTTGAATACAGTATATCGCCTTGCTGTTTGTCGAGCTGCTTTAGCCCTGTCATCAGAGGAAAACCCACGTCCTGCATCAGAAATTGCTCAAGCTTTGTGGATACAGCACCTTGCATATTTTGAGAGATAAGTCCCTGAGCCTTACCAAGCACAGCACATACAGAGTAATCTCCATCTATCACAAGGCTGTCTGGGTATAGGGAAGCGAAGAGTTTGTAAAAAACATCAAGGTTTTTTTTAGCAATGCTTGGTAGCGAACGTGTAACTTGCAACGTTTTTATTGGATTAGTGCTCCAACGTTTTTGATGTATGAAGGGCGGCTTTAAAATTCTCTCATAAAGACGCCATTTGCTATTAATTGGAGAGAAGCAGCTTGCAAAGTCAGTCAAGGATTCGGCTGGTCCCAACGCTAATAACCCGTGATCTTTCAATGCATATGAAAGATTATAAAGGGCTTTCTTCTGGCCTGCGGCAGTGAGGTAGATAAGCATGTTTCGGCATGAAACGATATCTATGTTTGAAAAAGGAGGAGACTCTATTACGTCATGACACGAGAAAATAACCATGTCTCTTACTGATTTAATAATCTGATAGTTTCCCTCCCGATTTTTTTTAAAAAACCTGGTGACGTATTCATTATTAAGTGTTTTCAGTTGTGCTTTGCTAAATATGCCCGAACTTGCCAGCGTAATCTGCTGGGGATTAATGTCGGTAGCGAATATTTTTACGTGTTTTTTTTGCGCTGATGAAGCATTGATATCGTGCACAAGCATAGCAACCGAATAGGCTTCTTCCCCAGACGAACACCCAGCGATCCAAATACGAAGCTCTTCACTAGCTGCTGTTAGTTTTTCGTATAGATGTTGTTTGAGAGCATCAAAAAACTCTGTGTCCCTGAAAAAATTACTGACGCCTATCAATGCGCTTAATGTCAGTTTGGTTTGCTCCTGCGTATCGTTCTGTAGAACAGTAATGTATTCGTCTAGTGAGCGGCACTGCCGTTCAGTAATGCACTTTAAAATCCGTCTAAACAGCGTATTGCGCTTGTACCAATTTATGTTGAGCCGAAGTTTTTCGCTAAAAAAATCAGCTAGTTCATCGAAGCGTTTATGAATCTGCATCATCAAAATAGGCTGCTCACCTATCAATGACGCGTTTGAAAGAGAGTCCGATATAGCTGAAAATAGCCCTGTGGATGGCACCACATCGGTAAAGGCACCTGCATCAATAACGCCTTGAGGCATACTGGGAAACTCTGCCTCGTTTGGGTCTTGCACAAAAACGTCCCCTCCGTTCTCATGAATGGCAATGGCCCCACTTAAGCCATCATTACCACTTCCGGACAGAATTACTGCTATAGGGATTTGTTGTTCATTCGCGCTTAATGACAATAAGAAATTCGAAATTATGGTGTTCGGAACAGGATGCTCATCGTCTTCAGCGGTGATCAGCATGTTACCTTCAATACTTAATACCTTTCCAGGTGATAATAGATAAATATGATTTGCTTTTGGCTGTACTGAATCGCGAAGACTTACTACGGTAAGTGTCGTCTTACTCTGCAGTATCTCCTGCATGTGACTCTTTTCATGGGGACTGAGATGCTGGATGACGACATAACAAACGGGTACCTCTAGTGATACCGCCCTTGCAAAAAAATTACAAAGCGCGGATACGCCGCCTGCTGACGCGCCAATTCCAACGATATACATACACGGCCTATAGACTGTAACGTCGTCTAAGTGTGCGACAAAACTGAGAAAAAGCTAGAAAGATAACTAAAAAATTGATTTGCAGAGATAATTTCTAGTTTATTTGTGAAATTCAAACGAAAGTTGAATTGTAAAAGGTGCGCCATACTTTATTCTGTAATGCTTTCTTGAGCCCCAGTCAATGAAAACAAACACATTGATTTGGTAGATCCAGCGCAATTCTGTGAGACGTGTTGTACACACAAAGTGCAGTGCCATTAAATATGGCTGTTCTCCATTTTCTTTTGGGTTTCTTCGGAACAACCGGATCGTCCAAGTATAACAAAGTTAAAGAACAAGGCTGCCACAGGCTTTATCTTCTTATCACTGTGCTTTTCATACGACAGCGTTGCACAGGCGAAGTCTTTTGGAGAAATAGATTGGTGGACCTGTCTTACAAGCGGTAAACGGTAGATCGGTAACGTACCAAAGTACTCATTAATTCACTGCGCTTGCTCGAAAGAATAAGAGTCTGAACTGAAATGTTCCTGACTTCGCATCTTAGCGCCTTCCGGGACCGAGTCATTCTCATCAATACTGCCTTGTACAAGAAGCATTGGAATGGCGGCGAAACGTCTTTTGTCGAAAGGCTTACCAGTCGTCATTTGAAAATCAGCAACACCGACGGGGTAGGTCAGTGGCTGCTCTTCAAGCTGTGATATCGGCAAGATGGGCAATCCGCCTAATCCTCATGCCACAAGGGCTCTGACTTTTTCGGGTGGATAGTTTCGAATCGCGTGACAAAATCTACCTCTGCTGACAACCCATTCTGAATGGCAGCGGGTTGACCAAGATTGGCGATTTAGGCACGAATTTAGGAGGCAGTGAAAAAAGTAGAGGAAGAAAAAGCCTGCTTCCGGGTCAGCAGGCACGCGATATACCTGATGTGGTTTAAGCGGTCTTTCAAACGCTCTAGTGTATCGGTGGGCCCCAGGGTGTTTGTAGCTCAGACGCTGTCTCAGCCGAGACAGACAAAACAACAGTGTTAAACAATGAAATGAATAATATCCCTATCAGGATCTTTATGTTTATCACCTAATCCGCCATGACCACCACGTCATTTGCATTAATCAAGAAATCAGTGATGCAATATCCCTGCTGATCACTTCTTTCATAATTTCATTGGTGCCACCATAGATCTTCTGGACTCTGGCATCGACATAAAATCTGGAAATAGGGTACTCACGCATGTAGCCGTAACCGCCGAACATCTGCAACGCCTCGTCAATCACATCGCATTCCATCTCGGTGCAGACGTACTTTGCCATACTGGCCTCTGCGGCACTGAGCTCTCTGGCCATGAGCTTTTCTTTATAGCGTTCTACTAACACGCGGTGAGTCTCGGTTTTTGAATACATCTCAGCCAGTTTAAAACGAATATCCTGCAGTGCCGCTAACGGCTGTCCAAAGGCCTTACGTTCATTCACGTATTCAACCGCAAGCTTGAGTGCGCCTTCGGCATGGGCAACAGCGCCGCAGGCCAGTGCCAGACGCTCACGAGGCAACTCTGTCATCAACGCGATAAAACCCTGATTCTCTTTGCCAAGGAGCGCATCCTTATTAAGCTCAACATCTTCGAAAAATAGTTCAGATGTGTCACCGGCGTGCTGACCCATTTTGTCCAGATTCTGACCCCTTGAGAAACCCTTGGCATCACCCTCGACCAGAAACAGGCTGATACCTTTGGCTGCTTTTACATTCATGTCGGTGCGCGCAGCGACAATATATAACGACGCGTTCTGACCATTAGTAATAAAGGTTTTTGAGCCATTTAACAGATAGTTGTCGCCAACCTGACGGGCGTTGCTTTTCATGCCTTGCAGATCACTGCCTGCAGCGGGCTCAGTCATGCAGATTGCGCCAATGCACTCTCCGCTTACCATGGCTGGCAGGTACTGCTGCTTTTGCGCTTCACTGCCCATATTCAGAATGTAGTGGGCACAGATATCAGCATGCACCGTGACATTGGTGCTCAATGCGAAAAAACCGGCCCTGGCAAGCTCTTCACCCACGACCATGTTGAATCGGAAATCTACACCAACACCACCATACTGCTCAGGAATATCGCAGCACAGCAGTCCCTGTTCGCCCATTTTTCGCCACAACGAAGTGGGGATGATTTTATCTTTTTCCCATTGTTCATAATGTGGGGCGACTTCGTAGGCCAGAAAATCTCTGACCATATCGCGGAATAGCGAAAGTTCCTGATTGTCTGTTGATTGCATGTAGAAACACCGTAGCACAATTGGTTAAGTTACAGATCTATCTTACCCCTAAGCTGCTTTTTTCGGGCATCTTTTTTCTTACCATCCAGGCGTTTCTTCTGCGAGGCGCGGGTCGGTTTGGTGGGTTTGCGCTTTTTTTGCTTCCGCGTGGCGGACAACACAAGATCGCTAAGGCGTTTAATCGCGTCTTCGCGATTCGCCTCCTGCGTACGAAACTGCTGTGCCTTTATTACAATCACGCCGTCCTTGCTGAGTCGGCTATCGTGCAACTGTAATATGGATTGTTTGATATCATCTGGCAGAGAAGACGCCATAACATCGAAGCGAAGATGAATGGCACTGGAAACCTTATTAACGTTTTGCCCGCCCGCACCCTGAGCCCGAATGGCAGACAGCTGTACTTCCTCATCTTCTAGGCTTAGGGAGGGGCTAATAATGATCATTTGTTAGGGCAGCACTTTTTTGTAAGGCTTAACCGTCACTCTCGCATATACGCCGGCTTCCAGATAGGGATCGGCATCGGCCCACTTTTTCGCGTCATCCAGTGATACAAACTCGGCCACTACCATGGAGCCCGTAAACCCAGCGTCACCGGGGTCGTCGCTGTCAATCGCCGGATTGGGACCGGCAATAAGCAGTCGGCCCTGTTCTTTTAGCACCTGCAGGCGAGCAAGATGGGCAGCACGGGTTTGCTTACGCAATGGCAGGCTGTTCTCCACGTCTTCAGCGACAATCATATACCACATTGTTATGGAGCTCCTATTTGGCAGTCGCCGCCTTCATCCCACGCACAAATTCAGTCAATGCATTGAGCATAGCAGGGACATCGTCTAGATATTTTTCAACGATATTAACCGTCGCCGAACCCGAAATTGCGCCAGCCGCGCCCGCAGCGATGGCATTGGCAACCTGCTCTGGCGTGGATATCCCGAAGCCCAACAGGGGGGGCGCTACCTGATATTTGGTTAACTGCTCCACCAGCTCAGTGGCGGGCATGGTTGCGGCGGTCTCCGCCCCCGTGACACCGGCTCTGCCCAGCAGATAGGTATAACCTCGAGACTTTTCGCCAATTTGTTTAAGGGTGTCCTCACTGGCGTTAGGCGGTGCAATCAGTATCTGTTGGATACCATGCTGCTGTGCGACGGCAATAAATCGATCGGCTTCACGCAGAGGAACATCGGCTATCAAAATAGAGTCCACGCCAGCCTCTGCCGCTTTTGCATAAAATCCATCGAGTCCGGCTGCTAGCACCAGGTTGGAATACAGCAATAAGCCAATTGGAATATCTGGGTGAGACGCTCTTACCTGACGCAGAATATCAAAACAGTCAGCAGGGCGTATTTTGTTACCTAATGCACGAATACTGGCTTTTTGAATTGTCGGACCGTCTGCGATGGGGTCCGAGTAGGGAATGCCAAGCTCCAGCGCGTCTGCGCCACCGGCAATCAGGGCTTCGATAATGTGCAGTGAAGTTTGCTTATCTGGGTCGCCCAGCATCACGAAGGGAACAAACGCGCCTTCGTTTTTCTGTCCCAGGCGCTCGAACATTGTTTCGTAACGGCTCATGGTTGTTGGTCTCCCAGAATGTTATGGACATGAGCGAGATCTTTATCGCCGCGGCCAGACAGGTTCACCACAATGATGGTTTCTTTCTCTGCCTCGTCTGCCATATTTAACGCGTGTGCCAGAGCATGCGCAGTTTCCAGTGCGCAAATAATGCCTTCTTTTCTGGCCAGTAATTGCAGCGCATTAAGCGCTTCCTGATCGGTCGCGGCAACATATTCAGCGCGGCCAATATCATGCAGGTAAGCATGCTGTGGCCCAACTGCCGGATAGTCCAGCCCGGCTGACACCGAATATGACTCTTCTATCTGGCCGTCGCTGTCCTGCATGATGTAACTGTACGCGCCGTGTAAGATGCCTTTTGAGCCTGTCGAGATGGCTGCACCGTGCTCGTGAGTATGTAGCCCTTTACCAGCAGGCTCTACACCCACTAGTCTGACCGAGGGTTCATCAATGAAGTCGGCAAACATGCCAATCGCATTAGAACCACCGCCCACACAGGCAACGACAGCATCTGGCAAACGCCCTTCTTTTTGCATAATTTGCGCACGGGTTTCTTCGCCAATCATACGGTGATATTCACGCACGATGGTAGGAAATGGATGAGGTCCTGCTGCGGTGCCCAGCAAGTAGTGCGCTTTGTCATAATTGGCTGACCAGTCTCGCATTGCCTCGTTAACCGCATCTTTCAGCGTACCTGAGCCTGAATTCACCGGGATCACTTCGGCACCCATCAAGCGCATTCTGAACACATTGGGTGCCTGTCTCTCGACATCTTTTGCGCCCATGTAAATGCGCGCCTTCAAACCCATTAATGCGCAGGCGAGGGCGGTTGCCACACCGTGCTGACCGGCTCCGGTTTCAGCGATGACTTCGGTTTTACCCATTCGCTTGGTCAGCAAGGCCTGCCCCAGCACCTGGTTGGTTTTATGCGCGCCACCATGTAGCAGGTCCTCGCGCTTAAGGTACAATTTAACCAATGGGTTACTTACGATATTTCTGCACTTGGTCATTGCCGTAGGACGACCGGCATAGTCGGTCAACAGACTCATGAATTCCTGTTTAAATGCCTCGTCCTGCTGTGCGTCAAGAAACGCCTGTTCAAGTTGATCAAGTGCCGGGATCAGCAACTCGGGCACGTACATGCCACCGTAGTCACCAAATTTACTGTCTAAGTGATTCATAATTTGTCGCTTTTCGGATTAATAGCTTCGCAAGGCAACAAATGCCTGCTTAAGTTTGTTCATATCTTTGATCCCTGGCGATGATTCCACGCCGGAGTTCAGGTCCAGCACGCCAGCGGTGCGTTGGCGCGCGCCAACAATGTTGTCAGCATTTATACCACCGGCCAGAACCAGATCTTTTCTATCTTGCAGACCATCCAGCAAACGCCAGTCGAATGACTGGCCTGTGCCGCCTGTTTTATTGCCTACTTTGCAGTCCAGCAAAAAACGGTCAACCTGTTTTTCGTCCATGGCCGGAAGGTTATCGACAATCCCTCGTGCCAGCCAGATCTCACAACCATCAGGTAACAGGGGACGCAGTGTGTCAATGTACTGCTGGTCCTCCCTGCCATGCAGCTGCACAGCGGCAAGTCCTAGCGCCGCGGCATATTCAGCCACTTGACGCTCTGGTGCATTGACAAAAACACCCACATAATTGAATGGGACCGCAGCCACAATATCCTGAGCCTGCTCTAACGAGATAGCGCGCTCTGACGCCGGTGCAAAAATCAAGCCCATAAAGCTGACCGGCATAGATGCCACGCTTTTGGCGTCGCGAGGACGGGTAATACCACACACTTTCACCGCACCATACACTAAATCTTTGACAGCCTGGGCTAGATTTTCCTGAGCCATCAGGGCGCTGCCAACCAAAAAGCCATCTGCAAGTGGCGCTAGCCTGCGGATATCCTGATGGGTGTAAATGCCAGACTCGCTGATGATCAGACATTCATGCCCTGATGCCTTTATCATCGGTGCCAGTTGCTCTGTGGTCGCCAAATCGGTGCTCAAGTCTCTGAGGTTGCGATTGTTGATACCGATAATCCTGGCTTTTAAGCGAATCGCGCGCTGCGTTTCTTCCAGATTGCTAACCTCGGTCAGGACATCCAGTCGCAGGCTTTCTGCAATCTCGGCCATTTCAATGTATTGCTCATCATCTAGCACTGAAAGCATCAACAGGATCGCATCAGCGTTGTGGTAGCGGGCCAGATAAACCTGATAGGGATCGCAGAAGAAATCTTTATTTAACACCGGTTGCGAGACTCGTTCCCTAACATAGCGCAGGTAATCAAAACTTCCCTGAAAATATTTCTCGTCGGTAAGGACCGAAATACAGGCAGCATGGGGTTTGTACGCCGTAATGATCTCATCCAGGTTGAAGTTCTCGCGGATCAGTCCCTTTGAAGGTGAGGCCTTTTTACATTCAAAAATGTAGCCGCTGTGTTGTTGCGCCAGCGCGTCGTAAAAACTGCGCTCGGAGGGCGTCAGATTCGCGCGCACCTTATCCAGCGGCAACGACGCTTTGAGTGCGATAAGCTCCTGGCGTTTGTCCTCAACAATTTTTTCTAGCACATTGGCCATTATAGGCCCTCCTGACTTAATGTAGCGGCGCTGCGTATGGTGGCTAGGGCGCGGCCAGTATGCATTGCCTCTCTTGCTATATCTGCAGCCTGCTTTAAATCGCGGGCAGCACCACACAACAGCAGCAATAAACCGGCGTTCATGGCGATGGCCGCTTCATGTGCCGCCTTACCTTTACCGCTTAGTACCTCAGTGATAAGCATATGATTGTGTTGTGGATCACCACCGGCCAGTTCGTCCAACTTATATTCTTTCAATCCAAAATCGCTCGGACTGATTTGTAACTGGTTTATCACGCCATTATCGAGCTCCACAATATCCGATGGACCGTGCAACGCCAACTCGTCCAACCCGCTACCGTGCACGACTACGGCGCGCTTATGACCGAGCAGCTTAAGCGTTTGTGCATAAGGTTTGAGGAGTTCCGGCCTATACACACCCAGCATGCTGTGTGAGGGTTTCGACGGATTTGCCAGGGGGCCAAGAATGTTGAACAGTGTCCGGGTTTTTAATGCGCCCCGCACTGGCATGGCATGACGCACACCGGGGTGGTAAACGGGCGCAAACAGAAAACAAAATTTGCTTTTATCAAGACATCGCCTTGCAGTCTCAGGCGACATGTCCAGTTTCATATCAAACATCGCGAAGAGATCGGCCGATCCTGATTTACTGGATACGCTACGATTACCGTGTTTGGCAACCGGTACCCCACAGCTCGCCACAACAATCGCAGCTGCACTGGAGATATTAATAGTGTTGTGGCCGTCACCGCCAGTACCGACAATGTCTGCAAAAGCATAGTCAGGTCGAGGAAACGCGGTGGCCTCGTTAACCATTGCTGCTGCTGCACCGGCAATTTCATCGGGCGTCTCACCTTTCATTTTTAGCGCAATAAGCAGTGAAGCCAAAAGCACAGGTTCCAACTCCCCGCGCATGACCTGTGTAAATAGCGCCTGTGCCTGAGCCTGACTCAGTGGTTGTTGTTGATAAAGCACTTCCAGACTTGGATGCACGTCACTCATGCCGGTGTCTCCCTGTGAATTAGATAATCTACACTTTGTGCGAGTAACTGACTGCCCTTGGACGTCAGTATAGATTCTGGATGAAATTGAAAGCCAAGCATGTTGTCCTGCTGGTGGTACACCGCCATCGGAATGTCCTCCACGTGGGCCAGCTGGGTCAGGCTAGAAGGCAGAATGGTGGCCATCAGAGAATGGTATCGTGCCACGGGAAGCGGGTTATCTAAACCGGCAAAAATGGGATGTGGCTGTACTTCTATAAGCGATGATTTACCGTGCATGACGCTTGTTGCTCTGCCTACTTCCCCTCCGTAGTGCTCGACGATGGCCTGATGACCCAAACAAATGCCCAGTACCGGATATTTGCCCTGTACGGCTTTTAAAAGGGCGGGCATGCAGCCGGCGTCCTGCGGTGCACCGGGGCCCGGAGATAACATCACCAATGGCGTCGAGGTATCTGATACGCTGCCCAGGTAATCCATTACAACATGTTCGGGGACGGTGTTGCGGAACACGGTAAGCGTGAGCCCCAGGCTGCGCAGCTCGTCTACCAGGTTATAGGTAAAGGAGTCTACATTATCTAGCAATACGACATGTGATGACTTCACGCGTTGTCCTCCTGTACTGCACTGGCTGCCTGTATAGCACTTATCACCGCCTGTGCTTTGCTGCGTGTTTCATCCGCCTCAGACTGCGGATCAGAATCATACACAACGCCTGCGCCAGCCTGTATATAGGCTTTACCCTGTTTTACAAACGCCGAACGAATAACAATACAGGTATCCATATCGCCACTGCCGTTAATGTAACCAACCGCACCGCCGTAGCTGCCTCTACGGGTTTTTTCAACGTCTCGGATTAGGCCTGCCGCACTGACCTTGGGGGCACCTACCAGTGTGCCCATATTCATGCAGGCCTGATACGCATGTAATGCATCGAGGTCGTCCCGCAGCACCCCCACTACTCGCGACACCAGGTGCATGACGTGAGAGTAGCGGTCGACTTTCAACAAATCCTTCACATGGCGTGTGCCCGGCTCACAAACTCGGGCAACGTCATTGCGTGCAAGGTCAACCAGCATAAGATGTTCAGCTTTTTCTTTTTCATCCTGTCTTAGCTCAAGTTCAATGCGGCTGTCTAAATCGAGGTTTATTCTGCCATCGGGCCACTTGCCCCGTGCACGGGTTCCGGCTATCGGATAAATCTCCACTTCCCGACTTTCAGCAGTGTACTTCAGCGCCGACTCAGGTGAAGCACCAAACAGCTGAAAGCCTTTGTCTTTCATAAAAAACATGTAAGGGCTGGGGTTTTGTGTTTTCAGTTCACGATACGCCATCAATGGAGAAGGACAAGGCAGCGAAAACGTGCGGGAGGGGACGACCTGGAAAATATCGCCAGCAAGGATGTGCTCCTTTAAATCGTTCACATCATTGCAGAATTGTTCATCGGTTTTGTCACAATCAAGGTGCACCTCAACTGCTTGTGACTGCTCCTGATACAAGCTGGATTGCTCTGATTGCAGCTGTTGAGTTATTTGTTCCAGACGCTGTGACACACGAAAGTATTGCTGAGCCACGTCGGGGCCGCTGAATACGTTGCCAATCAGCTGTGTCGTATGTTGCTGATGGTCAATCTGAATAAGGGTTTCTGCCAGATAAAATACAAAGTCCGGGCAATCATTTAGTCCCGTTGCTACGGTTGGAAGTGGCTCACATACGGCCAGTAAATCATAGCCAAACACGCCTCCCAGAAACACCGCACTGTCTATCTCTCTAATTGGTTTAACTGAGGTGATGACGGCCCGCAGGGCATCGAAAACCGTTGTGGCTTTCAAACGCGAATCTTCATCCAGATTGGGATCGATAGTGGCAAAACGCAGCGTGACTGTGTCTTGCTGCTCATACCCTACCTCTACCTGTTGGTTCTGAAGCGCATCAAACAGCGGCAGTACGGATTGTCCATTGCTGGTCAGCGCGGTAATGGTCACCTCATTGCCCCAGCACTCCAGTCGCAAAGCGGCATCCAGCAGGATTAATGATTTGAGATTATCCTTACTGTCTATTTCCGCTGAATCCAGCAACAGCGAGTAGTCCTGATTGGCGGTCAGTACGGAAAACGCGGCAACGGCGTCTTCAATGTAGGCACATTGAGCGATCAGTGACTCAACTTTTCCTGGTATATCACTTAATTCCGCTAAACTCATATCATGTTACTTCGTGTAAAAAAGACAAAAAAAAGGCCCGATTTTACGGGCCTAATAAAAAGAGATTTCGCTAACAAAAAATCACCAAAGCCCGTCGGAAGAGACGTGCCACCACCAGATATGTTGTGAAGTTGTGATTACTTGTGTCATGAAATCGGAGTAAACCTTGCTGTTCTGACTCTGTTATTAACAACCCGCCTTTTTTCTCTGTAGATGTGGCGTGTTGATGCGTATAATTCTTAGCGATCTTTTCTTCGCGTAAACTATGCATAGGTAAAAGCAAAAGCGCGATGCTGTCAACCCTAAATTACGACAAACTAGACTAATTGATGAAATTTGATCTGCACTGCCACAGCCACTACTCAGACGGTACGCTCTCACCCGCAGAACTGGTGACCCGAGCCCACAATATGCAGGTGGATGTGTTGGCACTGACCGACCATGACAGTGTCGACGGCATTCATGAATTAATGCAGTGTCAGACAGAACAGAGCCGGCCTCTGACCATTATTCCCGGTACTGAGCTGTCTACACGCTGGCGCAGCTTTGAGATCCACATTGTTGGGTTGAATGTGGATTATCAGGACGCAGCGTTTAAGAAGAGACTGCAAGATCAGGCAGCAAGACGTCATGAACGCGCAGTACAGATTGCCGATAAGCTTGCCAAAGCCGGGATTGAGGATTGTCTGTCGCAGGTTCAGCGTTTGGCCGGTGTGGGTCATATTACGAGAGCACATTTTGCCAGAGTGCTGGTCCAGCGAGGCATTGTTAGTCAGCCGCAACAGGCATTTAATCGATATTTGGGTAAGGGCAAGCGTGCTTACGTCAATAGTCAATGGATCAGCATTGAAGAGGCAGTAAAATGGATCCACGATGCGGGTGGCAAGGCAGTAGTCGCGCACCCAGGGCACTACGACATGAAAACCAAATGGCTGCGTCGATTATTGACTGATTTTTGTGCCGCGGGTGGCGATGGAATGGAAGTCTGCCACCCGGGATTATCCAGCGATCGGCAGCGTCTTATGGCTGAACTTGCCAACAAATATGGGTTACAGGGATCGGTAGGATCAGATTTTCACTTCCCGGGTCGTTGGACAGAATTGGGTCGGGTAGGCCGTTTTCCAGAAAACCTTGAACCAGTCTGGAAAGACTGGACTTTATCAGTGGCATAAGGGCATGCTTACACTATGAGCCAATTTTTCTATGTTCATCCAGACAATCCACAGCCGCGATTGTTAAAACAGGCCTGCGAACTTATCGCTCAGGGCGAGGTGGTAGTGTATCCGACTGATTCAGGCTATGCCATTGGCTGCCAGATGGAGGACAAACGCGCGCTTGAACAGATATGTCGTATTCGAGATATTGGCAAGGACCATAACTTCACGTTAATGTGTCGCGATATGTCTGAGTTATCAACCTATGCCAGAGTGGATAATACCGCGTTCAGACAAATTAAAAACAATACGCCAGGGCCGTACACCTTCATTCTCAAAGCGACCAAAGAAGTACCCCGTCGATTGCAAAACCCTAAGCGCAAGACCATTGGGATACGGGTTCCTGATAACACCATTGCGTTGTCTATGCTGGAAATGCTGGGGGAACCACTGATGTCGACAACCCTCATCTTACCCGGTGCGGATATGGCGGAGTCTGATCCTGATGACATTCGCGACAAACTGGAACGGCAGGTTGGGTTGATTATCCACGGTGGCTATCTTGGCGAACAACCGACGACCGTGGTCGACCTGTCTGAAGGTGAGAGCCAGATTATCCGTTATGGTGCAGGCGATCCGGAGCCATTCCAGTAATATGAAAGAAGATCTTCCGGCCAACGCCAATACGCCAGTACAGCAACCTTTACCGCTCGCCTTCGTCAATGGTGAGGCGGTGCTGGAAAAGCCCGAGGATCTGTATATCCCGCCCGATGCACTGGAGGTCATTCTTGATGCATTCGAGGGGCCACTTGACTTATTGCTGTATCTTATCCGCAAGCAGAAGTTTGACATCGTAAATCTGCCGGTGCTGCAAATCACCCGTCAGTACATGGAATATGTTGATGTCATGAAAGACCTGAAGCTTGAGCTGGCGGCAGAGTACCTTTTAATGGCGGCCATCCTTGGTGAAATTAAATCCCGCTTGCTGCTGCCCAAGCGCACTGACGATGAAAATGACGAGGGCGACCCTCGTGCCGAATTAATTCGACGTCTGCGTGAGTATGAAATTATCAAGCAGGCGGCGGAAGAGATTGACCGATTACCCAGACAGGAACGTGACCTGTTTAGCGCCTCAGCATCTGCACACCCGGATGTAGAGCCGGTAAAAGTACTGCCAACGGTGGCCATGCAGGAGCTGGTGCTGTCATTGCAGGGGGCATTGCAGCGAGCCAAAGCGTTTGAGCATCATCACATTGAACGTGAGGCATTGTCCACCAGAGAGCGTATGAGCCTTATCCTTGAGCGTCTTAGTGCTGACAAATACTGCACCTTTGACGAACTGTTTACCCGTCAGGAGGGGAAAGCCGGCGTAGTAGTCAGTTTTCTGGCGATTCTGGAACTGGTGAAAGAATCACTGATTGAACTGGTGCAGACACAGCCGTATGGCAGCATTCATGTGAAAGCGAGCATGTAATGGCAAAAATTAACAAACAACAACTAAAACAACTCATCGAAGCCGCCATTTTCGTCGCTGACGAACCACTCAGTAAAGAAAGAATGCAGCAGACTGTGCTAATGGATTTGGACGTGTCGACCCGTGCGTTGAACGAAGCACTGGCTGAATTAACACTGGATTATGCGCCACGTGGTGTGCAACTGGTTGAACTAGCCAGCGGCTTTCGATTCCAGTCAATGGACAGTTTGAGTCCGTGGCTTGGGCGGCTTTGGCAAGAGAACGTGCCACGTTACTCCAGAGCAATGCTGGAAACCCTTGCGCTGATTGCCTATCGCCAGCCCATCACACGGGGTGAAATAGAAGATATTCGAGGCGTGTCAGTTAGTAGCCACATTATCAAAACCCTGACAGAAAGGCAGTGGGTGAAGGTGGTTGGGCACAAAGAGGTACCGGGCCGTCCGGCGCTTTATGCCACAACGCGTCACTTTCTGGACTACTTTACATTAAAGAGTCTGGATGAGCTGCCGCCTATCGATAGCTTTATAGAGGGCGTATCTGACGAACAAAACACAGATGCAGAGAACGCCTCTCAGGTGAGTGCTGAACAGGCATCGCCCAACAATCAACAGGTTCATTAATGAGCGAAAAATTACAGAAAATATTGGCAAATGCAGGGCTTGGTTCACGCCGTGAAATGGAAAAGTGGATTGAGCAGGGACGTGTCTCTGTTGATGGCAACGTTGCCAAGCTGGGAGAAAGGGCTGAGCCGGGCCAGACCATTCGCGTTGACGGTAAGCCACTGAATACACAAAACAAAGAGTCAGTGTGCCGGGTGTTAATGTACAACAAGCCCGAGGGAGAGATTTGCAGTCGCAATGACCAGGAAGGCCGACCGACGGTTTTCGACAGACTCCCTAACATCAATGCGGGTCGCTGGATAGCCGTTGGCAGACTGGATCTGAACACCAGCGGCTTACTGCTATTTACCAATGACGGCGAACTGGCGAACCGATTGATGCATCCCCGTCATCAGGTTGAGCGTGAGTATGCAGTGCGCGTATTTGGTCAGGTCGAGCAGGCAATGCTCAATCGACTGCGCAATGGTGTCGAACTGGAGGATGGTAAAGCACGTTTCACCACAGTGACACATCGTACCGGTGATGGTGACGGGCTGAACCAGTGGTTTAATGTCACCCTGGAAGAGGGCCGAAACCGCGAAGTGCGACGACTGTGGGAATCTCAGGGACTTCAGGTTAGTCGATTGATACGCGTTAAATATGGCCCGCTGGCACTGAACCCGCGTTTGCCACAGGGCGCATGGCTGGAATTACCCTTGGATGACGTCAATGCACTACGTCAGTCAGTTGGACTCAATGCAGAGACTGAAACCTTTGTGACCGAGACGGATGAAAAACTCGATCATGTGCGATTGATGAGAATGCGACGTTCGGTGAAAAAGCATAAATCACAAGCCAACAATCGTCGTCGCCGATTGATAAAATAAACCAGAAAAGCAACAAGGTAGTAAAGGAGAGTGATTCATGATGAAAGTAGTCGTAGCAGTCGTTGTTGTAATTATTATTGCTACGTTCACGTTCTGGCCAGACGCGCAACAACCTGTAGCAACCGATCCTGTTGCGCAGCCGGCGATCACACTTGACCAAATCCTGTCTGCCTCCGATTTAGAATTGGCTGCTCGTCAAACCGCCGAATCCAATCAGCCTCAGGCATTGAGCGATGCACTGGCACTCGCCGCACAGGTTGCCACAGAAGCAGGCTTGAGCCAGCGAGATATTGATTACCTTAAGAGTGGTCAAGCAAAAGAATACTTGCTGTTTAAAGCGCGCCGTCAACTGTTCTTTGAGCAATTCGAAGCCCACTACTATGCGCTCATGCCCATTGAGGAGTTAAAAAAAGTCTATCCTGAAGCGCAGGACCTGTTCGAGAGAGCGGAGCAGCTCATTGCGCAGCGAGATCAGCAAATTCTACAGATTGCAGAGGAGATGGCAGACAATGAGACACAGACGGAATCTTATCTGCAGTTAGCTCGTCAGCAGTGGCTTGAAGAGTTAGGTCGCAATATGACGCCATTGCAACAGCCATCAAGCGACACAAATAACTAAACCGGGCCTGCTTCTCATACATATGATAACGGGTGTTTTTGAGTACGTTCACCATTTCGTCTCCCTGATGAAAATCAGGGTCTCCCTGGGACGTATTCCAGCCGGTCGTAATTCGGGCTGCCCCAGTGTCTCTAATGGTGCTTATTCCGGGCACTCATCCGAATGCGGAATTACTTATCAAGTTCGAAAGGTTCCTTAGTTTTTAGCATCCCAAGATATATCTATTTTCCTGTGCTGAGCTACGCAGTCTCTTAGATAAAGATTGATCAAGCTCTGATACGGCACGCCAGAATCTTCCGCCATACTTTTAAAATAGTCCACGACATCTTCGCTAAGCCTCATCGTTACCGGCTTTTTCAATTTGCTAGCATATGGATTTCGATTTGACTTCATTGTAGATAAATCATATTCATCTTTCATAGTCATTAACCACCATAAAATTTCTTTTCATTTCGAGTCGCTTTTCGCGCAGATATGATCCGTATAGTGTTGCCAACATCTCTTTCGCAGTGACACACTAGAAGCAATCTCGCCTCGTTACTCATTCCCAACATCAAAAAACGATCTTCTTCTAATTGTGAATTTGCGTCGTCAAAAAACTGAACAGCATATTCGTCATAGAAAATCGACTTGGCCTCTTCGAACGAAACGCCATGCTTTTTGAGGTTTGAGGCGGACTTTGCATTGTCCCATTTAAACTCAATCATATGTACAGTGTATGTACATAATAGGGAGCTGTCAAAAATGACTAAGAATCTTGATAGCTCAAGAGATGTGAAGGAGGTTTGTGGCGTAAGCGCCATCAAACCAGAGGAACAAACTAATCATTGTATGTCTGTTGCTGGTCTTCAGCAGACCACCGACGTCGCGGTGGTGACTATTAGGCCGCGGTGGAGTCTATGAGGCTGCGGTGGTGGCTATCAGATGGTTTATTAAACTGAGCTTCCGCTCGGAGGTGTAAATGATGGGTATTCGCTCCTAGCCAACACTTGTACGTAAAAATAAACAAACTGTATTGATATGTGGACTGTTCTAATACAGGCACTTGTTCTGCAGTATCTTTGTGCTTTATGCTAGCTGAATAATAAAAAAACGGTGATTTTGTAGACAAGGAGTGCGTCGACAAAATGGCATGCACACGGGCGACCTGATGCTTAACGACCGACCCTCCCTGAGCGTAGTCACGGCAATCGTATTTGCGGTGTTGCTGCTGGTTGTCGCGTTGTTATTGGGCGGGTTAACTTACTACGAGCACAAGCGCTCCGCGTCAATGTATACCGAATCATTGTTTGAAGAGCGCAGGCTTGGCATAAGTGATTCGTTGCAGAGAACATTGCAGAATCAGGCGAAACTCAACTATATGAATGCCGCCGCGGCCGTGACCTTAGTAGAGGACGACAATCACGACGCATTGCACGCGCTTTTACACGCCCAGCTTAGCCAGTTTCCTGAGATTTCTGCCTTATATTTTGCGACACCAGATGATCGATTTTGCGGCTATCTGCGAGATATGTCGCGCATCGAGTTTTTACATACTGATAGCGATAACCCATCATCCATTGCGCTATACCGGTTGGATGTGAATAACCAGCCAACCATACAAACTTTACGTTCAAGTGGGTTTAAGGTAACGGAACGCAGTTGGTATCAATCGGCTGTTGCCAATGCACGTTCAGGCTGGAGTGACATTTTTGCTTATCACGCCTTCGATTCGCTGGCCCTGCCTCACAGCCTTGCTGTGTATTCCAGGCAGGGTGAGCTTCTTGGGGTAATAAGCAACAACGTACTGCTGTCCAGCATCGGCAATATTTTAAAAACCATGATGTTGCCGTCATCTGGTCACGCCGTTATTTTTGACAGCGATAACAATATCATCGCGTCTTCAGGGGATGAGCAGCCGTTCATTAATGACGGTCAACAGGTACGTATGCTGCGGGTAGATGAAAGCTCGGACCCGTTTATTCTTGCTGCTGAGCAAGAAATCGACAACAGCCCGGCAGGCTCCTATCGACAGTTCTTTTTAAATGGCACAGAGCTGTATCACTTTAGCCATTTTACGCTGAATGAAGTGCCTGGTATCAACTGGAAAATTGCTATATCCATCCCCGACAGTGCGATCAAGTACAGCGTTCTGGACAATTATTACCGCACGGCAGTGGTCATGTTAGTGGCGGTCGTCGTGGCTATATTATTAGCGGCATGGTTGTCTAGAAAAATATCCGAGCCGCTATCAGATCTGGTTGAACACTTTGGTCGTGGCGAGCGAGTAACGGGCAGCCTGTTGGAAGAAACCAGTTTTGAAACAAAAGAGGTGGCGGAGCTCAGGCACTCAGCCCACCAATATCAAACAACGTTAAGCGAGACCATCGACAGCCTGAACCAGCAGGTTCGGGAGAATCGCAGACAGATGGCACAAATCGAAAAATTGGCATTGGTGACGCAAAGTATTGATGACATGTGCGTTATTTTAAACCGTCACGCCACGGTAGAATGGTCTAACGCTATCTTCAATGCTTTTTTTGGTCTCACTCAAAGTGTTGGACGCGGCTTGTCTATTGAACGCATTAAAAAGTCGTCAGGCCAACATCGTCTTCTGATTGACGGCATTAACCGAGCCTTCCAACGTTATCTGGCTGATAACAGTCAGGTTACTGACAGTGTTAATGCCGCTGACGAACGCGTATTTGAGGTGCGTTTTTACCCTGTTAGTCAGTCCATCGAGCAGACTCATCTTTTACTGATCCGCGATATTACCGCGCAGCGACAGTTCGAGAATGAATTGTTGATCTGGAAACGATTGTTTATGTCCAGTGGTATCGGCATCGCCATTACATCCGAGGATGGTTCGATTATTGAGCGGGTCAATCAGGCATTCGCTGATATGCATGGCTCGGCGCTTCGGTATTTTGAGGGGCGGCAGATAAAAGAGGTGCTGCCTCAGGTTATGCAAGAGCTGGAATCGACAGAAAGCCACGGCACCTGGGTCCATGAGACAGAGTGCTATCGGCGGGATGGACAACACTTCCCGGCTCTAGTAACAGGCTCAAATGTGTATGATGAAATCGATCATCGCGTTGCCAACATTATAGCCGTACAGGATCTGACTGAAATTAAACAACTTCAGCAACAGCTGCTGCAATCTCAGAAGATGCAGGCAATCGGAACATTGGCGGGTGGCATTGTGCATGATATGAGTAACGTTTTGGCGTCGGTGATGGGCAATGCGGAACTCGGTCTGCTTTATAATCAATCGGCAGATAGTCAGACTGGCGCACAGAATCTAAAGCTATTCAATGCGATTTTAAGTGCATCGAACCGGGCGTCCAAGCTGACCGATCAGATTTTGTCGTTCTCGCGCATGGAAACGACCGAGTTTGAGCCTGTTAATTTGTCAGCGCTTTTGGATGATACCGTTGAGTTAATTAATCCGACGTTGCCCAGTGACATCAAGTTAACCTACTCATCAAGCGTAACGTATGACAGCATGGTGATGGGTAATGAGTCACAGTTACAGCAGGTGTTTGTTAACCTTTTGAATAATGCCATTAATGCTATCCAAAATACGCACAATCATAGCGGCAATGTAAAAGTCAGCCTCGCCGCCAGTCATGCTGAAGATGAGCTCATACTGAGAATTGAAGATACCGGCTGTGGCATACCAAAAGACAGCCTGCCCTTCATCTTTGACCCGTTTTTTACGACCAAACCTAAAGGACAGGGAACCGGTCTCGGTCTGTCGATAGTGAAACGTATTATCGATGGCCACACCGCCAGTATTGATGTGCAAAGCCAGGAGGGGCAGGGCACTACCTTCATCATGCGCTTTACTCGTCTGGTGAAACTACAAGACAACACATCCAAAACGCTGACAATAGCTGAGTTTCAGCACGATACGTTTAATCTGGTGGTAGTTGATGACGATAAGGATCTCACCAAGGTATGGCGCGAACTATTTGCTGTTAATGACTTTAAGGTGGACACATTCAACGATCCGGGTGTTGCACTGGCGCACATAAAGTCACATTATGAGCATATCGACTGCATTGTGACCGACTTTGACATGCCAGTCATGAGCGGTGAAATGCTATGTCAGGAAGTCCGCCGGTTTTCAGACACCGTGCCGATTGTGATGGTAAGTGGTTATGGCCAGCCAATGAATGAGGCGAAGCTGGAAGAGCTTGGGCTATCTGCACTGCTGACAAAACCGATCACCTTTGCACTACTTCAAGATAAAATATTGCAGGTAATACGGGCCCACCGACAAACCAAGGCGGTGTTGTCAGGGTAGGCAAAATTAACGCAATGATAATAATAAAGAATCCCTACGAGGATAGATGGAAGACGTTGCCAGGGTATGACAAAGAGAGTATTGATTGTTGAAGACGACGCCTGTTTCAGGCAAGTAATGAACGAATTTTTGACCCTGACGGGGTTTGATGTCACGCAGGCGGACTCCGCTCGTGCGTGCTTCCAGTGCATTGATAGCGAGGAGTTCGACTTAATATTGCTTGACCTGACATTGCCCGACGAGGACGGCCTGGTCATCCTGCGCAAGCTCACTCAGCGCTTGAAAATACCGATAATTGTAGCCTCAGGGCGTAAGTCTGATGATGATAAAATCGCCGGACTAGAAATGGGCGCCCGTGATTACATTGGTAAACCTTTTTCACTTAATGAGCTTAAGCTGCGCATTTTTAATCTGATAGGCGAGCCAAGTGAGGCGGAAGAGCAGGGTCACACCTTACAGTTTCACGGGTTTAGCTTAAGCGAGCGCGCTAACGTGCTAACTGCGCCAAGCGGGCATAAGGTCCAGCTTACGCCCCATGAATATAAGGTACTACTCACCCTGGCGCACCATATCGATAAGCCGGTCAGCCGTGACCACATTATTGATGCCAGTACCGAACTGGATATGCCTGAAACCAACCGGGCGGTAGATATCAGCATCAGCCGTTTACGCAAAAAACTAAATGACACCAACAAGCCCCCCAGTAAACTGATGACCATCCGTGGTGAGGGCTATATGCTGACCTCTGCTTGAATACTATACATATTCGGCAATTGCGTCAGAAGTTCGCTTTGAAGGTAAATTCAATATTTCTTGGTGGTCCCAAAATCACTTGATTAGGGTAATAAATGTCACTCCATGGGCCATATATTTCGTCTGATACATTGTTTACATGTAATCCGACATAGTATTGCTCACCGTGGTAAGCCAAAAATAGTTTGTGCAATGTGTAAGAGTTAAGTTGCACCGTATTCTGTGAATCGGCCCAACGCGATGAAACATAATTAGAGCTTGCTCCAATTTCTATTGGCAGTTCGTCAAACTGGTAAGATGCTCTGAGATTCAACATTTTTTCCGGAACATTGACCGGTGTATTGCCACTGACATCTAAGCCTATTTCAGGATCAAAGTAGTGGCCGAAATCGGTGTTGTTTATGGCGGCATTAATACCGATGCTTACGTTATCTGACAAGTGACTATTTAACGACAGTTCAAGGCCGATACTGTCAGCGTCACTGTCAAAAAATACGTTATTGGCACTTGGCTGAGTATTGACTCTTTTGGTCAGCTTATAAACCGCTCCCGTTAGCTCAGTTCTCTGCTCATCAAACACGCCCTTGTAGCCAATTTCAATTTGTCTCACGTCAGAAGGTGTCAAATTCGCTACGTCATAAACAAAGCGATAGTCACTAAATACGGGGTCATGAGAAATCACATAGTGCGAATAAATTGAGCTGTTATCGTCCGGCTGATAATTCAGCCCTATGCTTATGCTTTGTTCTTGAAATGTTGTTTCAAGCGTCGAGCGATCTCTCACGGTTCCGTCCCAGTTGATATAAAGACGGTCGAAGTGGATAGATTCATGGCGCAATTGAACATGTAAGGAAAGAGCGTCAGAAACATCGCTGACGTTCGTTATCATTACATTGCTGGTTCTTTGTTCCAGCGCGTCGCTGCGTAAATCTACAAACCCAAACTCTCCAGACTCAGGCTGATAAAGATCGACAGCATCCCAGTAAAGTGAGGGGCTATCTAAGTTGAAACCCACATTCCTATCAAAATTAATGACATGGTATCCGGCGATAAGCGTGGTTTTATTATTACCAAATGCGTCATGCTGAAAAGACAGTTGTGCTTGAGCGCCCCAATTTTTTCGGTCGTGTTCAACAAGCAACCTGTCTCTTTCCACTTCAGCGATGCTCGTGTTATAGAAGTAGTTTTCTGCGTTTTTCCAGCGTCGGTCTGCATTAAAAGAGTAGAGGCTACTTTTGAATAACACCTCACTGCCTGCACGCCAGGTTAAATCTATCCTGTTCCACATGCTGTCTGACGAAATCTCATGGTCTGTGACATTGTAATTTGTGAGGCGCGTTGTTTCGTCAATTACAAAACCATTATCACCCGTTATCACATTTGAGTTCGGAGAACGCGCGACGTGCTCGGGCACGAAGGGAGTTCCCCAATAAGCAGGGAGCTCGTCCTTATGAGACTTGATTGAAAAAAATAGCTCCACAGAAGTGGACAATTGCCACAGCAATGATGCTGATAAATCTGTTGCGAAGGAGTATGAGTCATCTACCCATCCATCAGAGCTGTTTCTGCTCAGGTCAACGCGATACCCAACCCTGTCATTCAAAGGACCAGACAACCCTAAATTAACCGACTTTGAGTCAAATTTGCCTGCTGAAACCAATAACTCTCGGGTGTGATATTTCACCAGGCGCGCTTTCTTTGACACGATGTTGATGGTGCCACTTGCGCCACCTTGTCCAGCGGTCAGAACCACCGGACCTTTTGTAATCTCAACTTGTTTGATATTAAAGGTATTCAATGGTCGAGTGTTGTAGGTTGCTACGCCAATTGAGATACCGTCATACACCATATTGACTGAATCTCGACTAAACCCTCTGAAACTGAAGCTGTAGGGCTCTGAGGGGGATTCGCCAGATATAATACCCGTCATGTTTTCAGCGACTTCAATGACGTTGGAGATCCCTCGCGCACTGATTGAGTCTGAATTCATTATTTCAATTGATTTCGGGAGCTGCAGGTGGGTGAGATTGGCAGCGTTTCCTGTTTCAGGACGTTTGTTTAATTCGAGCGAACTGACCACGTCCCCCGCTAGGTTGATCTCGAGTAACTCTTCAAGAGATAAGTCAAACAGTGACGTATCTTGCGCATACACAGAAATACTAAAAAAACAGAGAATAAAAGAAATAGCGCGCATTACGTGGCTTCCATGTGGATGCGTCACTTTTCAGCCTAGGATAAATGCACGAATATTCAACTTTACGTAGCGTAAAACTCCTGATGTTTCAGGGGGTAGGACTCAAAATCAACTTATGCTCAATAGCTCCCGGCAATAATGGCGTACCGCTGTTGTTAACGTGCCCTTCAAATCCACTGGCGTAGTAATCAGACAGCGGGTGACCGGATTGTCCACCGGGGATGGTCAGAATGCCAAATTTCTCCCGTCCGGGCTGAACCACCAATCGCTGTGAAGCGCCAAACCGATTGCGCTGCACGGCTGGTGTATAGCTGTCGCCAAAGCCCTCAGCCTCGGGCATATTCAGGTACCTGCCAATAAGCGGAAGTGCAGAGGCCAGTGGATGGGTGACGGTCAGCGCGTTGACCTTGCCCCAGCGTAACGCCGCAAAATCCTGTTTACCGTCTGCATAGTTATCAAAAAGTCGCTGTTTGCTTTGTCTGTAGGCATCCGCCAAAAAGGCTGGCCACGACGCGTATTCTTTGGGCAACCACGTTTGTGGCTGTTCGGTCAAAAGCTGCCATGAGGCTGGCTCCATGTGTCGTAGAACGGGTGAAAGGCTTAAGTCATGTTGTTCAAGCGTCTTTTGTAACGGCGCAAATAGGGCACTGTGTACCTCTGAACGAAAATATCTGACCAGGGTATAACCTATAGATTCGGCGCACGCACAGCTTTGCCAGTCATTGATGTATGTCAGGTCGTCAGTAAATTCATCCTGACCACTCAGGATCTGGCTCAGTAATTGTTGCCACGGACGCATAAATCGCGCTTCGTTATCCTGTTGAATGCGATAAAAATCCTGTTCGGTAAACGTTTCTTTCTTCAATAAGCGGTCGCGTATTTGTTTACCTCTGGCGCCGACTGCATAGCCTCCATTGCCAAAGCGGTCCATGTCCTCTATCGACATCACTCGGGCATTGGCGGTCCAGATGCGCTGATTGTCTGGATTATAAACTACAGGGCGCTGACCTTCTGACTTTGCCCAGCGACTGTCGTACTGCACCTGCGGATAGGCAGTGACAGACGGCTTCTGACGCGCCGTTAACCCGCCCATGGGGGTCCACGCGGCATTCCCTGAGCTGTCTACGACAACCAGATTTTGTAAAGGAATGCCCCCCTTAGGGGCGATGTTAAGCGCCTGCTCAACATTTTGGGCGTGCTCAAATGCCAGTAATTCCAGATTCACTGCATAAGGCTGGTGAGCGGTCCACGCCAGGGCAAAGCGCTTTCCATTAATCTCTTTGACCGGACCATACTCTGAACGTGAAAAGGTTACGGTTTCACTGGAATCCGGCAGGTTAATGGTTTCTGAAACGACCTGTAGCGGCGTGTCATCACTTAGTTCAATCCAGTCTGCGTTATCCAGATTAGCATTGGTAAAGCCCCAGGCGATATGGGTATTACTGCCTACAATCATTAGTGGCGTACCGGGTAGGGTGACTCCGGTTATTGATATGGGATTATCGCCGGTCAGGTTAAACTGGCTGCGATACCAGATGATAGGCACCCCCAGAGATAAATGCATGTCATCGGCCAGCATGGCATGTCCGGTATCGGTTACCTGACCGGTGACTGCCCAGTTATTACTGCCTACCTCGTGATCTGGGTGAACAAGATTCGCTGCCAATGTATGGCTGGCATTTATTAGCTCAGGGACCGCGACCGTTCCGGTTTCATATTCAGAGCCATCCAATGCAGCCTGATAGTCGCCAGGTTGCATAATAAAGGCAGTCATCTGCGGCCCGTATTCTTTTTCCAGCATGGTTAGAGCCAGGTCGCGATTGACCTGTGATAACTGTAAGTCCAGGTACATGGAATAGCTGACCAACAGGCTGTCTTCCGCTTTCCAGGGAGAGAAGTCAGCGCCCAGTAACCAGTATTCAAACGGTTTGCTGAACAGACTTTTTGCGCCAGCATTGACCCCGGCGGTGTAGGCATTCAGCACTTCTCGCTGATGCTCAGTAAGATGGCCAACTGCGCGTTTTGCGTGCTGTCTGAACTGATGAAAACGTCGTGATTTGTCTGTTTCAAGCGCTCGCTTACCAAATATTTCCGACAGCTCTCCGGCGGCATTACGACGCAGTAAATCCATTTGAAACAATCGATCCTGAGCATGTGCCATGCCCAGCGCAAACGCAATATCGGCGCGATTTTCACCGCTTATTACCGCGGTGCCGATGTTATCCCGACCCAGCGATACGTCAGCAGAGAGCATGCTCACTTCACGTTCGCCATCAAGCGATGGCATACTCGAATAGAGAATGGCAAAGAGAGCGGCGAAAGCGGCAACAATGAGAATGAGGGGAATGCGTAGCAGGTATTTTTTCATCAGTTTTTATTTTTATGTCGAGTCACAAGGCCATAGTGCCACAATTGTGAGAAGTGTCGACCCCTGCACTTTTCTTCATTCAGGGGCTGCTTTATAGTGACCGCAATGAAACTTTATGAAGCAAGTGAATGGGCCCGGTAGTTATCGATTTAATTGGTGAAGATGTCAGCGCAGAAGAGAAAGATATGCTCGAACATCCACTGGTAGGTGGCGTGATTTTATTCTCACGAAACTATGCCGAGCCACGTCAGTTAACGGAACTGATGCAGCAGATAAGGGAATATGCCAGACAGGATGTGTTGGTGTGTGTTGATCATGAAGGAGGGCGGGTACAACGCTTTAAACAGGGTTTCACGCATATTCCTGCCATGGGCAAGCTGATGCCTTGGGCACAGCAGCATGGTGTCAGTGCGACCCAGCTTGCAACAGAAATGGGCTGGCTGATGGCCAGCGAACTGCGCGCCTTTGATATCGACGTCAGCTTTGCACCCGTATTAGATATCTGGGGTAACAGTGATGTCATTGGCGATCGCAGTTTTCACAGCGACCCCAAACTCGTTATCGAGCTGGCCAGTGCCTTTATTGAGGGCATGCGTGACGCTGGCATGAGTGCGACTGGAAAACATTTTCCGGGTCATGGCAATGTAAAAGAAGACTCCCACATAGCCATGCCAGTAGATAGGCGGTCTAAAGATGACATTCTGTCGGTGGATATGGCTATCTTCTCGGCTTTACATGATAAAGGACAGCTCGATGCAGTCATGCCTGCTCATGTCATTTTCCCCGATGTGGATGAACACCCGGCCGGCTTTTCATCCACCTGGCTGCAGGGCATTCTACGCGGGCAGATGGGCTTTGACGGCGTTATTTTCTCTGATGATCTGTCTATGCAGGCCGCAAGTGTGGCGGGGGACCATCTGGAACGTGCCAAGGCTGCATTTGCAGCAGGCTGTGACCTTGGTCTGGTGTGCAATGACAGCAAAGCTGCAGCACAGGTACTGGATGGACTGCCCAGTGACTTTCAAACCAGTGACAGGGCGCGCAAATTAAAGCCACAAAATTCAGTAACGTTGCAGCAACTTCACGCTTCAACACGTTGGCAACAGGCATCAGAACTGGCGAATCGGGTGCAGCATGGCTAATTATAAGCTGATTTTTATTGCCTTAGTGAGCTCTCTGCTGTTGGGTGGTGGACTTTACGCCGCAGGACAACCACAGGCGATCTGTTTTACCGCCGCCATTACATTATTTACGGCAATACTTTGGGTATCCGAAGCGTTACCTATACCAGTCACTTCACTTATCCCATTTGTGGCGTTTCCCTTAAGTGGCGTGTTGACCCATCAGCAGGCCGCCTCATCCATCGGTAGTCATGTGATCGTGCTGTTGATGGGCGCCTTTATGCTGTCCAAAGCGCTGGAGCGCTCTAACGTACATACGCGGCTGGCCTATTACATGCTGCAAGTAACCGGAAGTAGTAGTGCTTCGCGTCTGGTGCTGGCATTTATGCTCACAGCTGCCATTTTAAGTATGTGGATCTCCAATACCGCGACAACGCTGATGTTACTGCCGATTGGCCTGGCTATTGTGGCGCACGTTGAAGATCGTCGCGTGGCAGTCGCACTGCTGCTTGGCATCGCCTATGCAGCCAGCTTAGGAGGTGTAGGCACACCAATCGGCACACCGCCTAACATTATCTTTATGAGTGTTTACTTGGAAAATACGGGCAAGGAGATCAGCTTTCTAAATTGGATGAAAACTGGCATTCCGATAGTACTGATTGCTATTCCGTTGATGGCCTGGTGGCTGACTCGCCACCTTGGCGCACTGGGAGAGTGTAAGTTACCCAAAGTGGGTGCGTGGCAACAGGCTGAAAAACGCGTCTTAATCGTATTCGCCATTGTTGCCCTTGCCTGGGTGCTGCGCCCTTACTGGACGCAGTGGCTGAATACGCCCAACGTGGGGGACAGTACAATTGCTCTGGCAGGTGTAGTATTAATGTTCCTGGTGCGTTCAGGCGATGGTAAAACCGATGAAAAGGACAGGCCTGATATGCTGCTGGACTGGAAAACGGCAGCATCGATTCCGTGGGGCATGTTACTGCTTTTTGCTGGTGGCATATGTATTGCCAAAGCGTTTATGAATTCAGGTTTGAGTGCACTGATGGGAGAATGGTTAACCGGCCTCTCGGCACTGCCAGTATTGGTGATGATCCTGATGCTGTGCCTGTTTGTGACCTTCCTGACGGAAATTACGTCTAATACCGCCACTGCGACCCTGTTAATGCCCATTCTGGCCAGTGCGGCGCTCGCCGCAGATATCGACCCAGCAATACTGATGATGCCCGCCGCTATCAGCGCCAGCTGCGCCTTTATGCTGCCGGTTGCAACGGCACCTAATGCCATCGTTTATGGCACAGATAAGTTCAGCATCAAGGATATGGCCAGAGAAGGCGCGGTGCTGAACGTAATCGTAGCTGTGGTGGTGTCGCTGGTGGTATATGTGACAAGGTGAAGTTCATTCCCTCTCTACGTCTCCACCGCGCAGGCGGTGGTCTCACTGCAATTAACCTGATTTTCTCAATTAAACCATTGTTGTTTATTACACTTTCTGTATCGTAGGGAAATGTCACCCGGCCTGAAAAGATGAGCTAAGCTGTTAGTAAGAAAGGGAATAGCTTGCTCTCCACATTCGTATGAAAAAATTTCTCAAAGAGCTGCAACGCCGAGGGGTTATTAAGACCCTTGTGGCTTATATCGGTCTTGTCTGGCTGGTGATGCAGGTAGTCGAGGTGGTTTCTGGGCTTATTGACGTCCATGAGATGGTCGGCCCTACCACTGTGATTGTATTTGCCTGCCTTGCCCCTGTGGTGCTTTATATCTCTTGGTATTTCGAATGGCATGAAGGTTCTATGCGCCGCACTGTGGCGATAGACAGTGGCAAACTGCAGCCACTGGGTTTCTTTAGCTGGTTTGGACTGGTCACAGTGCTTTCGTTCTCTTCCTATCTGGGCTATGACTTTCTGACAACTATAGCCGCCGAAAAGGCGGCTGAAGCCGAAGGAATGGCACAGATAAAGCAGGCTGAGTCCATCGCAGTATTGCCCTTTACCGACCAGAGCCCTGAAAAAGACCAGGGTTATCTGGCAGTGGGTTTAGCCGAGGAATTAACAAGCCTGCTGGGTCGCTCTGAAGGCTTTCGTGTTGCTGCATCCCGTTCTTCACAGATCCTCGCAGAAAAAGGCCTGCCACCGGTTGATATCGGTAAGAGACTGGATGTGGAAACGGTACTTACTGGCAGCGTTAGGGCTACGGGCAGCCGCCTGAAAATACGCGTAGAGCTACTGGACACAGAAACCGGCCATACGCTTTGGACGGAAAACTTCTTACGAGAATTGAAAGACATCTTCGAGCTTGAAAGCGAAATCGGACGGGCGGTCATTAACTTGTTGCAGGATAAATATCTTGAAGCAGGTAGCTTTAAGTCTCTATCTTCAACAAGCAGTACTGATGCCTATGTGATGTACCTGAAAGGAAGAGAGGAATACCGCAAACAGACTACCGAGTCGATGAAAGAGGCGCGCAAGCTGTTTGAGCAGGCTGTAGCACTGGATCCTGAGTATGCGATGGGGTATACGGCTCTTGCAGATACGATTTTAATGTTGTCAGAGGGTGAAGAGAATTTCGGAGTCTTAAAGACTGATATAGCTGTGCAGCTTGCGCAATCTAATATGGAAAAGTCACTGGTTCGTGAGCCATTATTAGCGGAGTCTTACGCGATTTTGGGAAGTATCGATTATTTTCAAGGCAACTATGATGATTCTTTAGTCGATTTTGATAAAGCCATAGAGCTTAACCCCAGCCTAGCAATTGCTTATATGTGGAAGTACAACTCTTTTGTGCAGTTACAGCGTTATGATGAAGGCTTGGCAGTCCTTCAAAAAGCCAAACAACTTGACCCACTCTTTCCGTCCATTAGCTACAATTTGGGCTTTGAACTGGCAAGTGCAGGCAAGATAGAAGAAGCTGAAGAAATATATAAGCAGTTGATCCTGGATCATCCTCAATCCCCGTTTGCTTATTCAGGCCTTGCGGATATTTACTTTGGGCGTGGTGATTTCGTTGGGGCAATAAGAGAAGGATTAAATGCTTTGAATCTTTCGAAGAACAACACCGAATTACAATTAAGGTTAGTAGGCCCTTTACTTCAGTTGGGCTTGACGGAAGAAGCAAAATCCGTCACCGATGATCCTAAGTACGATGAGACGATACTGATCATGGATAAAAAGTATGATGAACTGTTCAATAAAATGGAGTTTGAATTAAACGCCAATCCCGGCGACCCATGGGTAGCTTTTGAGGCTGGATGGTACCACTCGAGGATTGGTGACAAAGATAAAGGAATTTTACTTTTAGCCCAACAAACAAAGGGTTTTGAAACCTCGCAAATGTTTAACATGCCTACATGCATACCAGCAATTGATATCGCATGGGCATATTTGAATTCGGGAGAAAAAGAGTTAGCAGAGACTCTTATAGAAAATTGCGAACAATTGTTATTTCAAGAAGCTGAAAGCAATCTCAAGTATTTTGAATTAAGCCATCTGGATGCACGATTAAAAATAATGAGAGGCGACAAGCGAGGCGCATTGGTCAGTTTAGAATCAGCAATACAAAATGGATTAAGAGAGTGGTGGACTAAATACGACCCTATTTTCGAAACTCTACGAAATGAGCCTGAATTTCAGCGACTAATGAAAATTATAGACGATGACCTTGCTAGGCAAGCTCAGGAGGCCAAACTCCTCTTTGAATAAACGAGTAAATTTGGCCCCGCTTTTGATACTTATTTATGAGTCAATTTTCTTTGACGACGTAAGTAAATAGCGCCTAATCCAGTTAAGAATATACTCAGTGTAGCTGGTGCACTGGCTCTGACCACTTCATTGTCAGCAGAGGCAGGCAAGATCCGCAAAATTTCCTCATACGACGAGGCATAGCTACCCGGAATATCAGCACGTTCTATATATGGATTCAAAAATTCACCATACCAGTTGGGGTCACGCAAATCAGTCAAACTAGTATAGCCGCAGATTTCATAAACGGGCTCAACAGGTTCCGGTTCGCCACTATTCGGATCCCAGGCATCCAGAGCATCGTTATATGCTTCATAAGCGGCGATTTCATCGTCATAACTATCGAACGTACTTTTGCAGGCCTTTTTAAAATCTACAGGATCATCCGGATCAGGGCTTTCAAAAAATAGTCTTCCCTGATTAATGTTAAATGAAACATCAACGCTGATGGTGTAATCCCCAGGTAACAGATTTGCGTCACTTGCTGCGACATTTAAAAATACAGAGTCACTGCCAACTGTGCCGCTGCCTGTCCATGAACCGTTTGCACCACTTATATTCCATGTCACAAAATAGTCGATATTAGGCGTATCAAAAAACAGGTTGTAAAAGCCCCAGGTTGAAATATCTTCGCCTTGTTCAAACTGCCATATGCAAGGCTCATTTGGGCCATAAAACTCGTCTTTGATTTCCTGCACGTAGGCTGCCAGTGCTGCTTCACCCTCTTCGTATGTGGCATAGTTGCTGTAATCCCAGAATGCTTCTATATCTGGAATGGTATCGTTAAGCAGCGTGTCCTCTTCATCCTCTGAATAGTTATATGAGCACTCCGCTGGTGTAGCTTGTACATATTGTGTACCACCACCACCAACATACCTTTGTTGAGTGATGGCGTTAAGCTTATCTGGCTCAAAAAATCCCCAAGAATCTTCCAACAGTTCAGCTTTGACACCGACTTCGTTTAATAAACTTTCATCTTCAACATAATAAAAGTTATTAGTAAAGTTTCTCGTTCTATATCCTCTACCTGAATAGATAATCAAGTCCGCTTTTAC
The DNA here is from genome assembly GCF_000429145.1 of Aestuariibacter salexigens DSM 15300. Taxonomy (GTDB): domain Bacteria; phylum Pseudomonadota; class Gammaproteobacteria; order Enterobacterales; family Alteromonadaceae; genus Aestuariibacter; species Aestuariibacter salexigens. The sequence continues at coordinate 145,543 of NZ_AUBH01000001.1, forward strand.
TTCCCCAATAAAAGTGAGTGAGGAAATTGTATAAGTTCCTATGGATACGATGGCGGTTTGTGCACATGCCGCAAGTGACGTTGAAGCGACGAGAAAAGACTTCTTAAAGGTTCTGGACTTCATGAGTGGACCTGATATTTTTATTTTCAGGAATTCTCAAGCATAAATCAGTCCACAATCACAAAGGTATAAAATTCATACAGTTACCAGAGCGACTACATAATTCTATTAAATAAGTGTAAAAAAAACAGACACCCTTTGTTATTAACAAAGCGCTGGTGTTTTTCTGGACAGGTCATACACTGTAAGTAAGCAATGCGCTGGGAAGCTACAATAATAATGAAACGGTTCTTTGGAGAACTTCAACGCAGGGGCGTAATTAAAACGCTGGTCGCCTATATTGGTCTTGTATGGTTGGTTATGCAGGTTGTTGAAGTGGTGTCTGGGCTGATTGATGTTCATGAAATGGTCGGCCCGACTACCGTTATCGTGTTTGCCTGTCTGTTGCCTGTAGTGCTTTATATTTCCTGGTACTTCGAATGGCATGAAGGCTCCATGCGCCGCACCGTGGCCATAGACAGTGGAAAGCTTCAACCACTGGGTTTCTTTAGCTGGTTTGGACTCGTCACTGTTCTATCGTTCTCTTCCTATCTGGGCTATGACTTTCTCACCAATATAGCAGCAGAAAAAGCAGCGGAAGCGGAAGGTCAATCACAGATTAAGCAAGCTGAATCCATTGCCGTACTTCCCTTTACTGATCAAAGCCCAGAAAAAGACCAGGGGTATCTGGCAGTCGGTCTCGCCGAAGAACTTACAAGCTTGCTGGGTCGCTCCGAAGGCTTTCGGGTTGCTGCATCACGTTCGTCACAAATTCTTGCTGAAAAAGGTCTGCCACCGGTTGATATCGGCAAAAGGCTGGATGTGGAAACCGTGCTAACAGGTAGTGTCAGAGCGACGGGAAGCCGTCTTAAAATCCGAGTAGAGCTTTTGGATACCGAAACCGGCCATACGCTTTGGACAGAAAACTTCTTACGAGAGCTGAAAGATATTTTCGAGCTTGAAAGCGAAATTGGTCGTGCAGTGATTAACCTGCTGCAGGACAAGTACCTGGAGGCAGGCAGTTTTAAATCACTTTCTTCAACCAGTAGTACCGATGCTTATGTAATGTATTTGAAGGGCAGGGAAGAATACCGCAAGCAGACGACTGAATCGATGAAACAAGCACGCAAACTGTTTGAACAGGCGATAGCACTCGATCCTGAGTATGCGCAGGGATATGTTGGATTGGCTGACACTATAGCGCTTCTTGGTGACGGACCTACCCAGTTTGGTGTGCTAGCGAATGATGTTTCTGCAACGCTAGCCGAACAAAATGTGGAAAAGGCGCTCGTTAGAGAGCCAAATATGGCGGAAGCATATGCGATCTTAGGCTATATCGCGATGATCCGAAGCCAATATGAGGGTTCATTGAGTGCCTTTGACAAAGCCATTGAGCTTAACCCGAGCTTAGCTGTTGCTTACATGTGGAAATACCGCGCACTGTATAACTTAAATCGTTACGAAGAATCATTTGCTGCGCTACAAAAAGCGACCGAACTTGATCCGTTGGCAAAAGCGGGACAGGCAAACTTAGGGTGGGAATTATCAAGACGAGGAAAAACAGAAGAGGCACTTAAAATATACCAACAGCTTATTAACGATTTCCCAGACTACAATATGGGATATGAGGGAGTTGCGGATGTTTCGTACTCTTCTGGAGACCTCTCTGAAAGTGTGAGGTACTACTTAAAAGCTGCGGATGTTTCACCAGATGATAATGAACCAATGTTTCGTGTAGTAGATGTCCTTTTAGAGCTAGGGATGGCTGAATATGCTGGCAAACTTGTTGATCGAGAGTCAGACGACTATAAATCATTCTTTTTAGTTAGGGAGGGGAGATATGATGATTTGTTTGATTATTTAGAGTTTCAATTAAAAGTACATCCAGATGACCCCTACTTAACTTTTGAATACGCTTATTACCAACTAATGTTTGGTGATTTCAAGATAGCTTCTAAGTATACAGAAATAGCTTTATCTAATCTTGATGACGACTTTATTTACTTGCCTCATCTGTATTTGCCAGCTATGCAAAACATCTTCATAAAAAAGCAACTAGGTGAAACTCAAGAAGTAATTAGAGCTTTAGCCGAATTGAAAGAAAAGATTTCAGAGACTGATCAGGCAGGCTGGTATCATATGTTTATGGATTACTCAAAAGCTAGAGTTTATTATTTAGAAAGTATGGAGGAGTCTTCATTAGAGAGTTTCGAAAACGCATTTGAGAATGGTTGGCGGCAATGGTGGACACGATTCGATCCAATAATGAAGCCCCTTTTCGAATCAAACGAAAAAGCGCGTCTGCTGTTAGAGCTACACGATGAAAAAATTGAGACTGAAATGCAGGAGACGCTCCTTCTGCCTGAACTTCAAGCTCTTGCATCACCCGCTCAAGACGCGTATTAAAGGGATGTGTGAAAAACTAGCTCTTATTTTTTGTTAAAAGGTTTCGTCTTGTTAAACTTACCGTGAGTCCTGCTAGCAGAATAAGAAGTGTTGTTGGCTCATTCACTACCCTGAGACGTATTCCCTCGTGAACCCGACCGTCAGAAACATACGCACCCAAGGTAAATACATCATAGGCATCAAAGCGTTTCACAAGTAAAGGGTCTTCAACAGCGTCAATTTCACAATTTTCAATACAATCAGACGATTCGTCACGTAGGTCTTCGTATAAAAAAGTTCTGCCGTTGCCTGAAAAAATATCTACTGAAATATTAAGAAAATAGTCCCCAGGCATCAAATCTCGTGGCATGGCGGCATCCAGAAATACCATATTAGGGTCACCATAGGGTGCAATTCCAGAACCGATATAAGCTTCATCTTTAGAATTAAATAACCATGACTCACCAGCAGTATTAGATATAGTCCAGTTTACGACATAGTCCAAACCCAATCCTGCAAAGGGATCGAAAAAAGGAAAGCTACCAAAGGCGAAAAGTTGTTCCCCTTTTTTATATTCCCAGACACATTCGCCAAAGGCATCGGCGTTATATTGTCTCTCAGCGTCGTATTCTTCTGGCGTAGAGAATTCAAGAATACAATCGCTCTTTGGCACAGCAGATAGAAACAGGTCGCCTGAGGTATACCCGAAAGTGGGTGATGTGCCTAAGACGCCAGTTATTTCATCAAGTAAGATGGTTGCTGTTTGATATGGAGTGCCATTTCCATAGGTACCGGAGAAAGTGCTATAGAAAAGACTATCGTCTACAAGGTGAATAGCCTGTGGCGCTGTGTCAGTTTGTCTTCCCACGCCGCCGCCAACAACAAGCCGAGCATCAGCATCTTCAACATAACCTAATGTTCCAAAAACAGTTAGTGTAAGAATTTTCAACATGGTACTGCTTTTCATAACGATTCCGGACTTTGACGCGTTTACTTCTTTTTAGACTACAAGCACGAAATGCGCCATTTATTTACCGCATTAAAATCAGAAAGTTAGTTGGTAGAGAGACAAGGGTTGTATTAAAAGTGTAAAGAAACCTGACAGTGCTTGAGGCTTATGGTGTTTTTGAGGTCTTGGTTGTTTTTGGGCAGACCCCGCACTAAATGCGGGGTGACGAGAGCTTCATGCGGGTGGACGTAAGGTCCGTTCGGGGTGACGGTCTTGGGACTGGAATTTGGTGCTGTATGATTCAGAATCGCGTGGGTGACCGTTGTTTTATGACGCAAGGCTGCGTGCGTTTCGTTACACATTAATATCGGGGACGTTTTGCGCGTGGTTCAGGTATCTTGCTAACACGTAGAAGTAGTCTGAAACACGGTTTAGGTAGGTCAGGCAGACGGGCGGGACAGGATGCTTATCGATTAATGATACCAGTGTTCTTTCTGCGCGTCTTGCTACGGTGCGGCACACGTGAGCCTGAGCAGCCTCTTTGCTGCCGCCGGGCAAAATAAATTTTGTTTGTGCTGGCAGCGTGTCCTCGTATTGGTCTATCCATGTTTCCAGCGTAGAGATGTCTTCGGCTTTAAGGCTGGTGGTGGCAGAGATAGCAAAGCCAATCTGGAACAGGTGGCGCTGGATACTCAGTAACTGTTCTCGTGGCTCTGTTAACGTGTCATGCAGTAAGCTGCCGAGCAAGCCTACGTGCGCGTTTAGCTCATCCAGGGTGCCATAGCATTCCAGCACGTCGGCGTCTTTGCGCATTCTGAGCACATCATCGGCGTACACCTGGGTATCGCCTTTATCGCCGCCTCGTGTGTAAACCTTCATTATTGCTCTTCCTGCGTTTCTTCTGGCTCAGGCGGCTCGTAGCGTCTGATTTGCACAACCATGCCAAACAGAGGGTGATCAAAATAATGTATCTGGGTGCTGATCACCCGCCTTAACTGATCAAACGGAAAGCTTTGCAAGCGAGTTTCAGCGCTGCCATCAACCTCTTCGGTCAGCGGTGCACGAAAATCCAATTTACTGTCGATGTGCAGATAGGGCACGCGATTGATGTATTGCAAAAAGACTTTAAAACGTCCGTCAATTTCCCAGATGGGCTGTCTGTCTTCGTCCGCATCTGTCGCGTCTGACTGTTCAGTATCGAGTAATTCCGGTGGCACATCTTCGCCTTGCGAGGCCAAAGCCAGACGAATCTTGTCGGTTAATGTCAGCGCTGGTGTCTGTGCAACGTTATCTTCTTCTTGTGGCTGATCCTGTATCTCTATCTGGGGTAGCTCAGGGGGGAGGGCAGTGCCATCGTCGGCAAAGAACATCGCGTAATCATTGCCAGCGAACAGTCGGAAGTCTCTTGCTCTGTCTCTATCAAACAGGACCTGCTGACGCCAGCCGGTGTGAAGTAACGGCACGAGGTCGCGACTTCTGCGCATCTGAGTAAACAAGTCGTCCAGTTGCAGGCTGTCTGGGTGTAACAGATATGGTTTAAGACTGTGTATCCACTCTACACCATAGGGCTTGACCGGCAATGCGTCGTGCAACAACCCGTAATCGTAGTCTGGCTCTGGCTCAAAGTAGGTGGCGGGCTTGGTGAGATGGCAGCTGTAATCTTGTTGGGCAAGTAGCTCAGGAATGTTGTTATCCACGTTTACCCATTGCCACCACGCATCATAAAACTGCTGCAAAGATTCAATACGCTGCTGCTCGATATCTGCCACGTCAGGTTCGACTGCCCCTGCAATTTCGTCATCACGCTGATCAACCTCTTTCAGTTGTGTCTTTACAATAACATCTGGTTGTGCAGACTCGTCCGTCTCTGGCAGTTGGCTAGCAATGTAGAGTTCATAATCAGCGAAAATGTCTTGCAGGCTTGGCAGTGGCTCTGGAGGCGTTTCACAGAGCGGCAGAGCCTGATGCAAAGTGCGGATATCGGGTGTTAGATAAGCAGTGAATAAATCCACCGTACGCGCAGTGTTAATGCTGTTTAGACCCGGTGCGAATCTTTCATTAAGAGTATTAGGGTCAAGGTTTCGCTTGAACAGTAATACTTCAACCTCGAACCACCAGTCGCGCTCTTGCGCCGTCGCTGCCGTTATCGGCATGAGCACTATCAGCGCTAATAACGTGAAGGCTAGGTGGAGACGTCCCCGTCGAGCGTATGTCACAAACATCGATTATGCGGCCCTTAGCTGCTTGTTCAGCGTATTAATCAGTTGTTCCGTCACCTGCAGCCTTTTCTCCGCTGAATCTGTTTTCTGAATAACTTTTAAACGTTGCGGCCCGTCGAACTTGTAACGCGTTGGCTCTTTCTGGATCATCTGAATGATAAAGCCCGGATCGACCTTGGTATTTTCAGTAAACTCAATGCTGCCACCCTGTGCCGCCATGTCAATCTTGGCGATACCAATATGCTGAGCGCGAAGTTTCATATTAGCAATCTTGATAAGATTTTTGGCCGCATCAGGCAACAAACCAAAGCGGTCGATCAGTTCAATCTGGAAGCCATCAATGTCTTCCTTACTCTTACAGCTTGCCAGCTTTTTATACAGCGACAAGCGGGTATTGATATCGCCGATGTAATCTTCGGGCAGCAGTGCTGGCAAACGCAGTTCTATTTCGGTCTGTCGCGATAATACTTCATCCAGCGCTGGTTCTTTGCCTTCTTTAAGTGCTTCAACCGCCTGTTCGAGCATATCCATATACAGCGAGAAGCCAACGCTAGCGATCTGACCGGATTGGTCGTCGCCAAGCAGTTCACCTGCACCTCGGATCTCCAGATCGTGGGTTGCTAATGCAAAGCCTGCGCCTAAGTCCTCCAGCGAGGCAATGGCCTCAAGTCGTTTCTGTGCATCCTTGGTCATACGCTTGGGGTGCGGGGTAAGCAGGTAGGCGTAGGCCTGGTGGTGCGAACGTCCGACGCGGCCACGCAACTGATGTAACTGCGCAAGGCCAAGATGATCGGCTCTGTCCATAATGATGGTATTGGCCGACGGGACATCGATACCGGTCTCGATGATGGTAGTACACACCAGCACGTTAAAGCGCTGGTGGTAGAAGTCGGTCATTACGCTTTCCAGTTCGCGCTCGCGCATTTGTCCGTGGCCAACACCAACCCGGGCTTCTGGTACGATGTCGGCAATTTCCTGGGCGGTACGCTCAATGGTTTCCACTTCGTTGTGCAGAAAATATACCTGACCGCCACGTAAAATCTCTCGCATAATCGCTTCGCGGATGAGCTCTTTATTGCGCTGTCTGACAAAGGTCTTAATGGCCAGACGCTTGGCTGGAGGCGTGGCGATAATCGACAGGTCACGCATGCCGCTTAGCGCCATATTCAGCGTACGTGGTATGGGTGTGGCGGTAAGGGTGAGGATATCCACCTCGGCACGCAGTGATTTAAATTTCTCTTTCTGACGCACGCCAAAGCGATGTTCTTCGTCAATAATGACCAGGCCAAGATCTTTAAAGCGCATGTCATCCTGTATCAGTTTGTGGGTGCCGACCACAATATCCACTTTGCCGTCGGCGATCGCATCCGCCACGGATTTCTGATCTTTGCCTGATACGAAGCGCGACATCACTTCAATTCTGAATGGCCAGTCGGCAAAGCGGTCGCGGAAGTTTTCATAATGCTGCTGCGCGAGCAGGGTAGTGGGGACCAGAATGGCTACCTGCTTGCCCTGATTCGCGGCCAGAAACGCGGCACGCATGGCTACCTCGGTTTTACCAAAGCCGACGTCACCGCATACCAGTCGGTCCATCGCCTGTGGACGGCCCATATCCTGAATAACGGCGTTAATGGCCTGTTGCTGATCAATGGTTTCTTCAAAGGGGAAGCTGTCAGCAAATGACTGATATTCTTCCCAGTTGATGTCGTAAGCATGGCCGGGCTTGGCCGCGCGCTTGGCATACACATCCAGAAGCTGGGCGGCGACATCGCGCACTTTTTCGGCCGCTTTTTTGCGGGCCTTTGCCCAGGTATCGTTGCCCAGGTGGTGTAATGGCGCATGGTCAACATCACCGCCGGTGTAGCGGCTAATAAGGTGTAATGAAGACACCGGCACATAGAGTTTTGCCTGTTTGGCATATTCAATACACAGGTATTCAGTAGTGACGCCGCCAGCGTCCAGTGTTTGCAGGCCAAGGTAGCGACCCACACCGTGATCAAGATGCACTACGGGCTGGCCAACGGCGAGCTCTGCCAGGTTGCGGATCACCGCATTTTCATCGGTAGCCTGACGCTTATCCCGCAAGCGTCGCTGACTGACCTTGTGGCCAAGCAGCTCGGTCTCTGTAACAACCAGCAGTGGCGCGTCCGGCTGGCTGAGCATGAAGCTATGCTCGAGCGGCCCTATGGTGATGCCTATGCTTTCCTGACTGCCGATAAAGTCGCTAAAGGTGTCGAACAATTTGGGTTTGATGCCAGACTTTGCCAGTATCTCAAGCAGGTTTTCACGACGCCCTTGCGATTCGGTACAAAACAGTGTTCGTCCCTGTTGCTCTGATATCTCGGCCAATCGGGTTTTCAGACCTTGCAGTGGTGATGTCAGGCGCGCATTAAACGTGACGCCCTCAACCCGCTCAGTGGCGTACAGATGATGGCCAGGTTTTGACTCTTCAGCCTCGCTGCTCAGTGAAATACGTGGACAGTGTTTTAACTGGGCAAAAAGCTCTTCAAAACGCAAAAACAGATCTGCTGGCGGCAACAGAGGACGATTACTGTCGTAGCGGTATTGTTCATAGCGCTCGTTAAGGTCGGCCCAGTAAAATTCGCAGGCGTGTTTTAGGTCGCCATGCAGCATGAACAGCGTGTTGTCGCTCAGATAGTCAAACAAGGTTGCAGTCTGTTCAAAAAACAGCGGCAGATAATATTCGATACCACTGGGTAGTGAGCCGCGGTGGATCTCGTGATAAATGGCATCCTGAGAGGTAATGTTGTCAAACCGTTCAAGATAGCGCTGTCGAAACTGACTGATCGCATCTTTGTCAGTAGGGAACTCACGCGCTGGAAGCAAACGTACTTCCTTAACACTGTCGCCAGAACGCTGGCTGTCTGTGTCAAACAACCGGATACTTTCTATTTCATCGTCAAACAGGTCAATACGGTAAGGCTCATCGCAGCCCATCGGGAATAAATCGATGATACTGCCACGTACCGAAAATTCGCTGTGTCCGGTAACCTGACTGACGTGCAAATAGCCAGCACGCTCCAATTTTCTGCGAAATGCCTCGATGTTCAGACGTTGGCCGGTTTTCAGGAACAGTAGATATTTTCCCAGATAGTCAGTTGGCGCAAGCCGCTGCATCAATGTATTAACGGGTACGATGACCACGCTGTGCTGGTCGGTCGTCAGCTGATACAGGGTTTCCAGTCGCTGTGAAACGATATCCTGATGGGGCGAAAAATGGTCATAGGGCAGGGTCTCCCAGTCAGGAAATAACGTGATGGGTACCTTGCCTTCCAGAAAAAACGCAATGTCATGTTCAAGCTTAATTGCTGTCGGGGTATCCGCCGTGACCAGCACAACGGAGCCATCATGGGCGGTCACGCCATTGGCGATAGCCAGCGCCATGCTGCCACCTTTCAGATTACACCAATGCTGGTGATCGGCGATGGAGGGTGACGATGTCTGCGAAGCCGGCGCGGCGATGCGCGGCAATGTCGGAGAAAAAATACTGCTTGTTGTCATTACTCGTTAAGACCACCGTCCTGCTTGGAACGTTGTCGTAATTGCTGTGTTTGAAGATGAAGACTGGCGCGTACCAGCAGTTCCTGATCTAGCTCTCTGATCCGATTGAAAATGAAGCTGACGTGAAAACGTTCGTCGACACTTTCACAGCCTATCGCTTCGCCAAGGCAGTATACCGCAGAAGCTTCCTGAGTTAGAAAAATTTTAAGCTCGGCTTTGCTGCCTATTTCTATGGCCGTGGCACTATCTACAACCAAACCACCCCCACCGAAGCGAACTGTGGTGAACCTCGCGTCCTCGTCGTCTTGCTGTTGTAGAATATAGGACATGATGAGGTCAATTTTGCGTGACTGATGATTCAAAAAATCCACCAGTTCCTGAGCATGATCGGCCAGTCCGCGCAGAGGTCGTAGTGCTTTACTCTCTACTTCGGAAAGCTCGCTGGCAATACGAAACGCATAAGGCATGGAAGCTTCCATTCCCGCCAGGCTGGGCATCATAAAATCATCAGGCAACAGCTTTACATTGACATTGAGCGAATGCGCAATCATGAAATATTCAGAAAACTGCTGTTGTTTCTCTGCCAGAGTAGGGCTGTCTGCGTCTGCCATAGGTGTCCTGAGTTTGCTTGTTACCACTTAAGCTTACACGTATTATGCGCAGAGCTTAATACTTCATATCGACGGTCGATGATGTTCACTCCCGTGTCGGCATTTATTGGGTTGCGCTATGCGCGCTCCGGTAAAGGCAACAGCTTTATTTCGTTTATCAATCGTTTTTCAGTCGCAGGGATTACGCTTGGACTGGCTGCGTTGATCACATCATTATCTGTGATGAACGGTCTGGAAGCACAGCTTAAGCAGCGGATACTGGGTTTGATGCCGCACGTGGTAACCACCGCCGGACAGGTTCCTGATATAACTGAAAAGCCATTATCAGATCATGTCAGTGATGTTTTGCCGTACATTGAGACAGAAGCCGTATTGCAGTCTCGAAGTGGCTTACAAGGTGTCATGATCCAGGGGCTGGAAGTGCAGCAGACACCGCCCTTTGATTTATTGCGAAAACATATGGTGGCCGGCCAGCTGGATTCACTGAAAGTGGGTCAGTATCATCTGGTTATAGGACGACGACTTGCCACTAAGCTAGGACTGAATATTGGTGATCAGGTGCGATTAATAAGTGCCAGTGCCAGTACTTTTACGCCCTTTGGCAGACTGCCCAGCCAGCGCTTATTTACCGTATCCGCTATTTATGACATTGGTTCGGAATACGATGACAAAGTGGTGCTCGCCAACCTTGCTGACATTGCCCGCCTGCTGCGCTCACCACTTGAGAAGGTGCAACAGTCACGCCTCTATCTTAATGATGCGTTCGACTATCAAACTACTACCCAGTACCTTGACCGACAGAGCATTAACTATGTGAGTTGGCGTGACCGGCAGGGACCGCTATTCGACGCCGTTAAGATGGAAAAAAATATGATGGCGCTGATGCTTATTCTGGTGATTGCCGTCGCCGCATTTAATATTGTGTCAGCGCTGGTCATGGTGGTGACCGAGAAGCAAAGCGACATCGCGATTCTACGGACGCAGGGCATGAGCCGTGAGAGGGTGATGGCCATCTTTTTAATCAACGGCTGTTATAACGGGCTGAAAGGCGCATTGTTTGGCTTGATAGTCGGATTGTTGCTGGTCAGTCAGCTTAATAACATCCTTGCTCTGGCCGGCTCGCCCATAGCATTAGATGCCAATGGTTCAGGGTTACCGATAGATGTGCAATGGCATCAGATTGTTACCGTGACATTGTCATCGACGTTATTGTGCTTCCTGGCGACCCTGTATCCGGCGTATAAAGCAGTAAAAATTGCGCCCGCACAGGTGTTGCGCTATGAATAGCCATCATTATACTACGCAGCCCTTAGCCGGTTGGGGAATACTATGCAAAAGACCTTTATAAGCGCTCAGTCACTGCTTGAAGATTCATTCAGGCTTGCATCACAAGTTTACAAGGATGGTTTCAGACCTAATTTCATTGTTGGGATCTGGCGAGGTGGCGCGCCAATTGGTATCGCGGTGCAGGAATACTTTGAGTACATGGATTCTCCCACTGATCATATCGCAGTGCGAACTTCCTCGTATTACGGCATTAATAAGCAGTCAAAAGAGATCCGTGTACACGGTTTGCATTACCTGATCGAAAACGCTAACGCGGAAGACAGTGTGCTTATCGTTGATGACGTGTTTGATTCAGGACGCAGCGTTGATGCGCTTATCAAGCAGGTCAAAAAGCAGACCCGCAAAAACATGCCTCACGACGTGCGTATTGCCTGTCCCTGGTATAAACCGAAAAATAATAAAACCGATATCGTGCCTCATTACTTCGTGCATGAATCAGATGAGTGGCTGGTGTTCCCGCATGAATTGTCAGGTCTGACAAAAGAAGAGATCAGAGAAGGTAAAACCGATCTGGCGAACGTCCTAGATTTGTTTTAATTAACGATTATTTTCTTCAAGTATCAGGTCTCTCTATTCCACTGACGCAATCCCAAACAACATTCTCGTCGTCCCAGAGCACTCACGTCGTCCCCTCGCAAGAGGGGACCTCCAATACCGAAGAACCTACTTCTTCTCCAGATAGTGTTTATCGTAAAACGTATACACCCAGCTAGGCTTGTAAATGACCAGTAGTGTCATGGTCATGCCATTCAGCATGGCTTCCGGAAACAGCATAAGCGGAATAAGCACAAGATAGTTGTCCTGCACAACCGTCCAGCTATGTGCGCCGTCCAGAAAATAAAAACTGCCTAACAGTGCCATTTTCAGTGCGATCATCAGCGCCCCAGTGAAGAATGCGCAGACAAAGATGTACACAAAGAAATGACGCGGTAATTTATGGAACGACAAAATGTAAATCAGGTAACTCAAACCGATTGGGGTGAGAACTCCCAGCAGACCATTTACCCCAAGCATGGTGAGGCTCTCCTTGCCGACCAGTGTGATCCCCAGTAAAGCTAATGACGCGCTGACGACTGCCATTCTGAAACCGAGCATCAGCGTAAGAGCGGTCAGCCATAAAAAATGGACATCGAGTCCCTGATAAATTCCCGCTCGAAATAGCCACAAAAAGAATACTGATGCGGACGCGCCAAACACCAGATGCTGGGTGTGCTTATTGACTCGAAATTGGTGCCAGTCAATCTGTCTGGCAACAGCAGTAAGCAAGCCACCAAACAGCAGCAATGACACGATTTGTAAAAGTGTCATGTCTGCCATCATCAGGCTACGGTCGCCCAGATGGGGGCGTGATCAGAGGGCTTCTCGATACCACGAAGTTCATAATCGATACCTGCATCGGTCAACGTACTGGCCAACTTCTGGGTGGTAAGAATAAGGTCAATTCTCAGTCCGCGATTATCGTCAAACCCACGTGAGCGATAATCAAACCAGCTGTACTGATCGTCTGTTTGAGGGTGTAACTGGCGGAAACTGTCTACGAAGCCCCAGTCCATGACGGTATTTAGCCACTCTCGCTCTTCCGGCAGGAAACTGCACTTGCCAGTGCGTAACCAGCGTTTCTTATTGTCTTCGCCGATACCAATATCAAGGTCTGTGTGCGAGATATTCATATCACCCATCAATACCACATGATCATCTGGATGATGATGCGTGTTGAGATGGGTCATCAGATCGCTGTAAAACTTCTGCTTAGCCGGAAATTTCGTCTCATGACTTCTATTTTCGCCCTGTGGGAAATACCCGTTTAATACGGTTAGCTGTTCGCCCTTATCGTCAACAAAGGTCGCGATGAGCATTCTGCGCTGGGCGTCATCATCATCGGTTGGGAAGCCATAGCTGACGTTAACTGCCTCACGCTTGCTCAGTATCGCAACGCCGTAGTGGCCCTTTTGGCCATGAAAATAGACTTGATAACCCATATTCTGCACTTCCTGAACAGGAAATTGTGGGTTATCAACCTTAATTTCCTGCAGGCCGATGACATCTGGCTGGTGCTTGTCGATAAGGGCTGTGAGTTGGTGTAACCGGGCACGAATGCCATTAATATTGAATGATACAAACTTCATTAATTAAATGTGCCTGAACGCATAGAGGATATATTTGAAGTCTATCAAAAACGCCAAATGGCGGTCCACATGGACCACCGTTAGGGGGACGGTTAAAATCTGGATTATTTCTTCAATTCAGGATGCAGTGCTTTGCCAAGAATGTGCTGGTCACGGTCGATGACCGAAGATGCCCGGCCAACGATCAACGGATCGGGAGCACGCGCAATACGTGAATCTTTATTTGGATAGGGGAGCTCGTTTAAGAAATACTGCAGACAGTTCAGCCTTGCGCGCTTTTTATCATCTGATTTTATGACGACCCAGGGGGCATCAGCCGTGTCAGTGTAAAAAAACATCGCTTCTTTGGCTTCGGTGTAGTCATCCCACTTTTGCATGGCAACCTTGTCGATAGGGCTAAGCTTCCACTGTTTGAGCGGGTCTGTCTGGCGTTTGTTGAAACGTCTTTCCTGTTCCTCCTGCGTCACTGAAAACCAGAATTTAAAAAGGCGAATGCCACTTCTGACCATCATTCTTTCCAGCTCTGGTGCCTGACGCATAAACTCCAGATACTCGTTAGGTTCACAGAAACCCATGACGCGCTCTACGCCGGCCCGGTTGTACCAGGAGCGGTCAAACAACACGATTTCGCCAGCCGTTGGTAAATGTTTAACGTAACGCTGAAAATACCATTGTCCCCGTTCTTCTTCGGTGGGTTTTTCAAGAGCGACAACCCTGGCACCACGAGGATTAAGATGTTCCATAAAGCGCTTAATTGTGCCGCCTTTCCCGGCGGCGTCACGTCCTTCAAACAAAATGACGACTTTTTCACCACTTTCTTTGACCCACTTTTGCAGTTTTAACAGCTCTACCTGAAGACTGTATTTATGAGACTCATAAAATTGACGGGACACTTTAGTGCGATAAGGGTATTCCCCCGAGCGAAACGACTCAGCGATGAACGCTGGATCGTGCCGTCGTTCGGACAAAGAAAGGTGTTCAGCAGCTGCAAGCTCTGATATTGAGGTCAAGTCATTCTGGATACTGGTGCTGCTGTCACCTGTATAGGTGGATTGAGGTTGTGAATCGCGCATGCTGTCTCCTTTTTTTACAGCATATCTAAAGCGAGAAGGACTGTGGTTAAGGGAATCAGGGTAACTTGATCGCGATCACAAAAAAGGGCGCCAGTGAGCGCCCCCTTTACACAAAAAAATATGTGTTATTGGTCAAGCGGAATGTTGAAGTCTTCATGTAACTCAAAATCGCCTTCGACAGCAGCAAGCTTGTCGCGATCAAACTTGATGAACAGTTCTTTGCGTACGTCTTCGCCACGCACGCGCATGCCGCGTTTCATGTCGTAGATGTAATACCAGGTATCCTGATTAAAGCTGTCTTCGATGACTGGGTGGCCGAGTACGTAAACCACCTGTTCTTTGCTCATGCCGATACGCAGTTGGTCAACGTCTTTCTGATCAAGGAAGTTTCCCTGTGGAATGTCAATGCGATAGATCCAGCTACTACAGGCACTGGACACAAAAACAAACGCTAAAACAACACCGCACTGCAACCACTTCTTCATGTAATTTCTATACCCTAATTTACTGCTTTCGAATAACCGCCTGACGCGTCAGGCACGCATCCTAACTCAGCTGGGTATGACCGTTCAATCAGAAATTAGTTCATGTGCTGGTGCAGCAACTCTCGAGCGTTAGCGAGTGCAGATTCTGTCAGTGTGTCACCGGCCAGTAATCTGGCGAGTTCTTCCACTCGCTGACTCTCCGACAAGCGCATCATGTTGGTTTCGGTGGTTTCACCGTCGCTAAACTTAGTGACAAACATTTGCTGGTGACCCAGCGCGGCGACTTGAGGCAAGTGGGTGACGCAAATCACCTGACTGCATGCTCCCAAGCTTCTGAGCAGCTGACCAACCACCGACGCCGTTGGACCACTGATGCCGGTATCCACTTCATCGAAAATCATGGTGGGGATAGAGTGCTTGGATTTGCTCAAGACCTGAACAGCCAGCCCAATTCTGGACAATTCACCTCCGGAGGCGACTTTATCCAACGTTTCAACCGGTTGGCCGGGATTCGCCGATACCTTAAATAGAATATTGTCCTGACCGGTGCGCGACGCAGGTAATTCAGGGGCAAAACACACATCAATCGAAAATACGGCGTCTGGCATATTAAGCTTGCGGATTTGCGCCTGAATTGCCTCAGAAAGTTTGTCGCCCGCTTGCTTTCTGTTTTCGCTTAATGCCTTCGCCTGACATATGTAGGCGCTCTGTAACTCTGAAATATGCTGCTCAAGTGCTTCCTGTGCGTCTTCGTCACCCTGCAGTTGCGTCAATTCGTCAACAAGTTGTTTATGCAGTGCGGCCAGCTGCTCTGCTTTGACCTGATGCTTACGGGCCAACTCGAGGGCCTTGGTATAGCGGGATTCTACCTGTTGCATGCGCATTGGGTCGATATCAAGCTGTTCGCAATAATCCCGAAGTTCATGGCTTGCTTCAGTTATTTGAATACTCGCTTCACGTAACATGTCGACAATGGGAACCAGAGATTCATCATGTTCCTGCAGTTCTTCTAGCTGATCCAGGCTTTGCTGTACTGCTCCCAGTGCATTGCCCTCATCAGCCTCATAAAGTTGATAAAAACTGCGTTGTGCCTGCTCGAGCAGAGTCTGACTATTGCTGAGGCGCTTATGCTCTTTTTCCAGCTCTTCAAATTCGCCTTCCTGCAGGGCAAATTCATCCAATTCTTCAACCTGATAAGTGAGCAGGTTACGTCTGTCGAGACGCTGCTGCGCTTCCTGTTTCAGTGTATCAAGACGATGTCTGGCGTCTTGCAACTCGCCATACAGCACAGCAAGCTTACTGAGGCTGTTGTGGTTATCGGCATAATCGTCCAGCAGCTGGCGCTGAATTGTAGGTTTAAGTAGCTGCTGATGGGCATGCTGGCCATGGATGGAAATCAGTGACTGGGTCAGGGACTTTAGCTGTTGTAATGCCACAGGTGTACCGTTTACGTACGCCTTTGAACGTCCTTCGCTGGAGATGACCCGTCTGATCATACACTCATCATCAGCGCCAAGATCTTGTTCTGCAATCCACTTTTGTGCAGCGGGGTTTTTGGTAATATCAAAGGTGGCGCATATCTCTGCTTTGGCTGCGCCCTTGCGTACCATGCTGGCTTCAGCCCTGTCTCCCATACACAAACCTAGCGCATCGAGCGCAATTGACTTACCCGCACCGGTTTCACCGGTGATAGTTGTCATGCCTTTTTGCAGGTCAAGATCGAGATGTTTTACCACCGCAAAGTCGCGGATTGCCAGATGAAGAAGCATGGAGCCACCATATGTCTAAATATACAGTAACTGGTAATATATACAGTTTTATTGTTGTGTAAAGATCTTTGTTAGTAAAGCTTACTGCCCCAGCCAAGCTTTGTGCGTAACACGTTGAAATAGTTGTAATCTTTGGGGTGAATTAAGGACAGCCTGTCGGGATTTTTACCGATGCGAATTTCATCACCTGGCATTACCGCCAGTACGACATGGCTATCACAGCTGACCTGCAGGCTGTCGGTATTTTCCTTCGATACTCTGATCCTGACCATGCTATTGGCGTCAACCACGATGGGACGACTGCTCAGCGTGTGCGGGAACATCGGTACCAGCGCCAACGCATCAAGGTTTGGGGTAAGAATTGGCCCACCGCCAGACAGAGAGTAGGCTGTAGATCCAGTTGGTGTCGCAATAATCAGTCCGTCAGAGCGCTGACTGAAGACGAAGTTGTCATCGATGTAAACTTCGAATTCCATCATGTGCGCTACCTTGCCGTGGTGCAATACTACTTCGTTCACGGCCGAGCTGGTGCTTTTCAGCTTTTCGTGCCGATACACCTCGACTTCGAGCAAAAAACGCTGCTCAAAATGACATTCGCCTTCGAAAATGCTGTCTAGCTGCTGGGCGATATTATCCGGATGGATATCGGTCAGAAACCCAAGATTGCCGCGATTGACACCAACTACTTGCGTATCAAAACGAGACAGCACGCGCGCCGCGCCAAGCATATTGCCATCACCGCCGACGACAATCGCCAGGTCGGCACGTTTGCCAATGTTAACCAAATCGCATACGTCAAATCCGTTGCCTTTGAGCTCCTGTGCGACCCGCTCTTCGACTAGAATGGTGCAGTTACGCTGCTGTAAGTACACCAGCAGCGCATTGAGCGTCTCGCTTGCTCCCGAATGAGCAGGTTTGCCAATCAGTCCAACAGTTTGGTACGCCATGAATTAAAGACTTAACCGGGTGAATGTATGACGCCAGTATAGCCAGCCTTTCAGGATAAAGTCATGGGGTAGAGGCTAATCTTGTCAGACAATTTCTTATCGTGCAGTCCAGCCACCGTCCAAAATCATAGTTTGCGCGGTGATGTTACGTGCAGCGTCACTGATTAAGAACGCTGCACTACCGCCTAACTCGTCGAATTCGATAAAGGCCTTTTTGGGCATTGGTTCAAGCATGATTTTGTTAACGACATCTTCTTCGCTGATGCCATTTTCAATAGCCTGCGCAGCAATCTGTTTTTCAACCAGCGGAGTTTTAACATACGCCGGACACAACGTATTGATGGTGACGTTGCAGTCGCCGGTTTCCAGTGCCACTGTCTTAGCAAAACCGAGTAAACCATGTTTTGCCGCCACATAAGCAGATTTATAGGGCGAAGCGATGACTGAGTGAATCGAGCCGACATTAATTATGCGGCCAAAGTTGTTGGCCCGCATGCCAGGTAGAAAAGCCTTGGTTAACAGCGCTGGCGCAACAAGCATAATATCGATCAGGCGTTGCCACTGCGCAGCGGGAAAGTCCTCCAGCTTAGATACGTGCTGGATGCCGGCATTGTTGATAAGGACGTCAACGGGTTCATTCAACACCTCAGGCAGTGCTTCCACCTGTTGGGCGTCACAGACATCCAGACACACGCCCTTTGCATCAATTGTTGATTGACTAAGTTCTTCAGCGCACTGTTCGACGGCCTGTTGATTGATATCAGCGAGGATCACGCGGTGTCCCTGTTTGCCCAGATATTCAGCTATCCCTCTGCCGATGCCACTGGCACCGCCGGTAATAAAAAGTGTTCGGTTTTTCATTGCTTGTTCTTCATTTCTTCGCCAGATTATTGACCATGGTTTTCACTGCCAGGGGTTGTTCGCCCTCTGCGGTGGCGTAGTGCTCCGATGTATAGCCCCACCAGTCCCAGCAGCCCTGTGGGTTTAACGGCATAAACATAGATGCTTTTGCCTGCGGATACAGCACCACAAGATTATTGCTGTCGGCCCAGCGATTGAGTCCGTTTAATCGCACATACTCATCGCCTACAACCTCGGCAAACTGATTGCAGCCGTGAAAGTTGATATGCACTTTGCACGTCTGCCCTTGTACGCAAGACTCAGGAATATATACAAACCCTTCATCCGCCAGACTGGCAGCAGCATCGCCACCCAGTTGCTGTTGGTCAAAGCTATACAGTGTACCGCCTAGTGTTTCGGCAGGGGCACTTAGCTCGCCGTACAGCTCGCCGTATAGGTGGCTGAGCAAGTTGCCCGCTGCATCATAATTACAGGCGCCAACAAACGGTGCTTCTGAGACATCGCAAGCGTGTCCACTGGTTTCTGTCGGGAAGTGGTGTGAAAACGGTTTGTCGTTAACGTAAACAACATTTTCAGCGCCGGCCCAGTTGCGATATTGCTCAGTCAGTGCGTCAGATACCGGTTCAATAATGCGCTCATCGATAGTACCGTGCAAAAGCCAGACTTTGTCTCCCTTGAGCGCCTCAAGCGGGGCAATTTTTCCCTCGGCGGCCCAACTTGCCGCCATATCACTTAACGCGGCAACATCTAGGTCGCCATCAACCTTATTTACACATTGACTCAGTGCTGTAGTGATACTGTTTCTGGCACAAGGGTAGGGGCCCGCGGAAATGATCGCCGCACCTGACACCCAATCTGCGTAGGCTAAATGGAACT
Organism: Aestuariibacter salexigens DSM 15300; assembly: GCF_000429145.1. Classification (GTDB taxonomy): domain Bacteria; phylum Pseudomonadota; class Gammaproteobacteria; order Enterobacterales; family Alteromonadaceae; genus Aestuariibacter; species Aestuariibacter salexigens. The sequence continues at coordinate 164,812 of NZ_AUBH01000001.1, forward strand.
GGGTCGCCATATAGCCACCGCTGGATAATCCTGACACTGTTACCTGCTCGATATCGAGCTGCATGTCAGGTAGTTCAGCCGCGGCACTGGCGCAAAGCAGGGCGCTGGCGCCGAACAGATAATGGTATTTCATATTGAATCCTCTAAAACCAGCTGAACAGGGTGATGGCCATGGTCAGTCCGATGGCAGGCACTACCACAGTGAGTGCAGCCAGTGGCCAGTAAGCCGCCTGATGGGTTTCATGACAAATGGCACGAATGGTTGTTACCACATAGCCGTTGTGTGGCAATGAATCCAGTGCACCTGAGGAGATTGACACAATTCTGTGTAGTTCTTCCGGGTCGACACCCTGGTCCATGTAATGGGGCCCAATCAGGGGCAGGGCGATGGCCTGTCCGCCCGATGCCGAGCCCGTCAGGCCAGCGATAACCGTCACGGCCACGGCAGCTCCGATCAATTCGTTTCCGGGCAAATGGGTCATCACATCCACCGTGGCCTGAAACGCTTCGGTATTTTTAGCGATGGCGCCAAAGCCAACCACGGCAGCGGTATTACCAATCGCCACGAGGGCGCCCGTGGTACCAAGGTTGACTGCTTTGGGAAGGTTGTGGAAGTACTGGAAATTAATCAGCATTAACGCCAATACGCCACCGCCCAGCGCTACTATTAAGGCGAGTTGTGCTAACGCTTCGTGTAGTGAAAAAGACAGCACTAATACTACCATCAGTGGAATGATACCGGTCAGTGGGTGAGGGTAGTCTCGCATCGGAATGTCGGGATCTTCGGCGCGATGTTCAAATTTTTCGCCGTTGTTCACTGCTTTTCCGATCATGCGTTTTAGCCACCAATAACCGAAAAGAGCCATAAATACGGCCACCACAAACGACACTTCCCATGCAGCAAATGGAGAGGTGCCAAGGTATTTAATCGGGATCCAGTTCTGGATTTCCGGCGAGCCGGCAGAAGTCATAGTGAAGGTAACAGAACCAAACGCCATCGTTGCCGGAATAAAGCGGCGCGGCAGATTGGCATCTTTAAACAGGCTGAGCGCCATTGGATAAACGGAAAATGCGACCACGAACACGCTTACACCGCCATAGGTCAGAATGGCACAGGCAAGCACAACCGCGAGTACAGCGCGCTGAAAACCAATCTTGTCGACAATCCACCGGGCGACAGAATCTGCTGCACCTGTATCTTCCATAAACTTGCCGAACAGCGACCCGAGCAGGAACATAAAGAACCACGCTGCGATAAACCCGGAGAACCCACTCATGTAGGTTTCCACAAAGTTGTTGTCGCCAACAAAAACGGGTAGTCCACTGGTCAGCGCAACAATGAGCGCGCAAAGTGGTGCAGCGATGAACAGGTTCATGCCCCGTATGGTAAGGATAATCAGCAGAGCCAGGCCGCCAACAAGCCCGATAAGACTTAGCATCGTTATTATTCCTTATTATTATACATTCAGGGTGCCTTGCAGCACGTGACTGAATGTGGCTGATTGCTGTGACCGCAGACCATCAGACGTTGTGAATTGTGTTGCAAGCGCCCAATAAAGCCCATAGTACGATGGTACTACATACGGGTTTGTCGATGTTGAGTAGAGTAATTAACCAATACCTGACCGTAAACCACAGAACCTGTATTCCATGTCGGGTACAGAACAACAATCATAAACACAATCTGGGGACACGTTATGAACTCAAATCGCTTTTCCGTTTCATTGTGCGCGCTGGCGGTGACCAGTGCGCTGGCCGTCGCTCTGCCGGCCACTGCACAGGAAGCTGCTGACGACGAACAAGCGAAAGGTAAGCTTGAACGCATCGAAGTTACCGCTCGTCGTACGGTCGAAACGCTGCAGGAAGTACCCGTTGCCATTACCTCCATCGGCGCTGCCGAATTACAGGAAAACGGCATTGCAGTACTTACTGAAGTGCAACAGTTTTCGCCTAATACCACACTGCAAATGTCACGTGGTACGAACTCAACACTAACTGCGTTCATTCGTGGTGTCGGTCAGCAGGACCCGCTATGGGGCTATGAGCCGGGCGTGGGGATTTATATCGACGATGTCTATATTGCCCGTCCTCAGGGTGCCGTACTCGACCTGCTTGATGTACAGCGAATTGAAGTACTACGCGGGCCTCAGGGCACACTTTACGGTAAAAATACCATCGGTGGCGCCATTAAGTATGTGACCAAGAAAATGACTGGTGACACCAACTTTAACATCGAAGGTACGGTGGGCAGTTATTCGCAGCGTGACGCGAAGGTAACCGGCCAGATCCCTCTGGTAGAAGACAAGCTGTATTTTGGTTTTGGCTACGCCAACCTGAACCGTGATGGTTATGGCGAATATTTGCAATCTGCATTGCCAAATCAGGACCGTGAAAATTACAACAAAGACCTATGGGCGGCCCGCGCAACATTAGAATATCAGGCCACTGATGATTTATTCATTCGTGTCGGCTGGGACAAAACCGAAGACGATTCCAATGCCAAGGGCGGATATCGTCTGCTGCCGAGTTTGTTAACTGACGCGCCGGTGCCAGACAGCGTTTACGATTCATACACCAGCTTACCGACCTGGAATAAAGTTGAACTGGAAGGCATCAACTGGCTGGTTAACTGGTCGGCTACTGATGATTTAGAAATCAAATACATTGGTTCATCTCGTGAAGGGTATTCACCAACCAATATTGATTTTGATAATACGGCGCTGGATATCTTCGATGTACCGGCCGAATATAAAGATGAAAATACCACCCATGAATTCCAGGCGAATTACTTTGGTGGCGGCTATAAGCTCGTATCTGGCTTGTATTTCTATGATGGCGAGTCGTGCGGTAACTTCGACGCAGTGTTGGGCTTCCTCGGACGTGCAGCATTCGGCGTACCCGGCCTGACCCGTGAGGTAACTGGTTGCAACAATTCTGAAAGCTGGGCGGTTTATGCGCAGGGTAGCTTTGACCTGACCGAAAAGCTGTCAATGACAGTGGGTGCCCGCTATACCGATGAAGAAAAGCAAGCCATCGTGAACAACGGTCTGGTATTCGCTAACGTTTATCCGCAGGATGACTGGATCCCCGGGTATGACCGTCCTGATGCCGCATTTGCGAACGATCAGATTGTGCCGCCAGTACTGGGCACTGACACCAATGGCGATGGCGTAATTGATGCCCCTGCGGTAGAAAGCTGGTCGCGCTTCACACCTCGTTTCGGCCTGGAATATCAGTACAGTGATGATGTGATGTTCTTCGCGTCTTACTCGCAAGGCTTTAAGTCTGGCACGTTTAACCCTCGAGCTACCATCAATGAGCCTGGCGTTGCCCCAGAAGTGGTTGATTCTTTCGAACTGGGTATGAAGAGTGATTGGGGTGAAAACCTGCGTGCCAATATCACATTGTTCAGTTATGACCATAAAGATCGTCAGTACATCGGTGTTGAAGGAAACAGTAACGATCCGACGGCACTTGATCAGCGTTTACGTAACGCGGCGGCTACTGAAGCAGATGGTATTGAAGCTGACTTTACCTATGTCGCAACAGAGAACCTGACGTTAAACGCGTCAATTGGCTACATCGACTTTGAAATCGTTGAAAACAATGCCATTCCACCGCTGATTGGCCTGGCCAGTACACCAGAGTTTACCTATAACCTGGCCGCAACTTACCTGCTCGAATCAGACATGGGGCCTTTTGTATTTAACGCGAACTACTATTACCGCGATGACTACATCCTGTTTGAAACCAGCGATCTTATCGCGCAGGACGGCTACGGTATGCTGAATTTCAGCGTGACATGGGAGCATGAAGACGGTCAGTGGTATGCAGGATTGCATGGCAAAAACCTGACCGATGAAGAATATCTGGTCGGTGGTTATGACTTCGTAACTCGCAACGAAGATGGCAGCTACGGTCCTGGACTGGGTGGTGATACCACGCTAATCGGCTATTACGGTGACCCGCGTACGGTACATCTGACTGTTGGCTACCGATTCTGGTAATTAAGTAAGTATTGTGTGTGTAGTCTAAGGCGGCCTCGGCCGCCTTATTTGTTTGCAGTTGTCGTTGACATTACTGGTGAAGCTGATTGAATTGAGTTCGCGATTGGATAAGGAAAACACAGAATATGCAGGTTAAAGCGCTGGTCGCCGATGATCACCCACTGTTCAGAAGTGCGATGGTGCAGGCATTACACACCATGGTCGGCAGCGACCTGCTGGAATCCTCCAGTTATCAGGAAACCGAGGCCATGTTGCGTGAGCATCCTGATGTAGAATTGGTGTTTCTGGATTTAAATATGCCGGGTAACGATGGTCTGTCAGGATTGCTGGCACTTCGCAGTCATTATCCGGATATTCTGATCATTGTGGTGTCCGCACAAGACAACCCCAACATTATTGCCAAAGCAATGAGCATGGGAGCCAGTGGCTACATTCCAAAATCAACGCCACTGGATGAGATCGCGCATGCCATTCAGCATGTGATGGACGGCGAACAGTGGTTGCCCAAGGCGTTACAGGCAGAGGTAGAGCAACAGCACGATCCGGCCCAAACGGCCTTCGCAGAAAATCTGCAGAAACTCACGCCGCATCAGGTCAGGGTATTAAAGATGATGGCTGACGGACTGCTGAATAAGCAAATAGCCTATGAACTGAATATTTCCGAATCTACCGTAAAGCAGCATAGTTCGGCGGTGTTACGTAAGCTTGGTGTGATCAATCGCACGCAGGCGGGTGTGCTTTACAAGCAATACATGCAGAACGAATCTGATTAAGCGCTTTTGCTGCCTTGTTTAAGAAGATAAATAAAGTCGTCAGCCGATACCGGCGTACCAATAAAATATCCCTGCGCGAAGTGACAACCCAACTCACGCACCCGAGCTAATTGCTCAGGCTCCTCGATACCCTCGGCTGTTGTGTGGATTTGTAGCGCATTCGCCAGACTGATAATGGACTCGAAGATAATCGCAGAAGACGAGTCATCTTCTTTAGCGGTCATAAAGCTGCGATCAATCTTGATGTAGTCAAAGTGCAAGCGGTGCAGATAGCTCAGGCTCGAATAACCGGTCCCAAAGTCATCCAACGCGATTTTTACGCCAAGCTTTCTGAATTTTTTCATATTTGCTGTAGCATCATCAAAATTCTCAATCAGACCCTGTTCGGTAATCTCAAATATCATATGAGGGAGAATGTCTGGTGAGGTGTCGGCGATATTTTCAACAGCGTTGTAAAAGGCCTGCGAGCAAAATCCCAGTCCGGAAACGTTAATCGACAAGCGAAAACTGCTATCCGACAAGGTTTGAAATTTTGTTAGATAGTCAATCGCCGCGCGTAGCACGTAGATGTCCAGGTCGATAATACGTCCGTTAGTTTCCAGTTCATCAATGAAGGCATCCGGGTAAATCGTGCCGAGATTTGGGTGATGCCATCGTACGAGCGACTCCGCGGCGATAATCTGGTCGTCGTGCAGGTTGATAATGGGTTGGAAAACAAGTTTAAAATCCTGCTGGGTAAGCGCCTGACTGAACTCAACGTCAAATTTGTGCGACCGCGTTTGTCGCTCTCCGCCTTTTTCGTCGAAGAAGAATATTCTATTGCGGCCTTGCAGTTTGGCGAGGTACATAGCCTCATCGGCCTCAATCAGAAGCTGCTCGCTGGTCATATCCAGACCCTGATAGGTAGATACGCCAATGCTGGTAGTCGTGCTTAACTCGCGGCCGTCGATAGTGATGGTCTGGCCAACTGCATCAATGATCTTGCGACCGATTTTCCTGATTTCCTCTTTATCATTGATGCGTTCCAGTAGAATGGCAAATTCATCGCCGCCTAATCTTGCAAAGGTGTCTGACTTTCTCATCACCTTGTCTATTGCAGCGGAGACATGAACCAGCATCTGATCGCCAATGTGGTGTCCATGATTGTCATTGATGGCCTTGAATTTATCCAAATCCAGAAACATCACGGCAATGATACCGGTCTGAGAGCGTTCGAAGGATTTGATCGCGTGTTCAACCCGGTCTGAAAACAGTAAGCGATTAGGTAATTGTGTAAGTGGGTCGTGCAAAGCCATAAATTCAAGCTCTGCTTTGGCTTGCAAACGTTTGAGCGCAATGTGAATGTGCTTGGCGACAAACCCCAGTAACAGGGTATCTGTAGGCTTGTATACATCGCTGGCATTATAGCTTTGCACCAGCACCACGCCGCGCATAGTTTCATCGCCGAATGGCACCCCGAGCAACGCTTCAGGCATGGTGCCTTCGACGTAAAACTTGCCTTCGTCCATCATCTGGTGAATATCGGCTTTATTTACCAGCAGTGCTTGCTGAGTGCGCAGGATATAACCGGTTATGCTGGGGTGCTCGCTGATGTTGATGGAAGAGTCATCATCAAAGACATCATATTCATCCAGGTAATATGGGCAGTTCAGTACGCCAGTGTCAGTATCCTCTATCGCGATTAAGAAGTTCTTCGCATAGGTAATTCGATTAATACAACGCTGCAACGATTGATAAAACGCAAGCAGTGAATCTGAGTTGTAGACTAGCTCGGCAATTTCAAACAGGGTGTCCTGGAGTTTTACGTTGTGCTCAAGTTCTTGCACTGTCGACTTCAAGGTGTCGATGGTGCGCGTCTTGAGTATTTTCGTTGCGGCGATAGAGGCAACGGCAGTTAAAGCCTGTTCATGCTTGTCAGTGAAATAAGCGCGCTCAGGGTGTTCAGAATCAATCACGCCCACAAATTCTTCACCGGCTAACATTGGCACGGCCAGCTCTGACAGGCGCACAGCATCGTCAACGATATAATCGGAAAATTCGCGGCAGTCATCTATGCGTAAGGGCTTTCGTGTCGCTGCCGCTTTACCCACTACACCTTGCCCGATGGCAATCTCGATAGGGGCGAGTATTTCTTCGTCTTTAGGGTTTTTATCGCCAAACGCTGCAGCTTGCACCAACACGTCGCGATTTTCATCGTACAGATAGATAACAGCATCAACCAGTTTCAGATTGGCCACCACCTCCTTAGCTAAATGCCAGACGACATCATGCTCGGTATTGAGTGACAGCATATCGATGGCAAACTGACTGACCACCGACAGAAACTGTTGTTCGTATTCGCTATTTTGACCTTGCACAGACTGCACCATAAAACGTGAGGAACTCCTCATGGAGCATTAGACTTCCTGCCTATTGTACGCCAATTGGGCAATATGAGCATAAAAAAACATAAATTTCAGCGGGTGAAACGTCAGTGAGCCAGCGCTTTTCGCAACATTCGTTTCAACGCGGCTGACTTGACCGGTTTGGGTAAAAACAGCAAATCTGCCTCAAGAGCCTGTTCTCGCACCCACTCCTGAGGGTCGGCACTGTTGATAATGCCGGGAATAGGGTGGCTAAAATGGGACCGCAACTGATGTGCTGCCATCACGCCTGTTTGCCCATGGTCAAGGTGAAAGTCCAGTAGCATAATGTCAGGGCAGTGCTGGCATTTTTGCAGCGCGGTATCGATGCTATCCGCCGCCGTGACCAAGGCACCCCAATCTCCCAATTGTTTGGACATGGCAGCCAACAGCTGCGGCTCATTATCGATAAGCAAAACCTGCTTGCCCTGCAGAATGGGTTTTTGCTCATCGACACCAGATATGCTCACTGCGTTGGTCTTTTGTGCTCTCACGCGTTCAATTGAGACAGTGAATAAGGTGCCCCGGCCTAACTCTGAACGCAGTGCAATAGGGTGATCAAGCAGGTGGCTGATGCGCTCTACAATCGTGAGTCCTAAGCCGAGCCCATTTTCATTGCCTTCATGACCAAGCTGATGAAATTCCTTGAATATTTCTTGCTGCTGGCTTTTGGCAATACCGGGCCCGGTGTCAGCGACCCATACCTCTGCGTATCTTTTCCGGCGTCGCACGCCAAGTAAAATATGTCCGGTCTGGGTATAGCGAATGGCGTTTGATAACAAATTTTGCACAATACGGCGCAGTAGCTTTCTGTCTGAGTTCACCCACACACTGGTCGGCACGAAGTGCAAAGAGAGTTGATTTTGCGAGGCAATGACTGAAAACTCTTCAACCAGAGAGGCCAATACGTCATTCAGGGGAAAATGCTGCATATTTGCCTGCAGTACACCAGACTCCAGTTTCGTCATGTCCAACAGCATCGACAGCAACTCTTCAGCACTGTTGAGCGACGTCTGCAAGCCGTCACTCAGTGCCTGAAGTTCAGACTGGCGGGTTTTTTGCGCGAGCATACCAGCGAACAGTGTCGCCGCGTTAAACGGTTGCATCAGATCGTGCCCGGCAGCAGCCAGAAAACGGGTCTTACTGGCACTGGCAGCTTCAGCCTGCTGCTTGGCCTGGGCCAACATCTGATTACTCTCATTAAGTTCAGCAGTGCGCTGTTCAACGCGCTGCTCCAGCTCATCTTTCGCCCGTTGTAGTGCCGCCTGTATATTGACATATTCAGTGATATCACTGTACGAGGTCACAAACCCGCCACCGGGTAACGGGCTGCCGCTGATTTCAATCACCGTGCCGTCTTTCTGGGTGCGTTGGAAACGATATTTACTGCCGCTTTTCAGGTAGTCGAGACGTTTGGCGACTTCTACTTCTTTGTCTTCAGCGTAGTGGATTAGACCACGCTCAACGTTGAAACGGATGATGTCACCGATCGGCTTGCCCGCCTGCACGAAACCTTCCGGGTAGTGAAACATTTCCAGATAGCGCTCATTCCAGGCGACGATGCGAAGGTGTGTGTCTACCACACAAATACCCTGCTCAATGTGCGCGAGTGAGGATTGTAAGACCTCATGGTTAAACTGGAATGAGTCTCTCGCTTCCTCCATCCACTCCACCAGATCGGGCACAGCTTCATCGCGATGTTCGGTAATAGCGGACAGCAAAATTCTGGCACCAGCACTTCCCACATGTGCGGTTAGGCGCTTCTCGACTTCCTCAACCAATGATTGACTGGCGTAGGCCTGTTCGACGCCCTGACCACCAATATCGGCAATGTCCGCGCGACTTTCTGCGGGCAGGATACGGGAGGCTAGCAGGGTCAGGTCAGACACTCTAATGGCCAGGCCGCTGGCCTGCGGTGTCTCATCACGCACGCGATCTCGTTGGGTTTTATTTCTTATCAACGCGATAATCGCATAGGCGGCAGCATTCAATGCTAGCGTAAAAAGAAAGCCCCTTGATAAATCCCAATCCGTGGGAGCGGGATCGAAATAATAGCTGGAGCGAATACTCGGCCATAGCAGCCAGGTAAACCAGCCCAGTATACCCACCAGCAGTGAGATCAGTGCGGCGACCCGGCTGCGCTTGTGCCAATAAAGACCAAACAGCAGCGCCGGGAATGACTGAGCCAACAATGCCAGCGCTATGGTTCCACTACTTACCAGCGGCGCAGATTGACTGACGTTGAGGTAGTACAAATAGGCGATCGCCAGCACCACCAAGATGGTCAGGCGGCGACTCAGCAACACACCGCCGGGGGTCATGCCAGTGCGATCTCGTCTCTTAATGCGGCTGGCGAGCAGCAGGGGGGTGAGCAAATTGTTGGCAATCATAATACCCAACGCCAGGGTCGCCACGATGACCATACTGGTGGCTGCTGCAATGCCGCCAATGAAGGCGATCATAGCTATCCACTTGTTTTCAAAATGCACCGGTAATGCCAGGGTAAAAGTATCCGAGCTGTAGTTGGTATTGCCCAGAGTTAATGAACCGGTCAGGGCAATAGGCAGGATAAATGCGCTCATCAGGCACAGATAAATAGGAAAAAGCCAGCGCGCCGTGCGCATTTCTGTGGGGCCATTGTTTTCGATGAAATTAATATGAAACTGGCGGGGCAGGCAAAACATCGCGCATATTCCCATGACTACGTGGCTGATATACACCAGTGGCGCACTTTCTGCGCTCAGTATTGCGCGTGTCGCGGGCTCAGTTGCTGCCGCCGCTAACAGGGGGATAAGCCCATCAAATATGCCGTACACGGCAAAACCACCCACAATCAATAGCGCCACAAGTTTGACCACCGACTCAAAGGCGATCGTCAGCATTAAACCCGGGTGTTTGTCGGTCAGGCTCAGAGTACGGGTGCCGAACAACAATGCGAACAGGGCCATCATAGCAACTACGTAAAGCCCTACCGATGCCCTGGCATCAGTGTTGGTGATCAGTGACACACTGTTGGTAATGGCATCAAGCTGCAGCGCGATATAGGGAATAACACCAATAAAGCACAGCACTGAGACACTGGCAGCGAGTGCATAGGAGCGTTGATAGCGAATACTGATAAAGTCAGCCAGTGAACTGACATTGTGCTGGCGGCATAGCCTAGCGATACGCAGTAACACCGGCTGGGCAAACAGCATGACCAGAATGATCCCAAGATAGGTAGGGATCAAAGACCAACCGAATTGAGCAGATTGTGTGACCGTACCAAAAAACGCCCAGGAGGTGCAGTGTACGCCCAGTGCAAGTGAGTACACATAGGGGTGTTGCTGAGAGTGCTGGCGCTTATCTGCCCAGAAGGCAATGATGAAAAGTAACGCGAGATAACCGACAACCACAGCGGCGACGGTCCACAAACTGAACATAGCAACACAGATGACTGAAAAATAAAGGAATACGCTACCACATTTCGAGGTGGATGCAGGACTTTTTCAGTGGTCTGAGTCAGTATTTCATGCGTAGTGATGTGAGTGGTAAAAACATTCGGGAGAACACATTGATTCAGGTTGCGGACCTCACCATGGAGTATGAACAGGAGGGTAACGTCTTGCGTGTACTCGATAATATGAACTTCAGTATGCAACGAGGAGAGACAGTGGCGATAGTCGGGCCATCAGGCTCAGGCAAAACCACGCTACTGCAACTGCTCGCAGCGCTGGAACAGCCTTCTAATGGGCACATCAAAGTCGATGATCACACTCTAAGAGACATGTCTCGCGACCAACTGGCAGATTTCAGGCGCGATAATATGGGTATCGTGTTTCAGTCCTTCCATTTAATAGACAGTCTTACCGCCCTGGCGAATGCAGCGTTACCCCTGGACATCGCTGGGGTACCTGATGCACTAAAACGTGCTCAGGATATGCTGGAGAGAGTAGGGCTTGGTCACCGCATCCATCACTATCCTCGGCAATTGTCAGGTGGGGAACAGCAGCGGGTCGCTATTGCCCGTGCGCTTGTGCATCAGCCCAGACTAATACTTGCTGATGAACCGACTGGCAACCTTGATGATAAAACCGGCAAGCTGGTTGCGGATATGCTGTTTGATCTGCATGCACAGACGCATTCTACACTGGTGTTAGTCACTCACGATATGCGCCTGGCCGAGCGGTGCGAGCGTTCCTTCCACTTGCAATCAGGTCAATTACAGGTGGGGTAAGCAGATGAACTTCCCGTTAAAATTTGCCTATCAGGATCTCAGCCAGAGTGCCGCCCGCCTGTGGCTGTTCAGTGCATGTCTGGTGTTTGGTGTCTGTCTGGTGATGGCCGCGACCACGATGTATCAGATGCTGGACAGAGTGATGTTATCGGACACCCGTGTGCTAATGGGCGGCGACGTGGAAGTTGAATCTCGTCAGGCAATTGAAGAGTCAGTACTGGAGTGGGTTCGCACCACTGGCGATATTTCGCTGACCCGAGAACTCGACACCATGATGAGTACGCAAGATGATGAGTTTGTGCTGGTCGAACTGCTCAGTACAGATAGCAACTATCCCTTGTACGGTGAGTTAGTCCTTGAACCGGCACAAACGCTGGGTAGTGCGTTGCAGAAAGTCAATGGGATGTGGGGTGTGGCTATTGACCCGGTTTTAGCGGAGCGCGTGAACCTGGCTGTAGGCGATAAAGTCTTTATTGGTGAGTTGGAAGTCGTCATTCGTGCCCTGGTATTGGAACAACCAGACCGTCGTCTTAGCGCAGATTGGCGCGGAGCACCGGTACTCATTGCTGAACAGGCGATGGATGAGTCAGGGCTGATTCGGGAGGGCAGCCGTGTCGAATATGAATATCGAATTCGCACCGAACAGGATGTGGCGAGTTGGGAAGAAAATTTTATCGCTCAATTTCCTGACACAGAATGGGAAATTCAGACATTTGAAGACAGAAGCCGACGTATTGCTGATCGTTTGTCACAGATTGCGTCAGGGTTACTGATTGTCGCTTTCAGCACATTGTTTATTGGCGGATTGGGGGTGTTTAACAGTGTGTCGGTCTATTTGCAGAGTAAGCGTTCCACTATCGCAACGTTGAAAGCATGCGGTCTGCGCGATGTGCGAATCGGTCAGGTCTATATCACAGAAATTGCTATTCTCGCCGCCGCATCAGGGCTGATAGGTGTCGTCGTTGGCAGTGGTTTAGCCATTATCGCCAGTAACATACTGGCGCAGGACATCGCCGTGGCATTGAACATAAGTGACGTACTGACGGCAGGTGCAGCCTCATGGCTGTTTGGCATGATCACCGCCTTTACCTTTGCATCGCCCGCTCTGGGACGGGCGCTGAACGTTGATGTGGCCCACTTGTTTCGCGCCACCGAGGTCACCAATGAGACGCCGTCGGTTGGCTGGCGTCTTATCAGTCTGCTGTGTGCAGTCGTGCTGATCCTGTTTGTACTGATTGCTATACCGAATCTGCTATTCGGGCTGGCGTTTGTTGTCACCGTTGGCCTGTGTCTGGTGTTGTTCGAAGGTGTCGTTACAGGATTGCGATGGTTGTCGAAAAACCTGGAGAGGCGGCCGTGGTTATATCGACATGCGGCGATACGTCTGGCGTTGTCAAATATGCATCGGCCGGGCACGCCGCTGCGTATTACATTACTTTCGCTGGGGACTGCACTAACACTGGTCGTTGCCTGTTCGGTGATTGTCATCGCGCTGTTACGACTGGTGTCGACTACCATACCTGAGGAGTCGCCGGCATTGGTGCTATATGATGTGCTTGGCGCGCAGAAATCTGATGTTGAGCGGATAGCGAAGACGTTTCCGTCGTTATCACAACTTACCCTGACACCCAACGTACGAGGCCGTGTTTCATCCATTAACAACGTGCCAATCCGTAACATTGAGGATAACAACATTGACTGGCAGGACATGGCCCGCGACGAGCATAAACTCAGCTATCTGGCGGGCAACATCGACGGGATCCGTTTGGTAGAAGGAAGCATGTGGGATGCCGGATTTGATAGCGGTTCACGTCCGATTGCTGATGTTGATTTTGCCTTCATTATGGAAGATCGGGAGGCAGGGCAGATGCAGCTTTCGCCCGGTGACACCCTGACATTTACCATCGAAGGCATATCCAGAACCGGATTACTGACTGGCATTTATAGCCAGAAAGGGATCCAAACCCGATTCTGGTTTGAAGCCATTGTGTCTGAAGGTGCACTGGATGATTTCATCAATGCCTATGTCGGCACGGCCTACATGACGGATGAAGATGCGCTGACGTTACAAATGCAATTAGCTAAAACCTACCCGAACATCATCACGGAGCGCACAAAGGATTTGATTGATTCAGCATCGACACTACTGGATAAGGGGACCAATGGCCTTATCGCCATATCGTCAGTAAGCCTGCTTGTCAGTCTGATGGTGCTTGCCAGTGTGATGGCGGCTGGCCGCTCCAAGCAAAGCTATCACGCCATCATTCTTTATTGCATTGGGGCGCGTATCTCCTACATTCGCCGAGCCATTGCCATCGAATATGCGCTGCTGGCTACTATCGTGAGCGCATTTTCTATTCTGCTTGGGTTGTCGATTGCATGGCTGGTACTGCACCTGCGTCTCAAAATATTTGTGTTGGATGTGTACTGGATTGGTGTTGCGGTGGCCGTTGTGTCGTCTGCGCTGGTGTTCGGTGCAGGCGCAGTGTACCTGTTTAAGCAGTTGACGATTCAGCCAGCAAGACTCCTTAAAGAGACTGCGTAGCGTTTATTTGGGGTGCCCCGCAAGAAAAATCCACAAATCTTGCGAGGGTACCCTTGATCTCATTTTTATTAACCCCATTTTCTTGCTCATTCGAAAACCATATACCGTTGGCGTCAGTTCAAGCCGCTTGATGCCAATTACTTGTCAATATCGTGGAGGAGTCATGAGCGACGACAAGCAACAACAAGACATTCCTGCCCAGGAGAGCGTTGAGACTGCACAGACAGTGGAAAACGCTGATGCCGAAAACGCCGGGGCGCAGGACGTCAGTGACATTGAGCGTATTGCAGAGCTTGAGGCCGCATTGGCTGAAGCCAATGCCAAGGTAGAAGAGCAAAAGGACAGCGTGTTAAGAGCACGCGCCGACATGGAAAATGCCCGCCGTCGGGCAGAGGCCGAAGTGGACAAGGCGCGTAAATTCGCGCTGGAAAGGTTCGCGGGTGAGCTGCTACCGGTTATCGATAATCTGGAACGCGCGTTACAGGTTGCCAATGCAGATGATGAGGTTGTGAAACCGCTACTTGAAGGTGTTGATTTAACCCTGAAATCATTTGTATCGACGATCGATAAATTTGGTTTGAAAGTCATCAACCCGCAGGGTGAGGCGTTTAACCCGGAGTTGCATCAGGCGATGTCCATGCAGGAAAGCGACGAAGTTGCGCCCAACACCGTCATGGCAGTGATGCAAAAAGGCTACGAACTGAATGGTCGTTTGCTCAGACCAGCGATGGTCATGGTATCTCGTGCACCTGATGGTGGCGTTGATACGCAGGCCTAGGCAAAAATTTAGTCAACATTTTTTTACGAATAGATTGAAAACCGAATTAAATAACCCCACTAAAAAAGCAACTATGAGTGGGAAGACGTTTTGGAGACACTTAAATGGGTAAAATCATTGGTATCGATTTAGGTACAACAAATTCATGTGTTGCCGTACTTGACGGCGACAAAGCGAAAGTTATCGAAAATGCCGAGGGCGATCGCACAACCCCTTCTATCATTGCTTATACCAATGATGGAGAAACCCTGGTGGGTCAGCCTGCGAAGCGTCAGGCGGTAACCAACCCTAACAACACCCTGTTTGCGATCAAGCGTTTGATTGGTCGTCGCTGGGAAGACAAAGAAGTACAGCGCGACATCGACATCATGCCTTATAACATTATTAAGGCTGATAACGGTGATGCCTGGGTCGAAGCGAAAGGCGAGAAGATGGCACCGCCACAAATCTCTGCCGAAGTGCTGAAGAAAATGAAGAAAACCGCTGAGGATTACCTTGGCGAGGAAGTCACTGCAGCCGTTATCACGGTGCCTGCCTATTTCAACGATTCGCAGCGTCAGGCAACCAAAGACGCCGGACGTATCGCGGGACTTGAAGTAAAACGTATTATCAACGAGCCAACTGCTGCGGCGCTGGCTTACGGTATGGACAAGAAGAAAGGCGATAACGTCGTTGCAGTCTACGACTTAGGTGGTGGTACGTTCGATATCTCAATCATCGAGATTGATGAAGTAGAAGGCGAGCACACCTTCGAAGTGCTGGCTACCAATGGTGATACGCACCTGGGTGGTGAAGACTTTGATAACCGTGTTATCACTTATCTGGTTGATGAATTCAAGAAAGATCAGGGCGTGGATCTGCGTAAAGATCCGCTGGCGATGCAGCGTCTGAAAGAAGCGGGCGAAAAGGCCAAAATCGAACTTTCTTCTGCTCAGCAGACAGAAGTGAACTTGCCTTACATCACCGCCGATGCGTCTGGTCCTAAGCACCTTACCATCAAAGTGACCCGTGCCAAGCTTGAGTCACTGGTTGAAGATATGGTCAAGAACTCACTTGAGCCTGTTAAGCAAGCCCTGGCGGATGCTGACCTGTCAGTAAGTGACATCAATGACATCATTCTGGTTGGTGGTCAGACACGTATGCCGCTGGTGCAGAAGTACGTGACCGAATTCTTCGGTAAAGAGCCACGCAAAGACGTTAACCCTGATGAAGCCGTAGCGGTAGGTGCTGCGATTCAGGGCGGCGTACTGGCCGGTGATGTGAAAGACGTACTGCTGCTTGACGTAACGCCACTGTCTCTGGGTATCGAAACCATGGGCGGCGTGATGACAGCGCTGATTGAGAAGAATACGACTATTCCAACCAAGAAGTCGCAAACCTTCTCAACTGCTGATGACAACCAGGCAGCGGTAACCGTGCATGTATTGCAGGGTGAACGTAAGCAGGCACAGGGTAACAAGTCTCTGGGTCAGTTTAACCTGGAAGGTATTCGTCCAGCACCGCGCGGTGTACCACAGATTGAAGTCACGTTTGACATCGATGCTGACGGTATCCTACACGTGTCTGCAAAAGATAAAGACACTGGCAAAGAGCAGAAGATCACTATTCAGGCATCTTCTGGTCTGAGCGAGGATGAAATCGAAAAAATGGTACAGGATGCCGAGGCCAACAAAGATGCGGACAAGAAGTTCGAGGAATTGGTACAGGCTCGTAACCAGGCGGATGGCATGGTTCACGGTACCCGTAAGCAAATCGAAGAAGCCGGCGATGCGTTGTCAGCCGATGACAAAGCGTCAATCGAAGCAGCAGTAGAGGCCCTTGAAAAGGCAGCTCGCGGTGAAGATAAGGCCGAGATTGAGGCGAAGACGCAGGAGCTGATCCAGGCGTCTGCAAAGCTGATGGAAATTGCTCAGGCGAAGGCGGCTCAGGAAGGCGCAGGCGCTGAAGCTGGCGGTGCAGACGAAGGCCAAAGCAACGCTGGTAAAGACGACGACGTTGTTGACGCCGAGTTTGAAGAAGTGAAAGACGACAAGAAGTAATACGTCGATGACAGCCCCGCCTGTGGGCGGGGATACTTCGTTCACTTGGGCGTAACGGCGAATGGCGTTGCGCCCTTTGTGTGTAGTACGAACAACGATGTTGCCATTCGCACTGCGGGTGGCGTAAAGGTTAGCAGGAAAAGCGAGCGGTATGTCGAAACGAGATTATTATGAAGTGCTTGGCGTGGATAAAGGCGCCAGTGAGCGCGACATTAAAAAGGCCTATAAGCGCCTCGCCATGAAATATCACCCGGACAGAACACAGGGCGATAAGGATCTTGAAGAAAAATTCAAAGAGATCCAGGAAGCCTATGAAGTTCTGACCCATGATGAAAAACGGGCAGCGTACGATCGTTACGGTCATGCCGGCGTCGATCCGAACCGTGGAGGCGGCGCAGGTTTCAGCGGTGGTGCCGATTTTGGCGATATCTTTGGCGATGTATTCGGCGATATTTTTGGCGGCGGTCGTGGTCGACAGTCGCGTGCGCGTCAGGGGGCTGATCTGCGTTATAACCTTGAACTCACTCTGGAAGAAGCCGTACGTGGTAAATCTGTCGAAATACGCGTACCCACTCTGGTAGGGTGTGATGAATGTGATGGCTCGGGCGCGAAAAAAGGCACCACGCCAACAACCTGTCCTACCTGTCACGGTAACGGACAGGTGCAGATGCGTCAGGGCTTTTTTGCGGTTCAGCAAACCTGTCCAACCTGTTCAGGCCGAGGAAAGATCATTTCAGACCCATGCCGAAGCTGTCATGGTCAGGGCCGTAAAGAGAAAACCAAAACCTTATCCGTTAAAGTGCCCGCGGGTGTGGACACTGGCGACCGTATCCGCCTAAGCGGTGAGGGTGAAGCTGGCGATCATGGCGCGCCAGCGGGTGATTTGTACGTACAGGTCCATGTCAAAGAGCATCCTATCTTTGTACGTGACGGCAATAACCTGTATTGCGAAGTACCTCTCAGCTTTACCACCGCAGCGTTGGGCGGAGAGATAGAAGTACCAACGCTGGATGGCAAGGTTAAATTGAAAATCGGCGCAGAAACGCAAACGGGACGCATGTACCGCTTACGTGGTAAGGGCGTGAAGTCTGTGCGCAGCGGTAGCGTCGGTGATTTGATGTGCAAGGTGGTGATTGAGACACCGGTCAATTTGTCTGCCAAGCAGAAGGAATTGTTACAACAGCTTGATGAGTCGATGGGCTCCGGCGATGATGCCGCGAAACATCGTCCCAAAGAGAAAGGCTTTTTCGACGGCGTGAAAAAGTTTTTCGATGACCTGACCGGCTAGCTGACCGGCTAGCTGACCGGCCAACTCTTGTAAGTCACCCCGCACAACCAAAATGTCACCCCGCACCTGTTGCGGGGTTTTCCCCTTCAGTCTTTAGTCAAAGACAACATTTGTGTGATAACCCGTCTTTCCGCCCCGGCAATCACGATATCTAATTCACCTGAAGCCTGCATATTGGAAATGACATCTCCAACTCTGTTGGCCAGGGTTTGGTGTTTTTTATCCAGATAGTGATAAACCGGCAAGGTAGCTAAAGGCTTGCCTGTCGCTCGAATAGTATCGTCTAGCCCAATCTTTTGCAGGTGCCATCGGCCGTCTGTGTCATTCGTCAGAGCCACATCTACCATATCGCGCTCCAGCAATCTGAACATGGCCTCAGTGGATGAAACGGGGTAAACATTGCTTAACCCTTCAGTAATATTCTCGGTGTGCTTTACACCCCGCACGATAGCGATGCGAAGTCCGTCAAGCGAATCGGCATCAGGAATATTGATGTCTCTGTCATTTTTAACAAAAGCCATTGTTTGCAGATAATAGTACGGCGGCTCTATACGCAACGACGTGGGCACGTCTTCACCATAGGTATATATACGCATCGCTTCACCATCTGCACGCTGCGCCATCAGTTCCTTTTCAGCACGCTTTCCTGGCATCGGGGTAATGGCGACTTTTACATCCATTTTTTTATAGATTTCAGCCAGCACAATCATGCCGACTTGCTGTTCAGCAAGGTACTCTATGGAGGCGAGATTTAATTCGTTCTTCGCATGGCTGCTAGTAATAAAAGCCCAACATGTAATGAAAAAACCACGAGTGAGTAAAAGTTTAAATAACCGCATTATACGCGTAAGCAAAATGTGACCTTTATATCGATTCGTATGAATTTTAGCCAAAGATGGTGCAGATTTCTTTACCAATTGAATGATTGATACGACTGGTAAAAGTAAACGTATTAACGCAACATAAAGCATAAAATGCCCATCAATATTGAAGGAACAGAAAATGAGAAAACTAGCGAGTGTTGCCGCATGTGCTGCGGTTTTGGTATCCGGTATGGCAATTGCGCAGCCTGCTGCCAATCAAAAACAGGCAGATACGGCGGTCCAGTTTCGTCAGGCACTATTGCAATTAGTGCGCAGTAATGTGGGTGCAATCGGTGCAATGAATAAGGGGCAAATTCCCTTTGATACGGCGCAAATGGAGAAAAATGGACTGCGTCTGGAGCAGTTGTCATTGATGATGGCTGATTACTTTACGCTGGATACCCGTGAATTTGACACCGACACCGAAGCGCTCGACAAGATTTGGGAAAAAGGTGCTGACTTTCAGTCAAAAATTGACGCGTTAACGTCAGCTGGCCAGGGCTTACAGAGCGCGGCTAAGTCTGGCGATGAAAGCCAGTATAAAGCCGCCATTGGTGATGTCTTCAAGTCGTGTAAAGGCTGTCACGACATATATAAAGCAGATTAAAACGCTTACTGGCTTTGCGTTAATCGTTTAAGACAGTGAGGTTAAGTAAAGCCAGTTCTTGCTCCCACAGGGCTTTTGCCGCGGCGCGAAAATACCCCATATGACCTATGCTTTTCATCCCAACATCTCTGGGATGAATGTCGATATTACTGACATTACTGCCAGTGTAATATTTCATGAATGCATCCCGGGACCGAGGTGATGCCCATTTGTCGTCTACTGATGTGAGCGCACGGATGGGCATGCTGACCTTGGCAAATTGCTCAATAAGATACGCATAGTCTGGGTCTTCAAAGAAGAATTCAGGGAATTGGCACCAACGTTTCCATTGACGATAGACCCCAAGCGGCAGATCTTCCCCCATGCCTAGCTTACTCCAGCGCAGAAAGCCATGCCGGCGGGTGAGCACGGGACCAACCACATTCCACATCAATGACACTTTCAGGCGTTCCATTTTGGGCATCCAGCCCTGCCAACCTGCTCCGGTGCCAAAAAACGTTGCGGCGCGAAACACGTGTGGCGTTGACAGTAGACCTAACGCCTGACCGCCATAGGAATGTCCCACGAATGCCAGCTGTTTGCCGAGACTGACGGCATAGTCGACAACCGCCTGCAAATCAAACCGCGCCCAATCACGGTAATCGATATCAAAGCCTTTCAGCGTGGTCGGCGCTGATTGACCAATGCCGCGATAGTCAAAGGTGATAACGTCAAATCCGGTGTCTAGTGCATACTCAGCAAATCGACGGTAATAGCCCTGCGGTACGCCTGTCGCGCTGCCAATAACCAGGATGCTGTTCGATTCAGGCTTGCTGTAATAAAGTGCCTTTAATGCGTAACCATCTGCTGAGGCAATAGTTAGTGGGGCAGGGGAAAGCTGCATCACTAGTAATAAAAGTCCATAGCCGGCTCTGGCGGTGCGACTTCTACTAACCAGTAGACAAACAGTGCTGTGAGCGCGATGGTAATCACCGCTAATAGCAATCTTGACGAACTAATACCTTGTTCAGCTGGTACGTCCTTTTTGCCAGTAAACATCGCCTTTACCAGATTCTGCTTCTTCACTTTGGTGTAGTACAGCACTGCAGCAATGTGAATGACGACAGCGGCAATAATGTAATCGAAACTGTCGTGATGCCAGCTTTGCATGCGTTCCTGCCACTCCTCGCTTACGCTGCTGAAATAAGGACCAGAATGTAAGACGTCGTCATTACTGAAAAGACCGGTTATGGCTTGCAGGCCAATAAGCACTAACATCAATATCACCATTAATCCGCCGAGTGGGTTATGCCCAGCAAACGGCGAGTTGTTATCGCCTCTGGCGTAGGCAATGATATTCTTGGGTGAATAGAGGAGATCGGCAAAACGCGCGTGAGCGGTGCCGATAACACCCCAGACAACACGAAAAATGATAAGACCCAGCGTGAAATAGCCGATATAAAAGTGCCAGTCCATATTGTCCAGCACTTCTGCAGTTAACCATTGTGTAATGAGACTCAGGACCAATAACCAGTGAAACAAACGAGTGGGGATATCCCACACCAGGGTGTTTTTAGACATCGTTGCCAATAATCCTTACAGCGTCAGATAGGTCACTGACATTATCATGTTATGAGTACTGCAATCGATTGATAATTGGTGCAAAATTGACTTATATCAGAGCTTTTTGAAGAGTGCAGCCATGCTACAGATTGGAATCACCGGTGCTAACGGGCGTATGGGACGGGTATTGATTGAAGCCATTGACCATGAACCTGATACCGAATTAGCGGTTGCCACGGTCAGGCCAAGTTCCAGCATGCTGGGCGTGGACATCGGTGAACTGGCGGGCATTGGCAGGCGCGATCTGCGCACACACAGTGATCTGAGTCATGGCGCAAAATCACCTCAGGTGGTAATAGATTTTACTCTGCCTGGTGCACTTGCAGCTAATCTGCAGTGGTGTATCGCACACAACACACCTATTGTCGTAGGCACAACAGGACTTGATCCTAAACAATTGGAAAATTTGCGCGAGGCCGCCAACAGCATCCCCGTTGTCTTTGCAGCCAATTACAGCGTGGGCGTGAATATATTGTTGAATTTAGTCCGGCAGGCCGCAGCGGTATTGGGTGAAAGTGCAGATATAGAAATCATTGAAGCCCATCATCGGTTTAAGCGAGATGCACCTTCCGGTACTGCATTGGCCATTGGTCAGGCCATAGCCGATAAGTTAGGCCGTGATCTCGACAGTCATGCCGTTTATGGCAGAGAAGGCGAAACGGGGGAAAGGGCACATGACACTATTGGTTTTGCAACAGTACGTGGTGGGGATGTAGTGGGCGAACATACCGCACTGTTTGCGGATATAGGCGAACGTCTGGAATTAACCCACAAGGCGTCGAGTCGCCTAACCTTTGCTAAAGGCGCGGTGCGCGCAGCAAAGTGGATAGCTGAGAAGCCACCTGGATTGTACTCAATGCAGGACGTATTGGGGCTGTAGAGATAAATTTAAAAAGTCCTTTATTTACAAGGAAAAAGGTGTTTTTTAAGGCGTTGCGTAAAAAATGAGGGCAAACAGGAAGTTTTTGAACTTTTACTAAATCGAAATAGACCTCGTATTAGCTATGCTATATACTAGTCTGAATTTGCCAAAAATTTATATCAGCAGGCCAGAGGCCTTAGGTAAATTGCTGCTTAGAACTGTAAACGGGATGTAAATCAATTATTTACAACCCGTTTTTTATAGGGGGTTTGACCCTTTGCCAGGCAATACCCTCAAAAAAACCTATGAAATGGGAGGTTGATTTGGCTAATTCCGCCCTATTAGTGCTCGAAGACGGCTCGGTCTTCAAAGGCACCGCTATCGGCGCAGACGGTAGTGCAGTCGGTGAAGTGGTGTTTAATACATCCATGACCGGATATCAGGAGATATTGACCGATCCTTCTTATGCTGAGCAAATCGTTACCCTGACTTATCCCCACATCGGTAATACCGGCACCAATCAGGAAGATGTTGAGTCTACCAAAATCTGGGCACGAGGCCTGGTGATAAGAGACCTGCCTTTAGTTGCCAGCAATTTTAGAAATCAGCAAACCCTTTCAGACTATTTAAAACAGAATAACATTGTTGGTATCGCAGATATCGACACCCGTCGTCTAACCCGTATTTTGCGAGACAAAGGCGCGCAAAATGGCTGTATTATCAGCGGTGAGTCTCTGACCGATGCGCTACAGCAGCAAGCTTTGGAAAGTGCTAAAGCTTTCCCAGGTCTGAAAGGCATGGATTTGGCGAAGCAGGTCACTACGGATAAGCAATATCAGTGGACTGACTCGGTATGGACACTGGGCGAGGGGTATGCGACCAACCAAAGCGATTTGCCTTATCACGTTGTAGCGTATGACTTCGGTGCCAAACACAACATCTTGCGCATGCTGGTTGCCAGGGGCTGCCGCCTAACAGTGGTGCCGGCTACTACACCTGCAGAAGACGTACTGGCGATGAATCCTGACGGTATTTTCTTGTCGAATGGCCCGGGCGATCCTGAGCCTTGTGACTATGCCATTGACGCTATCCGCACGTTTTTAGATAAATCTATTCCCATATTCGGTATTTGTCTGGGCCATCAGCTGTTGGCGCTAGCAAGCGGTGCGAAGACCGTGAAAATGAAGTTTGGTCACCACGGTGCTAACCACCCAGTCAAAGATATTAAGCGGGACGTGGTGATGATCACCAGTCAGAACCACGGTTTCGCGGTAGATGAGAAGGCATTACCGGACTCGCTTGAGGTGACTCACGTGTCATTATTCGATGGCTCCTTACAGGGAATACATCGTAAGGACAAGCCGGCGTTTAGTTTTCAGGGGCATCCTGAGGCAAGTCCAGGCCCGCATGATGCAGCGCCGCTATTCGACCATTTTATTGAACTGATTAACGCCGCTAAGTAACAGGTTAAGCCACATGCCAAAACGTACCGACCTTAAAAGTATCCTCATCCTTGGCGCTGGCCCTATCGTCATTGGCCAGGCCTGTGAGTTCGATTATTCAGGTGCCCAAGCCTGTAAAGCCCTGCGAGAGGAGGGCTACCGCGTCATCCTGGTAAACTCTAATCCAGCGACCATCATGACCGACCCAGAAATGGCCGATGCAACCTACATCGAGCCAATTCACTGGGAAGTCGTAAAGAAGATCATTGAAAAAGAACGCCCTGATGCGATCTTGCCGACTATGGGTGGCCAGACCGCTTTGAACTGTGCGCTTGATCTGAATCGCCTTGGCGTACTTGAGGAATTTGGCGTTGAGATGATTGGCGCCACTGCGGATGCCATTGATAAAGCCGAGGATCGCGAACGTTTCGATAAAGCGATGAAATCTATCGGCCTGGAATGTCCACGCGCTGAAATTGCACACAATATGGAACAGGCCCACGATGTGCTAAGCCGCATAGGCTTCCCGTGCATTATCCGCCCGTCATTCACCATGGGTGGAACCGGTGGTGGTATCGCGTATAACATCGATGAATTCAACGAAATCTGCCGCCGCGGTCTGGATTTATCGCCGACCAACGAACTGCTGATTGACGAATCGCTTATCGGTTGGAAAGAATATGAGATGGAAGTGGTCCGCGATAAAGCGGATAACTGCATCATTGTGTGTACTATCGAGAATTTTGACCCGATGGGCGTACACACAGGTGACTCAATTACGGTCGCACCGGCACAGACGCTGACGGATAAAGAGTTTCAGATCATGCGTAATGCTGCGATGGCAGTACTGCGTGAAATCGGTGTCGAAACGGGCGGCTCAAACGTACAGTTTGGTGTCGACCCTGACACAGGCCGCATGGTGATCATAGAAATGAACCCACGCGTGTCCCGCTCTTCAGCGCTGGCATCAAAAGCCACAGGTTTCCCTATTGCCAAAGTGGCTGCCAAGCTGGCCATAGGTTATACCCTGGATGAGTTGGCTAACGACATTACTGGTGGGCTGACTCCTGCGTCTTTCGAGCCGTCCATTGACTACGTTGTCACCAAAATCCCACGCTTTAACTTTGAAAAATTCGCTGGCGCAAACGATCGCCTGACTACGCAGATGAAATCTGTCGGTGAAGTGATGGCGATTGGTCGTAACCAGCAAGAGTCACTGCAAAAAGCACTGCGCGGATTGGAAGTCGGTGCGAACGGATTTAATCCGATCATCGATATTGATGATCCGGAGGCAAAGTCAAAACTGATTTACGAACTCAGAGAGCCGGGTGCAGAGCGCATTTGGTATATTGCCGATGCGTTCCGCATGGGCATGAGCGTCGATGAGCTGTTTGATATCACCAAGATTGACCGCTGGTTTTTGGTCCAAATCGAAGAGATCATCAGACTGGAAGCACAAATCGAAGAGAAAAGTCTGTCCGGTATTAATGCCGATTTTCTGCGCCTGTTAAAACGAAAGGGCTTTGCTGACTCACGCATCGCTGAGCTAACTGGCGTGTCGGAGAAAGACGTCCGCGAACTGCGTCACAAGTTCAGCGTCGTACCCGTTTATAAGCGCGTTGATACCTGTGCCGCTGAATTTGCTACCAGCACCGCATACATGTACTCCAGTTACGATGAAGAGTGCGAGGCAGCACCGTCGGATAGAGACAAAATCATGGTGTTGGGCGGCGGTCCAAACCGTATCGGACAAGGTATTGAGTTCGACTATTGCTGTGTGCATGCAGCACTGGCAATGCGTGAAGACGGTTACGAGACCATCATGGTGAACTGTAACCCTGAAACCGTATCTACTGATTACGACACCTCAGACCGCTTGTATTTTGAGCCTGTCACACTAGAAGATGTATTGGAGATTGTGCGTGTTGAGAAGCCGAAAGGCGTTATCGTGCAATACGGTGGCCAGACACCACTGAAACTGGCTCGTGCACTGGAGAAAAACGGTGTACCTATTATCGGTACCTCCCCTGATGCCATTGACCGCGCTGAAGACCGCGAGCGTTTTCAGCATATGGTCAACAAACTCGGTCTCAAGCAGCCGGCGAATGCCACTGTAAGTGACATGCAGCAGGCCCTGACCGAAGCCGAAAAAATTGGTTTCCCTCTGGTTGTCAGACCTTCCTATGTGCTCGGTGGACGAGCTATGGAAATTGTTTATGACCTCAAGGACCTTAAACGTTACCTGAATGAAGCCGTGAAAGTGTCTAACGAGGCACCTGTGCTGCTGGATCGCTTCCTCGACGATGCCATTGAAGTGGATATCGACGCTATCAGTGATGGTCAACAGGTGGTCATTGGCGGGATTATGGAGCACATTGAACAGGCAGGTGTGCACTCAGGTGATTCTGCCTGTTCATTGCCACCACACTCTTTGGCTGCAGATATCCAGCAGCTGATGAGGGAACAGGTCGAGGCCATGGCATTAGAGCTGGGCGTTATTGGCTTGATGAACACGCAGTTTGCGATCAAGGACGGGGAAGTTTACCTTATTGAGGTTAATCCTCGTGCTGCGCGTACCGTACCCTTTGTGTCTAAAGCGACAGGGCGTCCACTGGCCAAGATTGCGGCACGCGCAATGGCTGGTGTGTCATTGCAGGATCAGGGTATTACCGAGGAAATCATCCCGCCGTACTTCTCTGTGAAAGAAGTGGTGCTGCCATTTGCCAAGTTCCAGGGTGTCGACCCATTACTTGGTCCAGAAATGCGCTCTACTGGAGAGGTAATGGGCGTAGGTGATACTTTCGAAGAAGCTTACGCAAAAGCGAATCTTGGCGCTGGATCGCCACTTCCTAGAGCAGGCAAAGCACTGATCTCCGTTCGCGCGACCGATAAGAAACGTGTGATTGATCTGGCCAAATTCATGGTTGAAAAAGGCTTTAAGATCGAAGCGACGCGGGGTACTGCAACGGTGCTCTACGATGCAGGTATAATGAGCACGGTGGTCAACAAAGTGTCTGAGGGTAGACCAAACATCGTCGACTCAATCAAAAACGGTGAGTATTGCTACATAATCAATACCACTGAAGGACGTCAGGCGATTACCGACTCGGTATATATACGACGTGAAGCCTTGCTCAATAAAGTGACCTATACCACGACGCTGAATGCGGCATTCGCCACAGTCAACGCACAGGAAGCGGACGACAGGGCGCGTGTTGCCTCAGTGCAGGAGCTGCACGAGCGGGTGCGATAGTGACAAGACGCCTGATAGGCGCTATGCTTTAAAAAATGGTGCGCAGACTGCCCGGCGGTGTGCGCATTTTTCTTTTCCAACCTTACTTTTTAAGCCGAGACGGCTTTGAATGAAAGAGTGAATAAATGAACCAATATCCCATGACCGCGCATGGAGCGGAGCTTCTGCGCGCAGAGCTGAATGAGCTAAAAACGGTTAAACGCCCACAAATCATCGAGGCTATCGCAGAAGCGCGCGAGCACGGCGACTTGAAAGAAAATGCTGAATATCACGCAGCACGAGAGCAGCAGAGTTTTTGTGAAGGGCGTATTCAGGACATCGAAGCTAAACTGTCAAACGCACAGATTATCGATGTCACCAAAATGGAAAATACCGGCAAAGTGATATTCGGCACGACGGTAACGATACTCAAGCTCGATACGGATGAAGAAACGACCTATCGCATCGTTGGCGACGATGAAGCAGATATCAAAAACAACCTGATTTCAGTCAACTCACCCATTGCCAGAGGACTGATTGGCAAAGAGCTGGATGATGTTGTCAACATTCAGACGCCATCTGGTACGGTTGAGTACGAAATCGTTGCAGTAGAATACATCTAAGCGTTACTGCGCTTTAACCTAACCCGCCTAATCAGGCGGGTTTTTAGTTTTTAGTCGGTATTAGCTTATTCCCAGCTTGAAACTGGCCAATCGCAGTGCTTCAGTGCGGTTATCAATGAACCTGTGTTCGCTGATAATGTCTTCCATTCCCATCCGTAACATTCTTTCCTGTACCTTTTTCTGCTTGGTGATCACATAGACTTCTTTAAGGCTTTCTACGGCTTCCTTGATAACGTTTTCAATCGCCAGTGAGATAGTGTCATCTAGAAAAGAGACATCGGTTAAATCAACAATGACGGCGTCACAGTCTTTCAATGCGGCTTGCTCTCTGGCAAGCGCTTTGGCAACGCCGAAAATCATTGGTCCACTCAGGTATAGCAGCAATATTCTTCCGTTAGCAGCATTCATTAACGCGCGCTGCTCTCTATTCAGTGGCAGCTTGTCATCCATGTCACTGATAGCTTTGATATTGCCTTCCTGCGCGCGACTCAGCTTTTCAATGGTCATGATGTTGGCAATAAAGACACCCAGGCCTACTGCAACGATCAGGTCGACAAACAAAGTGAGTAGCAATACCAGATACATGATCGCAGTAGACTGCCATGACACGCGGTGAGCCCGTTTGATAAAGCTCCAGTCAAGAATATCGAGCCCAACTTTGATGGCAATGCCGGCCAGTACTGCAAGCGGAATGCTCTCTAGTAGCTGTGCGGCACCAAACACGGCAATAATCAGCACAACCACCCTGACAACGCCGGATAACGCCGTTCTGGCTCCAGATTGAATATTTACCACGGTACCCATGGTCGCACCGGCACCGGGTAACCCGCCGAACAGGCCAGAGAAGATATTACCAATACCCTGACCAATCAGTTCTTTATCGGATTTATGCTCTGTACGGGTGAGGTTATCTGCAATGACCGATGTCAGCATGGAATCAATACAACCCAACATGCCGAGGATCATGCCGTCCAGCATCATGGTTTGCAGCTGCGCGGCTGTGAATACAGGAAGCTGTATCGATGGCAGACTGACATTAATTTCACCGATACGATTAATACTGTTATCGCTTAAGAAGAATACCGACACCAATGAGATAGCCACCAGTGCAATGAGTTGTGGCGGTACGTATTTTTTAATTCGATTAGGCGATAAGAAAATAATGCACAGGGTCGCCAGGCCCAATAAAACCTCGACCGGATTGGTTGTCTTTATCAGTTCCGGTAAGGCCAGCAGCATACCGGTCGCACCACCTGGTGGAGCAGAATGCCCGGTGAGGGGAGCCAGTTGCATAATGATTAGGATAAAACCGATGCCCGACATAAATCCGGACACAACGCTGTAGGGCATTAAGGTGATGTATTTCCCTAACCTCAGCGCGCCAAACATGATCTGGAATGCACCGGCGATCATCACAACGGTGAAGGCCATGGCCAGGCCATTCTCTGGATTGGCAGCAATCGTAGATGATACCACCGCAGCCATGATAACCGTCATCGGACCGGTGGGCTCTGAGATGAGGGTAGGGGTGCCACCGAACAGGGCGGCAAAAAGACCAACCAGTACCGCGCCGTATAATCCGGCCTCGGCTCCAGCCCCGGATGCAACCCCAAAGGTTAATGCAAGCGGCAAGGACACAATCGCGGCGGTGAGGCCGCCGAGTATGTCGCCTCGTAGATTTGAACCATTAATCAGATTAAACACTGCTCAGAAATTCTTTTGCATGATCAATAACGTAGGAGGGTAAAGTAACACCAATTAATAAGCCATCACTTTATTAAAAGCCCGACCACTTGAAGCCTCCTATTGAAAAGTCGTTCTGTTGACCCTCCTACAAATTTTGTGATTGCAAAAATAGATTAAGCAGATTGATAAACTCCATTTTAACAGATTAGAGACGCACCCTATTATTTAAACATGGCAAGCGGCCATAGCATTTAACAACATAGAGGAATTTACTCATGGCAAAGATTAACCAGACTATCCCAGAGTTTACTACTGACGCATTTTACAACGGTGACTTCACCACCATCAGTAGCGAAGATGTAAAAGGTAAGTGGTCAATCTTTCTGTTTTACCCAGCGGATTTTACTTTCGTATGTCCGACTGAGCTGGAAGATATGGCTAACCATTACGAAGAATTACAGAAATTGGGCGTTGAAGTATACGCAGTGTCTACTGACACGCACTTCGTACACAAAGCATGGCACGATGCGAGTGAAGCTATCGGCAAGATCAAATTCCCAATGCTGGGTGACCCTACTGGTAAGATAACGCGCGGTTTTGACGTCATGATCGAAGAAGCAGGTCAGGCACTGCGCGGTACGTTCCTGGCAGACCCTGACGGCGTAATTAAAGTGGCTGAAATCCACGATCTGGGCATCGGTCGTTCAGCGAAAGACATGCTGCGCAAAGTGAAAGCGGCTCAGTACGTTGCCAACAACGACGGTGAAGTATGTCCTGCGGCGTGGGAAGAAGGTCAGAAAACACTGACGCCTAGCCTGGACCTGGTTGGCAAAATCTAAACATAAAGGTCTTCCTGTACCCTTGTTATCGGGCGCCACAGGCGCCCTTTTTTAACCCTAATGTTTAAAGGTGGAACCATGCTTACTAACGACATTTTACAGGCGCTTAAACAATACACCGCCAACATGCAGTCACCGGTCACACTGGTTCTGCAACAAGACGATGGGCAATCAAATCAAGAAAAACGTCAGGAACTCAAATCGTTTCTCGAACAGGTTGCTGGCGTGTCTGACAATCTGAACGTTGTAGAGCCTGACAAATACGCTCTGCGTTCAGGATTAAGCTTTACCCTTGAAGTAAATGGCGAGCCTACCGGCATTGTGTTCTCGGGCATTCCGGGCGGCCACGAATTTAACTCATTTGTACTGGCTCTTTTACAGGCGGCAGGTACGCCAATCAAGCTGGACAGTACGCTACAGAATATGATCAAAGCAGTGGACAAACCGCTGTCTTTTGAAGTGTATATCAGCCTCAGCTGTCATAATTGTCCTGATGTGGTTCAGGCGCTGAATCAGTTTGCCTTGCTGAACCCTCACATTAAAACGGAAATGATTGACGGCGGTCTGTTCCCAGAGTTGGTTGAGCAGAACAATATCCAGGGTGTACCGACTGTTATTTTGAATGGCGAGGTATTCGCTAACGGTAAGGTAGATACGGCACAACTTATCGATAAATTGAAGCAGGCCCATCCCGATCTGGGCAAGCAGGCTGCGCCAACAGAAGCGCTACCTGAGCAGGATGTGACCGTTATCGGTGGTGGTCCGGCCGGTGTGGCAGCCGCGATTTATGCAGCGCGTAAAGGCTTAAAAGTGACGATCGTTGCCGATCGTTTTGGCGGCCAGGTTAAAGACACCATGGATATCGAGAACCTGATTTCCGTGCCTAAAACCACGGGTACTGAGTTAACCGGCGCACTGCACACACACTTGGCCGACTATGATGTGACGATAAAAGAACACATGCGAGTCGAGCAAATCAAAAAAGGTGACGTGAAGACGCTGGTGTTAAGTTCGGGCGAGGAGATCACCTCCAAAACCGTCATCATTGCAACCGGTGCGAAATGGCGCGAGCTTGGCGTACCCGGCGAGAAAGAAAACGTTGGTAATGGTGTTGCCTACTGCCCACACTGTGACGGACCGTTTTATAAGGGCAAAGATGTTGCGGTGATCGGTGGCGGTAACTCTGGCGTCGAAGCGGCTCTTGATCTGGCGGGTATTGTGAAATCCGTGACTGTGATGGAATTTATGCCGGAACTGAAAGCCGACAAAGTTCTGGTTGATAAGCTTTATCAACGTGAAAATGTGTCGGTGCTGACCAACGTTGCTACGCAGCAAATTACCGCTTCAAACGGCAAAGTGGATGGCATTGAGTACCAGGACCGTGAAACGAGTGACACTCAACGCGTTGATTTGCAGGGCGTGTTTGTACAAATTGGCCTGCTGCCGAACAGTCAGGGACTCGATGGCGTAGTTGAACTGACTAAGTACGGAGAAGTTGTGATCAACGAAAAAGGTGAGACCAGCGAGCCGGGTATTTTTGCCTGTGGCGATGTGACCACCGTCCCATACAAACAGATAGTAATAGCGATGGGTGAGGGTGCCAAAGCATCACTGGCTGCGTTTGACTACCTGATCAAACACTTCAACTAATCAGGTTGTCTTAGAGTCCGTGAGCGATTCAGAAAAGATCTTCTCACGGGCTACCTCACAAATGGTCGCGACGGCTGGATGCTTAATTTTGCGTTCAGCCGTTATTGCATAGAAGCGTTGTTTAAGTTCACTTATTCTTCCCACCACTTCAACATCGAACGACTGGCAGACTTCCTGTTCAATAATGCTGGGCATAAAAAACAGGCCATGACCGTGCTGCCCGAATGATTTCATCAGTGCGCTGTCATCAAACTGACCTTTAATCAACGGAAAAATATCGCGTTCCGCGGTCCAGCGATCAAATTGCTGGCGAATAGCATACTGTTTGGTGGGCAGCAGCATAGGTGCTTTGTGCAATGATAAGGGAAAGTCGGGGGCAACTGTTCGCGCCAGCGTGGGGCTGGCGAAAAATGTGAGTACTGATTCTCCCAGGAAATGATTGTAGGCTTTGACACTGAGACCGCTGTTGAGAGGGATATCTGACAACACCATGTCGACCTCGTGTACTGCCAGGTCAGCGAGAATAGACTCGACCGGTCCTTCTTTGCAGGTCAGACAGATGTCGTGCTCCGCATGCAGTGCCGGTTCAATAATTTTATTCACAATGGTTTTAGGCAAAGCACTGGCGGCACTGACAATAAACTCCGAAGTGCCTACCGCTGGCGCGCCACGCAGAACATCCGCTAACTCTTTCCCCAGCTCAAAGATATCATTGGCATAGCCAAGTACCAGGCGTCCGGTTTCAGTCAGTTGTAGGCTTCGTCCAATGCGGTCAAACAATGGGTGGCCAATTCGCTCTTCCAGCAAGGTCAGTTGTCCGCTAATAGTTTGCGGTGTGATGTGCAGTTTTTCACTTGCGCGGGCAATACTGCCTTCATGCGCGACCACCCAGAAATAATGAAGGTGTTTATAATTCAGAGAGTCTGCCATTAACCAACCTCTACTTCGGGAAAAACGAAGTAAACATCCTCAAATCAAAGGAAATAATTATCTAACCTGAATAGATAAGGCGATACGGAGGAAAAGGTTCACTTAGTTGTGGGGGGAGGTGCCGGCACTGCGGCCGGCATGACAAAACTTCTTGCGGCCGGCATGACAAAAAAAGACATCGTTGCCTCCGCCGCTCTTTATTTGTCGCCTCCGCGCAGGCGGAGGCCTACATCAATTACTCTGCGTATTTAACCACAACACCGTCTTTGATAACGGTAGTCACTGACTCCATCAATGCCATATCTTCCAAAGGATTGCCTTTGACAGCTACGATATCAGCCAGTTTGCCCGCGCTGATACTGCCGAGCTTATCCTGTTGTTTAAGCAACGTGGCAGGGTTAATCGTCGCTGCCTGTAAAGCCTGCATTGGCGTCATGCCAAAACGCACCATGCGCGCAAATTGCTTGCCGTTATCGCCGTGTGGATACACGCCAGCATCTGAGCCAAACACCATTTTTACGCCCGCGTTCACGGCTTTTTCAAAATTAGCCCGCTGTCTTGTGCCAACGACGCGTTCTTTGTCCAAACTTTCCTGCAAGATCCCCGCTTGTTCGCCTTCACCTAAAATATATTCAGTGACATAGATGTCCATTGAAAAATAGGTACCATGTTGCAATGCCAGTTCAATGCCTTCGTCATCGAGCAGGCTGACATGTTCAACAGAATCTACGCCCGCTTTTATTGCGGCTTTGATTCCGTCAGTACCGTGTGCGTGCACCGCGACAGTGAGTCCGCGCAGGTGCGCCTCGGCGACCACGGCATCCATTTCTTCCTGACTGTATTGCTGCACACCCACTTTTGTACCTTTAGACAACACGCCGCCAGTGCCGCAGAATTTAATCACATCCGCGCCATATTTGATGTTGCGTCTGACTTTCTCGCGCACTTCCCAAGGACCATCGGCGACACCTTCACTGTACTGGTGATAGTCATAGGGCAATAAATTATTGTCACAGTGCCCACCGGTCACACCGATTGACGGTCCAGATACAAACATTTTTGGCCCCAACACGTCGCCATCATTGATTGCGTCTCTCAGTGCAACATCGGTAAAGCCCGGTGCACCGACATTGCGTACGGTGGTAAATCCTGCCATCAGGGTCTTTTCAGCGTGCTTCACGCCGGTTATCGCAGCGCGGGGTACCGATACTGCAAGACGCTTATAGCCATGTTTAGTGGCATCGCTGGTAAGGTGCACGTGCATGTCCATCAACCCAGGCAACAGTGTTTGTCCTTCCAGATTCAGCACCTGCGCGCCCTCGGGGATAGCCATTCTATTTTGCTTACCCACTGTTTTAATCACATTATTTTCAACGATTACCAGCGGCCGTTCGAGGACCTCACCTGACTCAACATCAATTAATCGATCTGCTGTGATAACGAGAAGTTTGGCATGTGCCGACGAAAATAAGCCAATACCGAGAAACAGCGTCGCTAAAAGCGCAACACGAATTTTCATAAACTACCTGTGAGATTGGAATTGAAGTGTGGAGCTATAATAACGTCACCGAAAAATTAGTGAAGTTAAAAACGCAAGCTATCTGCGTGATGCACGCCAGCATTCTATGGTCAGACAAAGCATCACAAGCCAAATAATCGTGTCCCCAAAGCGTCGGTAAGGTGTCGAGCCTGTCACCTTTTCCACCGTATGTTCGATGCTGCCCGCCTGAAACTGAGGTAAACGAGCGACGACGTCGCCTTTTTCATTAATAAACGCGGTGATGCCATTGTTGGTTGCCCTGAGTACAGGTAACCCAAACTCCTTCGCTCTAACCCGGGCGATTTCAAGATGCTGAGCCGGTCCATGTGAACGGCCAAACCAGGCGTCGTTACTTACGGTGATAATCGCATCGGTATGCTGGTCAATATTTGCACCTACCTGACGGGGAAAGGCAATTTCAAAGCAAATTGCAGGTGTCAGATGTACTGAATTTGCTACCAGATTGGGCTGTCTGAATGCGCCACGAGTAAAGGAGGACATGGGTAAATCAAACAGGGGCGCAATGCCTCTCAGCCAGTCCTCCAACGGAATAAACTCTCCGATCGGCAACAGGTGATGCTTGGCAAAGCGGTTGTCATGTAGATATTGATAATGGCCGGCGTCATCATCGGCATGCCGTTTGCCAAGTGTGATCAGGTTATTAAATACCTGCCGGGTTTCAAAATTGTAATTAACGATGCCGGTGATTAACCCGGTGTCTTTCTTGGCCGCTAAATCATCAAGCTCTTGCAAATAGTCCTGAGACAGGCTCTCTAACCTGGGTATCGCGGCTTCTGGCCAAATGATCAGATCGTTGTCCCAAAGTGACTGTGTGAGGTCCAGATACTTTTGCATAGTGGGCATGTCCTGCTCTGGTGCCCATCGTAACTCCTGACGAATATTGCCCTGGACCATCGCCACGTTAACCTGTTCACCGCCAGGCTCTGTCCAACTCACAGTGTTCAGTACGAAACCACTGAAAAATGCCGTGAAGCTTACAGTAAGTACTGCTAGCCATTTACGCTGAGGTAACCATACAGCAATTCCAGCGCACAGCATCATGACTAATGCACTGACGCCAGTTTCGCCAATCACCGGCATCCATCCTGATAACGGGCTATCTATCTGGCTGTAACCAATACTTAACCAGGGAAAACCGGTCAGAAGCCAGCTGCGTAGCCATTCGAACAAGGTCCATGCAACAGGCAATGCCAACGGCCACATCGAAGTGGGAAAACGATTTGCAATGAGGTTTAACGCCGCAGCAGGGAAGAGCGCCAGATAGCCGCACAGTAAAAACATCAGCGCCATGGAGGCAATCAACGGCAAGCCGCCGAAATCGGCGATGCTAACGTGCACCCAGCTGATGCCTGCCCCAAACCAGCCCAGGCCGAACAGCCAGCTAAACAGAAACTGTCGCCGTGGCTCAATGCGCTGGAGTAATATAATCACCAGCGGTACAGCAATAAAAACGATTGGCCATAACCCAAAGGGCGCGTAGGCCAGCGTCAGAGACGCGCCTGCCAGCAGGGCGACGATATAACGCAACATCGACGTCGCGCTTATTCGTCCTGGGACGGCAGGGTGATCTTTAACTGCACCAGGCGTCGTTTGTCGGAGTTGGTGACTTTGAACTGAATGTCATCAATACTGATTTCATCGTCGGTTTCCGGCATATGACCAAAGGCTTTGAGCACGATGCCACCAATGGTGTCAGCTTCTTCTTCGTCAAAGTTCGTTTTAAAGTAATTATTGAAATCTTCAACCGGCGTCAGTGCTTTAACAGAGTAGGTCTGCTTATTAAGCGAACGGATATTGTCACCACCGTCCTCATCAACATCGTACTCGTCTTCAATTTCACCAACGATTAATTCAAGAATATCTTCGATGGTGACTAGTCCTGATACACCGCCATACTCGTCGACCACGATGGCCATGTGATAGCGCTGCTGACGGAATTCTTTGAGCAGCACATCGACACGTTTGCTCTCCGGTACGATAACCGCAGGACGCAGGACATCCTGTAACTTAAATTCTTTGCCGGGGATGAATGCGTAAGCAAGTAAATCTTTTGCTAACAACAGACCTTCGATATGATCTTTGTCTTCGCTGATAACAGGGAAGCGTGAGTGCGCAGAGTCCAGCATCAAGGGCAGAAACTCTTCGACACTTTGGCCGATATCGATGGTGACCATCTGGGCGCGGGGTATCATGATATCCCTGACCCGCATTTCGTTGACTTCCATCACGCCTTCGATCATTTCACGGGTCGCGGGATCAATAAGCTCACGCTGTTCCGCATCGCAGATCATCTCGGCGAGTTCTTCTTTACTTTTCGGCTCTCCGGTAAAGGTATTGACGATTTTTTCTAGCCAGCCTTTGTTAGAAGAGCCGCTCGTAGAGTGGGGATTGTCTTCGCTCATTCGTTCTTTGGTCTGTTTATTGGAGTGTTATAGTTAATGATCTTGGTAGGGATCGTCAATTCCTAATTGCGATAAAATTGCGATCTCACGCGATTCCATCACTTCGGCATCGTCATCCTGTATGTGGTCGTAGCCCAATAAATGCAAGACGCCATGCACAATCATATGGGCCCAATGGTGCATTTCAGGCTTGTGTTGTTCATCTGCTTCGCGTTTCACCACGTCAGCGCAGATCACCAGATCGCCGAGTAAATTTAATTCAATGCCCGGTGGTGCCTCGAATGGAAATGACAGCACATTGGTGGGTTTGTCTTTACCACGATACTGCTGATTCAACTGCTGCGACTCGTCACTGTCAACGACGCGCACTGTCAGCTCTTGAGGTTCAGTGATGTCACCGCTCTCATTTAGCGCAGCATTAACCCAGCGCTGAATATCTTCACTGCTGGGAAGTTCGGGAGCGTCACTTGCGAATTGAATATCAACGACGTGATGCATTATTGGTCAGCTGATTTGTTGGCTTTGTCAGCTGCTTTTTTTTGGGCACTCAGACGTTGCTGCTCAGCATCATATTCTTCGTATGCTCTGACGATGCGTGCCACAACCGGGTGACGTACGACATCGTTAGCATTAAAGAAGTTAAATGAGATGTCCTGCACGTCCTGCAATACCTCAATACTGTGACGCAAACCTGAACGCACGCCGCGGGGCAAATCCACCTGGGTGATATCGCCGGTGATAACGGCCTTAGAGTTAAAGCCAATGCGGGTCAGGAACATTTTCATTTGCTCCACCGTGGTATTCTGGCTTTCATCAAGAATGATAAACGCGTCATTCAGGGTGCGACCGCGCATATAGGCCAGAGGTGCAACTTCGATGACGTTACGCTCGATCAGTTTTTCGACTTTTTCAAAGCCAAGCATTTCAAACAGTGCATCATATAAAGGACGCAGATAAGGGTCGACCTTTTGTGATAAATCGCCAGGTAGGAATCCCAACTTCTCACCCGCTTCAACGGCGGGGCGAGTCAGCAGGATACGTCTGATTTCCTGACGCTCTAACGCGTCCACAGCGCAGGCTACGGCTAGATACGTTTTGCCTGTTCCAGCTGGGCCTATACCAAAACTGATATCATGGTTGACGATATTGGCCACGTACTGACTTTGGTGCGGATTGCGCGGCTTAATCACGCCACGTTTAGTCTTAATGTGCACTTCTTTGCCGTACGCACCAGACTCAGCTCGCTCCAGGCATTTGGCTTCCTGAATGGCCAGGTGAACCTGGTCGGGCTCTAATTCCGGAATGTTGCCGCGTACCGGTTGGGTTTCGATGTAAAGAAGTTTAAGTAACTCAACCGCGCCATTCGCCTGTAAGGCTTCTCCGGTCACCTTAAACGCATTGTTACGATAAGTGATTTCTACGCCAAGGCGTCGTTCAATCTGTTTGATATTTTCATCAAACGGGCCGCACAGGCTTGACAGGCGACGGTTGTCTTCAGGCTCTAGTACAATTTCACTGGCAACAAGGTTACTCAAACTCTTTCTACTCTCTCTTATTTTGCAGGTACGAATTGCGCCACACCGTTTGCATCAGGCTGCATGGACGCTTGCTGGTTCAATATAGATTGGGGCGAACGGCTGATACGCAAGCCCATGTCGGCTTCGCGACGCACCACGTTGCCGCGCAGACTGTTGGTGAACACGTCAGTGATCAGCACATCGACGAATTCGCCTATCATATCTGGTGACCCTTCAAAGTTCACCACACGGTTGTTTTCGGTACGTCCTGACAGTTCCATCACGTTTTTCTTGGACGGCCCTTCTACCAGTATACGCTGCTCGGTATTCAGCATGTTGCGAGCAATCTGTTGCGCCTGTTGGTTGATGCGCTGTTGTAACAGGTATAGACGCTGTTTTTTGGTCTCTTCACTGACATCGTCAGGCAGATCTGCCGCAGGTGTGCCGGGACGGGCGCTGTAAATGAAGCTGAAGCTCAGGTCGTAGCCTACTGCCTGAATCAGATCCATGGTTGCTTCGAAGTCCTCATCGGTCTCGCCGGGAAAACCGATAATAAAGTCTGAAGACATGCTCAGGTTAGGTCGTACTTTCTTCAGACGACGAATTTTAGACTTATACTCAATCGCCGTATGGCCGCGTTTCATCAGGTTGAGTATACGGTCTGAGCCACTTTGCACCGGTAAATGAAGATGATCGACCAGCTCTGGAATGGTTTCGTAAGCAGCAATGATGTCATCGGTGAACTCAACCGGATGAGATGTGGTGTAGCGGATGCGATCGATGCCATCGATTGAGGCAACGAGTTCGAGCAGCTCGGCAAACGTACAGATACTACCGTCGTGATGAGGACCTCGAAACGCATTCACGTTCTGACCCAACAGGTTCACTTCACGGACACCCTGCTCAGCAAGCTGCGCGATTTCGTAGATCACATCGTCCACCGGGCGGCTGACTTCTTCCCCACGGGTGTAGGGAACGACACAGAAACTGCAATATTTTGAGCAGCCTTCCATGATGGATACAAACGCTGATGGGCCTTCCGCACGGGGCTCTGGCAGACGGTCAAACTTTTCAATTTCAGGGAAACTGATATCGACAACGGACGATTTACCGCCCTGGATCTGACTGATCATTTCAGGCAGGCGATGCAGGGTTTGCGGACCAAATACAATATCCACGAAAGGCGCACGCTGGCGAATATGATCACCTTCCTGAGAGGCCACACACCCCCCTACACCGATAATCAGTTGTGGATTGGTCTTCTTCAGGTTTTTCCAGCGACCTAGCTGGTGAAATACTTTTTCCTGCGCCTTTTCACGAATAGAACAGGTATTGAGCAGCAGAACATCTGCCTCTTCGGGCTCTTGAGCCAGCGTGTAGCCATGGGTTGAATCAAGCAGATCGGCCATTTTTTCCGAATCATACTCGTTCATCTGACAACCCCAGGTTTTGATGTACAGCTTTTTGCTCATAACCGAATACTCGTGAACTCTTTAATGTGTTAACAACACACCGGCTACATTATCAGTCGGTGCCAAAAAAGGGCGCGTATTTTACCGCCAATTACCTGTGAGTACCAGTCATTCTATAGTAGCCAGCGCTGGCGCAGGGTGATATTCGCTGCCCACACAATCAGCACACTGCCTGCCAGCAGACCAGTAGAAATGGGCTCTTGCCAGAGCAGGTAACCGAGCATCGCTGCAAATATCACGCTGGTATAGGTTAACAGACCAATTTTAACCGGTGACGCAAGCCTGAATGCTCGTGTCATCAGTACCTGTCCGACCGCGGCAAACACGCCCATAATGGCTAGTAGGCCAGTATTGTGGAGAGAGATGGGCTGCCAATCCCACAGCATGGGGAAAAACGAAATGATCGTAGAAATGCCGGTAAAATAGCCGACGATACGCAGCGAAGGCTCGCTGTCTGTCAACTTTCTGATGGTGCACTTTGTGGTGGCCACTAAACAAGCGCAAAGCACAGCGAGTACAATAAATATGTTAATGCCCTCAGAACCCGGGTTTAATACCAGAGCCGCACCAACAAAACCAATCATCATGGCTACCAGCGTTTTTATGCTAATGGTTTCTTTAAGCCATACACGAGCGATCAGCGGTACAATAAAAGGGGCGATGAGAAGCGCCATCATCGCCGGCGCCAGTGGCATGTTTGCTAACACATAGAAAAAACAGTACATGGCAATGAGGCCCGTGCTGGCTCGGAACAAATGCAGAGGAAATTTATCGGTGTGGATAAGTGTGCGTCCGCCGCGCAGGATCCAGGGTAACATCAC
Source organism: Aestuariibacter salexigens DSM 15300 (assembly GCF_000429145.1). Lineage (GTDB taxonomy): Bacteria > Pseudomonadota > Gammaproteobacteria > Enterobacterales > Alteromonadaceae > Aestuariibacter > Aestuariibacter salexigens. The sequence goes on from NZ_AUBH01000001.1 coordinate 204,969, forward strand.
TAGCATGGCGGCAAGATTTCGAAAAAACACCAGTTGCGTCTGCGTCAGGCTCTCGCTCAGATGTTTGACCATAGCGCCGACCCCGGCAAAAAGCGCCTCAGCAACAATCAGACACAGTGCACCTAATACGACGGGCGACGGCATGATTTCCTCCTTACTACGAAAGTTGCGTAGTGTAGGGAATCCATAGACGACTTACCACGTTGTTTTCTTAACCTGTCAGATAAGGAATAATGTCAGGCATAACGCTTTTTCAAATGTCAGAGAACAACTATGTATGACGTGTGTGTCGTCGGTGGCGGCATGGTCGGTGGGGCGGTAGCATTGGGTCTGGCACGGTCTGGTCTAACGGTCGCTGTGTTGGAAGCTCACATGCCTTCGGCGTATAACAGCGCTCAGCCTCCTGATATTCGCGTATCAGCAATTGGTCTTGCTTCTGTGAAGTTACTTGAGTCTCTGGGAGCATGGCAACATATTGCTACTAAACGGCTTTGCCCACTGCGTCATCTTGCGGTGTGGGAAAATAGTGACGCCAGAACCCAATTTAACGCCGCAGATGCAGATGAGTCAGTACTTGGCTATATCGTAGAGAATCGCATTATTCAACTGGGCTTACTGGACGCGGTCGCACAGCACAGTAATATCACACTGTATCAGGACGCTACCCCGGCGGATATAAGACTTGGGCAACCAAACCGAGTTACCTTAAGCAGTGGTGAAGAAATCTGCGCACGACTTTTGGTTGGTGCCGATGGTGCCAGATCAAGAGTGCGGCAGGCTGCTGGCATCGGCACACATGGCTGGCAATATTCACAGCATGCGATGGGTATACTGGTTAAAACAGACGGTCAGCAGGATATCACCTGGCAACAGTTTCACCCTTGTGGTCCCAGAGCATTTTTGCCCATGTACGATGGCTATGCGTCGTTGGTGTGGTATGACGAACCAACTACCCTAAAAGCACTTGGCAGCTTGTCTAAAGGGCGTTTAAAAGAGCAGATCGTGCAGCAATTTCCCGCGTTTGCTGATGATTTTGACGTGCTGCAGCATGCCGCATTTCCTTTGACCAGAATGCATGCCAATGATTATGTCAAAGCGGGTGTGGTACTGGTCGGTGACGCAGCACATACTATTAATCCACTGGCGGGTCAGGGCGTTAACCTCGGTTACCGGGATGTGGCTGCACTACTTGACGTCGTGAACGGCGCAATAGAAAAAAATGACGATATAGGTTCACCTGATGTACTGAAGGCTTATCAGGCCAAACGACGAAAGGATAATTTGTTAATGATGTCTGTCATGGACGCCATTTATATGACCTTTAGCAATGACATTACGCCATTGAAACATCTGCGTAACCTGGGACTGAAATTAGCGGATGCTGCTGGCCCGGTTAAAACTCAGGTGATGAAATACGCGATGGGGATTTGATGACTGTTATTTATATTTTAGCCATTCTTTTTCTGGCACTGTTTATTGTTATTCCATTGATTGAAAAATCAAACCTGCGAATGAGTGATGAGACTACCGCCAAGTTCAGCCGCTGGATCTGGCCATTGGTCATGATCCTGATTGTTGTGCAACTGATAATGTTGGTGGTGTAGATGATACCCGACAGGTGCTGCGCACCTTCGGGTATGACGGGAGGGGAGCGGCAAAGCCGCGGTCAGGAATCTCCTACCAGATACCTTTCTCACTGCTGCCCTGGATCTCGCAGTCGCCCGTTTTGTATTCGGGGACCTTGCCAGCTTCTCTTTTTCTGAAATAGTCTTTACTGATACTGACAATGGTAGGCGTTAGCCACAGGATGGCGATGATGTTGATTACCGTCATGAGTCCCAGCGCCATATCGGCCATGGCCCACACATCGGGCAAAGCGGCTTGTGAACCCCATAAAATCATCAGCAGATAACCGCTGGTGTAACATATCCGGCCAATTTTATTGTCGAGCCTGAACATGTGCAGATTACTCTCACCATAGGCATAGTTTGCCACTACCGACGTGAAGGCAAACAGGGTGATGGCCGCGGCGACAAAATCCTCACCACCACTACCAAGGTGATACTCCATAGCGGATTGCGTCAGGCGAATACCTTCCATGCCGGTGCCATTTGCTCCGCCAGCCAGCAGGATAATGACAGCGGTGCAGGTACACAGCACCATGGTATCGAGGAATACCCCAAGCATCTGCACATAGCCTTGCGAGACGGGGTGGGGGGGATAAGGCGTTGCGCCGGCAGCAGCGTGAGGTACGCTACCCGAACCTGCTTCATTTGAGTATAGTCCGCGCTGAATGCCGTGTTTGACCGCTGCGCCAAAAGCGCCTGCACCTGCTTCTTGTAATCCAAATGCATGCGTGACGATATCCCACACCATGGCGGGTACATCAACGATATTAAACAGGGTGATACCGATGGCTACCAGCGCGTAGCCCACGCCCATCACTGGAATAACGTATTCGGAAAACCGTGCAATGGCCCTGAAGCCACCCACCACGATAAGGCCAGCCAGCGTGATGATGAGTAAACCACCATAAAAAGTGGGAATACCGTACGCATTGTTCCATGCGTCAGTAATGGTATTGGCCTGTACCGCGCTAAATACAAAGCCGTAGCCCATGAAAAGGCAGAGGGAAAATACAATCGCCAACCACTTATTTTTCAACCCCTGCTTGATGTAATACGCAGGGCCGCCGCGATACTCACCGTTGTCATCACGCACTTTATATAGTTGCCCAAGTACGCTTTCCGCAAAGCCGGTTGCCATGCCCAGCAGCGCAATAACCCACATCCAGAATATCGCGCCTGGACCACCTAGTGAGATGGCTACGGCAACGCCCGCCAGATTACCGGTGCCGACGCGGGCAGAGAGGCTGGTACATAGGGCCTGAAAAGAGCTGATCCCCGAGGCGTCTCCCTGTTTACTGCCTTTGAGGACAGAGAACATGTGACCAAAATGCTTAAGCTGGATGAATCCGAGACGATAGGTAAACCATACGCCGGTGACTAACAGCATTACGATCAGAAGCTGACCGTCGCCCCAAAGCACATTATTGACTGCTGCAACGATATCGTTAATCAAAATAAACAGGCTCTACAGGTGAGTTGCAAAGCACCAAAGTGTGCCGTTGATGTGCGCGCGTGTCCAGAGGTTACGCTAAATTGCTGGAGGCAAACAAAAAACGCCGTTAAAGAACGGCGTTTTGAATATGGCTGGGGGAGCTGGACTCGAACCAACGAATGGCGGGATCAAAAACCGCTGCCTTACCAACTTGGCTATACCCCAAGAAACTGACCCGCAATTGCGTGACGGTATAAAAAAGGGATGGCTGGGGTAGCTGGACTCGAACCAACGAATGGCGGGATCAAAACCCGCTGCCTTACCAACTTGGCTATACCCCAACAATGGTGCGGAAGGAGAGACTTGAACTCTCACGCCGTGAAGCACTGGAACCTAAATCCAGCGTGTCTACCAATTCCACCACTTCCGCATTGGACTATTTCATATTACATGAAATGGTGGCTACGGCGGGACTCGAACCTGCGACCCCATCATTATGAGTGATGTGCTCTAACCAGCTGAGCTACGTAGCCACGATACTTCTTATCATCAACTATTTATCGTTGGTGTTTCGAAGTGGCGCGTATTATGCGTATCTGTCCGGTGGTCGTCAACCCCTTTTTGATAGTGTGTTTGTACCGCTGAGTTGATTGCACAGATACTAAACAAATCTGCTGTTTTTCAGTCAATTCTAAGGCATCAAGCAGGGAAGAAAGCTTAAGAAGAAGTGAACTGATTCACGACATCAAGCGTTTATAAACATCAATTTTTTCTTAGAGAGGGGACTAAATTGCAGTTTTTATCTTCACTTACGGTAAGAGCCCGACTGGCGATAGGGTTTGGTACCATTCTCGCTTTGCTTATATTGTTAACGGTGCAAGGTATTCAACGGGTTAACTTCATTGACCGCACCCTTGCTGAAATAACCGATATCAATTCAGTAAAACAACGTTATGCGATTAACTTCAGGGGAAGCGTACACGATCGTGCAATCGCTATTCGTGATGTGGGTATCGCTCGTAGCAATGCCGAAATTTCAGAGTTCGAACGCGAAATTCGCCGGCTTGAATCCTTCTACACAGAGTCGGAAAACAGAATGAACGCAATGTTGCGTGACGGCACGGAATTTACCGCTACCGAACGGGACATCCTCAAACGCATTGAAAATATTCAAGCCAAAACACTACCCATGATTGAACAGATCCTGCGCGACAAAAAAGCGGGGAAGTCAGTCGACGAGCAACTACTAGATGAGGCCCGCCCGGCATTTATTGAGTGGCTTAACACCATCAATGAGTTTATCGATTATCAGGAGGACCAGAATCAGAGCGCCACTCCGGAAGCCCGTGATGTTGCTGGTGGGTTCCAAAATTTGATGCTCGTACTGGTAGCCGTTGCCGTGGCGCTTTCACTTGCAGTTGGTTTCTTGATTGACAGAAGTCTACTGGCGTCACTGGGGGGGGAGCCATCCGAAGCGCAAAATGCAATAAAACGCGTGGCCGACGGTGACCTTACCCGTGAAAATGATGCGGAATTTAAAGGGAGTGTTTTGGACTCTGTGTCTGAGATGAGTGATAAGTTGACCAGTATCGTGCGTAATATCATCAATGCAGCGAATAATGTGACTGTGCAAGTTGGCGAAGTCTCAGAGGGCTCGGCAAAGGTACTCGCTGCGGCACAAAGCCAGGCTGAATTGACCAGCGAAACAGCGGCTAAATTGGGTTCCATGCGCGAGAGCATCGATCAGGTGTCGCAAATCGCCCACAAAACCGAAGAGAACTCCGGGCTCACTGTTGACTATGCAGAGCAGGGGCGCGAAGTCGTGAATAATACGGCTGATGAGATGGAACGCATTGCTAGGACTGTCGATGACACGGTGAAGCAAATTCGTTTGTTGGAAGAAAACACCAAACAGATTGGCGGCATTGTAAACGTGATCAGTGGAATTTCGGAACAGACCAACTTACTTGCCTTAAATGCCGCTATTGAAGCTGCACGTGCAGGAGAGTCTGGACGCGGCTTTGCAGTTGTTGCTGACGAAGTACGTCAGTTAGCGCAAAGGACGGGGGAAGCGACATCACAGATCGAAGGAATGATAAATGAAGTGCAAATGCAAACCGCAGCTTCTGTATCTGCGATGGAGAAGACCCAACCTCAGGTGGAAAACGGAAAAGCCCAGACAATGAAGGCAACCGAGTTACTTGAAAATATTGAGCAGCAAGCGACTGATTCACTTCAACGTGTTAAAGAGGTTGCAGCAGCAGCAGCTCGACAGGTGTCAGTAGTAGGTGAGATCAGTAAAGCAATGGAAGACATCGCCGCCATGTCAGATGACGCGATGCAGTCGATGCAGAGCAATGATACCGCTGCCTTTACGCTGAGTAAGCTATCAGCAGAACTGAAAAAGGAAGTGGAGTACTTCAAGCTATAAGGAATAAAAAAGGCCCGCATGTGCGGGCCTCAAATCAGTTATGTTATCCGTTACACATTGAATCGGAAGTGGATGACATCGCCGTCTTTGACAATATAGTCTTTGCCTTCGAGACGCCATTTGCCCGCGTCCTTCGCGCCTTGTTCACCGTTATTCGCGATATAGTCGTCATAACCTACGACTTCTGCACGAATGAATCCTTTTTCAAAATCAGTGTGAATTTTTCCTGCTGCCTGTGGCGCGGTAGAGCCGTTAGGGAAGGTCCAGGCCCGCACCTCTTTTACGCCAGCAGTAAAATACGTTTTTAGTGTTAATAAGCTGTAACCTGCGCGGATCACGCGATTCAGACCAGGCTCTTCTAAGCCCATTTCTTCCAGAAAGTCAGCCTTTTCATCATCGTCCAGTTCTGCGATTTCTGATTCAATTGCCGCACACACAGCGACCACTACCGCATTCTCCTGTTCGGCGATGGCCTTCACTTCATCCAGGTAAGGATTGTTGTCAAAGCCGTCCTCATTAACGTTTGCCACATACATGGTAGGCTTCAGAGTGAGCATATTCATGTAGCTGATGGCAGCCAGCTCTTCTTTTTCCAGAGGCAGAGAGCGCAGCATGAGTCCTTCATCGAGGTGCGGCTTTATTTTTTCAAGCACTTTGAGCTCAAATTTGGCGTCAGCGTCACCGCCTTTGGCGCGCTTACCAACGCGTATAAGAGCCTTTTCTGTCGTTTCCAGATCAGCCAGTGCCAGTTCGGTATTAATCACGTCAATGTCGTCTTTAGGGCTGACTTTGCCAGCGACGTGAACAATATTATCGTTTTCAAAACAACGTACAACGTGGCCAATAGCATCGGTTTCGCGAATGTTAGCCAGGAATTTATTACCCAGACCTTCGCCTTTAGAGGCACCAGCGACCAGACCTGCGATATCCACAAACTCCATGGTTGTGGGGATCACACGTTGAGGGTTAACAATCGCCGCCAGTTTGTCGAGGCGCTCATCGGGTACTGGCACCACACCAGTATTTGGCTCTATGGTACAAAATGGAAAATTGGCCGCTTCGATGCCTGCTTTGGTCAAGGCATTGAACAAGGTGGATTTTCCTACATTGGGCAAACCTACAATGCCGCACTTAAATCCCATGATGTATTCCTCATATAGATAACGTGACTTACACGTTACGTAAATTATTCTGCTTTGAAAGCGTGCAATCGATTCATCGCCTTAACGAGATCCTCTTTAATGAGAAGTTCGGTACAGCGCAAGGCTTCATCAATTGCTTCATCCATTTGTTGCTGTTCGTTCTGAGGGGCTTTCCCCAGTACGTAGCCAGTCACTTTGCTTTTGTGACCCGGGTGGCCAATGCCGATGCGAAGCCGCAGAAAGTTTTTATTGTTGGCTAATTTACTGACAATATCGCGAATGCCATTCTGACTGGCGCTACCGCCCTGTTTGAACTTGGCGACGCCGGGAGGTAAATCTAACTCATCGTAGGCAACAAGAATCTGTTCGGGTGTAATCTTATAGAAGCTCGCCAGTGCGGATACAGACTGACCACTGCGGTTCATAAAGGTTGTTGGGATAAGTAGTCGAACGTCCTGATTGGCTATCTGGACCCGGCCTGTATAGCCGAAGAACTTGCTTTCCAGTTTGAGGGGGCAACGATAAGTGTCAGCGAGAGCCTGAACGAACCAAGCGCCGGCGTTGTGGCGTGTATATTGATATTCGGGGCCCGGATTACCCAGGCCCACAATCAGACGAATGTCCGCCAAGGAAATTATTCCTCAGTGGCTTCTTCTTCACCGTCCTCGGCGTCATCAGCACTTGCTCCGCCTTTAGCGGCCTTGACCGTTACAACCGCCAAGTCGTGATCTTCACCTTTAGCCAATTCAACCAAGGTTACGCCCGCAGGCATTTTTAGGTCAGAAAGGTGCAGAGTCTGGCCAAGTTCTACATTCATCAAATCTACTTCGATGAACTCTGGCAGGTCTTTTGGCAGACAGGTGATCTCGAGCTCGTTTACGTGGTGTTCTGCATGACCGCCTTGTGTTTTGATCGCAGCACACTTGTCTTCATTAACGAAGTGAACAGGAACATTGGTATGCAGTGCTTCACCAGCTACAACACGCTGGAAGTCCATGTGTGTAACTTTAGGCTTGTACGGGTGACGCTGCATATCTTTTAGCAGCGCTTCGACTTTCTCGCCACCAATGTTCAGAGTCAGAACGTGTGAATAAAAGGCTTCAAATTCTTGTGCCTGGATCACTTTGTTGTGCTCAAGGGTCAGTGCCAGTGGCTCTTTATCGCCACCGTAAAGGATAGCAGGAACTTTGTCGGCATGACGCAGGCGGCGGCTCGCACCTTTCCCCAGGTCTGTGCGGACTTCCGCATCCAGTGTAAAAATTGCTTCAGACATGTTGTACTCCAAAATATTCGTGGATTTTTGCGACCAAAACCCACTTTCAACACGGACGTTACGTCCGTAAACAAGGTTAACCCCTCAAAAAAGGGCGGCGAATTCTACCATCTGCCTTTTCGTTATACAACGCTACTTACCTATTCAATGTTAAATTTAACCGGCTTGTGCATAGGCTTGTTGAAGCCAGTTAATTAACTCATCATCAACCTGACTGATGTCGCTGATTTTTACTCGATGACTGACCATGGCATTGAAACTGCCTGATGCTTCAAGACGCCCTTCTGCAGGTGTGTCTTTTAGGTTGATACCAACGTCAATACGGGTTTTTGTGGAGGGCTGGATAAGCGCGAACTGCTTTTTCCGTCTGAGGCTGACATAGGTCTTTTTCGGCGCTATCTCGACGTCATCACCAAAACAAAGTATACGTTCTGTAATAGCGTCATAGATGGGCCGCAACGGCTGTTTACCATTTTCATATTGGGCAGCTATTAAATCGGACGGCGCACTGTCTTTGCGGTTAAGGTATTTTTGGGCAATCAGGTTGGCAAAGCCGTGGGTAACCTGCCACTGCGATTTTAGCATGCTTACAATCTTGCCATGCTTGTTGAGCTTCTCGCTATCTATAACAGAATACCATTGCTCGAGGGACTTACCGGTTTTATCAGGTAGGTTGTCCAGCATGGTCTGTAGCTGTTGTTCGGGTGTGGCCATCATTACGTTCCTGTTCCGTTGCGACGCTATAAAAGCATAGACCAGTCCATCAAACAGACATAAAAAAGGCGCCAGTTGTGAAGTGGCGCCTCAATATATGTGCAAAACTGGTGAAGCCTACTGCTTGGTTACCACCTGATCAATCTGACCAAAAATGGATTGGCCGTTGGCATCAAACATTTCGATTTGCACGCGGTCGCCGAAGTCCATAAAGGGGGTTGAAGGCTTACCGTTCTGAATCGTTTCAATCATTCTGATCTCAGCAATACAGCTGTAGCCAACGCCGCCTTCATTGACAGGTTTGCCCGGACCGCCGTCCATTTTGTTAGACACGGTTCCTGAGCCTATTAGCGTACCTGCACTCAACGGACGGGTTCTGGCGGCATGGGCCACCAATTGACCAAAGTGGAACGTCATATCTGTGCCTGCATCGGGTTTACCGAACATCTCACCGTTCAAGTGTGAGACCAGTGGCAGATGCACTTTACCTTGTTGCCAGGCATCGCCTAGCTCATCAGGGGTAACGCATACCGGACTGAACGCACTGGAAGGCTTTGACTGGAAGAAACCAAACCCTTTTGCCAGTTCGCCGGGGATTAATCCGCGCAGTGATACATCGTTCACCAACATGATGAGTTTAATGTGCTTCAGTGCATCTTCGGCACTCACGCCCATAGGCACATCGTCTGTAATAACCGTGATTTCGGCTTCGAAATCGATACCAAAACCTTCACTCTGCGGCATCACGATAGGATCACGGGGCGCCAGAAATGCATCAGAACCGCCCTGATACATCAGAGGATCTGTCCAGAAACTTTCAGGCATTTCTGCGTTGCGCGCCTTACGAACCAATTCCACGTGGTTAACATAAGCGCTACCATCGGCCCACTGGTAAGCTCGGGGCAGGGGAGAATGGCACTGGGTTTGATCGAAATCCTGACCCTCTATCTGGCCATTTTCCAGTTGCTCGTACAGTGCCTGCAGTTTAGGGGCGGTGTCGTTCCAATTATCTAAAGCCGCCTGCAACGTCGGGGCAACCTCTGAGGCGCTGACCATTTTACTCAGCGTTGAGTTGACGACCACAAGCCGCCCGTCACGGCCGTGCTTTAATGTTGCTAATCTCATTTAGATACCTCTTCAAAACTTTTATCGCCATGCATCCAGTCGGCATGTCGTGGTGCTTGTTTGGTACGAGACCACTCTTCCAGCATGTCTTCTGATACACGTTTTAACTCTTCCATCATACCGGGCTTTGCCGTATTGGCCGCCAGTTCGATGCGATGACCATTCGGGTCGAAGAAATAAATCGACTTAAAAATGGTGTGGTCGGTCGGTCCCAACACGTCGATCCCATTGGCTTCGAGTTTTGCTTTTGCCTTGAGCAGCGTATCCATATCTTCAACTTCGAACGCGATATGCTGCACCCACTCGGGCGTATTGCCGTCACGCCCCATTTCAGGGGAATTGGGTAACTCAAAAAACGCCAGCACGTTGCCCATGCCTGCATCCAGAAATACATGCATGTAAGGGTCCGGCGCTTTGGTTGAGGGGACTTCGTTTTCTGCTATCGCGAGCTGGAAGTCCATGTCCAACATATCACGATAAAAATTTACCGTTTCCTTCGCATCTTTACAGCGATAGGCAACGTGGTGAATACGCTTGAGCATTATGCGGTTTCCTCGTCTTTTTGGATCACGCCACGAGCCAGCTGGTCACGCTCGATAGATTCAAACAGTGCCTTAAAGTTACCTTCGCCGAAGCCTTCGTCTTCTTTACGTTGAATAAATTCAAAGAATACCGGCCCCAGCAGAGTTTCAGAGAAAATTTGCAGTAACAAACGAGGCTTGCCGCCTTCCGTTGTGCCATCAAGCAGGATGCCGCGCATCTGCAGTTCGTTGGTAGGCTCGCCGTGGCCAGGCAGACGTTCTTCGAGCATCTCATAGTACGTGCCCGGAGGAGGCGTCATAAACTTCATGCCCATCGCCTTGAGCTTGTCCCAACATTCTAGCAAGTTGTCACACGCCAATGCGATATGCTGAATACCTTCGCCATTATATTGCATCAGGAATTCTTCGATCTGGCCGCCACCTTTTGATTCTTCATTAAGAGGTATGCGGATCTTACCATCCGGCGCGGTCATTGCTTTTGACAGCAGGCCTGTGTATTCACCTTTGATATCGAAGTAGCGAATTTCGCGGAAGTTGAACAGCTTTTCATAATAGTTGGCCCAGTGCTGCATGCGACCGCGATAAACGTTGTGCGTCAGATGATCCAGTGTGTGGAAACCACAGCCTTCAGGATGACGGTCAACGCCTTCAATCCATTCGAAGTCAATATCATAAATTGACACACCTTCTTTGTAGCGGTCAATCAGGTACAGAGTTGCACCACCGATACCTTTGATGGCGGGCAGGCGAAGCTCCATGGGACCAGTATGCACCTCAACCGGCTGCGCACCTTTACGCAATGCTTCTTTATAAGCAAATTGTGCGTTCTTGACGCGGAACGCCATGCCGCATGCAGAAGGGCCGTGCTCATCTGCATAATAATCAGCGTGGCTATTAGGCTCATAGTTAGTGATAAAGTTAATATCACCCTGACGCCACAGTTCAACTTGTTTAGATTTATGAATGGCTACTTTACTGAAGCCCATTGCCTCGAACACTGGCTCTAGAATTCCGCGCTCTGGCGCCGTAAATTCAACAAATTCGAAGCCGTCCAGGCCCATCGGGTTTTCAAATAAATCCGCCATAATTTTCACCTTATTTTGTGTTGCAGTTGACAAAAGCGTTCAACAGAACGCAACATAGTTGCAGTTGCAACTAAATTAGTTGTCACTGCAACTAATGTCAACCAACAGCCGCTTACTGTAAGTGAATGGCTGTTTCGATGGCTTTACACTGGCTCCGAGGAGGCTGAACTTTGGCGAACGATAGTGGACCTATTCTCACTCTTGAACGTTACCTGCCGTACCGTCTGTCTATCCTGTCGAACAAGGTCAGTAGCGTCATTGCGCAGATCTATAAAAACAAATTTGCGTTATCAGTCACCGAGTGGCGCATCATGGCAGTACTTGGGGAATATCCGGGCATTTCTGCTGATGAAATCTCTGTCAAAACGCAGTTGGAGAAATCCATCTTAAGCCGAGCTATCAATCGATTATTGAAGCGGGAATTTATTAGCCGCGAGTTTGCCGAACACGACAAACGCCGTTCCATGATCACGCTTTCTGAAACCGGTCAGTCGGTGTATCAGGAAATCGTTCCCTTATCTTATGAATACGAAAAAGCGCTACTAAATTGTTTTACCAGGGAAGAGCAGGAAACTCTTGTTACTCTGCTCGATCGGCTATACGAACATGCCGAACAGATTGCATCGAGTGACAACGAGCAATGATTTGCTAGACTGAGTGTCACACTCATCGCAAAGATAAATTCAATGAACATCAAAACCTTAGTGAAATGCGCAGCAGTTGTTGGGCTGGTGTTAGGGAGCGCTGTGGCCTCGGCTGAACGAGTCGCTCTGGTTGGCGGCCGGCTGATTGATGGCTTCGGCCATCAGCCATTGGCCAATTCAGTGATCCTGATAAAAGACGGTATTATCGAAAAAGTCGCTACGGTAGATACGCTTAAGGTCCCGGATGAATATCAAGTGGTCTCCACGGAGGGCATGGATTTGCTGCCGGGGCTATGGGAGAACCATGCTCATTTGATGTTAAATGGTCACGCTGACTATGCGCACTGGGATGTGGCTTACATTGACCGTCTGGAAGACGAAATTATGCCTGCCAGTGCGCTGCAATTACTGCTGGCTGGTGTGACAACAGCCCGAGATTTAGGCGCGCCTTTAGAGGCATCGGTGAATGTTAAACAACGCATTGAGCGCGGCGAGATCCACGGTGCACGGATATTTATTACCGGACCTTTTTTACAACATGAGCCTTATCCGGGTACCGAAGCGTTTCGCTGGGGTGTCAATAACGCTCGCGAAGCACGTCAAAAAGTGAATGAGCTGGCTGATGCCGGTGTCGATCTGATTAAACTGGTGGATCAGGACAAGATCCCGCTGGAGGCCGCCAAAGCGATTGTTGAGCAGGCCCACAAACGTGGCCTGAAAGTCATCGCCCATTCACACAGGCCGGATGAAATTCGAGTAGGGCTTGAAATCGGCGTCGACAATTTTGAACACACCGGTCTTACTACGGCCCCCGAGTATCCTCAGGACGTGATGCAGGCATTAAAAGAACGCACCGCAACAGGACGCGTGGCGGGCGGGCCACTTTACTGGACGCCAACAGTAGAAGGGCTATGGAATTACGAAAACACCGTAGCTAACCCTGAAAATCTGGACAGTACCTGTTGGCATCGCGGTCTTAAAGACGACACCATTGCCGATATCAGGGCATCATTGAAAGCGCCGGGCAAACTGGAATATATGCAATTGACCCCACTGCGCAAACCCACATTAAAGCGAAAAATCATGCAGCTTAAAGAATCCGGCGTGGTGATGCTAATTGGCACCGATAGCGGCATTCCTACCAAGTTTCATTGCCAGAGTACCTGGAATGAAATGGCTATCTGGGTTGAAGAGTTTGAATTTAGCGCGATGGATACAATTCGCGCAGCGACCTACTGGCCTGCAGTGATGATGGGGGTTAATGATAAACTTGGCACTGTCAGCGAGGGTAAACTGGCTGACATTATTGGTGTCAAAGGGGACGTGCTACGCTATATCAACCTTCTACAGCATGTCGACATGGTCATGAAAGAGGGTACCTTATACAAATATGATGGGCGCCCGACAGCAATTATAGACTAGTTTAATATGGTCTTAGAGTGCGCTAGAAGCGAGAACGGAGTGCAATCTAACTATCAAAATATACGTCAAGAGACCACACAGAATTGCCAAAATAAAGGCCATGAGCGACATGGCCTTTGGTCTGCCAGTCGTCCAGAAGCGGAGCCAATCCCTTTGCTCCCTGACTTGCACCACCTTCAATAAATATTTCCGCCACGCAGCGATGTTCGCGACAAGTCAAAAGATTTACATTGTAATTGACGTTATTAATATATTGTGTGGCCGCTGCTCTAAACTGCTCTTCACGATGAATGTCCCATCGACCTGATTCATCATCGTTGTTTAAGTGCGCCAAATTGTGCTGCACGATTTCTTCACTGCTGGAAAAACGGGTAAAGATATCTTTATCGATAAGGTCAAAAGTCAACGAGCCATCCTGATTTTTAGTTGCCGTCACTGAATATTCATGCCAGTCAAAATAGGCTTTGTGATCGCCGGCCGCAAATTTGTTATTCGCTAGCCTAGTAAGCTCAGAGTAAAACTTACTTTCTTTTGAGAATCGAAATGACACTGGTTTATCACCCAACTCTACTGGCGCTGATGAGAAACGGGTGTCTGTGTCAGTCTTCGCATTTTGTCGTGCTAACTGCGACTTCTCTGTCTTGCTATAGGTTTCTAAAGGTGGTTTTTCTAAAGTCTCTGCCTCAGTTTTGAAAGCTTCTTGTGGCTCTGAGACAGAATTGCTATTTGGTTTATTCAGGTTGGCATTCGCAAGTACATTTTTCTCATTGAAAACGAATGCGCTTAAACCGAGTAAGAGCAATACCGCGACAATGTAGAATCTTGAAAGATGCATGGATTGTTAGATGTCGGCAGGTCTTGTAATTGCGCTGTCATCCAGAACAACAATTTTACTTACATCCAGCAAATCGCCGTACTGGGTGGTGGTCATCACATCATCTAATACACGTCCCGTCACACGTACGCGCAGACCCTGAACCTGATACTCTCTATCAAGTTTGCGCAGCGTGTATTTGCTGCCATTGTCCGCATCCAGTGCATAAAAGCCGCCCTCAAATGACTTAAACTGAATAGTTCCGGTAATGATCTTCATGCCGACCTGCTCCTTACCTTCTGCGTCACTCGATGATTTGGTAATCGGATCCAGCTGCTCTTTTTGAACGCTTTCTGAATCGGGTTCCGATGCTCTCTGACAAGCCATAAGTATTACGCTAAACAATAAAACGTAGAAGTAACGCATCGTGATGCTCCAATGACATACCTGACTATTATGCCAGCATGGTAGCTGAACTTTGCCTGAATCGAAAAGCGCTGTGGAGATAATTTTGAGGAATTTAACGTCCCGTGTGAAATGAGGACGCTTTAATGTTCAAAACTGCAGTTGGCAGGGCCACAGTAGGCCCTGCAAAATAGGGGATTGAGCTAGTCTCTAAATTTCATTTCCTGAAGCAATGAAGTGCTCATAACGGTGCGGTACTCAGCCCGATTACCGCTTTCTTCTTGCATTTTTTCCATACTCTTTTTGACCCATTCCATATACGTTTTCCTGCGTTCTTCATTTTCGGCAACTGAGGCCATATTTTCAAACACACGAATGAGGTAGAGGTCTGGCTCGTCTGCTCGAGCATGGACATTGTTGATAATAGAATAACTGACGAGCCACCCTTGCTTCACTGCAAAATCTGAGTTTTTTCTCCACTCTGAAGCAAGCCATTTGGCATATTTCAGACCAGCGCCATCGGCTAACTTGATACCGGTCACTTCCCAATAGTTACCACCGATAAAAGGGGGCTCATGATTATCTGCGTGTACAACTTGAATAGCGATTAGACTAAAAACACAAAACAACGCTCCTCGTAAAAAATGCTTATTCATTTTGAATAATCTCCTTAATTCAGGCAGGCATCATTGTCGCCTGAATAATGAAAGTAGTTGTTGGCCCTAGATATGTCTAATTTTTATACTGCAAAGACTGGAATGGTAACTATCATATCCGAGAGATATGACGATAAATAGAAGCTCGTTGCGAGTGCTTGACTGGTGCTGTACGGGCGTCGAAACCCATCATGCTAGTTTATTTTTTTAAATTCAGTGAGGAAAGACTCTCTCAAACCGGGCTCTATGTATTGTAGATGCCATGCAAGGTATTCATCGCTTTTAGTCATGGTGGTCAGTGCCTTATTGAGTTCGCTGATAAACTGCTGGTTTTCCGGCGTATCTTTACAAGCTACATGGCCTGTCAGTAATGCTGGCAGTCCTTCGACGTCCAGTGGTACCGGCCTGTTCTGAGGTGCGATCGATTTTTGTACGTTGTGATATTCCATCACGGTTGGATATTCGATCAGGACGTCAAACCGGTTTGCCAAGAGCATTGCATGCAGTTGTGAAGTGCTTTCACTGCCGTCTTTTTGATACATTCTTGCCGGGTCAACCTGTGACAGCAGCGCATCAATCTGATCGCCGTAAGAGCGGTCCTTTTCTAAGCCAATCACTAATTGCGGGTGTTGTTGCAGTAGTGCCTGCAATGATACCTGGTGTTTTGGATGTTCGACATTAGACTGGGATGATACGAAAACCCGTAATCCCAGAAAGTAAGTGACGGGCTCAGAGAATAGCAGAGATTGTCGTCGTCTCTCGGTGGGCAGCAAGCTTCTTACACAATCGCCATCACCGCGCTCAATGTTACTTAAGGCACGTTCCAGAGACGCTTGTTCTTCACTGATACTGAAGCGTTCCGCCAGGCTCGTTCTAAGTGCACCAAACACCAGTTGTTCTGTCGGTACGCCGCCAGCAGGATTGAAGTAGGTCTTTATATGTACCTTGTCTGCGAATGCCACTCTGCTTTGCATGAGTGCAATGAAGCATAAGATGATGAATAAAAAGGAATTAATGCGCATTTTAAGGAAGGTACTCTTGAAAAACGCGCGTAGTGTACTGTCTTTACATCAAGACTTCTACAACGTCTAAGTGTTCACTGAATGAGCGTCATAATAAATGTTGACCATTATAACGCCCAGTGAAGGTCTAATTTATCAATCGTCACTGTCGTCCAGTGCGGATGCTAATGAACGAAACTCTCTTACGCGATGTTCAACGCCGGATACGTTATCTCGCGACGCGGTCGCTATTTGGCTGATATGGCGGGTCGCCTCTTTCGCTTCCTGGATGGCTTGGTTGATCTCAAGTAAAGCTTGTTGATTCTCCGTACCTGCCGCTGCGATTTGAGCCATTTCATCGGTCATTTTTGAAAATTCCTGACGAATACTCAGCATTTCAGCGCGAGCCTGTTCGCTCTGCTCACTACACGTTTTGGCAACCTCAACCTGTCTGAGCAAATCCTCCTGTAGCGTATTGATAGTGTGCGTCATCGAGCCTATGGTTTCTTCGATTTCATCTACGGCTTCCTGTGTACTTTGTGAAAGACTGCGCACTTCGTCAGCAACTACAGAGAAACCTCTGCCAGATTCACCAGCTCGAGCCGCTTCAATAGCAGCGTTGAGTGCGAGCAGATTTGTTTGCTCTGCTATTTTATCAATGCGGCTACTGAACTCTGTAGCAGACTCGCTTTTTTCAACTAACACTTCGGCATAGTTTGCGGCGCTCAATACATGCTTGGCGAGAGCGTCGATTTGCTCAGCTGACTGGTCGACTATATCAGCCGATGCGTTCACCTTGTCTCGAGCAGCGCTGCACATGCTAGCGGTCGTCTCTGCGCTGCTATTTACCTCTTCTACGGCAACCGTCATCTGAGACGTAGCAACAGAAATCTGCTCAGCAGCAGCTGCACTCTGTTCAGCTGCGGAGACCAGTCCCTCTGCATCTTGCTTGGTTTGGGACAACGCCATGCCAATGTCATCGGTACCGCTTTCTAACCTGCTCATTGCTGCATAAAGCGCGCCTTCCTTCAACGCGAGTTCATAGTCGATCAATGATGTTGCAGGTGTCTGCGCAAAAACACGCCGCTGGATAGGAAAATGCTGAGCAGAGAAATTTTCAGAATACCGGTTATTTTTTGCAATGTTTGGATAAAGAAAGTAACCAATGGCGGCAAAGCCTATCATCAATGCGATTGAAACGAGTGATGACTGCCCGAAAATCGCGATGGCCAGTAATACTGCGGCAAAAGCGCATAGCCCCGTTACCTGCCAGTTGTATGACGTAGTAGTAGCGTTACTGTATACAGCACTCGCTCGTTCTATTAGCTCTGGCTCAGCGACACTCAGCAGCCATTGTGCGCCGACTACCTTTTGTTTGCGATAGATAGGCCGGACAAACGTCTTTTTCCATTCTTGTCGTCCGTTAGTAGTAAAGGGGAGGATGCCTAACCACGGAGTTTCAGTCGACAGACTCAATGTAATTTCTTGTAACACTGATGCTGGGCATGAGCTGAGTGCGCTATGCGTGAGAGCCTTTCCTTCTGTTTGGTTTGCAGTTATGCCGAAAAATTGCTGAGCACTTTGCAAAACATTCCAAAATGACAGGTCTGGTCTTGTAGAAAAAACGATGTCTTCATCCTTTACGGAGTGACGTAGCTGAGTTGATGAAGGTTCGGCGTGATTTGTTTGCGGGGGCGCGTCGAAAGTGAGTGCTACTGACATGATATGTCCTCTGTGGTCGTCAGAGTTTGTACCACCGCAGAGCACTTTCAGTTCACTTTAATCTCGCAGTTGGCCCACCAAACTTCTGTTTTTGATAAGGCCAACTAATTTATTTATTTATTTGCTTTTGTTAGTACTCAAACATCGCTGAGATTGACTCTTCATTGCTGATGCGGCGAATGGTTTCTGCCAGCATGTTAGACAATGTCAGCTGTTTGACTTTATCAATTGCACGGATCTCATCGCGCAGTGGGATGCTGTCGGTCACGATGATTTCGTCGATCACAGAGTCGCGCAGGTTGTTCGGCGCGTTACCCGAGAAAATCGCGTGTGTGGCGTAGGCATATACGTTGCGTGCGCCATGCTGTTTGAGTGCATCAGCGGCTTTTGCCAGCGTACCGCCTGTGTCGATCATGTCATCGACGATAATACAGTCGCGGTCCTGTACATCACCGATAATATTCATGACCTGCGCGACGTTTGCTTTGGGACGACGCTTATCGATAATTGCCAGGTCGGTATCGTTCAGTAACTTGGCCATGGCTCGTGCACGCACTACACCGCCAATGTCAGGCGATACCACTACAGGTTGATGGAAATCACGGGTCTTCATGTCTTCCAGCAAGATGGGCGTACCAAATGCGTTATCCACCGGCACATCAAAGAAGCCCTGAATCTGTTCAGCGTGCAAATCAATAGTAAGTACGCGGTCGACGCCGACGTTAGATAAAAAGTCGGCTACCACTTTAGCAGTGATAGGGACGCGGGCTGAGCGCACTCGTCTGTCCTGTCTGGCATAGCCGAAGTAGGGCATCACTGCCGTGATCCGACCCGCAGAGGCCCGTCTCAGGGCGTCAATCATAACAATCAGCTCCATCAGATTGTCATTTGTTGGGGCGCAGGTTGACTGAATGATAAAGACATCTGAACCACGCACATTTTCATGGATTTCGACGCTGATTTCACCGTCGCTGAAACGACCAACGCTGGCATTTCCAAGTTTAGTGTAGAGTCGTTCGGCTACTTTTTGAGCGAGTTCTGGTACGGCGTTACCGGCGAAGAGCTTCATGTCAGGCACAAGTGGTTCCTCAGTGCGTCATTTGAGAGTTGGCTGGGGTAGCTGGACTCGAACCAACGAATGGCGGGATCAAAACCCGCTGCCTTACCAACTTGGCTATACCCCAATAATTCGGTCTATCAATCTTGTCTCTATCGCCTCTTGAGCTGCGATAGGAACGTGAGCAAAGGTGAATCATTTACGCCTCTGGCAACGAACCCGGACCACTCATCAGGCAGCTTTTGCAACACGTCCTGTGCCTGTTCTGCGTGTTCAAAAATGGCGAAACAACAGGCTCCCGTGCCCGTCATCCGAGATGGCGCGTATTCTATCAACCAGCGTAATAATTTTGCAACTTTAGGCTGCTGTTGCATGACAATTTTCTGACAATCATTGTGGGTAGTATCGAAACTATACTGTTGCCAAGAAATAAGGGCCGTATTTCGAGGGAGATCGGCGGCGGCAAACACCTCAGCGGTGGAAACCTGTATCCCGGGATGGGCCACAAGAAACCACTTTTCAGGTTGTTCACACGGCAACAGCTTTTCACCCACGCCTTCAGCGAATGCAGTTTTTCCCTCAACAAACACCGGTACATCAGCGCCGAGCTGGATACCGATCTTCGCCAGTTGCGATACTGACAAGTTCAGCTGCCACAGATGATTGAGCGCCACAAGCGTCGTCGCAGCGTTGGATGAACCACCTCCCAGACCGCCGCCCATCGGCAAAACTTTTTTCACTTCGATATGCGCGCCCAGTTGACAGTCGGTAGCGCGTTTCAAGGCATTGGCCGCACGTACTATCAGGTTGTCATCGTCGGCCACGTCAGGCAGAGAATGGTGGAGTGTTACCTTGCCGCTTGTGTTGATGTCAAACTGAATCTCATCGCCATAGTCGAGCATCTGAAACAGAGTTTGCAGATTATGGTATCCGCGATCATTGCGTCCGGTGATGTGTAGGAATAAATTTAATTTCGCGGGGCTGGGCCACCACATTACACGCGCCTCCAACTATCTATACGGATCCTGATACGGTTAGTGGTGTCATCCAAGTTGGTGAGGCTGATGCGATGAGGTAGCCACAACCCTTCGTATTCTTCATATCGGTCATAGTCAAGCTTCCAGCGTGCACAGCGCTGACACGTGGGTGTCAGCGTACGAATCAGTCCCTTTTCGTCAAATTCAGCGCTGTCGCCGGGCATTGCCATGCCTTTTAGCCAATAAGGTAATCGGCTGACCGGGATATTCCAGCCTGTCATTCGCCAGATCAAAAAACTGGCATTGGTGTCTGTGTGGGTCTGCTCGTCCAGCGTCAGTTGCACCTGACCGTCAACCTGTTCCAGTGATACCAGTTCGCTGCCGAGTAGCGAAAATAATTTGAACTGATACGTACCAGGTTGGTGCTGCCATGACATCGACGCCGAAAACTTTTCTTCTGCGCTATTGAAAGCAAAGCGTCCGCGAACTTGCCATGCGTCAAACTGCTGCAGCGCTCGTTGATGCTGTTGTTGATCTAAATCGTCAGGAAGCTGATGAGTGGTCGTACATGCGACTGACATTAGTAGCAAAACAGTAAGTACAGCAAAATGAAAAAGACGTGACATGAAGACTCAGTATGGAATGCTGATAGCAAAGTGATTCGTTTTTACAGGTTGTCGCAATGTGAACACAGAAAGCCTTTCGCTTTCAATAGTTTTACCTTTTTCGTACAATGCCGCTCCTTTTAGCCTGCTGTAGATGTAATGACTCTGATTGCGTTTGGGATCAACCACAACACTGCCTCGGTCGAAATGCGTGAGAAAGTCGCATTCGGTGACGAGCAGCTGGTTGACGCATTGCTGTCACTCCAGAAGCAGGCAAAGGTGGACGAGGCCATGATCCTGTCCACTTGCAATCGCACAGAGATATACGCCAGCGCAGAGGCTCTCTCATCACAAGATTTAGCTAACTGGCTGTCTGAATTCCACCGCCTTGATGTCAATGCAGTACAAACGAACAGTTACACCTTCTGCGAAGATGAAGCTATACGGCACGTGATGCGTGTCGCCAGTGGGCTGGATTCAATGGTGCTTGGCGAACCGCAGATCCTTGGGCAAATTAAGCAGGCGTACGCGAGCGCAAGAAATGCCGGTACGGTCAGTAGCGATTTAGAACGTTTGCTTCAACACACCTTTTCTGTCGCCAAGCGGGTACGCACAGAGACTGAAATTGGCAGTAACGCGGTATCGGTTGCTTTTGCCGCTGTGCAGTTGGCCAAACACATTTTTTCATCCCTGAAGAAGACCTCTGTATTATTGATAGGGGCAGGTGAGACGATAGAGTTGGTTGCCCGACACTTGAGTGAACAAGGCGTACAGCGTGTGATGGTCGCAAACCGTACATTAGAACGTGCTGCTGACATTGCTGCTCAGTTTGGTGGGGAAGGGCTGACACTACAGCAGATCCCGGCTCACCTGCCAGATGCGGATATTGTTATCAGCTCGACCGCCAGCCAGTTGCCAATTATCGGCAAGGGGATGGTTGAAAAAGCGCTAAAGTCCAGGCGTCACAAACCCATGTTCCTGGTTGATTTGGCTGTGCCCAGGGACATCGAAAGTCAGGTTGCCGAGCTAGAAGATGCGTTTCTGTACAGCGTTGATGACTTACAGCAAATCGTTGAGAAAAATATGGCATCAAGGGAGTCTGCTGCGAAAGAGGCGGAGAAAATTGTCAATGAACAAGCACAGGGTTTTTTGCAGTGGGCTCGCCAGCAGCAACATCTTGATGTACTAAGAGAATTCAGAAGTAACGCTGAGCAACAACGGGATAAATTGAAGCTTCGTGCAATGAATCAGCTGGCAGAAGGCAGGTCGGCTGAAGACGTCATTGATGAGTTATCTAACAAGTTAACGAATACGCTGATACACCCACCAACGCAGGCCATCAAGCAAGCCATGGATAAGCGCGACACGTCGCTGCTTCAATGGCTGCAGGAAGCGCTTGGCCTTAGCAGAGACTAGACTAATTAAATGCCATACCAGCACGATTGGAACCGATAAGAATGAAAGCATCTGTTATTACAAAACTCGAGTCATTAATTGAGCGCTTTGAAGAGGTCCAGGCCTTGCTCAGTGATGCTGAGGTGATTGCTGACCAAAATAAATTCCGAGGACTGTCACGGGAGTATGCGCAGCTTGAGGATGTGGTGAAGTGTTTTAGACTTTATCAGCAGGCTCAGGAAAATCTTGCTTCCGCGCAGGAAATGCTGAGTGAAGATGACGCAGAAATGCGCGAAATGGCTCAGGAGGAGATCAGTCAGGCTAAGTCTGATATCGAGACGTTGGAAACCGAGCTACAAATACTCCTGCTGCCAAAAGACCCCAATGATGATAGCAACTGCTTTTTGGAAATCAGGGCAGGTGCTGGTGGTGACGAGGCGGCAATATTCGCAGGCGATCTGTTTCGTATGTACAGCCGTTACGCCGAATCGCAGGGTTGGCGCGTCGAAATTGTCAGTGCCAGTGAAGGTGAGCACGGTGGTTACAAAGAAATCATCGCCAACATCATTGGCGACGGTGCTTACGGTGTCATGAAGTTTGAATCTGGCGGGCATCGTGTTCAGCGTGTCCCTGAGACTGAATCGCAGGGTCGTATTCATACCTCAGCCTGCACCGTTGCCGTACTGCCTGAAATTGCTGAGTCTGAAGCCATAGAAATCAATCCGGCAGAACTGCGTATTGATACTTTCCGCGCGTCTGGCGCAGGTGGACAGCACGTCAACAAAACTGACTCTGCAATCCGCATCACTCACTTGCCTACCGGGGTAGTCGTTGAGTGTCAGGATGAACGTTCGCAGCACAAAAACAGAGCCAAGGCGATGTCAGTGTTGCAAGCAAGGCTTAATCAGATTGAAGAAGACAAGCGAGCCGCCGAAGAAGCCTCCACACGACGTAATCTGGTAGGCAGTGGTGACCGGTCTGAGCGAATTCGCACTTATAATTTCCCCCAGGGCAGGGTCACCGACCATCGTATTAACCTGACGTTATACAAGTTGGATGATGTGGTTGAAGGAGAGTTAAACGCGATTCTGGAACCGATTCGTCAGGAACATCAGGCCGACTTGCTGGCATCGTTGTCGGAAGAAAACTGATTGAACGACACGTCTAGACGCATTGATACGTTGCTGAACTGGGCACAGCAGCAGCTAGGCGACTTGGATTCCCCGGCTGACAGTCGCTATTTATTAAGTCACGTGATTAATCGACCGCTTGCCTATCTGATGACATGGAACGATAAGCTGGTAGATGACGAGCAAGCAAAACTCTTCAAAGCGCTGATCGAAAAGCGCAGGACAGGCTGGCCAGTTGCCTACCTTACTGGTCATCGTGAATTCTGGAGCCTCGAGCTGGACGTCAATCCAAGTACCCTGATCCCCCGTCCGGATACAGAGATTTTGGTCGAAGCGGCGCTATCGCTACCATTAGCTGATCATGCTCACATACTTGACTTGGGCACCGGCAGCGGCGCTATCGCGCTGGCCCTGGCATCGGAAAAGCCAACCTGGCAGGTTGACGCAGTTGATGTCAGTGCAGAGGCTGTGGCGCTGGCGATGGGGAACGCCAACAAGCATCATATTGACAATGTAACGATTTGGCAGAGTGACTGGTTTTCTGATGTCACGAACACCTATCAGATGATTGTCTCAAACCCGCCTTATGTCGAACAAAACAGTGCCAGGCTCTCGCAAGGCGACGTGCGTTTTGAACCAGATAGCGCGCTGGTGTCAGGTGAGGACGGCCTTGACGATATAAAACATATCATCAACGCGTGCGAAAACTATTTAGTGTCCGGCGGATGGCTGGTATTGGAGCATGGATTTGAGCAGGGTGAAGCCATCAGATCGCTGTTAAACCAAAACCAATTCAGCAATGTAAAAACGGTGAAAGATCTGGCTGGTCTGGATCGGGTAACGCTAGGGCAATACGTACAACAGTCAGAATGATTGAAAGTTGCAGCAAAGCCTCGTAATGTAGCGATACCACTAACGATATCTGTAATTAACCCATACACCTGAATAGTTAGCACCGGTAATCACTGAGGACTGCGATGAACGACGATTTTTTGTTCGCCGATGACACGGATGAAGAGGTAAGCGAAGAGCTTGGAAGCTGGAAAGTACTCATCGTCGATGACGAACCTGAAGTACACGCAGTGACGAAGCTGGCGCTTAGCGATTTTGTATTTTTAGATAAACGCCTCGAATTTATCAGCGCCTACAGTGGCAAAGAAGCGCGTAAGATTTTTGATGAGCATCATGATATTGCGGTCGTCCTGCTCGATGTGGTGATGGAAACCGACGATGCAGGCTTGCAGGTGGCGAACTACATTCGTAACCAGGCCAATAACCACTTTACTCGCATTATTCTGCGTACAGGGCAGCCCGGCCAGGCACCCGAGAAGGACGTCATCCTCAACTATGACATTAACGATTACAAGTCCAAGACCGAACTGACCGCGCAAAAACTGTTTACCGTCATCATTGCCACACTGCGTTCGTATCGGGATATCGTGGTTATCGAAGAAAATCGTCGCGGTCTGGAAAAGATCATATCGGCATCTGCCAACCTATTTAGCCAACAATCCCTTGAGAGTTTTGTCGAGGGTATTGTGCAGCAACTCGCGTCGCTGTTGGGTGGAACCAAGGATGCGGCTTACATCACGTCTGCAGTCGCCGGCCCTAAACCAATAGAAAAAGCAAATCCTGTTCCCCTATTCGTGTTTGCCGGAAATGGTGAATTTCAAGATAGCGAAGGCCGCAAGCTGGACGAAATTGTTGATAGTGAGCAGTTGGCAACGTGTGAAAAAGCGCTGTCGGATAAATCGGTCGTTTATCATGAAGAACACCTCGCAGCGTACTGCAACAGCACGTCGAATAGAGGGTCACTGTTATTCTTATCTGGCTTGCCTCGAAAGCTGACGGAAGTGGATCGCAGACTGGTGGAAATTTTTGCACAAAACGTGCAGATTGCCTTGGATAATGTGCTTCTTACCCGTGATATCAAAGAAACACAGCGCGAGATTGTCGAGCGTCTCGGTCAGGCGATGGAGAAGGAAATGTTTGCCAGCCAGCACATTAAGCGAATGGTGCAAATGTGCGAAGTTATCGCCAGAGGCTGTGGCATGTCCGAACCTGACATTGAGATACTCAAACTCGCGGTACCTCTCCATGACATTGGTAAATCAAAGGTGCCGACGGCGATCCTTACCAAGCAAGGCAAACTGGATGATGACGAAGTTGATGTCGTGAGGCAGCATACCGAGTTTGGCTATGCGCTGTTAAAAAATTCTGACCGTCCGATCATCAAAGCGGCGGCCATTATGGCGCGCGATCATCACGAACACTGGGATGGTAGCGGCTATCCCAATGGTCTGAAAGGAGATGATATTAGCGTATTTAGCCGCATTACGGCATTGATTGATGTGTACGATGCGCTTCGTTCAGCGAGGTGTTATAAGGCACCCTGGGAAAAAGCCGAGGCGCTAAATGAAATTGTCAGTGCCAGCGGTACACGTTTTGATCCAAAGTTGGTGAAAGTGCTGGAACAGAAAGTTGACGAGCTGGAAGCGATTATCGAAAAATATCCCGACGTGTCATCAGACAGTGACCAAACATCACATTAACAATGAAGTCCAAGCTCAGACTCGATAGCGCGTCTGTGCGATTGATCACAATAAGAGAGACAATCCTATGTATATGATGCTCAAGCATCTCCACCTCACTGCAATTGCCATCAGTGTTGTGTTGTTTATTTTGCGTTTTATCTGGCTCATGCGTGAGTCTCCGCAGTTACAGAAAAAGTGGGTAAAAATTCTCCCGCACGTCGTCGATACCGTGCTTCTGGCCAGTGCGCTGGGGCTTTGTATGGTAATTTCACAGTACCCGTTCGTGAATGGCTGGGTGACTGAAAAAGTCATTGGTCTGGTGTGTTATATTTTGCTTGGTTTGGTGGCGTTTAAGTGGGCCAGAAATAATGCCATGCGCCTGGTGGGTTTCTTTGGTGCACTATCATGGCTGGTATTTACGGCCAAGGTCGCTATCACAAAGCAGCCTCTGCTGTTCTCATAAGGTAAGAAAGCATTCAAAACGCTATTCAAGCGCAGAATTACGTGAACGCTTAGGAAAATACATGCAAACAAAAGATGTCCTCAATTTTTCAGGTATTTCTGTAGGGAATACGCTGCCTTTCGTGTTATTCGGCGGCATGAACGTGCTGGAGTCCAGAGATCTTGCGATGCAAATCGCTGAGCATTACGTAGAGATAACCAACCGTCTTGGTATCCCTTATGTATTCAAAGCGTCATTCGATAAAGCAAACCGTTCATCCGTGCATTCATACCGAGGCCCAGGTATGGATGAGGGCCTTAAAATATTTGAAGAGATCAAGCGTACTTTCAACGTGCCGGTGATCACTGACGTGCATGAGCCTTATCAGGCTGCGCCGGTTGCCGAGGTGGTCGATGTGATTCAACTGCCCGCGTTTCTTGCTCGTCAGACCGATCTGGTGGTTGCCATGGCAAAAACCGGTGCAGTAATCAATGTGAAGAAACCGCAGTTCCTGGCACCCCATGAAATGCGCCATATCATTAAAAAGTTTGCCGAAGCCGGCAATGAAAAGATCATTCTGTGTGAACGCGGCTCATGCTTTGGTTACAACAACCTGGTTGTCGACATGCTTGGCATGGATGAAATGAAGCAATACGCTCCTGTCATCTTTGATGCGACCCATGCCTTACAAAAGCCGGGAGGACGTGCCGATTCTGCCGATGGCCGCCGTGCGCAGGCTGCTCAATTGGCGCGAAGTGGCATGGCGTTAGGTCTGGCTGGATTGTTTATTGAGGCGCATCCCGACCCCAATGCTGCCAAGTGCGATGGTCCATGTGCGTTGCCTTTGGCTAAGTTAGAGCCTTATCTGGCGCAGATGAAAGCGCTGGACGAACTGGTTAAAGGGTTTGCGCCACTGGATACCAGTGCAAACTCAGTGAATTAATGTCGTTTTGGTGATCCAAACTATACTTAGGTAACTAAATTACGATAAGAAACCTCGTACTGGAGCCTGTCAAAGCAAATGAAGCGGTTCGAGAAACAGCGTCTTGAGGCGTTGAAGAGGTTAAAGCTCCTAGACACACCAGCAGAAAAGCAGTTTGATAAGATAACTGAACTGGCGAAAGCTGTTTTTAAAACTAACATCGCGCTCTTTTCTCTTATTGACGACAATCGTCAGTGGTTTAAGTCTAAACAGGGCTTGGCGGTCTCTGAAACATCACGGTCGGTGGCGTTTTGCGATAAAGCGATTAAGCAAGACAACATTTTTGTCGTAAATGACGCGACCAAAGATGAGCAGTTTAAATCCAATCCTCTCGTGACAGGGCCGCCTTACATTCGCTTTTATGCCGGAGCCCCGGTGCGCGAACCCCGAGGTTTTGCGGTGGGTACGCTATGCGTAATCGCCAATCAACCCAGGACTTTCTGCGATTCGGATAAACGGGTGCTACGCTTGTTGGCTGACCTCATCGAACGGATCCTTGAAGATAGATCTCGTAAACAGGCTAATACATCAGAGTTTTTTGCCAGCAGTCTCGATAGAGCGATACAACGGGCGCAAACAATATTTTTGTCCAGCACAGACAGTGAACGTGCGTTTGATTATGTACTTCAAGATTTACTTGAGCTAACCAGAAGTTCTTACGGACTGATTGGAGAGGTTAAGCTTGACGACGATAAACAACGCTTCATTCAAATAAAGTCTATTACCAATTTATCCTGGAATGAGGATACTGAGGCGTTGTACCAGCGCGTCAAAAGAGAAGGCATGTATTTTTACAACCAGGATAATGTCCTCGGTATGCCACTAAAAACTGGCGAAGTAATTATTGCGAACTTCATGCACAGTGATCCTCGCAGGCAAGGGCAGCCTAACGGTCATCCACGATTAGACAATTACATGGGTATTCCCATTTTCGTCGCTGACAAGTTAGTGGCGCTAGTAGGATTAGCGAATCATCCGAGCGATTTCACCCTTGACCTTGTAGATAAAATCTCTCCACTATTGAATACGATCGGCAATTTAGTTGAGCGAACGCAACTTCTAAAAAGTAATGAGCAGCAACAGCAACAATTGCAAAGCGCAGCATACTACGATGAGCTCACTGGGTTACCAAATCGCCGCAAACTAAGAGAATTATTCGACGACGCTAAAAGAGCGGCGAGGAAAGAAGCGTATAAACTCGCTGTCTGCTTTTTAGACCTGGATGGTTTTAAAGAGATCAATGACCGATTCGGTCACCATACCGGTGACATTGTACTGCGTAATGTGGCTGACAAACTGCAAAGAGTCGTCAGGCATCAAGACATCGTATCTCGTTTGGGCGGCGATGAATTTGTTGTGGTTATCAACAATTTTGTTAATCCAGGCATATTAGACAGAATTTTGAATGTACTAAAAGAACCTGTAGTGCATTTTAACTCCGCAGTTAATGTGACTGCCAGCATGGGTGTTACTCTTTTTCCCGATAACGATGCAGATATGGACACGCTGTTGCGGCATGCAGACCAGGCAATGTATGGAGCCAAGCAAGGCGGTAAGAATCAATTTAATTTTTTCGACATACAGCTTCATTCGGAAAATACTGAAAGGTTGTCCGCGCTAACTGAAATAATTGACGCGGTAGACAAGGGGCAGTTTGAACTCTTCTATCAACCTCAGGTAGATGCACAACAGCAATGTGTCATGGGTTTTGAAGCCCTCATTCGATGGCGTCATCCGCAAAGAGGGATTTTGCCTCCTTCAGAATTTGTTCAACAACTCGAGCATACAGAACACGCCAGGACACTCAGCGTATTTGTAATTGAGACAGCCTTGAAACAGTTGCTGAAGTGGAGAGAGAATAGTTTGCCGTACTCATTGAGTATCAATATCAGTACGAGTCACTTTCTAAGTGAATCCTTCAAGCATGATATTGCTGGGGCGTTGAAAAATATTCCTGATGATGTGCGAAGGCGCCTTAAGTTGGAATTGCTCGAAACAATAACGTCCGACAACTTAGACTACATTGTCACAACATTAGATTTTTGCCGCGGGCTCGGCCTTTACATTGCCTTGGATGATTTTGGCACAGGTTACTCGTCACTAGAGTATTTTAGCCGCTTGAAGGTTGATGAAATTAAGATCGATCGCTCATTCATAGACGCTCTTAAACGTGGAAATGAAAATGCCCAGATCGTAGAAGCAATCATTTCTATGTCCACCAGTTTTGACCGACACGTCGTCGCAGAAGGCGTGGAGGACGAAGCCACCAGCAACATGTTGCTGGATATGGGCTGCAACCTCCACCAGGGATATTTCTACTGTAAACCCGCTGAACTCAACGACGCTCTAGCCTGGGCTAAAGGCTATGCGCAGCAGGAGCGCCGTGTTGAATTTGATATCTAATCAGCAAACACGACTTTAAAACGGTGCTCTGGTAATTGCTGTTTTACCTGCGCGATCAGCATATCTGTGTGGCTGTATAACAGTGATCTGGACAGCGACTGTTCTACCTGATCCTGCAAATTCAGTGTATTCAATGCTGTGCGTTGTTCAGCAAGCGTAGTCGCGATCTCCTGGTGAAGCGTTTGCTCATTCACCAGCTCCGCGCCAAAAGCATTGTTGGAGAGTGTTAAAAGCGCTACACTGAACAGCGTTGCGTTAACAAACGTTTTCATTTTTTTAACCTTAATAATGTTAATGTTTACAACTTTTTCTCAAAATTTAATTAACGCGTATCAAAAACGTTAATAATGATGTAAAACAGTGAGTTCTAGAAGTTAATAAGAATTTTAGACCGGTCTGAGAAAGGGTTAAATTGACATTTATTGGCTTTTTTCAATTAGAAAAACTAATCTATAATTCATGAAAGCGTCATATTGAGAATTGTTGTCAGACATGACCCGCCGTTTACCACCGCTTAACGCCCTAAAGGCCTTTGAAACTGCTGCCAGGCATCTCAGCTTCACCCGAGCTGCAGATGAACTTTTTGTGACGCAGGCTGCTGTGAGTCACCAGATAAAAGCATTAGAAGAATTCCTCGGCATGAAGTTGTTTCTACGCAAGAATAGAACGCTGCTGTTGACGGAAGAGGGGCAGACGTACTTTCTCGATCTCAAAGACATTTTCCAGAATCTTCAGGAGTCAACGGAAAGGCTGCTCGCCAAAGGCGCGAAAGGAACAATAACAGTAGCAATGCCACCGAGCTTTGCCAGTCAGTGGCTGGTACCAAGGATCCATCAGTTCAGTGCGTCAAACCCGGATATCGATGTGCGCATCAAGGCCGTCGATTTTGACGATGGGTTTTTGAATGATGACATTGATGTGGCGGTCTATTTTGGTCGCGGACGTTGGAGTGGCCTGCACGCAGACCCGTTACATAGGGAATATCTGACGCCGCTGTGTTCGCCGTTGTTATTTCAATCTGATAAACCGCTCGATTCGCTTGACGACCTGAAGCATCACGTTATTTTGCACGACTCCAACCGAAATGCCTGGAAACGCTGGATCAAGCATTTTGATGTCAATGGTGTGAACGTGAATCAGGGACCCATTTTCAGCCATTCGATGTTGGTATTGCAGGCTGCCGCACTGGGGCAGGGGATTGCGCTGGCCAGTACGCTTCTGGCCAAGCCGGAACTGGATTCAGGCCGGCTGATCCAGCCGTTCGAACATCGTCTGGAAAGTAAAGAGGCCTACTATTTAGTGTGCCAGCAGGCGCAGGCGGATATGGCCAAGATAGCGACCTTTAGAGAATGGATATTAAGTCAAGTAGAAGAAGAGCAGCATGTTTGATATCGACGCATCTACGCCAATTGCGCGCCTGTTGCTGGCCCATGGCGCCGGGGCCGATATGCACAGTGACTTTATGCAACAGATGGCAAGCGAGTTAGCCCAACGAGGGATATCCGTACGTCTGTTTAACTTTCCTTATATGGTGAAACGCGAGCAGGACGGGAAAAAGCGGCCTCCGGACCGATTTCCTGTCTTGCAGGACAGTTTTAATCAGCAGATTGAACGCTGTGAGTCTGATGTCCCCTTATTCATCGGCGGTAAGTCCATGGGAGGAAGAGTGGCAACAACAATCTTGCAGCAAGCAGACACAGTCAGGGCATGCATCTGTTTGGGCTATCCATTTCATCCGCCTGGAAAACCTGAAAAGTTGCGTACAGAACACCTTGTCGAGATGGCCAAGCCAGTGCTGATTGTTCAAGGTGAACGTGACACCTTCGGTAATCAACAGGAAATCGCAGATTACGTGCTTAGCGAAACGATAAAATACGCATTTTGTCGAGACGGAGACCACAGTTTGAAACCTCGTAAATCGAGTGGACTATCGCATGACGACAACATCACATTCGCGGCTGACCACATTGCTCAGTTTGTTCGGGAGCAGATATGAAATTGTTGACGATTTTCGCTGCCATAAGTGGCATGACTGCAGTCATACTTGGCGCCTTTGCCGCTCATGGGCTCAAAGGTAAGCTGTCGGAACCTTTGTTAAACGCGTTTCAAACCGGTGTTCAGTATCAGTTTTATCATACGCTGGCGTTGTTGTTCATCGTCCTGATTAGTCGCTTTGTTCCATCTACACTGCTGAGTTGGTCTGGTTATTTTTTTGCAGCTGGGATCCTGTTGTTCAGCGGTAGCCTATATTTATTGGCCCTCACCGGTATTAAATGGTTTGGACCTATTACTCCCCTTGGCGGGGTCTGCTTCATCGCGGGCTGGGCGATGATGCTCGTTGTTGCGATAAAGGAGCTGTAGTGGCGAGTATCGTAGCCTATTGCCGGGCCGGATTTGAAGCAGATGCTGCTAGTGAGCTGGATGCAGCATGTGCCGGTCTTGAATTATTTGGTTATAGCCAGTTTGTGCCGGGTCAGGGCTATGTCGCGTTTGAATTGTATGATGCTCAGACACTGCAACACGCCAGCCAGAGTATTCGGCTGGATGCTCTTGTATTCGTCAGACAGTTAATATTCTGTCCCTACCATTTTACGGCGCTGCCAAAACGAGACCGCATTGGCGCGCTTGAGCTAGATACATTTGTCCTGCCCAAAGCAGGCGTGTTGCGGGTAGAGCACCCGGAAAGCGACGACGGAAAAGAGCTCAGTACGTTTTGCAGGAAGTTCACTGTGCCGTTGCGACTGGCAATGCGTCAACACGATTTGCTGAGCAAAAAAGAAAACCCTGCGCTTGCTACCATTCATGTGTTTTTTACCGACGGAGAATCTGCGTTTGTAGGTTTTAGCCATCCGAATAATGCGTCTCCCTTTCCGCTGGGCATAATGCGTCTTAAGTTTCCTGCCGACGCGCCAAGTCGTTCTACCTTGAAGTTGGACGAGGCCATTCAGAGCCTGCTTAGTGAAAAAGAACGTCAGCGCTGGTTCAAAGCCGGCAATAGCGCAGTGGATTTGGGCGCCTGTCCCGGTGGTTGGACGTATCAGTTGGTGCGTCGAAATATGCGCGTCGAGGCTGTCGATAACGGTGCCATGGACGACGCACTGATGGAGACTGGCCTGGTGTCGTATTACGCCGAAGATGGCTTCAAATATCGGCCGCAAAAAGGCAGAGTTGATGTGCTGGTGTGCGATATGATTGAGCGCCCAGACCGGGTGGCGAAACTGATGTCCCAGTGGGTCATTGAACAATGGTGTAATGTCGCCGTATTCAACCTGAAACTACCCATGAAAAAGCGCGCTGCAGCGATTGACGAGATAAAAACTCAGATAGTACAGCAGTTCAGTGATGCCGGGCGCACAGCAACGCTTCGAATCAAGCATCTTTACCATGACCGTGACGAAGTGACAGCGGTACTGTTTAGTTAAGCGCGTCATATAACACACAATATTTCCATTGCTATAAAAGAAAGCTCCGAAAAGGGTATAAATTCAGCGGGGAAATCTATATAATCCCGCCGATTTTTTTCTATGAACCAAAAAGTGGACCAATGGCAGACTTATCTCACTACAGAAACATAGGTATTTTCGCCCACGTTGACGCGGGTAAAACTACCACCACAGAACGAATCCTGAAGCTTACCGGTAAGATTCACAAGACCGGTGAAGTACACGATGGTGAATCAACCACTGACTTCATGGAGCAGGAAGCCGAGCGTGGTATCACAATCCAGTCTGCAGCGACGACCTGTTTCTGGAAAGATCACCGCATGAACATCATCGATACTCCTGGACACGTTGACTTCACCGTTGAAGTATATCGTTCACTGAAAGTATTGGACGGCGGTATCGGCGTATTCTGTGGCTCAGGCGGTGTTGAGCCTCAGTCTGAGACAAACTGGCGCTATGCTAACGAATCCGAAGTATCACGTATTATCTTCGTAAACAAACTCGACCGTATGGGCGCTGACTTCTACCGTGTCGTAGGGCAGGTTAAAAAAGTACTGGGCGCGAACCCGTTGGTGATGACGCTGCCAATCGGTATTGAAGATGACTTCAAAGGCGTTGTCGACGTACTTGAAAAGAAAGCGTACATCTGGGATGACTCAGGTTTACCAGAAAACTACGAAGTCACTGACGTGCCTGCTGACATGGTAGACAAGGTTAATGAATACCACGAGATGCTGGTTGAAACTGCTGTCGAGCAGGATGACGACCTGATGATGGCTTACATGGACGGTGAAGAACCTTCTATTGAA
Organism: Aestuariibacter salexigens DSM 15300; assembly: GCF_000429145.1. GTDB lineage: Bacteria > Pseudomonadota > Gammaproteobacteria > Enterobacterales > Alteromonadaceae > Aestuariibacter > Aestuariibacter salexigens. Next base: position 238,782 of record NZ_AUBH01000001.1, read on the forward strand.
GACCTGAAGCGCTGCATCCGCGAAGGTACGCGTAAGCTGGACTTCTTCCCAACATTCTGCGGCTCTGCGTTCAAAAACAAGGGCGTACAGAACGTACTGGACGCGGTTGTTGATTACTTGCCAAGCCCAACAGAAGTTGATCCGCAGGATCTGACTGATCCTGAAACGGGTGAGCCTACCGGTGATAAAGCGATTGTATCTGCTGATGAGCCTCTGCGCGCACTGGCGTTCAAAATCATGGACGACCGTTTCGGTGCCTTGACCTTCGTTCGTATTTACTCTGGTAAGCTGAAGAAGGGTGACACCATTCTTAACAGCGCCACGGGCAAGACTGAGCGTATTGGCCGTATGGTGGAAATGCACGCGAATGACCGTACTGAATTAAGCAGTGCGCAAGCCGGCGACATTATCGCTATCGTCGGTATGAAGAACGTTCAGACCGGTCACACGCTTTGTGATCCAAACCATGAATGTACACTTGAGCCTATGATCTTCCCAGATCCGGTAATCTCTATCGCTGTTGAGCCTAAAGACAAAGGGTCAACGGAGAAGATGGGTATTGCTATCGGTAAAATGGTTGCTGAGGATCCTTCTTTCCAGGTTGAGACTGACGAAGATTCTGGTGAAACCATCTTAAAGGGAATGGGTGAGCTTCACCTTGACATCAAAGTCGACATCCTTAAGCGTACGTATGGCGTTGAGCTGAACGTAGGTAAGCCTCAGGTTGCCTACCGCGAAACTATCACCATGCCAGTTGAAGACAGCTACACGCACAAGAAGCAGTCGGGTGGTTCGGGTCAGTTCGGTAAGATCGATTATCGCATCAAGCCAGGTGAAGTTAACTCTGGCTTCAAGTTCGAATCTACCGTCGTAGGTGGTAACGTTCCTAAGGAATTCTTCCCTGCGATTGAGAAAGGCTTTAAGTCAATGATGCAGGAAGGCCCGCTGGCTGGCTTCCCAATGCTGGACGTTGAAATCGAACTGTTCGACGGTTCTTACCACGCGGTTGACTCGTCAGCGATTGCGTTTGAAATCGCGGCCAAAGGCGCATACCGTCAGTCAATGCCAAAGGCCGGACCTCAGCTACTTGAGCCAATCATGAAAGTTGACGTGTTCACTCCAGAAGATCACGTTGGTGATGTTATCGGTGACCTGAACCGTCGTCGCGGCATGATCAAGGATCAGGAAGCCGGTGCGACTGGCGTACGCATCAAAGCTGATGTACCTCTGGCTGAAATGTTCGGTTATATCGGCCACCTGCGTACCATGACATCTGGTCGTGGTCAGTTCTCAATGGAATTCTCTCACTACGCAGCGTGTCCTCAGAACGTTGCTGAGCAGGTCATTGAAGAGACTAAAGCGAAGCGCGCTGAAAAATAAGCTCGTATTCGATTGAAAAAAACCGCGGCATTGTCCGCGGTTTTTTTATGCCTGGCTCTGAGATGGATTGTTCTGCACATCATTGCTTGGTAGTCTCATTGCGGTTTTTCAACGTAGTAATCTTGACTATCGCAATGGGTAACTCTGGTATGAAGCATTTCCTGACTATCCTGTCACTGTGTTTATTAACGGCCTGTGGAGGCGGCTCGTCATCCTCTCCGCGTGAGCCTGTGACCAATCCTCCACCGCCGCCGCCACCCAGCAATGAATGGCAGGTAGGCGTATTTCCTGACGCCGATCAGTTTGCTGCGCAGTGTGTTTCACCGAGAAACGGAGTGGATATCAACGGGAATCCCTGGCCTGATGTAGCGGGCAGCGAGACCGATGAAAAGATGTGGCTGCGTTCATGGAGTCATGATACCTATTTATGGTATGACGAAATTGATGACGTCGATCCGGCTGGATTTGCCAGCCCACAGGCATACTTCGATGTACTCAAAACGACCCAAACCACAGCATCCGGCGTGCCAAAGGATAACTTCCATTTTTATCAGCCAACCGACGAATACCAGTCCTTTTCGCAATCTGGAGCTGAAACCGGATATGGCGCAGAGTGGGCGTTTTTGCGTGCCTCACCGCCGCGTGACCTGAGGGTCAGCACAGTGCAACCGGGATCATCAGCGGCACTTGCCGGTGTACAGCGAGGTGACAGGCTAATTGATATTGACGGAGTGGATGTGATTAACGGTAGCAATGTTGATTTTTTGAACGACGCTATTTTCCCATCTGACGCAGGACAGCGTTACCAATTTACGTTTCAGCGTGTGGACGGCTCTGAGCTGGTGGCTGAGCTGACGTCACAGACAGTGGTAAAGTCATTTGTTAACAACGTTCAGGTGTTAGACACGCAGGTGGGCAGAGTGGGTTACCTTCGCTTTGACGGATTTCAACGTCCTGCACAGGGGCCTCTTATTTCGGCATTCCAGTCTTTTGTCGACCAGAATGTTACCAGCCTTGTCCTCGACTTGCGCTATAACGGTGGTGGCGTGCTGGCCATGTCTTCACAACTGGGATATATGATTGCCGGACCGTCACAAACTGCCGGCCGCACCTTTGAGCTATTGAAGTTCAATGACAAGTATCCAAATACTGACCCTGTCACGGGCCGCTCCATTTCGCCAACGCCGTTCTACAGTCAGGAAATCGACTGGCAGCGCGGCGTGCTGACCGACCAACAGTTGCCCAGTCTGGGTCTAACCCAAGTGACGGTGATCGTGACGGAGGACAGCTGTTCTGCCAGTGAGGCCTTAATCAATGCGCTTCGAGGCATCGATGTCGAGGTGATACAGATAGGGGGGCGCACGTGCGGCAAACCCTATGGTTTCTATCCAACAGACAACTGTGGTACGACCTATTTCACCATCCAATTTCAAGGCGTGAATGACAAAGGATTTGGAGCCTATGCGGACGGTTTTAAACCTGTTTCTGCGCCGCAGTTTAACGACGAATTGCCAGGTTGTGTGGTGGAGGATGACTTCTCATCAGCGCTGGGCAGTGTTGAAGAAGGGATGCTGGAAACGGCACTGCACCGACTGACAACTGGTAGCTGCCCAACTCAGAGTGTTGAGCTTATCCAGGCCAAGCCTGACAGCAAGCGTCGCCCGTCGCCACTCGATGTTATGGACCCTCGCTATCGTTCAATGTTACTTGAAAACAAACTCTATACACCGTTGGATATTAACCATGGAGTAATGCAGTGAGACGTTCAGTGCTGTGTCTTGCAACCGTAATTGTTCTGGGTGGGTGTCAGATGACGCTTGGCGATACTGCGGTTGCGGCCTATGTACCGCAAGCCAATGCCGAGAATATTCAGTTACTCGAACAGGGGGTGTCTGAAATGTTGCAAGGGTATCCAGTCACGCTGGCGAACAGTGCTTTTGCCACTGACAATACGTTGTTGATTGAAAGAGACCCCGCACGCGATGAACGAGGCGGCCTGCTGGAAGGGGCGCGACGTGACGATGCGCTAGCGTTTACGTTGTGGCTGGATGACGGTATTTGCTGGCTCAAACGCAATGATACGGGGCAAAGCCTTGCGCTAACTGAACTGAATTGTCAGGCCCTATGAAGCCTGCTGTTTAAGCTGGCGACGCAGGTCGGACAGGAGCGTCTTTGCGTCCCGTTCATGCACCGCAGACGAGCCGTTTCGGTACTGCGTGTTGATATAAAGCCTTGTCAGTCTGGCAAAGGTTGCAGCGACACCTGCGGAGCAGAGGCGAGAGACTTCCTTGCTGAACGTCTCTGGCGGAATGTGAGCAGTGCGCTCGATGCCATGTTTTGATAGCAGCATCAGTGCGGTCTCATACGCCTTGACTTCACGAGGGCGTGTATCGCGTTGCCAACGCGGCAAAAAGAACAGCGCCAGCAACGCCATAATGCCCAGCAGTGTGCCAACGCTTAGCCACATCAAGCGCTGCACTGACAGTTCACCTAGTAGTTCGCGCAGCATATCGCGCTGTGATTGCTGGTCGAAACCCAGAAACCAGCGACTCCACGCGTAGTCTATATCTGCTAACAATAAACGCAATTGATTGAACAGTGGGAAAGCGCTCAGCCTTGCCAGTGACAGGGGCTCACCAACCAGTTCGGAATCTTCTTCAGACAGCACGTTCTGCAGACCAAACATGACTCTATTGGGCGCAACTAATGCGGTAGGATCATAACGTACCCAGCCGCGCTGCTCCGTCCAGGCTTCTATCCAGGCATGGGCGTCGTATTGATACACACTGATATAGCCGTCGTTGTCTACTTCACCGCCCTGGTAGCCGGCGACCATGCGCGCTGGAATGCCCCCTAGTCGCAACGCATAGGCCATAGCACTGGCATAATGGGCACAAAAACCGGCTTGTTTGTCAAAAAGAAACTGATCGACCGGGTTTTCCTGCATGGTTTCCGGTTGCAGCGTATAGCGGAAGTCCTGCTCGACGAAAAAACGTTGTACGGCGCGAATAAACTCAGCATCAACAGGGAACTGCTGGCGCAATTCACTAATCCATTCCCGTGTTCTTGGGTTGCCCTTGTCGGGCCGCTGCAGATTAAGCCGTCGCTCCAGAGAAAATAACGTATCATCCAGAGCGGTCTCCGGAAAGGAGCGCACGTTATAAACAAAGGTGCTGTGCAGTATATCGCGACTGAACAGCTGATAGCTGTGGTCTTGCCAGATTTGGCGATTGGAGCGCGAGCCGTCGGGTATTGCGACGTCCAATGCAAACAGGTAGCGCTGGCTGGTGGGCTCGGCAATGACCTGATAGCGATATGACCGTCCGCTCACATCCGGTGTAAACTCGGCATTGGCGTTCAGATATTGACGCCTTGCGGCGACCCGGGTTGGGTGTGTTTGCCAGGTTTTGCCGTCAAAATGCTCCATCACGACCGCTCGCCAGTAGCGCTCCTGGGGTTGCGGCAGCGCACCTTCAAAGGTGGCTCGGAAGGCCAGCTTTGCCGAGCGGCTCAACTCGGCAATGTCGCCCGGCGTGACGGTATCAGACAGGCCGGTTTCCGTGCCTCGCTGCGATGGCATCTGCCACAGCGGTCCAAGCTTGGGCAGCACCAAAAATAGCACGACGGCGATAGGGGCAGCCTGCAGTATCATGATTGCAGTCTTTTTGCTAAGCGTTCGCCACTGTAATCCCGGCGCAAAATAGACCGCCAGACTGAGTAGCAACAGCAAACAAATCGCCGTATAAAACAGGCTGTAAGCAATCGACTGTTCAAAGATGAATCCACAGGCAGTGAGAAAGACCTGGGTGGCCACCAGTTGCAAAAAGTCGCGCTGATTTCTCAGCAGCATTAGCTTTAGTGCACTGGCCATCACCAGCAAATTGACCATGGACAGTAAAAGGCCTAGCTGAAAGCTGAACCAGGCCAGTGCCAGCCCAGATAACAGTGCGAGTAAATTGAGCGTGCGTACTTTGGGCAGGCTCTTATGCCACTCAAAATACAAGGTAAGGCGCATAACAAACGCACACAGCACCAGGATCAAAATCCAGCTCAGTATTTCCGTGAACATACTGACGCTAAGTGCGATGAAACAGCCGCTCAACAGCAAAATACTGCTATTCCTCGCTGCTTTAAGCATGTTTACCCCAGGTAAATGTTGCCAGTGCTGCCAGACAGGCTTCCTGATGATGGACGCCACTGTCAGGAGCAATCTGTACGCTACCCAAATCGAGCCCAAAGGTAACCTGTTGCTGGCTCAACTGATTCACCATAAAGCACAGCTGTCCCAGTTTGTGTTCGACATTATCGGCAGAGCAGGGCAGCAGACGTAACCACCCGCTGCTCGATTGGGAACTGCTGAACTGTTTACTGACCATGCCCTGACCCTTGGCGACCTGCTTCCAGGCTACATGATAGAGGGGATCGCCCAGCTGGTAGGATTTTAAACCGTCAAAATCGTCGTGGCCGCGGGTTATTGCGTGAGATTCGCTTTCGTTGTTATCTTCAGATAAATAGTCAAGTGCCATTTCACAGGGCACAGGTTTGGGGTATACCAGTGTGCTATGGTCAAACAGCAGGTGTGTCCAGCAACGATATAAGCCCAATGGATAGTAGCTGGAAACGGTTAATCGTGGCATGGAGTATTGGCCACGTCTTCGGGTCGGTAGCGTTATCCATATTGGGTTTTGAGTACTATCCACATCCACCTCAATGCTGTCCTTTTGTAGCCAGAACCTGAACTGCAGTTTGCCGTGGGCAGTGTTTTCCTCGCCTGAGTGTTGGCTAATCCAGATGGCAAAACGAATGTCGTCGCCGGCATAAACATGCTGGGTATTACCAAGACTGATTTTCAGGCGTGCAAAGTTCAGGTAGCTGGTGAACAGGTTGATGAGAAATAACGCCACCAGAAAAAAGCACAGGGCCAGCATTAGGTTGTTCTGATAATTTGTCCCGAGTAAAAAAAGACACAGGCATAGCAGTAAGAACAGGCCGCCAAAGACTGAAGGAAAAATAAAGATGCTGCGTAAATCCAGCGCAAAACTTCGGGCCATAGGAATACGCCTGTCCAGCCATATGGCCATCCTTTCATGCCAAAGGCGTTGCCCTTTTTTTGAAAGCAGCATGTCCTATTACGCCGCGAGGGGGTCAACCGCTTCCAGCAACTGATGACTCAAGCTGCCCTGGCCATGCAGGTCGGTAAGCGATGAACGTAGCCTGTGTTCTGCAACGGCCGGTAGCACCGCCTGCACGTCTTCAGGCACCAGATAATCGCGACCGTGTATGTACGCCCACGCTCGGGATGCCTGCAACAGTGCTTTGCTTGCCCTGGGCGACAGGGGATTCGGAAACTTACCGGATTCTCTGCTGTAGGTGACTAACCGGAGAATGTAATCAATGACAGCGTCAGAGCTATGTATTTGCGCAGCGGCCTGTTGTGCCTGACTAAATTCACTGAGCTGCATGACTGCGCTCAGCGCTTTTTCTGTTTTAGACTGCGCGCTGCTCAGCATCAGTTTTTCAGCCTGCCAGTCAGGGTAACCAAGCTGGATACGCATCAGGAAACGGTCAAGCTGCGACTCCGGCAAGGGATAGGTGCCAGACTGGTGCATCGGGTTTTGTGTGCCAATGACAAAAAATGGACTGGGCAATGAGTGGGTCTGGCCATCCAGACTAACCTGTTTTTCTTCCATGGCTTCTAGCAGCGCACTTTGGGTTTTAGGACTGGCCCGGTTAATTTCATCAGCAAGTACCAGCTGATTGAAGATAGGACCAGGATGGAACTTAAAGGCCTGTTCGTTACTGTCGAAGATATTGACGCCCAGCATATCTGCAGGCAGCAGGTCAGACGTAAATTGGATTCGGGAGAACTGCAGGCCGAGAACGTTTGCCAACGCATGTGAAAGCGTTGTTTTGCCCATGCCCGGCAAGTCTTCGATCAGCAGATGACCATTGGCAAGCAGGCAGCTAAAAGCAAGCGTTACTTGTTCCTGTTTACCAATTACATGACGGCAGATGGCGTCTATTGACGCGTTAATTTTTTTTTGCATCACTATTCACTTCCTTCCAGGAGCTCTCGCCCTAACTGAAGCGCGACGGCAGGTCACGATATGCAATAAGGTTATTGGTCAATACTCTACCTGCAACTAACTTGCATGTGTTTGCCGCATTCATACTTGAGTATGAATGAAACCGGTGAGAAGATCAGGCTTCGCCTCGTGAAACTGTCATAAGTCTTCAACACACTTATGCAGATACTTAAGCAGATAACTTACCAATAACAATTATAAAGCCTATGAAAACCATAGATATTGACGACGATCTTTACCAGTATATTGCCTCGCAAACCCAATTTATCGGCGAGAGCGCTTCTGACATTTTGCGTAGATTGCTCAAGCAGGATCTTGCCTCGCAGACGTCTGAAGTAACCAGTGACGACAACGTCACATACACCCGTGTAGCAGAGCCAACGGCGCCGGTTGCAGTGATTGACGATATTAGTCAGGTGTTAAACGAGCAGACGCTGTCTCAATTCGGCACTGTGGTCGAGCGCTTTCTGTTTGTTCTGTCAACGCTGGCATTGCACCATCGCGAGCATTTTAACCACGTGCTGGATATAAAAGGCAGTGACAGATTGTACTTTGCGACGAGTAAAGACGCCCTGTTAGCCAGCGGCAGCAGCACCAATCCTAAAGCAATCCCGGATACCGATTACTGGGTAGTAACCAACAACAATACCAATAAAAAGAAAACAATTTTGAAACAGGTACTGCTGTCGTTAGGGTATGCTGAAGAAAAAATCGGCTACATAGCGGATTTACTCGTTCCAAACAAAACAGCCTGACCCCCTCGTTAAAGGAATTTACCATGCCATTACATCCGCAAGCTGGCCAACCCGCATCTTCAGAGCAACTGGTTAACGTTGCCCGTCTCGTTAGCGCCTATTATAGCTATCAGCCGGATCCTGATGATCCTATGCAGGCGGTGAGTTTTGGTACATCAGGGCATCGCGGTTCATCACTGTTATCGACCTTTAATGACACTCACATTGCGGCCATCTGTCAGGCACTGGCAGAATATCGGGTCAGTAACGATATTACTGGACCGTTGCATATAGGGATGGACACGCACGCGTTATCTGAGCCGGCATTCATTTCGGCGGTTGAAGTCCTTGCGGCCAACGGAGTCAGTTTAATTGTGCAGGCGGGTATGGATTACACCCCGACACCGGTGATTTCACATGCTGTGTTGTCATTTAACCGGGGACGGCAGTCAGGCCTGTCTGATGGCGTGGTGATCACACCATCACATAATCCACCGGAAGACGGTGGATTTAAATATAACCCGCCTCATGGCGGCCCGGCTGACAGTGATGTGACAACGCACATTCAAAGCCGTGCCAATGCGATCATCAAAAGCGGCCTTGAGGGCGTAAAGAGAATGGATTTTCGTGCTGCGATGGCCAGTGATGCCGTGACCGAAGTGGACTTCGCCGTCAACTACATCGCTGAGCTTGAGCAGGTTATCGATATGCAGGCCATTGCAAACGCCGGGCTTAAATTGGGAACCGATCCGCTGGGAGGCTCCGGGCTGAAATACTGGCACCGCATTGCCGAGCACTATGGCCTGAACATCGACGTGGTCAATACCACGCTGGACCAGCAGTTTGCGTTCATGCGCCGTGATAAAGACGGAAAAATTCGCATGGACTGTTCCTCGCCTTATGCCATGGCGGGGCTTATTGAACTTCGTGACCGATTTGATCTTGCTTTCGGTAACGATCCGGACTTTGACAGACATGGCATTGTCACTCGACAAAGCGGACTAATGAACCCGAATCATTATCTTGCTGTCGCGATCAACTATCTTTATCAGCACCGACCACAATGGAGCGCATCACTGCAGGTGGGTAAAACGTTGGTGTCCAGCAGTATGATTGACCGCGTGGCGGCGTCCCTGGGCAGGCAGCTGGCTGAAATGCCGGTTGGTTTCAAATGGTTTGTACAGGGACTGCTCAACGGTCAGATTGGTTTTGCCGGAGAGGAAAGCGCGGGTGGCATTTTCCTTCGTCGTGACGGTAGGCCTTGGGCAACAGACAAAGACGGCTTTATTTTGTGCCTGCTGGCAGCAGAAATTCAGGCGGTTACCGGCCAGGATGCGGGCCACCACTATCAACAACTCACCGAGCAGTTTGGCACACCTCAATATCAACGTATCGACGTTGCTGCCAGCTTTGAACAGAAAAATGTGCTGAGTAAACTCAGCGCTGACTCCATTACCGCCACACAGCTGGCGGGTGAAGCCATTACATCGGTATTAACCCATGCACCTGGCAACAGCGCGGCGATAGGTGGTGTAAAAGTAAATACTGAAAATGGCTGGTTTGCAGCGCGCCCATCAGGTACGGAAAACGTGTACAAAATCTACGCAGAAAGCTTCAAAGATGAAAGTCATTTACAGGCTCTGATTGGTGAAGCGCAGTCGCTGGTGAATTCCGCCTTTGAAAATGCGGGTTGTTAAACCATGTTTACATCTGTGTTACAAAAATGTAAATGAATTACATTTTTTTGTTCGAAAGTGGATTTAATTGGTTATCATTAACATTTTGGTAACAATTTAACGTAAAAAACGCTTTCCATTTTGTGTATTTTTTGGTTTCCTGTAATTAAATTACAAACTCGGTGCCGATAAGACGTTGTGGTCTCAAATAGACTATCTTTTCATAACGCACGGTGCTATTGAGAAACTGACAGGAATGCGAACATGAATGCAAAAGCGAACGCGTTTGCCAGGCAATCGCTATCAGATGTAAAGCTGAATAAATCTGAGATCAAAGACACCGTCGTGCGCCATCTCCACTGCACGCTGGGTACAGACGAGAACAAAGCCAATAATCACGCATGGTGGAAAGCAACCAGTGCAGCAGTGCAGGAGCTGGTGCTGGAGGGCCTGCGTAAAACTCAGAAAACCCATTATCTGAATGACACCAGAGCGGTGCATTATTTCTCTGCCGAATTTCTTATGGGGCGGCTGTTATCCAATAATCTGCACAACTTCGGCTTGTTTGAAAAGACCAATCAGGCACTCAATGAGCTGGGTGTGTCACTGTCTGACATTCTTGAAGAAGAGCCGGATATGGCTCTTGGTAACGGTGGCCTTGGCCGTCTGGCAGCCTGCTTCATTGACTCGCTTGCGACTATGGAGTTGCCGGCTATCGGCTATGGTATCCATTATGAGCATGGTCTGTTTAGACAGGAAATTAAAAGCGGCGTGCAAATAGAGCGCCCAGACAGCTGGCGCGATTATGGTAACCCGTGGGAGATTTGCCGTCCTGAATCTATTCAGGAGGTCTCATTATACGGTTATGTGGAAACCAAATATGGTGAAAATGGGCGCATTCAGAAAGAGTGGCACCCAGGCTCTATTGTAAAAGGGGTACCCTGGGATATCCCTGTGGTCGGTTATGGCGGTAACACGGTCAATGTGTTGAGGCTGTGGCAGAGTGAATCATCCGATTACTTTAACTGGGACGTATTCAACGCGGGCGGCTACATCGATGCGCAGCGAGAAAACGTGCAGGCTGAAACCATTTCCAAAGTGCTTTACCCGAATGATGAGACAGAGGCGGGTAAAGAACTGCGTCTCATACAGCAATACTTCTTCTGTGCCTGCTCGTTAAAAGACATTATTCGTCGCTATAAACGCGCTCATGGTGACGACTGGTCACGTTTTACCGATCAGGTTGTGATCCAGCTAAACGATACCCATCCGGCCATCGCGATACCAGAATTGATGCGTATTCTGGTCGATCGTGCTGAACTGGATTGGGATGATGCCTGGGCGATATGTACAGAAACCTTTGCGTATACCAACCACACACTGTTACCTGAGGCGTTGGAGAGATGGCCGGCCAGAATGCTGGAGAAAATCCTGCCAAGGCATCTTGAGATCATCTATGAGATTAACCATCGCTTTATGGCTGAGGTGGAAAAGAAGTGGCCCGGTGACAATGCCGTTAAAGCTAAGCTCTCGATCATTGAAGAGGGTGCGGACAAAATGGTGCGCATGGGTAACCTGTCTGTGATTGGCTCATTTGCAGTAAATGGCGTGGCAGAGATCCATTCCAAATTGGTTAAACAAAATCTTTTTCCTGAATTCAACGAGTTATGGCCCGGTAAACTGACCAACGTAACCAATGGCATCACGCCAAGACGCTGGTTAAAAGCCTGTAATCCAAAATTATCATCACTGATCGACAGTAAAATTGGTGACGACTGGCCCACAAATCTGAGCAAATTAGAGCAGTTAGCTGAGTTTGCTGACAATGCCCGTTTCCAGAAGCAGTTTATGCAGGTTAAGCAAGAGAATAAGCAGGAACTGGCGGATGAAGTTAAGGCATTGACCGGTATCGATATTGACCCTAAAGCGATTTTTGATATCCAGATCAAACGTCTGCACGAATATAAACGTCAACACCTGAATCTGTTGCACATCATGACCTTGTACCGCCGACTGCTTGAGAATCCGGACTATGACATGCATCCTCGCGTGTTCCTGTTCGGAGCGAAGGCGGCGCCGGGATATAAACTGGCAAAAGACATTATTTATGCAATTAACCAGGTGGCTGAACGCATAAACAACGATAAACGTGTTAATCACAAACTCAAAGTTGTGTTTATGCCTAACTATCGTGTGTCATTGGCAGAGAAAATGATCCCCGCTGCTGATGTATCAGAGCAAATATCTACCGCAGGTAAGGAAGCATCAGGAACCGGCAATATGAAGCTGGCCCTGAATGGCGCGGTGACAATTGGTACATTGGATGGTGCTAATATTGAAATTGCCGAAGAGGTGGGCGATGACAACATATTCATCTTCGGCCTGACCGTTGACGAAGTGCATGCTCTGAAGTTCAAGGGATACAATCCGTATGATTACTATTATCAGAACAAGGAAATCAAAGCGGTACTAGACTGGCTTGAGACCGATTACTTTACACCTGGTAAGCCTGGCGCACTGGCATCAGTGAAGCAGAGCCTGCTGGACGGTGGCGACCCTTATCTGGTTCTGGCTGATTTTGAAGCCTACTGCAAAGCGCAAACGGACCTAGATGCGGCGTATAGAGAGCCGAAACGCTGGGCGAAAATGGCGATAATGAATACCGCTAAGATGGGCAAGTTTACGTCAGACCGCTCTATTACGGATTACGTGGAGCGGATTTGGAAACTGTCCAGCTGTCACGTCGATTAAACAGCTGTGCTGATAAATCGAGCCGAAGCGACTTTCTTTCATCGAAAGTTCATGTAACATACCGCACTTTCTGGCCCGCACTACATGTGCGGGCTTTTGATTATTTTGTGAGCTAAAGACCGCTATCCCCCGTAAGGTAATTCATACCATGCACAATAAGTTAATACTTATTGGGAATGTCAACGCTGGTCATTTACTGTTTACAATGCTGTTATTAATAGAAATGAGGTAGTGCTGTCCTCGATGAAGCCGAACCATCAATCTCTTGCGACTATCCCCAATCGCTATGCGTTCCTCGATGTCATTGACAACGCAGTTGGTGAGCATCGCGAACTTTCATTAATGCTGATTGATGTCGTAAGGTTTTCCGATGTGTCTACCAGCTTTGGTCACGCGGCCGGTGATACTATTCTGTTGCAGATTGCCAACCGCATTGCTGAGCTTTTTGGTGATGATGCACTGCTAGGCAGAGTCAGTGGAGATGTGTTTGGTCTGGTATTGTTTGGACGACATACGCAGCGCCAGCTACACCACCATTACACACATCTGATCGAGCATTTTAAAACACCAATTTTTCATGCCGATCACGCCTTCATCGCCGACTTTAACGTTGGGGCGGTGACCAACACAAAACGCAATCACGATACCACGCTGCTCATTTCCCGAGCCGAAGCTGCATTAAAGCAGGCCAAAGAAAACAAGTACGAAAACTTCCAATTGTTAAGCCTGCTGGAAAAATCAGACACCAGCCGCTCATTAACACTCAAAGCAGACTTGAAACGGGCATTCGCCAATGATGAGCTGGAACTGTATTTTCAGCCCAAAGTGGATTTGCAGACGTTGAAAGTGCAAGGCGCTGAATGTTTGCTGCGCTGGAATCATCCGCTTGATGGCGTGTTATTTCCTGGCGCACTGATTGAGGCCGCAGAGTCTTACAACATGATGAATGAGCTGGGCTACTGGACCTTAGAGCAGGCGATCAAAAGCGCTGCTGACTTTAAAGCGCAGGGACTGGACATGCTGGTGTCGGTGAATATGTCGCCCACACAGCTCTACGATATCAAGTTTGCGTCGACACTGATTGAGTTAAGTAACGCATATAATGTCGACATGAAACGTCTGCAATTGGAATTGACCGAAGACGTTGCGTTGTCAAATTCTCTGATGGTGAAAAAGCAGCTGGCCATGGCGAGGGCAATGGGCACCGCAATTGCTATAGACGATTTCGGTAAGGGCTATTCAAACCTGGCGTACATTCGTGACATGACCATAGATACGCTAAAAATCGATAAAACCTTTGTGATGGAGCTTGAGAATAATCCGGTAAATGCAGCCATTATCCAGGCGGCACAGGTGATTGGTAAATCACTCGACTGTGAGGTGGTTGCAGAAGGCATCGAAACCATGCAACAGCTTCATACGTTGCGGGAATTAGGCATTAATACAGGGCAAGGCTATCTATTTTCCCGTGCCGTACCGAAAGACGCATTTATTCAACTGGCACAAAGTGAACTGGCGATTGGCCGTTCCAAAGCTCTGGATACACGAGCAGGTTAGCGTGTTGAGCACAGCTGCGTTACCATAGCGCGGTTTTTAACAATCTCAATGTGATCATGTATCAGCAACTACAAGACGGCGCAGCGAATTTTCTTCATCTATCCCGAACTGCACCACAACATTTTACTACTCCTCTGACGTTTTCCTTGACCAATAACACTCGCGTGACGATCAGTGCGCCGGGGATTATATGTTTTGAGCCAGCTCAGCCTGGTGATAAAGATATCGTTTTGTCCTGTGGCGTACATGGCAATGAAACCGCTCCAATAGAAATCTGTGACGAATTGGTAACTGATTTACTCACTGAGCGCCTGGCGTGTCAGCATCGGTTTTTGGTGCAGTTTGGCAACCTGTCGGCGATGGATATTGGTGAACGGTTTGTAGAAGAAAATATGAACCGCTTATTCAGTGGTGCACACTCACAAGGCCCCGGGTTGATAAACGAAGAGCGCAAGCGCGCAAAATTGCTTGAGCAGAGCGTTGCCGAGTTCTTTACCGCTGCGCCTGCATCTGAAAGACACCGCGCACACTATGATTTGCATACCGCGATCCGTGATTCAAAAAATGAGAAGTTTGCCGTCTATCCGTTCACGCACGGCAAACCCCATAACAAACAACAGTTGCTATTTCTTAAAGCCTGCGGCGTGACGACCATTTTGTTATCCGAATCACCCACGACGACCTACAGCTATTATTCAGCCCGTCAGTTTAACGCACATGGTTTCACTGTCGAGTTGGGTAAAGTACGTCCGTTTGGTCAGAATGACATGAGCCGTTTTGCTCAGGCCAGAGACAGCCTCCGTAAACTGGTCAGTGGCGAACAGCTCTCACTTGGCGAATACCGTAATGAAGACTTTTTGATTTATCGGGTGAATCAAGTCATAAACAGGAATGAAGAAGATTTTAGGCTTAATTTCGCCGATGATGTGCCTAATTTCACCGATTTTAAGAAAGGAACGTTACTGGCTGAAGAATCAGGCTGTCGCTACATCGCTGAGCAGGATGGTGAGGCAATTGTGTTTCCCAACGCTAAAGTGGCAATTGGTCAACGCGCACTCTTGACTGTTCTGCCAACGACACTGGATTAGAAGGAAGCATATTCATGGCATTTACACTCGATCAGCGATTGCAGAACGATTGTCTTCACGTCTGTGACCTTTCACTGTGTCGTGTGTTATTGATGAACGATTGTCAGTACCCATGGCTTATTCTGGTGCCGCGTGTGGCTGATATAGCGGAAATTATTGACCTGACCGAACAGCAGCAACAAACCTTGTGGCGTGAATCTGCTCAGGCGAGCAGGGTGTTACAGTCACTTTATTCACCTGACAAATTAAATGTGGCGGCGTTGGGGAATGTGGTGGCGCAATGCCATGTTCATCATATTGCAAGATTTCATCATGATCCGGCCTGGCCTGCACCGGTGTGGGGTCAACATCCTGTTACGCCATACGCAGAGGATGAACTAGCCGCGACGTTAGACAAGCTGAAGTTGGCGTTTAACCCAGATTAACGGTCATTATCGTCGTCATATTCCCGTTTTTTAAAGTCTTTTGGCACAGAAAAGCGGTTGCTGTGTTTTAGCAGCATGATGTTGCCAATAATAATGCCAAACGCCAGCACAACTAAAAATACAATCCAGCCAGTACTCACGCCGTTTCTCCGTTCAGAATAAAAGTGCGGTAAATCTTATCAAGGTTATCCAGGATCACGTGTTTACCGAGAATATCTGCTTCGTTAATTGCCGAAAAAATGTCTTCAATGTTCACTGCAGCGAGGATTTCACCGGCCAGTGGTCGATAGCTGATGTGCCAAGGCTCAGGAGATACGCCACCGGTTTCCTGTGCATAAGGACGGTAAAACCCAAAGCGTTCGGCATGTTCATCAAGCCACACAGATAAATCGTAGCAGGGGCCACCCGGCTCATATTCCTGTGTGATCAATTCAAAATCATGACCACTGTCGTCGACCGATTTCTTATCATAGACATCCAAATCGGTGCCCCAATGGTGGCGACTACCGCCGGGCAGCGCAGACCATATCAGAATACTGAACAGTTTTTCGGTATCACTGAGCGCGTTGGCATCGAGCCGCTTACCCTGACGATCGTAAAGTGGTCTGTCACCGCGCCATTTGCTATTCCAAATTAAAAGCTGTCGCTCAAAGCCGCGAAAGCCACTGGTAATATTCAGTCCCACCTGAGACTCGCGTGCGGCATGTTGCATACGTTTAAACGCGTCACATACGTCAGTGTGTAGATAATGGCCATCCTGACATTCGCTAAGGTGTGTTTCAGATTGCCCCAGCCACTGTGCCGTCGTTATCATGTCAGCAGGTTTTCCATAATGCGTTCGTATATTAGTGCAAGCTCTTCAAGATCGGCGATACGCACATGTTCATTGACCTTGTGAATTGACGCGTTAACCGGTCCCAGTTCGACCACCTGAGCGCCAGTTGGGGCAATGAAGCGACCGTCAGAGGTCCCACCGGCAGTTGAAAGGGTGGTATCCCGCCCGGTGTAATATTGAATGGCCTGCTGTGTGGCGGCCACCAGCTCGCCGCTGTCGGTAAGAAACGGCTGACCGTTAAATGTCCACTTTATGCTGTAGTCCAAATTGTGTTTGTTGAGGATCTGCTCAACGCGCTGGATCAGCTGTTGGTCAGTGACTTCGGTGCTAAACCGAAAATTGAAACACACATGCAATTCGCCGGGGATCACATTCCCTGCACCAGTACCAGCATGAATATTGGAAATCTGAAAACTGGTTGGCGGGAAAAAGGCGTTTCCGTCATCCCAATGCGATCTGGCTAATTCATCCAGTGCTGCAGCGGCCAGGTGAACCGGGTTTTTGGCCAGGTGGGGATAGGCCACATGCCCTTGAACACCCCTGACCACGAGATCGCCGGTTAGTGAACCACGACGGCCATTTTTAACAACATCACCGACAAATTCCGTGCTGGAAGGCTCACCGACCACACACCAGGTGATCTTCTCCTTTCTGGCTTCCAGTGTGTCGATCACTCGGGTTGTGCCGTTAATAAATGGTCCTTCCTCGTCACTGGTGATAAGAAAGGCGATGCTGCCGCGGTGCTCAGGATGTTTGCTCACAAAGTTTCGGGTTGCCACCAGCATGGCTGCCAGGCTGCCCTTCATATCGGCTGCCCCACGACCGTATAAGACGCCATCTTTGATCGTTGGTGTAAACGGGGGAGTGTGCCAGTGACGCTCATCGCCGGGCGGCACAACGTCAGTGTGTCCGGCAAAACAAAACACCGGTCCTTCATTGTTGCGCCGAGCCCACATATTAGTGGTGTCTTCAAACACCATTGATTCGATATGAAATCCGCTTTTATGTAACCACTCCGCCATAAGCTGTTGACACCCTGCATCCTCGGGGGTGACGGAGGGTCTTTCAATTAACTGCTGGGCGAGGGTTAGGACGTCGCTGCTCATGAGAATATGGCTTGATATTGGTCCGGCTTAAATCCCAGATGACAGGTGTCATGCTTGACGAGCACCGGGCGTTTAATCATTGCAGGATGGGCCAACATCAGCGCGATCGCCCGTTCTCTGTTTAACCCTTGTTTCTGCTCATCAGATAACTGCCTGAATGTCGTGCCTCGTTTATTGAGCAGACTTTCCCAGCCGAGCTGAGACTCGAACTGTTCCAACATGTCCTGACTGATGCCGTCTTTTCTATAATCATGAAACTTAAAGTAAATGTTCTCAGCCTGAAGCCAGTTGCGCGCTTTTTTTATAGTGTCGCAGTTTGAAATTCCGTACAGCGTGATCACGAAATGATTTTCCTTTACGTCATTACATTGAGTTAAATACAGCGTTAAAGCATATCAGATGATAAGACCTTCATCACAGGTATAAGGTCATCGCGATATCATCCATAGCGATTACCTGATTGCGGCTATGCACAATGGCTTTTATACGTTCGCAATTAATAATGGTTAATGCGCTGTGAAGGGAGGGCAGTTCACTTTTCAATTTAGGCAAATCGAATTCCAACAACACCTCTCCCGCAGCAACTTTTTGACCTTGCTTTACTTTATGACGAAAGCCCACGCCCATCATAATATGTGAATCAGTGCCTATCTGGATAAGCAGACGCAAGCCATTTTTGCAGCGAAGTCTTATTTGATGAGCAGTAGCCGGAAGCCACTCGACGATGGCATCAAAGGGGCTGTGCACAAGACTGCCTGCTGGTTGAAATGCGACGCCGTCACCCAGCAAGCGGGCCTGAAAAGCCGGGCATGGCATGTCATCTAACGGTATCAATCTGCCTGAGAGAGGACTTACGATATCTACCCGTTGTCTAAACGTCGCTGGAGGGGTATCGGTAACGACGTTAAACGACATCATAGCCGTTTTGATGCAATGCCTGGGTAGCGTTCGCCAGGTCCTGTGTCTTTACCAGGAAAAAGTCAGTCTCGAAGGTTGAAACGACAAAAATACTTACATTGGCGTCGGCCAGTACGGACGCTATCTCGGCCATGATACCGACCATGGACAGCTGCAATGGCCCCAGCACTTCGAGCACGCGCCAGTCGTGGTCAGTTTCATTGGCTGAAGAAACATTGATGTCCTGTGGTGCCACTACGGAAAGCTCATCATGGGTTTTGCCGACAAAATACAGTGGTGACTGCAGTATTTCTGCGGGAATAGGCTGGTCTACATCCAGGCTGTGTATGCAAAACGTTTGCGGCAGCACTGCCAAAGTTTGTTTACTCATTATGGTCCCGTCATTACTGCATCAACAGCCAGTGAATGAGGATGCAATTCGCATCCTTGTGTATTTATTCATTGTGCGTATTGCATAGTGGTAGTCAAGCTTTTACACATCACAAAGCAGGTTATCCACTGAATCTGTGGATAACATTGTTGGTTAATCCTGAATGTGTGCATAACTTACTGTTATTTGGTCATTTTATTCAACTGTGCGGAAACTGTTCATATTGCTGCTAGGCTTGTTTATGTCGAACAAAATATGTGGAGAGAGAACATGGCGAGTATGCATGTCGGTGCAGTGGGCTGGTTAGATTTAACCGTAGATGAGGCAGATAGCATCAGAGATTTTTATCAGGACGTGGTCGGGTGGCACCCAAAGCCGGTCAACATGGGCGAGTATGCGGATTACTCGATGCAAAATCACGACGGTGAAGACATCGCAGGGATATGCCACAAGCGGGGGCCAAACGGCGATTTACCCTCGTACTGGCTGCCATACTTTGTGGTCGAAAACCTGGATGACAGCATGCAGGCTGCTACTGCTCAAGGCGGTAAGATAGTCACCGAGGTAAAGAGCATAGGTGATAGTCGTTATGTGATTATTAAAGATCCAGCTGGTGCAGTGTGCGCCCTGTATCAGCCCTGATGATTACAAAACCACACGCAACTGGTAAAGTACTGACCACATTAGTAAAAGGAGTCTGTCAGCGTTGCACGTGCTGGATATTTATGCGGGGCCATCGGCATTAGCCCGCATCCGAGAGGAAGGGTTTCACCCTGAGTTGTTTGATTATTTTCTGGGCGCATCGGGTGGTCCGAAGTGGTTTGTGCTGGCTGGCCTTGACCGCGTTATCTTTCCGGAGTTTTTTAAGCAACGAAAAACGCCAATAGACGTAGTTGGCTCTTCTGCGGGCGCTTTCAGAGCAGCCTGTTTCGCGCAGTCTGATCCACGGGCGGCAATAAACAGACTGGCTGAGCGTTACTCACAAACCACGTATTCAGACAAACCCACGGCGCGTGAGATCACAGAGAAAGGACGTGACCTATTAGATTATCTGCTGGGTGACAAAGGCGTGGATGAGATCATCGCAAACCCGCTGGTCAGAGCGCACTTTATTGTTGCACGCTGCAAAGGATTGGGAAAAAGCGAGCGTAAATCGATTCAACTGGCCGGATTAATCGCGAGTGCGACGGCCAATTTAGTGTCAAGAAAGAGTCTCGCTAGATTGTATGAAAGGGCGATATTTGCCAGCCCGCACTCGTCGCTCGAGTTGCACGACCCCTATGATTTACCGTCTTTTCGCGTTGACCTCAGTCGAGATAATTTGACTGATGCACTGATGGCATCAGGGTCAATTCCCGTGGTGCTCGAGGGCGTTGAGAATATTGCTGGTGCACCATCGGGCATGTATCGGGATGGTGGTATTGTTGATTACCATTTTGACGTGAAATTGGGGCCGCGGTCGGGATTGACCCTGTATCCGCATTTCTACGCCTTTCCCAGCCCAGGCTGGTTTGATAAATCGCTAAAATCACGTAATCCACACCATAGTAGCTATGACAATGTGGTGATGGTAGTACCTTCACAACAATTTGTTACCTCGTTGCCTTATAACAAAATTCCCGATAGGAAAGACTTTGAAACCATGGACGCAAAAACGCGCATAGCATACTGGCAGAAAGTGCTGATTGAGACAGACCGATTGGGTGAGGCGTTTATGGACTTATGGCAGTCAGAGCTACTTGCCAACCATGTTAAACCACTGCCTTTTTTAACTGAGTGATGACACCTAATGCTTGCCGCTTCCAGGCTTGAACTGCACTTTAATCCCCAGCGTCTTACTGCAGATCTTGGTCTGCTCGATCCGGGCTGTTGGACACCTCATGTTAATCGTACTGACTATGACGGCATGTGGGAGGGGATCGCTCTGCGTGCGCCTGAAGGCGCGCAACATCCCATTTTGCAGTTGGCAGCCAATCCAGGTCAGCAGCATTGGATGGAGACGGAGCATTTAAAACGCTGTCACTATTTTAATGATGTGCTGGACTGTTTTCAGTGTGAACTGATGTCAGCAAGGCTACTCAAACTAAATTCAGGCTCAGTCATAAAAGAACATTCGGATCCGGAATTGGGCTATCAGTTCGGTGAGGCGCGATTACATATTCCTATTCAAACCACTGACGCAATTGAATTCTATGTCGCTGGCAAACGGATTGACATGCGTGCAGGGCAGGTGTGGTATATCGACGCCAGTCAACCTCACCGTGTCAGTAACCACAGCGATACAGACAGAGTCCATCTGGTGATTGATTGTCGGGTAAATGACTGGCTTAAGGCCAAGATAGAGCAAGGCGAGATTCACTAGCAGTGCGGTTATGCACAAATTTTCTGCACTCAGTAAATGGCTATCAAAAAGCGCTTGCAGAATGGTATTGTGATAGCTAATATACGCGCCGCTTCTACGGAATGCGTCTATAGCTCAGTTGGGCAAAACCCGGTGAGCACCGCTCAAGAGGGGTGACTTAACGTCACGCCGAAAGGGTTTTACGACCAGGCAGGACGCTTGGGCTGGAAATAAGCACCATGGACGGAAATGAAAAAACATTCTACATATGCGTCTATAGCTCAGTTGGTTAGAGCGCTACCTTGACATGGTAGAGGTCCCCTGTTCGAGTCAGGGTAGACGCACCATCCACTGATCCCAGCTTAATTTCCTGTAAATCAGGTTTTATATTCCCCTAGGGATTTCACTTTGTTAAAAGCTGATACTAATCTGGCAATATCTGTATGGTCAGATTGCTTATTTTCCGCCAGATAAACGTCGACTGCCAGCTCTGGTACTTCATATGTCATAACCGTTGTCACACACCACGCAAACCGCGATGAACAATTTCATTGCAGGGAGCGTAACCCGCACCTTATTAACTCAATAAATTTGTCATGTTAGTCAAACGCTTACCAAGTATCGCCAATGCAGTTTGAAGATATTTCGGATTGCTCAGTATCTGCGATTGGAAGGTGGCTCTGTCGATTACCATTAAATCGCAGTCAGTGACTGCTGTCACATCAGCAGTTCGAGGGCTCTCCATGAGCAGCGCAAGTTCACCGAATAATTCACCTCTGCCTATCTCGGTAATGAAGACGTCATGATTATCTTCACCTTTGGCCACCGATACTCTTGCTTTGCCATCAACGAGAATGTATGCACAGTCCGCGTTCTCACCATTGTTGATGATTTTCTCTCCGGCTTTGAAGAATTCTCTATCAAAGTTTTCCAGCCATTCATCCATCTTTTGTTGTTTGGCATATTCGAGGAAGCGATCTTGCATGTTCGCCATATCCAGCATCATGGGGCAAATTGCCATTCCGCTGCGTTCATGGGTAAAAATATCACCAACCTGCTCAAAGCCGACCATCTTGATAATAGGCGCAATATCAGGGTTTATAGGCGCCACAACATGAGTAATGCCACGCTTTATACCCCAATAGCAAGACATGCATAAAATCATGAAGGCAATTTTGCGCATTGAACGATAATCATTATGCAGGCAAAACATGCTGGCGCTTGCAATAAGGCTCTTATTCTCAGGTAAAAGGTGACTGAAATCATAATACGTATCTGACGGAAGTCCTGCAGCGGACATTTCTGTGATACGCATGCCTCCTACAACCTCACCATCCACTACCGCGGCAATGTTTCTTGTGGTAGGTAATGCATCAAAGCGATCATAAATTCGCCGTTCTGGCGTAGCGGGAAATTTTCCCTCCTGCTCTGAAAATACGGTATATCTGGCTTTAAATACGCCATCAATTTCTTCAGGTTGCTGCGCTATTTTTATTTTAATACCCATGTTTTCTTCCTTGTCCTACGTTGTTTTCGTTTCAATGCGCTTGACGCGAACCCCAAGTATTACCCGCTAGTCTGCATTTTATGTCGCATCACCTGTTAATAGAGCATAGATGAATTGTTTTAACTTGGAAGGATTTTATCCACCAGGTTCGTCTTCGCGCGGTTATACAAGTGAAGCACTGTTTGTATTGCGATCTAATTGACTCATTTTTGTGTAGACTATTAGTGATCTAGCAAAAAACGGAACGTTATGATTAATAAGCAAAACGGTAAAATGTTATACAGCGCTATCGCGACGGTAGCGGTCGTTGCTGTAGTGTATTTTCTTTTCTTTGCACGCGAGAGTGCGCCGGATTTTTCCCAGTACGAGGCAGGCCCAGAGCGTAAAGAAGCATTCTTCAGTTACTTTCACCCTATCGTAAATGAAATCAACGAAGAGATTCGCAGTGACAGGGCGACCGTGGTGGAGACCTGCGATGCAACAGGAGAGGAATCTGCTTTAAGCCCGCTGGCGGAGAAATATCGTGTTGATGACAGTGACCTTAAAAATGAATCGCTGTGTGATTTACTGTTGCGTCGGGTAGATGTTATCCCTGCATCGCTGGCACTTGCCCAGGCTGCAAATGAAAGTGCTTGGGGAACGTCAAGGTTTGCTAAACAGGGCAATAACTTTTTTGGGCAATGGTGTTTTGAAAAAGGCTGCGGCATTGTGCCTAATAATCGTGATGCAAATAAAACACATGAGGTCGCAGACTTCAGATCGCCCAGTGACTCAGTAAAAAGTTATATGTTGAATCTTAATGGTCACGATGCTTATCGTCCACTGCGTGAAATAAGAGAAAGTCTGCGCATGCGTGATGCTCAGATTACCGGGATTGAGTTAAGTCATGGCCTGAACAAGTACTCAGAACGTGGCGAGGAATACGGTGAAGAGCTGAGGGCGATGATCCGTTTTAATGAACTCACGCGGTTTGACACTGCGTCGTAACCAAAACGGTTATTTAAATTTGTAAATCTGTCTGCGTATTTGCTACTGTTTTGATGTTGTAGTGGGTACTTCGATATGAACATAGAGCACATGAGGGCGATTCTTGACGCCCTCCCTGACCCTGCCTTTATTCTGTCCGAGAGTGGACAATACGTAAACGTCTTCGGTGGTCGTGATATCCGCTATTACCATGAAGGTACCTCGCTGATTGGTAAACGTATCCCTGAAATCCTCAAAGCTGACAAGGCACAATGGTTTATTGACAAAATTGCACAGGCGCTTAGTGCAGGTGGCATGACGATCGTCGAATATGAGTTAAGTAATAAAGATATTATCGGCCTGCCTGACGTAGGGCCAGATGAGCCAATATGGTTTGAGGGGCGCATTCAGCCTCTGGATTATACGGTGGCGGATGAGCGTGTAGTATTATGGGTGGCCAGTAACATAACAGAGCGACACAAAATGGAAGTATCGTTACGGTATCTTAGCGATACTGACCAACTCACAGGTTTGTTCAATCGCCGAAAGCTCGAGCAGGATCTTGCCGCACAGTTTGCCAGCTTTACACGCTACGGGACGCCGACTTCCGTGTTGATGCTCGACATGGATAACCTGAAACAAGTCAACGATACGCTAGGACATCAGGCCGGAGATGAAGTGATTGTGGCGTTTTCCAGAATTTGCAGTGAAACACTGAGAGAAACCGACTTTGCCTATCGCTACGGTGGTGATGAGTTTGTGATCGTACTGCCTAATCTGGATTATCAACAAGCCACACAGTTTGCAGAGCGGCTTAATCATGCATTTCGACATCATAATATTGACGGAGAAATCCACAGCGAGCCTGCAACACTGAGTATCGGCGTCACGGCGTTTACGCAACAGGACGCATCATTCGAAGATACGCTGCGTCGAGCTGATGAGCTGTTATACAAGGCAAAACAACAAGGTAAAGATCGTGTGGCTACATCATAGAGCTCATCTTTCAGGGAAGGGTCACGCAAATGGATAAGATAGTCACCCCACATTTTACTCTGCGCAGAGAAAATGACGTGCTGGTTGCCATCATCAGTGGGCAATGGGACGACATGACTACAAATTCCTATGCTGACGCGTTTAAAAAAGTCGCATCGTGTATGGCAAGTCAGCCTTGGGCTCATATTACCTATCTGGACAGGTGGGAGCTGGCCACGCCAGACTGTGTTCCCATTATAAACGAGTTGGAGCGTTGGTGTATGGCCAATAAACTTACCTGCGATGCTGTTGTGTATCCCGATGATGGATTGAAAGACTTCATCCTTTCTAAAGCCCTTGAGACCAGCCGTAACCCGAAAGTTTACCGGCATTTTACCGATGCATCGGACGCGCTTGAATGGATATCTGAAAAAGGCTTCAGCCCGATTAGTTCGACCTTGTCTTCAGTCAAATCTGCCTAAAAACAATCTGAGCATTATCAATGCATTATGAAAATGCATAAGTGCGTATCGTTACGCAGATAGGCGAAACCCGCTATCAATGGTTATAGTTACTGTGATACTTCAGTTCAGTGGCGATACCCATGCACGAGTTGTCAGAGCAATTCTCAAAAGACGAGCAGCCAATTTTGAAGGCTATCCTCGAATTACAGGCACAGCAAAAAACAGTCGACCTTGAGTCAGTGCAAGGAGAGGTTGGTAATAATGTTGCTCCTGAACGTGTAAAAGCGGTGCTGGAAAAGTACCGGTCTTTGGCTACGTCATCAGATGAAACAGCGACAGCATTGCCTGACACTGTTATCAACGCGCTCAATGGGGCCTGGCAACAAGCTGTGCAGCAACAGCAAGCAAAGCTAATGCAGGTATCCAATCATGCCACTCAGTTGAAGGCTCAATACCAACGGATAAAAGAAAACCAGCTCGAATTAGAGCAAGCTGCTGACCTCAGTCAGCAAAAAGCAGAAATGCTGGAACGCGAGTGCGAACAGGCACAGCACCGTAATATCAGCCTGGAGCAGGCATTGGCGCAGCGTGATAACACGATTAAAGAGCTGCAACAGGAAATCGCCAACTTACAACAAACCGTTGGTAAAGAATCAAATCAGTATCAGCAGCAGGTCGAAGAGCTTGCCCAGCAGGTTGACACTGCATCAACACAGATACAGGAGCAACAACAGCACATTTCCGATCTCGAAGGACAATTATCAGCAGCGTCAGACGATGCGGAGACCTCGGCGCACAAACTGGCCGAACTGCAAGAACAAAATAACGTTCTAACAGAACAGTTGCAGGCGCTTCAGGAGCAGGCGAGTGAGTCGCAGGACGGTGTACAGCAGCAATTTGAGGCTCAGCTTGCGTCGTTGCAATCTGAATTAGATGAATTGAAATCGTCTCATTCAGCAATACAAAGCGAACGTGATGAATTACAGAGCGAGCGCGAACAGCAGGCTCGGAGTGTCAAAGAATTAACATCTCAAGTGGAATCTTTAGAAGCCGAACTGAAAATATCCAACAAACTCAGTGCCGCGTTAGAAGCTGCTAACAGCAGCTTGAAACAAAGGTTAAGTTCTGGCGGACAGCCAATATCTACCGAAACTGTCTAGCGTCATAGTCGTCATACACCAGGACGAACACCGCAGCGTGAAAATAGTGCCTGCCACCATGTTATATGAGTATGGACAGATTGCTGATAGCGGTTGAATCGTTCATCAATGTTAGTCTGCAAAAAAGTTGTTAGCGCTTCAGGAAGCGCTGGATGGTGTGCCAGTTCTTCAATAATCGGCGCGAGCTGATAGTGATAGCGGTTGACTTGACCCAGCACAGGTTGAATTTTTTCAATAAAAAATAGGTTGAATACGTTTACCAGATACTTCGCTTTCTGAATGGCTTTCCCATTTGGGCATTGAATGTCGCCTTCAATTTGCTTCAACCATTGCGTCATGACTGAAAGGTGATGAGACACCAATAACTGAGTGCGCCATAATCTGGCTGGCAGACGGTATTCTATAAGTTGTTGCAGGTGCTGTTCTAATACGTCACTGTCGTTGGAAGGCTTGGACGACAGTGACAGTAGATATGAAAATGCTGCACGTGTACTCGTCATACCATCACTGTCATCTCCAGCTACATAAGCACTGCTGCGCGTTAAACCAAGATAGACTTCCTCAGATCCTGCAATAAGGTCTGCCCAGACTAATGGAAGTTGTTGGGTTTTCTGTTTAAGCCATTTTTCCAATGTGCCTGCTATTGCCTCATCCTCAATTTGGGTAAGACAGGACTCAAGCGACTCCAGCAGCGTGACTTCATACACGAATCGGCTTGAAGGGTGTTGAGCGCGTCCCAGTGATGTATTGCGTTCAGCGATAAGAGTGTTTACAGGGCAGTCCTGTAACGCATAAAAGTCTGACAGCTGCATCGTCATATTTTCGATGTCTGGTCTGAGCTCGGCTAAAGGTGGTAGTGTGAGCGGAGTTATATCAGTAATCGCAGGTGGAACGCTGTCCAGCACATTGGCAAGACGCTGGCGGTATTCATTCAAATCATCATGCAGTTGCATTTTTTCATTGCAACTTGCAAGCAGCAGTGTAGTAACCAACAGGGCGTAGCGATAAGCAGCGGTCATGCGCAACAGCAGTGGATATCCTTGTCTGATATAACGGAAAGAAGCTGTCTATGGTTCAGTAAAGTTGTTCATCATCAGCACTAATACTTACATCGAGCTTTTTATGAACATCATCAATATGCATATGCAAATGAACGTCGTTGGCGCAATTTGGACACTCCTCAAAGTAATCCTGATCGCCATTACTGAAATCAATTGATAAATGCATGCTATGTCCACAATGGGGACAGGTCACACGGGCCGGCTTTGTATTCATTATTACACTCCTTCGTGTTTCACATCCTTATGCATCAAGGTTTTTTAACGTCGCCTGAGCAGATTGCAGATAATGCTCACCAAATAGCAACGCGTGATTCAAAATGTGATAGAGCTGATAAACCGACTTGCGATACTGATAGTCGTCGCTGAGTGGCCAAACATCATGGTAGCCAGCATAAAAAGCGGAGGGGAATTTGCTAAAAAGCTCGGTCATGGCGATGTCGGTTTCCCTATCGCCGTAATAAAAAGCGGGATCAAACAACACCGGCGAGTCTTTGAAAAATCCCGTGTTGCCATGCCAGAGGTCACCGTGCAGCATAGACGATTCTGGCGCATGACCATTTAAAAGGCGTGTCACTGCGTTAACCGTATTGTCGATGTCCACCAGTTTATGGCCGCGCTCGGCCAGCAGTTGCAGCATGTAGCCGATACGCTGCTCAGCGAAAAAGTGACTCCACTTCTTATCCCAGCGGTTTGGCTGAGGCGTCACGCCAATAAAGTTGTCCTCCTGCCAGCCATACATTTGCTGGGTGTGATGCCGATGTAAATGGGCTAGATGCTGCCCGAATTGGTACCAGTTTTGTTCATTCCCCGAATGCATAGTGACATGTTCAAGGACCAGAAAACTGTGCTCGCCTACACAGCCGGTGCAAATTACCCTGGGTACCCTGAAATGCTCAGCCTGTTGTAAGTGCGCCAGGCCCTCCGCCTCAGCCGTGAAGTGTTCAATGCTATTCGCGCCATTGGTCTTCACAAAAAATCGACGTTTACCATCACTTATTTTGAATGCGCGATGGGTGTCACCGCCTGAGACTTCGCGGATATCGTCACAAATAAATGGCGCGTCAATCTGTTCACTGATTTGCTCGCTGATGAAGTGCCACATTATGGTTGCCGGAAAAATAATGCCTTCTTCCAGTATGGAACATCTCATGCAGACGGGTAGTCGATAAAATTATCAGGCGTGAATTCTTTATATCGCAACGCTATTTACGAAGTGTGGCTTTTGTTCACGCATTGCTTCGTGGGCTAATAACGGTATAATCTCGCGCATTGGCTCTGACGGTAACAGAGCCCTTCGCACTCAGGCACCCGATTAAGGGTGTTTTTTTATTAGTAAAAAATTGCTTCAAGGCAAAAACACGCATGTGGCGCTTGGTACGTGTCACCACTGTGAGAGGATACTTCATGCCCGTAATTACGCTTCCTGACGGCAGTCAACGCCAATTTGATAATCCAGTCTCTGTTTTAGATGTTGCCAGCGATATCGGTCCTGGTCTTGCCAAAGCCACCGTCGCCGGTAAGGTCAATGGTGAGCTGGTTGATGCGGTAGATATGATCAACGATGACGCACAGGTGCAGATCGTCACCGCTAAAGATGAAGAAGGGTTGGAGATTATCCGTCACTCTTGCGCTCACCTGTTAGGGCATGCCATCAAGCAGTTGTTCCCGGACGTCAAGATGGCAATCGGTCCGGTCATAGACAACGGCTTCTATTATGATGTTGATCTGCCACATTCACTTAGTGAAGACGATATCCAGGCGCTGGAAAAGCGCATGCTGGAACTTGCCAAGACCAACTATGACGTCATCAAGAAGGTGGTAAGTTGGCAGGAAGCACGAGATACCTTTGAATCACGTGGCGAGAGTTACAAGATGGAGATCCTGGACGAAAACATCGACAAAGATGACCGTCCTGGTTTGTATCACCACGAAGAATATATCGATATGTGTCGCGGTCCGCACGTACCCAACATGAAGTTCTGTCATCACTTCAAATTGATGAAAGTGGCTGGCGCATACTGGCGCGGAAATAGCGACAACAAGATGCTGCAGCGTGTATATGGCACGGCATGGGCTGATAAAAAGCAGCTCAAAGCCTATCTGAACCGCTTGGAAGAAGCAGAGAAGCGTGACCATCGCAAAATTGGTAAAGCCCTTGATTTGTTCCATTGGCAGGAAGAGGCGCCTGGCATGGTGTTCTGGCATAACGATGGCTGGAACATTTATGTTGAGCTGGAAAAGTATATCCGCCAAAAACAGCGTAAATACGGGTTTGGTGAAGTAAAAGGTCCATTGATGATGGACCGCTCCCTGTGGGAAAAGTCGGGTCACTGGGACAAGTATGCGGAAAACATGTTCACCACTGAGTCAGAAAAGCGTGAGTATGCAATCAAGCCCATGAACTGTCCTGGTCACGTGCAGATTTTTAACCAGGGTCTGAAATCGTATCGTGACCTGCCGCTGCGCATGGCTGAATTCGGTTGTTGTCACCGCAACGAGCCGTCAGGTGCGTTACATGGATTGATGCGCGTGCGCGGCTTTACGCAGGATGATGCACATATTTTCTGTACAGAAGATCAAATTGAGTCTGAGGTCATCAGCTGCATCGACATGATTTATGAAGTCTATAAAGACTTTGGTTTCGAAAATATTGTTGTCAAACTGTCTACCCGCCCGGAAAAGCGTGTTGGATCTGATGAAATCTGGGATAAAGCCGAGCAGAAACTGGCCGATGCATTAACTACGCGCGGTATTGAGTTTCAATACCTGCCAGGAGAGGGTGCGTTTTACGGTCCCAAGATTGAGTTCACATTACATGACTGTCTCGATCGCGCCTGGCAATGTGGCACGGTGCAGCTGGATTTCTCCATGCCAGGACGTCTGGGGTCGACGTATGTCGCAGAAGACGGTGAGAGAAAAGTACCGGTGATGATTCACCGTGCAACGCTCGGATCACTGGAACGTTTCATCGGTATCTTGACCGAAGAATACGCAGGGTTTTATCCGTTATGGCTGGCGCCGACTCAGGCGGTGGTGATGAATATTACCGACAATCAGGCTGAATATGCTCAGTCAGTGGTAAATATTCTTCAACAAAAGGGATTTAGGGCCAAGACTGACTTGAGAAATGAGAAGATTGGCTTTAAAATCCGCGAGCATACATTAAGGCGCGTCCCTTACATGTTGGTTGTCGGTGATAAAGAGATGGAAGCAAACGAAGTTGCGGTCCGTTCTCGCCGAGGTGAAGACCTCGGAAAACTCTCGCTTGATGCTCTCGTGGCGAAGCTGGACACTGAAATCAACGATAAGACGATAAATTAAAATCACTCGGAGGAAACGCACATCAGAGGCGCTAACAATAAGGGTCAGAGCGATAAAGCTCGGATTAATGACGAAATTACCGCACGTGAAGTGCGCTTGATAAAAGACGATGGTGAACAGGTTGGAGTTGTCTCACTTTCAGAAGCGCTGGAAGCAGCGGATCAGGCAAGTCTCGATTTAG
The DNA here is from genome assembly GCF_000429145.1 of Aestuariibacter salexigens DSM 15300. Lineage (GTDB taxonomy): Bacteria > Pseudomonadota > Gammaproteobacteria > Enterobacterales > Alteromonadaceae > Aestuariibacter > Aestuariibacter salexigens. The sequence continues at coordinate 269,684 of NZ_AUBH01000001.1, forward strand.
TAGAAATCAGCCCTAACGCCCAGCCGCCAGTCTGCAAAGTTATGGACTACGGCAAGTTTCTTTTCGAGAAGAGTAAGGCTCTTAAAGAGCAAAAGAAAAAACAGAAGCAAATTCAGGTCAAGGAGGTTAAATTCCGCCCTGGCACTGATGAAGGCGATTACCAGGTCAAACTGCGCAACCTGCGTCGCTTTCTTGAAAGTGGTGATAAAGCCAAAGTCACAATCCGCTTCCGCGGTCGTGAAATGGCGCACCAGGAGATCGGCATTGAGCTTTTGAACCGTGTCAAAGCGGATTTGGAAGACATTGCAAACGTCGAAGCATTCCCGAATAGGGTTGAAGGTCGACAAATGATCATGGTGCTCGCCCCAAATAAGAAGTAGTAGTGGTCTACAAGTAGTTAAGCACCTGCACTGCCTGACTCACCCTGCTGCAAATTGAAACCCAAACTGACGTGACTGCACACCAAGGTTTGTCTTAAACAATGCGGAGTTTTAGCAATGGCTAAAATGAAAACCAACAAAGGAGCTGCCAAGCGTTTTAAAAAGACCGCTTCAGGCCGCTTCAAAACTAAACAGTCTCACTTGCGTCACATTTTGACCAAGAAGAGCTCTAAGCGTAAACGTCACCTGCGTGGCAAGAAACTGGCTCACGACGCGGATACCAAGCTAATCCAGCGTATGATGCCTTACGTATAAGAGAGGAGACTGAAAAATGGCTAGAGTAAAACGCGGTACTATCGCCCGCGCACGTCATAAGAAAGTCCTGAAGCAGGCTAAAGGCTACTACGGTGCCCGCAGTCGCGTTTACCGCGTAGCGGTTCAGGCAGTAACTAAAGCTGGTCAGTATGCCTATCGTGACCGTCGTCAGCGTAAGCGTCAGTTCCGTCAACTGTGGATTGCACGTATCAACGCTGCGGCACGTCAAAATGGTATGTCATACAGCCGTTTCATTAACGGTCTGAAAAAGGCATCTGTCGAAATTGATCGTAAGATCCTTGCCGACATCGCCGTGCATGACAAAACCGCTTTCAGCGCATTAGTGGATACCGCTAAAGGCGCATTAGCTTAATCGATAACGTATTAAGTTTAAGTTCTTTCGGGGAAAGGCGAGCTAGGAAGCTCGCCTTTTCTTTTTCTGCCCTTGCAATTTCCCTGTCAGAAAATTTTACACTTCAGACTCATACTTTCTGAACGAAGACCCTAACTATATGAAAGGTATAGACTATTTTTCATCGGTATTATTTTTGCTTAATACTTTAGTCTAATAAAAATAAGTCAAAATAGACGACGAGAGCATGAACGCCTCCACGTGTTATAAAAGTATGAGGAAGCAACAATAATGTTTAAACGAGCTGTGAAAGCCCTAGCAACTGGAGTGAGCCTGTTAGCTTTGTCGCTGCCATCTCAGGCTGCTTTGGTGACTATAGACTACGGGTTTGGCGCATTACCAGATGGCTTTTCTGAAGCCGATTTTAATGGCGATGGTATTCCTAACGATCCTATGTCCTGGAATTTGTTCGATACCAATGATGATGGTACTGGTGATTTATTGATGGCTATTGGTGCCTCTCAGCGTTACGCGAGCCCAGCGTTGACTAATGACGGTAATGGTAACTTCTTTGCTACCACTGGCAACACCATTTGTTTCGAACCACCTGGAGCATGTACAGAAGACGGTCCACGGTGGAACTTTAATTTCTTCATTGAGTCAACGAGTGCGTCAATTCAGGATTTGCTAAGTGGGTTGCAAATAAATTATGAACTTGATCCTAATTCAACTGAATTTGCAATCGTAAATCTGTTCAATCCAAATGGTGCAGACTTTTTGCTGCAAGAAAGTTGGAATTTAGATTTTGAGTTTTTAAACACGGGTCTTTTCACGTTTCCAGGTGACACTACACCCACTGAAGTGGGTTGGACTCCACCAGGAGAAGAATTTGACCGTGATGCTTTGGGTACGTACTCATTTGAGTTTGTCGCTTTCGATCAAAACCAAGGTGGCCAGATTGTGGGTATGTCTGTAACAACGACCTCTGTACCAGAACCATCCACGATAGCAACGCTGGCCCTGGGGTTGCTGGCGATGGCGAGGTTAAGAAGAGTTAAATAAATACTAATTTCTAAGAAATCCTAGAGCCCGTGTCATGTACATGGGCTTTTTTGTTCAATCGTTATAGCGGGAAGCTTATTTGGAGATTTGTTGATTTTACCGGCAATGATTCGGGCCTAAGCTACAGCTCAACCTACACAAAATAACAGACTGCAACTAAACCCGGTCTGGCACTCTGTACCCCAATTCATGTAGAATTGCGGGCTTCTTTGGAGCGAGCCTACATAATATTTACGCAGGCTCCGCGATACAAAATAATCTTTCCATTTTCGGGGAAAAGTATGGATCTCGAAGCCATCATCAGTGAGGCAGAGTCACTGATCAATGACGCGACTGACGCAAAGGTGCTTGACCAGGTGCGCGTCGACTTTATGGGCAAAAAAGGTAAGCTCACTGAACTATTAAAAGGTCTGGGAAAATTATCCGCAGAAGAGCGTCCTGCCGCGGGTCAGAGAATCAATCAGGCTAAACAACAAATCCAGAAATTGTTGAGTGCCAAGGGTGACCTTTTACGAGACCAGGAATTAAACGCCAAGTTGCAGGCAGAAAAAGTCGATGTGACGCTGCCAGGCCGCGCCGACAAGGTCGGTGGACTGCACCCTGTTTCTCGCACCATTAGCCGTATTGAAAGTTTCTTTGGCGAACTGGGCTTCAGCGTTAAATCAGGACCAGAAGTCGAAGATGGTTTCCATAATTTTGATGCGCTTAATATTCCGGCCAACCACCCGGCACGTGCCGATCATGACACCTTTTATTTTAATCCAGACGTGATGTTGAGAACCCAGACATCGGGCGTTCAGATCCGCACCATGGAGGCTGAAAAGCCGCCGCTGCGGATTATTTCACCGGGCCGCGTTTACCGTAACGATTACGATCAGACTCACACGCCGATGTTCCATCAGGTCGAAGGATTGATGGTCGATACGGACGTGAGCTTTACCGAGCTGAAAGGAATACTGCACGACTTTTTGAATCATTTCTTTGAAGCAGAGATGACGGTTCGCTTCCGTCCTTCTTACTTCCCGTTCACCGAACCTTCTGCAGAGGTCGATGTTATGGGACAAAATGGTAAATGGCTGGAAGTGTTAGGTTGCGGCATGGTGCATCCCAATGTACTGCGTGCGGTTGGCATTGACCCTGAACACTATACCGGCTTCGCATTCGGTATGGGTGTAGAACGACTCACGATGCTGCGTTATGGAGTCAGCGATCTGCGCTCGTTCTTCGAAAATGATTTACGTTTCCTCAAGCAGTTCAGATAGGACACCAGTACGATGAAATTTAGCGAAAAGTGGTTAAGAGAGTGGGTTAACCCGAGCATTACGACCGAGCAATTATCTGAACAGCTGAGTATGGCCGGGCTTGAAGTAGACGGTATTGAACCTGTAGCCGGTGAATTCTCCGGTGTGGTTGTGGGTGAAGTCGTGGAATGCGGACAGCACCCTGATGCAGATAAGCTGCGTGTGACCAAAGTTAACGTTGGTGACGACGAACTGCTTGATATTGTCTGTGGTGCACCTAACTGCCGTCTGGGTCTGAAGGTGGCTGTCGCAAAAGTTGGCGCCGTATTACCAGGGAATTTTAAAATCAAAAAGGCCAAACTGCGTGGTCAGCCGTCTCACGGCATGCTGTGCAGCTATTCTGAACTCGGTATCAGTGACGATCATGACGGCATAATCGAACTACCGGCCGATGCGCCGATAGGGCAGGATATCCGTGAATATTTCGGGCTTGATGACGTCACCATTGAAGTTGATTTAACGCCGAATCGCGCTGACTGTCTCGGTATTCGAGGCATTGCACGTGAAGTGGGCGTGCTCAATCAGGCCGACGTGTGTGTGCCTGAAATTGCCGAGGTGCCTGCTTCGATCGATGACAGTAGAGAAATAACATTACAGGCGCCTGAAGCCTGTCCTCGCTACCTGGGCAGGGTGATCCGCAATATTAATCTGGACGCACAAGCGCCGCTTTGGATGCAGGAAAAGCTGCGTCGCTGTGGCGTACGCAGCATCGACCCTGTGGTTGATGTGACCAACTATGTGCTGCTTGAGTTGGGACATCCGATGCACGCGTTTGATCTGGATAAGCTGGACGGTGGCATCGTGGTGCGATTCGCCGAGCAGGATGAAACCTTAACCTTACTCGATGGAAACGACGTCAAGCTAAACAGCAATACGCTGGTCATCGCAGATAGCACCAAAGCGCTGGCAATGGCCGGTATTTTCGGTGGTTGGGACAGTGGTGTGACTGAGCAAAGCCAGCACATCTTTTTGGAAAGTGCGTTCTTTGCACCAGATATGATACTGGGTAAAGCTCGCCAATACGGCCTGCACACCGATGCGTCCCATCGCTATGAGCGAGGAGTCGATCCTACTTTGCAGCGCAAGGCAATGGAAAGAGCCACTGCGCTTTTGCTGGACATCGTTGGTGGTGAAGCGGGACCTGTAATCGAAGGCGTAAGCGAGGCACATTTACCCGGCTCACCTATGGTGTCATTACGTCGTGACAGGCTGCACAAGGTGATTGGCATCAGTATCAGCGACAAACAGGTCGAAGATATCCTCACCCGTCTTGGTATGGACGTTGAGAAAACGGCGCAAGGATGGCAAGCCAGCGCCCCTGCATACCGTTTTGATATTGCAATCGAAGAAGATCTGATTGAAGAAATTGCGCGCGTTTACGGGTACAACAATATTCCTGACGTTGCGCCGACCGCAAAGCTGACCATGTCAGAGTCGGTTGAAGGTAACACTGCGCTGAACCGTTATAAGGCATTGTTAGTTGATAGTGACTATCAGGAAGCCATTACGTATTCGTTTGTTGATCCCAAGGCGCAACAGGCAATGTTCCCTGACATGGAAGGGATGGTATTACCCCATCCAATATCTTCTGATATGTCGGTCATGCGTGTCAGCCTGTGGCCTGGACTGTTGCAAGCTGTGTCTTATAACCAGAAACGTCAACAGAGCCGTGTCCGTTTGTTTGAGTCAGGTCTACGTTTTATTCCGGATCAAGGTGCCCCTCAGGGGGTACGCCAGGAAGCGATGATTGCCGGTGTGATCAGCGGGACCCGCTACAATGAGCACTGGACACTGGAAGAGCAGGCTGTCGATTTTTATGACATTAAGGGTGACGTTGAGAAGCTGCTGGCACTGAGTGTCGACGATACCAGCTGGCGTTTTGAGGCGTGTCAGCACCCAGCCTTACATCCTGGCCAGGCCGCCGCCATTTACCGTGGTGAACAGCTTGCTGGCTACGTTGGCGCCGTGCATCCCAAGCTTGAAAAAACCTTGGGCATCAATGGTAAAGCGTTTGTGTTTGAGCTGTCGTTGGAGGTTATCACTGCCCGTCAATTGCCACAGGCTAAATCCCTGTCAAAGTTCCCAGCTAACCGTCGGGACATTGCAATTGTGGTAAAAGACGATATTCTCGTTGGAGAAGTCCTGACTTTCATCGAAAAATTTGGCGCAAATCAATTAGTTGGCCTAAACTTGTTCGATGTGTATAAGGGTAAGGGCATCGAACCGGGTTATAAGAGCCTGGCGTTGTCGCTCACGTTGCAGGACACCGACCGAACATTGGAAGAATCTGATATTCAGGCGGTGGTTGATGATATTCTGGCCAAACTCGCTAATGAGTTCGGAGCCACATTGAGGGATTGAACATATGGCGTTAACCAAGGCCGAAATGGCTGAACACCTTTTTGAAAAATTGGGCATGAACAAACGTGATGCCAAAGATCTCGTAGAGTTATTTTTCGAAGAAGTCCGTGAAGCCTTGGAATCTGGCGAACAGGTGAAATTATCTGGTTTTGGTAATTTTGACCTGCGTCAAAAAAATGAACGCCCTGGCCGTAACCCTAAGACGGGTGAGGATATTCCCATCAAGGCAAGGCGAGTGGTGACATTCCGTCCCGGACAAAAGCTAAAAAGCCGGGTTGAAAACACCAAGCCACCCGTCGAGTAATTCATACGAAGCGCACCCTTTGGGGTGCGCTTTTTCGTTCTATGACGTTTTCCAGTGATACTCTAACCTTCATCTTCACAGCATGTGCAAGTATTGGCATGCTGTGGTTGTTCCACACGGTCTTAATAAAATCGCAGCAAAAAGCAGGTAACGAAAAGCTATTTTATCGTCATCTAGCCATGCTGATCCTGACGCTTATTGCCGTCATTGCCAATGTTCTGGCGCTGCCTGTCGCCGACAGCACGCGTAATCAGATCCTTGGACTACTGGGATTGATTATATCGGGTGTGATTGCCTTCTCATCCAGCACGATTTTTGCCAACCTGATGGCAGGCTTTATGCTGCGTGTGACGAGGCCCTTTGCAACGGGCGATTTTGTGCGCGTGGGTGATGTGTTTGGTCGCGTTGTCGAGCGTGGACTGCTGGATACCGAACTGCAGACTGACAAACGAGAGTTGGTCGCACTGCCCAATACCTATCTGATAAGCAGGCCAGTCAGCGTGGTGAGAAGTTCAGGGGCGTTAGTGTCATGCGATGTCTCCATCGGGTATGACGAGCACCATAGTCGAATTGAAAGCTTACTGCTGGAAGCTACAGAACAAGCTGGGTTGACTGACGGATTTGTACAGGTAATTGAGCTTGCAGATCATGTAGTGTGTTACAGAGTGAATGGTATCCTTAGTGAAGTGAAAAATCTGATCAGTGCGCGTTCTCAGCTGTTTCGATGTGTATTAGACAGACTGCATGAGAATGACGTTGAGATCATGTCGCCCCGATTCATGGGACAAAGACCAATTCCAGACGGTGTGCGAATGGTCCCTGCGGTATCTGCTGCCGCACAAATCAAAGAAGAAAAACAGGCAGAAGAGGTGATTTTTGATAAAGCTGAATCTGCACAGCAAAAAGAACAATCATTGCAGCAACTGCAGAGTCAGCGTGAAAGTCTTCTCGAAAAAATAAAAAACGCAGATGCTGAGCAAAAAACAAGGTTAAAGCACAAACTGGAAACGCTTGAAGCGAAGATAGTTGAGATAAAAGCAGCGGGGAATGGAGAAAATCCCTGAAAACGCTGCGCGTTAATACACACGTCATGCCGCATTTAGTGCGGCATCTGCTCTTTTTAACCTTGTGCCTCAAAATAACATCGGTTGCGCAAAAGCCTGACTGAAGCTCCACTGTCGCTCACTCCGCTCGCTCAGTTGTCTTTGCCGTCAGGTTTTGCACTTATAAATAAAGTAGCGCATTACTCTGGTCGATTCGAAAATCAAATTCCTTCAGAAAGTTCATACCCAGTAATCCGTCGGCAACGCCAAGATCATCCAGTGGCAATATCATCACTGTTGTATTGTTTACCGAGTAGCGACCGATTGACAGCGTTGCCATGCGATACATGGGCGCGACAATCTGTCCTGCGGCCGTATTGATAGTAAATCGACCAATAAAGGTGCCTCTTTCACTACGCGGTAACGTTTCAAAATGCTGCTGCGTGATCGCGGAGGCTGACGCACCGGTGTCGATCAGCAATGTCACTCCTGAGCTGTTTAATTTCGCATTAACCAGAAACTGATCGCCGATGCGGGTCAGTGCAATGCCCTGTTTGCGGGGTTTGGGAGTAATTTCGGCAACCGGCCTACGATTGCTGACAATTTGTTCTTCCGATTTGGGGATGAGCGCCTCGCGCAGGCGCTGTGCGTCGTGATCATTGGGCATGAGCGACGCCAGGGTATTTTCCATTAACGTAAATTGACTTTGCTGACCATACGCTTGTGCCAGGGCAAGGATATAACGACGCTCTGTCGGGTCGAGTTGAACCAAAGGCTCTACAAACATGGCAAGTACATCCCAGGCTCTGGCATCAGAGAGTCTGGCAATGGCTTCGTCTGTCAATGTAATAATCCGCTGTCTTATCTGTGTATCCTGGGACTGACTTAATGGTAATGACAACAGACTGTAATAATGCTCTATCGCTTCAGATAGAGGCTCCGTTGCTGCGATCAGCTCAGCTTCGATTAGCAGCGCATCGATGTCCTGCGGATGCTGCTGCAAATAGGCATGAATCGCGGTTTGCGCACTGCGATAATCCTGGTCCCGCTGCCAACGTTGCCAATGGGTATTTAGCTGAGCAATGCTGATATCGTTAAAGTTGGATGTTGCAGGTGCAGTCGCAGCGGGCTCTTGGGCATCTTCTTGACTTGCCACTGGCTGAGTGTTTTTGAGTGCAGGCGTGTTCTGTTTCGCCAAAACATTTGTGGCATCACTATCTGATTGCCAAATTTTAGTCAGCAACAACACATTGAGTGTTAGTGACGCGCTCAAGAGCACCGCAAACCAGCGCATTATGGCTCCTTGATGCAGGCGCTTCCATATACATCACAGAAACGCTCTGGCATGCGCTTTGGTCGCCCCGATGACAGTGCAATACAGACGAAGTCAGTGCGGGCTTTTAGCACCGTGGCGCCATCATGCTGACGGATAAACTGGAAACGACGAGAGAGCTTTAATCGACTGTCGCACTGCACAATCCAGGTTGCACAGAGTAATACGTCGTCGAGCAGGGCTGCGGCAAGGTAGTCAATCTCGTGCCGGCTTATCGCCATTCCCCGATCCAGTGCACGATAATCATCAATTGTTAATCCTAATGCGTTGGAATGAGACCAGGCAAGCTTCTCCAACATGCTGACATAGGCAACGTTGTTGACGTGATTGTAGTGATCAATCTCCTGTTTAGCGATTCTCCACTCAATGATATGAGGGTCAGGAAACTGCCAGTTTAATTGAAGATGTTCGTTCAAAGCTGCTCCGGAAGTGGGTTCGTGTCATCGTGGAGTAGGGCGTGCATGATCGCGCGCTCTTTTTCTACGATGGGATCAATAAATTCGTGCACATCACCTAATTTTTTAAAGGCATGATAGCCAGCTTCCAAAAATTCATGCAAGGACAGCAGACCAGCAAGTTTGGCCGGTTTTCTTGCCAACTTGATGAGTGTAGAGATACCACGGAAACGCACCACGTCAGCAAGCTGGTCGCCAAGTAACTCTATGACGTTTATCTGTACAACGCGGTCGTCTTCGCGTCCAACATTAACGTAAGCCGCGGCATAGGACTCCCGGTTGATGGTTTGCCCCTGTAATTGCTGCGCCATGGCAAAGTCGAGCTCAAATGACAAACGATTAAGATTCAATGCCGCCTCAAGCGATAATATGGCCTTTTCGGGTAACACTTTGGCAAGCTTGGGTACAACTCGGGCGATGTCCTGATCTCGCTGGCTGAAGTCTTTTGGTCCATATAATTCATCGACGAAAAACTCCATTGCCGGGCGAAAGCGTGGGTCATTCCACATCCCCTGATGACTGGCAATGAGACGCTCACACTGCCAGTTTTGCACATCCTGAATGACGCTAAGTAAGCCGCCGCGCTCGGCAAGGTCACGCAGTACATTAACCTGGTTAAGATGCTGAATAATGTGTTCAACCGGTTGTGCCATGAAGCAAAGGGCGTCCTGTTAATTTACTGATGTCTATAGCTTGTCTCAATCAAACTCGCTTTACAATAGAATGGCTACGCATGTTTCACATGACTTGAGGGTGGCTGAGGAGCTGGGTAAAATGCGCAGCCTCACAAATCAGCCTAAGCCTCTAGCGGAGAAGCAGCGTGGTCTCAGCACAGCAGTCAGACGTGCATTGTATTGATGAACTTATAGCGTTATTCGAGCAAGCGTTCTTTGCGGATCACAACACGCGTCTGGTTAAAGGTGATGATGAGCCTTTATACTTGCCCGCTACCAAGCCCTGTGAGCCTCATCAAATCATTTTTGCACATGGCTTTTTTTCCAGCGCGCTACATGAAATTGCCCATTGGTGTCTGGCTGGCGAACAGCGTCGCCAGCAAGTGGACTATGGATATTGGTATTGCCCTGATGGCAGAAACGAACAGCAACAGCAGGCGTTTGAACAGGTTGAGGTCAAGCCACAAGCCATTGAGTGGGCATTCAGTGTAGCCTCGGCACATCCGTTTCGGGTCAGTACCGATAATCTTGACGGTGTGACGCCCGACAGAAAAGCGTTTGCAATGCGAGTATTCGAGCAGGTCACAAGCTATTTGCAAGAAGGCTTTCCACCGCGTGCTCAGCAGTTCATTAACTGTCTGTCGAGACGATTTCATACAGCGCCATTGACGCTAAAACAGTTCGATCCGGAGGTCGCGGGTGCCTGAACGATTATCGAGCAATGTCTTTAAATTAGGGCTAGTGGTCAATCCTTTTGCTGGCATTGGCGGTGCATTGGCACTTAAGGGCAGCGATGGAGCAGAAATTCGCGAGCGAGCGCTGGCCATGGGGGCCGTTCAGCAGGCAATGGCAAAAACTAAACGGGCGTTACAGTCATTGGTCGAACTCAAATCGAACGTTATGGTGTATACCGCGGCTGGCGATATGGGACAGTCGGTGTGTATGGAGTTGGATTTGCCACATCAGGTGGTATACGAACCGCAGAGCAATCAGACTGAGCCTGAAGATACCCTCGCAACCTGTCGAATATTGGTAGAGCAGGGGATTGATCTACTGGTTTTCGCCGGCGGAGACGGCACCGCAAGAAATGTCAGTGAAATTGTGAACATGGCGTGTCCTGTGGTGGGTATCCCTGCTGGATGCAAAATACATTCTGGTGTGTTTGCGATTACGCCTAGCGCTGCCGGGGCTGTTGTGGCGAGTGTGGTGCGTGGCGAGCTGGTATCCATATTCGAGGGAGAAGTCAGGGATATTGACGAGAATGCGTTTCGCAGCGGGAACGTTATCGCCCGTCATTTTGGTGAACTTCAGGTGCCTAAACAGCTTGAGTACATCCAATCTGTAAAAATGGGTGGTAGAGAGTCCGATGAGCTGGTGCTGGCGGATATTGCGGCACACGTCATTGAACTGATGGATGAAAGTCCTGACGCGTATTTTGTCATGGGATCGGGTTCAACCGTGGATTTTATTATGGAGGAGCTAGGTCTGGAGAATACCTTACTGGGTGTTGACGTGGTGCAAAATGGTCATCTGGTGGCCTCAGATGTCACCGCTACAGAACTGTTAAGCCTTGTTCAGCATCAACCGTGCAAACTGGTATTAACACTGATTGGTGGGCAGGGACACGTGTTGGGCAGAGGCAATCAACAATTGAGTGCTGATGTGGTTCGCAGTGTAGGGCGGGAAAATATGCTTATCGTAGCGACCAAGAATAAGATCAATGCGCTTGAGGGACGTCCACTTATCGCCGACAGCGGAGACGAAACGCTGGATGCTGAACTGTCTGGACTTATCCCCATCATCACTGGATACCACGATCAGGTGCTCTATCAACTTCGCTAGCAAATACGAGGAACATTCTTGAACCATCCTACTGAAACACTGGCGCAGTGCGTCGAACGTATTGAACAACAACTTTTCGATATGGTAGATACCGCGAGCGAGCACGACTTATTTATCTCTGGCTATCTGCATGGTCATTTTTCCCTGATCGTCAGTCAGGCGGAGCGACAAAACGAAACCACGTTGTCAGCGCTTAACAGCCGCATGCAGCAAAGCCTGGATGACGCGTTCAGTAATAACGAACTGAATGAATCGGACCAGGAGGATGTTCGGAATCTGTGGCGCAAGCTTTTTGAAAACAAGTCAGTGTAGGTAAACTGAATTAGGTATTTCATTTTTTGTGTAAAAAGGGCTAAGTATCTGCATTACCCCGTCAGTCAAAACGACAACGTTATCATAACTATCTGAATACACTATAAAATAACCTGTTTGCATAAATAAAAAATGCGTATTTAGGTTATCCATCTTTATACTTTCCTTTTCCTATCCCATTTGTAGCATTTTGTACGCTGGACATCAGACCAGTGCTGGATAAAATGCGCGCACTTTTTCGACAGACGAAATATGCGTCTGTTTTCCGGTTTTTTGTCATCCAAGTTGGAGGAATGTACTACTATGCTGTGTCCTGACGTTGAAACACTGTGTGAGACACTCAACTCATCAAATATGTTGGGGCTGCTGAACGCGGCACACATGTTATTTCAGGACAGTTTTGACGGCGTACTTATTACAACGCCGGATATCGACAACCCCTCCATCCTGTTTGTTAATGCCAAAATGTGTGAGATGTCCGGTTATAGACAGGATGAGCTACTAGGCAAATCTCCGGCCTTGCTACAAGGTGAGAAAACGAAACAATCTACCGTAGAAAGACTGCGCAGTAGTTTATCAAAAGGCACTCCGTTTCATGGGACCGCAGTAAATTATCGAAAGGATGGAGAAGAGTATCATGTTGAATGGAAGGTGAATCCAATAAAGGACACGTCAGGCAATGTGCTGTTCTTCCTTTCAGTGCACCGTGATGTAGGATTTATCAAAACCTTCATTGCTAATGTCATCGGTACATCACCAAGTTTAAAGCAAGCGTTTAAAGGCATACTGGCACAAAATAGTGTACGAAAAACCGTTGGTGAAGCAGAAAAACATGATGTCGAGTTTAACGACCACGATGAAATTGAATTATTTGATGACTTCAATTTTGATGCCAATACGTCATCTGCCAGTGACGTAAGAGAAACAGAAAATACCAATGACGCAACCACAGCCGCGGATTATCTGAAAAAAACCGACCTCGACTATAATGACATTTTGGCATTGAGCTGCATTATCGAAGAATGTGTTGCGAACATTGAACTGGCGAAGCTGAATATTAAACGACGGGCCTGCCTGCAAGACTGCCTCAGCCAGCTGCACGAATTTGCCAATATTGTGTTTATGATGGACGAGTTTTCATCCATTTCTACAGCGCTTTACAAACTGGTCGATACTCTTCTCAGGCATCAGCATTTTTTGGAAAAAGCAATAACACTGGAAATCATGAGTTCACTAATCTATGACCTGAATACCTGGATCAGTGACGTGTTCGTGAATCAAACGGCTGAAGACATTCATCAGTTTGATGCCAGCATTATTGGCTCGGTCGAACAGATGAGCGTAATAATGAACTAAGTGGTTATTTTGTGATCTGAACATGCAAGGATGTTGTATCACGTTATATACCCATTTTATTAATCAAAAGGTATCTATATGTCAGCGAGGTCTTTTGTTGTTAGCGCAGCAATTATTGTGCTGTCGGTATACGTCATATTCAGTTTGGGTATGCAAAACTGGGTGTACTTTCTGATCCTTCCCAGTTTGTTTTGTGCGCTCCTTTTTGCTCGGGTCGCGCGTTTTCCCCGCTCCGAGTCATTGCGTGGATACGCTGAGCCGGAAAAAGCAAAAACGTACGATATTTAGCAAGCGTAAGGTTGCTACCAAAGCGGCGAAAACATTGCCGCCCATCGGCAATTTGTTGCCATCATCAACCTCGGTTTCTCTTACATCGCTAGTATTGGCTGAGCAATAGCCTTTGGCGCGATTTTTGCGTAATCATTCCCACGTGTTTTTCTGGGGCAATGCCCAATTAATGTGAGGAATGTGCTGTGAAGTCTTTCAAAAGCACCTGTTGCGTGGTTTCTCTGTTGCTTCTTGCAGGCTGCAGTAGTGTCTACAACACCGATACACAACAGCAATTCAACGAGTCGCAGCTTAACCCGCTGGGCAATGTCGAATATTACACTCATCAGCTTGCGAATGAACTGTTCATGGGGATGCATCCCGCCGCACAGGCTCGATACGCTGTGGTAGATTTCGTGCCTGTCGATGCGCTTGAACATAATCTAGATGAGCAACACCCATTGATGCTACTTGGGCATCAACTCGAACAGGGACTGATTACTGAAGCGACACGGCGGGGTTTTACTGCTCAAGACTTCAATGTTTCGCGCGATATAATTATTGGCAGTGAAGGAAATCGTGTGTATTCACGGAACATTGAACACCTGAGCGATCAGCAGGGGGCCGATTTTTATATCAGCGGCACGATTACACCTCAGTATCGCGGGGCTATCGTCAATGCGCGCATTATCAATGCACGCAGTCGTGACGTAGTCGCAGCGGCAACACGCTTTTTTCCGGATGAGCTATTTTGGCAACGTGAGAAAGTAGGCCATCGCAATGGCAAACTTTATCGCTCGGACACAGAATAAGGTGACACAAATGAAACAAATGAGCGTTTTTATGCTGGTAGTATGTGGTCTCGCTGGATGTTCCAGTGTTGATGACAGTGCACTAAACCACACGCCCGACGTGATGCCTATGAATGTGATCGACATTGCACAGGCACCTGAGCGTGAAGACTACGATCAGCAAACCGAACGTTATGGGATAGACAAGTTTGGCGCACTGGGCTCGACACCGACCTATTCAAATGCGTACGGCGCCTACAAAGGCCAAATGCTCACCAAGCATATTGGTGATTATGTGCAGAACATGACCCAGGACCTGATTGCGAATATGGAGTATGTGACAGATGACACACCGATAGGTGTGACACATTTCGCACTGCTCGATGGTGATTTAAACAGCACCAATCTGCTTGGTCATCAGATGGCAGAATCATTCATTCATGAACTACACAAATTTCGAATTCCTGTTATTGATTATAAGACGACCGACTACATCAGGGTGACAGGGCACGGTGACTTTGTGCTATCTCGGGACTTTCTGGAACTGAAGCAGCGTTATCCCATTGAATATGTGCTGACCGGCACACTGGCCCGCCATCAGGGCGGTTATCTGGTTAATGCACGGGTATTGGGATTAGAGTCCAAAGCCGTGGTGGCCACCGCACAATCTTTGATCCCATTTTATGTCGCTGACGCACTGCTACCCAGTGAGCAACAGCACAGTGACGACAGTATGCGTGACGGTGTCAGACTGATTGAAGGAGATTGATATGCGTGGGTTGCTGATCTGCATGATGGCACTACTACTCACCGGGTGCCTCGCATCACCGGACTGGTCCGATCCTTTTGCCTCTGTTATGAGCAATAAGGACGATGCAAAACCGTTGCCTGACAACATGCAGGTCAATGGCAGAACGTATACTCCAGATTCACGTGATCGCGCCAGGCATCAGCAGCAAGCCGTTACACAAAGGCCTGTGTGGCGACAGCCGCAACATCGCTTCTACGCTGAGACAATGCATAAATCGCTGGCTGATTATGCTGAGCAGTTAGCTATGCAGCTGATTAAACATGCGAATGGGATAAGTAGCGCCTCACGCATAGGCGTGGTGTCCTTTGTCGCATTTGATGCATCACTGCAGAACACGTCTGTAGTGGGCAATCAGTTGGCAGAATACACCATGGTGCAATTGCAACAACTTGGTGTGAATGTCGTGGACTTTAAACTGCAGGATGGCATTGCTGTAGGTCGTCATGGCGACATTGTGCTGAGTCGTGACGAAGATGATCTGGCCAACGAGCTGGCATTGGACTATGTGCTCACAGGCACCATGATTGAAAACCCCCGAGGTCTGACAATCAATGCCCGTATTGCTCATTTAGACAACAAACGTCTGGCATCAAGCGCGACCCTGCAGATCCCTCGTATCGTGGTAGAGCAGCTTATGCCCGATAGCTACGTGGCGGCTGACTAATTTAACCCTGCTGCATTTTGCGCAGCGCTTTTATCAGGAAGCGGTTCGGATTTAGTGCATCTAATAACGGCGCCGTAAGCGGCAGCGGTTGACCGAGCATCTGACTGATGGTGAGCTGCGCCATCAGCGGCGCAGTGGTGAGCCCCCGTGAACCCAGCCCGGTGCAGACATACATGCCGGTCTTATTATCAGCTAACGGATAGGTATGTTGCGATCTGGCTTTATACAGCTCAGCATATTGCGACGTCTGGCTGTGCAAATCAGGTACGGCACCCACGATTGGCTGATGGTCGGGGACCGTGTTGCGTACCGATGCCCTTGCTTCGCCGTTGATATCAACGTTATCAAACCATTCGTTACCCTGCATAGCAGCGTGATGCGTAGTCATGTTGACCTGTGTTTCCTGCGCACTCACGTCTGTGTTCATAGACCCTTTTACATAGGTGGAACCCATTGCATGCATGCCGTTTACCGCCGGAGTGAAGTAGCCTTTATGACATAAAACACTCTTCAAAGGTGCAAGTGACGGCTGCGCTGGCACATGCTCTACCTGTCCGCGTACCGGTCGCATGGGTAAACCATCGAGGTGCATTATCTCAGCGCTCTGTGCGCCAGTGGTCAGCACCACAGCATCAGCATGGGTTTTGTTGCCCTCTGCCGTCTGTAATCGCCAGAGGTCTCCCTCTTTTTGTATATAAGTTACTGTCTGCCCGAGTTGCAGCTCGCATAATCCCGTTGCCACTGCAGCGTCAACCAGTGCACGAACCAGGCTGGCTGGACTTATCCAGCCACCCATAGGGATATGCAATGCGGCCTGCTCAAGCTGAACGCCGGCTAGTTGACTGGCCCTGCTTCTATCAACAATGCAGGCAAGCTCAGCAGGCCACAGACCCGATGTGCTAATTTTATGTAACCTGTCATGCAAGGTGTCAGTGTGGGCAAGCTGTAGCACGCCACACCAGTCATACTCAAAGCTGATGCCGCGCTGCTCAAGATGATCATAAAACCGTCTGGCGTGCAAAAAGCTTAGGGCCTGACACTGACTCATGGGGGAAAACTGCGCGTGAAGCTGCGGGTAGAAGCCCCCCACCAGATTTCCCGATGCGCCGTCTGCGACATCTTGGCCCTGACTGATCAGCGTTATGGGTATGCCTTGCTGGGTCAGCAGATAGGCAATACAGGCACCCGCCAGTCCTGCACCGACAATAGTCGTGTTGGCTGGCTGTGGATAGTCAAACAGACGTTGATAGTATGCAAAATGCGTGGGCTCTGCGCCGTTACTGTCTTGTTCAGCCGGCAGTGTGCCTGCCAGCATATCGCGTTTTCTACCGAATCCAGGGCGCTTTTCAATCGTAAAGCCGGCATCACGCAGACCTCGTTTGACCACACCTGCGGCGGTAAAGGTTGCAAATGTCCCACCTGATTTAGTCAGCCTTCGCATTTGAGCGAACAGCTCTGGTTGCCACATCTGCGGGTTCTTAGATGGCGCAAAACCGTCCAGATACCAGCAGTCTATAAGTCCATTTTGTGGTGCCTGCATATTTTCAAAGATTGCTATGGCATCGCCAAAATGCAGATCCAGTATGACCTTGCCATTAGCAAAGGAAAGTCGATGGCAGCCAGCTATAGGCAAGGGGTATTGTGCAATTAACTGTGACGCTTCATGTTCTAATGTTGGCCAGTTGGCCAGCGCCTGGGCCAAGACCTCGCGCTCAATGGGAAATTTTTCCACGCTGATAAAGTGTAGGCGAGGCAAGTCGTCTACAGTGGGATGATGCAAATATGCCTGCAGTGTGACCAGAAAATTCAGGCCAGTGCCAAAGCCGGTTTCTGCAATCACAAAATTTTTAGCCTGGCATTGCAACCATCGGGCGGGTAGGTCATTGTTATTAAGGAACACGTATTGTGTTTCTTCAATCCCATTGGCATTGGAGAAGTACACGTCATCAAATTCGTCTGAAACGGGTGTTCCTTGCTGGTTAAAGTGGATCTGTGCCGGGCGTAAATTCACAGTAAATAGATAGCTAATGATTTTGCTGCGTAGTGTAATGCAACTGACGCTTGACACAAAAATTTCACAAAGAGCGGACCAGTTAGTCGTCAATAATCGTTATCCTATGCGGCGTTAAAATAGATGAAGGTGCAACAATGAGAAGAGCTGTTATAACCGGGATGGGCATCGTGTCGAGTATCGGTGTCGATCAACAAGAGGTTTTACAGTCATTAAAAGCGGGTAAGTCAGGCATTACACATTCTGACCAGTTCGCTGAGATGGGACTTCGCAGTCAGGTTTGGGGTGATATCGACATTGATATCACTGAACACATTGACCGTAAAACCCTGCGTTTCATGGGGAACGCGGCAGCCTATGCCTACATTGCGATGCAGCAGGCAGTAAAAGATGCCAACCTCAGTGAAGAACAAATTAGTAATCCTCGAGTAGGTATTATTGCCGGCTCAGGTGGCGCATCGTCTGAAAATCAGGTGCTATCTGCTGACATCATGCGTGAAAAAGGCGTTAAGCGCATGGGGCCTTACATGGTTACACGCTGCATGGCCAATACTGTGTCAGCCTGTCTGGCGACGCCGTTCAAAATTAAAGGCACCAACTATTCGATTGCCTCAGCCTGTGCGACCAGCGCACATTGTATCGGCAATGCAATGGAGCTTATTCAGCTAGGTAAGCAGGATATGGTGTTTGCCGGTGGTGGCGAAGAGTTGCATTGGTCACTGTCTGCGCAATTCGATGCGATGGGCGCACTGTCCAGTCGCTACAATGACGATCCAACTAAGGCATCACGGACTTATGACGCGAACCGCGACGGCTTTGTGAGTTCTGGCGGTGGCGGCATGGTGGTCGTAGAAGAGTTGGAACATGCGTTGGCCAGAGGGGCGAAAATTTACGCTGAGGTCGTTGGTTACGGTGCCACTTCCGACGGTGCCGACATGGTTGCCCCGTCTGGCGAGGGCGCGGTGCGCTGTATGCAGATGGCGATGCAGGGCGTAAATGATCCAATCGATTATCTGAATACCCATGGCACATCTACACCCGTCGGTGACGTCAAAGAGTTGCAGGCGATCCGTGAAGTATTTGGTGATGCGGTTCCTCCCATTAGTGCAACTAAATCGCTGACCGGGCACGCGCTGGGCGCCGCAGGGGTAAACGAGGCGATTTACAGCTTGCTAATGATGCAGCACGGATTTATCGCCCCATCAATCAATGTTGAGACCGTTGATGAACAGGCACAAGGGTTGGATATAGTGACTGAGGCGAGGGACGCGCAGTTGAATACCGTCATGTCCAACAGCTTCGGCTTTGGTGGCACAAATGCGACCTTAGTGTTCAAACGATATACCGGTTAATATTCAATTTCCTTT
Organism: Aestuariibacter salexigens DSM 15300; assembly: GCF_000429145.1. Taxonomy (GTDB): domain Bacteria; phylum Pseudomonadota; class Gammaproteobacteria; order Enterobacterales; family Alteromonadaceae; genus Aestuariibacter; species Aestuariibacter salexigens. The sequence continues at coordinate 288,685 of NZ_AUBH01000001.1, forward strand.
TGTAATCTGTCGGGCGCGTTAATAGTAATGCGCCCGTATTTTATCTCTATCAAACACTCTTCTTTCATTTCCTGAAGCAGTTTATTGACAGTTTGACGGGACGTATTCAGCATGCGCGCCAGCGTCTCCTGGGATACGTTAACGGTTTGCGGCGAGGCCGTCAGTGGCTGTGCACCGAAGTTGTCTGCCAATAATATCAGTCTTCTGGCCAACTGTTGCCGAAGCGACAGCGCTGAGGTTTCGTCAATGATTGAGAATGCAGCCCGGATCCTCTGGCACAGCAGTTTCATAAAATGTGGGTATAACTCAGGGTGGCTTTTCAACAGTTTGTGAAACGCACTGGTGGGCAGGACTAGCACCTGACTGTCAGTCTCGGCATAGGCATCGTGGGTGCGAGGTAGTCCGTCAAACAGGGAAATTTCACCAAACCAGGTACCAACCTGCAGGTAAGTCAGCACCATTTCCTTGCCATCACTATTGACGTTACTGATTCGAATTCTCCCTTTCAATACGGCATACAGGCCCTCTGCCTCGTCATGGCGAGCATGTAGCTGTTGTCCAGCTTTGAGCTGTTTGGTGTGACACAGTGCCACCAGATCATTCACCGCCTTGTCGGGCAGCTGTGCAAACCAGGGGTTTGCAGCAAAAAGTGCATTGAATGGAGAAATTGTCATAGATTGTCAAATTGGCGACAGTTAAGAAGCAAAGTGTAGCGTACAGTGCAGAGTAATTTCATTACAATTCAGCAGGTCTGATGGTTTGTCAGACAAGCGCAGGGGGCTACATGTCAGTACAAAGCGTTAAACAACAGGTGTCTGAACAGGAATGGCAGGCGAGAGTGGATCTTGCCGCTTGTTATCGAATGGTCGCCCATTATGGCTGGGATGACCTGATCTTCACCCATATCTCCGCTCGTGTCCCAGGTCCCGAGCACCATTTCCTGATCAATCCTTACGGCATGTTGTTTGAAGAGGTCACTGCGTCGAGTCTGGTGAAGGTAGATCTACAGGGTAACAAGGTCATGGAGTCAGACTATGACATCAATCCTGCTGGCTTTACCATCCACAGCGCTGTGCATGAGGCCAGAGAGGATGCAAAATGCGTAATGCATTTGCACACCAATGCCGGCGTGGCGGTATCAGTGCTTGAAAAAGGTTTACAACCCTACAGCCAACAGTCACTTTTCGCGCTCAGTTCATTGTCTTATCATGACTATGAAGGAGTTGCCCTCAATCCTGATGAGAAGCTGCGCCTGGTCGCTGATTTGGGCGACACCAATTTTATGATCCTGCGAAATCACGGTTTACTGACCTGTGCGGACACCATTCCCGATGCGTTTCTTGGCATGTATATCCTGCAGCGCTCCAGTGAAATTCAATTGCAGGCACAGGCCGCTGGCGAGCCATTAGTGAGCATTCCAAAGCCGATTCTGGATGGCATTCAGGCGCAGGCAAAACAAGTCACTAAATCTGTCGGAGGTGCCTTGGCATGGCCTGGGATCCTGCGTAAATGCCACCGACTCGATCCAGGGTTTGCTGAATAAACCGTGACGGCAAAATCGTTACAGGACTACCAGCAGTCTGCAAAATTCTCGCAGCTGTGCGGACACCGTATTGCCCACTGGCATGAGGGAAAGGGCAAGGATGTATTGTTCATCCACGGTTTTCCCAGTGCCAGTTGGGATTGGTATCAACAGTGGCAGACGCTATCAAACGACTATCGATTGCATGCGCTGGATCTGCTTGGCTTTGGTCTGTCTGATAAACCACTTCCATATCAGTACAGTCTTGCCGAACAGGCGGATATCGTGACGGCGCTGCTGCAAGAACAAAAAATCGATAGTGTCGACATCATTGCCCATGATTATGGTGTGTCTGTGGCTCAGGAACTACTGGCACGGCAACAGCAGGGCAGCCTTGCCTGTCATATTTCATCCATTTGCTTTCTTAATGGTGGATTGTTTAGTGAAAGCCACCGTCCGCTACTAAAACAAAAGCTGCTTAAAAGTAAACTTGGCACATTGATGGCGAGTTTTTTGCGAAAAGGTAGTCTGAAAAGCAGTTTTACCCGGATCTTTGGCGCCAACACACCGCCATCGGATACCGAAATCGATGTGCTGTGGACGTTACTACGTGAAAATAACGGGCATCTGGTGATGCCATCTCTGCTTTCATATCTTGATGAACGAGCTGAGAAACGCGATGGGTGGGTACAGGCAATGCAACAAACAGACATTCCACTGGCGTTTATCAACGGTGTCGAGGATCCCATCTCTGGCGGCCATATGCTGGAACGATTCAGCGAACTGTTGCCCGACAAGGAAACCAAAGCACTGCCGGTCGGTCATTACCCCCAGTTGGAAGCGCCTGAAAATGTCAGCCGCCTTTTTGCACTCTGGTTAGCGAATAAGACATTATCTTAAGCGTTGTGCATTTCAAGCGTTTTACAGGCGTGGCATAATCGCGCTTTTGACCCTGGCTGCTCTATTCACAATGCGCATTCTGTATGATGACAACATGCCCTATGGCGATATTTTCTTTAATGAATTAGGGCAGGCGACAGCGTTTAATCATCGACATCTGCGTGCTGAGGATCTTAATGACGTTGATGCACTGCTGGTGCGTTCGACCACTAAAGTCGATAGCGCGTTGTTACAGTACGCCACCAGACTTCGCTATGTGGCCACTGCCACGGCGGGCATAAATCACCTTGATACCCATCTTCTGGAACAACGGGAAATAAGTTGGGGACATGCCGGTGGTTGTAATGCAACAGCCGTGGCTGAATATGTCATCAGCGCCATACTGGCACTGAGCGATGACGTTGAGGAATTAACACATAAAACCATTGGCATCGTTGGTGCAGGCCATGTAGGTAGCCAGCTTGCTGCTAAGCTTGAGGCATTAAACTTAACCTATAAGTTGTACGATCCTCCTTTGCGCAGAGCAGGGGATTGCCGCCATTTCGCCTCATTTGAAGACATACTGCAGTGCGATATTATCAGCCTACACGTGCCATTGAATCGTGATGGGCAGGACAAAACGCTGCATATGTTTAACGAGGCGGTGCTGGCATCGCTGCGACCAGATCAGGTACTGATTAACGCTGCACGTGGTGAAGTAGTAGACAATGCAGCCGCGCTAAGGCTACTGGAGAAAGGCAAGTCTTTGAATCTGGTCCTGGACGTGTGGGAAAATGAGCCTGACATCCTGATGCCGCTGGTACCTTTTACGCGTTTTTCTACCGCACATATCGCAGGTCATACACTGGAAGGTAAGGCAAAAGGTACGTTTATGCTCTATCAGCAGCTGTGCCGACTGATGTCGCGCGAGCCAACGCAAACGCTGGATAAACACTTACCAGTCTGGCCGCATCATGTCGATAAGCTGCCAGAGTTGTCCGACTTAGGTCTAATCAGGCACTTAGCGTTTTGCATGTATGATATACGCCAGGATAGCAAGCGTTTCCGGGCATCGGTAACCGGGCCAGAACCGTTCAGTTATATGCGTAAACATTACCCAATTCGTCGGGAATTTTCGGCGTGTCGGGTAAATGCTGGAAATTCGCCTGAATCACAGGCAATCTACCGGCTCGGTTTTTCAGCCGCCTGACGCGTCGCGGCTCAATTTAAAACACATTATTTTCTAAGGAGTAACCTTACATGTCTCAAGCCTTTGATGTTGCGGTTCTTGGTGCAACGGGGTTAGTTGGCCAGACAATGATCGACATTCTCGAGGAACGCAAGTTTCCAATTAACAGGCTTTATCCCTTGGCCAGTAAACGCTCAGCGGGTGGCAAGGTGACATTTAAAGGTGAAGACATCACTGTGCTCGACGCCGATGAATTTGACTGGGGACAGGTGCAATTCGGCTTCTTTTCGGCGGGTGGCTCGGTGTCAGAGAAATTTGCCCCTCTCGCCGCCGAAGCAGGATGTGTGGTGATAGACAATACCTCACAATTTCGTTACGAGCCGGATATTCCATTGGTGGTGCCGGAAGTTAATGCCCACGCCCTGGCAGATTTCAGAAATAGAAACATTATTGCCAATCCCAATTGTTCGACAATCCAGATGATGGTGGCGCTAAAACCCATTCAGGATGCCGTAGGTATAGATAGAATCAACGTTGCAACCTACCAATCCGTTTCTGGTGCAGGTAAATCTGCAATGGATGCGCTGGCACGTCAGGTTGCCGATTTGATGAACGGACGTGAAAACCAAGATGACGCGTTTAGCCGTCAGATTGCATTCAATGTGATCCCACAGATTGATGTGTTTCTGGATAACGATTACACCAAGGAAGAAATGAAAATGGTGTGGGAAACACAGAAAATCATGGGCGATGAGTCCATTCGGGTAAATGCTACGGCTGTGCGTGTGCCGGTGTTCTATGGTCATGCCGAAGCCATTCATATTGAAACCCGTCAGCCAATAGATGCTGAAGACGTTAAGCGCTTATTGGCAAACGCGCCGGGCATCACGCTGTATGAAGAGCGTGAAGCATTTCCTACTCAGGTAAGCAGTGCCAGTGGCAATGATTCGGTGCATGTTGGCAGGGTAAGAAATGATATTAGTCACCCTAATGGTATTAACCTTTGGGTGGTCTCTGACAATATCAGGAAAGGCGCAGCAACTAACAGCGTACAGATCGCTGAAGCGCTGCTAAAAGACTACTATTAAGCTGTGCCTAAACGTTTAGTCGCTGGCGTCGATAATATCTGTTAGTGGATATTAACATCGACGCCATTTCGTAATGTTTGCCCGTATAGATCATTATGCGGGTGTGGTTTATAGTTATCTTTGCGCTAGCGTCCTTGATGGAACAACTTTTGCTAATTGATATGTTGGAAAGCGATAAACCCGCTCAGCAATACGTTGTGTCAGAGCATGCAACGACAAAAACTAAATAAACAGGGCTGATAAGGATAGGAATGAGAACGTACCCATTGGTGTCGATGCTGATTGTGCTCTTTGCAATGTCAGTATTACCAACTACCACATGTGCAGCGCAGCAAAACGTTCAGATCCTCGGCCCGAAGGATGCGACAGAGCAATATTCCGGTGTGGTCTATGGCCCCATCGATGAAACCGATACCCTGTGGCGCATCGCACAGCGATATCGTCAAAACCCATCCCTGAGTATTTACCAGGTGATGGTCGCCATTTACGAGCTTAACCCTGAAGCGTTTGAAGACAATAATCTCAATCATTTACTCGATGGTGCAATGCTGCGTTTGCCCTCAGAACGCTACGTTGCGCGTATCGATGCCGAGGACGCACAGCGTAAAGCTGAGCAGGATGAAGTGACATGGCGAGCCATGGAAAAAGAGGCCGCACAGCCCGGAAGCAGCCTCAAGAACCTCAAGCCACCGGAAAAGCTCGCCAGTCAGAATGATTTAAGCCAAACCAAGACTGAGCTTGAACAGAAATTAACGGCACTGGACAGTTCGCAAACGGAACAGTTTGACGCATTGCGGCAACAATTTGCCGCGTCGATAGAGAGCGTACAGGCGATTCTGGATGAAAATCGTAAATTGTATGAGCGACTGGAAACAGTCAATACTGACATCCTTGAGTTACGCAGCCGCGTTGAACAGGATGTTCAGCCGCAAATAGACGAGCAATTAGCCATCCAGCAACAGCTGCTTGCCATGTTGCAACAAGCACAGGAGCAGCAGCGCAAAGAACAGCAATCGTCTATTGGTGAGTATCTGACGAATCCGCTTACGCTGATCGGTGGTTCTGCATTACTCTCATTAGGCATCCTCTTTTTCCTCGCACGCTGGTTATTGAATCGAAAAAAAAGCCCGGAGAATGACATTGCGCCCGCTGAACTAGCGCCACAGGTTGCGGCACCTGTCTCTCCACCCTCTGCCGCTGATGACTTGTCTGATGCGTTGTCGGACGAGCTTAGTGGTGAACTGGATGACGAAGGCCTGTTCAGCGATGACGACCTACTCGACGACGTATTGGCTGAAGAACTCGAAGAATCCCTCGATCAGGCGCTTGAAGAAGAGCTTGATAACTTTGACGATCTTGGTGATGACATGCTGGTGTCCGAACAGCAGGGCGGCGCTGAAGACGAGTCATCTGAATTGGCACAGGAAGATCTAGACGCCCTGTTCGAAGATGATGAAGACCTTTTGTCAGAGCTGGATGAAATTGAAGGCGAAGAATTCGACCTGTCTGAACCGGCTGACCATTTGGATGGTGAACAGGATGATTTGTCAGACGAGCTATCAGACGAGCTTTCAGCAGAACTCGAGAGTGAGCTGGATGATTTCGACGTTGATCTCGATGAAGACTTAAGTGCTGATGATGTTCAGGCGGACGAAGACCTTGGCGATGATGATATTGACGCACTGCTTGACGCCGCTGGTGAAGATGCTGAGCAACAGGAAGAACCGCAGGAAGAGCCAGAAGCCGAAGAATTTAAACAATTAGAAGAACCTGCACTTCCCGCGGTCGAAGATGAAGATGCGCCGGAAATCAGCATTGATGAATTGCTTGAAGCCAGTCATGAAGATGAACCGGCCCTGCCAGAACACATCAATGTAGATGACACCGTTAGTGAAGAAATGCTGCAGCAACTTGACACCGAGATTGCTCAGCAAAATGAGGAGCTGGATAAAATTACCGACGAGCTGCTGATGGAAGCAGAGCAGCTTGAAATGATGAAAGATATGCTACCCGCAGGCGGCGATGATGATGAAGACGAGGAAGATGACTTCCCACTGGCAGAGAAGCAGGACAGCATTCAGGCGTTAGATGATGTCGTCGATGAAGACTTTGATGACAGTGATGATGATGTAAGCGACATTGACGATCCTCTGACAGATGAACTGCTTGAAGAACTCGGTGCCAGTGCGGAGGATGACGAGCTTGACTCAGATATCGACGCGACAGAAGAGCTGCCTGAAGATCCTTTGACCGATGAGCTGCTCGCAGAGCTTGAGTCAGAGCTGGAAGTCGAGCCACAGGAAGCACCTGAAGAAGACAATCTGAATGATGATTTGGCCGATGAACTGCTGGCTGAACTCGAATCAGAACAGGAGTCCGAGGCTGAACAGGAAGATCCACTGGTTCAGGAGCCTGAGGACAATGAATCAGAGTCGGCTGATGTATTAGCAGATGAACTGCTGGCAGAGCTTGAAGCCGAGCAAACTCAGGAACACACTGAAGAGCCAGAGCCAGAGCCAGAGCCAGAGCCAGAGCCAGAGCCAGAGCCAGAGCCAGAGCCAGAGCCAGAAAAAATAAATGATGAGATAAGCGAAGAGCTTCTCGACGAACTCGAGAGCGAAGTCGCTGACACTGACGACAGTGATATCGATTTAGCCGATATCGACTCCCCTGAGGTTGAAGACGAGCTCGATAAAGCTTTGGAAGAATTTGAAGCTGGCGATATCGAACTTGATAGCGACGATGATCAACAGCAGGCTAGCGATCTGAGTTATGAGTCAGATGAAGCCGCTCAGGTCGAAGAAGACAATTACTCGATAGATGATATCGAGTCATTGGCCGAGTTTGATGAAGATGCGCTGAACAGCGCACTCGAGCGTGAGTCAGAAATTGAGGATGACTTCGAGCAAGATGAAGCCAAAACATCCGACGAACCAGAAGATCTCGATGATGTCCCAGGTCTAGGAGACTGGCTGTCAGAAAATGAGAAGGGCGGTAGTGACGACGATGATCTTCTCGAAGAGCTGGAAAACGCGGATTTCGATGAGCTGCTGGATTCCATCGATAAGGAAGAAAAAGAGCCCGCTGCTGATGTGCTGGCACAAAACCCGGATATCGATCTGGAAGCCCTGCTACAGGAAGACGTTGAGGCTGAACCCGAGATCGAAGCCCCCACAGATGAAGTGGACAGTGAGAACGAATTCGTCGACGTCGACACGCTGTTAGCTGAAAGCATGGAAGCAGAAAGTGACGAACTTGAAGAGAAAGAGCTCGACCTTGATGTTGCCCTGGAAGACTTCTCAGGTATCGATGATGACAGCGATCTTATAGACGTTGATGGCGACGAAGGACTCGGAGCAAAGCTTGATTTGGCCAGAGCCTATATCGAAATCGATGACACTGACGCCGCTATTGATTTATTAAAAGAAGTGGTCGACTCCGGTGACGATGATATGAAAGAAGAAGCAGAAAAGCTGTTGGCGTCGTTGAAGTCGTAATTGCCCCAATGCGTCATGCTGACTCCCCGTAATACGTCATGCCGCATCATCTAATAGTCATGCCGTACTCCACACACCGTCATGCCGTACTAGGTACGGCATCTACTCTTTTCGACCTCTTGCCTCAATTCAACATCGGTTGCGCAAAAGCCTGACTGAAGCTCCACAGTCGCTCACTGCGTTCGCTCCGTTGTCTTCGCCGTCAGGTTTTGCACGGTAGTCATGCCGTACTTGGTACGGCATCCAGATTCCGGTCTATCGCTGCGCGATAACCGGAACGACGTAGGAGAGGACATCGGTTGCGCAAAAGCCTGACTGAAGCTCTACAGTCACTCACTGCGTTCGCTCCGTTGCGTTCGCCAAAGAATCTACATCCATTGTTGCTCTAAATTTTGGCTAACATCACATCAAAACGAAAAAGTGGTAGGCCACTTAGCTGGTCTTTTTGCTGATCGGCTATCAGAAGATGCTGATAATCCTTCGGTACCTTTGCAATCTCTAAATCCTGCTCTATAAGCGTATCACCCTCGAAGTACATTTGCGTAGTGATTGGTTTATAGCCCAGGCAGCTGACTTTGAAATGAATATGCCTACATCGCCATCCTGGGCCACCGAGATATTTAAGAGGATATGCACCTGGTTTAATTGTCTTGAATCCATAGTGTCCCAACTCATCTGTTTTCGTAATCCCCCAACCCTGAAAATGCGCATCTAATGGCGCAGGGTTAGGGTCTTCCCTGTGGCTATAGCGACCATGATGGTTGGCTTGCCAGATATCCACCTCAGCATTTTTTATTGGTTTACCGTCTGTATTTAATACGCGACCTCTCACCAAAATAGTCTCACCCTCAGCAAGTTCTGTGTGACCTTCGATATGAGTTAAGTCGGTATCTTTTTCCTGCTCCGGTGTATCAGGATAGAAGGGACCCTCGGTTTGTGTTGGGGTAGCTGTTTTTGCTAACGCTAGTTTGGGAAGTAATAAACAAACACCTAATGATGTCGTCAGTTTTTTACCAAATAAACGACGACTGGGATATTGAGGTGACTTTTCCATAAATTGACTCTTAATCGAGAGCGAGGGATCACGTCAACTAAACGTAGATGGAGATAGTAGAAATGTCTATTAACAATACATCACGTTGAAGTAACGGCGCTGTATTCCCCAAACCGTCATGCCGCATTTAGTGCGGCATCCAGATTCCGGTCTATCGCTTTGCGATAACCGGAATGACGAAGAGGTGACAGTGCTTCGCGATAACCGGAACGACGAAAGGAGGAAACAGTGTTCGCTCCATAGTCTTCGCCGTCATGTTTTGCACGGTTTGCACTTTACGCAATTTCTACCGGCCTTTTTAGCATCATAAAGTGCCTCGTCGGCCCGTTTCATGACGCTGACAAAATCTTCATCACTGCTGCGCTGGGCAACGCCAAAGCTACAGGTGATTTTGACCGTCTTGGCTTTACTGGGTTTGGTTTTTTTCTTAGGTGGCTTGCTTGGCCTGTCCAGTCCGCGCAGCACAATCGGATATTGCTCAATGGTCTTGCGTACTGATTCAACAAACGGCTCGACCTGTTCTGCCTGTTTACCAGCAAACAGCATGGTGAATTCTTCGCCACCGTATCGAAATACCTTGCCTCCGCCTTGTACCCTGTTGAGCTTGCTGGCAACCAGCTTTAGCACCTGATCGCCGACGTCGTGGCCATAGGTATCATTAAACTTCTTGAAATGATCAATATCACTCATGACCACGGTGTACTTTCTGCCCAGGGACAACACAGTCTGATTGAGTGCGCGGCGCGAGGGCAGCTGTGTGAGATCGTCACGAAATGCCATATGGAATGTATCGGCGATAACCGCCAGAATGATGGCGATGGACAGCCCAGTCTGAACCAGCAGCAACGATGAGTGTTGTTCATTAACGAGCAATCCAACGATCGTGGCTAACGTAAACCCGGCAACGACAGTGGTCGCGCCTGGACGCAGAGCAATACGCAGCATTAGCAATATCAGGCACAGTGCAATGACGCAGAATTCCAGCAGAGAAAATGTCTCAGTGACCACAGGACTCAATTGATAGAGCTTGAGCCAATATGGTGTCACAACAGGCTCTATTGTCTGCATCCAAAGTGGATGCAGCATAGAATAGGCGATAAATGTAACCAGTATTACCCCGCCATACGTCAGCATGCTGAGTAAGTTAACGCCACGCGCTTTCCACCACAGCAGGGCGGTAACCGCCAGCAGAGCCTGGTTGATATAGTTGAATGCCAGCGCAGACTCGAATCCCACCAGCGGTAATAGCGCGGGTATCAACAGCAACATGCCGATAGAGACCAGTTTGCCGTGCCCGAACAGCGCACTGACGGCAACGGCTGTGGCTAGTGATAGTGGGGCGAGCCAGTTAAGTGTTGCTATCGTGGGTGTGATGATGCTCTGATGCCCGAAAAGGTATAACAAGGCGCTCGATGACACCGCAGTGAGAAAAAGTGAGGTCAGAAATCGTGGATACATCAGATTTTGATTGGACTGCGTTAACCGCGAATAGTAATGAAGTTTTGCATGGGTTAAAAGCCGAATCCTGTCTGCCATATTTTATGTTAGGCTCTTACCACCTTAAAAATGCTGATGGAGTATCGTGTGCAGCAACATGTTGTTTTTGGTGCGGGCCTAATCGGGCGTTATCTTGGTGCGGTGATGGCAAACCAAGGTGTAGACGTAAGGTTAGTGTGTCGACCTGCTATTGCACTGTGGCTCAGTGATGGCGTCAAACTTACCGACTATCAGCAACATAGTTGTGAAGTAGAAAGACTTAATGTCATCGAAAGCGACACTGCCGGCGATTCTTCCGCTACGCCTTCACATGCTGATGTGCTGTGGCTGACCGTTAAATGTACCGGGGTTGAGGCCGCGGCCAGCGCCATGGCGCCTTTTGTCGGGCCAGACACTACCATCATCTGTTGCCAGAACGGGCTAGGCTCTGACCATATCATTAAGCAACACTATCCAGACAATCGTGTATTACGCGGTATGGTGCCGTTTAATGTGGTTGAAATGTCACGAGGTCATTTACACCGAGGCTCGCAAGGCACCTTTACAATCGAAATCCGGGAAAATGCTGACAGTGATATTGTCGCGTTAAGTCAAACCATTAACTGCGGGCTTTTGCCATGTGCGGTTACCACGAAGATGACGGAATTGTTGTGGGCAAAATTGCAGTTGAACCTGGGCAACAGTATCAACGCGCTGGCAGACATTCCCGTGAAAGCTATGCTTGAGCAGCGCGGCTACCGAAAAGTGATCGCTGCCATGATGAAAGAGCTACTGATGGTAACTAAAGCGCAGGGGATAACGTTACCCAAAGTTGGGTCACTGCCGGGCTGGCTCATTCCGCACGTGCTGCGGTTGCCCGATGCGTTATTTCAACGGGTTGCCAATAAGATGCTGGCCATAGATCCCAATGTGCGCACGTCTATGTGGTGGGATATCCATCAGGGGCGTCAGACTGAGATCCAATATCTTAACGGTGCGGTAGTGGAGGCGGGTAGCAAGCTGTCATTGCCTTGCCCGGTTAACACTGCCATCATCGATTTGATTAAACAGCAGGAAGCCAGTCGTAAAGCCTGGTCTGCCGATGAATTACTGGCTCACATTAGCTGAGCCTTCTGTTAGAAATAGGAAAAAACGCATATGCACAAAAAACTGCTTGGGATAATTCTGATCATCGTAGGCACGGCGCTGGCTATCTGGGGATACGATATTTATGATTCAGCCAGCTCACAGGTCACCCGGGCGCTTAGTGGAGACACGCCAATAGAAGCCTGGGGCGGTATGATTGGTGGCGTAATCCTGATCATTGTCGGTGCCACAAGACTCAAGTAAAGCGTTCTACGAGAAAACGCTAACAAGCATATTCCAATCACAGAGTGATAAACGCGGTGCAAGGCAACACTCTGTTTGGTATTATTGCCACTTGTGAGCTATACCCATAAGTACGTGTTCTTACAACGTTGTATTTAAGTATGGAAGGCGGTATTGGGAACGTGACGATGAATGCTATTGATTATGCGAGTAAGGCGGGAGAGCTTTTTGTTCTCCCCGATGCGGTAGTCCGTATCAAACAGCTTATTGAAGATGATTCGACTTCAATGGCGGACATTGCCGAAATCATAAATTTTGACCCGTCCCTGGCTTCACAGCTTTTGCGTACAGCCAACAGTGCGCTGTATAAATTCCCCAGTAAAATAGACACCATCTCCAAAGCCGTACAGGTGATAGGCACAAATTCTGTGTATGACCTGGTGGTAGCCTATGGTGTGGCGAATGCCTTTAACACCGTGCCACCCGATGTTATTGACCTGGATAAATTCTGGGAGCAGAGCGTCAGCTGCGGTCTGCTGGCTAAATATTTCGCTGAACAGCTTGGTGTACGTGAGCCAGAGCGTTTATTTGTGTGTGGGCTGCTGCACAATATTGGCGAACTGGTGATGGTTAAGTTGGATAAGGACATCGCGGTCAAGTGCAGTAAGCTGACTGAGACAGACACGCCGCTTAAATTGCAGCAGCGACACCTGGGGTTCCCGTACTCAGATATTGCCGCTGAACTCATCCACGCCTGGTCCATTCCAGAAGAGATAGCGCATCCCATCGCCAGGTTACACACCAGTATTCATCGTGCGCAAAGTCTGGACGATAAAATTGTGCAGCTGAGTTACGTACTGGCGCTGGATAACATCCACCAGGACGTCTATCGCAGTTTCAATAATCTGGATGATAATCTGTATCGACGCTTGAACATGAGCATGGACGATGTTGAATCAGCACTGGATTATACAAATCTGCAGTCAATGAGCGTACTGGCGCTGTTTAATCCGTCATCGTTTGTGGTGTTTTAAACCCTAATCAAATACCGCCACAGTTTGTCGACTGAGTGCGACCAGCTCTCCTCTGGCATCCCAAATATTGGCCTCAGTATGGCCATATCCCTCAGCCGCTTGTCTCGTGTGAGCCTGATAAGCAAACCAGTCGGTAGGTTCGACCGGCGCATGGGGATGAATAAATTCAATGTTCCAGCTTACTGTGCTGGCGGGTGACGGCCATCGCAGCATCTGCAGAATGGTCGGCGGCCAGGCGTCTATCAGGGCAATCAGATGTGCATCGGTTACGGTTTGCGGCGGCTTTTTAAAGCGCATCCAACCGTGTACATCCGATACTTTGCTGTTGGTAAAAGGCAAGCCGCCATGGACAATCGCCAGGTCGACATGCTTGAGAAATTTTGGCGTGACCTTGGGGATATATGGCAGAAACTTAGGTTTTGCAGGTACCTGCATATTATGCGTGTCCTGATTCTCAACCCGGATTTTTGATTCTCTACCTTCACCAAAGCAGGCCTGTGCCATCAGACAGGTTTTGCCATCCTGACGAATTTCGCCGGTAACCTGAGAAACATTTTTTCCCTCACGTAGCATGGTGGCATGGATTTCAAAAGGCGTGTCAGCGCCCAGCGGTCCAACAAAGTTGCATGAAAAAGAACGCAGTACGCGTCCCTCTGCCACCTTATTTTTCATGCTCGCATAGGTCAGGGCGGCGCTTATCCCCCCAAATGCAGTGCGGCCTTGCGTCCAGCTTTTATCTATCGTCATCACTGCAGGACCCTCAGCCTGCGCTGAGTGGCTGAGTTGGGAGAGAAGTTCGTCTATGTGCATGGCGTGCTCTGTGGTCAGACCTGTATGCGCAGATTATGCAGGGTAAGCGCTGTAACAATCAAACACTTCTATTTATGGTCACAAATAATTAACATTTAGTTGAGCCGCATCCATTTACCTACGTACACTACGGCGGGTGAATATAATAATAAAAGTAGCTGTCCATGCCGAATGAATCATCAAGCACGCCTAATAGTGAAACTGTCAGTGCTACACAATCAACCACTGCATCGAACGGATATCGCACTTACGTTTTGCTTCTGCTCACGCTGGTCTATGCGTTTAATTTTATTGACCGCCAGATAATCGGCATTCTATCGCCCTTCATTAAGGCTGACTTAGGCCTGGATGATGCGCAGCTAGGCTACCTGAAGGGAATATATTTTGCCTTGCTCTACACTGTCTGTGGCCTGCCTATTGCGTGGCTTGCTGACCGCTACAACCGGGTTAATATCGTCAGCGTCTCACTGGCGTTGTGGTCCGGTTTTACTGCGCTATCCGGACTCGCCCAAAATTACACTCAACTGGCTTTAGCCAGGATCGGGGTAGGGATTGGCGAGGCCGGCGGAAGTCCACCCTCACATTCAATCATCTCAGACCTGTATGCCAAAGAAGAGCGCGCAGGCGCACTGGCTGTGTATTCGCTGGGGATCCCGTTTGGCATTATGGCCGCATTTTTTGCCTCAGCATTTTTCTTGCAGGGGGGAAGCGCAGATTGGCGTATGGTGATGATCAGTGTAGGTCTGCCAGGCGTGGTGTTGGCTCTGCTACTTAAATTCACTGTCAAAGAGCCTCAGCGTACCCACACCACCAGTACTGTTGTGCAGACGTCATTCAAAGACTCGGTAAAAACGCTACTGTCGATTCCAACGTGGTGGGGAATGTGTCTGGGAATTTCGTTCGCCTCTTTCGGTAACTATGCGATCTCTACCTGGAGTATTGACTTCTATTCTCGGGCGCACAGCGACTTTGACATCACCACACTGCTTATTGTGTCTGGAATCATTAATGGTACTGCGTATGCCGCTGGTGTGTGGCTAGGTGGCGTATGGGCCGATAAGTGGGGTAAACGAGACAAACGCGGTTACGCACTGTTGCCTGCCATGATGCTAGTGATAGGGGCGCCAGCATTCTTTTTCTCGCTGCATGTGGAAAATGTGTGGGTTAGTCTGGGTCTGCTTACTGTACTGCTATTCACCAGTGGTACCTATCTGGGTCCGTGTTTTGCGATGGCGCAGACACTGGCTCCACTGAATATCAGAGCAATGTCGACCGCGCTGTTTTTCTTTGTACTCAACATTATCGCACTTGGTGGCGGACCGACGCTGGTCGGGATCCTCAGTCAGTCGCTGATTGAAAGCCAGGGCCAGACGGAAGCACTGAGAACCTCTCTGAGCTTCCTGATTATCACCTATACAATGGCAATCCTGGCGTTTCTGTGGACGTCGAAGAAAATTATTAATGACTGGCAGAAGGCTGAGGCGCGTGGCAGTTAGTGTGCTGCTGGCGTAATAGGATGAGCTCTTCCTCGCTGGCGTAGCGCTCATCCCATTCTTCAAGCTTAGGTGCCATTAATCGGTGCCACAGAGGTGGGATAAGCGTAATAAAAATGGTGGCCAGATAGCCGTTAATCATTTCTGGCGCGTCAGGGTAGGGGCGCAGGCGATGAAACGGTACTGCACCCTGCGCATGATGGTGGCTATGTCTTGCCAGATTAAACATCATCCAATTGCTGCAGCGTCTGTTGGTGTTCCATGAATGGCGTGGCTCTACCTTTTTGTTCGGCGCTCTGACCAGTCCGTAATGTTCCATATAGTTGACGATCTCCAGCAGCGCTTTTGCGGCCAGGCCGATTGCTAAAAACATTACCGCTCCCTGCCAGCCGGCCAGTAATGTTGCTCCAGCCCACAAAACGAGTGTCATTGCATAGCCACGCAGGCAGCGATTATGCCAGCTGAAGAGTGCTTTTTTAGAACGTGAGAGTCGCTTTGCTTCGATATTCCAGGCACTGATATTGCCTTTTACCGTTGATATCAGCATGTGTGCGTAAACACTGCGACCCCGCGGCGCTGAGGCCGGGTCTGCCGGTGTGGCAACATGCAGGTGGTGGCCATAAACATGCTCAATAGAAAAGTTAGCATCGAAGCTAAACGCCAGCAGCCAGCGTCCAATGCTCACAGACACCTTATCTCGCGTGCGATGTACCAGCTCATGTGCGGTCACTGTGGCCAGTACAGATAACATCAAACCAGAGAAGGGTACGGCTATTGCTAAGGCCAACCAAGAGTTACTCTCACGAGCTGCGAGTAAGTCCACCCCGGCAATGGCACCGATCTGTGCGCCAATGCCCAGCCAGTCGGCGTCGGCGACCAGCCAGATGTTGACCAGCACCAGCAACAGAGTGAAGGGTAATGCTAGCCATAGTAATAGCGTAAGCCAGCTAGGGTGGCCGTATTCTGGAGTACTGATATCATCGCCAAACAGCGCATCGCCACCCATCATGACGGCCGTTAGCAGGGCAAAGCCAATAGCAATCCAGTAGCCGCCCAGCAGCAAAAAACACATCCCGAGTAGCGATATCAGGTAATAACTGGAAAACTTCGCATATTTGAACATCGGATTTACTCCTCAAACGATGTTAAGACCAGATCGCTTTTCGCGATGCTCTGGCAAGCCAGAATGGCACCTTTTTCGATTTGTTCGGGAAGCAGCACGTATTCCAGCTCGCTGAGTGCGTCAATCTCGCCTTTGACCAGGGTGCATATACAACTGGCACAACTTCCTACCTGACAATTATGGGGAATATCAATGTCGTTGAAGATGGCGGCATCCAAAAGGGTTTCATCTTCTTCAGAACAGAAAACACTGTCGTTATAGTGAATGGTAAATGCTGTACTCATACTGCTTTTCTTGAATCATTAAGTGACACACAGCGTAATCAATTCAGCGCATGGTGAGAGAGCGTCAATCGTGACATTAAGGGGTCATTTATTGACATTTGCTTGATTCACCATAACATCTACTACTAAATGTCATTCACGACGGCTTTATGACCGACACTACATTGACCATACCGGTCCATTATCTGAATCAGATTGCCAACTATCTGGACAGTATCGGTTCATCAAAAGAGCGTTGGCTAGCCTGTGTCGGTCTTACCTATGAGGATGTGGTTGGCAACCATAAAACGCTCGATTTTGTTCATTATCGAACCCTGATCTGCGATGCGATAAGGTTGTCGGGCCAGCCTGAAATAGGCTTATTGGTGGGGCGCGGACTATCTATAAACTCCCATGGCATGTTGGGACTGGCTCTGTTGAATTGTTCCACCCCAAGGCAGGTACTGGACTTTTTTTCACGTTACATGGCCACGCGTACACCCCTGGTGAAACTCGATCTTGAACAATGCCAAGGTGGACTGCGGGTGCACCTTACTGAGTGCATTCCACTGGAGGAGATAAAGCAAACCTTTCTTGAAGCAGTGATGATGACACTAACCAAAGCACTGCATGTCGTGGTAGATGAGCCCACCATTATTACGCATGTGAGATTTGATTTTCCCGAACCTGAATACGGGCCACTGTATCGCAGCGTATTTGCGTGCGAGGTAGAGTTTAATGCGCCTACTACCGCGCTTGATGTACCTTTGGCCATGCTTGACATGGCGTTGCCTCTGGCTGACAGGCACACATTGCTGCAGGCTCAGGAGTTTTGTGAGCAGGAGCTTGACCGTTTACAAACAGTGCAATCAACAAGCAGTGATGTGAAACAAATTCTGATTGCTCAACGGGAACATATGCCCGGCTTACAAGAGGTTGCAAAGACATTGAACATGACGCCTCGAACATTGCACCGCCGACTTCAGGGTGAACAGACAAGCTTTCAGCAGCTCACGGATGAAGTGAGGTTTTCATTAGCAAAGGAACATTTGCATTACCAGCGGATGCCGATAAAGCAGCTAGCCTATTTGCTCGGATACGCCGATGTGGCTAACTTCAGACGCGCATTTAAACGCTGGAGTGGTCTGTCTCCCCAGGAATTTCGTAAAAACCACAGCGCACAAGTGGAGAAAAAACGTGGCTGAACTGATTCATTTTGCCCATGCAAATGGCTTTCCATCAGGAAGTTACAGGAAACTATTTAAGGCATTAGAAGGTGAACTAGATATTATCGCCATTGACAGACTAGGCCACGATCCTGCGATGCCTATCGATGACAACTGGGTTAATCCGGCCAAGGAGCTGTGCAGCTATGTGGCTAAGCATGCGAATCAGCCTGTGTATGCGATCGGTCATTCCTTTGGCGCAGTGGTATCTTACCTGGCCTGCTGCATGCAGCCGCAGCTGTTTAAAGGGCTACTTATGCTTGAACCACCCCTTGCCGTTGGTTTGCAGCAACCGGTATTTCGCCTGCTAAAAAAAACACCGCTGATTGATAAAGTGACGCCCGCCGGTCTCAGTAAATATCGCAAGTATGAGTGGCAACGTGATGAAGATGTAGTGGGCTATTTTAAGCAGAAAGGGCTGTTCAGGCCGATGGATCCCGAATGTGTTGAAGACTATGTTGCATCGGCGATAGAGCATCACGGTGACGTGTGGAAATTACGCTTTCACGTTGATGTAGAAACGGCCATATTCAGAACATTGCCGCATAATTTGAGTCGTTTCTATGGCAGGCTGCAATGTCCGTCGATGATGGTCACAGCGGAACACAGCAATGTATGTAAACCGTCCAGAATAAAACCTTTCTTACGGGGGAATCGCATGCCTCATCAGGTTTTCAGTAATGCCGGACACATGTTCCCGCTAGAGCAACCAAAGCAGGTCGCGAAACTGATTAAGCAACTAATCAGCGACATGGCGCAGAGTACTGCGCCATCAGATGCACTGGCAGGCTAAACCCTCTATCAGCCATAGCCGACGGGCAGCCCCAGCATTTCGCGAGTGACCAGCACCACGCCCTTTTCGGACACTCTGAAGCCTCTGGCTCGGTCTTCATCATGGTTAACGCCTATTTGCATACCTTCGGGCACCACCACGCCGCGATCTAGAATGGCTTTTTTGATGGTGCAGTGCCGTTTCACTTCAACGTCAGGCAGTAAAACGGATTCTTCAATCTTGCTGAAACTGTGTACTCTTGCATTGGAAAAGCATAACGTTTTGCGCACCGTGGCACCTGAAATAATACACCCTCCGGACACCACAGAGTCGATTGCTTCACCACGACGATCCTGTTCTTCCCAGACGAATTTTGCCGGTGGTAACTGCTCCTGATAGGTCCAGATAGGCCACTTTCTGTCGTAAATGTTCAGTGCGGGGACAGGTGCAACCAATTCCATATTGGCCTGCCAGAAGGAGTCCAGGGTACCCACATCTCGCCAGTAAGCCTGTTCTGCATCGCCGTTGGTAAAAGAATACGCATAAACCGGGTGATCTTTGATTATTGCCGGAATAATGTCCTTACCGAAGTCACGCTCTGAACCACTGGTTTCTGAATCCCGCTTGAGCTGTTCGAACAAAAATTCAGTATCGAACACATAGTTACCCATAGAGGCTAAACATAAACTGTCATTGCCTGGCAGCGGTGCAGGGTTAGCAGGCTTTTCCTGAAATCCGTGAATGCGCATGTTTTCGTCAACCGACATGACACCGAATGCGCCAGCCGCTTCCTCTATCGGCACTGGCATGCAGCTGACCGTCATCTTAGCACCCGTCTCCACGTGGTGAGCCAGCATATCGCCATAATCCATCCGGTAAATATGGTCGCCTGAAAGGATCATTACGTACTTTGGCAATTCGTTACGGATGATATCAATATTCTGGAACACGGCGTCGGCAGTGCCTTCATACCAGTTTTCAGAATAGCGCTGTGACGCTGGCAGGATTTCAACAGACTCGCCAAGCTCCTTTTTGAAATGGCCCCAACCTCGCACCAGATGACGTATAAGACTGTGTGATTTGTACTGGGTGATGACACCGATACGGCGGATCCCGGAGTTCACGCAGTTGGAAAGAGGGAAATCGATGATTCTGAATTTTCCGCCGAAATACAGCGCCGGTTTTGCCCGCCAGCTGGTAAGTTCGTGTAACCGGGAACCACGACCGCCGGCCAGAATAAGAGCATAGGTATCTCGTGTGAGATTACTGATATAACGATGACTGTTTTGCGCCATTTCACTAACTCCGTGTTTTTGCAGGGTCTCAGAGTGTGTTTAGTTGTGCTGAACAAATAAACACCATCTCATATTACACGCATTAACGACCAGCACAATTAGGTTACATTCCACTTTGTCGTGACAAACTGCTGTATTCAACGCAACCCATGATCAAAACTACTTGGCGGAATATTAAATGAGCGTTAATCTTCGGCCAATGTGGGTAGTAAAAATAGTGAACAAGGAGTTCGGTCTGTGAAGCGCATCGGTATTTTAATCACGCCGCAGATCAACTTATTTGCGTTATCTTGCGCAACAGAGGTCTTTGCTGGTGGGCGAGCCGAGTCACCGACATGGTATGAGTGCGAATTCATCTGTTTTGAAAAGCCGCCGTTTTCCACCCGTTGTGGCATTGCTATCGACGTTAACTGTAGCCGTTCGTTAGCTAACATTGACACACTGATTATCCCCAGCTGGCCTGTCGAGCAAAAGCACGTGCGTTTACCGATGGCAGAGCAGATCATGGCGCTTTACGCCCGTGGTGGACAGATACATGGATTCGGCTCGGGCGCTTTTCTGCTCGCGCAGCTTGGCTTGCTGGAAAACAAGTCTGCTACAACACACTGGCGTCATGCAGCGCAGTTCAGAAAACGTTTTACTCATACACATTATCTGGATGACGTGATGTATTGCATTGATGGCAATATTGGTACGTCCGCTGGCAGTGCCGCAGCACTCGATCTCGGTATCGAGATAGTGCGACGGGATTTTGGTCATGATGTGGCCAACAGGGTAGCCAAAAGGTTGCTATTCTCGCCGCAGCGCCAGGGTGGGCAGGGCCAATTTGTCGATCCGAATGAGCCGCTATATGACGGCAATTTGGCTGATGTGATGAAATGGGCAGTTAAGCATCTGGATAAAATCAAAGATGTCGATGCACTTGCTGAGCGAGCAGGGATGTCGCGAAGAAGTTTCGACCGCCATTTCCGTGCCGCAACGGGCTCGAGTGCAAAGGTATGGCTGAATAAGCAGCGCATTACGATAGCAAAGAGTATTCTTGAAGACAGCGATGTGGCGCTGGACATCTTAGCTCGCCTGGTTGGTTTTGATAACGCGATAACCCTGCGGTTTAATTTCAATAAATACGTTGGTATCTCTCCAGCTGCCTATCGTTCAGAATTCGGCAAAAAGGAGGAGCGACATGAAAAAAGTGTTGTTTGACCATGATGGCGGCATTGATGATCTGCTGTCTCTGATGTTGCTGTTGTCATCACCGGATATCGAGTTAATCGGTATTACGGTCACACCGGCAGATTGTTACGCCGATGAAGCGCTACGTTCGACATTGAAGCTATGTGGTTTATTTGGCAAGACTGATATCCCCGTCGCTGTCGGTGATTTGCATGGTATCAATGCCTTTCCAGCTGAGTGGCGAGCCCAGCCTAAGATGTGCAATGCGCTACCTGCTATGCTGCGGGTTGACGCCAAACTAGATCAATTAGATAGCAGGCCCGCAAGCGAGCTGATCAGCTCACTGCTTGAAGAGGCGGTAGAGCCCATTACTGTTCTGATGACGGGTCCGTGCAGTAACCTTAATGCCGCATTAGACGATTCACCACAGGCTCATGCAAAGATAGAAGAGGTGGTATGGATGGCGGGTGCTTTGAAGGTGAGAGGCAATGTTGCCATGCATAATCATGACGGCAGCGCCGAGTGGAATGTATTTTGGGACCCGGTTTCCGCCAAACAGCTTCTATCAAAAAATCTACCACTGACGCTGGTCCCCCTGGACGCCACCAATGCATTTCCCGTTAGCATGGATTTTCTTGCTTCACTGGCGACGTTACGAAGCAGTCAGGTAGCCGATCTGGCAGGACAAATGTGGGCGGCAACCGTCACCAGTTTGCCAAGCTACGAATATACGTATTTTATGTGGGACGTGTTGGCGACTTGCTGCGTCTTGCCGTTGAGGCAGCATATGAGATTTACTGACAAAAAAATAGATGTGCTGGTATCCGACCCCAGTGCGGGCCAAACAACAATATCTGCCAATGGGACGCAAGTGTCCGTGCTTGAACGGGCTGAAAAAGAGGCTGTGTTAGCCGGTATCATCGAGTTATTTGATAAAAACTTTGTGACGGATTTTTGATGCCATTCAAAATGTAAAAAACATGTTATAAACTCGACCTATCACGCAGACACAGGAATGTATTGTGAAAAAAGCGCTTATCATTGTCATCGGATTGATCGTGGCATTTATTGCTGTTGGGTTTGTTTTACCGTCAGATTTTAAAGTAGAGCGGAGCATTGTGATTGATGCACCCGCGGAAGAGATATACCCACGGATAGTTGATTTACGCCGCTGGCAGGACTGGGGAGTGTGGTTCAAGCGCGATCCTCAGATGGAGGTAAGTTTTTCTGGTCCTGACAGAGCCATCGGGATGAAATCCGAGTGGAAAAGTGAAACCGAAGGCAACGGTGAGATGCAGATTATTGCCCTGGAACACAATCAGCGCGTGTCTTATTCGCTTTACTTTCCTGATTTCGAAATGGGCTCAACCGGTGAATTTGTGTTGCAGGCGCAAAATGACAACACGCTAGTCACGTGGACTGACGAAGGCGACGTGGGGAACAATCCTCTCAATCGCTATTTTGCATTGATGATGGATTCCATGATCGGGCCTGATTTTGAAGCTGGGCTGGATAATTTAAAAATGCTGACTGAAAACGGCAGCTAACGATGGAAGCAAGAGGTACGCAGTCAGCTATGCCAGTAGAGTCTGATTTTAGAAGTATATTAAAGGGCCAAAACCTAAAGCCATTTTTACAGCGTTCAGACAGTCAGGCATGGTGGTTGCTTTTGGTAAATTATTCGCTGCTAGCCGTCGCATTTGCGCTGCCAATTTTGTGGTTTAACATAGGCACTGTAATCATTTCTCTAATTTTACTGGGCAACAGGCAGCTTGGCCTTGGCATACTCATGCATGACTGTGTGCACGCCGCACTGTTTAACAGTAAGACACTCAATAAACGTATCGGGGAGTGGTGTTGTGCCGGCCCGATACTCGCACAGTTTGAGGGCTATCGTCGTTATCATTTGCGCCATCATGCTAAAGCGGGGACCACTGATGATCCCGACTATCCCAATTACCGGCCATATCCGGTGGCAAAGGCCAGTTTACGACGCAAACTAATACGCGATACCTTTGGTATCACTGGGGTGAAAAATTTAGCGTTGCTGATGCTCATGCATGCGGGCGTCGTTGAATATGATATGGCGTATAAATCCGCAAACGAAAAGCGTGCCTTGAGCATATGGGACATGCTAGTCAATCTAGCCAAAAACCTTGCGCCGGCGCTCTTGTTTCATATCGCTCTGGCATTACTGCTTTGGCGCTTAGGATATGTGCAGTTTTACGGGCTGTGGTGGATAGCCTATCTGACCACCTTTCAGTTTTTTTCACGGCTACGTAACGCGGCTGAACATGCCGGTGTACCCGATTTACTCAATACCGATCCACGATTGCACGCGCGCACCGTGTATGCTCGCTGGTGGGAGCGTCTGACGGTAGCTCCTAACCATGTGAATTACCATCTCGAGCATCATTGGTTACCCGCAGTACCGCCGTACCGTCTGGCCGCGTTTCACGCCTGGCTGAAACAGGTTGGCGCGCTTAACGATACAAGCATACCAGTCGGGTACGGTGAAGTGCTTAAAGCGATGGTGAGACCCGCCAGACACGCTTGAAACCCTAGCGAAAGGCAGATTTCCGCCTTCGCGGAAATGACAAATTTAAATCGTCAGCCCCGCGCAGGCGGGGTTCTACCTCTACGTACCGACCTTCGCGTGCTTAAGTGCTGCGCCCGTTGGCTGCATAAACCAGCCAAACACACAGGCTAAGGCGCCAATCAACATGCCTGATACAAATGCACTTAACATGCTGAATTCACTTATTTGGCGGACTACTGCATCCCACCAGGCCTGTTGTCCAAGGGTGGCGTAAATCGCAAAATACAACACAGTCATCCCCGCCACCATCAGCCAAGGCCAGCCATCCTTGCGATTGCGCCAATACAGGTAAAAACACATTAGCGCTGTGACCAGTATGCTAAGTTGTAAACAGTATTCGAAGCGATAAAGCGTATCGGGCCCGCGAATTGTCATGCCTGGCATGATCGCGGCAAACAGTCGTGACAGAATGGGCGGCAACAGCCCCATAATCGAACTTAGCATAAATGCGCTATGCAGCCTGATGTTGCGCCTGTACATCAAGGCCAGCATCACCAACATAGGGGTGATGAAGGTTAGCAAGATATCAACGGTCAGAAGTGCTTTTCCGAACATGTCATAAAAAATTGCGCCGCTGACAAATTTCTGAGCACCTTGTAATGACACCATCGCAAACGCACCATTCATTATCGGCACCAGGACAAAAAGACTTTTTCCCATTGTTCGATGCATTTGTGTACGACGACTGTGAATACTCCAGACCTGTGCGGCCAGCAGGACTATCCACAGCGTGCCGGTAATACCATGTAAATGATGTGCCAGTGGTGCCTTATTGAGTACTCCGAAGTAACTCGGCCAAAAGGCCAGAACCGTAATGGGTATCAGAGCGAGTAAATAGAAGTGCGCGGTCTTATAGGGCATGTTCACCTCCTGACTGTGACGCGGGTTCCACAAAAACGGTACGTCAATAATCTTAGTCGAGTCTGGCGATTTTGCTTATTGTCAGGTTGGCAAAAAACTATCTGATCACTGCGCCTTGGGTGCGCCCGTGGCCGGTGGTCGCGTCGTATGCTTTGTTTGCATCACTAAAACGCTCGATAATTGCCGCCGCCTCTTGCTGGGCATTTTTTGCCAACTGTTCACACTGATAGTGTGGTACCAGAGCCGTCAACCGTTTGGCAACGGCTTCTGCTGCTTGTTTGCCAAACTCATGATGGCCTTGCTCGTGCTCAGTTAATGCATTCACATAGGTGGTAAAGGTACTGATAATGTCATCGTCAGCTTCATCTTCATTGGCAAGGCGTGGCAATGTAAAAACCGTCAGTAGTCTGACATTTACATGCATGATCCTGCACAGTCCATTGGCGCGATAAAGTTGAAACATCGGCTCGACGGTCCACTGGGTGTTGCCGTGGAATATCTGTTCATTTTGGGTAACAGGGGAATGCTCTCGCAGCTGCTGTTTTATGTCTGCGACTGAGGAGGGCGCAATATCGTAATATTCAGTGCGCTGTTCAACCCAGACTTTGGCGTTGGTCATTGAGCAGACTAAGTACAAAGAGAATGCGATGGATAATCGTCGCATGCCTACAGCCCGGTATTGCTGCCAGACATTATTTGTTCAAACAATCCGGATTGCTTTAATCTTGTTAATGCCTGCGAGATACGTTTCTCCAGATGTTTGCCGTCACCATCTTTATAAACGGCAAAATACACGTCCTGCTCCGAGATCCAATTGGCTTTGGGATAGTGCACTTCACCGATAAGGTTGGTGTTACGAAATGCCTGAATACCACTGGATTCTTCTACTACGAATGCATCAATTCTACCGACACTGAGAAGCTGAGCATTTTGTTCATCAGTATCGACATAGACAAAATCGATGCCCGGCTCATTAAGCAGTGTTTGCGAATAAGGGTAGGCTCGGGTCAGGCCGACTCTCAGGCCCTTAAGCTGGGCAATATTTTTTATCAGCGGTTTGGAGCTGAGCGTAAACACGTAGTCCCGTTTACGATAAAACAGCTCGCGAGATTTAATGACATGTTTTTCTTCGCTAAACATGACATCCAATGCTGGCATGAGGATATCGTAATCACCGGACCTGAACGCTCGCAGCGCACGTGGTGTATTTTTAATATCTATGTCGATAGGTAACTTCGCTTCCTTACTAATGGCGTGAGCGAGGTCAATAAACAGCCCTTGTTCTTCACTTTCCACGAGTAAAGGAATGGGGAAGGTGAGCACTTTAATCTGGTCTTCAACCTGAGTATCAGTATCGTCAGCCCATACCGAGGCTGAAAAACAGCACAGTATGAGTAAAACGTACATTATCCGCAGACAGACCATACTCACCCTTGTTGCGTCGATATCGTGTTAAGACTACCTTGAAGCCAGGGCCAAAGCGACTTTAGATTGCGTTTTGCGACCTAATGCCTGAGTGATTGCCTGCCCGGCCGCAGCGAGCTTGTGTAAATCGACGCCGCTTGATATACCCATGCCGTCAAGCATGTACACCACGTCTTCTGTCGCCACGTTGCCAGATGCGCCTTTGGCATAGGGACACCCGCCAAGACCTGCTACTGCAGAATCGACAGTGGCGATACCATGTTGTAAGGCAACCAGGATATTGGCGAGAGCCTGTCCATATGTGTCATGAAAGTGAACGGCAACCTTATCGCGGGGGATCACATCAAGCACGGCTTCGAGCATGGCGGCGGTTTTTACCGGCGTGCCAGTACCAATGGTGTCACCTAGTGAAATCTCGTAACAGCCCATATCAAGCAGCTGTCTGGATACCTTTGCGACTTCTGCAGGCGCAATCTTGCCCTCATAAGGACATCCTAATACACAGGATACATAGCCGCGCACTGGAATACTTAATAGCCGGGCTCGTTCAACGACAGGGCTGAAGCGCTGCAGACTTTCGTCAATTGAGCAGTTGATGTTCTTCTGTGAGAACGACTCAGACGCTGCCCCAAACACGGCCACTTCGTCAACCTTTGCGGCAATGGCAGCGTCCAGTCCTTTCATATTTGGCGTAAGTGCAGTGTAGCGAACCCCGGCAGCGCGCTGAATATTAGCAAACACCTCGCCGCTGTCAGCCATCTGCGGTACCCACTTGGGTGAGACAAAACTGCCGGCTTCAATCACTTTCAAGCCGGCTTCGGCGAGCCCGTGAATCAGGTTGAGTTTGTCGCTCAGGGCGATGCTACTAGGCTCATTCTGCAATCCATCACGGGGGCCAACTTCAACAATCCTGACGGCGTTTGGGTAGGCGCTCATTCGCTCACCTCAGCATCGAATTCAAGCAGCATGGCACCACCATCGACCAGTTCGCCGGCTTTAAAGAAGAACTCTTTGACGACGCCTGCGCTGGGGGCTTTGATAGCATGCTCCATCTTCATTGCTTCCATAATCATCAGCGTCTGACCTGCTTTCACGCTCACACCAGGTTCGACGTTGAGTGACACCACCGTGCCGTTCATCGGCGCACTGAAACCACCACCGCTTTCATTATCGTCACTCAAACCTAAATCTGGCATAACATGTCTGAAACGGAATGCCTCATCGGCGGTGAATAATGTCACGCTTTCCGCATGGCTGGCTACGGCCGTGGTGCTTCGGTGTCCGTTGATACTGGCCAACAGGGTGTCGTCATTCAACGTCGCCTGACAACGATAGGTCTGGCCGTCAAAGACAATAACCACATCTTGTTCACCAGCAGACTGCTGCACGCTGATATCGTATTCGTTATCGCCAACAGCAATTTTGACAGACTGAATGTGGGTTTCATTGGCGCGCCAGTGGTTGGCCATTGACCACGGAGAGTAGGGGTCGCCTGAGGACGGGCGGGTGAGTTTCTTGCCAGTCTCCAGGATCGTTAATGTGGCCAAAGGCAGCAAGCGGTGCAGATCGTATTCGCTGGTCTGGTTTAACACATCCTGATGGCGGTCGATGAAATCCGTGGTCAGATTGGCTTGCGCAAAGGTTTTGCTCGCTGCCAGGTTGTACAGAAAATCAATGTTGGTGGTAAGACCCTCAATATGATATTGACGTAAAGACTGACACAGTCTGGCCAGCGCCTTGTCACGGTTTTCATCCCATACAATAAGCTTGGCAATCATAGGATCGTAATACACGGACACTTCATCGCCCTGACTGACACCTGTATCTACGCGCACATTCGGCCCTTCAACCGGCGGTTTTAACAGTTGTAGTGTGCCCGTGGCTGGCAGAAAGTTATTGTCCGGATCTTCAGCATAGATACGCGCTTCAAATGCATGGCCATTGAGTGGTATCTGCGCCTGTGAGAGAGGCAGGGTTTCATTATTGGCGACACGAAGCTGCCACTCTACAAGGTCAAGACCGGTGATCATCTCGGTCACTGGATGTTCAACCTGCAAGCGGGTGTTCATTTCCATGAAGTAGAACTGTCCGTCAGCGTCGAGCAGAAACTCTACGGTGCCCGCACCCCGATAATCAATGGCATTGGCTGCACGCAGTGCCGCTTCTCCCATTTGCTTACGCAGGGCATCACTCATGCCCGGCGCCGGCGCTTCTTCAATTACTTTTTGATGACGGCGCTGGACTGAACAATCACGTTCGTGCAGATATACGCCGTTACCATGATTGTCACAAAACACCTGGATCTCAACGTGGCGCGGCTGAGTCAGGTATTTTTCTACCAGCATAATGTCATCATTAAAACTGGACATTGCTTCACGCTTGGCCGCGGCCAACGCTTCGTCAAACTCGTCGCTGCTCCAGACCTGGCGCATGCCTTTACCGCCGCCGCCCGCAGCAGCCTTTAATAACACCGGATACCCCATGTCATCGGCATGTTTCTTGATAATCTCGGCAGACTGATCATCACCATGATAGCCGGGTACCAGAGGTACGCCTGCATCTTGCATAATGCGCTTGGCAGCAGATTTAGAGCCCATTGCATCAATGGCTAAAACAGGTGGGCCGACAAACGCAATACCGTTGTCACTGCACAGTTTGGCGAACATGCTATTCTCTGACAAAAAGCCATAGCCTGGATGAATCGCATCTACATTGTGCTGTTTGGCGATATCAATGATTTTCTGCGCTTGCAGGTAGCTGTCCCGAGAGGGCGCCGGACCGAGACGAAAGGCTTCATCCGCCATTTGCACATGTAAAGCATTGGCATCCGCGTCTGAGTACACTGCAACCGTACGGATACCCATTTTTCTGGCCGTTTTTATAACGCGACAGCTGATCTCGCCGCGGTTCGCTATCAGAAGTTTATTAAACATCTTATTCGTCTCTGAACCAGCTTGGTTTACGTCTTTCCAGGAAGGCACTTAGTCCTTCCTGCCCTTCGTCGGACACGCGAATTGCAGCGATCCGCTCGCTGGTCATGTCCAGCAGCGTGTCTGTGTGTTCTTTATCCTGCACCTCTAGCACCAGCTTCTTGGCCGCACTTACGGCAGCAGGGCCGTTTTTCAGGATATGTGAAATTAACGCTTCAACGGTGTCGTCGAGTTCGCTTTCGGTCACTGTTTCGCTGAGCAATCCTAGGCGTCTTGCTCGTCTTGATGAGAATACCTCTGCAGTAACAAAATAGCGTCGCGCAATTCTTGCACCTATGGCATCGATGACGTATGGACTGATAGTCGCTGGGATAAGACCTAGCTTGACCTCGCTCAAACAAAACTTGCTCAGCTTGCTACCTATGGCCATATCACAGCAGGCAATTAGCCCTACCGCACCGCCAAACGCCGCGCCCTGAACCCGTGCTATGGTGGGCTTACTGAGCGTGTTCAAGGTTTCAAGCATCGTTGCCAGTGCTTTGGCATCAGCGTAGTTTTCGTCATAGGAATACTGCGCCATGCGTTTCATCCAGTTAAGGTCAGCACCTGCACAGAAGCTTTTGCCATTTGCTGCCAGTACCATCACGCGCACGTTTGCATCGTTGTCGACCTTCTTGAACGTCTTCGTCAGTTCGGCAATCATGCTGTCATCAAATGCATTGTGTCGATCCGGTCGGTTCATCGTCACCGTCGCAACGCCGCGATCATCGACCTCATATAACACAGCCTTTTGTTCTGTCATGCGATGGGTCCTTACATTCTGAACACGCCAAAGCGTGTCTCTTCAATCGGTTTATTAAGCGCCGCAGAGAGTGACAAACCGAGCACCAGTCGGGTGTCTGCAGGGTCAATGACGCCGTCGTCCCACAGCCGGGCTGATGCGTAGTAGGGATGGCCCTGCTGCTCGTAAGTATCAATAATAGGTTGTTTAAACGCGCTTTCCTGTTCATCGCTCCAGGTTTCTCCGGCACGCTCTTTCTGGTCGCGTTTAACCTGTGCCAATACACCGGCAGCCTGTTCACCACCCATCACTGAAATGCGCGCATTGGGCCACATAAATAGGAATCGAGGGTCGTATGCACGGCCACACATACCATAATTGCCGGCGCCAAAACTGCCGCCAATCAGCACGGTAAACTTAGGCACATTTGCACAGGCAACGGCTGTCACCATCTTCGCGCCATGTTTGGCGATGCCACCTGACTCATACTGCTTACCGACCATAAAACCGGTGATGTTTTGCAAGAAAATCAGCGGAATGCCGCGCTGCGCGCACAGCTCAATAAAGTGTGCACCTTTCTGTGCGGATTCGGAAAATAGAATACCGTTATTAGCCACAATGCCGACAGGATAGCCCCATAAACGGGCAAATCCGCAGACCAGCGTGTTGCCATATAACGCTTTGAATTCATCAAATTCAGAGCCGTCCACCAGACGGGCGATAATTTCTCTGACGTCGTATGGCTTGCGCGGATCTTTAGGAATGATCCCATAGATTTCCTCGCTGGCGAAACGCGGTTCAATTGGCTCGTGGACGTCGAGACTTATTTTCTTATTACGGTTTAGTCTGGCAATGGCATTACGAGCCAGTTGCAGGGCGTGGTGGTCATTATTAGCAAGGTGGTCGACTACGCCTGAGGTGCGGCAGTGCACATCACCGCCACCAAGCTCTTCAGCGCTAACTACTTCGCCAGTGGCCGCTTTCACCAGAGGCGGACCGCCGAGGAAAATCGTGCCCTGATTTTTGACAATAATTGACTCATCTGCCATCGCTGGTACATAGGCACCGCCAGCTGTACAGGAGCCCATAACTACCGCAATTTGAGGAATGTTCTGTGCAGATAAATTGGCCTGATTGAAGAATATGCGTCCGAAATGCTCACGGTCAGGGAACACGTCATCTTGTCGTGGCAAATTAGCACCACCTGAATCAACAAGGTAGATACACGGCAGGTTGTTTTGTTCTGCAATGGTCTGCGCACGCAGGTGCTTTTTCACCGTCAGCGGATAGTAAGTACCACCTTTAACTGTGGCATCGTTGGCCACAATCATGCATTCCACGCCACTGACTCGACCAATACCGGCAATGACACCCGCAGCGGGAACATAGTCTTCATAGACGTTCCATGCAGCGAGCTGTGAAAGTTCCAAAAACGGGCTGCCTTCATCAAGCAGAGCGTTGATACGCTCGCGAGGCAGCAATTTTCCTCTGTCGGTATGGCGCTTATTAGATTTCTCGCCGCCTCCCAGCTTGATTTGTTCGACGACCTGTTTCAGATCATCTACCTGGGACTGCATATGCGCAGCGTTGTCGGCAAATTCCTGACTTTTGGTATTAATTTTGGATGTGATTACCGGCACCCGAATATCCTCATTGGCAAATAATCGAAAGGGGCAAGCGCCCCATACGGTTTATTTTGATTCGTTGAACAGTTCACGACCAATCAACATACGGCGAATTTCCGACGTCCCGGCGCCAATTTCATACAGTTTCGCATCACGTAACAAGCGACCGGTAGGGTATTCATTGATGTAGCCGTTACCGCCCAGCAGCTGAATAGCATCCAGTGCCATCTTGGTCGCAAGCTCAGCAGAATACAGAATAGCACCGGCTGCATCTTTACGGGTGGTTTCACCGCGGTCACAGGCTTTGGCAACGGTATAAACATAAGCGCGAGCAGCATTCATCTGTGTATACATGTCGGCGACTTTACCTTGTACCAGTTGGAACTGACCAATTGACTGACCGAACTGTGTACGCTCATGAATGTAAGGTACAACCGCATCCATACAGGCCTGCATGATGCCCAGCGGACCACCAGACAGCACCAGACGTTCATAGTCCAGTCCACTCATCAGCACACGTACGCCGCCGCCAACTTGGCCAAGCACATTCTCTGCAGGCACTTCACAGTCTTCAAACACCAGCTCACAGGTATTGGAAGAGCGCATTCCCAGCTTGTCGAGTTTTTGCGCCTGGCTAAACCCTGGCATACCGCGTTCGATGATAAACGCAGTGATCCCTTTTGAGCCGGCGTTAACGTCAGTTTTGGCATAGACCACATAGGTGTTGGCGTCAGGCCCGTTGGTGATCCACATCTTATTGCCGTTCAGAATGTAGGTATCACCGCGCTTTTCGGCGCGCAGTTTCATGCTGACAACATCTGAACCGGCGTTAGGCTCACTCATGGCCAGTGCACCAATATGCTCGCCGCTGACCAGCTTGGGCAGATATTTCTCTTTCTGTGCTTCTGAGCCATTGATATAAATCTGGTTCACACACAGATTTGAATGGGCACCATAGCTCAGGCCAATACCGGCAGAGGCGCGGCTGATTTCTTCCATGGCGATAGTGTGGGCAAGATAGCCCATATCCGAGCCACCGTATTGCTCGGACACTGTCACACCCAATAAACCCATTTCGCCCATTTTTGGCCACAGCTCATTAGGGAAACTGTTGTCCTGGTCGGCTTTTTCCGCCAGCGGTGCGACTTCACCCTGAGCAAAGTTGTAGACATGCTCGCGCAGCATATCGATTTCTTCGCCAAGTCCAAAATTTAAAGTAGGGTAGGGTACGTTCATGCAAGTTTACCTCGTTTTAATTCAGCTAATTCGTCCTGACAACGCGCTTCAACTTCATCCAGCTCGCTGAGCAACATCTTGATGTCATCTAACTGTTGATGAAGTATGGCACGCTTCTGTTCGGTCAGTTGCAGCATGGTTTCCAATTGTGCTGCGGAATTTGGATTACTGTCGTACAGCTCAAATAATGTCTTTACTTCGGCCAGAGAAAATCCCAGGCGCTTGCCGCGCAGGACCAGCTTGAGACGAACTTTGTCCTTGATGTGATAAAGCCGGGTCTGGCCGACACGTTCAGGTTCGATCAATCCCTGCTCCTCGTAAAAACGAATAGAGCGGGGCGTGATATCGAATTCTTTGGCTAATTCCCCAATGCTGTATGTATGGTTCGTCATGGTGTAATGCTAATTTTCCGATCGTCGGTAACGTTTTAACTCAAGTTAACGTTTACGTAAAGAGCAACTAACAGTACAGTAATAAAAGCGCAACAGCGGGTCAATGAAGTGGTCTGCTTTGCGATGCCTAGAACCAAAGTATTGTGTTCATAATCGTGTACGAGACGTAGCATTTGATGTCATTAAACGTCGTCTGTGCACAGCCATGTTGGGAGTCACAGTACCGTTTGGCTGAATAATTTTTGTGGAGAAATCAATGAGTAACGAATCAGTAGTGATTGTCGCAGCAAAGCGTACGCCAATGGGCGGATTTATGGGTAGCCTGTCGGCACTTAGCGCCACTGATCTGGGTGCTGAGGCAATAAAGGCTGCCACTGATGGTATCGATCAACAGCTTATCGACGAAGTCATCATGGGCTGCGTGTTACCAGCCGGTCTTGGTCAATCTCCAGCACGACAGGCGTCATTAAAAGCAGGTCTGCCGTTGTCCGCCGGTGTGACCACAATCAACAAAGTGTGTGGTTCTGGCATGAAAGCAGTCATGCTCGCCAATGACTTGATAAAAGCGGGCTCTGCAGAGATTGTCGTAGCAGGTGGTATGGAGAGCATGAGTAATGCGCCTTATCTGCTTCCGAAAGCCCGTGGCGGCTATAGAATGGGCCACGGTCAGGTGCAGGATCACATGATGCTTGATGGCCTCGAAAACGCCTATGACGGGCAAGCGATGGGCTGCTTTGCACAGGCAACCGCTGATGAAGAGAGAATTACCCGGGAGCAAATGGACGAGTTCGCGCTGAGCTCATTGACAAAAGCGTCAGCCGCTATTGAGATTGGTGCCTTTGATGACGAAATCGTTCCCGTTACTATTGCGTCCCGAAAAAGCGATATCACCGTCACGGTAGACGAAGGCCCCGGCAACGCCCGTCCGGAAAAGATCCCGTCGCTGCGTCCCGCGTTCAAAAAGGATGGCACCGTTACAGCTGCCAATTCCAGCTCTATTTCAGACGGTGCTGCCAGTCTGCTGGTCATGAGTGAGTCGAAAGCCACTGAGTTAGGTTTAGCGCCTCTTGCTCGTGTCGTGTCCCATGCAACCCATTCAATTAAACCAGAGGACTTCACAGTGGCACCGGTTGACGCCATTGAAAAAGCGCTGGCTAAAGCGGGTTGGCAAAAAGATGATGTTGATTTATTCGAAATCAACGAAGCCTTTGCCATGGTCACCATGCTGGCTATCAGCAAGCTGGGTCTGGATGCAGACAAAGTCAACGTAAAAGGTGGAGCCTGTGCGCTGGGGCATCCGATTGGTGCATCGGGTGCGCGTATTATCGTCACCTTGATTCATGCGCTGAAGCAGCGTGGCCTTAAGAAAGGTTTGGCTGCGCTGTGTATTGGCGGTGGCGAAGCGACGGCGTTGACCCTCGAAGTCATTTAGTTACGCTGTCGATTTAATCATCAAAAGGACACTTTCGGGTGTCCTTTTTAGTTTGAATGACCGTACACTAATTAACATTAGTAATTCATCAGGTGATATGAGCATGCCAAATAAGCTCTACGTATCCTTATTTGCCCTTTTAACATTATTTTTTACGGGTAATGTGCGGTCTGAGCTTCCCAATAATGTCAGCTACAGTGCAGTTACCGAGCTGGACTTTCAGGCGCCGGACGCGACACTACAATACGGTGAGGATGGGTTACAGATCGCGCTGCTTTGGCGAGCCAAGGGAGAGCCTGCTGAAGCACTTGTGGTATTTGTCCACGGTGGTTGCTGGCTGAATTCCTATGATATAGCGCACAGCAGAGCCATGACGACTGCACTGGCACAATCAGGGTATGACGTTTTATCTATTGAGTACCGGCGAACAGGTGATGAGGGCGGCGGCTGGCCCGGCAGTTTGCAGGATATCCGTTCAGCATTAACGCAGTTCTTACATGACCAGCCGGTCGCACCATCAGCACAGGGCGTTATATTGACAGGCCATTCTGCGGGCGGACATTTGGCGTTGCTGGCAGCTGCTGACGATGCTCCCTATATGGATAAAATAACTACTGTCGTGGGGCTAGCCGCGATTACCGATTTACCTGCCTATGCACAAGGAACTAACGGCTGTCAGAGAGCGACTGTGGATTTTATGCAGGGTGATCCACAACAAAAAGCTGATGAATATCAGGCCGCTGATCCGCGACAGGCAAAGATATCAGCGCCCATCATTCTGTTGCATGGCGGTAAAGACGGCATCGTGCCTGAAGCACAGGGCAGTTGGCCGGGTATTCCGACACAATGGGTCGATGAAGCCGGACATTTCGACTGGCTGCATCCAGATACCTCAGCTTTTTCGACCTTACTAAACACTTTGAATTCAATTTCTGCAGGCGGCCATGTTAACCAGAAATGATGCACTTCAGCGCGATGATAATGATCCGCTAAAACACAAACGCAATGACTTTTCACTGCCAGACAACACAATCTATCTGGACGGCAACTCGTTGGGCCCCTTACCGAAACGGGTTGAACAGCGCTGTCTTGATGTCGTAACAAAACAGTGGGGGCAGGACCTTATCACCAGTTGGAATGTACATGACTGGATTGGTTTGCCTTTGAAAGTTGGCGAGAAAATCGCACCTCTCATCGGCGCGGCGCCTGGTCAGGTAATATGCTGCGACTCGATTTCTGTGAACCTGTTTAAGTTACTCAGTGCAGCACTAAAAATGGCTCCGGGGCGCACTAAAATTGTGTCAGAGACCAGCAACTTCCCGACCGATCTCTACATGGTGCAGGGGCTGACCGAACAGTTGGGCGAACAACATTGTCAGTTACATCAGGTAGAGCGACACCAACTTGCTGATGCAATCGACACAGACACGGCCGTGGTCATGCTGACTCAGGTCGATTTTCGCAGCGGCCATATGCTTGATATGCAAAAGATCACACAGGCTGCACACGAGGTAGGCGCGCTGGTTATCTGGGATCTGGCGCACTCAGCGGGGGCTGTGCCTGTTGATCTAGATGGCTGTAACGCTGACTTTGCGGTTGGCTGCGGCTACAAGTATTTAAATGGCGGGCCTGGCGCACCGGCATTCGTATACGTTGCGACGCGCCATCAGGCGAGCTTACGACAGCCGCTAAGTGGCTGGATGGGGCATGCCAGTCCTTTCGCCTTTGACACTGCGTATGAAGCTGCTCCGGGTATTGAAAAGATGCTATGTGGCACACCATCAATTCTGTCGATGAGTGCGCTTGATGAAGCGTTAGATGTATTCCGTGATGTCACCATGCAACAGCTACGCGCGAAATCCGTGGCACTGACAGAATATTGTCTGGCGCTGATGCAGCAACAAGGCCTTCTGCAGCATCTTAAACTTGTGTCACCTGAGCAATCAAGCGACAGGGGCAGTCAACTGGCATTTGCGCACGCGCACGGCTATGCTATCTGTCAGGCACTCATTGCACGCGGTATTATTGCTGATTTCAGAGCGCCGGATATCTTAAGGATTGGGTTTGCACCACTGTACAATCGTTATGTCGACGTATTTGATTTGGTGGATGCGCTGGCTGCTATTATCAATAGCGAGACTTATCTGGATGACGGTTTCCAGCGCAGACACAAGGTTACCTGACAAGCACGTTGAAATCAGGCGCGTAGCGTGGAAGACAGTATCGGAGCAGGCGCCTGAGCTGTGAAGGTATCTCGTTGTGCATCAATCTCACGGCTCAAGGTTCGAAGTCTTTTTTGATTGGCATCTGTTAATGACTGCTGCTGTAACTGCGCTAACAGGTCGAGCGTGCGCACACTTTTATGCAACGCAGATTTACAGTCAACCAAACACTGCAACAGGTTGATTTGAAACGCAGGCTCGTCTTTAGACAAAATGTATGCCTGATAAAAATACTCGATGGCTTCGCCTGCCAAATGCTGGTCGTACAATGCCATACCCTGACTGTTAAACTTCAGAGAGCGTTGGCGTTTATTACCAAGGCGCCTTTCACTCTGTTCAATCGCCAACTCGCACAACGCCAGTTCGTTTACATCGTCCAGCGTTTGCTGCTTACGCTCGCAGTATTGCAGGGCTTCCGAGGCCTTGTGCTCCTTACCCACACCCTGCCACGCTTTAACTGCATCGATCAGGGTACCAATTTCGGTGTGGGTAAAATCTTCCATGCCTTTTTTGGCAAGAATTCGGGTGGCATTTTCCAAATCCCCTTCGAGTATTGCAGCAATGCTATACATGTAATCCATGCTCTGATGAACGAGAGGATCATCATAGCGTCTGCCAGCACTGCTGATAAGTGAGCGGGCAGTGCTCAAGTCGGTTCCGCGTTCACTGTCTTCTTTATGTTCAGCGGCCGCAAGGTGGCATCGAGCCAACTCCATACTGATTTTTGAAAAACGTTCGGTGATGCTGCGGTTACTTTCACGATAACGCTGCAACAGATCGATCGCTGCGTCCATTTTATGCTGAATTTGCAAAATGCTGGCTTTCAGTCTGGTTGCTGACAGTGATAACTCGCTGTCTTTTATCTGTTCAAAATAATGCTCTGCAGAACCATAGTGGTGCTGTTGCAAAGCAATACGGGCCAGCCACTCACAGGCTTTTGCATTGGTCAGATGCTGGCCAAGCATTTCCTGTAACATCGCTTCGCTTTGTTCGATTTCACCGGCCTGGAACAGGCTCTGGATAAGCCCCCAGCGTGCCCAGATGATATTTTCAGAATGCTTTAACACGCTTCGATACAGCTCGGATGCTTCATTGTAGCGCTGTAGCTTGAGCAGTAATCTGCCGCGCAACTTAATCAAGTCATTACGCAGACGTCGATTGTCTTTGTTACGCAGCACGTCATCTACTTTGTGAATGGCATCGGCATAACGTTTCTGGTCCATCATACGCAAAGCCGGCAGAATGACATCGCGCACATTGAGGCAGTGATGAATGGTGCGTTGCAGGTTGCCAATGGTGTAAGGCTTGAGGACAAGGGCGTCGGGATGGACATCAACAATTTGACTTACCACCATAGGCAAACGGTCTGAGGTGATAAAAATGATGCTTGTAGAGGGGGTTAGCAGGCCGCGCTGTTGCATCTCCTGTACGACTTCAACGCCGTTGTAGTGTTGACCCAGGTGAAAGTCGATAAGCAACAGATCGGCACGGCGTTGAGACAAACCACTGCGCAGTTCACGCCCCTGAGAATAACTTTCAATATCTGAAAAACCCATACGCACAAGGTGGTTGCGTAAATGCATACGCGCCATGCCATTATCTTCTACCACCGCCACCCGTAATGTCTGTTTATTCATTTTTCCATACCAGGCTCTCTCACTTAGCAGAATAGCAAGCAATCGGTCGTACACCTAGTGATCGCATTCGACTTAAGGTATGTATTTTTATCCGTCACATTTTATTTACAAGCAACTACCTTAACTGCTTGAGGGTGACGTTTACGTCAAGGTAAGATAGCGGTACTGTTACGCGAAAATTTTTAAACCACATTTTATTATCGAGGTGTCTATGCAATCTGTTCCTATTCTCATTAACGGTGAGTTTATTTCCTCCAAGTCCACCGCCATGATTGACGTCACCAATCCTGCTACCAATGAAGTGATTGCACAAGCCCCCTGTGTGACAGACGATGAGCTGGAGCAGGCAGTCGCCACTGCCAAAGAAGCGTTTAAAACCTGGAGTAAAGTGCCAGTACCAGAGCGCGCTCGTGTCATGATGCGCTATCAGCAATTATTGAAAGAACATCACGACGAAATCGCCACGCTGCTTGCGTCTGAGACGGGTAAAACGTTCGCCGATGCAAAAGGTGACGTGTGGCGCGGTATTGAAGTGGTTGAACAAGCAATGAACGCACCTGCACTGATGATGGGTGAAACTGTTGAAAATGTGGCACGTAATATAGACACCTACAGCTACATTCAGCCACTCGGCGTATGCGTTGGTATCACACCGTTTAACTTTCCGGCCATGATCCCATTGTGGATGTTCCCAATGGCAGTTGTGTGCGGTAACACGTTTGTTCTTAAGCCTTCTGAGCAGGATCCGCTGACCCCAATGCGTCTTGCAGAGCTGTTTATTGAAGCCGGTGCGCCGAAGGGCGTATTGAATGTGATTCACGGCGGTAAAGAT
This sequence comes from Aestuariibacter salexigens DSM 15300, assembly GCF_000429145.1. Lineage (GTDB taxonomy): Bacteria > Pseudomonadota > Gammaproteobacteria > Enterobacterales > Alteromonadaceae > Aestuariibacter > Aestuariibacter salexigens. The sequence continues at coordinate 327,880 of NZ_AUBH01000001.1, forward strand.
CAAGTGAACGCGCTGCTTAATCACGAAGACGTAAAAGCCGTATCATTTGTTGGTTCAGTACCCGTAGGCCAACACATCTATAAGACTGCGACGGATAACATGAAGCGTGCGCAGTGCTTCGCCGGTGCAAAGAATCACTCAGTGATCATGCCTGATGCCAACAAAGCGCAGGTGCTCAGCAACCTGGTCGGCTCTTCGGTAGGTGCAGCAGGACAGCGTTGTATGGCAATTTCTGTGGCGGTATTCGTAGGTGATAGCAAGGAATGGATTGAAGAGCTCAGAGACATGATGGCGAAAGTGCGTCCGGGTCTGTGGGACGACGAAAGTGCAGGATACGGCCCGCTAATCAGCCCACAGGCTAAGGCCCGTGTGCTCAGCCTGATTGAGCAAGGTAAGAAAGAAGGCGCGACCTGTATGCTGGATGGGTCTGATTTCACCTTGCCGGGCTATGAATCTGGCAACTGGGTAGGGCCGACGTTGTTCACTGACGTCACGCCAGAGATGGAAATCTATCAGCAGGAGATTTTTGGTCCGGTCCTGTGCGCAATCTGTGTTGATACGTTGGAAGAGGCTATCGAGCTGGTAAACAACAACCCTTATGGTAATGGTACGTCGATTTTCACCGCCAACGGCGCGGCTGCGCGCAAATACCAGAGCGAAGTAGAAGTGGGTCAGGTCGGTATCAATGTGCCGATTCCTGTGCCGCTGCCGTTCTTCTCATTCACCGGCTGGAAAAACAGCTTCTACGGTGATCTGCATGCGTATGGCAAGCAGGCAATCCGTTTCTACACCGAAACAAAAACCATCACCGCTCGCTGGTTTGAGGATGATATTCCTACCGGTCCGAATATGACCATTAACCTGCGCTAATTGTGCATACGCTGGAATCAAACAGGAGCAGTAATGAACTTTGAAATGACTGAAGATCAGATTGCCTTTGCAGATACAGCAAAGCAATTTGCTGAGCAGGCAATGGCGCCATTCGCGGCACAATGGGATCGCGAGCATATCTGGCCAGCAGAGGTGTTTCGTCAGGCTGGAGAATTAGGTTTCTGTGGCTTATACACGCCAGAGTCAGAGGGCGGATTGGGTTTATCTAGACTTGATTCATCTATCATTTTTGAGCAGCTGGCAATGGGCTGCACAACCACAACCGCTATGCTCACCATTCACAACATGGCGACGTGGATGATTGCGACCTGGGGAACTGAAGCAGCGCGCGCTGCGTGGTGTCCGCAATTGGTGACGGGCGAAAAACTGGCATCTTATTGCCTTACCGAGCCAGGCTCAGGTTCAGACGCGGCGGCAATGAAAACCAGTGCTGTGCGTGAAGGTGACAGCTACCGCTTAAACGGCTCAAAAATGTTTATATCCGGCGCGGGTGAAACCGACGTGATGGTAGTGATGGCTCGCACTGGTGGGCCTGGTCCAAAAGGCGTATCGGCCTTTATCGTGCCCGCTGATGCGAAGGGCATCACTTATGGCAAAGCCGAAGAGAAAATGGGCTGGAATGCTCAGCCTACGCGCTTGGTCAGCTTCGACGATGTCGTTATTCCCGCTGAGAACTTACTTGATCAGGAAGGCAATGGCTTTACGCTGGCCATGAAAGGGCTGGATGGTGGACGTATTAATATTGCTACGTGTTCAGTTGGTACGGCACAGCAGGCATTGAACACGGCCAAAGCCTATATGCAGGAACGTGAGCAGTTTGGCAAACCATTGGCTTCATTTCAGGCCCTGCAGTTCAAACTGGCCGACATGGCCACTGAACTGGTTGCTGCTCGCCAGATGGTGCGTCTGGCCGCTGCTAAGTTGGATAATGACGATGCCGAGAAAACCGTGTATTGCGCGATGGCGAAACGTTTTGCCACTGACGTGGGTTTTAACGTGTGTAATGAAGCGCTGCAAATCCACGGTGGTTATGGGTATATCAAAGAATATCCGTTGGAGCGGCACGTTCGCGATGTGCGAGTGCATCAGATCCTCGAAGGGACCAACGAAATTATGCGCGTGATCATTGGTCGCCGTCTGTTGGCGGAGCATGTAAACGACGTTTTATAAGGGGCGTGTATGTCTGATCCAGTACTTTTTACCGAGGTTACCGCGCAACAAGGCAAACGCATTGGTATCGCAACCCTGAATAAGCCACAGGCGCTGAACGCGCTTGGTCTGGATATGGTTGAGTTACTGTTGCCTCAGCTACGGATGTGGCAGGACGACCCGGATATTGCCTGCGTGATGCTCGACAGTGAGGGGCCAAAGGCATTTTGTGCGGGCGGTGATATTGTCGCCATGTACCGAGCCATGCAAGAGCAACCAGGCCAGATCCCAGATTTTCTGCACAATTTCTTCGTTGAAGAATATCGTTTAGATCATCTTATTCACACTTACAGTAAGCCTTTTATTGTGTGGGGTAATGGCATTGTGATGGGCGGTGGTATGGGCCTGATGAATGGTGCCAGCCACCGTATTGTCACAGCGACCTCGCGACTGGCGATGCCTGAGATTAGTATCGGTTTATACCCTGACGTTGGTGGTAGCTATTTCCTTAATCGCATGCCGGGCAAAACCGGGCTTTTCTTAGGCCTGACAGGCGCCAGCATTAATGCCAGTGACGCGATTTATCTTAGGTTGGCCGATCATTTCATTCCACACGAAGAGAAAGAGCGTTTTATTGAGAGCCTGCAGGCGCTGGTATGGGATGAAGATGCGAACCAGTCTTTGAATGATTTATGCCGCTGCTTCCACGAAGAACATCATGGACAAATGCCAACACACAACGTTGAGAATCACCTTGATGTGATAAACAGCGTATGTGCTGCGGATAATCTAACCGATGTAGTCGACGCCATTGTTAATATGGATTGTGGTGAGGACAAATGGCTATCGAGAGCGAAAGCAACCCTGGAGGCAGGCTCACCCATTACAGCACATATTGTATGGCAGCAGTTGCATCGCGCTAATTCACTGTCGCTTGCGGACTGTTTCCGGATGGAAGCGGATATTTCGTGTCGCTGTGGTGAGTTTGGCGAATTTCAGGAAGGTGTGCGTGCTTTATTGATTGATAAGGACAACAATCCTGCGTGGCGTTTTTCCAGCGTAGATGAGGTGCCTGCAGATATTGTTGAGTTTTTCTTTTCATCGCCCTGGTCACAAGATGATCACCCACTGGCAAATTTAGGAGAGTAACACATGACCCAGGTCGCGTTTATTGGCTTAGGTAACATGGGTGGACCGATGGCCGAGAACCTTCTCAAAGCAGGTTTTAACGTCACTGTGTTTGACTTGGTCGCAGAGAGTGTCGACAAACTTAAGCAAGCTGGTGCCAGCGCCGCAGAAAGTGCACAGGCAGCGGTGATGGGGGCCGATATTGTGGTGTCCATGTTACCGGCTAGCAAGCACGTGAAATCATTGTACGTTGATGCTAGCGGTGTGTGTGACAGTTTACAGTCTGACGCACTGATCATTGACTCAAGTACCATTGACGCGCAGAGCGCCAAAGACGTGGCGGCACACCTTACTGCCAAGGGCTTCAACTTTATTGATGCACCGGTATCTGGCGGCGTAGGCGGTGCTAAAGCCGGCACGTTGACGTTCATCGTTGGTGGTGAAGCCAGTGACGTCGAACGTGCCCGGCCTGTGCTCAGCGCCATGGGGAAAAACATTTTTCACGCAGGTGCACACGGAGCAGGGCAAACGGCCAAAATCTGCAACAACATGCTACTCGCCGTGTTGATGGCGGGCACCAGTGAAGCCTTGCAAATGGCGATTAATAATGGTCTGGATCCAAAAGTGATGTCAGATATTATGCTACAGAGCTCTGGGCGCAACTGGTGTCTGGAGTTATACAACCCGTGCCCCGGTGTGATGGATAATGTGCCATCTTCAAATGACTATCAGGGCGGGTTTATGGTTGATTTGATGAGAAAAGATCTCGGATTGGCGCTGGACTCTGCGTTAAACAGCCAGTCAAATACGCCCATGGCGGCTGTAGCGAACAGCTTGTATAGCATTCATTCAGCGCAGGGCAATGGTCAAAAAGACTTCTCCAGCCTGTTTGAATTATTCAGTGCAAAAAAATAGTCAGGACACGCCGGCGCTATGCCGGCGTTTTTCAATGTGGAGCCTATGAAAAAAGCCCTTTTTCTGGACAGAGATGGCGTAATCAATGTAGATCATGGATACGTCAGTCAGCCTGAGCAGATTGACTTTGTACAAGGCATCTTTGCACTGTGCCAACGTTTTAAACAGCAGGGCTTTGAAATTATTGTTGTCACTAATCAGTCAGGGATTGGCAGAGGCTACTATACAGAGCGCGAATTCTTGCAACTGATGCAGTGGATGAGAACGCAATTTGCACAGCAGGGATGCGCAATTGACGCCGTTTATTTTTGTCCCCATCATCCCACTCGCGCTACAGGCCAATACTTGCAAACTTGTACTTGTCGTAAGCCAGCACCTGGAATGTTTCTGCAAGCGCAGCAGGAGCATCAGCTTGATATGACTAACAGCCTCATGATCGGCGATAAAGCAAGTGATATGCAGGCGGCAAATCAGGCAGGGGTAGGGCGCAGAATCTTACTTAGTGGCGGTGATGTGTCGGGCGAGCATACCGAGCAGTACTCTTCGCTTGATTCGATTGAGGCTTAGGGAAGTTATTTTTTAATTTAGACTCAGAGTCTTATTGAGACTGTCCATTAAAAAGCGCTTTTTTATTGGTTGATGCTGCCAAAATCTTAGTTGGATAATCGAGCGCAAAACACAACATGCTTTGAATATCTCAACATCTACAAGCCGTGATGTCGATACCGTGTCGATAAGTCTCTTGTATGTTTCAGGTTCTTCAGTCAAAAACAACAACATATGAGCCAGACAATGTTCAATTTCAAACTGAGATGCTCTCAAACCGTCCCAGTCAATAATGGCTATCTGGTGATTATTTACACGAAGTAAGTTAGCTGCTCGAAAATCTTCATTACTTATAATGAAAGGACGGCTATCCTCTATTTCATAAAGCGGAGTCATTGCGTTTTCAATACAGTGAATATCACTTCTTTTAATCGTCTCAGACTTAACGAGTGAACCTATTGATTTACGCAGGTCTTTGTGAATTTCTTTTTGTTGATAAAACCTCAAACCCAAAGGTATTAGGAAGTCGACTGGTATTGACTTTAACTCATTTAAGAGCGGGAAAAGGGTGTCGAGCAATAATGAATCATCTTGAGTCTTTATCTGAGAGCCTTGAACCCAAGTCATCCATACCGCTGGTCCGGCAATCGTATCAGGCTGCACTCGCACTATGTCAGGTAAAACAATGTGTCGCCACTGATGTTCGGCATAACTTTTAATTGAGGGCAAGATGTCGCAATGTGCTACGAAAGGGTAGGTCACGCCGTTTCCGCTCTTGACGAAGAATTTTACGGCATATTTCTGTCCGTTTAGGATAACGGAAAAAATGGCACGGTTATTCTTGTGTGACAAGCGCTTTATGTGTTGTGCGCCTTCACACAGCAGGTGCGTTATGCAATCAGATTCTGATATGTCAGACATGTTGAGTGCGTTTGATTATCTCTCGCCGACCAAATTCATTATCGGCAAACGTTCACCGTCAAATGTCTTTATGACGAGTTTTGCATCACCCAATTGACCAGAGCGAATAAAATTACAGCTACGACAGGTTTTAGGCAATGTGCCACCATTGAATGTTGATCGTAACCGTTGATACCCCGAACCACTCCATATATCCTCAAAACTCTGCTCTTTCAATGTGCCTAAATCATCAACGAATCGAGATTGACCACAGGGCTTAAGGTTGCCATCTACTAACACCATGCATCGGTCATACATCAACTTACAATGGCCTTCGACGTCGGTGGTAGGATGAAGGTTGTGATAAGTTGGCTTGTGGCCTTCTACAGCTTTAGCTTTGCCACCTTGTTCAGGCAGAAGTGGCGGTATCTTTACGGATACGCCAATTTTTTTGCCCAGAATAACTGACTCTTTGAGAAGTCTATTCATTCGTTCTGGCTCCCTGGTTGGGTCATTCTCATCAGTCCAGGGTAAATCATGAAATGGTACAAGCCAGGCAGCCTGAACTTCTTGTGCACCATGTTTTTTGGCAAGCCTAACAAGGTCAGGTAATTCGTGAGCATTACATCGCATGATGACGAAACCAATAATTAACTTAAAGTCTTCATGCCTGTATTTGTTTAGCAGCTCAAGCGCTTTAATGACTTTGCCGTAGTCTGCTCGTTTTCTTACATATTCAAACACTTCCTTACTTGCTCCATCCATAGATACGGTTAATGTGGAGAAATTAAGACCAATCAATTTGGCGAGTTTTTCGTTAATCAAAGTGGCATTGGTTACCGTATTTAGTTTTACGTCATACTTTTGGAACGTCCGAATTATTTTTTCGATGTGAGGGTTCAAAAAGGGTTCTCCTCCCCCGTGCATTTTTGTATCAGTTACGAAAGGTAAGATATCCTCTAGGCGCCGCATAACTTCCATGTCTAGATGTTGAATTTTGCGTGTCCGTCCGGGCCTTACAATAGAACACATCTGACATCTCAGATTACAAGAGGTAGTCATCTCGACATGCAGCAGCTTGGGATAATTATTGATTCGAGTGTGGCCTTTCCTGAAACTCCTGCGCATATGGTATCTATTTCGAAGTTTTAGGCGATGTAACTCTCCTCTACTCCTAAAAAACCAGACGCCGATTTTTTTTACTGTGCGGAAACGATTTTGAAATATAAGGCTATCTATTAAGTAATCGGAAGGTCCAGCTCTAAAAGCATGAATATGGCGCTTTACGTCAAACATCTTTGAATGCATGACGTAAATATTCCTTTTTATTAATTGCAATAGCAGTAGCGGGAATTTCTGGTAGTTAAGCAGGGAATAATTAAAGAAATTGATAATTGGCCGCAGTGGTCGAATACTTTTCCAAATTAAGGTTCTTATTTTCTTTGGTAGAATGACTCTCGCTGTTGAAAATACTAGTTCTTTCGCTTTAGAGTTTTCGTTCATAGTAAAAAGTATACATCCTAGTTGTATTATTCTTTTTCTCAATATCCAGTCTTAGCTAAACCCAAGCAAAAAGTTGAAGAATTTTTGATTTAAAGAACGCTTAGAAAGTCTATTCAGTAGCTTGTATATAATTGAGCTAAAGTGATCAGCAGAATGTTAATTAAAGACTATTAACCCCGTAAAGTGTAACTCAAATTGCATTAGTGTTATTTTTACTGGGTTTTTCGGAGACTTACAAAAGCCTGAACGTAGTAACTAAGATTATTTGTCTTCTGTTTTCTACTGTCGTTGTTCTAGTGATGGTGTTTTTTACCATTTCTGCTTTGTGACGGTGTGAATGTAAGCCATTATTTGCGTGCCAACAGCTGTTCCAACATCGCTTCAATATTTTTCACACTGGTGAGAAGAGGATCCTGAGTATCCACTTGTTCACTTTTTGGAGCGGCTTTTTCACTAATTTTGTCTTTTTGTGCCAGTACGCGCTCCCGGAATGCTTCGGCATTAATAATGCCGATAACATTTACCAGTGCGCCTTCGCCTGACTGACCAGCGGTTTCGAAATTTAAACGATACAAGCCGAAATAGCGCATTAATGGTCCCTGGACCATACTGATATCGGTGATTTTTTCCAGTGGTACCGATTTTTCGACTCTAACGAACACACCTTTTTTAACTGAAAGCTTGCGCTCAAAAAGTTCCACGCTCAGTGCGGCCAGATACTTACGTGTGCCAATCATCACTAATGGGATAATTAGAGGTAGCAGCACAAGTGTTATAACACCAAACATGCAGATGATTACAGCCAGCGCGAGCCAGTAATTCAAGACCTTACTGTCTATGTCTGCACGTAGAATTGCTTCGTTACTCATTTCTATAATCCCTTATTGTGTGACGCTTATTCTGTGCGTGAGAAGCGGCTCAGGTGCTTGATGGCCTGCGTTAACAAACTGGTATTTAAGGCATCGGCACTGCGCTCTCCATCAGCGATGGAATAAATCTCATGGTTACCATTGCTGGTGACTTCAGTGCGTAGCCCATTATGCAGCACAATTACTTTGTCGTCCTTTGTACTCACCAGCCACTGGCGTCGAGGTTTGAGGAGATTTTGTCCGGTACTGTAAAAGTCAGTATTGGCGGTACATCCCAATAGACCAAGCAGCGTAGGACTAAAATCTTCGAAGCTGGAATAACCGGGCTGCACATCCAGATTGGTTAACAGCGCACGACCACCGTCCTGTTGATATGCGCTGATGAGCAAACTTTGATGCAACAGTGCGTCTGCACGCGCCGTGTTTAACAATGAAGTAAGCTGTTCTGCTGTGACAAAGCCGATCGCCAGTCCTGCATTTTCATCTGTTGCGCGAGCGGTAAATGCCGCCCAGTCAACAGAATAGGGAGTAATACCGGCATGATTCACGTCCTCTGGAAGGTATACCGATACTGGCAGCCCTAGCTGACTGGGCAAATCCAGCAGCACTGGCTTATTCGAGGACAGTGAAGAAACATAGAGTTCCGGTAAGCCGAACAGTGTGCTTAACACCATAGCAGTGTGATTTTCAGTGAATCCAAAATGGGTCTCAGACTGACGAAGATCAAAGTCGTTAATCATCGCTGGTGTGTCATCAACTTGTATCAACAACAGCGCCTTGGCTTGATTATTGATTGTGCAATACACTGGCTGGGAGGGATAGTTAATGCCACTAATGCGTCGGTCAAACTGCAGCTGTTTGCGGGTCTGATAATTTTCGATATCCAGAAGGCCATAGCGCGACATCGTGGTTTTCGCCGTGGCAGGGTAAGACAACGGAAACATATTGTCCTGTTTGATAATTGGCTGATATAGACGCGCATCAGCCCACACGTGTATCGCATGACTACTAACAAAACACAGTACGAAAAAGCTGGTGACCTGAGTACCAATTTTAATCTTTTGTAAACGTTCAATGCGCTTCCAGATGGCGTTGCCGATAATCAGTTGGAACAACAGCCAGACTACAAAAAGCATCAGTAAAAAGCCCCACTGCTGCCATCCAAACTCAGCGATGCGGGTTTGCGCTTCACTGCGCAGTAAGTCGGCAGAACTAAAACTGATATGTAAACCGGTTCGGTTGAATAACAACGCATCAAACGCAAGCAGGGCAAGACCTACCGCTGCAACGGCGCTGCCAAAGGCGCGTACGGCCCTCTCATTGGGCAATAAATAACACACCGGTAATATAAAGATGACAAAGCCAAAAAAGGTCAGAAAGCTATTATGTCCAAGCCAGTTGGTGATCATATAAAACGACCCAACGGGGGTACCTGGCAAGGGCGAGGAAAACATATAGATAGACGTGATCACCAGCGCAATAATGATATTGACCAGTGCAAACCAGTGGCCCCAGCTGACCAGTTTGGTGACCCGCCTTCTGCGTGGGGTTTCAGTGAGTATCATCGTGTTTATTTTTTCTCGTTATTGATACTTTTCAACAGCACTTGTGTAAACTGTTCGGCCATTTGAGCACGGTGCGCCGGCGCTACCTGTTGCTCGAAAATGCTTGATATCACGTTGCCAAGCACCATTAAAGATAAGTCTCTGTCCGCGTTGTTTTTTTCAATTGCAACAATGATGTCGTGCATTAACGCGTCGAACTGTTGGTCAGAATACTTCGATTGTTGTGGCATACAAGGTGATCCTGTCAATGTATGTCGCGATAGTAGCAACGGGCGTACCAAATTGCGAGAGCTCTGCAAGAGTCTGATAAAGAACAACAAACCACAAGTGAGGTCAAAATAATAACGCATGAGTGCAGTCATTCATCATTTTGTTGTACATCAGCTGGCGCTGAACGATAAAAACGAATTAGCCGTCGTCCCCAGGCAGCGCTGCTTCGATGTTACGCCTGATATCGAAACCCTGGCTACCCAGATCAACAGCGCCTTTAATCAAAAGCCGGGCAAAGGGGTTGGCAGCTTTGTCAGCGCCAGTGACGAGAGTGAGGGAGCAAGTGATCCTGCCGCCTTTTCGCAATTACTTGATGGCGCCTTGGACAGTGATGAGCACTTCGCGCTTTTTAGTATCAAAGCAACCCAGTTATTAAAACAGACGTTGCTCGAGCAAGGTATGGTTGAGACCGGGTTCGTGGTATTCAGCCATTATGAGTTCCTGGCCACCAAATATCTGTTGATTGCGCTGCTGAACACGCGCCAGCATGTGGAAATTAATCAGCAATTGGAGCTGAATGTCAGCGACCATCTGGATGTGGCAAAAATGCAGCTTGCCGTGCGTATCGATCTGACGCAGCTAGAGGTTGAACCCCAGCACCAGCGTTACATCTCCTTTATTAAGGGGCGTATGGGACGCAAAGTATCGGACTTTTTCATGCAGTTTATTGGTTGTGAAGAGCTGGTAGATGTGAAACAACAGAATAAACAGCTGATCCAGTCGGTTGACGAGTATCTGGCTGTTGAGCAACTTGATCCTCAGGAAAAGCACACTTACCGCAAAGAAGTCACCGACTATTACAAGGAAAAGCTGGAAAGCGGCGATGATATTTCTGTTAAGGAACTGTCTGGCAGACTCCCGTCTTCGGAGCCTCAACGAGACTTTTATGCGTTCAGCCAACAATCTGACACACCTATCGAGGCGCAATTTCAAGCTGACCGTGCAGCGCTGAAGAGCCTCTCGAAATTCAGCGGGCAGGGCGGCGGTATTAGTCTGAGTTTTGACCGGGTGCTACTGGGAGACAGAATCACCTATAATGCCGATACGGACACCCTTACGATTACTGGCTTGCCGCCAAATTTGCGTGACCAGTTGAGTAAAAAAACGCGTAATGACTGATGATATGATGAATAAACCAAGCAACGGAGCCAGCGCCTGATATGCAGCTTTTTGTAAATGATCTGACGGTGATGGATTTCTCTTATTTATGTCCTAAGCGCGGGATGGTCGGGGAAAGCTGGATAGTCGATGTGATCCTAGGTGGTGCGCTCAATGAAGAGAGCATGGTGCAGGATTTCGGTATTGTGAAAAAAAGTCTCAAAGCGCTGATTGACGATTATATTGACCACAAACTTCTGATCCCCGTTGAGCATGCCTATGCCAGGGTGACCCATGATCCGGTCACTGAACAGGTCCAGGTTGATTTTTCACGTCCGGACAACAAAGGCATACACCTTTGGTGTCCGGCCGAAGCCTATGCCTTCATTTACGCTGACGAAGTGACCATGCAGTCGGTCAGCGACTACCTTAGAGACGTTATTGCCACCCATCTGCCTGAAAATGTGCAGGACATCACACTGAATCTGCGCACTGAGCACATAGAAACACCGTTTTATCATTACACCCATGGTTTAAAAAAGCATGATGGCAATTGCCAGCGGATCGCTCATGGTCATCGTTCGAAGATCACCATCATCGAAGATAACCAACCATCAATGAAGTGGCAGCAATATTGGGCGCAGCGCTGGCAGGATATTTACATTGGCTCAAGCGAAGACCTGGTCGCATCTGAAAGCCTGCAAATGCAGTTACCCGATAATGACCTGACTGAGCATTTCGCATTTAGCTACGAAGCATCGCAGGGCGAGTTTGAGCTGCTGATTCCTAAGTCTGAATGCGAAATTATAGACACCGATTCAACAGTCGAGTGTCTAGCAGAATACATATTGAGTGAGCAAAAGAAGCAGGTTGCCGATGCACACTTTAGCGTCGTTGCGTTTGAAGGTGTGGGCAAGGGAGCGATGGTGAATGGTTAGAGTCTGGATCTTATGTTTATTGCTACTCAGCGGGCTGTCACAAGCGCTCGAGCTGAACGGTGAATTGACGCAGGGCAGTTTGCTTCGCGGCAAGTTACAGCCAGGCTCACAGGTTTGGCTAAACGACAATGCGTTGCAGATATCCGACAATGGCTGGTTCGTGTTTGGCTTTGGCCGAGATGCATCGTTAACTCACACTATTAGCTGGCAGTTGCCCGAAGACGATGAACGACAAACGCGAGAAATTGAGCTGTCAGAAAGAGAGTATGATATCCAGTTTATTGAAGGGCTTGAACCGAATATGGTCACACCTCCAGAGGAGGTGCTGGCACGTATCAGACAGGATAATGCGCAGGTTGCCCAAGCCAGACGTACGAATGACCAAAGAGAGGATTTTACGTCTGATTTTATCTGGCCAGCCGACGGTCCGATTAGCGGTGTGTACGGCAGCCAGAGGGTACTTAATGGCGAGCCAAGAAGACCTCATTTTGGCGTAGATGTCGCCGGTCCGACAGGCACACCGGTTTATGCCCCCGCTGATGGGGTGGTGACTCTGTGGGTACCGGATATGTATTATTCTGGTGGGACGATGATCATTGACCACGGGCTAGGCGTTTCTTCGACGTTCTTACACCTCTCCAAAGGCCATGTTGAGCAGGGACAATCAGTAACTCAGGGGCAGTTAGTGGCTGAAATCGGTGCCACTGGCCGGGCCACAGGTCCTCATCTTGACTGGCGTATTAACTGGTTTAATGAGCGCTTAGATCCTGCGCTACTTGTCCCGCCAAGAGATTAAGTCGTTTAAAATGAGAGTGCTGTACATGACTCGCATGCTGCTTTTATTTTTGCTAATCAGTCATTTTACGTGGGCGAATGACAAGACGCTTAGCGTAGCACTTAACGTTGGGGCGCCATGGGCTTACTACCAGCAAGATAAAGGCGTGGTAGGCATAGATGTTGATATCATTAAGCAAGTATTAAACGGGTTAGGGTACCAGCCGGAATTCTACTTGTTGACTTATCAGCGACTGATTAAAGACTTCAATCAGGGCAAGTACGATATAGCGAGTCCTGCAGCGTTTGACACGAACGAAGGACATCGCACACAAACTTATTTACCGTTTCAGGATGTTGCCGTCACACTGGCAAATCGAGAGTTGAGTATTAATGAGTACAGTGACCTGGCCGGTAAAATTATCGTTGCTTACGAACATGCGCGTGCGGTGCTGGGCGAGACGTTTACTGCTGCTGTAACAGGCGAACGTTACACCGAAATTGCTGAGCGAGAGATTCAACTCAAGTTGCTGGCGGATAATAAAACCGACGTTGTGATCGGAGAAAGGTTGTTGTTGACAACGATTATGAAAAACCTTTATCCACAACTGGAATTAGCAGTGCATCCCATTTTTGAGAAAAAATCCTATGGTGCCATCGTAAGAGACAAAACGTTGCAGCAGCAGTTTGACGAGAGACTGGCGACCATGCGTGCAGACGGCTCGCTGACCGCGATACTGGAAAGGTGGAATGCTACACAAGATTGAGCAAGCCACAGAGCTACATCAGCACAGGTTTAAATACTATGACCTGGTGATGGTGGCGACCTGCGTTATCATTGTTTGCTCCAACATTATTGGCGCGGGTAAAGTGGCGACCGTGGCGGGCTTTACCTTTGGCGCGGGGATCTTGTTTTTTCCTCTTTCGTATGTGCTTGGTGACGTATTGACCGAAGTATATGGCTACGCACGCGCACGACGGGTTATCTGGGCAGGGTTTTTCTGTGCCGCCTTTGCCGCAGGCATGGCCGCTTTTATCACCGCTATTCCGCCTGCCGACAGTTGGAATGTGGCAGTGGGTGATACCAACATGCAAGAAGTGTTTGCACTGAATTTTGGTCAGGCACCACGGATTGTATTTGCATCTCTGGTGGCGATTTGGGCAGGTGAAATCGTCAATGCGTTTGTGATGGCCAAAATGAAAGTGGCGTCGGGTGGTCGAGCGCTTTATCAACGCACCATTGGTTCAACCATTGCGGGCCAGGGTGTAGATACCCTGATTTTTTATCCGCTGGCCTTCTATGGCGTATGGTCCAACGAGCTTCTGGTGACAGTGATGGCGACCAACTATGTATTAAAGGTGTTATGGGAGGCCTTGTTGACTCCGGTTACCTACAAAGTGGTCAACCATCTCAAAAAAGTCGAACAGGTAGATGTGTTCGACAAGCAAACTGAGTTCACGCCCTTTACGATCAAATATTAATCCTGATTTTACTGCTGCGGTGTCAGCCAGCGCTGTGCCTTTTGCTGGTCTTGAATCGACAGGTATACCGTATCCTGAACCGCGGGCGAAACGATCATATTGAGGTGTTTTACGCGGCCTTGTCGCAGCACAAGCAAGCTTACTGATTGGTTTTCAGGTAGGCGCTGTAGTACGTCGTAAAGATTGGTAGCCGTTACTTGCCAGTCATCAATGGCGATGAGCAAATCACCTATCATTGCGCCCGCTGTGGCGATGGGACTATTTTCAATAATCTGATTCAGCACGACGCCGGTTTCCTTGCCGCTAAATATTGCGCCAAAATCTCTGTTGAACACTTTTTCGCTGGCTTTACCGCCTTTATCAGATGCGCTGTTTCTTGCCCTCAAATGGTGGCGTATGCCAACATGTTCTAAGAGGTCACCGATAGGCACATCTTCGCTGCCGTATACCGCAGTTTGGATATAACCGTCGACGTTCACGCCCAGTAACTCAGCACACAGAGTATTAATGACATCATCGGAGGTGCCGATGTTGTGCTGACCATATCGCTCCCATAGCATGCGCATAATGGTATCCAGACTGTATACATGGTTACTTTGCTGGCGTATTAGCAGGTCAAGACCTAATGCGACAATCGCACCTTTAGTGTAGTAACTCACGATGTTATTGATTGCACTGGCATCTTGTTTGTAAAACTTGGTCCAGGCATCAAAGCTGGATTCCGCTATTGATTGCTTAAATCTGCCTTGGTTGCGCAGCACGCGCGTCAGATTTTGCCCTAGTAGTTCCAGATATTTATCTGCGCTAATGACGCCGCATCGCACCAGACTCAAGTCATCATAGTAGCTAGTGAAACCTTCATATATCCACAACTGTGGGGTGTAGACTTCTTGTTGCAAGTTCGCATGTTGCAGTGCGCTGGGTCGGATGCGTTTAACGTGCCAGGTATGAAAAAACTCATGGCTACACAAGCCAAGAAAACTGGCATAGCCATCTGTCATTTCATTTACATGTTGTGGACCGGGTAACTCCAGTCGTGGAAACATCAGTGCCGTGGAGCTGCGATGTTCAAGACCGCCATATCCATTGTCACTGAGCAGTGTCATAAACAGATAGCGATCGATATCCGGCTTACTGCCAAAAAACGTCAGGTGATGTTCGCAAATCGTTTTCACATCTAGTGTGATCCTCCCCACATCCGCCTGGTGACCTCCGCAGAAAATTAACTCAAAATCTATACCGTCAATATGAAAGGCGTGCTGTTTGGCGTCGGTGAACAATACGGGGTGGTCGATAAGTTCATCATAATCAGCAGCCGTGTACTCGACAAAATCGTACGAGGCGCTCGCAGCTTGCTCGCACAAAGTGGTAAACACGTGCCATGAGTCAGGACAACAACCACGTGCAAACCTGACCTTACAGGGCTCGTGCTGCAAACCTTCGACATGCAAAAACATACTGGTACCGTTGAAAAAACAATAGTCGTCACACAGGTATGCACTGCGAACAGATAAATCAAACGCATAAACCTGATAGGTAACGGTGAGTGGACTGTGGTGGGGTGCAATTTGCCAGGTTTGCTTATCGGTCTTTTTCCATTCAACGCGGTGACCGTCGCTATCAGTAACCGTAAAGGTGATGATATGACGGGCAAAATCTCTGATCATATAGCTGCCTGGTATCCAGGCGGGAAGACTAAGGGTGTGACCCTGTTTTTCAGATACAGGCAGCGCAAGTCTGACCTCAACAAGGTGCTCAGCTATGGAAACAGGGGTAACAGAATAGTGAATTGTCTCGGTCATAGTCATGTATTTGTTTTCTTTTTGATCAAGTATACGGAAAGGTGTTGTATTTTCGATCCGACTTGCATGAAAATTGCGTAATATTCATGGTCTTATACTAGTATTAAAGGGACTCATCGTGTTGATATGCATTAAGCAGCTGAATGCGACACGATAATAAGTGAGGTTAAATGGCAATTCTGCAAGAAAAAGTCGGCCTTTCGAACGTAGATCTTCGCAAGTTACGCTCTTTGCGTCCAGGTATGCCATTAGATATTCAGGTCAAAACGCCAAAAGCGATCAAGCGGGTCAGAACCGAGTTTGTGGGCATGGACGGAACCAAAAACCTCATCATGCGTTTTCCTGATGAAAACAAATGGGGCAGCATGCGTGACGCCATTTATGCAGATAATAGCATGGTCGTGCGTTTCATTCTTGAAGATGAAGCGGGTGAAGTGGTGGCGTTTAAGGTGAAAATTCTACTGGTGCTGACGAAACCCAGCCACCTCGTTTTTACCTCTTTCCCTTTGTCGATTCAATGCCAGGGGCTGCGCAGTGAAAACCGCGCTAAAGTCAGCATCTCAACGGACGTATTGTTACGTGACCAGCAGGACGAACTTTACGCCAATGCCCGTATTCGCGACATTTCCAAACATGGCTGTCAGTTTGCATTACGCAGGAAGAAAGATCGTCAGCGTCTGGCCGCAGGGACCAATGTGACCCTGGTAATAGGCTCAGATGACAACCAAATCCAGCTTAATGGAGAAGTGAAAAATAGCAAACTGGATGAGACCCATATTTATTACGGCACGAAGTTTGATGCGGAGCCTGAAATCGTTAACAGTTTGCTGCAACAATTAATGATTTTATAGAAGTCGGCGTGACTGAACAGATATTGCGCTTACCGACAACTATGTGATTAACTTGCATTAACAAGTAGTTAACAAGTCAAACATTCATCACCATGCGACACATTGATGCTCTCCTAAATAAATACGGTGAAAGTCACCAGAATAAAACCAACGTGCTTATTCACGCGATTGCCGTGCCGAGTATTTACCTCGTCACTATCGGCCTCATCTGGTCAATTCCCGTGCCTGAATTTATTGCCCAATTCGATGTGACCTGGGCGCACATTCTGGCCATTCCCGTGTTGTACTACTATTTCAAACTGTCGGGGCCAATTGGTGCCGCTATGACCCTGCTTACGCTTGCCTCATTTGGGGTTATCCAGTTACTGGTGAAGTTTGATATCAGCGTGTGGCAGTTTTGTCTCGCACTGTTCGTGGTGATGTGGATTTTGCAGTTTGTTGGCCACAAAATTGAAGGCAAGAAACCGTCGTTTTTTGAGGATTTGACCTTTTTACTGGTAGGGCCGGCTTGGTGGTGGGTGCACTGGTTAAAACGCATGAATATCACCTACTGAGACAGACGCCCGATATCCTGAGACTAATAGCCAGCCATAGTGCTGGCTTCACGTTATTATGGGGTCAGTAAACTCTACGGAAAGACTATGTTAGTAATTAACTGGCAGCGATTGTTCGAAAACAAAGACCGACTATTCTGGACATTGCACACAGGTGGCTGGTTTGGTTTCGCGCTAATTTATTATATTGGCTCCTTTCTGCACGATATGCGCACCGTGTGGGTGTTTGTTATTTTGTTGAACGCGTACGCTGGTTGGCTATTTACCATTCCTCTTCGCTATGTGTACCGCTGGGCATGGAACAAAGACTTTGTGCCGAGTTTGCTGATTGTTGGCGCAAGCGCGTACATAGTTGCGTTGCTGTGGACCGTCGCCAAGAACATTACCCTATGGGAAATTTATAAACACGGCTGGGAGCCTGAACAGTGGTTCCAGTACTTCACTAATACCATTAATTCGCTGGTCATGATTGTCTGCTGGACCGGGCTTTATTTCGGTATTAAAAACTTCCAGATGTTGCAGAAAGAGAAGCAGAATGCACTCACTGCATCGACGATGGCGCACCAGGCGCACCTGAAAATGCTGCGCTATCAGCTCAACCCGCATTTTCTGTTTAATACCTTAAATGCCATCTCTACGCTTATTCTGATGAAAGAGAATAAAACCGCAGATGCAATGGTCAGCCGTCTGAGTGATTTCTTGCGTTACTCCCTGGATAACGATCCGATTAAAAAGGTACCGCTTCAGCAGGAAATCAAAGCGCTGTCTTTGTATCTCGAAATTGAAAAAGTGCGTTTCGACGAGCGATTAGAGGTGAAGTGGGATATCAGCGAAAAGTGCAATGATGCGCTGGTTCCCAGCATGATCCTGCAGCCCTTAATTGAGAACGCGATAAAGTATGCTATTTCCAAACTTGAGCAGGGTGGCAGGATTTGTATCAGTGCCAAACACTTTGGACGTGACTTGTTGCTTGAGGTGTCGGACAACGGGCCTGGCGCCGATATTGTTGACGGTAAACTGAGCCGTGAAAATGGTGTCGGCTTGCCCAATATTCAGGAAAGACTACAGTCTTTATATAACAGTAATTATTCGTTTGTGATTGAACACAATAAACCGACCGGATTAAAGGTCAGCATCCGAATCCCATTTGAAGTGGAACATTATGGCGATTGAGACAATAAAAGCACTGGTGGTGGACGATGAACCACTGGCCAGGAAAGGAATGGCGCTAAGGCTGTCTGAGATTGAAGGCGTCGAATTATTAGGGGAGTGCCAGAATGGCATAGATGCGGTAACGGATATTCCCAGATTACAACCCGATGTGGTGTTTCTCGACATCCAGATGCCAGGCCTGAATGGCTTTCAGGTCATCCGCAAACTGCAGGAGCTCAAACAGCCGATCCCGTTGATTGTATTTGTGACTGCTTTTGATAATTACGCCATTAAAGCATTTGATATTCACGCGCTGGATTATGTGCTTAAGCCCGTAGATGAACAACGCCTGATGGATGCGGTAAAAAAAGTGAAAGATTACTTTAGCATGCATAAAGAAGGCGAACACAAACAAAAGCTGGTGTCTCTGGTGGCTGATTTTACCGGCGATGATTGCGAAGATATCCTGCGCCGTTTAGCCGATGGTGAACGAATCGACTCACCGTCTTACCCGGAAATTCTGGCGATCAAAGATGGCACAGAGGTGACCAGGGTACCGGTCAGCGACATTCAATGGATAGATGCGGCAGGTGATTACATGTGCGTGCATACGACAGATGGCACGCATATCATGCGTCGAACAATGAAAGAGTTGGAACAGGACCTGGATCCTAATCGTTTCGTGCGTGTGCATCGCTCCGCATTAACCAATATTAAATTTGTTAAAAAGCTGGTCAGCCATGTGAGCGGTGAATACCACATCGTGCTACATAATGGCACAGAGCTGAAGGTGAGTCGCAGTCATCGCGACCGAGTTAAAGAGATGATCCGGGTGTGATGTTGCCATCACCATAAAACAACTGTTTTCATTTCTGCCGGTTTTGGTTAATTTTATACATTAACGACCGTTTAAATGTGGCAGAGGTGAAACATCAGCTTGATAAACACGCTGCGTTGTCTTTTTCCCTTTTCGCTGCTGGTTACGCTGGCAGCGTTGCCTCTGCTGTCATTATCTGCGGTACAAAGCAACCCTTCTGCAGCACTTGCCAACACGTTTATTCAATTTGACATTAAAGTCGTCACGCCTCCACAAGACCCAAGTGCAAAGTGGTTCTTTAAACTTGAAGCCAATCAGCAAGAACAATCTATGGAATTGCTGCTGGATGACGCGTTGTCTGCCGGAGGGGAGCCATCGGTAGGAGAATGGCGCCGTTATCGATTCGATCTGCTTACATTGTCGCGCTTCTTTGCCGGAATTGATTTAAACGCCATTGATAAGGTACTGATTTTTCCTAGCTGGCAAGCGGGCAAGGGCGCGGTATACCGTATTGATAACGTTTTTATTGATCATCAGCAAAAAGGCCGATTGTTAACTCTGTTTGACGATGAACTAAACCCGTATTGGCCCGCCTGGAGCTGTTGTACTGAGATAGCCCCGCGGATTGTTCAGGATAGCGATGCCAATCATCAGTCTGTAGTAGAGTTCAACATTGATACCGATGGTGGCAACGTGCTTGGGTTTAATACCCTGATTGCCCGCTCACCTTCCCCGTTTGATATCAGCGATGCGTTAGATAATGAGCTCCGTATTGAGCAAAAAAATAAGCTTGTTGTGGCAGAAAATGACCAAAACGCGCTGTACTTCAGCAAACTTCAATCAGAAGCAATTAGTTCAGTTGGCACCATATATGCGGTCA
Organism: Aestuariibacter salexigens DSM 15300; assembly: GCF_000429145.1. Lineage (GTDB taxonomy): Bacteria > Pseudomonadota > Gammaproteobacteria > Enterobacterales > Alteromonadaceae > Aestuariibacter > Aestuariibacter salexigens. The sequence goes on from NZ_AUBH01000001.1 coordinate 347,964, forward strand.
TTGAAGATCAGCGCGGATTCATGTGGTTTGGTGGCTCCGATGGTCTGGCTCGTTACGATGGTTATGGTCTGCGCATATACAAACATAATAACGCAGATACGAAAACGCTGAGTAATAACAGTATCTGGGACTTACTGATAGACCAGCAGGGGCTGCTGTGGATTGCCACCGATTATGGGCTGAATCGTTTCGATTATAAGACCCAGACCTTTACGCATTTTTTACATGATCCCGAAGACCAGAACAGCATCAGCAGCAATATTGTAAAAGCGATAGTAGAAGACGATAAAGGTAACATCTGGGCCGGTACGTACGGTGGCGGGCTCAACCGCTTTAACGTCGATACTCAGACGTTTTCCCGCTACCGATATGATAGTGAAAAGCCTGACAGTCTGAGCAATGACACCATCAACGCATTGGCACAGGATCATTTGGGCAACATCTGGATTGGTACAGACCATGGACTGAATTTGTACCAGCCTGAGCAGGATAGTTTTGTAACGTACTACCACTATTGGGGCGATGAGACGAGCCTTGAGAGTAATCGAATCAGAGTGATCAGGGAAGACAAGCAGCAACGTTTATGGGTAGGTACATTCAGTGGTCTGAATTTGCTTGACCGAGAGACGGGGCGGGTACGGAGAGTACAATTTTCTGGCCTCGAAAACGTTGATATTCTTGACATTGACTTCTCTGAAGAAGGGGATCTCTGGCTGGCAACGGGAGAAGCTTTGATTGTGCTTGACCCTGAACAACAGACGTACACGACATACAGCAACAACCCCTTTCAACAGAGCAGTTTTGAAGGAGAGTTCCCCTCCAGTATCTATCGGGATGAGAATAATGACTGGTGGTTAGGTGCGTTTCCCGATGGCATAAACTATGTCGATCACAGAAAAAATCTGTTCACGTCTTATCAAACCAATCCTCAGCAGGAGAATAGCCTGTCTCACAACTCCGTGCTGACTATCAATGAAGATAAGCAAGGTAAATTGTGGATTGGAACGGACGGCGGTGGCTTAAATGTATTTGACAGGCAATCCGGCCAGTTTCGTCATTACCTGGCACAGCCAAATAATCCCCAGTCACTATCAGGTAATGCCGTGCTGTCAGCCACCTTCGACCGAACGAATAAGTTATGGATTGGTGCATGGCAGGCACCTATCAGTATTCTAGACCCACAACGTGACGCCATCACGCGACTTGTCTCTGGCAATCAGGGACAAACCTCGTTCAACGATCTTATTGTCTGGAGCGCTTTCAGAGATAGCCGCGATAACCTGTGGTTAGGCACAATAGGTGATGGCGTATTGAAATATGATCCGCGTTCAGACACGTTTTCAAACTACATGCCTGAGCCAAATCAGCCAGATAGCTTCCCCTCGCAATTTGTCTGGTCGATTTTTGAAGATCGGGATGGGGCGCTTTGGTTTGGCAGCAGTGATGGGCTGGTAAAGATGGGCGCACAGGAAGGAGAGTTCATTCATTACTTTTATCAGCAGGATAAAATCGGCAGTCTGAATAATAATATCGTGTTGCATATCAATCAGGATGAGCAGGGTACGATGTGGATCGCGACGCGTGGTGGAGGCCTAAATCGCTTCGATCCTGAAACACAAACATTTACCGCGTTTGATACTGAAGACGGTTTACCAGATGATGTGGTGACTGCGATATTGAATGATAATCGTGGATTTTTATGGCTCAGCACCTTTAACGGGTTGTGTCGATTCGACCCAAATACAAATAACTGTATTAACTTTTCTGACGTGGCGGGCTTATCAAGTAATAAGTACAACATTGGCGCGGCCCGCAAACTCAGCACGGGCGAACTTGCATTTGGTAGCGTTGGCGGTCTGGTCATCTTTAATCCTGCAGACATCGTCAGCAGCAATGATGTGCCTCCTATCGTCATGACCGACTTTCAGATTGCCAATCAGTCGGCAATTGTCGGTGCGCAAAACTCACCGTTGACTGCTGATATATCGGTAACCGAACGGATCACGCTGACCCATCAACAATCGATGTTTTCCATCGAGTTTTCAGCCCTGGATTACCATAACCCTGAGAAAAATCAGTATGCCTACAAGCTGCAAGGGTATGATAAAAACTGGAACGACATTGGTTATCGACGTCGAGCGACCTATACCAATCTGGACCCGGGTACTTATGTCTTCAATGTAAAAGGGGCAAATAGCGAAGGCGTATGGAACGAGCAGGGCGCGTCGGTCACGGTAACCGTGCTACCGCCGCCATGGCGAAGCTGGTGGGCATATACGCTGTACCTATTGGTATTGTTAAGTATCGTTGCCACTATCGTGAGTTTGCAGCTTAGAAAACTGGCCGAGCGTAAGCAGTTAAAGCTAGCACTTTGGGCCAGCGGCGACGAATTATGGACCATCGATCTGCAAAAGCGCAAAGTCATGAGACAAAACCCATTCGACTATTTGCAGAGGGACGTCAATGATTCCTGGTTGTTCTCAGATACTGAACGCGCAGATATTCACCCAGACGACCTGACATTAATGCGCCAGACGGTTTCTGAAAAGCTGGCTAAAGGGCAAAAGCAATTTGAATACTTGTATCGGGCCAGAATGAACAATGGTGAGTGGGTGTGGCTTCAGGATCGTGGCAAAGTCGTATCGCGCAATGCTAAGGGGCAACCGATCCAGTTAAGTGGCACGACTAAAAATATCCATCAGCTCAAAGCCACCGAAGCAGAATTAAAAGCGCTCAATAGAACACTCGAAGATAGGGTTGCAGAGCGCACAGAAGCGCTGAGAGAGAGTAACGAGTACTTGCAGAGTATGCAGGCACAGTTAGTCGAATCGGAAAAAATGGCATCACTGGGTACTGTCGTGGTAGGTGTATCACATGAATTAAATACGCCGGTGGGTAATGCCGTGACCGCGCTGTCTACCCTAAAGCATGAACTGGGCGATCTGTTTACCCACGCAGAGCAAGGTTCGTTGACAAAAACCCTATTCAGCCAGTTTAAAGATAAAGCAGGCATGTCGCTGCAGCTTGCTCAGTCAAGTCTTCGAAAAGTGATTGATATTATTCAAAGTTTTAGGAAAATCTCCGCAGATCAGTCGGCCAGTGAGTTTAAACGCGTACAGTTAAACCCACTGTTAAACACAATCAAAAATGACGTGTGCGCACGTTTTGCCAATATCAGCACTGATAATATTTCCATTGCCTGCACGGAAAATATTGAACTGACGACGTACACCGACACGCTGACATCGGTCATAACACAGCTTATTGAAAATGCGAGTAAACACGCGGGTGAGAAGGTTATTATCCATATCGGTGTATCAGAGCAGCAGCAAGACATTTACATAACGGTATCTGACAACGGTGTCGGTATGTCTGAAGATGTGCTGGCGAAAGTTTTTGAACCATTTTATACCACCGACCGTGGCAGTAACCTCGGGCTGGGTATGTATGTTGTCTATAACGAAGTCAACCATTTATTAAAGGGTTCAATACGTTGCGAAAGCGCTGAAAATCAGGGCACAACCTTCACCGTTATTCTACCTAAGACTATCCATGACGCTGTTTAGAAACAGTAAGTTTGCTACTGCTACAGGATTATTTTTGATCACCCTTGGGGTTGCCAATGACAGTCAGGCAAACGACGTCACTGTTGACCTGATTAACGACAGCAGTGTGCTGTTGTCTGGAGAAAACAAGGGCAATGGTGCGACTAGATCCTTGGCATCAGTCACTTACGCTGTGGAATACGAGTCGTGGCGTTTTGTAGCCAATGCGCAGGCGCTGCGTGGAGAAAATGGCAGTGAAGAAAGCGGCGATTTGCAGGCCTATTCGAATATTGACGAAACCGCATTCAGCAAACTGTATGAAATATATCTGCAAAAAGATGTGAATAATGGTCTGACGCTCAAATTTGGGCAGATGGATGCCAATAATGATTTTGCCTTCAGCGACAATGCAGGGGAATTCATAAACTCTTCCATGGGCTTTAGTCCAACCATCACCTTTATGCCCACTTATCCATTACCTACTTTGGGCGCCGCTGCATTTATCAACATTAATCCGGCAAATAGCCTCAGTGCCGCTGTGTTTTCTGATCCCGACAATCAATTTAATGAACGTTTTTTCATTTCTGAATGGCGCAGTGAATTTTCGACTTTTGTGACGAAGTTAGGCATGTGGTATCAGACAGGAGAGATTCCTACGCTAAACAATCTGCGTGTTAAAGAGGGGACTTCGGGTGGCTATCTGCTAGCGGAAGGGGGCATTGATAGCTCGCTGTTTGCAAGTCAGGGAAGTAGCTGGTTTGTGCAACTTGGTACAGCGGATGATGAGGTAGCGGAAATAGTTTGGCACGCTGGTGCGGGTGTGGTGTGGAATGCACCTTTTCAACGTGCATCTGATATGACGGGGATAGGAATTTCACATATTGAAACGAGCTCATTGGCGCACGCTGAGTTGGCTGAGAGCGAGACCGCATTCGAACTGTTTTATCGTTTTCAGATTAATGACATGCTGGCAATAAAACCGGATTTACAACTGATCCTCAGCCCTGCTGCAGCGCCAGATCGCAGTAATGCAGTCGTGTTTACTCTGCGAACAGAAATCAGTCTATAAGCTTCATTTTTGCTGAAAAAGACTATCCCGTGACACGCTCTATCTCGGCTTGCATGGAGCTGAGTGTGCAGGGCTTTGGCAAGCTGCCGTCAAACGTCAATGCTTGATCAGTCTGTTCCTGTAATTTACCGGTATAACCACTGGTCACAATTACTTTGACAGTGGGGTCAAGCTGCTTCACCCGTTTCAGCACTTCCAGGCCACCACCGCTGCCGGGCATAGTGAGATCGGTAATAACACAGAGAACGGGGTCGTCAGGAATATGTTGTTGTTCAAATAGTCGTAATGCTTCATCAACAGTTTCGGCAATGGTGCACTCATAACCGAGCGCCTCAAGCATAGCCTGCGTAGATTCCAGCACATCTACCATATCATCTACTACCAAAATTTTTCCTGTATGCTGGGAGACAGGTTTTGTGTCTTTCTCGTTAGGTTGCTGTTTATCCGTTGCAGGCAGGCGGATAGTGAATTGGCAGCCTTTGCCTAATTGCGAGTGTACATGAATATCGCCCTGATGCTGTTTAATGATGGAGTGGCAGATAGACAATCCTAAGCCATGGCCATCTTCTTTAGTGGTGAAGTAGGGGTCAAATATTTTGCTTAACGCGTCTTCCGGAATGCCCGGGCCATTGTCTGCTATCACCAGGTCAACAAATTCCTGCAGCTGGTCTGGTGCATCATCCGAATAGCCGGTGATATTGCGTGCGGTAATGGTTAACTGTCCTGAATCGGCTTTTATTGCCTGAATGGCATTAATGACAATGTTCTGAATAACCTGACCAATTTGAAGTGGGTCGATCTCGACATTATGAAGGTTTTTTTCAAAATCATAGTTTACGGTCAGATTTGCACCGTGAAGCGAAAACTCAACGGTTTGTATGACCAGCTCTTCAATTGAAGCGCTCTCACGAAGTGGCGAGCCGCCCTTGGCAAAGGTCAGTAATTGCTTGGTCAGGCCTGAGGCGCGTTCCACCGCTTGGGTAAGCTCTTTTCCGATCTTTTTGACAAATTTCGCATCAAATTCTTTGTGTAACAGTAACTCTGCGCGAGCACTGATGCTGGCGAGCTGGTTATTGAAATCATGCGCAATTCCGCCAGCCAACGCACCTAATGACTCCAGATTGTTAAGCTTACGCGCCTCCTCACGAAGCCGGGTCGGCTCTGTCACATCCATTGCCACGCCGAGTAGACGGTTATCACTGATGCTGGCGAAGGTTAGTACATAGTGTGTTGCATTATCCTTAATGATGCGAAAGTGACTTTTAAAGCCCTGCTGATTTTGTATTGCTTTGTTGAGCTGTCTCTCTACTCTTTTAATGTCACTGGGATGGACACAAGCAGCCCAGTCATTATAGGTAATGTTGCCCTTAGATAACCCATAGATTCGATGCATATGGTCGTCCCACAGGAAAGCGTTCTCGTTAAATAGCCATTCCCATACACCGATGCCAGCGGCGTTCTGAGCCATTGTGAGACGCTCAAAAAGCTGGTCACGTTCAACTTGTGTTGCAGCCAGCTCCGTAATGTCCTGAAAGGTACCTACCAGTTGGAACACTTTGCCGTCTTTATTTTTGCGTGGCTGGCAGCGGGCGACAGCCACCCGATTTGCACCATTTTCTGCTTTTAACGTTAGTTCAAGCTCATACGGAATACCTTTCTCAGCCGCCCGCGCCACTGCAGGTTCAAGCCTTTGCCATGATTCTTCTGTAAACAAAGCGCGATGCGTGTCGTAAGGGGGAGCGAGGTCGGACACCGGCAGGTCAAAAATACGAAACAACTCTGGCGACCACCACACTTCATTTTTCACCAAGTCAAAGCGCCAGGTACCGGTTTTATTGATTTTTTGTGTTTCCCGCAGCGCTTCCAGTGACATTTCACGCTCGGATACGTCAATAACGGTGACCAGTACATATTCATCTTGCTGGTAGTCGAGTAGCACTTCGACCTGTAGAAGGCTGCCGTCTTTACAACGCGCAGACAGTACCCGTCCGCGTCCCATTGCAATCATCGTAGGGTCTTTGTAATAGCTTTGGCGCAGTTTAATGTGTTTGTTGCGAGAGGCTTCTGGTAACAGCGTTTCTATTTGCTGACCTTTTAACTCATGGGGCTCATAGCCCAACATGGCAGAAAGGTGGGTATTTATCCGATCGATAGTGCCGTTTTTGTGTACGATCGCAAGACCGAATGGGACGCGCTCCAGAAAATGGTCAAGGTGCTCACTCATCAAAACGTCTTAGATAGGGTCATTCCGTTTCATCTTTTGCAACTGTAGAACCTCATGCACAAAGATGCCAGTCGTCTTCACTTTCGTCGGCATTTTTCGATGGTTGGCCGTGGCACGTTTTTACACTTTGACACATTTCAGTTAACCGTCGCAGTTAATCGACAGCATAGGGATTTAAACTTTTTACTGTCTCTAATCGACCTATAGTGCATCTATCTTTTTTGCCATGCCTGTATCGGAAAAATCATGGACATTACTAAAGCGGCGATAAAAAACGCAACCGGAGTTGGGATTGCGGTCTGCATCATAGCCTTTTTGGGCATCATCAGTCTGATGGAGCTACCCGTTCAACTGTTTCCAGACATTGAAAGGCCCAGAATTTCTGTCCAGACATTCTGGCGCGCCGCCTCTCCTCAGGAAATTGAGTCGGAAATACTCGAACCTCAGGAGGAGGTCTTACAGGGACTGCCGGGATTAGAGAATATGAGCGCCTGGGCCAATCAGGGCAATGCCTGGATTAATCTCGAGTTCGGTTTGGAAACGGACATGCAAAAAACGTTGATTGAAGTGATCAGCCGTATGAACCGGATCCCACCACTGCCTCGTGATGCGTTATCTCCCAATATCATGCTAGGCGGGTGGGGCGGTGGTACCCCAGCGCTGACCTATTTCTTTTTACAGAAATTGCCGGGTAACACCAACGACATTGCCAGCTATGTCACGTTTTTTGAAGATGCCGTCAGACCACAATTAGAGTCAATTCCCGGCGTATCTCGGGTACGGATGGAAAGTGGCATCGGCGGAGCTGAAGAGTTTCAGATTGTCTTCGATCCCTACCGAGCGGCTGAGTTTGGTGTTGATCTGACCAATATCTCACGGTTATTGGGCAGCGCGAATAACGTCTCCGGTGGCTTTGTAGATGTTGGCCGGCGTAAATATACCATGCGTTTTGAAGGCAAATACGCTCCTCAGGACATGAAGGAAATGATCCTCGAATGGCGCGATGGCAGTCCTATCAAACTGGGTGACATCGCAGATATTCGTATTCAGCGGGCAGATGGCGCGAACTTTAGCGTGCAAAACGGCAATCGTGCGATATCAATCCGTATCGATAGGGAGAGCAATGCGAACGTGCTTGCCACGCTAGAGGCCGTCAAGGAGCGGGTGGCAACCCTCAATGATACATTGCTAAGTGACGAGCAATTGACCATGGCGCAGTCTTTCGATGCGTCGGTGTTTATCTACCGTGCTATTAACCTGGTCAGTAGCAACCTGATTGTTGGGGTATTACTGGCGGTGGGCATTTTATGGTGGTTTATGCGCCAGATGCGCGCCACCCTGATTGTCGCGTTGGCCATACCTATTTCATTGCTCAGCACGTTTATCGTATTACAAATAACCGGTCGTTCACTGAATGTGATTTCATTGGCCGGACTCGCGTTCGCCGTCGGCATGGTACTGGATGCGGCCATTGTGGTGCTGGAAAATATTGTCAGACTTAAACGCCAGCACAGTGATGTTCAGCAAAGCGCCTATGAAGGCACCAAACAGGTGTTTGGTGCACTGCTAGCGTCAACGGCAACTACAGTGGCGATATTTATTCCGGTCATTTTCTTACGGGATGTGGAAGGTCAGCTATTTGCTGATTTAGCACTGACTATTGCGATTGCAGTACTGATAAGCTTCGTTGTTGCCGTGACTATATTACCTGTCGTTGCCAGCCGCTGGCTGCCGGGTTCCCTGCCGGTCGACCGTCTGCAAGGCGTGTGGAGTGGCATCGCAGGTGCGGTAATGTCACTGACATCCACACGAAGAAAGATGTGGGTAACCGCATCGGTATTAATGGTTGTGCCGCTCACCGCGACGTATCTGCTCATGCCCAAATTAGATTATTTGCCGCCAGTAAAACGAGACGCTGTTGATGCCTTCTTCAATTTTCCGGCCGGCGCATCTGATGATTTCATTGCTGAAGAAGTGCTGCAAAAGGTTGTTGAACGCCTGCAGCCTTATATGGATGGTGACGCGCAGCCGGCGCTCAAAAATTACTACATTATCTCGTGGCCGAACGGCGGCACGCTGGGCGTCAGGGTTCAAGACCAAAGTCGTGTTAAAGAGCTGGAAGAGATTGTTCGAAACGAGATATTGAAAGATTTACCGGATACTCAGGCGTTTGCCATGCAGGGCAATCTGTTCGGCGGGTTTGGCAATGGCCGCAGCATTGACGTGCGACTACAAGCAACCGATCAGGAGATGCTGACATCGGCTGCAATGGCTGGACTGGACCTGCTACGAGAGGCTTTCCCTGGTGCAAACGTGCGAGCCAATCCGCAGCTAGAACAGAGTGAACCAGAGCTGCGCTTCTATCCCAATGATTCGCGCATTATGGAGGTCGGCTATGACCGCACGCGTATGGCCAACTTGGTGCGCGCGATGGGTGATGGCATGTACGTTGGCGAGTACTTCGACGGTATTAAACGGATGAATATTATTTTCCGCTCCGAACCGTGGCAGACCCCGGAAGATTTATCGATGACGCCTATCATGACTCCGAGCGGAGAAATGGTACAGCTGGGCGATCTGGTTGAAATGGAGCGTGCCGTTGGACCAAGCCAAATTCAGCGCATTGATCGTCGCCGCACTCTGACACTGTCTGTTAACCCTCCAGATGGCATGTCTCTTGAAGAGGCCATGACTATCATCAAACAGGATGTTGAGCCTAAAATCATGGCGCTGATGCCAACCGATGGCGCAATCAACTATGGCGGCAGTGCTGATAGCTTAAACAAAATTGTCAGCACGATGAGTCAGAACTTTATATTTGCAATGGCATTACTGTTCGTTCTGATGGCCGGGCTGTTCCGTTCGTTGGCAGATTCGCTGATGGTAGTGTTGAGTATTCCTCTGGCTACAGTGGGTGGTGTTATCGCCATCAGAGTATTGAATCTGGTGACTTTCCAGCCACTCGATCTGCTAACCATGATTGGTTTTATTATTCTTCTTGGACTGGTGGTGAATAATGCAATCTTACTGGTTCATCAGACCCGGAACGGGGAGCGCGATGGACTATCTCGTCGCGAAGCTGTGCATCAGGCGTTGCTTTTAAGGCTGCGGCCCATCTTTATGAGTACCTTGACGTCACTGTTTGGTATGTTGCCATTGTTGTTGATGCCCGGTGCAGGCAGCGTGATCTATCGTGGGCTCGCCGCGGTGATTGTCGGCGGCATGCTGTTCAGTACGCTATTTACGCTTTTATTACTTCCGACTTTATTGCAGTTAGCTCAACGCAACACTTCTCTCCAACAGTCTGTGAGCGGCGGGTCCGCACCGGTGCTGAATAACTGGGTGAAAAGTCAGCGTAACAACGATTCTTTCTGATTCAGGACATTAACGATGAAAAACATGAAAAAAACCTGGTTAGCGATTCCATTCAGTCTATTAATGGTGTCTGTGCAGGCTCAGCAACCGGGTGAGCCCGAGCCTCCTCTGGTTGAAACCGACATTGCCAAAGCAGAAATGATTGCTGAGCAAATCTGGGTGCCGGGGACGGTTGTCAGTCGTGTTGATGCTGATATTGCGGCAGAAGTTACTGGTCGTCTTATCTGGATTGCAGAAGTGGGCGAATCGGTAGAGAAGGGCGATGTATTAGCGCGCATTGACGATCATCGGCTAACGTTAGAGCACGAGCAGAATGAAGCCAATGTGTTGAAGTGGCAATCCAGGGTCAACCTGTTAGAACGTAAACAGCAGCGTTTTTCTGCGATGCTAAAAAACAACAGTGGTTCACGGGATGAATATGACGAAGCGATGTCCGAACTGGAAGTCGCAAAACAGGAACTGGCCCAGGCTCAGATCAATACCAGACTCACCCGTTATCAGTTAGATAGAACAGAAGTAAAGGCGCCGTTTAAAGCGATGGTCGTCGAGCGTCTGCAGGTGCCTGGTGAGTTCACTGGCGTGGGGCAAAATGTCTTACGCATCGTCGATATGGACAATATCGAAGCCAGTATTCGCGCGCCACTGTCCGCAGTGCCATACCTGACCAGTAATATGGAAGTTACCGTAAGCGGACGCAATATTGAGCGTCAGGAATCGATTCGTGCCATTGTTCCTGTGGGCAACGCCTCATCACGCATGATGGAAGTCCGTGTGGCACTGCAGCCGGGCGACTTTGCGATCGGCAGTGCGGTAAGAGTGGCCCTTCCTCATAGTGATTATCACTTAGCGACCACGGTGCCAAGAGACGCACTGGTGCTGCGTAAAGCAGGTGCATTTATCTATGCCCTTGATGATCAGGACAACGCATTACAAATACCCGTAGCCACCGGGATAGGTGTCGGCGAGAGAATCGAAATCATTGGCGCGGTAGACACTGATGTTCGTGTTATCACACGCGGTGCAGAACGACTCAGAAACGGACAGAAAGTGCGTATTCAGGATGAGACTAGCCTGGCTAGTCGCTCCTGAACCGCATTACAGTGGCAATGCCTGATTAAATTGCTGTGTGGTAACGTTGCCGCCACACAGCACAATGACCACTTGTTGGCCAGTAATATTATCTTTGTCAGCGAGCGCACTGGCGACCGCCACACCAGCCGCCCCTTCGATACGCATATCGTGATAGCGTTCGATATCAGACATCGCTTGGGCAATCTGCTGTTCAGTCACTTCAATACTGCGTTTAATAAGCGTCTGACACAGTGGCAGAGTGACTGTGCCTGGCTCAAGACCACCGGCAGTGCCATCAGAAAGTGTTTCCTGCTCTACAACGTCAATGACTTGTCCGGCTTGCATGCAGCGTAGCATCACTGGCGCACTAGCTGGCCAGCATCCGACCATGCTGGCGCCAGGTGCATGCTGCTGTGCCCATGCACCGATACCGCTTATCAATCCGCCGCCGCCAACACTGATATACACAGTACTGACGTTTGGCTGCTCGTCAAATACTTCGGTTGCAATACTGCCTTGTCCGGCAATGACATCTGTATCGTTATACGGGCTGATATAAGGCACTCCCTGCTCAGTAGCAGCCTGTCTGGCAATTCGCTCGGCCTCCTCACAGCCACCTGATACTTTGTGCAAAGACGCGCCGGATTGAAGGATCTTCTTCTCTTTACTGGGACTGACGGATTGCGGCACATAAATAGAGGCTTGCACGCCCAGACGCTGTGCAGCAAGTGCCACAGCTGCGCCGTGATTGCCTGAACTGGCGGTGATCACCTCTGTCGCGGGAAGGTGGGCGAGCAGCGCCGAGGCCGCCCCTCTGTACTTGAAACTGCCAGTCTGCTGCAAATTTTCGCACTTTAACCATACATCAGCGTCACATAACTGGGACAAGAATTCGCTGTGTATTAACGGCGTTTTTTGCACCAGTGCGCGTTCATAAAAGCCCTGTGATGCCAGCCTATCGGTATGCTTAGCAATGTGTTGAATGAGAGAAGACGTAGTAGTAGTCATGTGCGAATTTTCGTTTCATCAAATAAATCAGTAGCCACTTTAACCAGATAAGGATCGAGGGCTTTTTGTTTTTTCCAGGTCTTTTCCAGTGGCACGGTCACGACCTGCATATCCTGCTCTCCCACCATAATATTGGTTTCACCTGCTAACGCCGCTTCGACAGCAAAGGCCCCCAGTTTGGTTGCTAATAATCTGTCCTGTGTTACCGGAGAGCCGCCACGCTGCACGTGACCGAGGATAACAGGACGACTTTCACTACCGCTTTTTTTGCTCAATTCGTCGGCCAGTGCTGTAACGCCACCGGGCCAGATATTTTCCGTCACGACTACTATGTAACTGTTGTTGCCATGCCTTTCTCGTGCACATAACAGGTGATTCATAATGTTCTGCATTTCGTCGTCGGAGGTGCGGAATAATTCGGGCAATAGAATATGATCGGCGGAGGACGCCACCGCTGCGGCGAGACCGATAAATCCGGCATTGCGGCCCATTACTTCAATCAGAAAAACACGCTCAAACGCATCGGCAGTATCGCGCACTTTATCGATCGAGCTGACAGCGGTTTCTACCGCTGTGTAAAAGCCGATAGTGGCGTCCGAGCCATAGATATCATTGTCAATTGTGCCCGGCAGACCAATTACCTGGCCAGACCAAAAGTTGGCAAGATGTGCAGCGCCCCTGAAAGAACCGTCTCCGCCTATAACAAGCAATGCCTCAACGCCTAACTCATCTAAGTTCGCAGCAGCGGTTTTGGCTGCTTCATCTGTCTTAAATTCTAAGCATCTGGCGCTATGCAGAACGGTGCCACCGCGCTGGATAATATTGGCAACATCAGAAGCGTTTAAGTCGATGTACTCTTGCTTAAGCGGACCGTTATAACCATGAAGATAGCCAATGACGTCAATACCATAACGCTGCGCTGTGAGGACCACCGAGCGTATACAGGCGTTCATGCCTGGTGCATCGCCACCGGACGTCAGTACTGCGATTTTTTTCATGTTTATTCCCTGAACAATGATTCATTGCGTTGTGTAGAGAGTATCAGTGCAATGGGCAAGATTAAAAGACATTCCGTAAAGTATGGAGCATGGGTCACCATGGCTTAATTCAAGGTGACAAACAGCTGTGACTGAATCAGCCACTTTCCATTGGTCTTCTTCCATTGTGCGGCATATTTGCCATGCACTATAACAGTGTTTTGCTCCAGGTCATCCGCCATATATCCGCGCCACACACCTTGCTCCCATGCAAGACCTCTGGGTTTGTTCACCACTAGCTCTTCAGTGTCTCTAATCCAAAACATGGGCGCTTTGTTGCTAAGCTGGTCAATATATTCTTGCAGTGATTGCTTTCCTGATAGCAGTACGCCTGCTCCTGTAGTAATCAATACATCATCAGAGAGGTAGGTCATGTTGAGCGATTCGTCTAACGATTTTAGCGCCTGATTGGAGGCATGGCGAACGGCTCGTATCTGCTCTTCATCAGACTGCGCGCTTACCGATAATGACGTTGCAATTAGTAAACAAATAAAAACAAAAACGGCCGAACTATGTTGGCGGTGCATACTCATACTGACTTCATGTTTATACATTATTACAGTCAAATTAGCGCAGCGGTTGCTGAACATCAAATACGTGCTGCTGGATTAAAGTGTAAGTGAACATGTAGCGCTATTGCTCGGTATAAAGGTAACTCGTAAATTAAGCAGCACCTGAGTAAGGAGACATCATGATAAAACGCGTTATTTTCATTTTTTGCAGCGTGCTGATGCTATCTGCATGTAGTTCAAAAATGGCCTATAACAATCTCGACTGGCTGGTTTACTGGTATGTGGATGACTTCGTAGAGCTCAGCGATCAACAAAAAGACATTGCCGACGAAAAATTGCTCGCATGGCTGCAATGGCATCGTCAGGAAGAATTGCTCGCATACCGTCAGCATCTTGAGGAACTGAAGCGTGACGTGCAGTCTCAGGTTGTCACGGCTGAGCAATGGCAGGCTCACTTCGAGCGAGGTCGAGCCCACTGGTTGAGGTTGCGCGACAAGGTTGTACCCGGGCTGGTTGACATGGCGCCATTGTTAAGTGATGAACAGGTAGAGGCGTTGTTTTCGGCATTGGAAGAGGAAAATATCGAGCGCGAAGAGGATCGTTTTGAAGGTTCGGATGAGGAAAGAATCGAAGAACGTAGCAAGGATATGCTTAAGCAACTGAGAAACTATATTGGCAGGCCTACGGATAAACAAAAGCAGCTGGTAAATGAATATGCAGCGCAAATGCGTAGTAATTATGACAACTGGATTGCCTATCGCCGCACTATTCAACAGCGCGCCAAAGCATTGATGTTATCTCGTCATGACGACCCGGAATTTAGCAAAAAACTAACGCAGTTGATGATGGACACGGATGCCTTTAGATCATCACAGATGCAGGAGAACAGCGAGCATAACGGCACCTTATATCAACAAATGCTAGAACAGATGTTTTTAACCTTGACTGAAAAACAGAAAAGGCATGTAGTTGGCGAAATTGATGACCTTATTGACGATTTGTCAGATTTGATTGAAGACTAATGCTGAATGGAAACACAGGAACGCCCTTTGCTCGGCTTTTTGCTGGCGCTATTGACCGCCACCATGTGGGGCGCATTGCCCGTTGCTCTGACCTTAACTTTGCAAGAAATGGACAGTCCTACGATAACCTGGTATCGGTTTTTATTGGCAGCTGTGTTTGTTGCAACATGGTTAGCGTTTCGAAATAAATTGCCTGCGTTCGGCACCTTGTCGCCGCGTTTTTATATTGTTGTGTTTCTTGCCACTGTCGGATTGGTCGGCAACTACATTTTAAATCTGTATGGCTTACTCCACATCAACCCTGAAACCGTGCAGGTACTTACCCAGCTGGCGCCATTTGTACTGATGATGGGCGGCATTGTTTTTTACGGCGAGCGGTTTACCAAATTGGAAGGGGTTGGCGCGCTGGTGTTGTTCTCGGGTCTGCTGCTGTTTTTTAACCACAACCTTGAGTTACTCTTCAGCGGGCTAAACGATTACAGTATCGGTGTACTTTTCATTATCGGTGCTGCGCTGACCTGGGCAGGTTATGCATTGGTGCAGAAGCGGTTATTAAAAACGGTGACGTCAAAACAACTGACCCTGCTAATCTATGTTTTTGGCGCTTTGCTATTGCTTCCCTTTGCCTCTTTATCCGACATCCAACAATTAAACTCACTGCAATTCTGGGCACTGATGTTTTGTTGTCTCAATACCCTGGTTGCTTACGGGGCTTTCACTGAAGCGTTGCATGTTTGGCAGGCAGCAAAGGTAAGCGCTGTTATTGCACTTGCGCCATTGTTTACTTTCCTGGCAATGGAAGGTGCGGTGCGGGTATGGCCAAATGAGTTTGTCGCCAGCGACCTTGATGTCTGGGCCTACATTGGTGCGGCCATGGTAATGATTGGTTCGATTACAGCAGCACTGGGACGTTTGTCATTTCGTCGAACATCAGCACTGCCAGTTGTAGAGAAACCGGTGCCGTAGATTAATTGTCGTTTTTCTGTCCGATAGGCTTGTTGTCGCCTTTGCATATAGTGTCATAGTCATCGCGATAGTAGCGTAAGTCCTGACAGGCCTCTTCATAACGTTTTCGAGCGGTTAGTGCCTGTTGTGGACGGCTGCTGTCATTCATGACTTTAGCAAGTCGGGCGCATTCCATTTCCTGACGTTTTACTTCCAGGATGTCTTCACAAGGTTTAGTGCTGGAGCAGGCACTCAATGAGGCCGCCAAAAGGCTTACAAGACAAAGTGTAACGCGATTCATTTTTGTTCCAAATACTGAGTGATTTCGTGCTGGATCTCATCCAACTTCTGCTGATGCCGTGAGTTAAGCGGCAAACCATCCAATAGACGGTAGGTTTTCTTTAGTTCTCCAACTAAAGCGTAATCGACTTTGTGTCGCATATCGAGGATCTTGAGAATAGATTGAAGCATGTTTATTGCGACGCTGGTATTAACGGGGGCGATTTGCTGTGCTTTTCTGAACTCATCCAGGGCCGCCTCATACTTCCCTTCATTAAACAATCGCATGCCATCACCGTTATGCTTGCTGTACATGCTCTGCTGTTTAGCGCTTTTATTCTTTTCATCGCTAACCATTGCTAACGTGTTTCTATCAAGTGGCTTTTCATTTTTTTCTATTAACGATAAAAGCGATGAGGCTTCTTCATACTCCCCTAGATCAAACATGACTTTGATTGAATCCGGTGCCAGCGCAATGGGGTAATGTTGAAATTTCGTTTCGATTTGCCTTTGCGATGTCGCTAAATTGCGCTTCGCTTCAATTAACTTTCCATCAATTACGCTGATCCTTGCCGAGATAATCTGTTCGAAACTGTCGTAGTCAAAGTCATCTTCTAGCCGCAACACGGCTTCATCGGTGCGACTTCGTTGTAAGACCAGCATAGCTTCTTGTTGAGCGCGATTCTTTTTACGTTTTTCATCACTGTGCTCGGCAATATCGACGATACTGCGTATGTAGGTACACAGGTGTGCAACATCGCGATGTATAGAACGCTTACTCTGTTCCCATATGGCCTGACAGCTGGTTTTCAGCATGTCGTAGTTGTGATTATCTCGTGCGATTTCACATGCAATAAAATGTCTGTCCAGCGACATCGGCGATAGCTCTAAGGCCCGGTTAATGGTTTTCTCTGCATCGATTTTCATATCCTGATGCAGATAACATTGGGCGAGAATGTCGTATCCCTCAACCGTCAGTTTGTTGGCCTTGATCACCTGATTGGCGAAATTAGAGGCTTCCATATACTTCTTTTTAAGCAGCATGGTACGTGCCATGCACAGCTTTACCCAATTAAGCGGCTTGTGCTCAAGTAATGCTTTGAGCATATGCTCTGCCTCATCGTACTGTTTGGTGCGCCAATACATTTCAGCAAGAAGCTGAGAACAGGCCTGACTGTAGCGGTTGCCAGACTTAATGAGATCACGGCAGACCTCAATCGCCGCCTTGTAATCAGACATCATAATGCGTTCATATACGGGCGCGAGAGCCTGTTTTTTAGCGAACGCTCTGGCGATGCGATTCTGTAGTTGGGCTTGCGAGAATGGTTTGATGAGGTATTCGTCAGGCTGTTTTTCAAGACTGCCAAGCACCATGGGCCGCTCGCTGTCAGCACTGATCATAATGAAAACAGTGGTAGGTTTTACCAGTTTTCTGAGCCTTATTTCTTCGAGTAGCTGAAAGCCGTTTTTACGGTCACTGCCAAGATGCAAGTCACAGATAATGAAATCAAAACGCTCGTTTTTACATGAGGTTATGGCAGCTTCGCTGCTTTGCGCGGTGACAACAGACTTAGCGCCCAGATTCGACACAATACCCCTCAGTAAAATAAGGAAAGGCCGCTGGTCTTCAACCAGTAAAATACGTTTGTCACGTAAACTCAGTTGTGCCATGGATAGGATGCCGACGATGCGCCATGTTATTCAGTCAAATCAATGGTTAACGAAAACATCTGTGAAAGCAAGAAAAGGCGACATGCAAATGTGCTCGTAACAGATTTGTCGAACCTGAGCGCAGCTTCTCACCTGCCCCTGCAAGCATCAATTAACATTGTTGGTGGAAATAAATATTGAGGAAGATATGAAATGGTGGAGGGGGCAGGGTGAAGCACGCCCGGAAATTGCGAGTGCGCGCAGCAATTTCAGAGCTGAACGGCTGGCCAACGGAAGGCCAGACTGGACCGCACCCACATGGATGTGTGACAACTTTAAAGCAAATAATACAACGAAAGTACTTTCGTGGCAGGATTACAAAATACATCCATGTATTTTGCCCTTCGGGCCGCTGTGAACGTTGTTCCCAGCGTTCAAATTTGCTCCTGGCAAATTTGTCGAACCTGAGCGCAGGTTCTCACCTACCCCTTAGAGCATTTATGAATTCTTTTAGCCAATATTGAGATAGAGGACGAAGCTAGATGGTGGAGGGGGCAGGATTCGAACCTGCGAAGGCTGAGCCGGCAGATTTACAGTCTGCTCCCGTTGACCGCTTGGGTACCCCTCCAGAAGAAGGCGCGTAGTCTACCAGATAAAATGGCCGTGTAAATACCTTGAGGCGCGATTGCTGGGGTAAAGAAATCACAAAGATGTACGATACATAAATCAGGGATTTGATAGGATTCACGATGGTCGATTCTGTAACCAATACGAGCGCTGTTAATGCCGATGCAGAGCTTAGCGGCAGGCTGGCGAAAGCAGCAGGGAGGGGAGCTGAATTCTCCCTGATACTCGCTATGTTGGAGCAGAACGTCTTGTATCGCCCTTCATTCGCCAGTGACAGCGATGAAGTGGTAACCGATCCCCATTTTCCGCAAAGACTTAATCATTATCCGCCAGTCAGCCTGAAGGCCGACGCTACACATTTTAGCAAAGCCAATGTGACCAACAGGCTGTTCTCACAGTCTCAGGTTAAGAATGCTCAGCTATGGCTTGCTATGCATCCTGACCCACTATCCATGTTTAACGATCCGTCTCGCATTGATGATGAGGTGATACATAACTGCGACTTTGCCACCCAGCGTCATTTAAAACTTCCTGAGCACGCAAAGATCGACGTTGACTATACTAAAATGCTTGATGTCGTAGAGGCTGCTCAAGTACTTCAATAAGTTTCATTAGCTCTTTCCTCCTGGCTGGCGTCGTAGCAGCGCTTTTGCTATAGTCCGCGCCGCAATTTTGCTTTGGTTTTACGTTCCAACTTGCAAAGGACAATTCATGAAACGCTACATTGTTTGCGCGATGTATAAATTCGTCGCGCTTGAAGACTACCAATCTATTCGCCAACCTCTCCTTGAGGTCATGGAATCCAACGATATTAAAGGCACATTGTTGCTTGCCAAAGAAGGCATCAATGGCACAGTGTCCGGTACCAGAGAGGCAATTGATACTCTGCTAGCCTGGTTGAATCAGGATGCACGTATTAACCCCATTTCTTATAAAGAATCTCTACATGATGAACAGCCGTTCTACCGGACCAAGGTCAAACTGAAAAAAGAGATTGTGACCATGGGCGTAGAGGGAATTGACCCTAGACAGACCGTGGGTACTTATGTAAAGCCAAAAGATTGGAATGCGCTGATTTCGGACCCTGATGTGGCCGTTATTGACACCCGCAACGATTATGAAATCGAAATCGGCACGTTCAAAAATGCTATCAATCCAAAAACCGAGTCATTCCGCGAGTTTCCGGATTATGTCGCAAAAGAACTCGACCCAGCCAAACACAAGAAAGTCGCGATGTTCTGTACCGGTGGGATCCGCTGTGAGAAATCTACAGCTTATCTAAAGGAACAAGGGTTTGAAGAGGTCTATCATCTCGAAGGCGGTATTTTGCAATACCTTGAAGATGTGCCTAAGGAAGAGTCCTTGTGGGAAGGTGACTGTTTTGTGTTTGACAACCGTGTTGCCGTTAACCATGACTTAGAACGCAGTCATTACGACCAGTGCTATGCCTGTCGTCTGCCCATCACTGAAGAAGACAAACAAAGTGATAAGTACGAATCAGGCGTAAGCTGCCCGCATTGCTTCGGCACCCACAGCGAAGAGCAAATTGCCCGTTTTCGTGAACGAGAAAAGCAGGTCAACCTGGCCAGACAGCGCAACGAAGAACACGTCGGCAGTGAAGCAAGGAAGGCGACCAAGCTTAGACGCCAGCAGAAAGCTGCTGAACGCCGAGCTCGCAGGGCGGCGATGGGCAAAACAAATATCTGATTGCCAGTTGCTACAACGTTTACTCTGTTTCAGCACACAGGTACACTCACTGAAAAATAGCGAAAAGCGAAAGAAAAGATGTCACAAAGACCAGCATTGAACCCTGAAAAAGTTCAGGAAGCGAAAGACGAGTTTGCCTTTTTCGATAAGGATGGTAATGGTCAGATTGACCTGTCCGAGTTTATTGAACTTCTGACAGTGCTCTCCCCAAAGACCAAAGTCAGTCACGTTGAAGAAGGGTTCAAACTGATTGACGGCAATGGTGATGGCTACATAGACTTCGATGAATTTCTCGAATGGTGGCAGGACTGCTGGTGGGAATACTAAGCGAGTGATGAAGAAGCCCGGCATCAGCCGGGCTTTTTTTTACTCATTCAATTCGTTAAGCACAGCGTCTACGCTGACTAGCTCAACATCATGCATCTGATTCAGATAACTTTCGAAATAGGCTTTATGAGACGCCCCCGTGATCACTAATACCCTGGCGCCCGGATGATTCGCTGCTGCTTCCAGCGTGTTAGCAACCATGCGTAATCCTCGCACCTGCCACCAGGCTACATACTGCCTCGCCAGTCCGTCCCGTTCAGGCCACGCAGTGGCAAGGCCAAAATCATTCTCAATGGTAAAGCGCTGGTAGCTTTTTGAGTTAATAAACAGATACTGCTTTAAAAGGTTTTCCGCTGACCCGCTTAGCATTTGCATCTGATTATCTATGTACTGCTGTCTGGGATGTTCGGAGTTCCAGACTGACTTGATAACCGACAGCAGTTCCTCGGGAGAATTCAAATAGATATAGTCTGCAGTGTGGTCATCCATCATGGATAACTGTTCAATACCAAGCCGCTTTGCGAGCGTCACACCGATGAGATTATTTTCGTTACGAGAAGACAGTCCACGGTTAAATCGCTCAAGCATAGACTCTGTCACGCCATCTTCTGCAATGCGCTGCTCTTCTGTCAGCATTGCCCATTGCAAAATACCAGACCAGGTTTCACCGGCAGCATAATACAACATCGCCAGTCTGCGTCGTTCTGAGGAGGAAGGTGCATCTGGCCAGGCATCCCGCATTTGTTCAATGCGAGCTGCTGCCTCTGGTCTGCTTAATTTCAATGCCTGTAATGCTTCAGTGGTGTCAGAGCAATATCCCTGCACGTTTGGATACAAAGCCTCATAGCGCTGTATCTCATCGCAGGCACGGCCATTGATTGATTCAATTGCAATGACGTCGGGTGCGAACTGAGCCAGTCGTTCATTGACCAGCGACAGGTGTGAAGGATGAAAGGATTGCTGATCAAGCTGCGCCAGGTGGGTGGTACCAAGCACTAAGATTCGAGTGGGTTGGCCACCAAGGTTAGTTTGTGTGCCAGCAAAGTTAAAAGAAGGTGCGACGCCCGTTTGACTAAACAGTGGCGAGCCAGGTAGCACTTGCTCAGCGGCAACGAAAAATGACATAGTTAATAATGAAACAATCCACAGCACGCAAGCCGTGGCTCTGCAGTGAGAAAAGCAATTATTCATGGTGCGTCCTTGTGTTTACTTTTATGTCGCAGTGCAGCTAGCAAAGGTTTAAATAATCACATGAACCCGTTTAGAGGAAGATAATGTCGCTGAGTACAAATCTGATAACAGCATTTAATAAGTTAATTGCCGTTAGATGATATCTGCTCGCACACTTTTGAATGAAACCCGATTTCTACCTTGTTGTTTGGCGCGATAGAGTTCTTTGTCTACTTTTGCAAGCAAGTCATCCAGTGTCAGATGTCGCAACTCACTATCCGGTTTTTCAATGCAAAGTGCGCCGATACTGCAGGTGATCACATCTGACACGCCTGAAGCAGGGTGAGGAATGGCCAGGTCTTTAACTGCATGACAAATGTCGTCAACGCGTTGTGTTGCATGCGTTCTATGTTCGGCGCATACCACCATGGCAAATTCTTCCCCGCCAATGCGAGCACAGATCTCACCCGAACGCCGGCAGAAAGCTCTCAACGCTTCAGCAACCTTTTGTAAGGCGATATCTCCTTGTGGATGTCCTAATGCGTCATTGTAATTTTTGAAATAATCGATATCCAAGGTGACGATGAGGAAGAGTTCATGTGATCGTAATGCATGATGCCACGCGTTTTGTGCATATTGATTGAATGCTCTGCGATTGGCTATTCCCGTCAACTCATCAGTTAATGAGAGGTGTTTCAACGATTCCTGCTGTTCGTTAACTAAGGTAACGGATTTATTGAATACCCTGCGGATCTGTTCTAATTCGAATACGGGAAACTTCTGTGGCAGTAATTCCAGTCGTCCGTTTTCAATCATGGCGTTGATCTTTTGCGTGTTTCGTGACAATTGACGGATCAAGGTTTTATCAATCACCACAACAACCAATAAGAACAAAATAATGATGGCTGACCAGCCAACTAACTGTGGGTGGGAAATTGGGTCATGCTGAATATTAAGAAGCATGATCGGCGTGCCTTTGAAGTCATCCAGTAGCCTCTTACGCTGCAATTGAAAGCCTTCTACCAACTGAGGCGTCATCAACGAGACAACGCCGTGAGTTTGCGGGTCCTTAAGTGATGTTGGAATAAAATCTATCTTTAATCGGGTCAGCGATTCTATACGGTCGATGTGGTCGTCAGTGATTTTTTGCACGAACATAAGGTAGCCAACCGGGGCTGATCGCAGATTCGAATCACTGATATATTGGATAGCAAATGCAGTGGGACCCGCGTTGGTCGACATCCAACCATGACTTTCCCAAGCATCACCAGGCTTAATGCCTTCATTCAAGGTCTGTTCGATTGGAAAGCGAATGAGTTCATCTGTCTCTGTGAGCTCTTCTTCCTGCTCTGAATAACCTACGGAAAACACCACTTCAAAGTTCTTGTCAAAATAAACGATGGCAATTAAGTCAAAGGTTTCGAACGTGCTGGGAAGTATATTTTCGTCGATGTAATCTTGATTCTCAGAAGGGGAGAGCACAAACTGCATCGTATCTGTCCAATGTGCCCAATCAGTCGTGATTGCCTGCAAACTTTTAAATTTTTGTGCGAGGCTAGCGCGCAGGCTTTCCAGCTCTCGACGTTGATGTTCTTCAACGGTAGCTAATTCACTCGGGTATTCGATAAAAACACGGTAACAGAGAAACACACTGATCAGTGCTGCACTGTATACAACAAAAAAATACACAGAGTA
Source organism: Aestuariibacter salexigens DSM 15300 (assembly GCF_000429145.1). GTDB lineage: Bacteria > Pseudomonadota > Gammaproteobacteria > Enterobacterales > Alteromonadaceae > Aestuariibacter > Aestuariibacter salexigens. Next base: position 371,227 of record NZ_AUBH01000001.1, read on the forward strand.
GTAGCGAAACGACCGCATTATGATCCTGTTGATAAACGATACTAAGTTCGGAAGGGTTAACTGGCCCCTTCAATATAGAAAATCATAGTCGCTGTATCAGTTGGACGCCCGTTTTATTTTGATTGGCATATCACCAACGTCCTGCCCAGCGGTAGTATCAACGCGTTTGGTCTTATGAGGTTGTTGAGCTTTCTTTTTGCTTTTTTGCTTAGAAGGATTCCCTTTACGGCCGCCTTGAGGCTTTTTCGAAGTGGTGGATAAGCCACTAAATTTGCCCTTAAATCCCTCCAGAGGGGTGACTTCAATGGATTGTACGAGGAAGTTACTGAGCAGGATATAGCTATTCCAGTCCTTTGGACCGACAAATGACATCGCATTACCCTTACGTCCCGCTCTGCCAGTGCGGCCAATACGATGCACATATTCTTCTGCCGCTTTTGGTAAGTCGTAATTGATTACGCAGCCTACTCGCTTCAAATCAAGGCCGCGTGACGCAACGTCAGTCGTCACTAATACCTGATACTGATTGGCGGTGAAAGCCTGCATGATTGCTGAACGCTTACTCTGAATTAGTTCCGCGTGCAGCGCACAACTTTCGATGCCTGATTTGGCTAACATGTCCGCCAGGCGCTCTGTGTCCTGACGGGTGGCCACAAACACAATACTTTGATTTGTATCATCTGGTGTCAGCAGGTGCGTTAACATGTTGTCTTTGTGTTGCGGACCATCTGCAAAGAAAAAGCGCTGGTCGATATCCTCGTGCTGGCTGTTGCCATCATCAATACGGATTCGCTGAGGTGCATTCAGCAGTACCTGAGTCAGACTGGCTAATTCGACATTATCCAGCGTTGCTGAAAACATCATAGTTTGCCGCTTGCGGTGGTCGGCAAGCTTGTTGATAGTCTGTAACTCTTTTTTGAAACCCAAATCCAGCATCCTGTCGGCTTCATCCAGTACCAGTAATTCTAGGCCGTTCAAAAACAGTGAACGATGCTCTAGATGGTCGGCAATACGCCCGGCAGTAGCAACGACTATCTGTGGGTTGCGTTTCAGCGCTTTGACCTGATCATTAAAATTTTCACCACCGACGACCAGAGCACAGGATAAGGACTTCGCTGCACATAACCATTTCGCTTCCCGATAAACCTGCTTGGCAAGCTCTCTGGTCGGAGCAAGGATAAGCACTCTGGCATCCTGACGAGAGAGAGGACGTTGGGTTAGCAGTCGATGAACTGCAGGGATCAAATAGGCGAGCGTTTTGCCTGAGCCGGTTTTGGACGATGCCAGCAGATCTTTGCCCATCAATGCATAGGGAATTGCTTGTGCCTGAATGTCGGTAAGCTCATCAAACTGGTGAGTATGCAACACTTTTTTGAGGCGATGGTCGATGGGCAGCTCTGCAAATTTCACGGTGAATCCAGAATGTAAGGATGTTATTTCAATAGAGCGAATTATGCCTGAGTTCGAAGGTTTTTGCTGCCAACTTAACCAAAAAAGCCGGAGCAGATTGCCCCGGCTTAATCATTTTAATTAGCGGAATCGTTTAGAACAGCATCTCTGGAACGTGTTCAGGAACAATTAATTTACCTGCGGTTTTCTTTTTGATTTCCTCAATAGACACGCCGGGCGCATGCTCTGCAAGGTAAAATGCACCGTCGCGGATCTCCAGTACTGCCAAATCTGTAATGATCCGGGTAATACAGTTAACGCCAGTTAACGGTAAGGTGCATTCAGGTAATAGTTTGGAATTACCGTATTTGTCCGCATGGGTCATGGTCACGATGATATTTTTTGCGCCTGCGACTAAGTCCATGGCACCACCCATACCTTTCACCAGCTTGCCCGGTATCATCCAGGATGCGATGTTGCCGTGCTGATCAACCTCAAAAGCACCGAGTACGGTGATATCAACGTGACCACCGCGGATCATGGCAAAGCTCTCTGCTGAGCTGAAAATAGACGAACCTGTAATTGCCGTCACCGTTTCCTTGCCGGCATTGATCATGTCAGCATCAACCTGAGCTTCAGTGGGGTAGGGACCCATACCTAACAAACCATTCTCAGACTGCAACATAACGGAAATACCATCTGGTACATAGTTAGCGGCCAGGGTAGGAATACCAATGCCAAGATTGACGTAATCACCGTCTTTGAATTCACGTGCTACGCGTTGTGCAATTTGTTCTCTTGTCAATGCCATGATTACGCCTCCTCACGAACGTGCAGTCGTTCGATACGTTTTTCAAACGTGCCGCGAATAACGCGGTTTACATAAATGCCTGGAGTATGAATTTGGCTCGGATCAAGCTCACCGGGTTCGACAATCTCTTCCACTTCAACCACAGTTATTTTCCCGGCCGTAGCAGCCATCGGGTTAAAGTTCTGTGCTGTATGACGGTATACACAGTTGCCATAACGGTCTGCTTTCCAGGCCTTAACAATCGCGAAGTCACCAGTAATGGCTTCTTCCAGAATGTAAGGACGGCCGTTAAATTCACGTACTTCCTTGCCATCGCCGACCGGTGTGCCATAGCCCGTCGCGGTAAAGAAAGCCGGAATGCCAGCGCCCCCTGCGCGCATTTTCTCAGCCAGAGTGCCCTGCGGCGTCAGTTCGACCTCCAGCTCACCATTTAGCAACTGTTTTTCGAACAGAGCGTTCTCTCCGACGTAAGAAGACACCATCTTTTTTATTTGTTTGTCTTCGAGAAGGACGCCCAGTCCAAATCCGTCAACGCCACAGTTGTTAGACACAACCGTCAGCTGCCTGGTGCCCATGCGCTTGATTTGCGCAATCAATCCTTCCGGGATACCGCATAGACCAAAGCCGCCAGCAATCACGGTCATACCGTCTTGCAGTCCAGCCATCGCCTCTTCATATGATGTCACGACTTTGTCGAAACCTGACATAGTGAGCTCCGAGATGAGTTAACAAAAAATGTGCGTCAAGTATCAGTGGTTGTTGTTTATTTGTAAAATTAATTTTATTTTATAATTAATAAATAAATTGGAATAAAAGTGATTTCAAATAAAAGTCTTTTGGCTTTCGTTAATGTGGCGCAATCCGCGACATTCGCTGAGGCCGCGGAAAAAATGCACCTGTCTCAGCCGGCCCTGTCTACAGCCATTAAAAAGCTTGAGCAACAGCTTGGCGGCCAGCTGTTTTCAAGAACAACACGAAAAGTGAGTCTAAGCCCGGAAGGACAGGCTTTTCTCCCTATCGCTACCCGTTTGCTACGTGACTGGGAAGATGCGATGGCAGACATGCACAACTTGTTTGCGATGCAACAGGGAAAGTTGTCCGTTGCTGCCATGCCGTCGTTTTCATCCGCAGGCTTGCCCATTCTGTTGAATCAGTTTCATCAGCAATGGCCGAATATAAAACTGCAGGTGCACGATGTGGTGATGGAAACAGTGTTTCAGTTCGTCGCCAGTGGCAGGGCGGAGCTAGGTTTTACCTTTGAGCATGAACATATGGAAGGGTTTGACTTCCATGTCATCAATGAAGATGAATTTATTGCTGTGGTGCCGCCTGACCATTCGCTTGCGTCAAAGGCCAGGGTAACTTGGCAACAATTGTCTGCGTACCCTTTTGTTCTAATGAATCGAGAGTCAACGGTAAGAAAATGGGTTGAACGATTTATTGCCGAGAAAAATTTGCAGTTGAATACTGTTGCTGAAGCAGGGCAACTGAATACCTTGGGTAAATTTGTTCGCCATGGATTGGGCATTTCGGTCGTGCCGGGCTTATGCCAGACCCAAATGAATGAAATGGGCCTGCGTTGTATCAGCATCGAAGGAAAAAATTTACGTAAATCATTGGGTATGATTAAAACCAGCCGAAACACGCTATCGGTGCCCGCCAGTGCGCTGTGGAAGTTAGCTACAGAGCGCCAAAGCTAGTGCGGTGTTACCACTTTTTCTTGGGCGCGAACAGTTCGTCCAGTTCGTCACGCTCTTCAGCCTGCTTTTTAGCTCTATCCTGAGCGTTGACGTTACGCAGATTGTCCTGAATGGTCTGTAACTGCTCCTGGAGCTGTTGCTTGCGTTGCATCACATAGTCGTCAGGCTGCGTTTGTGCATCCAGCGCCGCGATGGCCTTTTCAAAATACTGTCGAGCAGAGCCTAGCATGTTGGTATTCATTGCAGCCGCACCGCGTTTGACCAGCGTCTCCACGTTAACGCGCAGCTGCAATTTTTCCAACGTCTTATCTTCACGCATAAACGTCTGCGTATCGACTTTGCCTTTGGTATGTTCTGAGCGAAGTAACACGCGTAGTTTTTTTATCGCCTGAATGTACTGGATGATCATCTTGTCATTATCAGGCAGTACAAAGCTGTCTTGCGAGTTAGTAGGTTCGTCCAGACTGATCGATTTCAATCTGTCATCAGCATCCTTAATGCGCTGTTTGATATCGGCCTGAGAGGGATTGAGTTCGTACATAACGCGTAGTGCGTTATTTACCCGGGTCTGCAGGATCGATATCACCTTTTGGGAAATAGGCATCTGGCCAGCAGCCATCAAGACGTTTTCAGTTTCGTCTACGATTGAGCGCTGTTTGGCGATTTCCGTTCGCTTTTCTGCCTCAACCTTTTCCTTATGTTGCTGCATGGCATTGATGATGATCGCGGCAACAATGAGTGTCACGATAAGAATTATGATTATTGTAAACATCATCTCGGTGTTGGTTCCTGTAACGACAATCTGGCGTTGCGTGCGCACTACGACATGTTATTTATAGAATAACGGCACGTATAGACCTGAATATTAGGGCAAATTCAATTTAAATACACTACCACCTAACGACCCACCGTTCGATAATTCAATTTTTCCGCGTATACCATTTCGGCTATGGGTATTAGCTATCAGTCGGGCGAAGAACAAACCAAGCCCCGTGCGGCCTTGTCTTATTTGGACATCCTGCATATGTATATCCTGTGCCTCAAGCATGCCTTCGGGATATCCGGGACCATCATCTTCTATTGTGATATGTAAACCATCAGAACAAGACGAGGCACTTAAGCGAATGGCACTTTTTCCGTAACGCATGGCGTTTATCAAGACATCGTTAAGTAACATATACACCAGGTCGAAATCGAGATACCAGCAGAGATCCGGTTCAACGTTGACATCAATTTCAATATCTTTTTGCTGCGCATAGCGATGATTGCTGGCAACCAGTTCATCCATTAGATCATCTAAAAAGCACTCATCGATGTTGACGGGCAGCGCGTCGAGCTCAGAGCGAAACAGTGACAGCAATTGCACAAGACCGGTATTTAATCGACTGGATTCATAATGCACATCAGCCAGTCGACGTTGAACGTTATTATCCCCATGGGGAAGGTTGTCACTCAGGTTTTCGATGGACTGCATCATCAGACACAGTGAATTTTTCATATCGTGAACCGCTGCCGCCAGCACGGTTGCGAAATCAATCTGCGGTTTGTTATCGGCCATATTGCCCGCTGCCCCGGCTGCGTAGAGTTGTGCACTCATAAAGATTTACTAGTCAATTTAATACCTTGAAGCTGGCTTGTAAATAACCGTGTAAACGGGACAAAACGCACTTTTTATGAAAATTTAATGGAATTAATAGCGCCATAGGTTTATAACTTTCGAATATAAGAGAGCAAAAACTTTGGAACGGGTGGCATGAAACTACAGCAGCTTCGCTACATAGTTGAAGTATTGAACAACAATCTGAACGTCTCAGCGACGGCAGAGAGCTTGTATACCTCACAGCCCGGGATCAGTAAGCAAGTAAGAATGCTGGAAGATGAACTGGGCATTCAGATTTTTGGACGCAGCGGTAAGCACCTTACTCATGTGACTGATGCGGGGCAGGATGTGATCAACATTTCCCGCGAGATACTCGCTAAAGTAGAAAGCATTAAAGCCGTTGCAAGGGAACATACCTTGCCGGATCAGGGCAAACTGAATATCGCCACCACCCATACCCAGGCCCGCTACGCGCTTCCCGATGTTATTCAGGGTTTTATGCATAAATACCCGAAGGTGTCTTTACATATGCATCAGGGCACGCCTTCACAGATCAGCGATCTGGCAGCAAAGGGTGAAGCCGACTTTGCGATAGCGACCGAAGCGCTGCACTTATATAACGATCTGGTTATGCTGCCTTGTTATCACTGGAATCGCAGTATTATTGTCAATAAAGAGCACCCTTTGGCCCGCAAGACCTCCATTGATATTCAGGATATTGCTCATCATCCATTGGTAACCTATGTGTTTGGATTTACCGGCCGTTCTGAATTGGATCAGGCGTTCGACCGCGCGGGTTTGAAGCCCAAAATTGTTTTCACTGCGACCGATGCGGATGTGATTAAAACCTATGTTCGGCTGGGAGTCGGGATTGGTGTTATTGCATCTATGGCAGTAGATGAAAAACTGGACAATGATTTGGTCAAAATTGATGCCAGCCATCTGTTCCAGTACAGCACCACCAAAATCGGGTTTCGGAAAGGATCCTTTTTACGTAGTTATATGTATGATTTTATTGAAAGATTTGCGCCGCACCTGACCAAGGATGTAGTTGAAAGGGCCATGTTGCTTAAAAATAATGACGAAGTGGAGAAAATGTTTAAGGATCATACGCTCCCTGTCAAATAACGTATTTCGTCTGGAGATTTATGCCTCTTTACAGTGATAACGTTGAATTCGATAGATTAATCGAAAGCCGTTGTGCTGAAGCTGACATTCTTGTCGTGGAAGATTCGCCTATTATGGCGGCAATGTACGAGAACATGCTGGCTTCGTACGGTAAATGCCGTGTCGCTCCAGATGCAAAAACTGCAATCAAACATATCAAAGATAAAACGCCCGATCTGGTCGTGCTCGATCACCATTTACCAGACTCCACTGGCATCTCAGTATGCAAAACGATCCGCAAACACCATGCCAAGGCCAAGTTACCTGTGTTAATTGTTACAGGCAGTGATGACAAAGATGTGGAGAGGAAATTCTGGGAAGCCGGATGTTCCGATTTTGTACACAAACCTGTTGAGGCAATCACCCTTCAGCAGCGCGTTGGCTCTCATTTACAGCTCAAGTTCGCGTTCGAGCTGCTGCGTGAAGTGTCAAATAAGGATGCATTAACGGGGCTTCCAAACAGACGCAGTCTGGAATCGATGGTCAGCGATATTGAAAGCTCTCGTAATACATTGATTTCTTTGCTGGTTATCGATATCGACTATTTTAAGCAGTACAACGATCATTATGGTCATCAAGCGGGTGACGAATGTTTAGAATCTATAGGTCAGCTACTCACTGAAAACACTCGTGGCGACTCCGAAACCGCATTCAGGTTTGGTGGGGAAGAATTCCTGATCGTGCTAAGAGGTGAGTCGATAGAAACAGCAAGGATTGTCGCAGAACGTATCAGAGCCAATGTAGAAAAAGCACAGATGGAGCACGAGAAATCGTCATTTAAGGTGGTAACGGTATCGATAGGTGTGGCTAGCTCGAACAAAGTGAACAGTTGGGAAAGTCTGGTCGGCGAGGCCGATGAAAATTTGTATAAGTCAAAGCAGCAGGGTAGAAACCGGGTGACAGGTTAGGTTCCCGCCTACGCCTTTTAATTTGTCTTCCCCGCGATTCAACGTCTTCCCCGCGCAGGCGGGGAACTGCCATAATCAACACTCGATAATATTCACCGCCAGTCCGCCTCGGGCCGTTTCTTTGTATTTGGTTTTCATGTCGTTGCCGGTGTCCCACATCGTCTTGATCACTTTATCCAGCGACACTTTGTGTTCACCACTGCCACGCAAGGCAAGTCTCGACGCGTTGATTGCTTTGATCGCGCCCATCGCGTTGCGCTCGATGCACGGCACCTGAACCAGCCCGCCAACGGGATCGCATGTCAGGCCCAGATTGTGCTCCATGCCAATTTCAGCCGCATTTTCAACTGCGGCTGGTGAGCCACCGAGGATTTCAGTTAGTGCGCCTGCTGCCATGGAGCATGCAACGCCGACTTCACCTTGACAGCCGACTTCGGCACCAGAAATAGACGCGTTCTTTTTGTATAAAATACCAATAGCCGCAGCGGTAAGCAGAAAACGACAGGCTGTCTCATCGTCTACCGGGCGCACAAATTTATCAAAGTAACTTAATACTGCTGGAATAATACCTGCCGCCCCGTTGGTCGGTGCGGTGACGACTCTTCCACCCGCTGCGTTTTCTTCATTGACTGCCAGCGCGAACATATTTACCCAGTCCATCGCCTGCATGGGATCGGCGGATTTCTCCGTCTGTAAGCGACGATAAAGCGCGGGCGCACGACGGGTCACTTTCAATCCGCCAGGCAGTAATCCTTCAGTATTAATGCCATTTTCAATGCACTCGCGCATTACTTGCCATATGTGAGCAAGCTTCTGCTTAATTTGCTGCTTTGGCGCAAACGCTGATTCATTGGCCATCATCAGGCCGCTTATTGTCAGGCCATTTTCTCTGCACAGGGATATGAGCTGTCCGGCAGTGCTAAACGGGTAAGGAGTAGGCTCATCCGCTTTGATTAAGGCTGACTGTTTATACTCATCAAACTCTTCTTCTTTGAGGATAAAACCGCCGCCGATGGAATAATATGTTTGTGAAAGGAAAATATCATCACCCTGTATTGCATGAAAGGTGAGGGCATTGGCGTGTTTTTTGAGCGTTTTGCGACGATGAAAAACAATGGCTCCCTCACGCGGGAACGCCACCGTATGGCTACCATTCAAGTGCAGCTTTTGGGTGTGGTGAATATCAGCAAGCAGCGAATCGACCTGACTGACATCTACTGTCTCTGGCTCAAGTCCCAGCAGTCCCAGGATCACGGCTTTACCCGTTCCGTGTCCTTTACCGGTTTGTCCAAGCGAGCCGAACAGTTCTACCTTGACGCGGTCGACAGATTTAAGAAGCTGTTGCTTATCCAGTAAATCACAAAAGTCTTTACCTGCGCGCATCGGGCCTACCGTGTGACTACTGGAAGGGCCAATGCCGATGCTAAACATGTCAAAAACACTAATCATTATAAAAGGGTTCGCTTTGCTGTAAACGCGCCTATTGTGGGGGTGAGTGCGCGATCGCTCAAGTTAATTTAGCTAATCTGAATGATTAGTTAAGTTAATCGAATGTAAAGATTAGTTGATATCTTCATTGAAATGATAGGCAAGGTTACGAACAAATGATGCCGTCGCCCCCCAAATATGCAGATCATTCCAGGGAATAAAATAGACTGGCCGTTGTTTTCCGTGGCGCGTGAACCACTGAATGTGGTGGTTATTCATGTCTAATAGATACGCCAGTGGTACCTCAAAGACTTCTTCCACCTCATTGCGATCCAGGGTCAACTCAAATGGCGGTGTGACAATGCCAATATACGGTACTACTTCAAAATAACTAATGGTCCGGAATCGCGGTAGTTGCCCAATGACCTCGATATGTGCATCTGCAAGCCCAATCTCTTCGCGGGTTTCGCGCAACGCAGTGGCGAGCAGATCTTCATCATCAGGCTCCTGCTTGCCGCCGGGAAAACTGACCTGACCGGCATGATTCTTTAAATGCGAAGACCGACGGGTGAAAAGCACGGTGAGCTGTTCAAGTCTGTCTACAATAGGGAACAGGACAGCAGCGGGGCGGCCGGGCTTGCTGAGCGGGAAGTCATCTTCCTGCCTTACCAGTCTTAAATGATGAAAGCGCTGTATGAATAGATTTTTATCCACTGCACTTCTCAAGTACGGGTAGGATTTTGCTGACTTTATCCAGGCTTTCCTGATATTCGCTGTCAGGAGAAGAATCCATCACTATGCCACCGCCTGCCCAACAGTAAATAGAACCCTGGTAGGTCTGCAGTGTTCTAATACATATTGAGGTATCCATGTCTCTTTTTACACCAATGTAACCAATGCTTCCACAATACACATGACGGCGATTAGGCTCCAGTTCCTCGATGATTTCCATTGCACGTACTTTTGGCGCACCGGTAATAGAGCCGCCGGGAAATGCACCTCGCAACAGGTCCATCACGGTTGCATCATGCTGTAATTCTCCTTCAACGGTACTCACCAGATGATGCACCGCCGCGTAGGACTCTATTTCAAATAGTTTGGGCACCTTTACACTGCCCGGCGTGCAGGCTTTGCTGATATCGTTGCGCAGTAGGTCAACGATCATCAGGTTTTCGGCACGGTCTTTTTCTGACTGCTGCAACTGCTGTTGCAGTAACGCGTCTTGCTCAGGATCGGCGGCGCGGGGTCGTGTACCTTTAATCGGTTTGGTTTGTACCTGTCCATCGTTGACTGACAGGAAACGTTCGGGGGAAATACTCATGACGCAACTATCGGCAAGGCGGATAAATGCGGAAAAAGGCGATTGGTTAGCCTCACAAAGTGAGGTATACGCCTGCCATTCATCTCCGTCATATGTCGCATTGAATCGTTGCGCAAAATTAACCTGATAACAATCGCCAGCGGCCAGATAATCGAGGATACGGTTAATTTTATTGGTGTAGGTTTGCTTGCTCATATTCGCCTGCCAATCACTGGTTAATTGAAAAAACGTGGGGGGACGTTTTAATTGTGCAAGCGTCTCTATTGCCTCTGGGGTAGGAGCGGGCAGATGTGGAAGACGGGCAAGATAAAACTCACCGCTTATGTTGTCTTTGATAACCGACCAGCTATACAGACCGACCGCCATGTCCGGGGCATTGATCTCGGTTGTTGCCAGCTCGGGCAAACGTTCAATGTGGCGGCCGAGATCATATGCGAAGTATCCCAGCGCACCACATAAAAACGGCAAATCAGTGGGCGCGTCTGGAACGGAGACTGAATCCATAAAGGAAGTAAACCCCTGATCGAGCAACACGAAAGGATCATCGGTGCTTTGCGTCACGGCGTCAGACAGCGTGTAGTGAATTCGGGTTACCTTGCCTCGTGTTTCATAGGTGATGACCGGATCCGCTACCATGATGTCAAAGCGACCATTACTTTTACGACTGTTGCAGGTGTCTAATAACATGGCCCATGGCTTGGCAGCGAAATGCGCGAAAATATCCTGAATGGATGTGTCAGCAGATATGGTCAGCTTTTGTATGTCAATTGTGGGTGCAGCGTTAATCATATTACGTCTAATCACTGAAAGTCGGACCGGGTTTTATTGGCCGAAAAGCGCAGCGCAGGTTATCATACTGGCCTTCTTTGTACACTACACCTGACGGGGATAAGATGACCACTATTCGTCAACAGGACTTTATCGATAGCATAGAAGATGCGCTCCAGTTCATCTCGTATTACCACCCACTCGACTACATAAAAGCGGTAGAAGAGGCTTATCACAAAGAACAAAGCCAGGCTGCGAAAGATGCGATGGCACAAATTCTGGTGAATTCCAGAATGTCAGCAGAGGGTCATCGTCCGCTTTGCCAGGATACGGGTATCGTCACTTGCTTTGTTAAAATCGGCATGCAGGTGCAATGGGATAAAACCGATATGACGGTGCAGGAAATGGTCGACGAAGGTACGCGCCGAGCCTATACCAATCCTGATAATCCATTGCGGGCGTCTATCGTCGCTGACCCGGCAGGAGCACGCAAGAATACCAAGGATAACACCCCTGCGGTCGTCCACATAGATATGGTTGCCGGCGACAAAATAGAAGTCATGATCGCAGCCAAAGGTGGCGGCTCAGAAAATAAATCCAAAATGGTCATGCTCAACCCGAGTGACGACATAGCAGAGTGGGTAGTGAAAACGTTGCCTACCATGGGCGCTGGCTGGTGCCCACCGGGGATGCTTGGACTGGGCATCGGCGGTACGGCCGAAAAAGCTGGTGTGCTTGCCAAGGAAAGCCTGATGGATCCGGTCGACATTCATGAACTAATGGCGCGTGGCCCGCAGACAACAGACGAGAAATTACGTCTGGAAATCTTTGAAAAGGTCAACAAGCTGGGCATTGGCGCACAAGGTCTTGGCGGCCTGACTACCGTGGTAGACGTGAAAATCAAATCCATGCCCACTCACGCAGCGTCCAAACCTGTGGTCATGATCCCTAACTGCGCGGCAACCCGTCATGCGCATTTCTATCTCGACGGCAGTGGTCCTGCACAGCTCAAAGCGCCTAAATTAGAAGACTGGCCGGAAGTCACCTGGGAAGTGGGTGAAAATACCCGTCGCGTCAATCTTGATGAAGTGACCAAAGACGATATTCTGGACTGGAAAGTCGGTGAAACCGTGCTGTTGTCAGGAAAAATGTTGACCGGTCGCGATGCGGCCCATAAGCGTATTCAGTCAATGCTGGACAACGGTGAAGGCTTGCCTGATGGCGTGGATTTGACCAATAAATTCATTTATTACGTGGGTCCTGTAGATGCTGTCGGTGATGAAGTGGTCGGCCCTGCTGGTCCGACAACGGCAACACGAATGGATAAATTCACCGATATGATGCTCGATCAAACCGGTTTAATCGGCATGATTGGTAAAGCGGAGCGTGGGCCGGCTACTGTTGAGTCTATTGCCAAGCACAAAGCGGTGTACCTGATGGCTGTAGGCGGCGCTGCCTATCTGGTTTCAAAAGCAATCAAGAAAGCCAGAGTGGTAGCATTTGAAGATCTCGGTATGGAAGCCATCTACGAGTTTGAAGTCGAGGATATGCCAGTCACCGTTGCAGTAGATAGCTCAGGCGCCAACGCCCACGAGACCGGCCCCGCGATTTGGAAAGCCAAGATAGAAGATCTCGACAAAGCCTTGAGTTAAGTCACGTCACTTGTCAAAGTTGTAAGCGCCAGATAGTCTCTATCGGCGCTTTTTTGTTTTAATAAGAATAATTGCTATGCCTGAATTTCTCGCTGATCCTCAGCCCCTGTTTGTTTTCATCCTTGTTGGTCTTATTGCATTTGTCATTGGCTATGCCATATCGAAGTCGCGTACGGGAAAGAGGCTGGCTGAACAACATCAACAGCAATTTGGTTTTGAGCAGCAACAGCGAGAGCATCTGGAGCAGGAAAATAGTCATTTGCTCGAGAAAATTGACAGCTTGCGACAGCAACAACTGGAAACGTCTCAGCAGCTTGGTCAGTATGCGCAACTGGCAGAATCGATACCGTCGTTGAAACAGGAAAAGCAGCAGCTGGCTGACAAACTCAGCGAGGTACAAGCTGCACTATCGGACCTGCGCGCCAATGCAGAAGCTGACAGGGCGAAGTTTGAACAGGAATCCAGAAACAATGAAGAGAAACTGACTTTACTCAAAGATTCTGAAAAGCGCTTACAGGAGCAGTTTGAAAATCTCGCCAATAAAATCTTTGAGCAAAAAAATCAATCTTTTCAGCAGACAAGTAAAGCGGGATTAGACGCGCTGCTAACACCACTTAAAGAGCAAATTGAAGGCTTCAAGAAACAGGTGACCGATCAGTACGTAAAAGAAGGACAGGAGCGTGCGTCACTGAAAACCGAAATTCTGGGATTAAAAGAGTTGAATCAGCAAATTACCCAGGAAGCGGCGGCACTGACTAAAGCGCTGAAAGGCGATAACAAGCAGCAGGGTAACTGGGGCGAGGTCGTACTGGAGCGCATACTCAAAGAGTCTGGGCTGCGTGAGGGGCATGAGTTCGATACCCAGGTTTCCCTGCGAAATGACGGTGGCAAGTTATATCAGCCCGATGTAGTTGTGCATTTGCCGAACGATAAAGACGTGGTGATCGACTCTAAAGTCTCTCTAGCTGCCTATGAGCGTTTTTTTAATGAGCAGGAAGATGAAACTGCCCGCGAAAAGTACCTTACAGAACACGTTTCGTCGCTGCGTAACCACATCAAAGAATTGGGTAAAAAAGATTATCAATCTCTGAAGGGCGTGCGCACGCTGGATTACATTCTTATGTTTGTGCCTATTGAGCCTGCGTTTATGTTAGCGATTGAAAAAGCCCCCGACCTGGTAAAACTGGCGCTTGATAACAACATAATGCTGGTGAGCCCAACGAACTTATTGGTTGCACTGCGCACCATTAACAACATCTGGCAATATGAATACCAGAATCAAAACGCTCAGCTCATTGCGGATAAAGCGGCGAAGTTGTACGACAAATTTCATGGTTTTGTAGCTGATATGGAGAAAGTCGGACGCGCGATAGAGTCAACACAAAAGAATTATGACAGCGCGATGTCCAAGCTCAGCACTGGAAGAGGTAACCTGGTCAGGCAAACAGAACAGTTTCGCCAGCTCGGTGTGCAAAGCAACAAGAAGATTGATGCTGCTTTGTTGGAACGGGCCGCAGGTGAACAGGCGGAAGAAACCGATTAGTAAAGAAGCAAACGAAACCGCACTCAGAGCTTCTGCGTAATACTTCTTATGAAGATATTGTGTTCCTTAATTTTTTGCGCACTTGTAGCATTTTCGTCGTACGCGATGCAGATTAATTTCGAAAACTTAGCTGAGAAACACAAGTGGTATGTGTCAAACGATACCGTTATGGGAGGAGTGTCTACCTCTCAAATTGTTGTCATTGAAAATGAAATGGTATTCAGTGGCGAATTGAGTCTGGAAAATAACGGGGGTTTTGCGAGCGTTTGGCGTTCACCCGAAAGGCTTGATATGAAAACGGGCAAGGATGTTACACTCCGCGCATTGGGAGATGGCCGGATCTATCAGCTCAGACTCAGGATGCTGGGTGCCGAACGAATCTCCTACCGAGCTGAGTTTCGCTCGACGTTTGACTGGTCACTTCATACATTTTCTGAGCGAGATTTTACTCCCGTGTGGAGGGGCAGGTTCGTTCATGGTGCTCCGCCACTGGACCTAGAAAAAGTCATAAGCATAGGTTTTCTACTCGCGGACAAAAAACCAGGCCGCTTTGAGCTGCGCGTCAAATCTGTTGAACAATAAGATGCGCAATCAGTTAGTCGATATCTTTTGTTGTTACGTAGACTTCACCGTCATACATGCCCTGTACGGTCAGTTTTTGGCTTGCCAACTGCTGAATATAGTTGATATGGGTTTGTTTTATACGCTGGCCCGGCACCCAAAGCGGAATGCCTGGAGGGTAGGGGGTAACCAGACCTGCCGCGATTCTGCCAACGCTCTGTTGCCAGGGTACCGATTCTCGTTTAGCGAAAAATGCCGATGATGGTAAGGTTTCAAGTTCAATAGGCGGCACGATATCAGGTTTGGATACTTTTTGTTTACCGCGCCGTAGCCTGCTGACACCATCATCTAATTTCTTAAGCGCGTTATACAGACGTACAATTTTTGAACGTACGCCGCCTAGTGTGAGCAGCACCAGCATGGTGCTGTGCGTGAACTTTTCAATTTCCAGTCCGACTTCGTCCATCAGGAAAGAATGTATTTCGTGATTTGAATAGCCCAATCCAGAGACATCAATCAGGATCTTTAACGGGTCATGGCCCATATTGTCCTCGTCGAAATGACTGAACACCTCACTGAAATCTTTATTATCTAATACCTTTATTTGCTTGAATTTGGCTGCTTGTTGCCTGAACTCGCCGACGTTTTTTAGCAGTTCATTTAATAACTTATAGCCTTCCATTTCCAGCTGCTTTCTGCACACATCCAGCGACGCAATGATCTGGTATTTAGGAGAAGTACTGGTATGGATGCTGTAAATTTCTTTAAAGAAATCTTTGTCAAAGTCGGGATCATTGACGTGGATGTATGAGGCCTGAGAAAAAGCCGACACCACTTTGTGCGCAGAGTGTGTGATGTAATCTGCACCGCTATGAATAGCAGAGTAATCCCTGAAGCGAGGGTGGAACAACGAATAAGCAAACCAAGCTTCGTCAATAAACACTTTCATACCGTGTTGATGACCCAGTTCCACCACTTGTTTCAGGTCGGTCAACAGGCCGTCATAGGTACACCCCGTCAGCACGATAAGCTTGGCATCCGGATGTTGTTGGATGGCATCCCGCAGCTGTTGTAAGCGAGGTGGTGCAAATATGCCTAAGTCTGGATCCATCACACTATCCAGATAGATTGGCATTGCCTGTGTCTGTATGATGCCGTAGTGCACGGATTTATGGCAGTTACGGTCCACGATCACTTTGTCTCCCTGACGCAGTAAGGTCTGCAAAATGATCTTATTTGAGGTTGACGAGCCGTTAGTCACGAAATACGAATGTTGCACTTCAAAGGTATTGGCGACAAGTTGCTGCGCTCGGCCAATCGCATGTGTGCCGTCCGATAACGACCCAAGAGAATCAACGCTGACTGAGAGGTCACTGGCAAATACATTGCGGCCAAAGTACTGATAAAAGTCGTTTATATAAGACGAGTTACGGAAGCTGGCGCCGCCGCTATGGCCGGGTGTGTGCCAAGAGTCGTTAGATTCATTGACGTACTTTCGATAGGCACTCCAGAAGGGGGTTTCCGCGCGATCGTCAAAGTCGTTGAGCAGATAGCCAAGCATAGATTCGGGATCATCAACGACATCGCTATGGTAAAAAAATGCTTCCACGCCTTGCGTCTGATTGACGATATCCAGACCCTCAGAATCTCTACTGACAACGTAGACCGGTAATTCATGGCGGATACGCTTTATAGAATTGACTACTGTGGCGTTATCATCATCGCTACTCTGACCCCCTGACCAGTTATACACTATGGCTTGAATGCAGCCATCGTCCTTAACCATTTGTAACGCCAAGGAGACGGTAGGGATAGTCAGTATCGTAATATTTACGTCACTGCGTCGAAACGCTTGCACTGCTCCTTCAAGATGTTGTTGTAGTAAAGTATTCGGAGACTCATCTTTTTCAATTATCAGTATTTTAAATTCTGGTGTCATAGTTAATGTAAAAAATATTGCTCCGAGAGCTGCTGGTGAATGTCTGCTAAATCAATCTGTAATTCATCGATGTAGTCATGCAGCGCCTTACCTTGCAGGTTCGCGACGGGTTGTTTCTCAAGCTCAGTAATACTGTGGTCGATGCGCTCAATCATAGCCGCATTGTCTGGCACATTGATAAATAAACTTTTTAGTTTGTGCAGGCAAAACATAACGCTGCGGGGAAATTCCTCGCCGTGCAACATGAATTTCAGTACATCACCGGGGCGTATGCGCACGCCCATCTTCTGACGGTACATTTGGTAGCCACTTA
This sequence comes from Aestuariibacter salexigens DSM 15300, assembly GCF_000429145.1. Classification (GTDB taxonomy): domain Bacteria; phylum Pseudomonadota; class Gammaproteobacteria; order Enterobacterales; family Alteromonadaceae; genus Aestuariibacter; species Aestuariibacter salexigens. The sequence continues at coordinate 388,327 of NZ_AUBH01000001.1, forward strand.
ATGAACGAAGCACACTCATCCACTGAATATTTTCAAACGGCAAGGCAATATGGTCATCCTTGATACTTGATGAGCGCACGTCAATGATCCGAGATGTCATATCTGCCCGTTCGAGTGCAGAGCCGAAGCGCCAGAAGAAATAACCTTCATCATGACTCATGGTGGCATCCATGGTACCGAAAATGAGCAGTGTCTGATTGATGACTTCTTTGAGACTGGCAAAGCGTCCACGCTTGCTTAAAAAGCTGTTGCTATTTTCCTTCATTGACATGTGCAGCCTGTTTACTGCTTCCCACATCTCTCTGGGCACGACATCGCGTATGGTACGGGCATTATCCCGTGCATACTGTAATGAATTGATAATGGAGGAGGGGTTGCGACTGTCGATCGTCAGGAACTTCAGCACGTTTTTTTCACTGAAATCAGAATAAATCTCTTCAAACGTCTCGCGATTACCAATGATGTCAATCAGTGGCTCCCAGCCCGGAGACACGCCTTTCGGTAAATCCATCAGCAATAAATTGTTAACGTTTATCAGGCGCGCGAGGTTTTCTGCCCGTTCAACATAGCGGGCCGTCCAGTATAGGGTTTCTGCTACTCTTGATAACATAATGCGTGCCTCCTTAATCCACAATCCAGGTGTCTTTGCTGCCACCGCCCTGCGATGAATTCACCACTAGTGAGCCTTTCACCAATGCGACTCGCGTCAATCCGCCGGTAGTCACATAGGTACTCTGACCAGACGACAAAATAAAGGGCCTGAGGTCGACGTGCCGCCCTTCAATTTTATCTCCGTCGATCGTTGGCACCGTCGACAGATTCAATGTGGGCTGCGCGATCCAGTTTCGCGGATCGGCCTTGATTTGCGCCAGCGTTTCCTGTTGTTGCTTTTTGGTTGATTTAGGACCAATTAACAAGCCATAGCCACCGGACTCGTTAGCCGGTTTGATGACCAGTTTGTCGATATTCGCCTCAACATATTTGAAGTCATCCGGCTCGTAACAGCGGTAGGTGTCGACATTAGGCAGTTTGATCTCTTCGCTTAAATAATAACGGATCATGTCTGGTACATAGGTATACACAACCTTGTCGTCCGCCACTCCAGCACCAGGTGCATTCACCAGTGTCACCTTGCCTTTGCTCCAGGCTCGCATAAGCCCCGGAACGCCAAGCATTGAGTCGGGGTGAAATGCTTCAGGATCCAAAAACATGTCGTCAATGCGACGATAAATTACATCGACCCGACGCAAGCCCTGAATGGTTTTCATATACACACAGTCATCTCGCTCGACGACTAAATCTCTACCTTCCACCAGTTCGCAACCCATTTCCTGAGCCAGATAGCAGTGCTCAAAATAGGCGGAGTTGTATATGCCTGGCGTCAGCACGACAACTTCGGGTTTGTCCAGCGGGCGAGGCGACAGGCTGGCAAGCATATCAAACAGCTGCGATGGGTAGTCATTGACGGGCAGCACATCCATTTGTTCGAACATGTCGGGAAACACGCGTTTGATAACAGAGCGGTTTTCTAGCATGTATGAGACACCGGAGGGCACGCGAAGGTTATCCTCCAGTACGTACATGGTGCCGTCCTTATCTCTGACTAAATCAGAGCCACAGATATGCGCCCAGATATTTTCCGGTGGCGTTATACCCACACATTGTTTACGAAAGTTAACCGATTTGCTCAGCAGTTCTTTGGGGAATACGCCGTCTTTGATGATTTTCTGATCGTGATATAAATCATCGATAAACATGTTCAGCGCTTTGACACGCTGTTTCAGCCCCGCTTCTATCTGCTTCCATTCGCGGTTGGCGATAATGCGCGGAATAATATCGATTGGCCAGGAGCGGTCTATTGAGCTTCCTTCACCATACACAGTAAAGGTAATGCCCATCTCTTTCACTGCTAAATCCGCCGCGTCCTGTGCGCTCTTGAGTTCGCTGGTCGATAATTGCGACAGGTAATCCATCAGCACTTTGCCGTGCTCTCGTGGTTTGCCATTTTCGTCAATCAACTCATCATAAAAGTTCACACCGTCATAGCCTGATAAGTCGACGGACTGTGACTGGCTTTGCGTTTGCTTGCTCACTTTGCGCTCCTTTTATATTCGATTCATATCCACTGACACGTCGAGCTGCTGATTACCGCCACCGAACATGACACCTTTAAGGGGCGTGATGTCGGCAAAGTCTCTGCCTACTGCAAGCGTAACATGTTGATCGTATGGCTTTAAATTATTGGTCGGATCAAAATCAATCCAGCCAGAGCCCGGTACAAACAGGGATATCCACGCATGGGTAGCGTCAGCGCCAGTCAGCTTTTCCTGACCAGGCGGCGGCAGGGTCTCGATATAACCGCTCACATAGCGGGCTGATAGTCCGATACTGCGTATGCATGCCAGGGTAAGGTGGGCAAAATCCTGACATACGCCTCGCTTGTGCTCAAACACATGACTGACCGGCGTATTAATTGTTGAAAACGCGGGATCGAATGTGAAATCAGCAAATATTCTGGCCATCAGTTCGTCACATGCTTCGACAATAGGGCGATTGGGCGTAAACGATGCCAGCGTGTAATTAAGTATATCCTGGTTGGCCTGCGTGAGACGTGTTGGCAGACTGAACGTCAGGGCCTGTAGCATGGCGTTATCTGCAGGATATTTAATCTGGTCGCGCACTGATTCCCAGTTGACCTGGTGTGAAAACAGTCCCTGGATGGGCACGCCCTGCAAGTCTACCTCACTGGTAGCGATAACCTGCATCTCTTCATGCAGGGTGGGGATCTCAAACACCGTTACGATATTGTCAAAATGATCCTGGAATGAAACCTGATAATCTGGCTCTGGTATGATGGTAACGGCACTCGACAGGCACTGTTGTTGAAATGTGTTCAACGGCGTGAGTCGGGCATGATTCTGGGTCAGGCTGACTTTATCTGTGTAGCGATACGTGGTGACGTGGCGGATCTGATATTTCATTACACATCCTCACCCTGATTAGCATTCATCACAGGTGCCGGCACATCAACACCGGCATCTGTCTCGGTAACGATAGTTGGCACCGGCGAACCTGTGCCAGACCAATTGAGTTTGGTTGCCACCTTGGTATGACTGAAATATTGGGTATGCAGCATTTCGGTAAACTTTTGTAAGTGCAACGATACGCTTTCCAGTAATGCTGCCAGACCGGTTCGGGAGTTATTCTCAGACACACTAAACGTGGTGCGATCGGCCAGCGCAAAACTGGCGCGAAGCTGCAACAGAATTTTTTCTGTAGTGGTCAGAAACCCCGGTTTATTCTTACTTGGCAAACACTTACAGAGCTTGGCTAATTGTTCAATCTGATAGGCCAGCGAACGGGGGTATTCCGCGTCCAACAGCAGCAGTTCCAGACCAGTATCGACACTTTGATACATTCGGTATCGACGTCGGTGCGTCACGGAACTGACCTGTGCAACCAATACTGCCTCAAGCGCACTTTGCTGTTCTGCATCTGGTAACGGCGTGCGCAGCATTGTCTGGATCATGGCAACCAACTGGGTACATCGCTCTAGGCGTCGTCCAATTTCCAGCATAAAAGAGCCATTACTGGTCGACAGGCTGTCTAATATCGAACCATTAAAGGCCATGATAAGTTCAATGGTTCTGTCCAGAGTACTCTGCAGACTGTGAGTCGGCGTTAAATTAACAATACTGGCGAGATGGCTGTGCTCTTCCTCAATATTTTCGATTATCCTGAGGCTGTCGTAAGACAACAACTCTCTTACTTGCAGGGCGCTCTGTGCCACCATATTCATACTGGCATTAAGGCCGCCGGCAAGTGTGTCATCCTGCATTAACTGGATCACCAGCGCTTTGTCACCCAGATTTGGCTGTTCTTCCAGCCACGCTTCATCAAACTGATGATAGGGGTAGAGTAAAGACTGATTGAGCAAGCCGCTTTTAAGCCTGATGAGGGTGTTTTTGTGGCAAGGATCGGGATAAATTGCCAATTCGGTAAATCGGTCTATAAACAGTCGAAGCAACCTCACCAAATCTTCACACCGCTCCAGCGCACAGCCCAACCAATATAGATTCTCGGCGGTGCGGCTGGGTAACAGGCCTTCCATTAGTGCCAAATCCGCTGCACGTCGTGGCAGCTGAACTTGGGTTGCTGATGCAGGCAGGTGTGGGCCGATGGTCTGGACCCAGGTATCTTTTATCTCGATTTTACCGTTTTTATTGGCACTGGATGGGGTGTAGCACAGCGCTGAGGGCAACAAACTTACCTGATCGTTATGTAACAGCGCATAACAGCGGGTAATAATAGGTTTGGCGACCAGTTTACCGGCATGCCAGAACGGCGCCTCGGTCAGTTGTATTTTTTTTCGCCAGAACAGATCGCTTTGCTGATGTTGCTCCAACACACGCTGTATCGTTGCGTCATCCTTGATGCCATTTAGCTTAAGTGCCGGATCAATGTAGCTAAGCAGTTCATACTGGTCGTAATTAGGTGCCTGCACATCTTCGAATGCAAACGTTTCTTGTTGCTTTAATAACAATTTGGCATGGCCAAAGAAACTTGCCGCATCCTGGAGATGATTGCGTACTGCCGGTATCTGTACCAGTCCATTGCCAAGCGGATTAAGCAAAATAACCGACTTTTGACGTACCGCGTGCAGCAGGCCGGGGATGCCATATTCTGAATATTCAACCTGTTCCAGAGAATCCAGGAATCGGTCTTCAATCCAGCGCAGGATAACGTCTACTTTGCGCAGTCCATCCAGTGCTTTTAACCAGACCTGACCTTTTCTCACCGTCAGGTCGGCACTGCGAACTAACGTATAGCCAAGATAGGTAGCGAGATAGGCTTGTTCTGAATAATAGGGATCTTCCGGACCTCGACTCAATATGACGACGCGGGGATCGTTGAGGCGGGTGGCCGCCTGATTAATGGCAATCTGCAGCTGTTCAAAAAATCCTGCTATGCGCTGTACACCGCACTCGGCAAATTCTTCGCTCATTACCCGACGTGCGACAATCCTGTTCTCTAACAGTAAGCCTAAACCGCGAGGGAACTGGCAGTGATCATTGAGCACATAAAACTGACCGCTTTTGTCCTGACCGATATCAAACGCCGTCAGAAATATGCCCTGTTTTCCAGACATCAGGTTTTGACATTCTGGTAGATAGTAGGGGTGGCGCATTAGTAAGGACGCAGGAATACTGCCGGTGGTCAGCGTTTGCTTGGTGCCGTTTAAATCAATCACAAGCTGATTTAACAGCCTGATACGCTGTTCAATGCCTGCCGATAAGGTTTGCCAGGCATCAGCAGATACCAGCAAGGGCAGGGGATCCAGCTTCCAACGCTGATTCTCATCTGCTTCCGCAAAGCCACTGTTACGTAGTAAACGTCGTATCTCATTGGCGCGAAAATTGACCTCGTCACCATTTAAACCCGCCAGCCGGTCATATAGAGCTTGCGTCGACTCATCCTGAAGCAGTTCTGCGCCGGTATTGGCAATATAGTTACCAAGCCAGTCTGGCAATGAAGCCGGGTCATTGGTCATAAATTTGCGAGCCTATGCAACATTACAGGATGGGTGGACGACGTAAGTCGAGTGTAAAAGGATATTCTTCATTTATCGACTCTTCTGGAGGTAAAACGAAGTCACTGTCGCCATCATGCTCGGTCATGCGTTGGGTTGCCAGATGGGGCGCCCATTCAGGCAGATCTCTGGCCATAATCGAAGGCGTGTGGCCGTGATCCCAGAAGCGTGCAATGCGTCTGCCTTCGGCTTCAAACGCATTGACAGGCATGGTCGCAAAGTTGCGTCCGCCCGGGTGACTGACGTGATAAGTAAAGCCGCCCAGTGAACGTCCCGCCCAGCTGTCATACACATCAAATACCAGGGGAGCATGCACACCGATAGTCGGGTGTAATGCTGAGGCCGGATGCCAGGCGCGAAATCTGATGCCGGCAACAAATTCACCTTTAATATTAGTTTCCTTTAGGGGTAACCTGCGGCCATTGCAGGTGACCATGTATCGGTCACTGTGCATATTCGATACCGTCAACTGCACGCGCTCCAGTGAGCTGTCAACATAGCGTGCTGTGCCGCCACCTGTCGCTTCTTCTCCCAACACGTGCCAGGGCTCAATCGCGCTAAACAGTTGCAGGGTGATGTCTCCCACCTCGCGTCTGCCACAGCGCGGAAATCGAAACTCAAAGAATGGTTCAAACCAGTCAAGCTGCACTGAATAGCTCGCACTGTTTAGATCCTGACAGACCTGGGCAATGTCTTGCTTCACATAGTGCGGCAGCATAAATCTATCGTGTAGCTCGGTTCCCCAGCGGATCAGTTTCTTATGGTAAGGCTGTTTCCAGAACCACACCAACAATGTGCGTAGCAACAGCATCTGCATCAGACTCATGCGTGCATGGGGTGGCATTTCAAAACCGCGGAACTCCACTAATCCAAGGCGACCCGTTGCAGAGTCAGGATTATACAGTTTATCGATACAGAACTCGGCGCGATGCGTGTTGCCGGTCAGATCGGTTAGCAAATGTCTTAACAATCTGTCGACCAGCCATGGCGCTGGGACCTCACCCGTGGGCATTTGTGAAAATGCGATCTCCAGTTCATACAGGGTTTCATCGCGGGCTTCATCGACGCGAGGCGCCTGACTCGTTGGGCCAATAAACAGGCTCGAGAACAGATACGACAAGCCGGGGTGATGTTGCCAGTAAGTGATGAAACTACGCAGGATATCAGGTCGCTTCAAAAATGGACTATCCAGAGGTGTTGGGCCACCCATAGTGACATGGTTGCCGCCGCCAGTTCCCGCGTGACGTCCGTCCAGCATAAACTTTTCAGTACCGAGTCGACATTCTCTAGCCAACCCGTAAAGGGTGTGTGTGTTTTCAACCAACGTCTGCCAATTAACAGCAGGGTGCACGTTTACTTCAATTACACCCGGATCCGGAGTGACAGCAAACTTTTCAATACGGCTATCAAATGGCGGCGTGTAGCCTTCCAATACAACGGGCAGGCTGAGCGCTGATGCGACCTGTTCAATTGCTTGTAAGAGCAGGGCATAGTGCTCAAAATGACTTAACGGTGGCATAAAAATAAACAGTTTACCGTCGCGTGCTTCAACACACATGGCAGTCAGCACCTGACTCTCAGAGACATAGCCGCGCTGCGCTGGAATGTCGGGGAATGTATTCGGAATATCTGCAGGGTCACGGTCAGGCAAAATGTTCGGCTGGCCGAGACTGCTCAACGGTAATCGATAGCCAAGCGGCGAGTCTCCCGGCAATAAGAAGCAGTGCCCACGCCTGAACTGCCAGTGACAGCTTTGCCAGCCGTCAAACTGACTGTCAAAAGCAAGTGGAATAACGAAACCGACTGGTTTGTCCAATCCGCGTTCCAGTTTGGCCAGAAACCCCTTACGCGTCATCGCATGTAGTAATTCAGGCTGCTTGGGCGACGCATCCTGAGGCAAATTCCCTTCCTGCCAAAGGTGATAAAGTACATCCTCATAGGCAGTCACGACGGTATCGGTAGGAAGGCCCAACTGATGAGCAAGGCTTGCCGTAAAGGACCTGGCATCCTCTACTGAATAGTCTGCATTGTCATTGATATCCGCCAGCAATGACGGGTTTTGCCATAAAGGCTGACCGTCTTTTCGCCAGTAACACGCGTATTGCCAACGTGGCAGTGGTTCACCTGGATACCATTTGCCCTGCCCGTAGTGCCTGAAACCGCCTTTGGTAAAGGTATCTACCATACGCATAAAAATGTGGTGGGCGAGGACACGTTTTTCTGGTCCATCGGCAGCGGTGTTCCATTGCTCACTTTCCATATCATCAATGGAGATAAAGGTGGGCTCACCGCCCATCGTCAGTGTGATCCCGAGCGTTTTCAGCTCTTCGTCAACACGCTCACCAAGTTGGTTTATCGCCGACCACTGCGTATCGCTGAATGGCTTGGTCACACGAGGAGGCTCATTAAGGCGCTGAACCTTATTGTAAAAACTAAACGTTGATTCGCATTTGTCGATGGCGCCTGTTACCGGTGCAGCCGAAGAAGGCTCTGGCGTGCAGGCCAGAGGAATATGCCCTTCACCAGCGAACAGGCCTGAGGTAGGATCAAGCCCGATCCAGCCGGCACCCGGTACGTACACCTCACACCATGCATGCAGGTCAGTAAAATCCTGTTCAGGACCAGACGGACCATCCAGAGATTTCTCATCAGGTGCCAGCTGCACCAGATAACCGGAAACGAAGCGAGCGGCAAGACCAAGGTGTCTGAATAATTGCACCAGAAGCCAGGCGGAATCACGGCATGAGCCGCCTTTTTTCTCGAGCGTTTCGTCAACGCTTTGTACGCCGGGCTCCATGCGCACGCCATATTCAATCAGGTCATAAACGCTGCGGTTGACGCTGACCAGAAAATCTACGGTAGCCTGCGGCTCATCTGGACGCTGTGCATCTATCATGTTTTGAAATGCATCAGATGCAGGATCAGTTTCCAGATAAGGAGTCAGGTCTCGTTTTAGGCGAGATTCATAGTCAAACGGGAATTTTTCTGCGTAGGATTCCAGGAAAAAATCAAACGGGTTAATAACCGTCATTTCAGCGACGAGGTCGACAGTAAACCAGAACTTCTTCGTCTTTTCCGGAAACACGACTCGAGCCAGATAATTGCCAAAAGGATCCTGTTGCCAATTGATAAAATGGTCTTCGGGATATACCTTCAGAGAGTAACTTTCAATCGGCGTTCTGCTATGTGCAGCGGGGCGCAGGCGAAATGTGTGGGGCGCCATGTTTATCGCTTTGTCGTAGTGGTACTCCGTATGATGAGTGATCCCTACAGTGATGGTCATGAGAGCCTCCCTTTTGACGTAAGGTAAGCTACTAGGATAGAGCCATTAAGGATTGCAGTGCAATCCTTAAATGAGCGAAAGGAAATGCTAATTTGCTGATGTCATTGATTTTATCTGTTGACGGAGTCGGATATTTTCAGCGTATACCTTTAATAATTGTTTCAGCTCAAAATTATCCCAGGGCTTTGCGATGATGAATTCAAACAGTCCTTCATCAATGGCTTTGTGACACGCCTCCATATCGGCGTAGCCAGAAAAACACAACCGCACAATGTTTGGGTCATGCGTCTTCACTTTTGCCATTAATTCAAAGCCATCCATGTGCGGCATCCTGACATCTGACAGCAAAATATCCACGTTATGTGCTTGCAAATAGTCAAGACAAGCCTGACCTGTGGAGAACGTCATGACATTGAACTGCTTACGTAATGTCCGATTTAACGCGCTAAGAATGTCATCCTCGTCGTCAACGATGGCAAGTGTTAATGGCTCCAACTTAGCGTTCTCCATGGTAAAAGCGCTTTTTTGATATCTAAGCACAGATGCTTGAAGGTACGCAAATAAGGCGCATTAACAAAGCTTAGTACGCCATGTTTTATCGCCTTACTGTAGTTTTCTTGCTCCCGGTAGTATTCTGCGTAGCCTTCGCACACCTTCGCTTCCGCAATTCTCACTGCATGACTTGAGGGCTGCGCGTTTCGGCAAACATTATCTATGATGGTGCGCATTGCGCTTAGTCTGTTGAGTCGGTTTGAAGTAATCGATCCAGAACGCATAAGATACCCCATCTGAACATGACTGTTGTACGCAATGTGACCTGCTGACGCCAGTTTCAACCACATGTCCCAGTCACTGGCTGAATTGAGCGACGGGTCGAATAAACCGCATGCGATTAAGGCATCCTTACGCGCCATGACGGTAGACGTACCGACAAGATTGGTGGCTAACAACGTATCAAGAGGATCCCTTAGACCATTAAAGTTATTGTGTCGTGTGACGGGTAATGTCACCTCTCGCCAGTAGCTGAAACAATCGATAATGTATTGGTAATCTTCATCAACATGATCGTAGTTGGTAAAACTCATTACACACCCTTTGTTCTGCTGCATGTAACGAAGCTGATGCCCGATTTTGTTTGGATACCAAAAGTCGTCCGCATCAAGAAATGCTACCCATTCGCCATGAGCTTCTTGAATGGCAAAATTTCTGGCTGCGACAACGCCTAGATTTTGTTGTTTCAGTACCCTGAGTTGCAAATTGATGAGCTGGCGCTCGTGTAACCAGTCTGTGCTGTTATCAGTCGAACCATCATCAATCACAATGACTTCGCAATGTTTGGGTAACTGACAAAAGACGCTATCAAGACATTTGGGTAGGTACTGCAAACAATTATAGTTGGGAATGATTACAGAAAGTTGTGTATTCATTTTCGCACTCCGAATAGATGACCAAGCAAACATCGCAAAGTCTGTGCCATCGGAATCTAACGCTGTAACCGCGTGTAAATTGCATAATGCAATGAATATCCTCTTTTATTTTGCATTATGCGTGAAATTGAGGCCTTAAGAGCACGAAATTAAGCGGCACAGTAATTGAAGTATCTCTTACACAATCGTAAATGTTTGAGGTCTTCATGAAGCACATCGGTATTGTCGTTCCCAGTTTCCCTGTCGCGTCAGAGACATTTGTTGTAACTGAAATCAAAGGGCTAATGAAAGCTGGGCATAAGGTCACGGTATTTTGCTTTGGATTTAATAAAGACACTAAGGTAGCACTGCCAGATGACCTAACGGTTATCGACTTAAAAGCATCGCAAGACCCATCGATAACTTTCCTACTCAGCAATGGTTTACTTGCTCTTTTTCGGACATTGCGTGTGTGCTTTCGACAGAAGGGAGCCTTTCGTCTTTCATTGTTTCGTTACGGTGCCAGGCTAGGGATGGCTGCTGTCGAGCATGGTTGTGAACATCTTCATAGCCATTTTATGGGCCCGTCATTGGCTCACTCGGTGATCGCAGGAAATCTGTTTTCACTGGGCGTATCAAGCGTGGGACACGGTCACGATATCTATCAAACACCTGTCGATTTGGCAGTCAAATTGCGTGAATGTCAGTTTGCCGTTGCGGTTTGTGAAGATATGCAATCGCGTCTCAGAGCACTGACAAACAGATCGGTAGCGCTCATTCACTGCGGTGTGGATGTGACACAGTTTGCTGTTCATCCACGCCCACAGAACACGAATTTGAAATTGTTGTTTATTGGACGTTTGGTAGAGAAAAAGGGACTTTCTATTGCACTTGAAGCCATTGCAGCGCTGCCCCCACTGTTGAGACCTACTCTCGATATTGTTGGTGATGGCCCACTACGTTTGAGTCTGGAGCAGCAATGTGTAGCGCTAGGGATCGATACAAACGTCAACTTTAAAGGGTTCAGACCACCAGAATGGTTACAGCGAGAGACCGCAAACTATGACGCGCTGATTGCGCCTTTCTGCGAGGCAAGCAATGGTGATCGCGATACCGGACCTGTTGTTTTAAAAGAGTCAATGGCGATGGGGATTCCAGTGATCACAACACGATTTATGGGATGTGAAGAGATTGTCAGCCATGAAAGCGGCTGGTTGGTTGAGTCGAAGAATGCCGCACAACTGCGACATGCTATCGAGCAATTATGGCAAGCAAGTAATACCGAAATACGTATTATGAGACAGGCGGCCAGAAACAGAGTCGAGGAGCATTTCTGTTATATCAAACAGGCCGCGAAGTTGTCCGCATTGATTGAAAGTGCAGAATGTCATGTCAGCCACTAAATCAATGCTTTTTTATGCGATCGCTATCGTGATGCTGAGAGGCACAAGCTTCGTCATGCTACCAATCGTAACCGCTTTTGTTGAGGCTGAGCAGTATGGCGTGCTTAATTTGCTTAGCAGTTTCACCTCCATTGCGGGTGTTGTGTTGATGTTTGGCCTTGGTGAGGTCGTTTATCGATTCGCATCGTCTGTTGAAGAATCCGCTCAGAAGCGCGTATTTACATGGTGTTTTTCGGTTTCTGTTACGGGTTGCACTATTGCAGCACTATCGCTGTGGTTGTTGTCTGATTGGCTGGTACCACTTTTTCCTCTGCCAGTTACTACACAACAATTTTGCCTGATTATTATCAATCTTGGCTGTGCCTCAATCACCACCGTCCCATACGCTATGTGGCGACTGAGAGGTAAAGCCAAGCGTTTTTGTGGAGTCGTTGTTGCCCATACATTTTTGCAGAGTGCACTGACTATCTGGCTGCTGCATTTAGGTCTGGGAATTGATGCTAATTTAATTTCCGGCGCAACAGCCAGTGCATGCTGTGCGGCTTTCCTGATGTGGCATTACCGTGACTTATTATCAATTAAATCGACGTTTACTGTTGGTCAATACTGGCAATATGCGCTGAGTATGATGCTGTCATCGAGCACTATGTTCTTTTTGCAGGGCATTGAACAATGGATCATCGCCGCGCACATTGGTGCCGTTGCACTTGCCAGCTACTTTATTGCCGCCCAACTTGGCCTTGCTGTTTCACTTTCTATCGAGCCTTTTAAGATGTGGTGGTTTGCACGTCGGCACCGGAGCCTGTCGGAGCCGGAAATTAATAATCCTTTATTTTCCGTGCTAGGTACCGAACTCGCAGGCGTTGCGGCACTATTTATTATGGCAGTTATGCCATTTATGTTGGTGCATCTGGTGCCCGAAGAGTATCTGCAGGCACTGCAGTGGCTGCCCTGGATTTGTCTTATCACCGTGTTGCGACAGCAGTCTGAATTTATGAATTTCGGCTGCTTTGTGAAATGGAGAGGCAGCGCGCCGGTAGCGATTAACTGCATGTCAGCCGCAGTCATGATTGTATTAGCCTTGTTGTGGGTAGAGTTCTGGTCGTTAGCCGGAGTGTTAATGGCGATGGTCATCGCCAATGTTGTGCGTGTAGTCCTGTTTCTGACAATCAGCCAATACTTACTCTATCAGCCCTACGAGTTTTACCGTGTATTGCTAATGTGGGTGTGGCTTCTGCTTGCCTTTTTGGCGTCTACTCATGAACTTTTCGGATTGTTAGTTATATCCATCCTCTGTCATGGCATTTCAATTACGCTGCACTATCAACATTTACTCACCCCACTTATTAAAAAGGTGACGCTACGGGCATGTTCCTTTTACAAGCAGGTACAGTCTCATGGTTAATTTTACCTCAAACAGCCATAAACAATGGGCAATTGGTGTATTGGGAACCTTGTTAATCAGCACTGCATATCAGGCCGGTGGGGTGTTAATTGCTTTTGCGCTTCTCGCTTTACCGTTAGCAGCGACCATGGCAGTAAGAATTAGCGGCTTGTTCCTGGTCTTATTTATTCTGTTCTCGTACTTCAGGTTACATGAAGCGTTTCCAGTTTTGATGCCATTTAAGTTCCCCAAACTTTTTGCCCTCGCATCGATAGTAGGGATTGCATGGCACTTAATCGTGACGCAAAGATTGCAGCCGCACTGGCATAGCAGTTTGCTGATATTTGCGATGATGTTTGGCTGGTTAACCGTTTCGACTTTCATGGCCATCAACACGGGGTTAGCGATCGCCTATTGGAGCGGCACGCTAACCAAAGTATTTATCATGGTCTATGCAATCAGTTGGTGGATTAGAGACGAAGCGACGTTTGCATGGATTCGTCTGGGGATCATGTTATCCGGTGTATCTGTTTCTTGTGTCGCGCTGTATAACAAAGCCAACGGGATCGGCCTGGTGGAGGGCACCCGTGTCTCCATCTCAAGAGACCTGCGCTCCCAACTGGGCGATCCTAACGATCTTTCCCTGGTATTGATGTTTCCCGTTTCATTCCTTGCAGCGGAGGTGTTTAACAAGGGGGCCAGTAACTTTCGACGTTGTCTAGCGACTATAGGCCTAATCACGGCCATCAGTGGCATTATTGCCACTCAGAGCAGGGGAGGTCTGCTGGGGATTTGCGCGGTATTGGGATACTTCTTTTATCAGCGGGTGCGAAATATATACATTACCGGCGCCGCAGGACTCATTGGCATTATGTTACTGGCGATAGTGGCTGGTATAGGTGACAGGCAAAGTGGTGGAGAGGCGGAGGCAGGCGTTGATGCTTCTGCCATGGGCAGACTGTATGCCTGGCAGGCCGCATTCAATATGGCGTTAAGCAATCCTTTGACCGGTGTAGGCATTGATAACTTCTATGCAAATTACTATTTTTTCAGTCCACACTGGGATGGCAAAAATCATGCTGTGCACAGCACCTGGTTTCAAGTATTGGCAGAAACCGGTTTTGTTGGACTGGTATTATTTATTACGCTGATCGTTTCCATTTTCAGAATACTCAGACGTACACAGCATATGCCAGTCGTGCTGCAGCGACCTTCGATGCTCGCTGTTAATCAATCACTTCAGGCAGGCATGCTGGCGTTTTGCGTGTCTGGAACCTTTCTTACTCAGGCGTTTACCTGGCCCCTCTACATCATTCTTGGCCTGGCAGTTGCATTTGAACGCTATGCACAGAGCCAGTCAATTGCTCAGGAGATAAGATAATGCAGCAGACAATCACGCAGTGGGTGAAATACGATGAATCGTTATTTGCCAAGCTATGCCGACAGGCTTTCTATACATTACGGAATCCTTCAGTACCCGCCATTGGAGCTGTGTTTAAGCCGCTGTTGGTGATGCACCGAAGTGTGGTGGGATTGATGGGTTTTATCAGCAGAGTGTTTTATTACACGCCCATGTTTAAAACCCAATTATGTTCTAAACCTAAAGGTCTTTACCTCTACAGCGGTATGCCACAGATCCTTGGTAAGCTAGACATAAAAGTAGGTGATAATACTCGCATATCCGGCATTTCAACATTTTGCGGCCGTTCGGTGGCGAGTCAGACACCACAGCTACGTATTGGTAATAACGTCGATATTGGCTGGCAGAACAGTATATCTGTCGGCACGATTGTCGATATTCGGGATAATGTGAGACTGGCCGGAAAGGTATTTCTTGCCGGGTTCCCAGGACATCCTATCGATGCCGCTGACCGCCGTCGGGGCCTGCCAGAAACCGATCAGCAAGCAAAAGATATTATTCTCGAAGATGACGTGTGGGTAGGTACCGGTGCGACGATACTTGCTGGTGTTCGCGTGGGGCGAGCCAGTATTGTCGCTGCAGGTGCAGTGGTCACAAAAGATGTGCCTGAGAACTGTATAGTTGCGGGAAATCCGGCGAAAGTCGTTAAGCAATTAGGAGAACAGTCATGAACAGAATGATTGTTTTTGGTGAAGACTGGGGGCGTCACCCGAGCAGCACGCAGCATTTGGCTAAATACCTGAGTCAGTCAAAAGATATTACCTGGGTTAACTCTGTTGGCATGAGGGCGCCTGGATTAAATCGTCGCGATATGAAGCGTGTCGTTGATAAAGCATATACGCTGATCAAACCTTCCGGAAGTAATACCGACGGTCATGCGGATATAAATTTCAATGTCATTAATCCTGCTGTTTTACCCTGGCACAATGTTGCAGCTGTTAATGCGTACAATACCCGCAAAGTCATGCGTGCGATCGGGCCGCGCAAGTCGGGAGAAAAACGCATTTACTGGCTCAGTCTACCCACTGCTATTTCAATGATTGAGATTGAGCCTGAAGATCGTGTTATTTATTACTGTGGCGATGACTTCATGGCATTGGACGGCGTTGATCGACAAATGATAGCGAAATGGGAGCCCAAGTTGATCGCGCGAGCCAATATTATTTTCGCAGCAAGTGAGCGACTGGTAAAAAAGATGCCAGCTGATAAAACGGTACTGCTAGAGCATGGCGTTGACTATTCATTGTTCAGCACAGATTGCGCACCGCATCCAACCATTAAGCGAGACAGGCCAACGGTTGGCTTCTATGGCAGTATTTCAGAGTGGGTTGATGTTGGGCTTCTCACAGAGCTGGCTCAAAAGCGCAGAGAATATGACATCATGCTTGTCGGTGCGGTAAAAACCGATATCAGTTCTTTGCGAGTGCTGCCAAATGTTCATGTCATAAGCGCTGTTGAGCATCATCAATTACCGAGCTTCTCACAGCACTGGCAAGCACTGCTTATCCCGTTTAAGCACAATCAACAAATAGCTGCCTGTAACCCTCTTAAATTAAGAGAGTATCTTGCTGCGGGGCAGCCGATTGTATCGACATCTTTTCCAGCGCTTGAAAAATATCGTGACCTGGTCAGTATTGCGGATGATGCACATGGCTTTATTAGTGCGATAGACAATGCAATTTTACATTCTGAGTCTTTACGTGACCAAATAAAGCGTAATCAGCGCCAAAGGGTTGCAAAGCATGATTGGTCACAGCGCGCGTGCACAGTTACTGAACATATTAACGCTATTATGTAACTGGCCAACCCCTTAAGCATGTCGATCATTTTTTCAAGATGTGCTTAGCGTCTCTGAGTAACAATCATCTTTTTACAAAAGCCGCAACCTCGCGGCTTTTTTCAATTATTGGCAATGATCTTGCGACAACAGTGTAGTAGCAAATTAAAAACGACGTTTTTATTGCATATTGCAAATCATCACGCAGTCACAGACTGAATCTGCAAAGAGTTAATGCAATCTGCAACGATAAAGGTGAAATATGACAGTAAGACAGCAACTAATCAGGCTTTTTTACATCGCACTATATGCAATGTATCGCCGCATACGCCTTTTCGTTGTGCCGTTTTTGATTTTACCTGTCATTGTTATTTTGCACGGTGCTACGGCTGAAAAACGCTACATAAACCATGCATCTGTATTATTAGAAGAGTCAGCACTGCTTAATCCATTTTTGGATGAACTGTCTTTTTCCTTTGAGCTAAAAGATCGTATTGATGCGCTGAAAACGCTGGTGTTAAGCCGCGGTGTGATCAGTGAGGTCGCCCTCAAGACCGGATTGGTTGATGACACCACGCCGCTGCTAGAGAAGGAGTTAATCCACGAGAAATTGTCTCAGAACCTGGCCATATCAATGGTCGGTGATGAGCTTGTGCGAATCCAGTTTAACTGGCATGAGCCACATATTATGAAGAATGTCCTTGAGCAGGTTGTTGAAGCCTTTATTGATAAGCTGCTCGCACCAACAAAAACCTCATTGGATACTTCCGAGCAATTTTTTGAAGCACAACTGCAAGCGTTGCGTGCCGATCTTGAAGCAGCCGACAGTGAATTAGCGGTATTTCGTAAGCAGCATCGCAGCGAATTACCCCAACTTTTCATGAGTAATCAGGAGACGCTGCAAACTGTCGAGGCGCAGAGGCAGCTGAAGTCAGTACATTTATCAGGCATCAAAGCCAGGCTGGACATGCTGGAAAAAAAACTGGGTAAAGCAAACCCGGTTCTTGGATTACTTGAAGACAATATCATTCGTGCAGAGTCGGAGCTGGCACTGTTAAAAACCCGTTATACCGATAAGCACAGCAAGGTCATTAATGTAAAACGTCAGATTGAGACACTAAAAACCAAACAAGGTGAAATTGTTGAATCTGCAGATGACATGGCGGAAATCGACATTGAACGCTTGTGGCAGATTGCAAATACGCTGCCTGGTGAATTGCACAACGGCGAACCTAATCTTTTAGTCACCCAAATTGTGGCATTACAGGAAGCGCGCAATCAGCATGCACAAGTACTTGAAGAAATGGCGATGCTGGACGCTCAGGTGGAGGAGTTGACTCAACGCCTTACGCAGTCTAGCGACGTTGATAAGACACTACGCAAAATGGAGCGTGATTACGAAGTTAAATCAGATTTGTATCGAGACATGCTGTCTCGTTACGAAATGGCGAAATTAACCGGCAAACTGGTACGTTATGAAGGACCAGATAAAGTTAAACAAATCGAACGTGCTTACAGCCCAACCCGTTCCATCAACGCTCCCTTAAGCATTACTGCCATTATCGGTGTCATCCTCGGCATATTTGCTGGGCTGCTGTTTGTTTTTGTTGCTGAAATGCTCGACCCGACCATCAAAGATAAAGTCACCGTTGAAAAGCTTATTTCAAGACCGGTTATTGCCATTTTGCCACTTATTGAAGCGGGCAAAAATAATGCAGTGGCTGCCACAATGCCACCTACACACTTTTCCTCTCATCGAGGAGAAGATTCACCCGGAGGGTATCCATCATGAATGTATTACAGGTTGTGCAACATTTAAAAACGGGGGGACTTGAAAAAGTCGTGCTGGACCTCGTCAATAAAAGTCAATTTGCGGTCACTACCACAGTGGTTGCGCTTGAAGGAACGAAAGAGGAGGCGTTAGCTACCTTTCCTCAATTACGAGGCATGAGGGTAAAGCTTGTCTGTCTGGAAAAGCGGCCAGGCTGGCAACTCAATATTTCCACGCAGTTGCAGGGGTTAATAAAGGACGAACAGATAGACGTGGTACACAGTCACCACATCGGACCGTTAATTTATTCGTCGCTCGCGCTTCGTAATACCTCACATGTTCGACACATTCACACAATTCATGACGCCTGGTTTCTTACCACCTTTCGATACAGATTGATGTTTAAACTGATCGCATCACTGACGCGTGTTGAATTGGTTGCCGACGCTGATGCGGTTGCCCGGGAGGTAAAAGCGACATCTGGTATTGAGGTACCTACCACTATCTTGAATGGTATCGACACCACTGCATTTAAACCTGGAGATCAAACAGCGGCTCGAATAACGCTTGGGCTGCCATTATCTCAAAAGCTTATTGGATGTGCGGCGCGGCTTGAACCGGGTAAAGGTCATAAGGCCTTGCTTGAAGCGCTGCAGGGTTTGCCTGAAGACGTTAGCCTTGTGCTTGCCGGTGATGGGAGTTTGCGTGACTACCTGCGGTTTCTTGCAGCAGAGCTCGGTATAGAACAGCGCATTTTTTGGTTAGGAAGCTGTAAAAATATGCCGCAGTTTTACCAGGCAATTGACAGCTTCTGTTTGTTTTCTGAGCGAGAAGGTTTGCCATTAACCCTCATGGAAGCAATAGCAAGCAATAAGCCGGTTGTATCTACAAACGTTGGTGGTGTTGCGGAAATTGTCAGTGAAGATGCAGGCATTATTCTGGCTGCAGACGACTATAAATCCTTGCCTGTAGCGCTTGCTCACAGCCTTACCTGGCAGACTCAGGCAGAAAAATATCAACAGACGCGTAAGCGCATTGATTTGCGCACAATGTGTGAACGTTACGATCAGTTATTCGCACCCAGCAACCTGATAGGAGAAGCGCCATGAGCGCTATGTGGATAATCATAATTTTATGTGGTGCGTTGTTTATCTATCACCACGTATTGTACCCAGTCACTTTGAAGTTTCTTGCAAAACGGAAAAAGCGAAATTCGATTGTGACAACACCACTGGTGGAGCATCCGAGAATTGGTGTGCTCATGTGTGCCTATAATGAGCAGGATTACATCCGAGCTAAATTGGATAATCTGGCGATGCTGGATTACCCGACAGGCCGCTTTGATATTCATATTGGTCTGGACGGCTGTACAGACAATACCGAAATGATTGTCGATGCAGCAATGAATGACCTGTTGCGTCAGCGTATCTGTTGTAGCAAGCAAGTAAATCGACGCAATCAGGGGAAAATCGCTACCCTAAATCAGTTGATCACAGAGCATAAACAAGACTATGACATTCTGTTGTTCACTGATACCAGCGCGCTGTTGAGCATTGATGCGCTGCAAAAGGTTGCCAGCGCATTTCACGATCCAACCGTTGGAGTTGTGTCAGGCAGCTATGAATTTCTTGTACCGTTGGTCCCGGAGCAGCAGAAATATTGGCAATATCAAAATCGTCTGAAGCGCGACGAAGGGGCGCTGGGCGCTGTTATCGGTGTACCAGGAGCCATGTACGCTATGCGTGCTGAATTGGTCGAACCTGTACCGATGCAAACCATAAATGACGACTTCCTGATGCCGATGCGGGCTCTTGAAAAGGGCTATCAGGCTGTTGTCGATCCAGACCTGAGTATCGTTGAGCTGGAGTCAGACTCGGCATCGACAGATAGACAGCGCAGAATTCGGATTGGGGCCGGCAATATTCAACAACTCTGGATGCTGAAAAATATGCTTAAGCCTCGATATGGCTGGGCTGCTTTCAATTTTTTCAGCGGTAAAGGGCTACGAGCAGTGATGCCAATCATTCTTTTTACTGCAGCTTGTAGTCTGGCAACATTAGCCGTTAAAGGGGACCAGCTCGCCCTGGGAATGATCCTCTCTGCGGTGTTGGTTACGTGTTTACCGTCTGTACTGAGATGGACAACAGGTAATAGAGAACGCCGTATTCCGGTCTTATCTTCAATAGAGTATCTGGTTACAAACTATGCGTTCGCCTTTATGGGCGTGACACGTTGGTTGCTGGGTCGATATGCCTGTTCATGGCGATCAGATAAAGTATCCGCGACCAATGTCATACCTTTGTCGGTCAGGATCATGAAGCGTTGTATTGACATTATGTTTAGTCTATTCGGACTTGTTTTGCTCAGCCCGGTACTTTTGGTTACTGCAGTGCTGGTTAAACTGACATCAGAAGGGCCGGTATTTTATAAGCAACTGCGTGTTGGGTTAGCAAATGAGCGCAGCGTTTCTCTGTTTCATGTTATTAAGTTTCGTACCATGGTGCAGAATGCAGAAAAATCGACCGGGGCTGTGTGGGCGCAAAAGGATGATCCGCGAATAACGGCGCTTGGACGTTGGCTACGTAAGACTCGAGTTGATGAATTACCTCAGCTATGGAACGTATTTAAAGGAGAGATGTCACTGGTTGGCCCAAGGCCGGAACGGCCCGATTTTCACTCTCAACTTGAGTTTCAGATCCCCATGTTTTGCGAACGAACCTACGGTATTAAACCAGGTATCACAGGGCTTGCGCAGGTGAATGATGCCTATCCAAATGATATTGCAGGTATGCGCCAAAAACTCGCCTGGGATATGGCATACAGCCTGACACTCTCAAATCCACTGCGATGGTTGAAATCCGAAATAGCGATAATGTTTGCCACGGTCAGGGTCATTCTGCTGGCCAAAGGGCAGTAGGCAATTTGCAAAATGTATGTGTTGCATATTGCAATAATGATTTTCAAAAAATCATAAAGTGTTGAAAATAAACAAATAAAAAGTTGGCCTCCTATTTGATTTACCACTGGTAATGATAAATAGGAGGCTGTTATGCAACACAATCTGCAAACCCAAACGAAAAACAATATCTTAGTTATACAACTGCCTGAGGAATTCGACTGTTTTAAGGTCGATAAAGCTCGTGAGCAGCTCGATCATTTCGCTAACGACGTAGCGGACAACATTCAGATTAACTTCTTACATACCCAATTTTTAGACTCCTCGGGTATCGGTGCCATTGTTTTTCTGTTCAAAAGATTACGCGCGCAGAATAGACACTTGGAGCTGGTTAATGTCGCTGGCCAGCCACTCAAGCTGATGTCAATGCTGCACGTAGACAGAGCTATCCCCGTCAATCGTGTATCAATGAACAATGTGGCCTAGGAGCATCTGATGAAGTACGCATTGGTAGTGTTGTTCGCGATGATGAGTAGTGGCTGTGCCATGTGGCCTAAACAAGGGCAGGGTGGCTGGGGAGAAAACTTTCTGCGCCATCATGACGGCAATGAATCGACCTGGTACACCCAAAATTACGATAATCTCAAACGGGATTTGGAACACCTGCGTTTGCGACTTGAAATCATGCGTGCTCGCGGTATCGAGCAGTGTATGCCAGCAAGGCTTAAACTGGCCAAACTGATGGCGACCAGGATCACCCGTCAACTCACTGCAAATATGTACGCCCAGTCCGAACACGATTTGGGCGTGTTTTATCATCAAATCAACTTACTACAAGTGCATTTCGATGACGTTCAAAAGCATACCGGGTGTGGAGACTCGGTCAGCGCAGCGGCTATGGACGTCGATATCCGTTCATCAATTCAAAATTTATTAAACAGTGACAATCAATTTGCGTTTGCGGATGACAACCTGACACCGAAGTATCAGCAACGCATTAAACAAGCTGCTGAACTGCTCTTGTCGTTTGATAATACATCTATTCTTCTTATTGGCCATACCGATCAGGTTGGAGAGCCCCAGACTAACCAAGATTTGGGGCTGGCCCGTGCAACAAAAGTAAAAAATGCGCTGCTTGAACATGGACTCAATGCCACTAATTTCACCATCGTGAGTCAGGGCGAAAGTCAACCTTATTCAAAAGGAGATTCGCTGGCACAACGGCTGTCTAACAGGCGTGTTGAAGCGGTTGTCTTATCACTCGGTGATAGTCACGATTTTTCCAATCCAGTAGTGCCCCTTAGCCACTGGACGACGCATTTACAGTCTGGGCAGGAGTAACATGTTATGCATTACCTATTGAAATCCTTCATTATTTTTCTGTCCCTTGTTTGTGCGTCTGGTTGGGCGCAAAGCGTTAATGAAAACGTAGAGATAGGGAATAAATTATTTCTCTATATGCCGGGTGAACCAGGTTTCGAAGAACCCTTTGTGGTATCTGAAAAAGGAACAGTGGCACTGCCTGAAGTAGGTCATGTCCATGTAGCTGGGCAGGGTCTTAAAGAGGCTGAACAGCTCATCAAACTGTCTCTTTCTCAGGTGTTTGTTGATCTGGATGGCTTCTATGTTGAGTTTTATGCCAAAGATATCAGCATTACGATTCTTGGATACGTTAACACGCCTGACCGCTACGCCATTCCGGATTATGGCAACGTACAAATGATCATTAATGCCGCAGGTGGTCTTAAGCCCGGCGCGCAATTAAACAAAATGCAATTACGTCGAGCAGGCAACTTGCAGGAGTTTGACTACAAAGCGTATCTGGATTCCGGGGATATCAGCATTCTGCCGACATTAAAAAGTGGTGACATTATTTTTGTTCCTGCGTCGCCATTGATCGGCAATGTACAGGTGGAATTTGACGCTCAGACACTGAGTTCATCAGGCGATGCGGCAGACAGTGCGGTGGCCATCACGCTAATAGGTGAATTGCATAACCCTGGTACATTCTCTTACAAGCCAGATATGAGCATTATTGATGCGTTGATGCGTGCAGATGGCGTCACACGATACGCGGATGTAACACGCATTCGTATCATCAATGAAAATAAGCCGTCAGTATTCGATTTAAAGCAATATCTTGATAGTGGTAACGCCGACCTACTGCCCGCGATTCAAGGTGGTTCGACAATTTACGTTCCCATTATGGTTGAAGACGTTAATACCACTGCCAGAACGGTATATGTGATGGGAGAGGTGCAAGCGCCTGGGGCATATGAAACGACCGAACAAGCGGGCTTTATGAACATTCTGGCAAATGCAGGCGGACCGACCCGTTTTGCAGAAACCCGTCAAATTAAAATTTTGAAACAGAATGGTGATACGACCTTATTCGACCTGGCACTGTTTAGTGAGGGCGGTAGCACCATAGACATTCCTGAAGTGGTTCCAGGTGATGTGATTTTCGTGCCCGAGAAAACCGATATTAATGAGAAGAGCTGGTTAAAGGTATCACCTAATCGTGCTGTCAAAGTCATTGGTGCAGTGCATCAACCAGGGCGATACGAATGGAGTGATGAAATGGACTTAATGGACTTACTTGCGCATGCAGGGGGGCCTACTAAAGGTGCCAACGTCAATGATATAAAGGTTATCCGTGAGGGACAGCAAGCGTTTAGGTTTAGTCTGGATGAGTTCGCTCAACTGCAGGGTGAGTTCGCAACATTACCCGATGTTCAGGCTGGCGATACTATTTTGGTAGAAGAGCTACCACAGGATCCCAAAGACAACAAATCACAGTGGGTAAGACAAAGTCCAGACCAATCAATTTACATCATGGGGCAGGTCGGGGCGCCGGGTCGGTATGCGTTTGACCCCAAATTTCATTTTCTGGACATTCTTGCTGCCGCTGACGGGCCAAATGATAGAGCAGACATCCGCAATATTCGCGTAACACATCGCGACAGCAATCGTGCGCGCGTGAGCAAGGTCGATCTGGCACTCTATTTTGAAACCGGTGACGAAACGCTTTTCCCAGCTATTAAGCCCGGAGATACTGTCTTTATCCCAGAACGTAATAAAGAATGGCTGAGTCACAAAAAAGAAGATGTCGTGCGATTAATGGGGGCAGTACAGCAGCCAGGTCGCTATACATTTGACGATACTATGACACTGTTAGACTTGATAGCGGAAGCTGGAGGTCCAACAGACTCGGCACTGATTGACAAAATTGTGGTGGTCAATCACTCGTGTTGCGAAGAACAGGCCAGAACCTTCGACCTTGAAGAGTTTATGCGCCATCCTGATACCTATCGCATTCCCGTACTTCGACCCGGTGATACGGTTTACGTGCCTGGGGAATCGTCTGATAAGTTTAGCAAGTTCTGGAAGGATACGCTGGACGTGTTAGCTGTAGTGGCCATCGTAGCGGGGTTGTAAACATGAAACTTATTCCAGATTTTTACCAGGAACTCGATTCGATTGTGCAAACCACCTCGAGCTGCGAGGCAAAGTGCATTTGCTTTATGTCTCCAGAGGGAGGCACCGGGGTAAGCAGCCTGACCATGTCAATGGCGCAGCGATTGAAAAAAACATCAGCACGCGTGTTGGTACTTGATTTAAATCAGTATCACCCATTGTCGGAACAACTGTCTTTATCGTTTCCGGATGATACAAAATGGCGTTTTGACACGATCAGTTCACAGTTAAGTATCATCGAGCAGTCAGGCATCTATTTTTTAAGCGTGACGGAGCTGAGCGGGCATGATTCTGCGAGGGATGCACTGATTGTGGCTGACGCATTTGCGCGTTGGCGTCAGGAATTTGATTTCATTCTAGTGGATTTGTCGCCACTACTTAGAGTCAATCAACACAATATCCCCAGCCGCGTATTTGCGCAGGCGGCACAAATGACCGTGTTGGTTGTCTCTGCGGGTGAAACAACCGAGGACGCACTGGTGTCTGCCAACCAAAAGTTGCAGGAGGAAGGGTTCAACAATATTAACGTGGTCATGTCCCAGCTCAAGCTTCCGCCGCTGGGCCCACAGCTGTTGAGGAAAATTACAAAGACCCACTGGCTTCCGGTCTTTATCAAGAAGAAGCTTGAGAAATGGGTGTTAGCGCAGAGCTGGTTGTTTAAACCTATAGGAGCGTAAAGTGCGCCTGTATAGTCAGTCATTTACCTTACAGTGGCAAGCGTTAACCAGTTTTCGCATGAACCTGTTTCATGTCCTGAGAGAACAGTCAGTCGACACCATGCAAATTGATAGCGCTGGATTAGTGTTTACTGAGTATTTGACCAATTTACTCAGGCACGCACAGGGTGATGGAGAGCCTTTGCTTTTTGATGTCAGAAGAAACGGCGACATACTGACATTACGTTTGCAGGACAAAACGGCGTGCAATCATGCGCTGCATAAAATGCGAAGCAAAGAAGATCATATTTGTCATACCGAGTCTGAAAACAACACATTACGCGAAGGGGGCATGGGGCTCGGCCTTATCCAAACACTCTATCCAGACTTTCTTTATCAAAGCGAGGGGGGCATTAATACATTTGAGCTCTGTCTGAAAGCGTCAACAAGAAAGCCGTCTGTGATGATTGTTGATGATTCGCCATCATCGCTGGCATTGTTGAATGCTTACCTCAACGATGGTTTTGACGTGATCACGTTCACTAGCCCATTGCAAGCCCTCACTGCCTTAATGCACGAGCCTCCTGATATCGTTATTGTTGATATTCATATGCCAGATTTGTCAGGCGACAGGCTCATAGACAAGCTCCGCCAGCATGAGAAGTTACACAACACGAAAATTATTGTGATAACCGGAGAAATTGACAGCGAGCAGGCGCGCGAAGCAAATCTAATGGGTATAGACGCAATGCTGAGTAAACCTACTTCAAAAGCTGAACTTCAGCGAGTCCTGGCGATGGTATTGAGTAACACAAACATGGCAAAGAATTCATCCGCTATCGAACAGGTTAACGAGACAGAGTGTTTTGGCGAGGTAACTTGCATAAAGAGAGGCTCGGTAAACATTGAACAGAGCGGTGACTTGTTGATAACACTCCGCGCTGCGGAATCACATTTTTTAATCCTCATAGATTTGATGGGGCACGGGCATCAAGCCGCTATTCATAGACAAAAACTAATTGGATTCTTTACCGGGCTTCTTGCCTCTGCTCCCCATACCCCCGCCACATTAATGAATACCTTTTCTCAAGCGGTTTTTGATGGATTACTAGACGAAAGTCAGGTCTATCCATCAGTTATTTGTAAAATCACAGACCGTCATATCGAGTGGACCGCTGCGGGACATCCTCCACCGATGTTAATCGGCACTGAACAATTATGGTGTCACCAACACGAGGTGCAGCCACTCCCCGGTTTAGTAGACGCGCAGCAGTACGATAATCAGTCCATTGCTCTCGATGCACAACACCGATTGCTGCTGTATACCGATGGTATGTTCGAAAATCACTCGAGACATAATACGGGCGCGGAAAACCTGATTAACCACCTCAGTACCTGTGAGTCATGCCAACACGTGCGTCAGCAAGAAAAAACGCATGATGTAGATAATCAGTTGATAAATTGCTTATGGCGTAATAGCTTACCTCTGTTAAGCAAAGAAATTGATGACGCTAGTCTGATTATATTGATGTAAGACTCTGCTAGCTCGTTGATTTGGTATCGCACCACGTATTCGCTGAAGGAGTCCCGATGGCTGCCAAAATTCTCATCATAGAAGATACAGAGTCTCTTGCCATCCTTTACCAAAATTATCTGATTCTAACGGGGGCCGAATCACATATTGCGGGGTCTGCTAAGGCTGCCAAACATGCATTTGCGCAACACTCCTTCGATTTAGTATTGCTAGACGTCATGCTGCCTGATGCCAACGGCATGGAAGTGCTTGAATGGATAAACGAAAACACCAATAAACCTCCCGTTATTGTTATGACTGCTCACGGTACCAAGGAACTGATTGTTCAATCGATGCAGTTGGGCGCTGCGGACTTTGTTGAAAAACCCCTTGAGGCGGATAGGCTGCGGGTCACCGTCAATAATGCATTAAAGCTGAAGCGCCTAGAAAAGAAAGTAGAAGATTATTCATCAACGCAGTCCGATAACGGGTTCTGCGGAATGGTTGGTGGATCGCCTGCTATGCAAGCGGTATATCAAATCATTCGTAATGCTGCTAGCAGTAAAGCCAGCGTCTTTATCACCGGAGAAAGTGGCACGGGTAAGGAGTTATGTGCCGAAGCGCTTCACAAATGCAGTGATAGAAAAAATAACAATTTTGTTGCGCTGAATTGTGCAGCCATTCCCAAGGACTTGATTGAAAGTGAAATATTTGGTCATGTCAAAGGTGCATTTACCGGGGCAACGGCGAATCGTGAGGGTGCGGCAGGCCAGGCTGATGGCGGCACATTGTTTTTTGATGAAATATGCGAGATGGATCTTAATCTGCAAAGTAAATTATTACGGTTTATTCAGACCGGTACGTATCAAAAAGTAGGCGCGGAGAAATTGGAGCAAGTCGATGTGCGTTTCGTTTGTGCTACCAATCGTGACCCGTGGGAGGAAGTGCAAAAAGGAAATTTCAGAGAAGATTTATATTACCGTCTACATGTAGTACCGATTCATTTACCTCCTCTGAGGCAGCGTGATACCGATGTCATCGCCATTGCAAACGCCATTTTTTCACGGATCGCAAAAGAGGAGGGAAAGACGTTCAAAAAGCTGACCAGCGCAGCAGAATCGTTAATCCAGAATTACACCTGGCCCGGTAATGTCAGACAGTTAGAAAACACTATTCGTAACGTTGTTGTGATGAACAACGACGCTGTGATAGACGGTTACATGTTTCCTCCATTACGAGAAAAAGACGGAGGCTCTTTAA
The DNA here is from genome assembly GCF_000429145.1 of Aestuariibacter salexigens DSM 15300. Lineage (GTDB taxonomy): Bacteria > Pseudomonadota > Gammaproteobacteria > Enterobacterales > Alteromonadaceae > Aestuariibacter > Aestuariibacter salexigens. The sequence continues at coordinate 416,163 of NZ_AUBH01000001.1, forward strand.
AGACTACAGCCATCTCTTCACAAGCATCAGCGCAACCGTCAGCTATAAATCGTGACGCGTCGCTAGTGCAGCAGACTCCTGTTCCCGCCGCTGATCAAGCAGAGTTTGTTGTAAGAAATGCAGACGATATTCAACCCATGTGGTTAGTGGAAAAACACTACATTGAATCTGCAATTAAAGCGTGTGCGGGAAACATATCAAAGGCCGCAGCGGCCCTTGATATCAACCCCTCTACTATTTACCGGAAAATGAAAGACTGGGACAGGCAATAGCCTCGTTACTAAGACCATAAAGACGCTTGAATATCTGCCATTGCTCGCGGCCTGAACAATATTCGGTGACATAGTGGTGAGCTCTGTAAATAGTTTTCTGTCGTTGCTCTGACGTGCTCAACATATATAGCAGAAGTGTGGCCTGCAAATCCTCAACACTAGATGAGTTAGCTAACCACCCTCGTTTATCGTTATCTAACAGTGCAGGCAATGATCCGCATGGTGCTGCAACAACCGGGATGCCCCGCATCATCGCTTCAATTGCAACCATTGGCATCCCCTCTTGTCTGGAACTGATAAGCAGTACATCGATATTTTTCCATTGCGCCCGCATGTCAGAACAAAATCCTTTAAAGCTGACATTTTGCGTCGCAGTATTCTGAAGTGATTTGAGTAGAGGCCCGTCTCCATAAACTGAGAAAGAAAGGTCGTAGTGAGACAAAAATCGTCGCGCGACTTCAGTGAAAATATCAGGTCCTTTTTCGTGCGATAAGCGACCCACAAATGCAATATTTGTAGTTTGCGATGGCCGCTTATTTAGCATTGGCTCAGGGCTGATAAAGTTATCCATTACATAGGCCTTTTTACCCAGCCACTGCTGTATTTCACGGGAAACCGCAATATTGGTTGATAGCCACTGCGTGATTTTATCAAGCCAGGTGTATAAGGCGAGTTTACCAGTACCCCGATCCCCGCAATGATAGGTTGACACCACATGCAGACCATAAATGACAGATAGGAGCCGAATCAGGATGCCAGCTTTGTAGCCATGAGTATGGAAAGTATCCTGCTTATTCGTTGTTTTAATCAGTTTAACCAGTGCACTTATGCTACCGTCTAACTTTCGATAGGGTACAGCTGCGCTGCGAAGCTTTTCTTCAAGCGGATGTCGGCCGTAGTCGTTCAGGAACACAACGACCGCAAGACATCCGTTTGACTGGATGAGTCTGGAAAGGTGAAATACGTGTGACTCTATGCCAGCATATTCACGTGAATCAAGTATCAGGAAAATGCGTTTTGTCATGATTGATTATTCTCCCCAGCAGTATGCGATTAAAGATGTCGACACATTGCAAGCAATCAGTAATGAAGTCGGAGAGGACGTGCTGTCCACTTTACTCGACTTATTTTTGAATGAATCAGCGACATTGTTTGAAGAATTACCGCTTTGTTTACAGAAACAGGATGTTGAAGCGTGTACGCGCTTATTGCACAGCATAAAAAGTGGCGCAAAAACATATGGAGCGGTACGACTCGCTGCACTCGCGGCAGAGCTAGAAGCGGCAGCCAGATGTAGCAACTTAGCTGATGTAGAACTACACATAGCCTGCCTTGAAAGTGCACTGCGAGAGACGTTCGCTGAATATCGTTCTAAAAACTGAGGACGAATCACTTTGTTGTTGTCGGAAGCAGTCATTTTGCTGCATCGAGATGAATGCAAATGCGTTTGCCAATGAAGTAGAATCATGACGCTTGTTCACTGGGTCGGGAAGGGACTGAAGCGCTGCAGGTAATCTTCTTGAAATCGCACCCACCAATAAGTGAGTTCTGGTCAGTTGCCCAGAAAACAGGTTTTCACCAAGTTGTCTGGTTAACCACTCGACTGTCTGATTTGGGTTCAATTTACCCGCTGGTCCGCACTCCCGTTCAATATTATGCACAAATAGCTTAAATGCTGAGGATTGTCTTAAGGCACGCTTTATCTGCGGTGCAAGCAATACCGGCATGACGCTCGTAAGCAGACTGCCCGGACCGATGCAAATCATGTCTGCCTGCAAAATGGCTTTGATACAACTTTGGGGAACGGAAATATGCTTACTTAGCTGTAATGTAGCGGGCATGGTTGAAAGCCCATCAATATCTTTCTCCCCAACAACGCGACATCCGCTTATCGTTATCGCTTCCAGATCAACAGTCTGTTCACTCATCGGTAACACGTGGCCGTTCACGCCTAGCTGTTTGGCGAACATGTTAATCGCAGCAATGACACTGCCGCTTTGTTGAAAACATGCTTCCAGTACAAGATTCCCAAGGCAGTGTCCATTTAGTCCACCAAGTGATGCATATCTGTGTGTCATGGTATCCACCAAATGATTATTTGATGCCATGGCAAAGACCGCCTTACGTAAATCACCCCACGGAACCGGACTGCCCGCGTCACGTAGCCTGCCGCTACAGCCGCCATTATCTGTGGTCGCAACGATAGCTGTGATATTAATATTTAGCTGCTGCCATGCCTTAATAGCAGACGCTAAACCTTTTCCACCACCAATACAGACTATTTTCATCATGATTCACCTTTACCAAACTGCTGGTAATGGTTACTCTTCAAGCTGAATGCCAATATTTTTGTTTTTTAACTTGTTGAAAAATATAGAAATGTGATTCTTTTGTGTGTTACATAAAAATGACTTTTGCTTTTTGCAAGGCAAAACACCATAGTCGGTACAGGCTTTAATTTGTTGTATCTGGAGAGAGTTTTTTGTCCGAAAGTGTCATCCTCAATGCCTTTCAAACGTTAGCTGAATCTGCAGATGAGCAATCCCTTTTAGATTGTTTATGTACGCATCTTCGCAAATATGGGCTTGTGTTTGATCATTTGGTAATACTCACCAAGCAAGAGCAATGGCCTTTACTCAACACGCTGATTGCTACTGAGCCCGCTTTTTCGCACACATCATGGCCGCTAAAAGAAGCGTTTCTCAATGCATATGACGGCAAGACATGCATGTTCAATGATGCCCAGCAGGCACTGTTTTTAAACATCCAGTCTGCACCTGTCGTTCAGTCAACCAAACATATCCTGCTTTGCGGTGTGAAAAATCATCAGCGACAAGCGGTATTTATGTTTGTCAGACAAAGTGGAAAGCCTTTTTCAGACCATGATGCGCGCTTAGCTGAACATCTCAGTCCACTGTTTGCCAATGCATTGCTGCAGGCTGATTATTTTATCAATACCACTCGACAGGTAGAAAAGCAGACTCGTGCACTTAGGGAAAGTGAGGAGCGCTTCAAAGCGTATGCAGAGTTATCCACGGACTGGTTTTGGAAAACAGATGAACACATGAATTACCAGCTTGAAGCGTCCTCAAAAAAATCATCTGGTGCAAACTATCGAGTATTGGAAGGGAGGTCATTTTTAGACTTGCGTGCCAAGTCAGAACTACAACAACAAAAAAAGTGGCATTTCTTTCTACATACGACAAACCGTCATCAACCTTTTAAAGACTTTGAGTTTGAAGCGGACACTGGCAGAGATTACACATCCTGGCTGTCAATAAGTGGTGAACCAACATTTGACGTCAATGGTGTGTTTACCGGTTACGTAGGCACTGCCAGAGACATTACCTACCGCAAACAAAACGAGCAAGCAATTACCTCCGCAAAAGAAGCAGCAGAGCGTGCCAATGCTGCGAAAGCTCAGTTTATTGCAATGATGTCTCATGAATTGAGAACGCCGCTTAATGTCATGCTGGGTAATATTGAATTGTTGCAGCAAACCAAACTTGACGCCGAACAACGAGCCATGCTGGTTTCGTCTGAAACCAGCGCAACGTTATTACTTTCCATTATTTCAGATTTGCTTGACTGGTCGTATATTGATGCCAACAACCTTGAAATTATTGAACAGCCGACAAAGGTCAAAAAACTGCTGAACGACGTGATTCAGCAATTTAGAAAACAGGCGGAGTCGAAGGGATTGGCACTCGAGGTGATATTGCCATCTGATGTGCCTGATGTTGTGTGCATCGATCCTTTCAGAACGTCTCAGGTGTTATTTAACTTACTCAGTAATGCCATCAAGTTTACTGTCAAAGGTAAGGTGACGGTGAGCGTCGAGCTTCGCAATAACACCCTTACATTCCATGTGAAAGACACAGGCATGGGTATCAATCCCGATTATCTTGGCAAGGTCTTTAAACCGTTTGAGAAATTCGATATCGACTCATCAAAACGAGGTGAAGGGGCGGGATTGGGACTGAGTATCAGTCAGCGATTGGTGCAGTTGATGGGAGGTGATATTCGTTTTTCCAGCAAACTGGGTCAGGGGACGTCGTTTAGTTTCTACATACCATTTGAGCGAGTAGATGAGTCTCAGAGTGACAGCGTTAGTGATTTACAGGGGCTGAATATCCGTCCCTTAGTTGTGCTTATTGCTGAGGATCATCCAGCCAATCAGTTATTGCTTCAGACTATGCTGCGAAAGCGCGGACATCATGTATTGGTGGTGGGAGACGGTGAGGCAGCGGTTGAGGCTTCTCATAAACAGGATTTTGACATCGTACTAATGGATATGATGATGCCGAAACTTGACGGTGTTGGTGCTACGCGAAAAATCAGGGAATCGTTCTCACCGCAGCAGCTCCCGATTATTGCACTGACCGCGAATGCCACTATTGATGATCGCAATACCTGTCTTGAAGTAGGCATGAATGATTTTCTGACCAAACCATTAAGCGCTAAAGCACTTGATGCAGCGCTGTTTAAATGGTCGCAAGACTGATCTGAAAGCGTCCATACTTTAGTCATTGCATTTTGCAAGAATATCCTGTTGCACGAATCTCATATGCGTCCGTCATAACGTGCAATTATCCTCTGAATGTCCCGTCAGAAAAAGGGGGACGTGATTTTCTACACCCTCATAAAAGAATCTGGTCCGCTCCTTGAATAGATGTTGCTACAGGAACTACTAAGGCAACGATATGAGTCGATTTTTCGGAATATACAGCAGCAACGCGCTTTCTCCTGAACGGAACTCACTTTTAGAACGAATGAGAAGTATGTGGTCAGCGCATCATGCATCTGTAAAAAATACGTTTGAAGATGAAAACCTCTGTCTCTACCAAGTAGATTTTAATGAATATGGCCAGCCTGCATGGACAGATGGTGTGCTTCACGTGGGCTCACTGGTTGGGCATCCACTGATTACTGAGAATCGGCAAAATGATCTAGAAACACTACTGACATCCCGGCGAACGGCATACGCGGGATTTAGACATGCTGAGGGAGCGTTTTGCTGTGTACATTATCAAAAACACAACAGAACCCTTTCACTGATAACCGATGCACTGGGGTTGCGTCCGTTTTACTATGCACAATTTGATGATGCGATAGTATTTAGTACAACGCTATCGGTATTCGCACAGCTTGGTATAAACCTCACTGTAAATAAGGACGCAGTGATTGAATACGCCACGCTAGGGTATTATTTGCTTGATCATACGCCTTACATGGAGGTCAAGTGTGCCAGACCCGGCACTGCTCTTTCAGTTTCAACGTCAAGTCAAATCCAGCTTGTTAAGTATTTTGACTGGATGAACCTGATTGGTGAGCCGGTAGATACAGAGCACGCGGTTGACAGTATCAACAGTGACTTTCGACAAGCGTGTGAAAAATACGCAGGGTCAGATAGTCATGTGCTTACAACCCTGTCTGGTGGGTTGGATTCTCGATTAATAACCTGTGAACTAGTCAGGCAGCAAAAAGAGGTGTCCGCTGTTAATTTTTCTCAGGCAGATACGCAAGATCTTATCTATGCGAGAGAATTTGCGGCGAGTCAGCCAGTACATTTCTCAGAGGTTACCGTTGATGATACACAAGCATCGAGTGTTGAGATTCGCCTGGGTAAATATTGGCGAGAACAAATGCATCCGCAATTCGACAAGGTGTCACGTCCGCAATTGGCCTGGTCCGGTAATGGCGGTAGCGTTGGCGTTGGCTTTGTTTATTGTGGGGACGATGTATACAAAGCCGCTTGCACACAAGACAAAAACAGGCTGGCAGAGGCATTCATCGCGCAGCAGTATGCGCAAGTACCTCGCTCATTAATGAAGAACGCAAGCTATTATCAAGCCCGACTTAAGCAGAACATTGTCCGTTCTTTGGCGGAATTTGATGGAATACCACTGCAGCAAGCATATTATTTATTTCTGTTACACAATGATCAGCACCACCATCTTGCCATTCCTTACGAAAAGGTTGACGAGTATCAGATGGAATTTTGCGTGCCTTTTTACAGCTGGAAAGTGCTTCGCCATACACTCAATGTGCCCATGGATGAACTGCGCCGCCACAAGTTTTACTTAAGCTGGTTAGATAAACACTATCCAGAAGCTTTAGCGACTCCCTGGCAGGCGTATCCAGGTCATATACCATGCTCGCTAGCGAGTACGGGCACTAATCAATGGTCATTGGTAAAGAGGAGGCGGTGGAAAAGCAAAGCGTCTTTGACTGCGTGCTATAAATCATTGTCATACGGAAAATCTGCAGGTATTCGTCGTGCTATGTTTTTTGTGGTTTGTGCGCTTCATTGCTTGCGTATTAAAAACGCCAGCTCGCATATCGCTTTTGTCAATAAAATCACAAAATGGAACACAAAAATGGCGAGTTAATGCATAAACTGTAAACACGCCTTTGCTAACAACCCACCAGATAGAGACGCGAATAACATGAAAGGCATAATTTTCCAAAAGCTTGAGATGTTTGTTGAGCAGACGTGGAGTGAAGAACTGTGGGATGAACTTTTACTTGAGTGTAATCCTAAAAGCGGCGGAGCGTATACTGCTAATGCGCTTTATGATGATAATGAGTTCTTTCAACTCGTTACCAGCTTATGCGAAAAGCAGGGCTTGGAAATGGTAGCCGCTCAGCGCGCGTTTGGACAATGGCTATTCGCTGAGCTCTTAAAAATGACGCCTCATGATATATCCGGTTACACAACGACGTTTAGCTTTCTTGAAGCTGTCGAGAATATTGTCCATGTCGAGGTATTGAAAATTCATCAGGACGCTGTGTTGCCTTCATTTGAATTTTTAGAGCATAGCGAGACCCATATGAAGATGGTGTACCGTTCGCCAAGGCAGCTCTGTTATTTTTGTGAAGGCCTGATCGAGGCGCTGGCGAAACATTTGAATGAAAACATTTCAGTCAGACAAATTGAATGCGAGCACGAAGGACACGAGCGCTGTGTTTTACAATTGGATAGGTTATGAATTCAGACACCGATAAACTGACGCAGCGGATTGCCTTGCTTGAAAGAAAAATCATTCGCGAGAAAACCGCTCGGGAAACGGCTGAGCAACAGTTAGGTGATTTCTCCTGGAAAATATTCAAAGCGAACAGTGAACTAAAAACCTCGCTAGAAGAAGCTCAAAAGAAATCTGACGAATTGGATTTCTTACATTCTTTTTCGCAGCAAATCGCGTCTGAAAACTCCCTTGATGAGATACTTAAGCAAGCGGTATCTTCGATTTCTGCATTTATCGATGCCGAGTACGGCAGTCACTTCATTGTCGAGGACGGCGTATGTATTGCAACGCCAAATCATGAGATATGGAGCCGTAACCAACAATGGGTCGCATCCCCCTTACTGTCAGAGAAGCTCATTAATGAGATTCTCAGAGACGATACTATTGATGATAAATGGATACTTTCTGAACTTGATGAATTAGCTAATAACGAAACGCAATGGTGTTTGCGCATGAGTGTTGATCTATCGGAAGGAAAGCGCTGTGTATTCATATTCGTTAGCCAGCAGGAAGTAGTGGATGAAGAAAGCTTATTCGTACTTGATACAGCGAAAGGCCATCTCATTAGTGGTATTAGACGCAGAATAAATGAACAACAAATGCGTGATCGCACGCTTGAGCTTGAGCAGGCATTACTGGAGTTAAAAAATGCTCAGGCGCAGCTCATACAATCGGAAAAAATGGCGTCGTTTGGCCAATTGGCGGCAGGAGTTGCGCATGAAATTAACAACCCCCTTGGCTACATCAGGTCGAACTTGCAGGTACTACAAGACTATGCAAGTGATTTACGTTCATTGCAGAGTGACTTGAAGGCTATTCAAAGCGGAGAAGTGATACCTGCAGAGGTACTCGAAAAAACATTGAAAACCGCAGACTTTGATTTTATTTGCAAAGATCTTGCTGATATCGTTACTACCAATTTACATGGAGTAGAACGTGTAGCCGATATTGTTAAAGCATTAAAAACGTTTTCTCATTCTGGAGAAGCAAGGTATGCACCTGTTGCAATTGGCGCGGTGATTGAGCAATCACTCAAGGTAGTATGGAATGAGCTTAAATATAAATATGAAGTAAACGTTGACCTTGATGATCAGTTAGCGTTGATTCAAGGTGATGCAGGTCAGCTTCAGCAGGTATTTATCAACCTTTTTATAAACGCAATACATGCTATGCCTGAAGGCGGCGTGCTATCTGTACGAGCATTTAATGAAGACCTTTGCGTTAAAGTGATAGTCAAGGATACGGGCTGTGGAATGGATTCGCAGGTGTTGGACAAACTTTTTACGCCTTTTTACACGACGAAACCCGTGGGGCAGGGAACGGGTTTGGGATTATCGGTCTCTTATGCCATTTTAGAAGCGCATAGTGCTGATATCACCGTTACATCAACGCCAAACAAGGGGACGACTTTCACGTTGAGTTTTAAGCCAATTTAGCCGTCACACACTTCAAGGCTGAACGGTAATTCTGTGTCTTTGTTAAGCAGGTTAAGACGCACTATTTGCTTTTCTGATAGCTGCATGCCTTTACGGTATAACAGCCTTCCATCTTCTAAAACTAGATCGTTAGACAAGCACATTCCCGCGCACAACTCTTCTACGCTGACGTGTCGCACAGTTTTATCTCCAACGAAGAACGTGGGTAATTGGTGTAGTGCTTTCAGTATAGACGGGCAATATTTGATATTGATGTAACGTTCTAAATGCGTTAACACGTCTTTTTCACCTAGGGGGGTGCCTGTCATTTTTCCGCAAGACAAAAGCACTGCATCCCGACAAACCGACAGCAATTTAGCAGAGATACAAATCTTGTCACTCTGCAACTTGGATGGATAGCCCTTGCCGTCGACCTGCTCAAACTGTTGAGTGACAGCATCATGCACAGCTTTCATAGACTCATTTTGAGATAGAAGCACTGATGCATGGTTTACCTGGTCAAGGTACATGTCTTTTTCATGCGTAGTGAAGTCAAAAATTGGTTTGGACAATTTGTATTGATTACCCAACATGCCAATTTGGCAGAGTCTGCCGGCCAGAGCAGCCTGCTCTAGTTGTGCATTTGGTATGGCGATCAGTTTGCCGACTTTTGGAACAAGTTCACTGATTTTATTTGTAACGGCTGTGTCTGAATGAGGGCTCATCTTTGTAAGCTGAAGCAGTGTATTCAAGTATTGGTTATTAACGGACTTAATGGACCTTGCAGCGTATTTGATTTGCTTCTGGTAATTCATTAACTGGGTGTTTAGCGACCTTATGCGGCGACGTTGTTGCTGATTCGATTGCTGCAGTACTGTATTGGATTCGCGCTCAAATTTACTTACTGCAATGAGCTGTTTAGCGTCCTGAATAGCGCGGATGACGACACTTTTATGCCACGGTTTTTCAATAAAGTGATTGACGCTTCCTGAATTAATTGCGCGCTTTAACATTTCTGTATCGGCAAATCCGGTCAACACCATTCGGTATACTGACGGATAATCTCTGGCAACGACTGTGAGCAATTGTAAACCGTCCATTGCCGGCATTTTGATATCGGTTAAAAGCATATCTACAGTGTGTTGTTTTAAATACTGGAGAGCTTCCACACCATTACTTGCCGTAAAAATACAGATATCTTCTGTTCTAAAACAGCGCATAAGTGCTTGTACAATCATTGGTTCGTCGTCAACGATCAACAGTGTGAGTGGGTTTGAATCACATATCGCCTGTCTATCTCTATTTATTGGCATAGTGAATAATCTCGTACGTGTAGGAAATTAGTATGTTAAGAATTGCAAATCATATGCCGATTAAAAAATATAATTAAAACAGATGGATAGAGGATAAATATGGGCATGTTTTCACATCCAATTCGCATTTTGCAATGCGAAGTGAAAATTTCTGCGAAACAATTAAAACTAAAAAGCAATATGCTAAAAAATATCCCATACTTACTTTACTTTTCTGTTTTATCTGTGGTTTTGTGCAATGAGACATCACTTAGGTTGCAGGGTCTGTGTCACGTATGGCTAAAACTGATGTAACCGACTGTGCAGATGTAGAACAGCTCAAAGCTCGTATAAGTGAGTTAGAATCGTCTCATGCAAAGCTTCAACAACGTCACGACCTATATCAACAACTATTTCACAACATGCTGCATGAGGTGCATTTCTGGCAGCTGGTGCGTGACGCATCTGGGCAAATTCAAACTTGGCGATTACTCGATGCAAACCCGGTTGCGTTGGCGAGCTGGGGTAAAAAACTCAACGATATAAAAGGTAAAACGACCAACGAAATCTTTGCCCCTGTCGATGCCACCGCACTGTTTATGCCAATCGTCAAAAAGATATTTGACGAAGGAAAGCCGTATGAGTGGGTGGATTATTTCGAGGCTACCGATCAAACGCTTTATATGAATAGCATTCCGCTGGATGAATGCTTCATCAGCACAGGTATTGATATTTCCGATCTGAAACGTGCTCAGGCTCAACTTGAGGACGCTAACTTACGGTTAAGTGAGGCAGTGAAAGCGGGGAATGTTGGAATATGGGACTGGGATATCAACGCTGACAAGTTGGTATGGGATGATCAGATGTATCGTATTTACGGCCTTCAGCGAAAAGGCTATTCGGAGACCGTTAAGTTGTGGGAAGACGCCTTACATCCGGATGACAGTGATTATGCTCGCGCGGCGTTAATGGACTCACTAGAAGGGGTGAAAGAGTACGATATTGAATTTCGTATTACTCGTCCAGATGGCAACATTCGTTATTTGAAAGGTGATGCAAGAGTCATACGTAATGATGCCGGCGAACCCCAACGAATGTTGGGTACCAATCTGGATATTACCGAGCGTCATAATGCAGAAATTGCGATACGGGAATTAGAACGACGAAATAATGCGATGCTGGATTATTCTCCAGTATGTCACAAAATCGTCGACCTCGATCTAACACTTCGCTATATGAATGCTAATGGCTTCAATATGCTGAGCTTACCCATCAGCGATGACTGGTACGGTAAGCCTTATCCGTTCGAGTTTTTCCCAGATGATGCCAAACGTCTGATGGAAGATAAGCTTAGAGAAGTCGTTCGTACTGGTATACGTCAGGCATTTGAATCTAATGCTCTGGACAGTAAAGGCAACGAGATTTGGCTGCTACACAATCTCATTCCTGTGCCTAAAGAAAACAGTAGTGAGGTGGATTATCTCACAGTTGTGTCTGCTAATATTAGCCAACAGAGAGAAGTGCAGGAACAACTCAGGCACCGTGAGAAAATGGACGCAATTGGCCAACTGGCCGGCGGGGTAGCCCATGATTTTAATAATCAGCTGGCCAGTATTCTGGGTTATGCTCAGTTGATCAATCAACATGCCAGTGATGATAAAATCAAACATTATGTTTCTAAAATCATTGGTGCTGCAGAACGTTCAAGTAGCCTGACCAGACAGATGCTGGCGTATTCCCGAAAACAGCAATTAGTCAAACAGCCCACCAATATTCATCATGAAATCAACGAAACCATTGAGTTGCTCGCCCATTCCGTTGATAAGCGAATTGATATCATAGCCAGGCTGCATGCGACCTCTTTCTGTGTCATTGCGGATAAAGCACAAATTGAAAGTGCATTATTAAACTTGGCGTTAAACGCCTGTGCCGCCATGCAAAATGGTGGCACCCTGACCATTAGTACGGAAAATGTTTCAGCAAATGAAGACCGCAATTTACTGCAGGAAGTTGATGAGCCCACAGGAGATTTTATTAAGATAACCGTCACTGATACGGGCACAGGTATCGATGAATCTAATATGGAAAAGATATTTGACCCGTTTTTCACCACTAAACCCGCGGGTGAGGGAACGGGAATGGGCCTCGCGTCAGTATATGGAACAGTAAAGCAGCATTCAGGCTATATCGATGTTGCAAGTAAAGTAGGAAAAGGCACCAGCTTTATCATCTATTTAACGATCAACCGAGGAGACGATACCTGTATATCGGACGGTGAAGAAATCAATGCGTCTGATTCAGATACTTCACAACATCCTAAGCGTATCCTGGTGGTGGATGACGAATCGTCGATAAGAGAACTGTGCAGTGAATTTTTAACCATGTCAGGATACCAAGTAATCCAGGCTGAAAATGGTCTTGAAGCAGTTAATACATATCGCAAACAGTGGCAGGATATTGATTTGGTCATACTAGACATGGCCATGCCAGTGATGAATGGCAATGATGCGTATTTTGAAATGCAGGTCATCAACCCTGATATTAATGTTATCGTGGCATCAGGTTATGACAGTAGTTCCACATCGGCATTTTTGAGCTCTCAGGGGGTAAAAGGCTTTATCGAAAAGCCATTTAACCTGAATGCGTTATTGACGATGGTGACGAGAGTGCTGCGGGAAGTACATTAGACCTTACTTACCGTTTTCTACTACAAATTCTTTCAAGAATGTAAATGAGAAAAGCAACACCGCTCACAAGAGTAATTTCATAGATGAATGGCAATGTTGCGTATCGGCTAAAAAATATCGCCGTTACTAAGCCCAATATAAACAAAATTAACTTCTTGGAAATGAGAGTTGCTTTCATCTTTATGTACCTATTTGGTTTTACATTATTGGCGTTAAATGGTTCCAAACCCCGCACCAAAAGGCACTTCGTAATTGGCTGTCCAACTATGGCTAGATGATGAAAAATCATCAACATATTCAGAAAAACATTCAAGCGATGCATCAATTACTTTGCCGCCTAAATAGCCGTAAATAAAACCAGTTACACCACCACTAACTTGCGTTATTTCTTTTTCAGTTAAGTTCTTCATGATTAATCCTTTAAATTATTACCTGCATCAGTGCAGAAAAATAAAGTACACCCTTAACGTTGAGTTTTCAGCTGGTCTTAAGGATAGTTATCAACATAAATCTAACTGCGGAAAAGGCGATGATTTCAATATTGCAATCGCAATTCAGCAATTGCATAGTTTCCTACCCAACACGTCGCGAAGGTAACTCAAATGGAACTGACGTTATATCAGGTTGATGCATTTACGCAGCAGGTATTCGGTGGCAATCCGGCTGCGGTAGTGCCGCTTCCCGAGTGGCTCCCGGACACCATGCTGCAAAAGATTGCAGAGGAAAATAATCTGTCGGAAACCGCTTTTTTTGTCGCCGAAAATGAGGGCTTCAGGTTGCGCTGGTTTACGCCTGAAGCTGAGGTGGACCTGTGTGGGCACGCTACCTTGGCCACGGCGCACACGTTATTTCATCATTGTGGCTATGAGAAGTCAGCTGTACGTTTTTTTACTAACAGCGGAGGTTTGACTGTAAGGCGCGATCATAAAGGTTACATTATGGATTTCCCCGCCAGTATGCCAGAGCCGGTTACTGCGCCACCGCTGCTGCTGGAAGCGCTGGGCTGCGCAGCAGTGTCAATTCATAAAGCATTCGATTACATTGTTGAGTTGGAGAGTGAATCTCTGCTGGCGAGTCTGACGCCGGATTTTTTCAAGCTTTCAAAACTTGATGGAAGGGGCGTAGTTGTGACGGCGAGGGGAGAGCAGTATGACATAGTGGCTCGTTGCTTTTTCCCTAAGCTTAGAGTGAATGAAGACCCGGTGACGGGTTCCGCGTTCTGTGAGTTGACACCTTTTTGGGCCGACAAGTCAGCACAGCACGCATTTCACGCCCGCCAGCTATCTTCGCGCGGTGGAGATTTATTCTGTGAGCTTAAAGGTGATCGAGTCTATTTAACTGGATATGCTGCAGACTATATGCAGGCAACCATCAGCTTATAGGGGCTGGAGCGGTCATGTCCTCCCACACCATATTTGCCACGTTGCAGACAATGCGGCCGCCTTTTTTACTGCTTGCTCTGATCTGTGTGGCTCTTGGCATTGCAAGCGCGGTCGCAATAGGCGCGGACATTTTAATCAGTAAAATCATATTGGCCATAATTGGGGGACTCAGTGCTCATATCGCAGTGAATTGTCTGAATGAATATCAGGATTATAACAGCGGTCTCGATTTAGCGACGACGCGCACGCCTTTTAGCGGTGGCAGTGGGGCGCTAGTCGATACGCCGTCAGCGGCGTTTTCAAGTCATGCCGTTGCCATCGTCTGTCTCACCGTTTCCATGGCAATAGGTGTGTATTTTGCGATGTCGATAGGTTGGGGAATTGTCCCGCTTGGCTTATTGGGTATCACTATCATTGTCAGTTACACCCGATGGCTGAACCGATTTGCGTATTTGTGTTTAATAGCGCCGGGGCTGGCCTTTGGACCGCTTATGATTTGCGGTACGCACTACGTATTTAGCGGTGACTACTCGGTGCCGTCCTTACTCATCTCAATGGTGGTGTTTTTTCTGGCCAATAACCTTCTACTGTTAAATCAGTTTCCAGATGTTGAAGCCGACAGACAGCACGGGCGCAATCACCTTGTTATCCGCCATGGTTTTTCCGTTTCGATTCTGGTGTACATAGCGTTTTGGCTGGCATCAGTGATTATGCTTTCTATCTGCCTTGCTGTGGCAGCGTTGCCACCTGGTGCGGCGATTGGTTTTTTACCTTTGATGCTAGGCGCAGTAGTGTCGGTAAAACTGAAAGAGGCGCACAAGCATCTCGACTCTCTTGTGCCACTAATGGCAATAAACGTGATCATGACTCTGCTAACGCCGGCAGTGATCGCAGTAAGTCTGCTAGTGTAGGAATAGCCTATGTGTGGACGTTTGAATGTCATTGACGATGCCGGTGTACAGGGACTGTGTGAGCAGTTAGGTATTGAACTGTGGCCAGAGACGGGGATGGTTGAACAGCGTTTTATTCGCGCCACACAGCCAGTGTCTATTGTTCGGCAGAAAAACGGTATTACGCGGATGGATAATGCCATTTGGTGGCTGTTACTTGAAGCAACTGAAAGCGGATTCAAGCCTTCAAAATATACGTCGTTTAATACCCGCTATGACAAGCTTAATGTGCCACGCAGCGCAGGTTTCATACCTTTTCGGCAAAGTCGCTGTATTATTCCGGCCAAAGGATTTGGTGAAACCGAGTTTATCAATAAAAAACCATTGCACTACCATGACATGATCGCATTGGAAGGTGAAGCCATTGCTTTCGGTGGCCTGTATAAGGAGTGGGTGCATAAGGATACCGGCGAGGTCACACTGTCATGCTCTGTGATCACCTTGCCGCCCCATGAAAAGCTTCAGCATATTCACACCAAAGCGATGCCACTGATGCTGCCTCAGCATGATGAGACCATAGCAATGTGGCTTGACCCGACTGTCACAGACTCTCGTGTCTCTGAGCCGTTATTGCAGCCGCATATTCCGCAAGATTTGTACGCGCAGCAAATTGATAAACCCTCAACCTATCGACCAGTTGGCGAGCGGTTTTTAATTCATCATGACTGATAATTGCAAGCCCGCACCGTTGCCGGCATTGACAGGAATTCGCTTTGTCGCAATTTTCCATATCTTCATGTATCACTTGTGGGCGGTGTTTACCTATTACAGTGGCCAGACAGCACAAGCACAGGGCTTACTCCAGGGCATGTCTGAATTCCCTGCGTGGTTGATGGTATTTCTATCCAACGGTTGGGTCTCAACCAGTCTGTTTTTTATGCTGTCTGGCTTTATCCTGTCCTATCTTTACTGGCAGGTTGATGGAGAATTGCGCGACGGTAAGAGACAGTTCTGGCTAAAGCGCTTTGCGCGCATCTATCCGGTTCACCTTGTCGTTCTGGCGATACTCATCGCGGTAAAACTGGGTGTTTACATTGAAGAGGAGCGTTCAGCGATGCTCCTGATAGGCAGCGCTGTTGGCACGGCCACGCTGATGCAAGCCTGGTATCCTCCCTTTGTACCGATATGGAGCTGGCCCTCCTGGACCATATCAGTGCTGGTGTTTTTATACCTGTTGATGCCTTACCTGATAAAAGCGTTGAATTTATTGACCTGTAAACAGCAAAAAACGCTGCTGACCATACTTCCGCTCATTTCGCTGCTTCCTGCCCTTGGCTACTATCTTTACGTAGGGATAAACGCACCGTGGCAAATGCATACAGAATTATTCTTTAGCAATTTCCCGCTATTCTGGGTGCCGTATTTTGTCTCCGGCATGTTACTGAGTCGGGTCGTATCTATCAGCGGTGCAAGCTCAACCAATTCTGCTGCTTCATTTTTTTCTCTGGGAGACGTTGCGTTGGGGCTATTAATTGGCATCGCATGTATACCTTCGCTGGATACTTATCTGGTTTATTTTCTGAGGTTTGGCCTGCTGATGCCGCTTTATATGGTGTTTATCATTGATTTGGCTAAAGGTAAGGGGTTCGTGGCAAGACTGCTTTCAAGTTCGATAATGCAACGCTTGGGTGACATCGGCTTTTCAATTTTCATTTGGCAGGCATTTGTTTTGGCAGTCGCGTTTATATCCATCGAGCATTTCCCGCAACTTGCTGACGTTCATCTTGCCTTGGCGGTTATTCTTGTATTGCTACTCGCGGTCTTTAGTACCTACGTGATTGAAAAACCATTAGCCAGAGCAATAGTGAAGCGGTTTTCCCGTCGCGCTAATTCTACGTGTTGCAAATAACAGACACGCACACAAGTCCCGTAAAACTGCGGGCATGGGAAGTCTGGTGGCGGTTATTCTTTGAACTGACTGTATCTTTGCGCATACAAGCTTCACCCCCTCAATACCGACACTCTCTTCTACACCCCTTAACATATAAGCCTCAGCACAACCTTTCTAATGTGGTCTGAAAGTTGCTGAACGAATAAGACCTTATGCAGTATTTGGGAAATAAGTATGCAAACAATAAAGAATTCACTGATCATGGCGCTGGCTGGGACCGTTTTAACTGCGTGCGGCGGTTCTGGTGACAGTTCTGACACACTTCAGCCAGAACCACCTGAGTCAACACTTCCTACCACACTATCTGTCAATGTCTCTGATGCACCGGTTGATGATGCACTTGCCGTCGTTGTCGAATTTGATTCTGTTGAACTCGTTGGCACGGGCAATCCCATTGTGATTGATGTGAGAGATGAGCAGGACAATCCTAAGCAAGTTGATCTCCTGCAGTTTCAAGGCGCTGATTTTGATTCTTTGTTGGAAGACGTCGAGGTGCCTGCCGGTACCTATGAACAATTTCGACTCAATGTAACAGAAAACTCATACATCGAACTCGAGCAAGGAACCTTTGCGCTTCGGGTGCCCAGTGGACAGCTCAAACTGGATGGATTCACTTTAGCTGAAGAACAGCAGGCAACCTTTACGGTTGAATTTGATCTACGCAAAGCCCTGGTTGATCCGCCCGGAAGAGCGGAAGTACAGCTGAAACCTCGCGGTGTACGTCTGGTACAAAACGACCTGACCGGTGCGATTGAAGGTAGCGTTGCACAATCTCTGGTACTGGCTGAAGTCTGTCTGGACAAAACCGACGTTAATAAGGGGAATGCTGTCTATATCTATCAGGGACATACTCACGAGCTTAGCAATCTTGGTGATGACACCGACGAAGCAGCGGATGAGAGTGAAGTTTCTCCCTATACAATCGGTGAGGTCGATTTTGATGATGAGCAGGGCTACCGTTTTGAAGTCGCCTATTTGCCAGCCGGCGAATATACCGTTGGCTTTACCTGTCTGGCCTTAAATGATGTACCAGAGAGTGATGAGGGCGCCGAGCAAGGGTTTGAAATACAAGCCAAGCTTGAAGTGGTATTGAGCGCTGAACAAACTGTCACTGTAGACTTTGAGTAAAAAAGTAATCCGCCAGCTCAGGCTGGCGGATAATTTCTTTTAAACCGTTCTTGTCGCCAAAGCGGGTGAGACTTGAGCTGCCTTTCTTGCCGGTCCGTAAACTGCCAGTTGCCCGACAATCCATAGCACAACCATACCGGCCGGCACGTAATACCATTCAATACGGCTCATTTCGAAGGTGTTGACCAGCAGAATGTTCAGTCCGACTGTCAGTGCTGCGCCAAGTAACACGCCCATCGTTGAAATCAAAAAGTTTTCCAACATGAAATAGCGCATGATAGAGCCTTGTGATGCACCCAGTGCACGACGAGTGCCAATCTGCTTTTTGCGGCGGTTGACGCTGAAGCTCGCTAAACCAACAATCCCCAGAGCCGTGACAATGGTCAGGATAACCATCACCGTAGTAAGGATCTTAATCATGCCGCTGTGCTGTCGATAGGTACGCTCGCGGGTTTCTTCGACACTACGCAGGCTGCGAATAATTCGGCCACGGTTGCTGTCAGCCAGCATCTGCTCAACTTGCGGCATTAACGTATCCCGCATGCCGGGTTCAGCGCGGATGAAATACCTGGTTGAGGTGAACAGCATTTTTTGTGGTACTAGCATGGAATTTTCAACATTGCTCCAGCCCGGCCAGGGTGCCTGCAGCTTGTCAATCACGCCCTTGATGATCATAGGTTCATCATTGTTGATATAGACCGTTTTGCCAATGGATTCTGCAACGGGCAGATCGGGAAAAAGTCTCTCTACCATCGCTTGTGAAAGTATCACCAGATCAGGCCAACTGCTTTCACCATTGCCGCGCCATAGAATGTCATTCGCAGTAAAGTTTTCTCCTGCGATAAGTTCGACATCCAGGGTATCCAGCCCCTGTTCGTCTACCATATAGACGGCCACGCCGGTGCCTTCGATATCCTCACCTGGCTCGGTTTGCAGTCCCATTGACCAGCCGCCACCGCTGACTGGAATTGCGTTGATCTGAATGGCATTGCGCACACCAGGGGTGTTGCGTATGGCTTCTAGGTCAGCCGTAACCGTTGATTGTTCATCAAAGTCGGTTGCGAAACCTGTGCTGCTTAAAAAGAACGAATTTGCATCATCAAGGCCGCTTTCTCTGGCCATCAACTGACTGCGTTCCTGAATAATAAATATTGCATTAACAATAATGGTCATGGTCACTGCAATCTGCAGGGCGATCAGTAACGCCCCAACTTTATTGCGCTTAAGAGCACGAAGAATAGGACCGACTTCCCAGTTTGTAGCAGACATAATCATTTCCTCTATTGGCTCTTAAGTTGACCGGCTGGCGCAATGTTGCAGGCGCGCCAGGTCGGATATAGCCCGGCAAGAATGCTTGATACCAGTGCCAGAGCTAACGCGACAATGATCATGTTGGTGTCCATATGTACCATTTTGCTCACAAATTCACCGAAGATCGCTTCAATTCCTCGCAAACCTAACCAAGCCAATCCGAGCCCGGCTAATCCACCTGCTAGTCCAATCATGGCGGTTTCTACCAGATGCTGACGGAACAGATCGCCACGGCTGGCACCGACAGCGCGACGCAGGCCAATCTCTGAAGCCTTGGTAGAAAATTTGGCCAGTAGCAGACCGATGGTGTTAAGTAGACAAACCGCCAGGAACATAAATGACAACCACAGCATGACTTCGGCATCATCATTCACAACATTGTTGTATTCCATCCACTGCATTACGTCAGAGAGCTTATTGTTGAGAGGACGGGGAAAACGTCCAAGCGCCTTTTGCTGGTTTGCGTAATTGTCCAGAAAGTCCATATAGCGCTGTTTGTCAGCATCGCTGGGTAGCTCTACCCACATTTGATAATTCACACATTCGGACTGCAGGAAGGCAATGAACCCATCACCATCAGGCTCCTTCCAGCAATTCACATTGCCTGAACTTGGCAGCTCTAGTGGCATTTTTAGCGCAAGAGGTAAGTAGACTTCTTCGGTATCATCGAACGCGCCGGTGGTTACATCGTAAAAACGAGGAACAGGCTGCCAGTCATCAACGACGCCAACGATGCGAAAGTTTTCGCCAGCGACACGTAAGGTTTGTCCAACTGAGTTCTCACCACCAAAGTTTCTGTCATTGGTGGCTTTGCTGATTACAGCCACAAGTTGTTCCTGCTCATCTGCAGCTGCATCCCAGGCACTGCCGTATAGGAATGGCACATCAAACATGCTGAAGAAGTCAGAGTAGGTCAGTCGCATAGACGCCAGATACGGTTTACTGTCCTGATCTGCCGGTTCAATTACACCGTTTGAACTTGCCATCGCAGCCTGCCTGAACGCCGCCTTTTCCTGCATCAGGTTGGTTGCATCAGTCCAGGTTATTTGATCAGGTGGATCATTTGGCTCTCTCGCGGGTTGGTAAGGGTCCCAGCTATCCAGCTGCACATAGAATAGTTTGTCACTCTTATGTGGGATAGGGTCGGAAGACATCACATAGTTGACGGTAAGGATGGTCATACAGGCACCGATACCCAGAGCAATGGCTGTCACCATTAAGGCACTCAGGATCGGATTGCGACGCAGACTCTTTAGTGAAAGTTTCAGGTAATATTGGAACATGACATAAGTCCTTACGCCGTTGCCGCTTTCAGTGGCATAACATTGTCCACCTCACTGACACGTCCATCACGCACCTGAATGTTGCGCTTTGCTTCGGCCGCAAGTTGCGGGTCGTGAGTGACCATTATGATGGTGGTGCCGGTATCATTAATAGATTTCAACAGTTCCATTACACTGGTTGCCATCTGTGAGTCCAGGTTGCCAGTAGGTTCGTCGGCCAGTAAGAATCGAGGCTCACCGGCCAAGGCTCTGGCAATTGCAACACGTTGCTGCTGACCACCGGAAAGCTGTGCAGGAAGGTGTTTCATGCGATTGGCGAGGCCAACGGTCTCCAGGCTTTGCTCTATACGGCGTTTGCGCTCCGCACTGTTAAACCCGCGATAACGCAGAGGGACGTCCACGTTGTCAAACAGATCCAAATCGGGAATGAGGTTAAAGCTCTGAAAAATAAATCCAATTTTCTCATTTCGCATACGCGAACGCTGTTTATCATTGAAATGGCTGACATCTTCTCCATCCAACTGATAGATTCCGCCATCAAAGGTTTCCAGCAGCCCTGCGATATTCAGGAAGGTGGTTTTGCCTGAACCCGAAGGCCCTGTCACCGCCACAAACTCCCCTTCATCTACCTGTAAGTTGAAATCACGCAGGGCGTGGGTTTCCACAACGTCCGTACGAAATACCTTCTTGATGTCTGTCATGGTTAGCATGTTAGTTCCTCGTTGTTTTAATTTGGTTTGGGGGCTAGTCAGTTATCAGGACGGCATCCGCCCCGTTGAATTGGTCGGTACTGGAAATCACAATGGTGTCGCCGATATTCAGGCCTCCCAGAATTTCCACACTGGACAGGCTTCTGGCACCGGTTTCAATGCTGATGCGTCTGGCAATGCCTTGTTCAACCTTGTAAGCAACACGTCCACCGCCACTTTCCAGAAACTGACCGCGCTGAACCATCAATACGTCATCACGGTTTTCCATTAGAATACGGGTGGTCAAACGCTGGTTCTGCCGTAATCCCTGTGGTGGTTGAACTGAATTCCCTGAGCGATCGATGGCGGCGAAACGCACCCGACCGGTCACCTGATTGTTCTCGATCTCGGGCGAGATAGTGACCAGTTGTGCCGGATGCGTTTCACCATTAAGTGAGACTTCTGCTGCCATACCGATAGCCAAATCGTCTGCGTAGCTTTCCGGAATAGCCACTTCCATTTCAAATTCGGTTAAGTCAACCACGCTCATGATCGATGTATCCTGCGCGACCTGATTCTTTTGCTCGAAGGCAAGGTTGCCCACAATGCCGTCTACCGGCGAGCGAACCGTGAGCTGTTCTACTTTGCGGCTTAACTCTTCAATAAGCAGTGACTGGCGCTCTGTTTGCAGCTCCATGGCTTTCAGTTCAAAAGCCAGGCTTTCTTTATTTAAATTCGCGTCTTGCACTGCATGCTGGTAGACCAGTTTGGCGTTTTGCAGGTCGTCCTGGGCCTTTTCGTAATCAATATTGCTGATTGACTGCGATTCCCAGGCTTTGTCGGCACGGCGTTTTTCACGCTCTGCCGCGGTCAGTGCTACCTTGGCCATATCCACCGCTTTTTGGTTTTCCAATGCCTGTTTTTTGGCCTGAATACGCTGCCTGTCCAGGGCCATTTCACTTTCTGCCAGACTGGCTTGTTCCTGTTTAAGTTGATTAGTCAGTTCAGGGCTATCGATGGTGGCAAGGATTTGGTCTTTGCTGACGCTATCACCTGCATCAACGGTATAAGTGATAGTGCCTTGCGCGGGTGCGTAAAGTTTAGGACTCACGGCAGCAACAACACGGCCTTGTACGGATAAATCACGCACCAAATCGCCTCTTTGTACAGTCGCAAAGCGCAGGCGTTCGGCTGATACACTGGTATCGCTGCTGCTCCATTTACTGACAGTCGGGCCAACATAGAACAGCATAGCGAGCGCTATCAGTACAATAGCGGCGCCGATCCAAATCGGTCGTTTAGTGGATGTTTTTGTCAGCACAACATCCTGTGCGCTTGTATCAGTTATTTTCATTGCGTCACTTCTCGCCTGAGCACGTTAGTGCGGGGAACAATCAATGACTAAGTCGAGAGTGAAACGAGGAAAGTTTAAATGAGGGTAAAAATTTTCTGGTAGGTCACAAACACAGGGCAGGGTTGACGATAAGCTTTATCGCCAACCGACAAATGTTTAACCGAAGTGATTAAAGCAAATTTTGTTGCCGTCTGCGTCACGTACGTAGGCGCCATAAAACACATCGGGAATGCGCTGACCTGGCTCACCATCGCAACTGGCACCAAGCTCAATGGCTTTTTTATACAGAGCATCAACGCCTTCTTTGCTGCCTGGAGCAAAGGCTAGCATGTTGCCGTTACCGGGATGAGAAGGCTGTTCGTCAAATGGAATGCATACCGCTAGCATCGGTGACTTCATATCTTTACCGATGAAGACGATCCTGTCCATATTGACTAGACGCTTAACGCCGAAGTCGCCAAGAAGTTGTTCGTAAAAGCTCGCGGCCTTCTCTAAATCTGAGACGCCAAGTGTTGCATAGCTAATCATGTGTGGTCCTCTTGAATGGGAGTGTATGAAACGTTATTAGTACTTTAGGTCATCTCATCAGGATCGTCACTTTGTAAATATTTATTCGATAAATCAACAGCCTTGGTCTAGGGTTAAATGCAAATAAACGAACGTCAGTTGTTTGTTGTTCCACGCTGTAACGTGAAGCCCTGAAAACAGTGCCATCGTCTGGATTAGTTACTGACATTACAACTTTTGACTATCTCCGGGTGATCTCCATGAGTCTTTACAGCATATCGCGGGCCGCCAAGGCCATATTTTTATTCACACTGGTTTTCTGTTGTTCGATCTTGTCGGCCAAAGATGACGATAAGGGACCGTTATCCAGCGCCACCTTTAAAGGCATGGCACTGCGCAACATTGGACCTGCATTTATGTCCGGACGCATCGCCGATATCGCGATTGATGCTAACGATACCAGTATCTGGTACGTCGGGGTCGGCTCAGGAGGTGTCTGGAAAACCCAGAATAGCGGTATTACCTGGTCGCCAGTGTTTGATGATCAGACTGTGTATTCCATTGGCGCTGTGGTGTTGGATCCAAGTAACAGCAATACAGTATGGGTGGGCACGGGTGAAAACGTCGGTGGTCGCCATGTCAGTTTTGGTGACGGTGTGTATGTCAGTCATGATGGTGGCGCAAACTGGAAGAATATGGGTCTCAAACAAACTGGCCATATTTCGGAAATCATAGTTCATCCCCAAGATTCCAATACCGTTTGGGTTGCCGCTCAGGGGCCACTCTGGAGCAAAGGAGGCGAGCGAGGCCTGTATAAAACCACTGATGGCGGTGAAAGCTGGCAACGTGTGCTCAATATCGACGACTGGACCGGCGTCACAGATGTCGTGATAGACCCTCGCAATCCTGACATAATGTATGCGGCCAGCTGGCAGCGTCATCGCACGGTTGCTGCTTACTATGGCGGCGGTCCCGGCAGTGGGCTGCACAAATCAACCGATGGTGGCAACACATGGCAGAAGCTTTCTCAGGGTTTGCCTTCTGGCGAAATGGGCAAGATAGGCCTGGCGATATCACCGATTGATCCTGATGTAGTGTACGCTGCCATTGAACTTAATAGACGAACTGGCGCGGTGTATCGTTCCTCAGATCGTGGTGCCAACTGGGTGAAAGGTGCAGATGCTGTTGCCGGTGGTACCGGGCCACATTATTACCAGGAGCTGTGGGCCAGTCCGCATTATTTTGACCACATTTATCTGGCTGGCGTGATTGTTCAGGAATCGCGGGATGGCGGTAAAACCTTCAGCAATATGAATACCGAGCATAAGCATGTTGACCATCATGCCATGGAGTTTATTGCTGATGACAAAGATTACATGATGCAGGGCACCGATGGTGGGCTATATGAGAGCTTTGACCGTGGTAAAACATGGAGACACTTCACAAATTTACCGGTTACCCAGTATTACAAAGTGGCGGTCGATGACGATATGCCGTTCTACAACGTGTATGGCGGTACCCAGGACAACAACACCCAGGGAGGGCCATCGCGCACGGATAATGTTAACGGCATAACCAATGCCGACTGGCAGGTAGTGCTCTTTGGTGATGGGCATCAGCCTGCCACCGAGCCTGGCAACCCAGACATTGTTTATGCCAACTGGCAACAGGGTAATATGGTGCGTTACGATCGTACTACCGGAGAAATCGTCTATATCAGGCCTCAGCCCGGCGAAGGGGAGCCTCCAGAGCGGTATAACTGGGATGCGCCTATTCTGGTCAGTCCGCACAGTCCGACCCGTTTGTATTTTGCTTCACATCGGGTATTTAGATCTGATAACCGCGGTGATACCTGGACAGCAATATCTGGCGATCTGACCAAAAATCTGGAACGCATTCGTCAACCCATCATGGGTAGCACGCAAGGCTGGGATGGCGCGTGGGATATCTTTGCCATGTCTCAGTACAGCACGATTACGTCGTTAGCTGAGTCACCCGTTCAGGAAGGGCTTATCTACGCAGGAACCGATGACGGTCATATTCAGGTCACAGAAAACGGTGGCCAAAGCTGGCGCAAGATTGATGTTGAAAAATTGCCGAAGGTACCTAAAACGGCATTTGTAAACGACATCAAAGCGGACATGTTTGATGCAGACACGGTGTATGTTGCTCTGGATAATCACAAGTTTGGTGATTACACACCTTACCTTTATAAAAGTACCAATCGCGGCAAAAGCTGGAAATCAATA
The DNA here is from genome assembly GCF_000429145.1 of Aestuariibacter salexigens DSM 15300. GTDB lineage: Bacteria > Pseudomonadota > Gammaproteobacteria > Enterobacterales > Alteromonadaceae > Aestuariibacter > Aestuariibacter salexigens. The sequence continues at coordinate 441,601 of NZ_AUBH01000001.1, forward strand.
GCTGGAAATCTACCAGATAATCATCTCGTCTGGCGGGTCGTGCAGGACCATGTGGAATCAAAACTGATGTTCGCAGGTACAGAATTCGGCGTGTTTTTCACCGTTGATGGTGGTGAAAAATGGGTGGAATTAAATGGCGGCGTACCAACCATTTCATTTCGTGATCTCGCCATTCAGCGCAGAGAAAATGATTTAGTCGGGGCAACCTTTGGACGAGGGTTCTACATTCTCGATGACTACAGCGCTTTGCGCAGTGTGTCTGAACAAGCGCTGGACAATGAAGCACTGCTTTTTTCTCCTCGCGATGCGCTTTGGTACATCGAGAGAATGCCGCTTGGCAACGGTACCAAAGGCTCATTTGGTGATGGCATGTACGTCGCTCCAAATCCTGAATATGGTGCCATGTTTACCTATTACCTGAAAGACGATATCAAGAGCCTTAAAGCACAGCGTCAGGCCCGTGAAAAAGCACTAAAAGACGACGATAAAGCGCTGTCCATTCCTAGCTGGGATGCGTTGGAGGCTGAACATCGTCAGCAAACACCTGCCATTTGGTTTACCGTGCGTGATGCGCAGGGCGAAGTGGTCAGGAAAATATCAGCTGCGGCTAAAAAGGGCGTACACAGGGTAAATTGGGATTTACGCTGGCCTGCCCATCAGGCACTGGGCATGCAGGGCAACTACTTCTCGCCAGAGCCACAAGGTATGCTGGTTGCACCGGGCACCTACACGGTGAGTATGAGCAAGGAAGTCGATGGCGTGATCACTGAGCTACAGCCCGCTCGTCCTTTCAATGTTGTGCAAATGCATGATGCTGGCGCGCTCAAAGAGATTGACGCACAGCAAGTCACTGCCTTCTGGAAAGAAGTCGCCAGCGTGCAACGTCTGTCCAGTGCCATGTCTACGGCGCTCAGAGACGGCGTGAAGCATCTTGATATGCTCGAGCAGGCCATGGACCGCACCGCCGCAGAGCCAGGTGGACTCGATGCTACATTCGCCTCACTGCGCAATAACCTGTTGGCAATTGATACTAAACTCAATGGTAACCCAGCGAAAAATCAGGTTGGTGCCTGGAGTGATGTCAGCGTAGGCGACCGACTGTTCCACGTGCAGATCGGCACGTTCAGATCGACGTATGGACCGACGCCTGCGATCAGAACCAGTCTCGACCTGGCCAAGCAGGAGATCACAAAATTACGTACTGAATTAACTAACATATTGGAACAGGATATTCCCGCCTTCGAACAGGCGTTACAAGATCAGGGAGCGCCCTGGATACCAGGTCAGTCGTTACCCCAGTTATAACATTGGTTTAATGGAATGCACATCGGGCCCTTGCAGGGCCCGTCTGGAGAGCTATGCGCAAAGCGGTATTGTCATTTGGGCTGGGGTTAATTCCGACGGTGTCCCTGGCGAATGACGCAAAGGACATTGAACGCGTTACCGTCGTATCCAAAGCCCCTATGTATCAACAGGCACTATCAGATGTGCTGCCGGAATATCCCTTATTCGACGAAACGAGTTTCAGTGCGGATAGTCTGGCAACCTTATTTAGCCAGTCACCTGCGGTCAATCTGAATGGTCAGGGAGGGTTACTGCAAAGCATCAGCATTCGCGGCTTCTCGCGCTGGAGAATTCAGACTCTGCTTGAGGGGATCCCGATATACACTGAACGTAGAGCTGGTACGTCAATAGAATTTGTGCCACCTGAATTTGTTGGTCAGGCGTACCTGACGGCGGGTGCTGCATCGACGCAACTGGGCTCTGGCGCAATGGGCGGAGGCATTGACGTGCAGCTAAAAGTGCCACGGGAGACCGCAATGAGTCTGGGGTACGGGATGAATCAATCCTATCGCTACGGGTCGTTGTCTGGCTCAATGCGTCAAGGAACGTCAGATCCAGACTTCTCATGGTTGTTAAGTCATCGTCACGCCAACAACAGCACTGACGGTAACAACGCCGCTATTCATGACCGTTTTGAGCAAAATAGTCTGGTCCTTCGTGCGCAAAGCGATAACAGTTTTATACGCGAAGGGCTGCTGTTGATGTCTTCTGCTAATAACATCGCCAAAGCCAGCGCCGACCTGCCAACCGACAGGATAACGCTATATCCTAAGAATCAGCATGTGGTCGGTAAAGTCAGTATCGATTGGCGAAATGGCTTTTTTTATTTTCACGATAGCGTTTTGGATACCGACGTCACCCGCCCGCAGCGTCGCAGTAATTTTTTGATCAATGAATCCCAGGATATGGGCGCACGTTTTAGTGATGTGTTTTTAGTTGACGATTGGCAGGTATTCTGGCGTGCAGGTGTTGATGCCAGAATAAACGTTACGGCCTATGAAACAGAGCTTGATGCGTTGCAACAGTTGGTGTTTGAACGCAGCAATCTGGATGCGCAGCAATGGCAGGCATTTTTAGCCGTTGACCTTGAGCGCTCATTATTCGATGGCACGCTGGCGACGGGGGGCCGGATTGATCATCACTCACAACGGGATTTCATAGCGCGTGACAAAGCGATTGATAATAACCTTAGCGGCTTTGTTGGTTATCAATATACGCTGTCATCGACACTCTCTTCTTCAGTCTATTTGAGTAGTGCCTATCGCGTGCCAAGTCTCACAGAACGCTTCTTTGATGGCGCAACGCCGCGGGGGAGAGTACAGGGTGACCCAAACCTTGCCACTGAAACCGCGCGTAATATTGAGCTTGCACTATCCTACGACAGCAACGTTGTGTCTGGTTCCATCTCATTGTTTTCTCAAAGTATCGAGAACTACATTGAACGTTTACCTGTTGATGACGAATTGTTGCAGTATCGCAACCTCAATAAAGCGGAAATACAGGGACTGACCTATCAGGCAAAATTGCAGTGGGATCGGAGGCAGGTGCATTGGATATTTCATGTTGGTGGGCAATGGCTGTCTGGACGAGATAATTCGGGCCAAAGGATTGCCGATATTTCACCAGCACAACATCGCATCAGTCTGAGCGGTGCATGGCAAAGCAGCATGGCATTTTTCGGCATTACTCATCGTCAGGCGAGTGATTACCTCGCACCGGGCGAATTGCCGACTGACACTGTCACCACCCTTGATGCTGGGGCAAGTATAGATTTAAGCGCCAACACAAAAATGACCGTCAACCTGACTAATATAACGGATGAGTATTATGTGACGTCTCGTGATGACCTGGCACCCATGGCACGGGGCAGAGATATACAAATTGCGTTCAGTATGATGTTTTAAAAAATAGAGAAGAAAAAAGGGGCTACGCTTCTGCGTAACCCCGGTAAAATAGAATTAGGTACGGTTTCTACCATATTTATCGTGACTGGCCACCCAGTGACCGGCAATGACTGCACAGCCAAGTGAGATATCGCCCGCCAGCACAGTCGCGGCGACGATTTCAGCGAATTTATTCGCTTTATCTTTGCCGTAACAGCCAAGTAACTCCAGGCATTCGCGCTGTGTCGGTAAACCGGTTCCACCACCGTAGGTAGCGACAATCAGTGAGGGAAGCGTCACTGCCATATACAGATCGCCATTATCCAGCAGCTCGTGTGATAACAAACCCGCATGTGATTCAACCACGTTGGCTTCATCCTGGCCAGTCGCGATGAACAGTGATGCAATACCATTCGCTGAGTGAGGGCCGTTATAGGCGGCACCTGCCATCAAAGCGCCGGTGTTAGCCATTACAGTAGCGCGAGCTAACGTTTTGGTGTCAACTTTCATGACGCGCTTCAACACGTCTTGCTTCAGCACAATCTCAGCAATCACGCGTTTACCACGAGAATGCAGCATATTCAGATGAGAATGCTTTTTGTCTGTATCCATATTACCCGATAACAGATACTCACACTGCACAGGGTAGTTGGCTTTGATCCACTCACAAGCAGCTAATGTGGCTTTACCTACCATGTTCTGACCCGCTGCATCACCGGTCGTGTAGTTGAAACGTAAATAGCGTGAGCGTGATACTGACCATTGGTGGATATGCTGAAGTTTACCCACACTGGTCGTGCTTTCTGCTGCCGCTTTAATTGCCTCGAAGTTTTCTTCTACCCAGGCACCAAATTCACGGGCCTGACGGGCGTCTTCAAAGATAAATGCTGGCGCGCGCTGCATAAATTGTTCAACAACCGTGGTTTTTACACCGCCACATTCATTGATGACGCGCATGCCGCGGCTATAACTGGCAACCAGTGTGCCTTCCGTGGTGGCCAATGGTACGTAGAACAGGCCGTTAGCGTTTTCACCATTGATGTGCACAGGGCCAGCGACGCCAACCGGCATCTGTACGATACCAACAAAGTTTTCAACGTTGCCTGGAAGCACCGATGTGTCGATTGAATAACTGCCGGTATGGGTTAATTCAGCACCGGTTTTTTCCTTCAGGAAATCACGTCGGGCTTTTGCCATTTCGTCCGTGTAATCGTTCTCGGGATGGCGGGGAATGCGAAAATCGTCGCTCATACTTTACTCCTGTCTACCTAAAGCATAAAAATGAATGTTACAAAAATGTTAATAGCACTATACACAAATCACGTTACAAGCCAACTACAACCGGCGTAGTTGGTTATTATTGTCTCTGCTTGATTCAATCAACTGGTCTGGTTCCACATCGAATGGCTCCTTTGCCACGCGGTCATATAACACCACGTTTACCGTCGCTGCCAGGTTCAGGCTTTGATTGGAGGGTATGGCGATAACATGATCTGCTTGTTGAACCAGTTCCTTGGGTAAGGAACCATCTTCTGGACCAAAGACATAGTAGGCATTATCTGGATGATGAAAGTCAGGCAGCAAGGTTGCACCTTTGACTAACTCCACGACCACCATGTCGCTGCCAGCAGGTTTTGCCTTCAAAAGATCGTCTACTCCTGTCAATGACGCTTTTGCTTCACCCTTAATCGTGTCGGTGTGGAAATCTCTTGCATACCCGAAGCGCTGACCAGAATAAAAAATATGCTTCACACCAAAGCATCCTGCTGCACGCATTACTGCCCCGACATTCACTGCACTTTTGGGATTAAACAGGCCAATTGTCACATAGGGAAACTGGAGCATAGATGATCATGTCTGGTGATTTGTTGTGCATTATACAGGTCAGACCAGTTAAGAAAAGTGTTTTTTTTCAAAGAGTTTGAAAATTTATGGGATCACAGGGACGTTTATGCACAAATAGTGCATTGGCTTGTGGACTGTTCACAGACGCTTAACTGAGATGGGAAGAAACCAGTTTACGCCTCGTATACCGTGGCCTGGTTGCGTCCGTTCTTTTTTGATTCATATAAGGCAACGTCGGCGTTCGCCAGGTGCTTTGAAAATTGTTCGTCAGGGGTGCCAACACTAACACCAAAACTGGCGGTAAATTGAATGGTATCGTCTTCAAATATAACCGGATGCGCTGCGATATGCTCGCGTGCGCGGTTTATCAGTGAAAGACATTTATCCGCAGGCAAATTATGGATCATTAATACGAACTCTTCGCCTCCCCAGCGACACACTGTATCATCGGTGCGCAGCATAGACGTCAGGATGTGGGCGGCTTCACGCAGTACGGCATCGCCAGCATTGTGACCATAGGTATCGTTAATTTTTTTAAAATGATCCAGGTCGACCATGACAATACACACCGAAGAAGTGCGATGTTTTAGCTGATGGTAGCGTCGCTGCAGGTAGTTTCTATTTGCCAGCCCGGTCAGCGCATCAACTTCCATACGTTTTTCAAGGTAACGTTTGTAACCGATAAAGGAGAAGAACAGGACGGTGATCACCACAATAATGGCAGATGAAGCAAGTCCTGCGTTTATCGCAAAGGTATGTGTAAGCTTTGCCTGCCTGCGCTCAAGGGGGGTTAACAATAACAGTCGCCAATTAAGCTGAGGGATGCTTATTTCTGAGATCAGTACGTCTTCGTCGTTAAGTTCAACAATGATACTGTCCAGATCTTGCAAGTTGACATTGGAATCTGTGAACCAGGGCAGAGAATTGAGATCTGGAATATACTCGTCTGTGACAATCAGGTCTGGTAATGAAGATAAAATCACCTGGTCAAGTTCATTGACGAAAAGAAAATCATAGCCGTATTGTTTTTTATAGCTGGCGAAAGATTCCACGAACGATTTGATACGTTTGCCGACCCCGACAAAACCCAGAAATTCGCCGTCGTCGTTGTAAATTTTCACATCGAAAAAAAGGTGAACATCACCGACCTGACCGAGGTCGGCTAAGATCTTTTTTTCTGTTTTCAACGCTTCAAAATACCAATAAACCTTACCCTCAATCAGATCAAATTGGCGGCCATTAGACATTAACTGTTTACGCTGTTTCTCTAGTGCGACAAAAAACGTTAACTTGAGCCGCTGCTCCATTCTGGATAACTGTTCGAGAATAAACGCTTCATCGACTTCATCGCTGTCTAACAGCTGATCAAAGGTGATAGTTTCCGCGAAGGTTTCTGCGATATGCAGGGGTTTTAGCAACTCACGATTAACCAGTGAATAAACCGGGCTAATGGCCTGTTGTTGTATGCGGCTTTGCTCCGACACGATGTTGTTGATGGCGATGTAGCCGGTGACAGCAAAAACGGCTAATACAGAGAGTAAAATGAGGATGAGCAAGCTCTGTGTGTTCTTGCCGACTAACGCCTTTAACATCGCAACCTCTTTTTTGTCCGGCAGGACTTTTTTTGGGCAGTGTACCTGATGTTAATGACAAAATGTGCAGAAAATATGAAACACACCCTGAACCGAAACCGATGCTTGATACGTCAGTACTTAGCACAGCAGTACGTTACAACTGTTTAAACAACTCGTAGAGACCGTCTTGCTCAAGACACATCTCGAATGGCGTACTTTGATTGTCCGATAGTGGAGTATGCATCCACTTATGGATAGAGTCCGGTCTGACCTTGAACGCCACTATGCCCAGCATCGCCGTTATTGCCTGCATTCGGCTTGAAGTATCCCGGTCCAGATTTGGGAGTGCGTCTAACTGAGGTTTTGAGAATCCGACTAACTGTTTGAGCTCATCAGAGTGGAGTCCTGCTGAATGTGTTGCCGTTAGAAACTGTTTAATAATGTCGAATTTTCTCGCTTTGGCGGTTGTCGCTATCTGTAGTTCCCCAATGTTCGCAGACTTTGCTTCCTTTAGTGCTTGTTGAAAAAATTCGTCCAATGACGTTTTATTGCGACTCACTTTGAAAAGCACTTTTAACGTACCATCCTTGGGTAACGACACACGGTTTATTTCTGGATTGGTAAAACTGACACCTATCGCCACACATCCATGGACATGGATCTTGGTGTAGCGGTTTAGCATCTCTGCAACACCAGTTTCAGATATCTTAGTTTTAGGGTGGGGGATCTGGTGCCAACACCAGTATTCCAATCCAGACGTTAGGGACTCAATTTCTGAAAATATGGCGTGAATACCTTTTTCGTCAAAATTTCCAGAGTATTCGCTAACGACGATATTGCCGTGCAGATTATTTTCAAATTCACCGTGCTGATTGCTGTACTGCATTGGCGCTGATTTCCGTCCAGACCTGATGCGTCAGGTTACGACGGAAATCAACAAAAACTCAATAATTAAATCACCTCTGGATACATCAACAGATTAATAATCTGATAGGACCTATTGTGCTCGCTGTCCCAGTGATGTCAGTTTATCCACCATACGCTTGGCATCCGCCACCATATTGGCGGTTTTGCGTCGCAACTTGAGCAGCAGCAGGTAAGCCAGCGGTACCAGGAATAAACTGGTTATGGTTGAGAAAATCAGCCCTCCAATAATGGCGATTGCCATAGGCGAGTAGGGCGGGCCATCACCTCCTATACGGGTCGAGCCTAATGCCAGTGGAATAAGACCCAGTACAGTTGTGGCAACTGTCATAAGAATCGGCCTGACCCTGCTTAGACAGCCGTCAACAATCGCATTTGCGACGCTGTAACCCTGGTTGACTAATTGGTTTACCCGGTCTACCAGCACAATACCGTTGTTAACAACAATCCCCATCAAAATCAGCATGCCTATCATGCCCATGACGGACATGGATGTGCCTGTGATGAAGAAGGCCCAGAATACCCCGGTGAAGGAAAACAAAAGCGAGGTAATGACGGCAGTCGGCAGTAATAATGACTCAAACAGTGCAGCCATGACAATGTAAATCATACACAGTGCCAACAGCATATTAAGTTGCATGACGCTATTCGCTTCATCCTGACGTCTGAAGCTGCCATCCAACGTCCAGCTGTAGCCGGATGGCATCTCAACAAAGTTCATGACTTCCTGAATGCGCTCACGGGCTTGCTCCGTTGTGGTGCCGTCTTGCAGATTGGCACCAATGGTGATGGATGTCTGACGATAATTGCGCCAAATCTCCGCCAGCCGTGGTGCAACTTCTACACTTGCTACCATGTCCAGTGTGACGTTCTGATTGCCATCACGTTTTAAGGTGAGGTTTTTAAGCTCATTCAATGACGTTTGCGTATCCTCATCAAACATCAGACGAATGTCGATTTCGCCGCTGTCACCGTGTCGGAAGGTCCTCAAATTGGTGCCGCGTAACGCCGTAGCGACAATATCGGCAACGTTTTGTGTAGTCAGACCAAAACGAAATGCTTTCTGGCGGTCAATACGTACCTGTAATTCCTGTCGACGTGGTCCAGTATCAGTGCGGACATCGGTTAACCCTTCAACATTAGAGAGAACGGGCACGATACGGTCGGCCAAACGCATCAATGCGCCGGAGGACTCGCCTAACAGGGTGATCCGTATTCCACCGCCATTTCCTTCATCCCAGCGGAAAGAAGGTTTGGCGCGCACGAAGGTTGGGAAACCCTCCTTGATCTTGTCTTTTAACGCCGAGACTTTAATCGGTAAATCATCTTTCAGTGTAATGCCTGATACCGCGTGTCCGGCACGATAGTAGCTGTACACCTGTTTGACATGAAATTCATCCTGATTGGCATACAGATACGCTTCCATTTTATCTACAACTTGTTCGACTTCTTCAAGACTGTAGTTGCCCTGGATGTGGTAATTAAGCCAGATCCGTTCCTCATTGTTGTTGCCCTCATCATTATTGCTGACGAACTGCATAGGAATGGCGGTGCTGACCAATAGCAGCACGGCGATCATGGCGGTTTTGTATTGATGCGCTAACGTCCATTCCAGCGTGCGTTTATACAAACGTTTCGCTTTGCCAGGAGGTTTTGGCTTAGCAAGCTTGGCGGGCAGCTTCACTTTGGTGGTCAGTAATGGGATCAGCGTCTGTGCAATGACCAGAGACGCAAACAGCGAAATACAGATGGCGATGGCCACATGTTCGAGGAAAACCGTCACGTCAATTTTTACACCGACTATATTAGGTAAAAACACAATCGCGGTGGTAGCCGTGCCGGCAATCACCGCCAGACTCACTTTCGCGACGCCTGCTTTCGTGGCTTCAATGATATTGTCGTTATGCTCTTTTTCCTGCTGAATACTTTCGGTGACCACCACTGCGTTGTCGACCAGCATACCTACGGCCAGCATCAATCCCATCAGTGACAGGATATTCAATGAGTAGCCAAAGAAGTACATAAAGCCTAACGTTATGCATATCGACAATGGTACAGACAACACCACGATCATGGTGGTGGGCAGGTGCCGTAAGAACAGGAAAAGAACGCCGATAGAGAGCACCGCACCAATTAATCCAGCACTTAACAAATCGCTTAGTGATGAGGTCACACTGTCGGCAACATCATCCATGATGAACAGATTAATACCATTAAACGCTGGATTTTCATTGGCCTCGTCGATGACCTCCAAAACATTTTTTGACACTTCAACCAGATTGCTTCCAGATTCGCGAAATATGTTAAAACCTACGGCATAAGTGCGATCCAGGTGTCGACCTTCAACACGTTTTGGGGTTTCGTAACGTATATCTGCGATATCAGCCAGCCTGACATTACGATTCACCAGTAAGTCTTCAATTTCCTGCAAACTGCGGAATTCGCCCATAGGGTTGACCACAATCTGCTGGTTCATATCGACGAATTCACCGGCGGTCATCGAGAAATTAGCTTTACGCAACACCTCAGCGAGTTCGTTTACATCGACGTGCAATGCTGCAATTCTCTGCGCGTCAAGGCGAATGGTGATTTGCTTCTTCATCACACCATAAAGCTCAACCCGCGATACGCCGGGTACACGCTCTATTGGCATTTTCAGGTTGCGTTCCAACAGGTCGTAGGCGTTGGATAAATCCCGCTCGCTGGACACCCTTAACTGGAATACCGGCATATCGTTGGTGTTAAACTTGTACACCAGAATCCGCTCGACATCGTCAGGCAACTCGTGACGGATGGCATCCACTTTCTCACGCGCTTCGATACTTTTTGCCTTGATGTTTTCGTCCCAGGCAAATTCCATGTAGATCTCGGCACTTTCTTCGCTTGAGCGCGAGCGCAGGCGCTTTATCCCAGACATGGTGGCCAGTGCTTCTTCCACAGGGCGGGTGATCATTTTTTCAATTTCGGCAGGCGTCGCATCCTGGTACGGAATATTGACGACCAATTGCGGGATATCGATGCCGGGAAATTTCTCAAGCGGCAGCAAACGACTGGAAATCACACCGAATAAAAACAGCGACAGAAACACCATACACACCGTAACCGGCTTGCGTATGGCGAAGGCGGCCAGCGCCGCACCTGCTGAGGTGAACTTATCCATACACTGTTTCTCCCTGTGTCGCCGAGGCAAATTGTTTGCGGTCAAACAGACTGTACAGCACCGGAATCAATACCAGGGTCAGCAGTGAGGCGAAAAGCAGGCCGAAAATTACCGTAATGGCCATTGGCGTTCTCACCTCTGCGCCTTCGCCCATACCTATTGCCATGGGCAGAAGACCAAGCACCGTTGTTAACGTTGTCATCATGATAGGACGTAAACGGCTGATGGCTGCATCGTGGATAGCGTCGACTTTTTGCATACCCTGTTCACGTAATTGATTGATTCGGTCAATCAGAACTATGGCGTTATTGACGACGATGCCGGCTAGCATAATAAGGCCAATGAAAACGACAACGCTGACCGTGGTGCCTGTGATAAATAAACCGTAGATAGAGCCAGCACAGGCCAGAGGCACCGTGAACAGGATAATAAAGGGATGAAGCAGTGACTCGAACTGCGATGCCATCACCAGATACACCATGAAGATTGCCAAACCCAATGCGAACATCAGTGATGTGAAACTGGCCTGCATCTCTTCACTTTGTCCTGCAATATCAGCCTGCATGCTAAGTGGCAGAGACAGTTCGCGGATCAGCTGATTGGCTTCGGTGACCGCATCACCTAAATCGCCGTAGGCCAGATTTGCACTGATCACAACCACACGTTGCTGACCTACCCGGGTAATTTCACTTGGACCGGTAGACAGCGTAACTTCAGCAACAGCGTCCAACGGTACTGCAGGAGAGCTGCCTGGATTCACAATCATATTGCCAATATCGGCAATGCTGTCGCGCTGGTCATTTTCGCTGCGTACCATGATATCGACTTTACGATCATCCACGCTGTATTTGCTCGCTACTTCACCGCCCACTTTGGTGGCGATCAGCGTTGACACATCTGGAGCATTGAGACCTAGCTGTGCCAGTTTGGCATGGTCGAAGTAGATTTTTAGTTCAGGGTTACCGTTCAATAACGTGGTTTTGACATCGGCAAAGCGTGGGTTCTGGGCCATGCTCTCGACAAGACGATCGCCATAGCGACGCAACATGCCAAGGTCGTAACCTGAAATTTCTATTTCTATCGGCGTATCAAAACTGAACAGGGCAGGGGTGCCAAATTTACTTTGTACGCCGGCCATTTCCGACAGTTGCGCACGCATGCTATCAATCACCCGTTGCTGGGTCTCAGCACTGGCACCACTTTGCATCACGACGTTTAACTGGCCCCAGTGATCGCCACCCTGAGTGGGTGACGCGTTCATTAAGCTGCCTGTACCAGCCAGTGAATAGGTGCGCGCTACACCATCCTGAGACTCGGTGAATGTCGCTAACTCGGATAACACCGCATCCGTTTCAGCCAGAGGAGAGCCGCTGGGCAAACTGACTTCAACAAAAAATTCACCCTGTGTCAGGCTCGGTATAAGTTCCACGCCCAGACGAGGCAACAGTAATACTGACGCGACACTGATGGTAAGGATAATGGATAGCACCGCAACACGCGCACGCAGCACAACGTTTAACAGCGAGCGATAGCCAGATTCGGTTGATGTGTAAAGCAGGTTAAATGCCCAGATAAGCGGTTTGAATAGCCATTTACCTGCTGTGCTTAAGCCCTTTACAACCATCAATGTGATGCTGGTCAGCAGCAGAGGCAGCACATAAAACATGCCTTTCAGTAACCAACGTACCGGCATGGTCAGGTAATATACGCCCCAGCCCACGCGAGAGACGGGACGCCATGGATTGCGCTTCTCGCCCAGATCCAATGCGTCAGACTGCGCCTTTTTACCATCACGTGCAGCAAGCATGGGGATCAGTGTCAACGCTACGATTAACGATGCCGCCAGTGCGAACGTCACTGTCAGTGCCTGATCGCTGAATAGTTGTCCGGCAATACCTTCGACAAACACCAGCGGAAAAAATACCGCCATGGTGGTAAGTGTCGACGCAACGATCGCCATCGAGACTTCTTTGGTGCCAATAATGGCGGCGTTTTTGGCTGTTTTTCCCTGCTGCTTTTGCTTGTCGATGTTTTCCAGCACCACAATGCTGTTGTCTACCAGCAGGCCAATAGCCAGAGCAATACCGCCGAGGCTCATGATATTGAGGCTGATCTCGTTGGCATACATCAGGTTGAACGTAGCGATAATGGAGACTGGGATGGACAGCGAGATAATTAACGTCGGCCAGATGTTTTTTAAGAATACATACAAAATCACCATTGCCAGCAGGCCACCGATGATACCTGCTGATTTCACATCTTCGATAGCGTTGGCAATAAAGGTGCTCTGGTCATAGATAGGTTGTAGTTGGTAGTCCGCTGGCAGGCCATTGCGAATTTCACTGAGACGGGCATCAACACGCTTTGCAACCTGCACAGTATTGGCATCACCTTCTTTGTAAATGGCGATCTCAACGCCTTCCAGTCCGTTGAATCGGGTGACGGAATTACGTTCCTTGTAGCCATCACTGACAGTAGCGATATCGCCTAGACGAATGTGCCGACCTTCACGGGTAGCAATAAACAGGTCCCGCATGTCATCAAGCGACGTAAATTCGTTAAGGGTTCTGACCAGATATTCCTGAGAGCCTTCCTCTACACGACCACCAGACGCATTGACGTTTTCATTACGCAGGCGCGTGACAATTTCCTGTTCGGTAATATTCAGCTGTCCGGCCTTACGCTGGTCGATCAACACCTGAACTTCATTTTCCAGGCCGCCACCGATTTTTACCGATGCGACACCCTCGACGGATTCCAGTTTGCGTTTGATTTGCTCGTCGGCAAATACCCGTAAATTTTTCAGGGCGCTGATGTCATTGGCATTTATCGCAGCGTCTGTTGTTGCCAGACTGTCGCTACCCAACCCCAGTTTTACAATAGGGGCCTGGGTTGGGTTAAAGCGCAACAGTAGCGGCTTTTCAACATCCAGGGGTAGCTGCAATATATCCAGCTTCTCCCGTACTTCGAGGCTGGCCATGTCCATATCAGTGCCCCAGGCGAACTCAAGCACAACATCAGACTGACCGGCTTTTGATGTTGAGGTGACGGTGTGCACACCTTTTACTATGCCGATGGACTCTTCTATCGGCTTGGACACTAACTGTTCTATTTCGCCCGGCGCCGCCCCCGGATACAGGGTGCGGATCGTTAATGTGGGATACGACAACTCGGGCAGCAGATTAATGGCAAGCCGTGATAATGAGACCATGCCAAACAGCAACACTGCAAAAGTGAACATCCAGACGGTAACGGGGCGTTTTACTGCCGTTTCTACCAGTTTCATGATGATATCCCTTCGTTAGCCGTTGACGATGTCAACAGGTGCCTGGTCTTTGAGGTTCTGGTGACCGGTGATGACCACCTGCTCAGAACCATTGAGTCCTTCAAGGATCTCTGCGAATTCACCTTCCTGATAACCGACTTTAACCGCGACCTTTTTGGCAATACCTTCTTCTACTACAAAGACGTTCACGTCGTTGTCGATGGCCAGTAGGGCCTTACGAGGCAGTAAGGTTGCATCTTCGCGGGTGTCATAGTTAAGTTTGACCTGCGCGAACATGCCTGCTTTTAGGTGGTTTTCCTCATTTGGTACACGCAGCGTCACTTTAAACGTGCCTGTTGCGGCATCAATGACAGGGCTGATGCGCTCTACGTAAGCATCAACATTCTGATTGCCAAGCGCGGTCATTGCCAGTGAGGCGCGCTGGTCTTCGTGTACTTTAGACAGTTCTTTCTCCGGTAGGTGAACAATGCCGTACAGCTCTTTTTGCTGCACGATATGAAACATCCGCTCACGCTGGAAAGACTCAGTGAGGTTACCGACTTTGGCATTGCGCTCTGCGATATAGCCGCTGATAGGGGCGGTGATGGTGGCTTCCTGAAGATCAAGTTCAGCCAGTTTCAATACAGCTTGTGCAGCCTCGTATTGTGCATTGAGCTTATCGTAGGTGTCTTCGCTGACTAACTTTTTATCATGCACTTTATTGATTTTGGCCAGTTCTTTCTCGATACCTTTCAGGTCAGCTTTCGCCTTAGACAGACTAAGGTGGTAACGCTCGGGCTCTAATTGCGCCAACACCTGACCTTTTTCAACATAATCCCCTTCTTCAACCAGAATTTCGCTGATAATCCCCGATGCTCTGGCGACGACAAATGCTTCTTCTTTCGCTTCTAACACCGCAGTGGTCGAATAGTTTGATGAGATATCGCCGCGCTGCAATGACGCTGTCTCTACCGGAATACTGACAACGACCTTCTTGTCTTCCTGTGGATTATCAGCTGATGCCGCTGCGCCACTGCAGCCGCTTAAAGTTAGTGAGGCGCTCAACAGCGCTGCAGTTGAAAGGGTGTAAAAAAGTGTTTTGTTGTGTAGACGTTGAAATTCCATGTTGCCCTCGACTGTAAAAGTATTCGCGTATGCGTGCTATGCCAGTCTTGTGCATCACTCGTGCCACTAAAAATAATCTAATAAAAACAATGGTATAGAATTCAAAAGAGAGAGGGGTGGGGAGATTAACCAAAAGGTGTTGGCCAAATTTGCCAACACCTGAGATTTTTGACCACAAATATGATTCTGCTTAGGCCTCGGTCGGTGCAGTAACGCTAAAACTGGTTGTAATAGGCACTGAAGCGTTGAGCATGAGCATCACCGAACAATACTTTTCAGTCGACAATGACACGGCCCGTTGCAGGTGTTTTTCATTGATATCAACGCCACTTACTTCATAGTGGGCGTGAATTTTTGTAAATACTCTAGGAGGAGAATCCGCTCGTTCTGCCTCCAGTCTGCATTGACAAGCCTGGATATCCTGACGGGCTTTTTTCATGATCTCTACCACGTCTACAGATGAACATGCTCCCACAGCAACAAGCACAGATTGCATGGGCGAAATGTGCTTATCATTACCATCCATCACGATTTCACGGCCGTCATCCATGGTGCCTTTAAAGATTAAGTCTCCCTGCCAGTCGACTACTGCTTTCATTGCATTTCCTCACTTATTAATTTTATAAATTCTTTATTAATGATGATGCGACGCTGTTTAAACAACGCACCAAGTGCTTTTTTATAGGCGCCTTTGCTCACACCAAAACGACGGTTGATCTCATCTGCAGGGCTTTTGTCGGTTAGGGTTGATACGCCTCCATGTGCGAGCAAATCTTCAATAATTTGCTCATGCAGTGATGAGCGACCGGTTTCATCATCTCGCTGCAGGGCAACATCAAGTTTGCCATCTTCGCGGACCTGTTTGATGAAACCTGTCAGAGACTGACCGGGCTTAATTGGCATAAACACATCGGATTTAAATATCAGGCCTAAACAACGGTTTTCTATCAGTACCTTGAAACCCAGTTCACTTTTCGCCGTGACCAGCAGAGTGACCGCATCCCCTGACTTTAAATAGGCATCGGTTTCCGGATAAAAACGATGCAGTTTGGTGCTGCCCTGTAGCTTCTGATACTTGTCGTCATAGTAAACGTGCACCACATACGTGAGCCCGACCTGCATCAGTCTGTCCTGCTGTGCAATAGGAACGAATAAATCCTGTTCTATACCCCAGTCAACAAATGCGCCGTGCTTGGATACGCCGGTCACAGTAAGCGCAGCAGTGTTATCGCAAAGGACTTTGGGTGGTGTCAACGATGCGCAGTTCTGACCCTGCTTATCCTCATAGATGACCACCTCTATTTCATCGTCAGGTGCAATATCAGCATGCTGTGGATCGTCATGTTTTAATATGGCCTCATCGCCATGTTGATTGCGAAGCAAGAAGCCGAACGGCAGCGTCTCTGCGACCGTCATGGAGTTGAATTGACCTAGATTTAGCATTGTGGAGTAAACAGCACTGAACGTTATTGATAGACTAAGCCGTATAGTGTAACCAAGAAGTCAGGTAACCCCTAGTATCATGTTGATTAATTGCGATTTAGGCGAAGGATTCGGGGCCTGGAAAATGGGCCAGGACGAGCAACTCATGCCGTATGTAGATCAGGCTAACATTGCCTGTGGTTTTCATGCTGGCGATCCGGTTGTTATGCAGCGCGCGGTGCATCACGCAAAGTTGAATCACGTGAGTATCGGGGCCCATCCGGCGTATCCCGACCTGCAGGGCTTTGGCCGGCGCAGTATGCGTCTCAGTCACAGTGAGCTTATTGCATTGCTGCATTATCAAATTGGTGCACTGGAGGGCGTGGCACAAAGTCTTGGCGCCAGCGTAGATTATGTTAAGCCTCATGGCGCGCTGTATAACGACATGATGGCGGATACAGATTTGCTCGATATCGTCATGCAGGGCGTCGCAGACTACCATCGCCCGCTCTCTCTTATGATCCAGGCCACGCCCAACTGGCAAACTCATCAGCATATGGCGGATAAACATCGTCTGACACTGCTGTTTGAAGCCTTTGCCGATCGGCGCTACCTGGACAACGGACAGCTGCAACCAAGAGCACAACCCGGTGCGGTGCTTGACGCAAAACAATGTATTCAACAGGCCCGACAGCTTATCAAAGAGGGTAAAGTGACGACAGTGTCTGGTCACAACCTGAGTGTCAAAGCCGATACTCTGTGCGTGCATGGTGACGGAGAGGAAGCGCTATCCATCGCAGCACAACTTAGAAGTCTGATTGATGAGTTAGCGTCTTGAGTATTGACTGGCAAATACAAAACGCTGGGGAACAAAGCGTTATTGTTTACGCTGACTGTAGTGATCTTGATAAAGCCAATGCTGCCATTAGCCAGCTGCATCGACAACTGGTGGATAGCACGTTGCCGATCACTTCAATGGTACCGTCATATCAGTCCCTACTGGTCAGTTATGACAGCGATGTGATGCCATATCTCGACCTCCGTGCCAGGATAAAAGCATTACTGCCTGCTGAGGCTCTGGAGGATAAAGGTGGTCGTCGTTTAACGGTGCCCGTTTGTTATGGTGCAGGAGACGTGTGTGATCTTGATGCGGTGGCAAAATCCACCGGGATTGCCGTTGATGAAGTGATTGCCTTACACAGCGAAACTGAATATCGGGTGTATGCGATTGGGTTCGCGCCGGGGTTTGCCTATATGGGGAGTCTGGATACACGCTTACAGCTACCTAGAATGTCAACACCCAGAACAGCTGTACCTGCGGGTTCGCTTGCTATTGCTGAGTCGCAGACCGCTATTTATCCACAGGCTTCACCAGGTGGATGGCACATCCTGGGGCAATGTGCCGCACCGGTTTTCACGTTACAACCATCGCATCAAACCATTTGGAAAGTAGGTGACCGGGTGAGGTTTGAGCCTGTCGCACAGTCTGAACTCGCGCACGTAGGTATCAGCATCGATGAGTAGTCAGTCAGTGTCAGTCATGAAAGTGAGCCAACCTGGTCCGTATGCAACGCTGCAGGATAGGGGCCGAGTCGGCGGTGAGCCGATGGGGGTTGGCTCAAGTGGCGCATTGGATACGCACAGTTACGCGTGGGCGAATAGGTTATGCAGTAATTCGACAAATAGCGCCTGCATCGAGATCACGGCGGGGATGTTTGAGGCACAAGTGCTGCGTGAAACGGTCGTAGCACTGACAGGTGCTCATGCAACGTTCTGCATTGATGGCAACCCCCACGCAACCTGGCAAAGCCACAGGGTCAAAAAAGGTCAGGTAATATCTGTTGCGCCGCCTGATGCAGGTTTTCGAAACTACCTGGCAATAAGCGGCGGTTTCACCGGCCCTGAGATCCTCGGCAGTGTGTCTACCAACCGCAGGGAGAGATTGGGCGGACACAAGGGAGATGGTTCCGTCATTAGTGCAGGCGATGTACTGCAGGGCGTAGCACTAAACAATACGCCTAAGACTCTATTGAGGGCTCCTGAGCAAGTTATTCCATCGTTTCCTGACAAAATCATATTGCGACTGGTAAAAGGGTATCAGTTTGATAGTTTCCCTTCGTCAAGCATCCGCACCTTGCTTTTCAATGATTATGCAGTCAGTAATAAAAGTGACCGTATGGGCATCAGGCTCTCCGGAAGTGCCGTCACGCCGCCTACTTCGCCATTGTTTTCTGAAGGGATCTGTTTCGGAGCAGTTCAGGTGCCCGCAGACGGACAGCCGATCATTATGCTTAGTGACCGGCAAACAATTGGCGGATACCACAAACTGGGCAGTATTTTACGCAGTGACGCCAATGCGTTGGCGCAGGCAAAACCGGGTGACAGTGTGAGCTTTGACATTATCGACGTATTGGATGCACAGGCGCATTTACAGTTGGAAAAATATCGCTTTGACCATACTATGCCGCTGTCAGTGAATTAATGTTTTCATAAAGGACCTTCGGTTGTCAGACATTTCACAAATGGCCTATCTGAACGGCCAGTATCTGCCTTTAAGTGAGGCTCGTATTTCCCCGATGGACAGAGGCTTTCTGTTCGGTGACGGTATTTATGAAGTGATACCGAGCTACGGTGGACGGCTGGTAGGCATGCGTGCACACATGCAAAGAATGCGCAACGGGCTTGATGCCATTGGCATTCGTGTCACTATCGAAGATCAGGAAATGCAGGAAATCGCGACCCGCCTTCTGCAAGCAAGTGGTAATGGTAATCTTGGCGTATATTTTCATATCAGTCGTGGCGCAGATCTGACCCGTATGCACGGTTTTCCCGAGCAGATAACACCCACAATATTTGCCTTTGCATTTGCGATTCCGGAAGCAGGAACCGGTCACCCTGACTCAGCGAAATGTGTCAATGTGGTCACCTGTGAGGACATGCGCTGGCGACGCTGCCATATTAAATCAACTTCACTGCTGGGTAACGTGCTGCATTTTCAACATGGCAGGGAGCAGGGTCAGGATGAAACGATCCTGTACAACCAGCATGGACACATCACTGAAGCCAGTGCGTGTAACGTCTTTGCCGTGCTCGATAACAGGATTGTTACGCCGGCATTGGACAATCAGTTGCTGCCTGGCATCACACGACAGCTGGTGATCAGTATCTTGCGCGATTTTGATGTGCCTGTGGTCGAAGATACCGTCACGCGGCAGCAGCTTCGTGAGGCTGACGAAGTGTGGTTAACCAGTTCAAGTAAAGAAATACGACCGGTAGTCTCTATAGACGGACAACCTATTGGTAGTGGCAAGCCCGGTCGGTATTGGCATAAAGCGATGACGTTGTATGCTCAACATAAGTTTGACTATTAGGCACAATGACACGTCCAACTCACCTCACAATTGATACCCAAGCACTGAAAAATAATCTGCGTGTCGCACGTGCTTTAGCACCCGCGTCAGCTGTCGTTGCGGTGGTGAAAGCTGATGCATATGGCCACGGTGCCCAGGCACTTGTGCCCATTCTTGACGCTGACGTGGATATGTTTGCGGTTTCTTGCTGTGAAGAAGCGCTCGGAGTCAGGCGATCCGGGATAACGAAACCCGTGGTGTTATTGGAAGGCTGCTTCGAGCCAACAGAATGGCAGCTCGCCATCGACAATCAGTTTGAGCCGGTGATCCATAATCACAACCAGCTCGATACGTTGCGTCAGGCAGAACACTGCAGTGCCCTCAATGTGTGGTTAAAAATTGATACCGGTATGCACCGTCTTGGCTTCGATATGGATGAAGCCGTCGAGGTATACCAACAGCTTGATGCATTGCCCCATATCGGCAACATTATTCTTATGACGCATTTCGCCAGCGCCGACGATGCTGATCCGAGTTTTACGCATATGCAACTTGCGCGATTTGAGCAAATAGTACAAGACTTGTTAGAGAGGGGGCAGGAGCCTGCGTTGAGTATGGCTAACTCTGCCTGTTTATTGAACTGGCCGGCGACACATAAGCAGTTTAACCGTCCTGGATTAATGCTTTACGGTCTCTCACCGTTTGAATTTTCGCACCCTGAGGCTCGCCAGTTAACACCTATCATGACGTTGTCGTCACAGGTTATTGCAATTCGCGAGATTGCTGCCGGTGAGGCCGTCGGTTATGGCAATACATGGCGCGCGCAGAGACCTTCGGTCATCGCGACTATTGCCGTTGGCTATGGTGACGGATACCCGAGATCCGCGCGAAGCGGTACACCGGTGCTGATAAATGGTCAGCGTGCGTCGCTGGTCGGTCGTGTATCAATGGATATGATCACAGTTGATGTCACCGACATTGGCCGCGTTAACATCGGTGACCCTTGTATTCTCTGGGGGGCGGACTTAAGTGCAAATGAAGTGGCGAGTTGGGCGGGGACTATAGGCTACGAGCTTATTACCCGTCTGCCGCCGCGTGTCCCGCGTACTCTTGTTTAAAGCAGATCACTCTTCGTTATCACAATTACCATCGTTGCATTCACCATAGAGATAGAGGCTATGGTGAGTGAGTTTCATATTATGTTGTTTCGCCACTTCTTCCTGACGACGCTCGATTAATTCATCTTCGAATTCGATTACCTTGCCACATTTCAGGCACACCAGATGGTCATGATGTTTCTTATGGCTGATTTCAAATACCGATTTACCACCTTCAAAATGGTGTCGGTTCAGGATCCCGGCGTCATCGAACTGGTTAAGTACCCGATACACCGTCGCCAGGCCGATTTCTTCCCCCTGTTCGATTAGAATCTTATACACGTCTTCTGCACTGATATGTTGGTTATCAGGCTCTTGTAAGATTTCCAGGATCTTAAGTCGGGGTAAGGTGACTTTCAGGCCGGCCTTCTTTAATTCTTTATTTTGGTCCATCGGAATCTGTGATTGAAACATAGTGCAGCACATTATAAGTTAGTTGGCAGGATTTGAAAGCCATCGGCAGGTTTATCGGATGACTCGGTGCTCGAATGATGAATTGTTAAGCAACATCTTTTGATTTTAACTGGTCAGATGTTTACAAGGCGTTTACTATTAATGTTGTTAGGAAATATGGCGATAAATTGAAGGGAATCTAATTTCCGTTCAACCGCTGTTAATAATAAAAATAAAAAGCTAACAAATTATGGGTAGTCAATGCGCATTACGGTCGTAAATAAGAACATCGCAGGATTTGCCATCCTCGGCTGTTTATTGTTTCTTACAAGTATCCTTTCGTACTTTGGACTGGCGGACATTCGCTCTTCTGCAGTGGACGTCGTCAAAACGAAGATGCCCGTTCAATCTACCATGCTGGACGTGCAAACTGCCATTCTGAGCTTGGGGCGCATCACAGCCAATGGTTATAACGAAGATAACCTGAGCCGGCTGCAGCAGAATGAACAACGTTTCAGCAGCCTCGCCAGCGAGTTTGACGCCAGTTTCAAGACGCTTTCCACTATGATGACTGAACGTGGCCCAGGCTACACCAGTGCGGCTGAAGCCAGTCAGGCCTATTTAGCAGCCAGCCGCAGAATGTATGAACGTCGTCTGGAGCAGCTTCAGTTGGACAGCGACATTGCCGCGAAAACTACCGAGGTTATCGGCTACACCGATGAAGCCAGTGCGCTTATGCTGGATTTATCTTATCTGGAGGGCGATGAGGCAGACCTGGGGGCATTGGTGGGCACCGGTGCAAACATCGACAATAAACTTGCGCCTTTGTTTAACACCATCAAAGAATTCGTGTCAGTGAGTGATGCCGAACAAAGTCAGATCATCCAGGAAGATTTACGCTACGCGGTAAGCAATATCGAAGTGGATGCCAATTACCTGTATCGACTTGCAGAAGACGTACAAACTGACGGGATTGTAGATGCTTTCCGTGAGCAGTATGCACTCATGAACGACGGGCTGACCGGTGACAATGGCCTGCTGGAAATGCAGGCCCAAAAAATTGATCTGGTGGCGCGCGCTGCTGAACAAAAACAACTGGCCGATACTGCGCTCGAAGAGGCCATTGAAGCATTAAGTACCATATATAATAACATCAACGCAGATACGCTCAGCGGCCAGCAGGCCATTATGGACGCGGTGCAGGCAAACATCGTTAAAAGTGTGATCATTGCGTTTATCGGTCTCGCTGCGGTCGGGGTATTAGGTGTGCTGTCGGCCCGCAGCATTGCAGTGCCACTGGCGAGAATTAACAACGCGCTGAGTAGTCTTGGTGAGGGTGACCTAAGCCGCCAGGCTAAAGTGACCGGAGATGATGAATTTACCGACCTGTCGAAAAGCGTGAATAGTCTGGCGCAAAGTTTACATCAGCTTATCAGTGATATTGCGGGCCAGGAAAAGCAGCTGGAAGACGCCACCAGGTTGAGTGTTCAGTGCGGCGAGCAAAGCCTGGAGCAGGTAGAGCTTCAGCAAGAGCAAATCAACCAGATCGCTCGCAATACCCAGACGATCCGTGAGACCAGTCAAAGCAACGTTGAGCAAATTAACACGTCCAGCGAACAGCTCGCGCAGGTTACCGCGCAGAGTAAGCAAGTTGTCATGCAGGTGCAATGCAGCCGAGAGCAGGTGGAGACGCAAGCCAATCAGGCAGAAGCATCAGCTCAGATCATCGATCGGCTTGATCAGAACAGCCGCAATATTGGCGGCATTCTGGACGTCATTAAAACCATTGCTGAGCAAACCAATTTGCTGGCATTAAACGCGGCGATTGAGGCGGCACGTGCCGGTGAACAGGGCAGGGGATTTGCCGTCGTAGCGGATGAAGTGCGCACGCTGGCAAATCGCACCCATGATTCGACCGAAGAAATTGAACAGATGATTGGCTCACTGCAAAAAGATGCCAAAGAAGCGGTAGAGGCTATTTCACTCGGTAAAAAGCAGGCACTTGAGAGCGTCGAGGTTATTCGCCAGGTTAATCAACAGGTCGACAGTATTACAGAGATCATCACTGGCTTGAGCGAAATCAACCAGCGCATCGTGATGGATACTACCGAACAGGACAAACTACTGCAGACAATCTCAGACAGTTTACAACGCGTCGTAGAATTGGCGGGAGAAAGTGCCAAGTCGACAGAACAATCTAATCAGGCAACTCAGCAAATCGACCAGCTCAGTGAGCGACTGCGGATCGCTGTTGACCGATTCAAGTTATAAAAAAGCCGCCCTAGGGCGGCTTGTCACGTAATTATGCCAATTCAGATAAACACATTTCGTCGTATATTTGTTTGCACCAGGCTTTAACGCGTTCATCGGTAAGCTCTGGTTGGCGGTCCTCGTCGATTCCCAGACCGACAAAGTGGTCATCGTCAGCGAGCCCTTTTGAGGCTTCGAAATCATAGCCTTCTGTTGGCCACTGACCGACCAAAATCGCACCGCGAGGTTCGACGATGTCTCTGATCATGCCCATCGCATCGAGGAAGTACTCAGCGTAGTCTTCCTGGTCGCCACAGCCAAAAATTGCCACTAATTTATCCGTGAAATCAAGCTCTTCCAGATCAGGAAAAAAATCGTCCCAATCGCACTGTGCTTCGCCATAATACCAGGTAGGAATGCCAAACAGCAGAAAATCATACTTGGCTATGTCTTCTTTGCTGCTCTTTGCGATATCAAACACATCGACCAGATCTTTGCCGAGTTCCTTTTGGATCATCTTGGCAATATGCTCTGTGTTTCCCGTGTCACTTCCGAAAAAAATGCCTACGCTTGCCATAATCTTAATTACCTACCTAAAACCTTATCAATACTACGATGAAATTCTTATCAACGATGTCTTTGGATCACACACCGCTCGTTTCATAAAAAAATTGGATGATCCCCTTGGCGACAAATCCCGCCGCACCAAGTGCCAGCACTAAATACGCCACGGCTCGTCCAAGCATAGGAACGTTATTTTTTTTGAGCACATCGTGGATAGCAAAACCCATTAAAAAGAACAGACCGAGTAACGCAAGGTTTAACGCTAACGCCTCTATCTGTTCATAGTTTTCCTGTAGCACGTTTTTTACTCAAGTCGCTAAAAAAATTGGCGCGGACTATAGCATATTCTCGCGCCTGAGGGCATGTTCGACTGACTTAATTGCTTAAAAAATCATCGACAATACGGTTGAACACCTGCGGTTTTTCCGCATGTAACCAGTGCCCGGTCCCTTGAATGATTTTTGCCTTACTTCGCGGGAAGCGTTTGGCGATTTCCTCGCGATGCTCTGCGGTAATGTAGTCTGAATGTTGTCCTTTGATAAACAACACGTCGCCGGAGAAAGGTGGATTATCATCAATTGCACCAATCAGTTTACTGTAATCTTTTTCCAGGGTGGAAAGGTTGAAGCGCCACTGCCATTTCCCTTCCTCCTGGTAAAGGCTTTTCAGCAAAAATTGTCGGGTGCCTGGTTCACGAACATATACCGATAACATCTCGTTAGCGTGCTGGCGGCTCTGTAGTGCGTCGAGGTCGACGTTACGCAAGCCCTTGAAAACATTATCATGTCGCGGCGTGTAGTTAACTGGGGCTATGTCGGCGACTACCAACTTGTCGAGCACGTCTGGATGTTGCATGGCAATTTGCATACTGATTTTGCCGCCCAGAGAATGGCCGACCAAATGACAGCGATTGATGCCAACGTGCTCAAGGGTCGCAATGATTCGTTCGGCATATTCCTCGAAGCTGAACTGCTCAGTGTGCGCAGATTTTCCATGATCGGGAAGATCGATACTGAGCACTCTGAACTTTTCTTGCAGATGGCGTCTGAGCATTGTCAGGTTATCGAGGCTGCCGAAAAGCCCGTGAATTAGAGTTACCCAAGGGGCGTCCTCTATTCCTGGCTGCTGATCACTGACAAGGTAATTGAGTATGGACATTCAGTTTGATTCACCGGTGCAAAAAGACGGTGCGGTGGAGTTTAACTCCACCGGTGCTTAGATTCGATAATCGTCCAGGCTATGCCCATTCGCCAGGGCATCGGCATACACTCGTGGCATGCGGCCAATACCTGTCCATGGATGTTCATTTCCATCCTTATCTTTCAGCACATATTTTACCGGTCTTTTTTGACCAATCCGTTTATTCTTTTTAGGCAATTCAAGTGCTTTAAGGTCGTCTAAATCTAGACCAGCTTCTTCTATTTGTTGTTTTATCGCTTCAAGCTTGGCATGTTTTTGCTGCTCTTCACGCTGCTTTTCTTCGAGCTTTTTACGTCTGTAATCAATAATGCGGGCTAATTTCTCTGCGCAATCTTCCAGTTCTTCAATACTTAATTCTTTAACTGCGCCTTGTAATTTTCTTCCGTGAGTAAAGATGTCTAAAAATTCACTCATATAATTGTTACCTATTCAAAATTATTGCTGCAAAGTTATAGGGGCAATTATTCATTTAATCAACTGCAGAAGTAAATTAAATTTATACAAATAGTGTCGATATAAAAAAGCCCGGATTGACCGGGCTTTTACAGAATTACATATTTGGATAATTGGGGCCGCCCGCGCCCTCTGGCACCACCCAGGTGATATTTTGTGACGGATCTTTAATATCACAGGTTTTACAGTGGACGCAGTTTTGTGCGTTTATTTGTAACCTGGGTTGGTTAGCATCATCTTCGACTATTTCGTACACACCTGCGGGACAATAGCGCTGTGCGGGTTCGTCAAATTTCGCCAGATTGACTTTGATTGGTACCTCGTTATCCGTTAACTTCAGATGGCAAGGTTGGTCTTCTTCATGGTTGGTATTAGACAAAAATACTGAAGACAGTTTATCAAAACTTAACACGCCGTCTGGTTTCGGATAATCGATTTTTGTTGTTTCAGATGCGGGTCGTAGTTGCTCATGATCCTTACTTGAATCCGTCAGGTTAACGCCCATTTTTCCGTTGAATAAATTTTGCTCAAGGGTGTTATAGGCACCGCCCCAGAAACTACCAAATTTATGCATCGCCGGACCAAAGTTGCGTGCCCGGTATAATTCATCATAAAGCCATGATTGTTCAAATTTCGTAGTAAAATCCGTCAGCTCAGCAGGCGCACTCTCACCTTGCTGCAAGGCTTCAACAATGGCCTCTGCTGCCAACAGCCCAGATTTCATCGCGGTGTGATTGCCCTTAATTTTCGCGAAATTTAACGTGCCGGCATTACAACCCACCATCAGGCCCCCCGGGAAAATCATTTTCGGCAGAGAGTTCAACCCGCCTTTGGCAATGGCTCTGGCACCATAAGATACGCGCTTGCCGCCCTTCAGGTATTGGCTGATCACAGGGTGATGCTTGAGTCGTTGGAATTCATCGAATGGTGACAGGTGAGGGTTGCTGTAGTTCAAATCGACAATCAACCCAACCAGGATCTGATTGTTCTCAGCATGATAAAGGTAGCTGCCGCCCGTCGCATCGCTCAAGGGCCAACCGCCTGTGTGGACGACAAGGCCTTCCTGATGTTGCTCTGCGGGCACATCCCAAATCTCTTTAAAGCCAATTCCGTAGTGCTGTGGTGATTGTCCCTCGTCTAGCTTGAACTTTCTTATTAGCTGTTTACCCAGGTGTCCACGACACCCTTCGGCAAATACGGTGTATTTGGCGCGTAGTTCCATGCCCGGCATGTAACCATCTTTTTGTTCGCCATTTTCGCCAACACCCATGTCGCCGGTGAGGACACCCGCAACACGACCGTCATCGTCATAAAGTACATCAGCTGCGGCAAACCCCGGGAAGATTTCAACTCCAAGCTGTTCTGCCTGCTCAGCTAGCCAACGACAGACGTTACCCATACTGACAATGTAATTACCGTCATTGTGCATGGTTTTCGGCGTGGCAAAGTTTGGCAGCCTGGTGGCGTTTTGCTCATCTTTCAGAAGGTAAATGTGATCTTCGGTTACCTTGGTGGTAATCGGCGCGTTACGTTCCTGCCAATCCGGAAAGAGTTCATCCAAAGCACGGGTCTCAAATACCGCGCCGGACAGAATATGGGCACCTACCTCGGACCCTTTCTCAACAACGCATACCATCAATTCCTGCTCATTTTGCTGAGCCAGTTGCATGATCCTGCAGGCCGTCGACAGTCCAGCTGGACCGGCCCCGACGATCACTACATCAAATTCCATCGATTCTCGTTCCACTGAACCCTCCTAACGTTTACGGTGTACAACTAATAATAACGCTCTATACGTATAAAATACTTGATTAGGTGCTTATAGAGAACTATTGATTAAACGAATAATAAAGCGGCCTAAAAAACGCTAAATTAAAACGCCTGTATGAACTCAAGGTTAATTACGGTTGACGTTAACGTCAACTGTCAGTACATTGCGCAGCGGTTAATAATCTGTAAACCCAGCGTAAAACTTTCTTCCCGCTGAAATGAGGTGATTATGAAGATACTCGTTCCGGTCAAACGTGCCATCGACTACAACGTTAAGGTGCGCGTCAAACCAGATAATACCGGTGTTGATCTGACCAACGCCAAAATGTCGATCAATCCGTTTTGCGAAATTGCGGTAGAAGAAGCCGTTCGTTTGAAAGAAAAAGGGGTGGCAACTGAAATCGTTGCTGTGTCTATCGGTGACAAAGCGGTGCAGGAGCAACTTCGTACTGCGTTGGCGCTCGGTGCGGATCGCGCCATTCAGGTTGACACTGACCTTGCACTCGATTCATTGCAAGTTGCTAAATTGCTGCAAAAAGTGGTTGAGGAAGAGCAGCCAGAACTGATTATCCTCGGCAAGCAATCCATTGATTCAGACAATAACCAGACAGGGCAGATGCTGGCGGCGCTTACTGGCATGCCACAGGGGACATTCGCATCTGAAGTCAGTGTTGAAGACGGCACCGTCAGTGTAACGCGTGAAATCGACGGTGGTCTGCAAACCGTAAAGTTAACCCTGCCCGCAGTAGTGACGACTGATTTGCGTTTGAATGAACCGCGCTATGCGTCTTTGCCAAATATTATGAAAGCTAAGCGCAAGCCATTGGATGTTAAAGCCGCCGGTGATTATGGCGTATCGCTGGAATCAAATGTAAAAGTTGTCAAAGTTACACCACCGGCACAACGCGAAGGCGGTGTGAAAGTGGCCGACGTTGCCGAGTTAGTGGATAAACTGAAAAATGAAGCAAAGGTGATTTCATGACAGTACTTGTTTACGCAGAACACGATAATCAACAGCTTAAGGGCGAAACAGCCAAGCTCGTTAATGCGGCAAAACAGATGGGCGAGGAGATCACCGTGCTGGTTGCCGGCGAGAATTGCGCCGCAGTTGCTGAGCAGGCAGCGTCACTATCAGGTGTGAGCAAAGTATTGGTTGCAGATAACGCTGTTTATGCCAATCAACTTGCTGAAAACATTGCCGATCTTGTGGTTAAACTGAGCGAAGGCTACACCCATATTCTGGCGGCCGCGACGACTACGGGCAAAAACTTCATGCCTCGCGTTGCCGCGTTGCGCGATGTTGCTCAAATCTCTGACATCATTGGTGTGGAAAGTGACGACACTTTCGTACGTCCTATCTATGCTGGTAACGCGATTGCCACTGTGCAGTCTTCTGATTCGGTTAAAGTCATCACCGTTCGCGCCGCGTCGTTTGATGCTGTGGGTTCAGACGGCAGTGCATCCGTTGAAGCCATTGATGAGGCGATTACCTCTGAAAAGTCCAGCTTTGTATCTGCAGAGCTGACTGAATCTGAGCGCCCGGAACTGACTGCAGCAGAAGTGGTCATATCTGGTGGCCGTGGTATGCAAAATGGTGAAAACTTTAGCTTGCTAGAAGGCATCGCAGACAAATTGGGTGCAGCTATCGGTGCATCCAGAGCTGCAGTTGACGCAGGCTTTGTGCCAAACGATATGCAGGTTGGCCAAACCGGTAAAATTGTCGCACCACAGTTATATATCGCTGTGGGAATCTCAGGTGCAATTCAGCACCTGGCAGGTATGAAAGACTCAAAAGTTATTGTTGCTATCAACAAAGACGAAGAAGCCCCAATATTCCAGGTTGCAGACTACGGTCTGGTTGGTGATTTATTCGATGTATTGCCAGAGCTGGAAAATGCGCTGTAAACAGCGTCTCGCTTAATAAAAATAAAAAACGCCATCAGCTGATGGCGTTTTTTTATAATTATTATACTCTCACAACGGAATTATCATCGAACGAAACTGGCGAAGTCACATAGGCATCTGCGTCCCAGTCATTCTCCCAGTCTGTATCGTTTAACAAATAGCGGAACTGATACGCTTTATCTTTCTCTAGCTCAACCGTTTGCGTAAAGCCGCCGTTCTTCAGCTTTTTCATCTCGCTGCTTTCTACATCCCAGTCATTAAAATCACCAACCAGCTTTACTGACTCGGCTTGTTTAGATTGTTCTTTGGTCAGTTTGAAGGTGACCTTACAAACCGGCTTACTTTTCAGATACTGTTTTTTCAAACTCATGATATGCCACTCCGCGTGTAATTAAATTACATAAACTGTGCGTATTATAACCAGAAAAAGCCTGCTAAGCGCAATAGATGTAATAAAATAACCAAAAATGCCTGTTTGTGGTGCGCGCAGCAGAATAAATGCATTAATAGTGATCAAAATCGATCTTCTGCACATACCAGCAACTTAGATAAAATACTCGTCATTTCAGGCGCTTACTTAAGGACTGAAGATGACTTATGAAAATGGGAGCCGTCTGTGCTGCAAAATTGTGCAATAAAGGTTTGAGTTCACGTTTCGGGTAAGCGTGCAATGAATTACGCAGGTATGCATCAATTCATGTTGTAAAAAGTAACAATATTAATGGTTTTTAAGCTGTCATAAGTCGTTACAATGTAAAAATAATTACACGTCAACACCGGCGCTGCTTAAGCGTGGAATCCAGGAAGATAATATGAAACGGTTGTTAGTTAAGGCGGGCATACCGCTGGTCATCATTCTTGTGGCGATAATACTGGCGGCAGTCATGATTGCCAGTCGTAAACCACCGGAAACCAATGAAGAGCCAGAGCGTGCCTTTTTAGTTGAAGCCAAGCAGGTTCAGCAACAAAACGTGCAATTTAGCATCGCCTCGCAGGGTACTGTCGTGCCGCGCATTCAGACCATGCTGAGTACTCAGGTGAGTGGTGTTGTGGTGAGCGTCTCTGACACCTTTATCGAAGGGGGGATGTTCAAAAAGGGGGATGTGTTACTGCAATTGGAGCAGGATGACTATCTCACGGAAGTGAAAGCAGCGGAAGCCGACTTAGCCAGAGCGCAGGCTGCGCTTGATGAAGAGATTGCCAGAAGCAGGGTGGCAGAAGAGGAATGGCGCTCGGTGTCTTCTAGCGCACCGCCTGAATTAGGTCTGCGCAAACCTCAGTTGGCCAGAGAAGAAGCCAATGTAAAAGCGGCCGAGGCTCGGCTTGAAAGAGCGCGGCGGAATTTACAGCGTACAACAATCCGTGCGCCATACGACGGGTTAGTCAGACAGGTAAACGTCGATCTCGGTCAATTTGTTACCACGGGTACGCAACTTGGGCTGGTCTTTAACACGACAGTAGCGGAAGTACGTATCCCGCTCACTGACAGTGATTTGGCATTTTTACGTTTGCCTGAGCACAGCGAGCAACAGGCTAATGTCACGCTCAGTACCAAAATTGCCGGAAAAAATGTGAATTGGCAAGGCAAGCTGGTGCGCAGCGAAGGCGTGCTGGATGAAAGAAATCGTGTGATTTATGCCGTGGTTGAAGTTTCAGACCCTTATCAACGCAATGAAAATGCAACTGGCACACCATTAAGGTTTGGGCGCTTTGTCAATGCTGATATCAAAGGCACGAGCATGGACAACCTGATTGTCTTGCCCAGGAACGTGCTACGACTGGATGGCACCGTGTTGGTCGTAGAACAGGACAGAACGCTACGTATTCAGAAAGTGGATATTGTTCGTTCAGACCCTGAGTTTGTTTACATCGCCAGCGGTCTCGAACATAACGATATGGTGACGGTCAGTGCTGTACCTAATGCCTATGATGGCATGAAGGTGCGTCTACCATCAGATGAGCCAGACACGCCTGAGCCGGCAGACAAGGACAAGCCAGACAATTCCACCACCATTGCCAGTGCTGGAGATAATGTATGAGCCGAATCGATACACACCGTGGGGTGATTGCTTGGTTTGCGCGTAACTCTGTGGCCGCAAACCTGCTGATGTGGATCATTATAGTGGGCGGGGTCTTTGCCGCCTTTACGATCCAAAAACAGGTCTTTCCGAATTTTGAGTTTAATCAGATCACTGTGCGCGTACCTTACCTCGGTGCGGCACCACAGGAAGTTGAGGAAGGCGTTGTACTGAAAATTGAAGAGGCGATAAAGGATCTTGATGGCATTAAGAAGATCACGTCTCTGGCGAATGAGGGAATGGGAACGGTCAATATTGAAGTTGAAGAAGAATACGACCCGCAAATACTTCTCGACGAAGTAAAAGTACAAGTTGATGCCATCCCCAGCTTTCCTGCAAATACGGAAAAGCCCATTGTTTATCGCCAAAAGCCGCAACAGGATGTGTTGTGGATATCCGTATATGGCGATGCATCTGAACGTGAACTCAAAGAAATGGCAAAACAGCTGCGTGATGATATCGCCAACTTGCCAGGCATCTCACAGGTTCAGGTTGTGGGTGACAGAGATTACGAAGTCTCTGTTGAGCTGTCAGAGCGGCGCTTACTCGAGTATGGACTGACATTTTCAGAAGTCGTCGCCGCAGTACGCAGCAGCTCAGTTGACCTGCCGGGTGGTGCAATTAAATCTGACAATGGCGACATTTTGCTGCGAACCAAGGGCCAGGCGTATACCGGTTACGACTTTTCTCAATTGGTGTTGTTTACTCGTCCAGATGGTACCCGACTATTACTCGGCGATGTAGCAGACATTCGTGATGGCTTTGTTGAGAATAATCAGTTCGCGCTGTTCGACGGTAAACCTGCAATCAGTATTCGCGTGATGGCCGTTGGCGATCAAAATGCACTGGAGATCTCCGAGCGCGTCAACGCCTATATTGATGAAATCAGACCTGAAATGCCTGGTAATATCTCTGCAGACACCTGGGGAGACTCGTCTTTTTATCTGGCCGATCGTCTGAATATGATGATCGAAAATATGGCGATGGGCGCGTTACTGGTGTTTATCGTGCTGTCGTTATTTTTAAAAATTCGATTAGCCTTCTGGGTTATCGTTGGACTGCCTGTGTGTTTTCTCGGCGCAATTGCCTTGTTACCGCAGCTTGGTGTGTCCATTAATATGCTCAGCCTGTTTGCGTTTATTTTGGTACTGGGTATTGTGGTCGACGATGCCATTATTATGGGTGAATCGGCCTATTCCGAGATAGACAGGCGTGGGCATAATATCGATTCGGTCATATTTGGCGTCAAAAAAGTCGCCATGCCGGCAACATTTGGCGTATTGACCACTATTGCAGCGTTTACACCAATGCTGATGGTGTCTGGTGTGTTTGGCATTATCTGGAAAACCATTGGTTTAGTGGTCATCGTGTGTTTGGTGTTCTCTCTGATTGAGTCAAAGTTGATTTTGCCAGCGCACCTGGCGCACATGAAAGTCACGCCCTATGACCCAAGCACAGCAAACCGTTTTCAACGATTCCGGGATATTTTTGCCGAGGGGATAAAAACCTTTATCCAAAATGTCTATGTGCCCTTTCTGCGTAAGGCAGTGAAGAACCGCTACACCACATTGGCATCGTTCATTGCCATGTTGGTACTGACCGTCGGTTTATTTGGTGGCGGGTTTGTGCGCTTTGTCTTTTTCCCTAATGTACCCAGTGATTTTATGCAGGCGTCAATCAGTATGGAGCCGGGTTCATCGCTGCAACAAAGAGACGCGGCAATGCAGGAACTTATTGATGCGTTGGCCAAAATGGACAGAGAACTGATTGATGAGACCGGCGAAGCGGTGGTTAAGCATGCCATGGCTTACGACACCGGTAATTTAAGCGGGCAAATATTCGTTGAAATGACCAAAGGCGAAGACCGCGACATGAAAGATTTTGAGATCCACCAGCGCTGGCGTGACTTTATTCCAGAAATAGCCGGGGTTCGCTCATTGTCGGTGGGCTCTCCGGGGGGGCCCGGTGGTGGTTCCGATCTGACCTTTGAATTTAGCTCAACAGATATCGCAGCGTTACAGGCGGTTACTGACGAGTTAAAACAACATTTGACGATGTTTAATGGCGTTACTGATATCAACGACAGCTTCAGTGGCGGTAGCGATGAGATACGGTTGTCTGTAAGACCTGAAGCCGAAGCGTTGGGGATCACATTACAGCAGCTGGCCCAGCAAGTCAGATTTGGCTTTTATGGAGCTGAAGCCCAACGCGTGCAGCGCGGCGATGAAGAAGTTAAAGTCATGGTGCGCTATCCACAGGATGAACGAAGCTCCGTTGGCCATTTGGAAGTCATGCGGATCCGTGCGCCGAATGGTGACGATGTGCCGTTTTCCGAGGTCGCCGATATCGAGCTGGCAGAAGGCTACAGCACGATTACGCGTGTGAATGGCTCTCGTTCTATTACCGTGACAGGTAAAGTGGATAAGTCAATGCTTGATCCGGGTGAAGTCGCCAGTGAGGTTGAGCAGGACTTTATTCCAACCCTGCTGGAACGTTACCCAACCGTCTCCTTCAAACTGGAAGGGTCATCAAGAGAGCAGGGCGAGGCAATGGTCAGCCTGGCACAGGGTTTTGTGTTTGCGTTATTTGCTATATATGCACTGATGGCAATTCCGCTTAAGTCCTACTCGCAGCCGCTTATCATTATGTCGGTGATCCCGTTTGGCATCGTTGGCGCCATTGTGGGTCACCTATTGTTAGGCCAGGCGGTTAGCGTCTTGTCACTGTGTGGCATTATTGCGTTGTCTGGCGTGGTCGTGAATGACAGTTTGATCATGGTGGATTTCGTCAATCGCGCACGAGCCGAAGGACATTCAATGCTGGAGGCGGCGTTAAGCGCAGGTAGCCAGCGATTCAGAGCCATTATCCTGACATCATTGACTACGTTTATGGGCTTGATGCCAATCGTGTTTGAAAAGAGCTTGCAGGCGCAAATCGTGATCCCAATGGCCATCTCATTGGCTTTTGGTATTTTATTCGCCACGGTGATCACGCTGTTACTGGTACCGTCTCTTTATCTGATTCTTGATGATATAAAACAGGCTCTGAACATTAAGAGCCGCGCACCACTGCACGTGCACAATGCAGAATCTTAAAAATAAAACAAACGAAAGAAGCAACAAAATGACATTGAAGAAAAATACCCTGCAAATCTGTACGCCAATAGTCGTGACTGCCGCCACTCTCATGTTGAGCGCATGTCAGCCGGCGCCAGAAAAGGCGGTTGATCCTGAAACCACTACTCAGGCCGACCATTCGGTTGCGATGATTGATTATCCGCAGACCAGGACAGTCGACGCCTCAGATACCCATTTCGGGATCGAAATCAGCGATCCTTATCGCTGGCTGGAAGATGACAGAAGCGAGGAAACGGGCAACTGGGTTGATGCGCAAAACGCGGTGACGCAGAGTTACCTTGCCAACATTCCGTATCGCGAAAAAATTGCCGACACTGTGAGTAATCTGTTGAGTTATGAGCGCTCTTCAGCGCCATTCACAGAAGGCGATTATCAGTATTTCTACAAAAATGACGGGCTGCAGAACCAGGCTGTGATTTATCGCCAGAAAGGGGACGGAGAGTCCGAAGTGTTTATCGACCCCAATCAGCTCTCAGAAGATGGCACGGTTTCTCTGTTCCAACTTAGCTTTTCAAGTGATGGATCTCTGGTGGCGTTCCAAACATCAAAAGGCGGCAGTGATTGGCGCGAAATTTTGATAATGGACACCGAGACTAAGCAATTACTCGACGAAAAGCTGGTAAATGTTAAGTTCAGTGGCATCGCCTGGTACAAAAATGAAGGGTTCTACTACTCCAGCTATGACAAGCCGGAAGGCTCTGAACTGAGTGCAATGACAGATCAGCACAAGCTGTACTATCACGAAATCGGTACACCTCAGAGTCAGGATGAAAAAGTATTTGGACACACTGACGATGAGAAGCATCGTTATGTGTGGGCTAGCGTCGGCGATGATCGCTATCTGGTTGTTCAGGCGGCGGTATCGACGTCGGGAAACCGCATGTTCGTAAAAGATCTGGAAAACCCCGATAGCGGTTTCGTAACGGTAAAAGGCTCACTCGATTCGGACGCTGACCTGTTACTGGCAAAGAATGGCAAGCTCTATCTGGACACCAATCACAATGCGCCCAATTCAAAAGTGGTGGCTGCTGATATCACAGCGCCAGCGGTCAAAAACTGGGTTGACGTGATCCCGGAGACTGAACATGTTTTGTCGGTCAGCACCGCAGGCGGTTACTTTTTTGCCGAGTATATGGTCGATGCCATTTCACAGGTAAAGCAGTATGAACTAGATGGCACATTTGTTCGCGATGTTACACTGCCAGGAATAGGCTCTGTCGGCTCTAGCGGTCGTGGATTGGGCAATGTGGGGTCGTTTGAAGGAAAAGCTGACGCGACGCAAACGTATTTCCATTTCGAAAACTACGCCACACCAACCACCATTTATCGCTATGACATCAACAGTGGTGAGAGTGAACTCGCGTTTGCCCCGGGATCGCCGTTCGACAGCAGTCAATATGTGTCTACGCAGATTTTCTATAACTCTAAAGACGGTACTCGGGTACCGATGATCATTACGCACAAAAAAGACCTTGCGTTAAATGGTAAAAATCCGACGCTGTTGTACAGCTATGGAGGATTTAACATCAGTTTACCGCCTCGTTTCAGCGATACTGTCGCAGCCTGGCTTGAGTTAGGTGGGGTTTATGCTGTTCCTAACATCCGAGGTGGAGGTGAATACGGTAAAGAGTGGCATCTGGCCGGCACGCAGATGAAAAAGCAGAACGTGTTCGATGACTTTATTGCCGCTGGTGAATGGTTAATTGATAACAACTACACCAGCAAACAATACCTGGCTATCCGTGGCGGTTCAAATGGTGGATTACTGGTTGGCGCGGTCATGACACAGCGACCTGATCTGGCACAGGTTGCATTGCCAGCTGTTGGCGTGCTGGATATGGCTCGCTACCACACGTTTACCGCCGGAGCAGGGTGGGCGTACGATTATGGTACGGTCGAACAAAGTAAAGAAATGGCAGAATATCTGCTTGGTTACTCACCGGTACATAATGTGCGAAGTGACGTGAATTATCCGGCTACGATGATCACGACGGCAGACCACGATGACAGGGTTGTACCTGCCCATTCGTTTAAGTTTGCAGCTGAGCTACAGGCCAAGCATTCTGGCCCTAACCCGACGTTGATTCGCATTGAAAAGGATGCAGGACACGGTGCGGGCACGCCGGTTAGCAAGACTATTCAGCAATACGCAGATATTTACGGCTTTACGCTGTATTCAATGGGCGTTGAGCGACTTTAGTGTTTGTCTTAGACCCCGGCCCTCGCCGGGTTGACGTATTGTTGTGCCGAGGTCATGAGTCCGAAGGCAATAAAAAACCCCGCGTTTAAAGCGGGGTTTTTTGTATTCGCGTATTAGTTTAGAAGTTCATTGATGCTTCTATACCGAAGATAGCAGGGTCATTAACGAATCCAGTGTTGTTACTGAAGTCGATAAAGCCTTTTACGTTATCTTCATCGGTAATATTGCGTCCGAATACGGCAATCGTGTAGTCATGCTCCCAGTTGGTGTAACCCACTCTCAGACCTAACTCGAACTGACCGTCAGTGTTGAATTCCACAGACTCATACAGTGCCATATTGGTATCACCCTGATACACGTAGTCGGCGAATACGAAGATTTCACCGTCTTCGACTTCATGGGTGTAACGTGCGGTCAGGTTGAACGTTGACTCAGGCGCCTGCTGGAACGGGTTACCGTCTAATAATGCAAAACCATTGGCATTAAGTGGGTCAGTCACAGTACACAGGCCAGAGCCACAGGCCGCTGTTGCCAGAGTATCGTCATTTAGCTCAGTGTCGTTGTAGCTGAAGCCCGCCGTCATCAACAGGTTTTCACTGACAAGAAGCTCCAGGTCGATCTCAAAGCCCATGCCGGTGCCTTCGTCTGCATTCAACAACTGGTTGCTGTTCGATGTACCACCGATAGCGGACAGCTGTAAATCATCGATCACATAATAGAACGCAGCCGCATTTAAGCGCAGACGGTCATCAAGCAGGTCTGACTTATAACCGACTTCGTAAGACATGATGGTTTCTGAATCCGCCACCGTTGGACCTAACAAGAAGGCGACATCACGACCCTGAATAGACTGTGCGCGGAAACCGCTGGCCACACGGCCATACCACATGGTGTCTTCAGTCTGCTGATAATTAACGCTTAATTCCCAGCTCAGACGATCGTCCTGCTCGTTAACCGGTGCAAGTGCAGGTATGCCTAGATCTACCCATAACTGCCCGTATTGCTGAACAAAGAAATCTTTCTCGTCGTCTGTGTAGCGCAGACCGAGTGTAACGTTCCATTGGTCGTCAAGATCGTAAGAGCCTTGGCCGAACAGTGCCCAGGCAGTGTTTTCATGAGTGACAATGGTGTTGATTGGTGCTGTATTAGCAAAGCCAAATGACGAAAACGATTCGGTTTCTACATCCAGCGTTGAATCGAAGTAGAACGCACCAAACTGCCACTGGAATGCATCACTGGTGTTACTGGAGAAGCGAATTTCCTGCGTGAACTGTTCGACATCAGCACTGTCTTGAGTCACTGATGGTACAAAGATAGGGCCCGGGAATGTCAATGCGTCAGAGCCAAACACGTTGACGAGCGCTGACGAGATACCAGCCGGGACGGAAACACTGGTATCAAAGCTAACTACACCACCGTCAATATCACCGCGAGAGAAGCCGTCTGCTGACTCGGTTGCGGTAATCGAGGTGATGGTAAAGCCATCAAGATCCCAATCTAATTTTAGTGACGCACCAGAGCCTTCGTAACCTTGAGGGTTGTTGTCAGTGCTGTCGTAATACACTACATCACGGTCGTAGTTTTGGTTGAGGTTGTTAGAGCCGGTGTCAAAGATGTTGGCTCTGAAAATAGACGCGGTGCCATCAAGATCTCTGCCATGAACATTGAGCAATGCAGAGAAGTCTGAGCTTGGCTCCCATAAAAGCTGAGCACGATACGCTTTCTCGTCATAACCGCCCATGGCGTCTTTCTCGCCAGTAAAACCGTTGTCAATCCAATCGTCTCGGTCCTGAGACAGCACTGAAATACGGCCAGAAAGGGTATCGGTTAAACCGCCACCGACGGCACCTTCAAAGGTTACCGTATCATATGAGCCATATGAAAGACGTCCGTAGCCTTCGAATGTCTGTGTCGGCTTAACGCTTTCAAATTTGACGATACCAGCAGTAGTGTTGCGACCGAACAGCGTGCCTTGTGGGCCACGAATCACTTCAACCTGCTGTACGTCGAAAAGCGGGAAGCTTTTTAGTACCACATTTTCCTGAACCACTTCGTCCATGATAATGGAAACCGGCTGTGACGCTGCCAAGTCAAAATCAACGTTACCCAGTCCGCGAATGTAAAAACGCGGTGCTGCGCGACCGTTTGATGACTCAGCGTAAAGCCCAGGCACACGTAGTGCAATGGTCAGGATGTCTTCACCCGCACTAAACAGCGAGGTGAACTCTTCACCGGATAGTGTGGCAATTGAAATAGGCACTTCCTGAATGTTCTGTACACGCTTTTGCGCGGTAACAGTGATTTTTTCAAGTGCCAGTTCCTGCTCGGCATTTGACGCGTCCTGCGCAATAACGGTTGTACTGGCCAGTGCTGCATTCACGCATAGCGCCAGTGAGGCAAGTTTATAAGCTTTCATGCTTTTTCACCAAAGTGTGTTAAGTGGAATAGAATTATGGTTTTTATTCGCCGGTGCAACTTAGGCACGAGCTTTCAGGGAGTGCCGAAAATATAGCATCTTTTCATGCATATGCCGATAGTGCAGAGTGGCAAAAAGAAAAAAAGTCAGGGGTTTATCACTGAACGTCTGAAATTATGCCGGTATTGTACCGGAGATAAGCCAATTCGGTTTTTAAACAGGCGGCAAAATGAACTCATATCTTCGTACCCAACCTGATTAATGATCTGTTCGGTACTTAAACTGGTTGTTTCCAGAAACTTCTTTGCCGCCTCAATCCTGACCATCTGCACATAACGAGAAGGTGTTGTACCTGTAGCCTGTTTAAATCGACGGATAAGTGTTCTGGGACTGGTATTAATCAGCGTGGCCAACTGCTCTAGGGAAAGGGAAGAACTGTAGTGTTCTTCAATCCACTCCTGCACAACGGTAATGTCTTTATCGTGATGATGTTTTTTAGAGCGAATATTTCCATATGCTGCCTGGTTGGCTCTTACCGGATCGATAACATGTGCTTTGGCCGTTTGTGCGGCAACATCGTGACCACAGTATCGTTCAATTAACAGTAAGGTCAGATCAAACCAGGCCATGCCACCCCCTGAACAAAACAGTCTATCGTTTTGCGTGATCATCTTGTCTTCCTGTAAGCGAACGAGAGGAAAGCGCCGACGGAAAAGGTCTGCATAGCCCCAATGTGTTGTCGCAGTGAGACCGTCCAACAGGCCAGCCTCGGCGAGGAAAAACGCACCACTGCAATTACTCGCGACGTCTGCCCCAGCATGATAAAGACGCAAGATATGCGGCAAAATGGTGGATTGTTGTTGTAACACGTCTTCAACCCTGCCACCGATCGTCGGAATGAGCAGTAAATCGGTTTTTTTCACATCTTCTATCGCAACATGGGCTTGCAACGTGAGGTTATTAATACAGCGTACAGGTAAGCCTGCCAGGGTCGCAATTTCGACGTGGAATTTTGGCTCTGGTGGTATGCCATGCATTCGTTGCCAGGTCACACCGGCCAGTGCAAATAGCTCAAGTGCACCGGTAATAGCGCTGGCATAGGCCTGTTCGTAGCCTAGAATAGTGACGCGATACATTTGTTAATAACCAGTATGTAGTGTTGTAGATTAGTCTGGTGAATAAATGACGTTTTTAGCCATTATTGTGTCAAAAAAGACAGTTTAATGACTACTTTAACCTGTGACACACTAACGTCAATATCAAAAGAGTGAGTAACAACATGTCTGAGCAATTGATTCATCCGAAAGAGATGACGTTTCAACTCTATGAACTATTAGATACGGAAGCATTGTGCAGTCGAGCAAGATTCGCTGAACACAGTCGTGAGACGTTCGACGCTATTCTGGATACCGCCAATAAAATTGCGAGCGAAAAGTTTGCTCCACACAATGCCAAAGGCGACCAAAACGAGCCTAAATTCGACGGCCACAAAGTGACCATGCTCGATGAAGTCAAACAAGCTTTCGATGCATATCGCGAGTCAGGTTTTATCGCTGGGCGTTATGATTTTGATGATGGCGGCATGCAGTTACCGGAAACCGTGATTAATGCATGCTCTGGCTATTTTCTTGCCGCTAATCCATCCAGTACGGCGTATGCGTTTCTTACCACAGCAGCAGCCAACGTGATCTGTCACTTCGCCAGTGATGAGCTAAAGCAACAGTTTATGCCGCGCATGCTGACTGGTGAGTTTACCGGCACCATGGCGTTGACAGAACCCCACGCAGGGTCATCTTTGGCAGATATTCGTACCATGGCCACGCCTCAGGACGACGGCACCTATCGTCTTAAAGGAAGCAAAATTTACATATCGGGCGGCGAGCACGAATTGTCTGACAACATTGTGCATTTGGTACTGGCGAAAACGCCTGGTGCTCCTGAAGGTGTAAAAGGCATTTCGCTGTTTATCGTGCCCAAATATCGTCTCGATGAAAATGGCCAGCCTGGAAAGCGAAACGATGTATCGCTGGCCGGGCTTATCCATAAGATGGGTTACCGCGGTACCACCTCTACAGCGCTGAGTTTTGGTGACAATGATGATTGTCATGGTTACCTGATTGGTGAGCGTCACCACGGCTTGAAATACATGTTCATGATGATGAATGAAGCCCGCATAGGTGTAGGCTATGGTGCGGCAATGATTGGCTATCGAGGCTATCGCTACGCGCTGGAATATGCCAAAGACCGTGTGCAGGGACGTAAACCCGGCAGCAAAGAGCAGGTAGCCATCATTGAACACGGAGATGTAAGGCGCATGCTGCTGGCGCAGAAGGCCTATTGCGAAGGTGGTATGGCATTGTGTTTTTATGGTGCCAGACTGGTTGATGATCTGGCCACAATTGAAGATGAATCGCAGCGCAGCGCAACTCGTGAATTGCTCGATCTATTAACGCCTGTATGCAAAGCCTGGCCATCGGAATATGGTCCA
Source organism: Aestuariibacter salexigens DSM 15300 (assembly GCF_000429145.1). Lineage (GTDB taxonomy): Bacteria > Pseudomonadota > Gammaproteobacteria > Enterobacterales > Alteromonadaceae > Aestuariibacter > Aestuariibacter salexigens. Next base: position 483,504 of record NZ_AUBH01000001.1, read on the forward strand.
AAGGCTAATGATCTGGCGATCCAGGTGTTGGGCGGAGCGGGTTACACCAGGGAGTATCCGGTTGAGCAATACTGGCGTGATAACCGACTTAATCCGATTCATGAGGGCACTAACGGTATCCAGGCGCTGGATTTGATGACCCGTAAACTGTGGCAGGCCAACAGTCTGGGACTGCAAACCTTAAAAGAGCGCATTGTGACAGACATGGAGCAGGCGCAGGGGGAGGTTTCTCAGCGCTTACGCAAAGCCCTCACCGCGCATTTGAGTCGTTTTGAGCAGTTGCTACCGGGCATAGGTAAAGCGTTGAATTCAGAACAGCTCGACCCTGCATTGGCCAATGCCCAGTGTGTAATGAACGCGTTTGCCCATATTGTTATCGGGTGGATGTGGATGCGTCAGGCGACGGTATCCGAAAAGGCGCTATCAGCCGAGGATCTGAATGCAGACGATAAACATTTTTATCACGGTAAAGTACAGGCTGCACAATATTACGCGGCATGGGAGTTACCAACGATCGAACGCGATTTCCAACTCATCGAGAGTATGGATAACGCCTGCAGTGCAATGCAGGCTGAATGGTTTTAATTAAGGACACGAATAATGAAAAATAAACAATACCTACTGGCGAAACGCCCAATTGGCACACCTACAGCGGATAACTGGGATTTCGTTGAAACAGACGTGAAAGAGCCTCAAGACGGAGAAATCCTGGTAAAGATTGAATACATTTCGCTGGATCCCGCCATGCGCGGCTGGATGAATGACGCAAAATCCTATATTGAGCCGGTACAAATTGGCGAGGTAATGCGCGCCGGTACGGTTGGCTATGTGGTGAAATCAAAGGCAGAGGGTTTCGCTGAGGGCGATGCGGTATATGGTCACTTCGGTGTGCAGCAATATGCCACGGTGTCTGCCAAAGGTGTACATAAAGTTGACCCTTCTCTGGCACCGCTGGAACGCTATCTAGGTGTATTGGGCATGCCGGGCATGACGGCCTATTTCGGCATCCTTGATACCGGTCAGCCAAAAGAAGGTGAGACGGTTGTGGTGTCTGGCGCTGCCGGTGCGGTGGGCTCTGTAGTTGGTCAGATCGCCAAAATTAAAGGCTGCCGCGTAGTAGGGATCGCGGGAGGCAAAGATAAGTGCGACTTTGTGGTAAATGAGTTGGGCTTCGACGCGGCCATTGATTATAAGTCGCAAAACGTCAAAAAGGCCCTTCGTGAGACATGCCCGAATGGCGTTGATGTTTATTTTGACAACGTCGGTGGTGACATTCTTGATGATGTACTCACCCAAATAAACTTTAAGGCGCGCATCGTTATTTGTGGCGCGATCAGCCAATACAACAACACTACGCCGGTAAAAGGGCCTTCAAACTATCTGTCTCTGCTGGTCAATCGCGCCAGAATGGAAGGGATCGTGGTGTTCGATAATGCCAAGAACTACGGTATTGCCGCCAAGGAGATGGCGGGTTGGATTGCGCAAGGCAAGCTGCAAGCTAAAGAGCACGTAGAAGTGGGTATCGAACGTTTTCCAGAAGTATTGTTAATGCTCTTTAACGGAGAAAACTTCGGTAAGCTGGTATTGAAGGTGGACGGTGAGTAATGCAGGCAGCCGACGTACAAGGTAAAAAAATCCTGATCACAGGCGCTGCTTCAGGCATAGGTGCCGCTACTGCTGCGCTATTAGCTGAGCGCGGTGCGTCTCTGTTTCTGTCTGATATAAACAAGGACGCATTACAGCAACAGCAGGAAAAACTTGCAGCAAGCGGCACTGACGTCGCTTCATTAGCTTGCGATGTAAGTGATGCACAGTCAGTGCAAAGGCTGTTTGCAAGTGCGCTAGAGCACTTAGGTGGTATCGATGTGTGTATCAATAATGCAGGCATTGATCATACCCCGACGCCGCTGCACCTGACCGATGATGAGACGTTTGCACGTGTGATGCAGGTTAATACCACTGGTGTGTGGCTTTGCATGAAACAGGCGTTGCAGGTGATGTTAAACGCCAAAGCGGGTCACATCATTAATTTGGCATCGGTTGCAGGGTTACGTTCATCTCCGATGATTGCCGCCTATGCAGCGTCAAAGCACGCCGTAATGGGGTTGACCAAATCGGCAGCCGTTGAGTATGCGAAAATGAATATCCGCGTTAATGCGGTGTGTCCAAGCTTTGTTAACACGCCGATGGTGCAAAATGTGTTATCGCATATGGATGAGCGTGCGGCCAATGCGCTGGTGAAAGCCAATCCAATGAAACGTTTGGGTAACGTTGAAGAGATCGCTTATGCGCTGGCATGGTTATGCAGCGATGAATCGAGCTTCATGACCGGTCAGTCCGTGGTACTGGACGGCGGCATGCTTGCCTAACAATGCAAACACTATTGAAAAGAGCGAATTATGAAAACTGACTTATTTGATTTAACCGGCAAAGTCGCACTCATAACGGGTGCCAGCCGAGGTATCGGTGAAGCCATTGCCCATCTTCTTGCCGCATATGGGGCGGAAGTGATTGTATCGAGCCGTAAAATAGACGGGTGTGAAGCGGTCGCACAAGCGATCCGTGATAAAGGCGGTAAAGCGCGTGCTCTGGCCTGCCATGTTGGTGATATGCAACAAATTGAAGACACCTTCAAAAATATACGCGCAAATGAAGGCAAGCTGGACATCCTGGTCAATAACGCCGCGGCCAATCCGTATTTCGGGCATATTCTGGATACCGACTTAGGCGCTTATAACAAAACCGTTGAGGTGAACCTGCGAGGCTATTTCTTTATGTCGGTCGAGGGCGGCAAGATGATGCGTGAGCAGGGTGGTGGCGTGATCCTTAATACTGCTTCAGTAAATGGTGTGTCACCTGGTGACATGCAGGGCATTTATTCCATCACCAAAGCGGCAGTTATTAATATGACTAAAGCGTTCGCCAGAGAATGCGGGTCATTGAATATCCGCTGTAATGCATTATTGCCGGGATTAACGGAAACGAAATTTGCATCAGCCCTGACACAGAATGAGAAGATCCTGAAAAAGGCGCTGACGGTAATTCCACTTGGCAGAGTTGCTCAGCCTGAAGAAATGGCGGGCACCGTATTATATCTGGTATCAGATGCGTCCAGTTATACGACAGGTACAACGGTTACGGTAGATGGCGGTATGCTCGCCTGAGCATAGAATTAATGAAGATGATTAAGCCAAGTTGACCTGAATTAGGGGGTTTGATGCGAGTTACCTACTCACCCCTAATTCATAAAAGTTAAACGGAAAGGGAGCGGAATGCTCCCTTTTTATAACATCACGTCAGAGAATGCTTTGTACGTATTTCAGCCGGTCGTATTTCGGCCAACCCCAGTGTCTCGAATGGGCTAATACCGAACTCTGAAAAACCTACCGTCATTGCGGCGCAGGCCGCAACCTCCTTGGCCATGTGGCTTACTATCAAACATCTGAAGCGCTTGCAAACAGCCGGTATTGTTTGATTACACAAAAACATGCTTGGAGATCCTGGCCTCCGCCAGGATGACGATTCTTCGATGAAGCTAACTAAAAGGTAGCTTCTTGTCTTTAGGAGGCTGCCGCCTTCGCGGCAGAGACTGGCTGGTTTTGTATTGAGCAGACCACCGCCGTCGTGGTGGTGACTATGAGTTCGTTATGGTGATTTAGTGGTGTCTGACTGAACGTTGTCTTTTTGAGTTCTTCGGTATAGGTATGGTAATGGTCTTCCTGAAGCTTGTTATTTTAAGTTTCTTGTCATGAAGCAACTATTAACATTAAGCTTATAATCTGAAAAAGGGTCACAGTATCTAAAACCAAACGCTTCATATAGTTTGCGAGCCGGACCAAAGAAATCTTGAGTTCCTGTCTCTAGACTCATCTTTGAATACCCTAAATCGTGGGCATTGGAAATAACATGATTGAGCAGACTTTTTGCGACACCTCTATTTCTGAAATTTCTCGCTGTTCTCATTGATTTCAACTCAACATGACCAGAGTCAAGGCGTTTTAGGGCTACGCATCCCAATATTTCTCTATGCTCCCACGCACTGAAAAAGGTTATATTTGGGGCTTTAAGCGCTCGTAAATCAAGTGCATGGACGCTTTCTGGAGGAGAAGTGGCATACATGTCAGATAGGTGTTCTTTAAGAAGCTCAATGACGTCTCGACTGCTAAGGTCATCTATCTTTATTTCCATTTTCGTTTAATTTTATTCTGGATGAAAAAGTTGAAGGGAGAACTTCAGTTCTGAGTCAAAGTGCGTAGTCGAATTAGAATAACAAAGAGCCTTTTTAATGTCTGCTGGTTGTTTTCGACAGACCACCGCCGTCGCGGTGGTGACCAAAAGTATGCGGTGGTGACTACAAGGACGCGTTTGTGATTATCATAAAGTTGTCCTGATGAGGCTACCGCGATGGCGGTAGCGACAGGATAGTTTTAATGTTTACATCACTGATACGAGTGCTTTGGCGAGTGTTTCGACATTGTCCTTACTAATGCCGGCGATATTGACGCGGCTGGAATCGACAAAATAGACACTGTGTTTTTCGCGTACTTCACGCACTTGCTCTGGTGAAATACACAGATAAGAGAACATGCCTTTTTGCTGATTAACGAAGCCAAATTCTTTTGGCGCACCATTTTCGGCCAGCTTTGATACTAACATCGCGCGCAGTTCAGTCATGCGCGTGCGCATGGCGGTGACTTCGTTTTCCCAATTGTGACGCAGTGCCTCGTCATGCAAAATAATGTCGACCAGTGCGCCACCCCATGATGGAGGCATCGAATAAATACCGCGAGCAACCGACTGAATTTGCGACTGCATGATCGATGACGTCTTACTGTCGTTTGAAACAATTGCAGCCAGACCCACTCGTTCACGATACAAGCCGAAGTTTTTCGAGCAAGATGCCGCGATAATCACTTCCGGTAAGTTTTCAACCAGCAAGCGCAATCCGTAGGCGTCTTGCTCAAGACCGTCGCCGAAGCCCAGATAGGCGAGATCAATAAATGGCAGGAAGCCGCGCTGTTGCGCAAGCTCAAGGAGCTGATCCCACTGTTCGTTAGTCAGATCCGCACCCGTCGGGTTATGACAGCAGCCATGTAACAGCACCACGTCACCTTTGCCACACTGCTTCAGTGTGTCCATCATGGCATCAAAGCGAATACCCGCCGTGTCTTTATCAAAATAGGGATAGGTTTCAAGTGTGAGTCCGGCATTACCAATCAATGGCACATGGTTGGCCCAGGTTGGATCGCTTACCCATACCTTGGTGTCGGTGCTGACTCTGGTAAGTAACTCGGCAAGAATACGCAATGCGCCGCAGCCGCCCGGTGCTTGGACTGCCGCCACACGGTTGGCCAGTAGCGCGGGACTATGTTTACCAAGCATCAGTTCCAGCATGCCATCAATGTAGCCCTGGTGTCCCTGTGGTGTGATATAGGTCTTGCTGTCTTCCTGCTGGAGCAGACGGGTTTGTGCCTGTTGCACGCTGTCCATTATGGGCGTGCGGCCTTGTTCATCTTTATACACACCCACACCCAAATCTATTTTATTTGGATTGGGATCCTCACGAAAAGCGGCAGAAAGGCCAAGAATAGGATCGGCGGGCAGTGAGGGGAGCACTTCAAACACGTCAATTGTCCTTATTATTAGGAGGTGAGTTAATCGCTGGTATTATGCCACTACGGCTGCTAAATCATAGTCTGAATTGAAAGGCTTTGGTGTCGAAAACCTGAGCCTGATTGTTATAGCTTCTCTCATGCCAGTGAACATGACGCTGGCGGTCAATTAACAACACGGTGGAGCTGCGCGTACCGTATTCTTCTCCAAGGATAAAAATAGACGATAACCGCTGTTCCCACTCAATTGGAATGCCTGTATCAGGTAACAGTTCAGGATCTGCCTGACTGGTGTCTTTGAGCAATTCAAAAAGCTCGTCAACGCTGATTGGTTCATGCTTTTCAACACACTGTCTCAGGTTGTTCACTCCGCGGTTTATTTTTGGCCACGGGCTATTGATATATGCGTTAGATAAGCCGTGAAACCCATCGCCTAATTTATCACTGCGGTTAAGGTGATTATTGTATACCCGCAGATCATGCCATTGCCCATAGAGCAGGTTGTAGCCGTTAAATGCCTGTCTACTATTAATAAGCTGGGCTTCATAGCGATTTTCATCGATGTTGTTAAGCAGATAGTCAGTCGTGAGTACGCCACGAGACGTGGCATTGGGGTCGATGCGTTGAGGGTCACGAATGTTAGTCAATGCGGCTATTTTGCCGTTACGCGTAACCCCCATCCAGGTGCCTCCGGCTTGCAAATCCCGTCCTGCAAGCAGTTCTGGATGTTCAGGCCAGAATCCCGAAGGCTTCGTCCCGCGGGTGAAAAACTCGTCCCGATTAGCCGCCAATATTAATGGGTAATCCGGATGCTGATTGACTGCCAGAAACACAATACACATTACTTGTCGCTTCCTGCATCGCGCAAACTGTCCACACTGTTAAATAGCGCATCAGCATCCTGCATGAGTTGGTTCACAGGTTGTGGCGAGCGCAGCAAGAAAGCGGGGGGTAATAATGTAGAGTCGTAACTGGCTCGCTGACTGAAATTATCACTGTAGTGAAAGGTAAAGTAGCTCAATGGTAAAAGCGTTAGAAACGTCATAACGCTGGTGATCATATGACGTCGTCGTTGTGGTTGATGAAAGGCAATAAACAGCGTGAGCCAGTAAAATGACCAGCAAATGATGGCAACCACGCCCAGCATCAGCGTGTCTATCCACGGCTGCTGACCGGTGTTAAATCGCAGCACAATTTCCAGCGTGGATATGGCAAAGGTGATGATCAACGTCATCCATAGCAAACTGAACTGGGAAGTGAGTCGTGCTTCTTTACTGTTAAGTTTAGCCAGTAGCCCAAAAAATAGCGGCCACACGCATAAAACGAGCAATTGCGCGCCGGTTTGACCAAGCAAGCTACCCCAGCGAACATCAGAAAATTGAGTCAGGTAATCAGAGTAAAGATTGAGCCCGGCATAAATGAGTGCGAGAAGTGCTGCCACCCAGACTGAATTCATCCACTCAATGCGCGCCTCCATGGGGTTTAGCTTCTGCGCGGGAGCGACGTGTCGTTGACTGGAAAAGACTCGCATGCGACTGCGGCCAAGGGTAATGATATCGCGTTCGGTTACGCTTGCCTGCGCACTGTGCTCGCCGTTAACCAGTGTGCCGTTAAGCGAGTCATTATCATTGATAACCAGCGTATCATCATCACGCTGGTCGATACTGATGTGTGTTGCATCAATGTAGGGATCATCAAGCTGCACATCGGCTTCATAGCCACGTCCAACAGTGACGTGATTTGTATCAAGACGATGCAGGCTTTTACGCTGCGAATTTCTGTCTAATACCTCAACCATTATTGCCATGATACCGCCTCAATAAACTTTTCAGTAAATGACATGGCTTCTGATTTGCCTACGCCTGATAGGGTAAAGTGACTGACAAGGCCCGCTTGCTGATGGTCAAGGCTGGCCGCGACGTACAGTACGTCATATAACCTGTCAAATGCCTTATATGCCCGCAAACACAAAATACTGCGCGTTGTCACCGCATACCGGTTGTTTACGGTATGCGTGTTACAGCGATAGTTTGTGACATCCTCCTCGGTGGCGAGATTACCCGCACCTGCGCCGTCAATACCGTCACTCAGGAATCGGTAAAAGCGGTTGGTAGAGAAGTCGTCACTCTGCAACCATTCAAACTCCATTTCTATCGCGCCTGTTCGTAGCGAATTGTGCACGAAAATGTTGTCGTTAAGGCGACAGCGGTTTTCAACAGACAGAAAATGTGCGTTTTCCTGGTCACGATTTGAGTCACCCCAACAGGACATGAACGGTACGACATCGGCTGGGATCTTTGCTTCACCCAGTTCCGTTATAGGCCAATCTTGTTGAATGAACGCGGACACCAGATCGGTTTGATTGTCGACTAACTGATTTTCAATCAGTGCAATAAATTGTTCCTGACTGAATTCAGATTCGGGAATATTGGCAAGCAGATGTTGTAAGGGTGAAAGTGGCACAAGAAAACCAATCTGATTCCCTGCAGTCGCAACATTTACGCCCATAACTAAACCCGCATCATTGACTACCGGACCGCCGCTCATGCCTGGATTAATAGAGCCGGTAAAATGAATGCGTTGATAAAAACTACGTTTACTCAGGCCATTAAAGGTGCCTGGCACAACAATCATGCCCAGATCGTGTGGGTTACCCAAACTGTATATGGGTGAACCCTGTTCCGGTAGATTATCGGCAACGTGTAAATAGGGCAGTGGGCTATCTACCAGTCTTTGCACCACGGCAAGATCATTGACCACATCAATATACCGCAGTTTGAGCGATCCTTGGTTTCCGGCGTGATCTTCAAATTCAATTCGTACATTGTCCGCATTAAAGACGGCATCAGAGATAACATGATAGTTCGTCACGATAAGCCCAGAGGCGCTAACCGCGAATCCCGAGCCAATAGACGACTTGTTATTCGAATCATTGTTGATGATGCGAATTTGATACAAAGAGGATTGATAGTCGTTGAACAGGTCCTTAGCGGTTTCCTGCGCAACGCTACTGAATGCACACACGGCGAGAAAAAAGATCAGTAACTTCAAAATAATAGGTTGGCTTATAGGCTGTGAATTATCAGGTGACTATGATAAAAGATGTGGCAAAAGGTTGTAAGTAAAATAATATGAAGAAAGACCCTTTCCAATTACCCGATGTCGGTAATAACGTGCCTCGCGGAGGCAATGCATTCACCCACTGGCTGGGCAAAACCTATCTCAAATTAAGTGGCTGGAGCTTCACTGGCCAACTCCCGGATCGCAAAAAAATGGTTATCGCGGTTGCGCCCCATACGTCTAACTGGGATTTTTTTGTCGGATTGGCCGTACTCTTCGCACTCAGGCTTAAAATAAATTTTTTAGGTAAGCACACCATTTTTATTCCGCCGATATCCTGGTTTCTCAGAGCCATAGGTGGGATCCCTGTGGACAGACGGTCAACGCATGGTGTGGTTGGCAATATCGCCATGCAACTGAAAGAGAAGCAACAAACGATATTAGCTATTGCGCCAGAAGGCACTCGAAGCCCGGTATTTCCGTGGAAGACCGGTTTTCTGCAAATCGCCAACCAGGCAAATATGCCTGTGTTACTGATTGGCTTTGATTTTTCGAAAAAGCAGATCCAATTTGGTCCGTTGTTTGAGGTGAACGGTGATATCGAATCTCACATGCACACCGTCTATGACTTTTATGCTACTGTGCAGGGCAAATACCCCGACAACGTTGTTTTTCCGGAGAATAAAGCGTGAGTAACAAGGGATTCACCACTCGCCTGGTACATGCCGACCGACATCTTAACAAGCCGGAACATGGCGCAGTACATCAATCAACTAACAATTCTGTGCTGTTTGAATATGAGGATGTGCATGAGCTGATCGACGTATTTCAGGGCAAAAAGGCCGGACATGTCTATTCTCGTTCCTCATCATCTTCTGCTGCTGCGCTGCAAAATATCATCAATGAGCTGGAGCAGGGCATTGCTGCGCTGACTTTTGCGACGGGGATGGCAGCCATTTCATCGGCGTTATTGTCGCTGCTAAAAACTGGCGATCACATTATCGCCAGTCAGTATTTGTTTGGAAACACACGCAGTTTTATTGAAACCCTGAAAGCACTGGGTATTGAGGTCAGCCTCGTTGACGTGACTGAAGCCAAAGCCGTTGAAGATGCGGTAAAACCGCGTACTCGAATGGTATTTACCGAAACCATCGCCAATCCGGTTACGCAGATTGCAGACCTGACAGGGATTGGTATGGTCTGTGAGAAACACAATCTGTTATATGTACTAGATAACACGATGACGCCCGCATACCTGTTTTCTGCTAAATCGGTAGGCGCGTCATTAGTGGTCCAGTCGTTAACGAAATATATCGCAGGCCATGGCAATGTACTGGGCGGTGCGTTGATTGATACCGGACTGTTTAACTGGCAAGACTTCCCCAACATCGTCTCCACCTATCAGGTGTCAGACATCGCTCAGTGGGGGATTACGCAGATTAAAAAACGTGGGTTACGAGATATTGGCGCGACGTTAGCACCAGAGTCTGCTGCCAGTATATCTGTCGGGTTGGAAACATTAGCACTGAGAATGGAGCGAAGCTGCAGCAATGCACTTAAACTCGCGACTTACCTGCATTCACATCCTGCGGTCAAGCAGGTGTATTATCCCGGCCTGGCGGATCATCCTCAACATTGTCGGGCCAGAGAATTATTCAAGGCGTATGGTGCAATTTTAAGTATTGATGTTAATCCAGATGTGGATTGTCATGCATTGCTTAATGCATTGGAGCTGGTGATCACTGCTACCCATCTGGGTGATACTCGGACACTGGCGCTGCCAGTCGCGTCAACCATCTTCTTTGAAAATGGTCCAGAAGAACGCCAGCGCATGGGCATTGGCGATACCATGATACGCATTTCTGTCGGCATTGAGGATATCGACGATATTATCAGTGACTTTGACAACGCATTTTCAATGGTGTCGTAAGTTCCAAAAAATAGAATATAAATCTCGAATATTGCTAATTATCATTCTAAATATTTGCATTAAACTGTGCTCAAACATTCATTGGGAGCAAGTCGATGCAAAATGTATTAGTGATCAATAGCAGTATTAACGGGGCAGAAGGCAATTCAGCAAAACTGGTATCGCGCTTTATTGAAAAGTGGCAAAGCGAAGCTGAATTACAGATCAATGACCTTGACCTCACATCGCTGGCATTACTTCATTTGACCCAGCAGGAAATGCAGGCGTGGATGACCGATAAAGACCAGCGTACGCCAGAGCAGCAAACGTTGGCAGCCCTGTCAGATGACTTCATCGCTGACGTACAATGGGCAGATACGTTAGTGATCGGCATGCCGATGTATAATTTCAGTATGCCTTCTGTATTTAAGGCCTGGATTGACCGTATTGCGCGGGCAGGCATCACCTTTAAATATACGCCAGATGGTCCTGTTGGCCTGTTGAAAAACAAGAGGGTGATAGTGCTTGCGGCGCGGGGCGGCAAATACGCTGGCACCGCGAAAGATACACAAACACAATACCTCAATGATGTCTTTGCATTTATCGGAATCGACAATGTGGATTTTGTGTATGCAGAGGGATTGGCGATGGGAGAGGAGAGCTTTAAGCAAAATTGGCATGCTGCCGAACAAAAAAATGTTGAACTAATCTCGCAGATGGTTGCCTAACTTTATGCAGTTAGCTAGGTCTTGCTAGTTTCTACTAGCATTGCAGCTAAAGTGTGTTCCAAGTTGAGTGTGCTTGATTGCCCCGCAGATAGCGGGGCTTTTTTATTTGATTTTCTTAAAAAATCAGCTGGCTTTGCCAAGCGCCTTTTGAATGTCTTCAATGAAATCATCATCATCTGGTTTAGTAAACCCGCTGTAGGCGTTGATGATGTTTCCGTCTCTGTCCATCAGATATTTGTAGAAGTTCCATTTGGGTGTTGTACCAGAGCGCTCTGCAAGCATGCGATATAGCGGGTCTGCATCATCACCACGCACGGGCATGGTCTCGAACATGGGGAATTTTACTCCATAGGTTAATTCGCACAGCTCGGCTGTCTTACTTTCGTCATCAAATTCCTGTTTAAAATCATTTGACGGGAAGCCAAGTACAACCAAACCCTGGTCCTTGTATTCACTATAGAGTGCTTCAAGGCCTTCGAACTGTGGGGTAAATCCGCATTTACTGGCAGTATTTACAAACAACACTGCTTTACCCGCATATTCATCACACAAATTCACCACTTCCTGAGAGTTAAGCTTTCGCTTCATGAACTTGAGCAAATCTGGACACTGTGCAGCGCTTGCTGCGCCATGAAAACTCAGTAAGCAGACTGAAAAGCAAAAATAAGTGAACAGTTTTTTCATCGTTTTGGTTTCATCCTAAGTAGTAAAACACGGTATCATCAACGCGCGATTGTAATGCCTTGTATCCTGAGGATCTGGTTTTAGATCACTGCGTTTGTTGATTTATATGACTCGACAAACGTGGGATCGCATTCACGTCATAACATTAAAATGAAAAGGTAAACAATGAAAATAACGCATACCTGTTTCGCCCTGTCATTCGCGGCAGCCACCCTATCGGGCTGTGCCGCTACCGATATATCTGCCTCGACGAGCCCTGAGCAGTCACGTCCTGCTTCTGTAGCTACCGTCGTTACGCCGCAGACGCCTACTTATACCGCTGATGGCAAACTCGCTATTACGCTGGAACAGATTATGGCGGATCCTGACTGGTTGGGCAGACAACCAGAGCGAGCCTATTGGGCAGATGATGGTCAGGCCGTTCTTTATTACCGCAAGCGTGAAGGCTCGCCGATCGACGATCTGTGGCGTAAAAATCTGAACGCCGACACGAATGGTGAGACTGTAGCGCTGTCAGAATTGCACGCACATGCTTACCGTTCACGGATTGTGAACAGCGATAACAGCATGGCTGCCTGGGTATTCGAAGACAATCTGTTTGTTAAAGACTTATCCACTGGTGTAATCAGGCAGCTCACCCGTGGCGGCGACAGGCCTTACAACCTGCAGTTTATGCTAGACGGCAGCATTGGTATGCAGCGCGGTAACGCCTATTACACTATTAACCCCGCCAGTGGATTGACATCCCAGTTAGTGTCATGGCGCTTTGCCGCGCCGCCAAAAGCGGTGGAAGCCCCCAAAGATTATATCGCACAAGAACAGATCAAGCTGATTGACTATGTGGCTTTACAGCGCAACAACCGTCTTCTGAGGGAAGAGCATCAGCAGCTACTGCAACAGCAAAATGCAACGGTGACACCTGAGCCTCTGTATTTTGATGCAAAGCTCGAGCTGGCGCGTTTAAGCGTCTCACCGGCTGGCGATAAGGCGGTGTTCGCGTTACGAGAAGACACACCCAACCGCAGTGAAACGGATATCATGCCTAACTATATTCAGGAAGATGGCCGTATCGCCGCCGAGCCAGTGCGTCGCCGCGTCGCTGACGCTGAGCCACAGTCTCATGAACTATGGCTGGCTGATCTGCAAAATGGCACAACGCAGTCGCTGTCCTACCAGACATTGCCTGGCTATAACGAAGACGTCCTGGCTGACGTAAAGCGCGAGAACGCCAAAGCGAAAGGCGAAGATTATCAGGTGAACCGCTTGCCTAGAGCGATTGGCCTGATCAACGACTGGTATTGGTCAGAAAGCCCGATTCAGTGGAATCGTGATGGACAGCAGGTCGCGATCATGTTGGAGGCATGGGATAACAAAGACCGCTGGATAGCGACGGTAGATTTTGATGACAGTGCGCTGGTCAGTGAACATCGTTTACATGACGATGCATGGATTAATTATCGTTTTAATACCTTCGGATGGCTGAATCAGTCTGACGAGCTGTTTTTCATCTCTGAACAAAGTGGCTATGCCCATCTTTACATCAAAGCGCCGGGTGAAAAAGAAAGAGCATTAACGTCAGGCAATTATGAGGTCGACGACCTGACATTGACTCGCGATGATGGCTATTTCTATTTTAAAGCGAACAAAAAGCACCCCGGCATTTATGAGATCTACCGTGTCAATGTGCTAAATGGTCAACATGAGATGCTGACCGACCTGAATGGTATGACTGACTATGTGCTGAGTCCGCAGGAGGACGCACTGTTACTCACGCACTCCAAGGTTACTCAGCCACCAGAGCTGTATGTGCAAAATGTCGGTAATACGGACGTTGTTAAGTTAACCGACACTGTCAGCGATGCATTTAAGTCTATGCCGTGGACAGCGCCACAAATTGTCGCTATCCCCTCATCACATGACGATCAGCCAATTTATAGCCGCGTTTATTTACCCAAAGGCGGTGATGGCTCTGCGAAACGCGCTGTAGTCTTTAATCACGGTGCGGGCTATTTGCAAAATGCCCACCTAGGTTGGTCCGGCTACTTCAGAGAGTTTATGTTCCACAGCATGCTGGCGCAGCAGGGCTATGTTGTGCTGGATATGGATTATCGCGCTTCGGCCGGTTATGGACGGGATTGGCGCACCGCGATTTATCGCCGTATGGGAACGCCAGAAGTTGAAGATCTGCGTGATGGCGTAAGCTGGCTTGTGGATAATGCCGGCGTCGATCGTCAGCGCATTGGTACTTATGGTGGTTCATATGGCGGGTTTCTGACCTTTATGTCGTTGTTTACTGCACCCGAACTGTTCCAGTCTGGCGCAGCACTGCGTCCGGTCAGTGACTGGGCCCATTACAATCATCCTTACACATCCAATATTCTGAATACACCGGATGTGGATCCGATTGCTTATGAGCGCAGCAGTCCAATCTATTTCGCCGAAGGGTTACAAAAACCGCTGTTAATCAATGCGCCAATGATCGATAACAACGTGTTTTTTGTTGACGTAGTGCGACTGGTTCAGCGCCTGATTGAGCTTGAAAAGGAAGATTTCGAGACGGCGATTTATCCTGTGGAGCCGCATGGATTTGTGCAGCCAAGCTCGTGGCTGGATGAATATCGTCGTATTTATAAGCTGTTTGAAGAGACCCTGTAAACTGAGCAAGGAGGTGCAGTAATGCACCTCCAGCTATTCATGTCAGGGCATTTGGTCCAGGTCATCAATAATGATGACATTTGCTCCGGCCTGATTGGCCAAACGCTGATAAATCTGAGACCCCTTCAAGTGGGCGTCGTCTTTAGTGATAATACCGATAATCAGATCGTCTGTGATCGAAGATTCCAACCCTGCCAATTTGGCAAGCGCCTCCGCATCTTCCAGCGTCAACTCAATTCGCTCTGCGCCACGATAATCGTAGACCAGTCGCTTACACTCTCTGACCTTCCGGACGAACTCAGCATCACTGTGGATATTCATAAGGTCGAGGCCGTCAATGTCTCCCATTAAGCGAAACACCACACAGTTATTTATTATCTTATATTCACTCGCCATTTTGTTTCTGTCTATTTTGACTTTGCATTGCGATAGATAACACGCCGACCATCAATCCACCCACGGCACCATATAAATGCGCGTCAGTTGCTACACTGGCGGCAATCCATTCAGCCAGCACTGCACTGGCACCATACATCTGTTCGTAGCCTATTTTTATAGCAACGCCCAGCAGCAATAGCCAGCCACTCGTCAGCTTGTGCTGAATATCAACCACCGCACCCCACACAAAAATACCATGCAAGGCGCCGGATAGGCCGACATACCAATAGATCCCCGGGTTAAATAGATATAAACCAAGTGTTGTTGCAATTGCGCAACACGTAAATATGAACATGTAACGCCGCGTCGTGTAGTAATCGCCGTGTAATGCCCACAGCAGCACCAGACCGAGTAGATTGAGCAAAAGATGATTCAGATTACTGTGCAGCAAGTTGCCTGTGATAAGACGCCACAGTTGCCAATTAGCGATTTCAGGCCGCTCATAGATGAATATGGCACCGATGAAATCTTCAGCGAAGAACAGCAGGCAAGCGACAACGGTGATAGATATTGGGCCGCAAATTTGATGTAATTGGACAGGAAATCTAAACATTTATCGGGATGTACGGACAGTTTATAACAGTCTACAAAACAACTGTCTGTAAGGGCAGGGCTAATGCCAGCATCTTTACAAAATAACATACGGGCCGAGCGACTATGAAATTAGTGACTGTCGAGACTCACGGGCGAGTGATGACGATTACCATCAACCGCGCAGACAAAAAAAATGCACTGACACAGGATATGTATCAGCAACTTGCTGAGGGATTTGAGCAGGCCGGAGAACAGAGTGCTGATATACAGGTTGTGGTGATCAAAGGTGCCGGTGACAGTTTTACGGCTGGCAATGATATCAGTGACTTTGCTAATCAAAGTGATTCTGGAAAAGTGAACGATACGGCGCGTTTTATGCGGGCGCTGATGAATTGTCCGGTACCGGTGATTGCCGAGGTACAGGGCATGGCAGTCGGCATCGGCACAACGCTGCTGCTGCATTGTGATTTTGTGTATTGCGCGAGCAATACCCGTTTCGTGCTGCCATTTATCAACCTTGCTCTGGTACCAGAATATGCCTCAAGCTATCTTCTGCCGAAGCTGGCGGGACATCCTAAAGCCAGTGAATGGCTCATGTTGGGTGAACCCTTTGGGCCACAAGATGCGCTGCAAACTGGTCTGGTCAACAAGATACTTGAGCCTGAAGAGCTGAGTCACTATGTTAAAAGCATCGCACAAAAGCTGTGTGATAAACCACGTATGGCGTTATTGCAAACCAAAGCGTTGCTGAAATACGAACAACAGCGCGTGCAGCTGCATATGGACGATGAACTGGATGTATTTATTGATGCTATGCAGTCACCACAGGCGCAGGAAGCGTTCAGTGCTTTTATTGAAAAACGTGCTGTAAATCGAGAAATTTATAAATGAAAAGGTTATTAACCTGTCTTTTACTAGGCGTTTTATCCAACCAGGTTTACGCCAGCACGCAAACCACTTCCTTGCCAAAAGAGCGGGAAGATCGGGAGCCTGAAGCAGCGACGGGTTTTGCTAAAAAGCGCGCACATGTTGCAGAAGACTACATGGTGGTGGCGGCCAATCCTTATGCATCGTGGGCCGGCAAAAACATCATCGAGCAGGGCGGTTCAGCCATTGATGCAGCTGTGGCGGTGCAAGCTATGCTTACGCTGGTGGAACCTCAGTCTTCAGGCATTGGCGGCGGCGCATTTATCCTGTACTGGGATAATGAAAATAAGGTATTGCATACTTATGATGGCCGTGAAACGGCACCTGAATCCGTAAATGCCTATTTATTTATGCAGCACGGTAAAGCGATGAAATGGCGCGAGGCAGTCGTTGGCGGTAAGTCTGTTGGCGTACCAGGCGTGCTAAAAGCGTTAGACATGGCACACCAGGAATTTGGCTCACTAAGCTGGAAGTCGCTGTTTGACGACACCATTAAACTCGCCGAGGAAGGCTTCACGGTATCAGAGCGCCTGCAAAGGCTGGTCTCTCTTGATATCCATCCTGGCCTACAGGCATTTCCGGTCAGTCATGCCTACTTTTTTCCTGGTGATAAACCGCTTAATCAGGGCGACATAAAGAAGAATCGCCGCTTGGCAAACACGTTAAGAGAAGTTGCAGCAGAGGGCGTCGAGGTCTTCTATGAGGGAAGGCTTGCAGAACGCATTTCTGATACCGTTCAAAATGCCAGCATCAACCCCGGTACCTTGTCCGCTGAAGATATAAAAGATTACCAGGCAAAGAAGCGTAATGCGGTATGTGGAAGCTATCGTACTTACCAAATCTGTGGCATGGCACCGCCCAGCGCGGGCGGGATCAATGTGCTGCAAATACTGAAAATGCTGGAAAAGTTCGAACTTCATAAGATGCAGCCCAACCAATTGGAGGCGGCCCATTTGTTCACGCAGGCCTCTAAACTAGCCTATGCTGACAGAGCAACCTACATCGCTGATACTGACTTCACGAATCTGCCATTTGGTGCATTGATCAATAATACCTATCTCAGTCGACGCGCGGAGCAGATTAGCGCGGAAAAAGACTTTGGCAAAGCGAGGGCAGGTGAGCCTTACGTGGAATCTTTTTTTACCGCCGGTATTTCTCCTGAGTTTCCTAACACCAGCCATATTTCGATCGTAGACAAAAAAGGCAATGCCGTGTCGATGACCACCAGCATTGAGTTTATGTTTGGATCTGGCTTAATGGTTGAGGGCTTCCTGCTGAATAATCAACTGACTGACTTTTCGTTTTCACCAAGCAATGGCCGGTTCCGCGTGTTAAATCGTGTCGAGCCAAATAAACGACCGCGAAGCTCGATGAGTCCAACAATGGTGTTTGACGAAAAAGGAGAACTGGTGATGGCAATCGGTTCGCCTGGCGGCAGCAGGATCATCAACTATGTCGCACAAACCATTATTGGCGTGTTGGACTGGGGACTTGATATGCAACAGGCTATCAACTTGCCCAAAATCACCAACCGCAATGATTATACGGCGCTAGAGAAAGGCACTGATGCAGAGAAGCTGAAACCTGGGCTAGAAGCGTTGGGGCACAATGTCAGAGTGATTGACTTAAACAGTGGTTTGCACGGTATTCTGATCAAAGATGGCAAGTTGATTGGCGGAGCAGATCCGCGCCGCGAGGGAGTCGCAGTAGGGCGCTAAGCCGCCCTTCGCTGACTTACATGAACGGGTCAGCGCGGACTTCGTCGACACGCCACTTGCCGCTTTCTCTGATCAATTCAACTGTTCTGAGATCATCGATCTTATCGTCATTGTAGTATCCGGTGAAGAACAGCGTGATGACGGCAGATTTAGCAAACTCATTACGTCCTACGTTATCGCCAGAGTCTGGCATGATTTCAACACTGTCATAGGACAGATTCAGCACGTGACGCTGCACGTTTCTGTTGGTGTGGTAGGACTTGAGCAAACGTTGCATACGCTCGGTGCTGAATTCCAATGCGCCGTCCAGGTTGTCATCCAGGAAAATACTTTCAAAGAATTTTACCGCAGCAAATTCAGGCGTATTGGGGTCCATCATGCCGTACTTGCCTGCGCCTTCGCCGGCTTTATATTCACTACAGGCGGCAAGCAAAACGCAGCAAATCAGCGAGATAAAAAGAGTGTGGGTGCGTCGCAGCGATAACGTCATCGTAATACAGCTCTAACAACTACAAGATGGCCAGTCTGCTACGGTGCGTTTAAAAAGTAAAGGGAGGCATTGTGCCTCCCTTTCACTAGCGAGATAAGTTTACTTACTGCACTTCTTCGGCGTCAGAAAACTTGCCTGCAAACATCGGGCTGGACAGGTAACGTTCCGTTCCGCTTGCAAGGATCACCACGACAATTTTGTCTTTGTTCTCTGGCCGCTCGGCAACGCGCTTGGCTGCAACAACTGCCGCGCCAGATGAAATCCCGGCCAGAATACCTTCTTCAACCATCAGGCGATGTGCCATTTCCATACAGTCTTCATTACTGACCTGTTGCACTTCGTCAATCAGGCTTAAATCAAGGTTGCCCGGAATGAAGCCTGCACCAATCCCCTGAATTTTATGCGGCCCTGGCGTGAGCTCCTCACCGGCCATGGCCTGGGTGATCACCGGAGAATCAGTTGGCTCAACTGCGACAGCATGAATCGCTTTGCCTTGGGTGTTTTTAATATAACGAGTGGTGCCGGTAATGGTACCGCCCGTACCTACGCCAGCAACGAAAATATCTATCTTACCGTCGGTATCCTGCCAGATCTCTGGCCCGGTTGTTTTCTCGTGGATTTCTGGGTTGGCAGGGTTGTCGAACTGTTGCAACAGCACGTATTTATCCGGATTAGACGCGACAATTTCCTGTGCTTTGGCAACCGCGCCTTTCATACCCTTAGGTGCTTCCGTCAGGACCAGGTTGGCGCCTAACGATTTAAGCAGCTTACGACGCTCCAGACTCATACTGCTGGGCATAGTCAGAGTCAGTTTATAGCCTCTTGATGCCGCGACAAAAGCCAATGCGATGCCGGTGTTACCACTTGTTGGCTCAACCAGCTCTTTATCTTTGGTGAGTACACCGCGTTTTTCAGCGTCCCAAATCATGTTGGCACCAATGCGGCACTTTACACTGAAGCTTGGGTTACGGGCTTCTATCTTTGCATACACATTACCGCTGGTGACACGGTTCAGTTTTACCAGTGGTGTATTACCGATGGATAACGAGTTGTCTTCGTAAACGCGCATAAGATTTCCTTTATTAGAGCATTGGCAATGTGACTTGAGGTGTTATACCGTCTTTCTGAGTAAACTGACCAGTCATATTGCACGTAATAGCAACGGTAGTATGGTTAGGCCAGACGCACTAAATTCAAAGTGCTTTTCGCTATATCATATTGTGTTTATTTACTTTAGCTAAACAAATGAGGTTTTACATGGGTTTTACCGGTACGCAAAATTATATCGCCAGTAGAGAGCTTCAGCTCGCTGTAAACGCAGCCATTACGTTACAGCGGCCGTTGCTGATAAAAGGTGAGCCCGGCACCGGAAAAACCATGCTGGCGGAAGAATTGGCTCGAAGTCTTGATACAGATCTTATTCAGTGGCACATCAAATCCACCACTAAGGCACAGCAAGGTCTGTATGAATATGATGCGGTATCGCGGTTACGTGATTCCCAATTAGGGGATGAGCGGGTGCACGACATTCGTAACTACATAGTCAAAGGCAAACTGTGGGAAGCGTTTCAGGCAGACAAGCGACCGGTACTGTTGATTGACGAAATAGATAAGGCGGATATTGAGTTTCCTAATGACCTGCTGCTGGAGCTGGATAAGATGGAGTTCTACGTATACGAGACGCAGGAACACATCAAGGCAACACAGCGCCCAATCGTCATCATCACCTCAAATAATGAAAAAGAACTGCCTGACGCCTTTCTGCGTCGCTGCTTTTTCCACTATATCCAGTTTCCCGATCAGGAAGAAATGCGCCAAATTGTTGATGTTCATTTTCCCGATCTCAAACCTAAATTGTTGGAAGCGGCGTTAACGTCATTCTTTAACTTGCGTGACGTTCCTGGGTTAAAGAAAAAACCGTCAACCTCTGAACTTATTGACTGGTTGAAGCTGCTGGTTGCCGAAGATATTCCACCTGAGGCGTTACAAAATAAAGATGACAAAGCCAGCATACCGCCGTTATATGGGGCGCTTTTGAAAAACGAACAAGACATTCATCTGTTTGAAAAGCTGATATTCATGGCTCGTCGATAATGCTGGTTGATTTCTTTTTTAAACTGCGGGAATACCAGGTCAGCTGCAGTTTGCGAGAGCTGTTGGATTTATTGGCAGCACTTGAGCAGCAGGTTGTGTTTGCGGACATGGAAGACTTCTACTTCCTGGCACGCACGACGCTGGTAAAAGACGAAACCCAGTACGATAAATTTGATCGTGCCTTTGCTGATTATTTTGAAGGGGTGTCGAGCATTGACCTGTTCGGTAAAGAGATCCCGAAAGACTGGCTCGATAATGCGTTAGAACGTCTGTTTAGTGAAGAAGAGAGACAACAGATTCAAAAGATTGGTGATCTGAACAAGCTCATGGAAACACTCAAACAGCGCCTGGAAGAACAGGAAAAACGTCATCAGGGCGGTAACAAATGGATAGGGACGGGCGGTACGTCGCCATTTGGTGCCAATGGCTACAACCCTGAAGGGGTACGCATTGGACAAAACGGCAACCGTCAATTCTCTGCGGCTAAAGTCTGGGACAAGCGTGAGTTTCGCAATTTATCCAGTGATGTTGATCTTGGTACGCGCAACATCAAAGTGGCGTTGCGTAAGTTACGCAAATTCGCTCGCACGGGTGCAAGTGAAGAGCTGGATATGGCGCAAACTGTCGGTAGCACCGCCAAAAATGGTGGCCTGCTGGATATCAGGATGGTTCCGGAGAGACATAACGCCGTTAAAGTACTGATGTTCTTTGACGTGGGTGGCTCAATGGATGCGCACATCAAAGCCTGTGAAGAGCTGTTTTCCGCCGTGCACACCGAATTTAAATATCTCGAGTACTTTTATTTTCATAATTGTATTTACGACGGTGTATGGAAAGACAATAAACGTCGGGAAAAAGCCACCACACCGGTGTGGGACATCATTCATAAGTATGGTAAAGACTATAAGGTCATTATTGTCGGTGACGCCACTATGGGCCCGTACGAGATCACCTACCCGGGCGGCAGTGTCGAAGGCTGGAATGAGGAACCGGGCTCTGTCTGGATGCAGCGTTTGCTCAACCATTTTAGTCATGCGATATGGCTTAATCCACAGGACAGCCAGTACTGGCGTTATTACGCGTCAATTGGCATCATGCAGGAATTGATGCACGACAGAATGTACCCACTTACGTTGGAAGGTCTCTCAGACGGGATAAAAGCGCTGTCTAAAAAGCATTAAAAAAAGGGGCTGAATCAGCCCCTTGAACTCTCGTGTTGACCTAAAAAGTACCAATCACTTTCACAGAGCCGTCTGCATCGCCCGTAATATAACCAATTGCATTGGGGTTACTGGCTACAGCCTGAAGCATAGCGGCGTCATTGTCGACCGTCGGTGGCGGTGTGCCTTTTCCGGTAAACAGCAGTTTCGACCAGTAGGCCTTGACCTGGCTGTCTGATTTACTCAGTACCGCGTCGTTAAAAACACTTTGTCCATCAGAGCCGTCTGCTAAATTAATCGGCTCGGCACTTGTTCCACCTGGGAAGGATTTGTCTTTACCCAGAAACAGACGTTTTATTGTGCTCTCGTCTATGCTGTCAGCATTTGATGGATGAACAATCACACTGACTGCCGCGGTAGCGTTAAGCGCCCAGCTGGCGAGTAGGCAAAGTAAGAACTTTTTCATGATCGCCCTCCTTAAAAAATCAGATCAACAGCAACGCTGATCAGGTCAGCGTCATTATTGTTATTAAAGTCGTCCGTTACGCTGCTGTACTGCATTTTAAAGGCCGCGTTAGTGTGAAAATCATACCTGAAGCCAACACTGACGATTTGTGTATCTTCTCGATTGATTTGTGCCAGCAGACCCTGCGCAGCCAAATTAATAGGGACGCCATCAAACGGTGTACCCACAGGAGGAATAGCCGTGCCTGGTAAGCTTGATGTTATTCCGGGCTCCGCATCGACAGTAAGGTTTTCCAACTGTACGTACGGCGTAATAGTGTCAAACCGGTATCCGGCACTGACGTACCAGGCATCGCGGGATTCTTCAATAAACGAGTCATCTGCACCCCAGGTAGAATACTCTGACGTCAGCAGAAAATTGTTGTAGTCGATGTTAAAACCAAACCCGAAGAAAGAGCCTGCATCATCGTTAGCGCGCAGTTTATCTACTGAACTAGCCGGCACGCCTAATTGCTGCAGCAAATTGCTAAAGTCGTTAACAGGTGCCAGTGGAATAGTAATGTCGCCGCGCAGATAGCTGGCGTAGACGTTAAACCAGTCATAGGTGGCATTCACATTAAGGCCCAGCATGTTATCAACATCAGCCTGTGTTGGCATTACGTTGGCGAATACCGTGTCACTCAGGCTACCCGCAGTGAAGTTAAGCAGTACATCCCAGTCGCCAACCATGGTGGTATGCAATACGCTGATCCCTTCATAGTTTGCAAAGGGCAGGTTATACATGGCACTAGAGGGACGAACCCACGGATAGGCATAGCCGACATCCAGAAAGTCACTGTATAGATAAAGCGGTATGCGCAGTCTGCCAGCCCTGATAGTCGTTGCATCTGTCATCTCGTAAGATAAATACGCCCAGGCAAACTCGGTATCAAAGTCTTCACTTCCTTGAGACAGGATCTGCGCGGTGGCGGTTAGCCCGTCAGACAGGTCAGCCGACACCTGTAACGCAAAGAGGGTTTCAGGTTTAAACGATATATCACTGTCATAACCCAGGTAGGTTTCGTTATCGCTCAATGTCATACCACCTGCTATAGAGGCAAAACCATTGAATCTGAGATCAGCAAAAGCCGAACTGCTAGCTACTATAGCGGCCAGCGATAGTGCAATGGCGCTAATTTGATTACATTTCATGGTAGGCAGATTCCTCTTTAATGACTGCAAATAAAGCGTAGTCAAAATTTCATTAAATAGCTGAATTTTAGAAGATTATTTATTTGGCGCGAATTCTAGGCTTTGCTTTAAAAGTCGCCATTAGACGAAATGATAATTATATGTATACAAAAATATACCAAGGTAGTGCATAGCATACGGTTTACCGTATTTCTCTGAAATGTTTGCTTTTTAGCAAATCACCCAAATGTAATAGTTATTGAAATTAGCTGAGATAAACGTGCAGGCCTCAAAAGTATCGTTATCCCGTTCCGTTCTCTTTTCACTGCTAATGGTGAGTGTGCTGTGGGTGATAAAGTCATCTGAGCTGATGTTTCATGTCGATTTGTCAGGGTTAGGATTACAGCCCCTGGTGGTAAGCGATCTGTGGAGTATTTTTACCGCGCCTATTGTACATGCCTCGCTGGAGCACCTGTTCAACAACACCTTGCCACTGTTATTACTGCTGGCTTTTCTTCATTACGGTTACCCTAACAGTCGCTGGAAAGTGATTGGCACCGTGTGGGTGTTATCCGGTATTGGGGTGTGGCTGTTTGCACGCGAAGCAAATCACTTGGGCGCCAGTGGCATCAATCATGGGGTGTTCTTTTTCTTGTTTGTGGTCAGCCTTTTTCGCCGCGATAAAAGCTCAATCGCGATCATGATGATTGCGTTCTTTATGTATGGCGGCATGACCATGACGATTTTCCCGCGCGAGGAGCATATATCGTTCGAGTATCACTTCTTTGGTGCGGTGGCAGGCACGCTAGCCGCGTTACTGTGGCGACATGCCGACCCGATGCCAGAAGTGAAGCGATATGATTGGGAGAGGGAAGAGCCTGATGATGACGACCCTGTGATTGGTGATGAATGGCAGTTGTCGGAGCATCAATCAAGCTGGCGTGACAGTGAGCGACATTGTCAAACCGAGCGAGTTGATCGCACATTGCATTAAGAAGCTGGCACAACCTCTACACTGTCACCGACGCGTACTTCGCCACCTTGCAAAATACGACAGGTAACACCGCCTCGCCACGCTGGCGTCAGGGCTTTTCTTAGGCCCGGCACCTGCTCATCCATTTTGTGACAGGGATCGGTTTCACCGGTGATTTGCAGTTTAACTGAGCCCAACTGAACAATATTCCCTACCAGGTTTTCATTACAGATGATCCCGTCAACCAAAAAGTTGGCGCGTCTGACTGTCCAGGGGATCTCTGATAAATTAAGTGCATCGCACGCATCCTGCCACTGTTGCTTACTTAGAATAGTGACCTGACGTTTACCCGGACGTCGGCGGATATCACCTTCAAGACCGGATTCGGCATTAACAGTAACCTGTTCTGTGGTTTGCATCGGCGCACCACGAGAGGAACGAAAAGCGATATCAAGCAACTTCATGGCCTACTTCCTTTTCACTATGTGTATGACGTTGAACGTAAAGCAGTCTAAGACCCAGTAATACAGCGGCGGTACTTAATCCAACGATGAAACCAATCCAGAACCCCTTAGCCTGCATCGGTGACACGACCCAGTCTGTTAAAGCCAGTATACACCCCGTAGGCAGACCAACCAGCCAATAGGAAATAAAGGTCAGATAAAACATTGCTTTGGTATCTTTGAAACCGCGCAGAAGACCGGCTGATATCACTTGTATCGCATCTGAAAACTGAAATAACGCCGCCATTAACATTAGCGTGGCCGCCAGCTCGATAACCTCGTTGTTCTCCGTGTACAGTGAAGCAATAGGGTAGCGCAACAAAATAGTTAACACGGCTGATGCGACAGCGATAACAATACCAATTAACAGGGCGCTGCGTATTGCCACGCGTGAGCCGGGCAAGCCGACTTCACCCAATAAATAACCCACTCGTATTGTTGCCGCCATACCTATGCTTAGCGGCAACATAAACATTAAAGAAGAAAAGTTAAGCGCAACTTGATGGGCCGCAACAACCGTGGCACCGAAAGGGGAAAGGAGCAGTGCGACGACGCCAAACAGCGTGACTTCGAAAAAAATAGTAAAGGCAATCGGCACACCTACAGCATAGGTTTCACGCATGGTTGACCAAGAGGGGCGGGACCAGGGCCGAAAAAACGAAAACGCGTTAAGCGCTGGAGCACGCACAACATAAACCGCAAAGGCACATGCCATAGCAAGAAACACCAATGATGTTGCTATTCCACAACCTGCACCGCCTAGAGCGGGCAAGCCTAACTTTCCATAAATAAGAATGTAATTGGCTGGGATATTAACGAGCAGGCCAAGTAACATTATAAGCATGCTGGGCATCGTTATTGACAGCCCCTCACACAGATTACGAAGCGCCTGATATGCGATAAACGCGGGCGTGCCATACAGAATAAACTGGGTATAACGCACGGTAATATCGCGCAGCGTTGGTTCCATGTCTATCAGCGAAAACAGCCATGGCACAGCCGCACTAAGCCCGAGCGCAAATAAACCAAGGGGCAGGGCGGTATACACACATTGTTGGAACGCATAGGGTATATCGCCCGACTTCTTTGCACCATGCAAACGCGACACAATGGGAGCCAGTGCAAGCAGAATACCCTGTAGGAAAAATAACACTGGCATGGTTATGCTGAAACCGACCGCCACTGCTGCCATATCCACAGCACTATAGCGACCTGCCATAATCGTATCTGATACGCCCATCAGAGTTTGCATCACCTGCGCAGCCAGAAGAGGCCAGGCGATGTTACTGAGTTTTTTTATTTCGGTTAGGACTTGGGACACATGACACAACCGCTGAATTTTATGGGCGCATGTTAGCTTAAAAGATCATGGTTCGCATGAGCAAAATGCGTTAGATGTAAAAAATCACAATGATTTCATAACGTTGTTCAATTAACACTTTCACCGTAAGTTAAAACTTCTAATACGTGGATAAGCTCTTCACCTTTTAGAAGAGTAAACACAGCAGTGCAATTTTTTAGGTAACACCCGAAAATAGAACGTAAAGCGAGATGAAGCTTTTCATCAGTTATGCTTTCATTTAGGCATGAAGTTTTGTTCTGATCAATTTCCGAATCGTCGACATACGTCATGGCAGCATAGAGGTAGCAAAATTCTTCACTTCTATTGAAGAGTACTTTGAGGTTACGCTTTTTTAGTATTAGGTTTTGTTCAGAGGAACTTAGTAACTGAAAATTGAACATTTCATAGAAAATGTAATTTATCGATTCACTAGTTAACCTAGATCTCTTGAATCTTTCTAAACCTGTCTTTGGGAATTGAATCACTGTTCCATTAGCCATAATTTACCCGATATATAAAACCACTCCATACCAATTAACAATACTTGGATATTTCGTTTTTTCCAAAAAAAAGAGCCACGAATGTGGCTCTTTTTATTCTTGCTATGAGAAATGCTTAGTGCAGAGTTCTGCGTCTACGCATTGCAATCAGAGGTAGCAGTAACAGGGCAATCAGACCCATTGAACCGCTCTTCTTATTACGTACTGTCACGGTTACCGTTTCGCTAACCATATTCAGTCCATCAGATGCCTCGATAACGAACGATACAGTTGTATCTTCGTTAGTGCCAGGCGCTGTGGTGGACAGTGAAGATGTCATCGCACCGTCAATATAAACGGTTACGTCATCACCTTCAGGGTCGCTTGTAGTGACCGAGATGAATATGCGGTCGCCTTCATCTACAGCAGATGGTGCGCTGATATTCAACGATGGTGCCAGGTTGTTCATGACCATAACATTAGCAACAGCGGTGTTGCTGTTACCGTTGCTGTCAGTCGCAGTCATTTCAAGCACAATCATGGTGTCTTCGGTCACTTCAGGAGCGATCAGTTTCGCCTCTGCAAGACCATTACCCGCGATTACCGCTGCTGGACCGTCTACCTGAGTCCATACGATGTCATAGTCGTCACCGTTGGGTTCAGTTACAGAACCAGGCAAGCTGAGTTCGCGTGTTTCAATCACCATCATTTCAGCAGTCGCTTCGCCACCGATAGTCACGATAGGCGCACCTTCAACTTCAACGTTGGCGTTCACTTCAGAAGCAACAGCTGCAGTCCACTCATTATCTGGCAATGAAGACATCGCTAGCAGTTGCAGAGGACCGCCCAGGTTATCTTCAGTGATTTCAACAGTGAATGACAGAGGAGTAGGCTCATCTGGCACATCCTGCAGATAGAAGCACACTTGCAGACCATCTTGAGCGTCAGCACCAATGTCGCCTATGCTCGGATTATCAACGCCAAAGTAGGGAACGTAATGCGTTGTTAGTCCAGATTCTCCGCTCATATCCTCATAACCGATGGTTGTGGGGATCTGAGTTGGGAAGTAATGCTCCATGTTGTCATAGCTGAAGATTATATTCGGAGCTGTGGTTCCAGCGTTGTTAATAAATACAACTTGGAAGTCAGCAATATCATCTACACCAAATACGGTCTTCATGTTGTCCCATTCGATGATAGTGACATTTGGTCCCGCAGTAGCAACCGAAATACCTGAACCCTCTGCGTTATCAACGTATAGATCACGCCAGAATGGGGCTATTACGCTGTGAGGCTCATTTTCTGCATCAGGCAATAGCTGGTTAAACCAAGTCGCGCCCTGGTGTGCACCAAAGGTAATGAAACCGTTAGTGTCAATATTCAGGGCAGGATAGGCTTCACCCAGAATATTGGCAGGTACGCCAAATGTTCCGAACTCATCATCACCGGCAACGCCAGAGAATGGGATACCAAATGCTGCAAGGTCAAGATATGCACCGTTACCCTGACCAAACTCTGGGTTACGACACATTGCATCGCTCGCATTCGTCGTTACTGAATACGTAGGTGTTTTACCTAGTAATGACTCTTGCGTCTGCATCCAGCTCAACGTGTTTCCGTCAACTGTTGCAGTGCCTGGGTCGACTACAGCAACACCATCAGGCAACGTTACACTGATATCGTAAGTACGATCTTCAGCGGTAAAGTTAGCTGCTACTTCAACTGCATAGGTGATTTGGTCACCGACTTCTACACGACCGTCAGCACTACCCGTCAATCGTACGTCATCCGCTCCGCGATATGCATCGAGAGTAATCAGTCCAAGGTTAGTGGCGCTCTCAGCATCCGTACCCAGCTCAACAGCTCCGAAGTAATAATCACCTTCAGCACCGTCAGACAGGTCATATGCGAAACGCAGGTCAAAGTCAGTTAATTGAGGAATTGCTGCATCAGCAACCACACTCAAGTTATCGCCTGTTTCACCGTCAACTGTTGCGTGTACCATCTTGAAAGCATCAACTGCACCTTCAGACGAAGCAGCCCAGTTTTGAACGATAACCCAGTACATCCCTGCAGGCGGCTCAGTCACATCAACACGCTCGAAAGCAGTACCTGATGCACTAAAGGCAACGATTTCGTCTTCCGTAGGAATGCCGTCTTCGTTTGCATCAAGCAGTAACCACAAATCAAGGTCTGGCGATGCAGACTCAACAATTTCAGCTACAAAGCGCTTGGCGCCCTCAGGGATTTCAGCAGTAGTGATTGACAGACCGTCAGTCAGGTCGTCAAGGAAGTCACCATTTGCAGAATCCACTGCCAGTTCACCTTCTACTACAGACGCTTTGGTCATTCCGTAAGAAGTCGACTGGAAGTCAGTGATTTCAACAGCCTGTACGCCTGAAAGCAGGTAAGAGTCCTGGTTACGGTTGGCTTCGAAGCTAACGGTTTCTGGAATATTGCCTGTTGAAGCTATTACAGAAATCGGCATGTGTAAGTCTGGAGAGACTGCAGACGTCAGATTTAACACACCAAACGACCATTGTTCACTTGGTGCGTTAAATGCGTCAACTGTGACAGTAATTTCTTGCGACTCGCCAGAAGCAAGATCGAATGTTTCGGGAGAAACAGAAATTTCGAGTCCAGCAGTAACGGCTGCTCCGCTAACAGTCCAAGAACCATCTTTGGTCGCAGTAACAGTTCTTGTCCATGAACATACGCCTACGCAGTTACTGTTTGTCATACTAGGGAGATTAAGTGTTTTCGGATCTCCACCTTGATTTGGATCTGCGTCAGCATAATTTTGAGCTGTCTCGTCCATCACAAGGCCCGACTGAACCGCGAGGTCGACCTGAACTCGTCCAGCACCCATGTCGAACCAGTCAGCAGGCGTTACACCGTCTTCCTTCCGCATATCTGTAGATGCAGTCATCATCAGTGCAGATCGGATATTGTCAGGCGTCCATGTGGGCTGATCATTTTTGACTAGTGCAGCTGCTCCAGCGACGTGAGGTCCTGACATTGACGTTCCAGAAAGAAACGCAAAATCAGCAGGCGCAGTACCTGTAACTGTATGACCATATTGCTCATCTGAATAAGCAGCGTAAATGTTCACACCTGGGCCAGTAATTGCTGGAGTCAGTGTGTCAATTGATGCATTAGGTCCACGAGAAGAGAATCCAGCAAGATTGTCAACGCCGTCTGGATCAATCACTAGTTCGCCTTCAGCGGCCGTAATGGTTGCAGTATGGCCCTCACCAGATGCCAGCCAATCTCTTAGCATGTCTGATTGATCAGCGTCAATATGGATACCAGGAATCACATAAACATCATTAGCAATGTTATTGGCACCACCTTGTAGGTTGGCTAATACATAACCACCTGCGCCCCCATCCGCTACGTTAATAGCCTTTTGGACCCGGGCAATTGCGCCACGGTCACACACAACTATTTCACCGCTAAAAGTATTTTCGGGGAATGGTTGCAAACATTGCGCCGGATCATTATCTGGGTCATTAGGGTTTTCATAATCCCCTGCATATACGATTGATGCAGTGATACCGCCTGATGCGCTATTACCAGTAAGCGTTTCTAGCGTTGTGTCTCCACCGCTAAAATCTGTTAACTCTTTTGGATAGTCAATTGAACGTCCATGAGTGGATGCTGCAACCGCCGTGACCCATGGAGCGTGTTTCGCAGTAGTTGCTGGCTCTGGACCGCTATTACCTGCGGATTGAGCGAGGAATATCCCTGAGTTACGCGCCGCAAGCCATGCCTCGTTTAGTGCACCATTCCAAGGATAACCGCCGCCAGATATGGAGAAGTTGATAACGTCTACGATACCGGCTTCAATCGCATCTTCTACCGCAGAAACCATTGGGGTACCGTAACAACCAACATATGGGTCGCCATTGTCACCAGGTTGACATACGT
The DNA here is from genome assembly GCF_000429145.1 of Aestuariibacter salexigens DSM 15300. GTDB lineage: Bacteria > Pseudomonadota > Gammaproteobacteria > Enterobacterales > Alteromonadaceae > Aestuariibacter > Aestuariibacter salexigens. Next base: position 514,375 of record NZ_AUBH01000001.1, read on the forward strand.
GATAGGCGATAATGTTGGCATGCGGTGCTACACCTGAGATGCTCTCGAAAACAAAACCAGTCTCAAGTCCGTCACTCTGAGACGCGCCAACTTCACCATTAACTACGGGAACATCATATAAAATATTACCTGCTGCGGTGCCTGCCGTATGTGAGCCGTGACCGTTGTAGTCTTCACCGTTTTTAGGCAAGCCTGGAGGGAATACAGATTCGTCATCGTATGGGTCAACAATATCAGGGTAACTATAAACGCCTATCAGTTTATCGTTACACATTTCGGGGAAATCGCCTGCACAATCACCGAGGTAGACGCCTTCGCCCAATGGATTCGTATGGTCGAATCCATCGCCACCAACATCAGCGAAAGACGGGTGGTCACTATTGATTCCAGAATCTAAAACACCAACAACAACGCCTTCACCCAAAGCACCAACGCCACTATTGGTTGCACTACCATCCCACACGGAAGGAGCACCAATTAGGCCCGGACCAACATCTGTATCCATTTTGTACATTTTATCTCTCTCGATAAAACGCACACCTGGTACCTTCGCCAACCTAACGGCTTCGTCCTGAGTCATTTTCATCGCGAATCCATTCACCGCCAACTTGTATGTGGCTATTGGATTTGCTTTTCCTAGAACACCTTCAGCTTTCTGCAGAAAAGCTTTCTGCTGACGGTCTAGATAATTCATATAGGCCTGAACAGGCTGCGAGCTTACATCAAGTTTTTGGCTTAATTTCCCGCCTGTTCTATTCAGCAGTTCGAAATTCTTTTGTGGGTTTGTTGCCTCAAACCCCTCTACACCGCCGTCATACAATGCTACGGCTTTATCTTCTAATTGCACCAGATATACATATTCGCCGTTTGCTAAATCTTTTTCTGGTGTGAATATAGGCTTGTAACTGCCTTGTAGTGAGGGAGCGCCTTTATTAAACGATATCGCTGACGCAGCTTGCAGTGTATTCGCATCGACAGTAAACGAGTCTGTCGCTGTTGAAGCGAGTTCACTTGCGGAGTGTGCGGTCATCGACATCAGCGCTGCGGAAACGGCTAATGCCAGTTTTTGGTTCACAAGAAACCTCCGTCGTCCTAGTTTGTTGCGGGAATATTCCCCGGAATGTTTATAAGTATTGTGTTTTTTTTGATCGCGGAGGCCACACGACTAGCATCCTGCGAACTTCAAGTTTTAGCACACTTTTTTGTGCTTTGTAATGACTTTCAGGCAAATTGCTTGGGATAATTTTTATGCCTAATCACATATAAGAAAACGCTTACGTAACGATTAGTTGTAAAAGATGTGTAACTGTTCGAAAAATGTTGTCGAACGGGATTTTGCGCATGCTGGCAACGTGCGTGCGCGAATAGTTGAATTTGTTGTGATAAAGCTTTTGAGTTGTTCGGCATTAGAGGATAACCATTCTAACCAGTGATCGAAATTGGTTGAAAATAGCAAGGCAGATTTGATGTTCATTAACTACCATACATGGCACAGTACGCTAACGAACAAGCAACATTTTGTTAGCAATTAAACCAACCCTACAGAGTGAATCGAATGCACGATAGAAATCACCTTGCTAATGTTGGTATGACACACGAAGTGAATGTCATTACCAACGGCTTGCTCGATATCCCTATGCTGCAGATGCTTGCCGAAGATGGTACGCCGCATAAAGAGGCAACGTTACCAGAACTCGATGAAAAAACGGCGAAAGATATTCTGCATGCCATGCAATATGTGCGTGTTCTGGATGAACGAATGATTGGCGCCCAGCGTCAGGGACGGATCAGTTTTTACCTTGCTTGTACAGGCGAAGAGGCGGCAACAACGGCGAGTGCAGCGGCGTTAAAGCCGCAGGATATGATCATGTCTCAGTACCGCGAACAGGGTGCACTTGCCTATCGTGGGTACACCACTGAGCAGTTCATGAACCAGATGTTCAGTAATGAGAAAGACCCGAACAAAGGTCGCCAGATGCCGATTCACTATGGCGACAAAGCATTAAATTTCATGACCATTTCTTCACCGCTGGGTACGCAAATTCCACAGGCGTCTGGCTATGCCTATGGCCAAAAGATGGAAGGCACAGATGCGGTAACTATATGCTATTTCGGTGAAGGTGCGGCCTCAGAAGGTGATTTCCACGCCGGTCTGAACATGGCTGCAGTATTAAACTGCCCGGTGATATTCTTCTGTCGAAATAATGGGTATGCCATTTCCACTCCTGCGTCAGAGCAATTTGCCGGTGATGGTATTGCTTCTCGTGGTATTGGCTATGGCGTTAAAACCATTCGTGTTGATGGCAACGACGTCATGGCTGTTTATGCAGCCACGCAAACTGCCCGTGAAATCGCCGTTAAAGAACAGTGTCCAGTTTTAATTGAAGCAATGACCTATCGTCTTGCCGCTCACTCAACCTCTGATGACCCAACAGGCTATCGCTCTCGTGAAGAAGAAGAAAAATGGCGCGCTAAGGATCCTATCGCACGCATGAAGGCGTGGATGACAGCACAGGGCTGGTTTGATGAAGAGGCAAACGCCAAAGTTGTTGAGAAAATGCGCGAAGATGTGCTTAACGAATTAAAACGTGTCGAAAAAGTGGATGTACCGGTGATTGATGAAATTATCGAAGACGTCTACGACACGCCTCCCTGGCATCTTAAAGCTCAGCTAAAAGAGCTGAAAGAGCACATCAGTAAATATCCTGAACATTACCCGAAAACATCAGGGAGGCTGAACCGTGGCTAAGATGAATTTATTGCAGGCTATTAATAACGCCCTGATCACGGCGATGGAAGAGAACGAAAAGGTCATGGTGTTCGGCGAAGACGTTGGGCATTTTGGTGGCGTATTTCGTGCCACCAGCAACCTTCAGGAAAAATTCGGAAAAGGACGTTGTTTCAATACGCCATTAACCGAGCAGGGGATTATTGGTTTCGCCAACGGCTTGGCTGCACAGGGTTCAAGCCCGGTAGCTGAAATTCAGTTTGGTGACTATATCTTCCCGGCATTTGACCAGATCGTGAACGAGACTGCTAAATGGCGCTATCGCAGTGGCGGTCAGTTCAGCGTGGGCACATTAACCATCCGTACGCCATACGGTGGCGGTATTGCCGGTGGCCATTATCATTCGCAATCTCCGGAAGCGTATTTTGCGCACACGCCGGGAATGAAAATTGTTATTCCTCGCAACCCATATCAGGCAAAAGGGCTGCTGTTAGCCTCCATTCGTGACGATAACCCGGTTCTGTTTATGGAACCGAAAAAGCTTTATCGCGCGTCCGTAGGCGAAGTGCCGGAAGACGATTACGAATTGCCAATTGGTAAAGCCGAAGTGATCAAAGAGGGTAAAGATATCACCCTGTTAGCATGGGGAGCGCAGATCGAAATTATCGAGAAAGCAGCTGAAATGGCCGAGAAAGACGGTGTCTCCGCTGAGATTATCGATTTGCGTAGCATTCTGCCATGGGATGCAGACACAGTGGCTGAGTCAGTCATGAAAACCGGCCGTCTGCTTATCAATCACGAAGCGCCATTAACTGGCGGCTTTGCCAGCGAGATAGCAGCAACCATTCAGGAGCGCTGTTTCTTATATCTGGAAGCGCCAATCAGTCGTGTGTGTGGCCTGGATACGCCTTATCCGCTGGCCCATGAGAAAGAATATATGCCTGATCACCTGAAAACCTACGAAGCGATCAAGCGTACTTTACAATATTAGGAGGATAGACAGTGATGACTGATTTTATACTGCCTGATATTGGCGAAGGCATCGTTGAATGTGAGTTGATTGAGTGGTTGGTCGAAGAAGGACAGCAGATCCAGGAAGACCAGCCTGTTGCCGAAGTGATGACCGATAAAGCAACGGTACAAATCCCCGCTATGCATTCTGGGGTGGTGAAAAAGCTGTATTACAAAGTCGGTGACATCGCCAAGGTGCATGAGCCACTTTTCGCGATGGAAATAGACGGTAACGCAAGTGCTGAACAACAAGCTGAATCATCAGAAGCTCTGGCTGCAGCAGCTAACGCGCCTGCCTCTAATGATGCAATTGATTTTATTTTGCCAGATATTGGTGAGGGCATCGTTGAATGCGAACTGATCAAATGGTTGGTCGACGAGGGTGAACAGGTTGCCGAAGATCAGGCAGTTGTTGAGGTAATGACTGATAAAGCCGTGGTTGAGATACCCTCAAAGTACGCAGGCACAATCGGTAAGCACTATTACCGTCAGGGCGATATCGCCAAAGTTCATACGCCTCTGTTTTCTATCTACACTGACGACGCCAATAACAGTGAGCAGGTTGCTGAAAAGCCATCTTCTGCACAAAATAAAGCGCCTGTCAGTTTGGAGGATAGCAACCCGTTCGATGCGGGACAGTTTGAGCCGCCGGTAGTCATTCCGGGTAAAGTGTTGGCCAGCCCGGCTGTCAGGCGCATAGCCCGCGAGCAGAATATTGATTTGTCTGCCGTGAAAGGCTCTGGCAAAAAGGGCCGCATCCTCAAACAGGATGTGCTTGAAAATGCCCCCTCTGGTGCTGCACAGCCGCACGCTACTGCGCAGAAAGCGACGCAAAAGGTAGCGGTCAGCTCCTCAGGTACGCGCACAGAGCCAATTAAAGGCATGAAAGCGGCAATGGCCAAGCAGATGACCAAATCTGTGTTTACCATCCCGCATTTCTCTGTCAGTGATGAGGTCAATATGAATGCCCTTATCGCACTGCGAGCGCAGCTTAAACCTGAGTTTGAAAAGCAGGGCGTGAAGCTAAGCTATATGCCATTTATCGTCAAAGCGTTGTCACTGGCGTTGACCAAATTCCCGGTCATCAACAGTCAGGTGAATGATGACTGCACTGAGATCACCTATTTTGACGATCACAACATCGGCATGGCTGTCGACTCCAAAGTTGGCCTGCTGGTACCCAACATCAAACAGGTCCAGAACAAGTCTATCTTTGAAATTGCGCAGGATATCGGACGTCTGACAGAGCTAGGCAGAGAAGGGCGCTTATCCAGCGATGATTTGAAAGGTGGCACAATCAGTATCTCTAATATTGGCGTGATAGGCGGAACGGTCGCCACGCCAGTCATCAACGCCCCTGAGTCAGCTATTGTGGCGTTAGGCAAGATACAGCGCCTGCCACGTTTTGATGATAATGATAATGTGGTTGCCGCCAATATCATGCATATTAGCTGGTCTGGTGATCACAGGATCATTGACGGAGCGACCATGGTAAGGTTTAGCAATCTGTGGCGCAGCTATCTTGAAAATCCAGTGACCATGCTTACTGCGCTGCGATAGAGATGTGCTGACGCTTGACTTTAATTAAACCCGTCGCAAGACGGGTTTTCTTTACGCTCTTTGATGCGTACACTTGAGTACAGATTTCACCAGTTAGAACACAACTTTGCTCAGTTATCTCCACGGTTTCCATGCTGGCAATCACGCCGATTTAATCAAACACTTCTGTTTATTTGCGCTGATTGAGCGTTTACAAAAGAAAAACAAGCCTTTCATCTATATCGATACACACAGCGGTGCCGGGCTCTATGACCTGAGCTCAGAGCAGTCACAGAAAACCGGCGAATATGCCAACGGAGTAGCCCGTCTGATGAACGCTGCAGTGACGGATAATGCACTACAGCGTTTTAAGCAACAGCTTGAGCCATTTATCGCCCAACGCCTTTATCCGGGCTCATGTTATCTGGCCTCGACCATGTTACGGGAACAGGACCGCGCCCAGCTAATGGAGCTGCATCCGACAGAAATTCAGGCATTGAGGCAAAACGTTAAGTCACCTCTGACGCATATCCATCATCGTGACGGCTTTGAAGGTGTGTTGGCCTTAAGCCCACCAGACATTCGCCGTGGTCTCGTGCTTATTGACCCACCTTACGAGCAGCGTAGGGAATATCAACAAGTCGCGCAGTGTGTTATCTCATTATTAAAAAAATGGCCACAGGCGATAGTCGCAATCTGGTATCCCATTCTGACGGCCCGAGCAGCTGAAAAGCGTGGATTGAGTGAAAAAATGGTCAATGAACTCTCTACCACACTAGATGTTGCTTCGCTTGATGTGCGACTCACTGTTGATGATCAACAAACTGACGTAGGAATGGTTGGCTCTGGAATGCTATTGTTTAACGCGCCGTGGCAGTTTGATAAGGACATTCATTCCGGCATTAAAACGCTGCATGACATTTTATCTGAGCAAGGCAAAGGACACTTTCATTGTCAGTGGTTAAAAGAGAGTGACTGACTAATGAAACGCGCACAGGAGCTAAAACACTTTTATATACCTGAAGAACAATCGATTTATCTGCTGTCGCACAAGGATGCTCAGAAGCTAAAAGACTGGTTTAAGTTGTGCACCGAGCAGCTCAAGCTGCTTGGCTATATGGATATTGAGATGATTGGCAAAGGCGCGTTTGGATTTGCGTTTGCAGGGCGTAGTCCGCAGGGTGAGGAGTTGGTATTTAAATTTTCACGCATTAACCTTCCTCAACACGTGCAGGATCGCCTCGAAGAAGAAGCATTCATGCTGAATCATGTCGACCATCCTCATGTCCCGCAGCTAGTTGAATTCCAGCGAATCGGCAAGCAGGCGATCCTGGTGATGCAAAGGGCGCGCGGGTTGGATCTTGAAAGGTACAGTCTTGAGCAAGGACCTTTACCGCCACGGTTAGTGGTCAAAATTGCTGCACAGTTGTGCGATGTCCTGATTGCGCTGCGTGAATTTCAGCAAAACGGCGAAGCAAAGCCCATCGTCCACGGCGATATCAAACCTTCCAACGTGGTATTTAATCCAGATGATGAAAGTATAGGACTGATTGACTGGGGCTCGTCTGTGTTTGCTCAACTTGATGAGACAGGGCAGTTTGTGGGCAACAACATCATGGATCTGATGTCAGGTGATATGCAGCAAACTAACGCTCGGTTAGGTGATGTGTATTTCATTGGCGATGAACAACTTAACGGTGGCCTTTCTTCACCACGCTTTGATGAACAGGGCATGGCCAGTACGCTCTATGCGCTGGCCTCCGGGCAATCCTGTCGATTTGGCAGACATGTGATCCCAGCCGCGGCTCTTAATTTACCGCGTCTTTTAGCTGAGCCACTGGACGCCATGTTGGGTGATGACGCACAGTTGCGAAGGCAAGCCGGAGACTATCTGCTGCGTAATATTCACAGTATCCGGCACATCGTATTTCACAGCGATAGCGTAGTGGTGCCGCCAGCCAGCCTCCTGCCTGTGTGGTCCCATGTTGAACACCGTGATATCGAGACCGTTGTTTATAGCTCGAGAAAATCTTTTTTACGGCAGGAAGGACTGGATAACGAACATGAGCTGAAATATGTCAATGACGCGCAGTTTGAACGATATTATAAAAATTATATGCAGGGCATGGGAGAAGCTGAAAAAGCCTTTATCGCCGCGGTTGGCAGGCTTGGGCGTTTTCCAGTAGTTGGGGGACTGGCAGTCAGGTGGCAGCCTGATGGTGTTTATATTGATTCCAGCCTGAATTTATATGAACAAAGCCTCAGACAATCCTTTGAATCTGCGGTTAACAACGTGGTTAACCTTGCCAGAGCCATTCATCGTGTCGGCATCTTTAAAAGCTGCATGTTCAACGCTAAAGATACCTTGCATATTGAGCGGGACAGTGAAGATGAACCGTTTACACCTTCACAAGGCATGTTCATACCCTACGAGGTGAGTAACGTATCCGTGGTGGAAGATGAATCCAGGATGCATTCCTATTTTGAAGACGGCGAAGATCCGGATGAATTACTTGCGTTACCGCCGCCAATGTTAACACTGTTGGAGCGCCTTAACGCGATACACCACACAGGCTGCATCATTTTTGAAGCATTACCTACGCACCTCAAAATCCACAGTTATTACACGTTGCTCGACCACAGCCGAGAGAGTGAATTTGCAGACTTGCTGGGGCGTATTATTGCATTGGTGCCACACATTGACGGCATCGGTATTTCAGGCTTTATGAAGCTGCCCTACAAAGACACCCGCTTTTTTGAACACGTTGCCCGAATGCCGGATAAGTATTACCCTCGCAACCCTCGACAAATCGCTAACTAATTGATTAAAAGAGTCTCCACACACCATGACAACAAACATTAAGTTATCGGATTTGCTGCAGCTTGAATCCATTGAAAGCTGCCTGTTCCGCGGCCAGAGTTGGGATCTGGGCTTTCGGGCCCTGTTCGGCGGTCAGGTATTGGCTCAGGCACTGTGTGCCGCCCAGCGTACCGTGCCAGAGGGCAGGTTATGTCATTCTTTCCACTCATATTTCCTCCTGCCGGGCGATGCATCATTGCCAGTCGTGTATGAAGTTGAACAAATACGAGATGGTGGGAGTTTTTCTGCGCGGCGGATAAAGGCGATTCAAAACGGAAAAAACATTTTCTATATGACGGCATCGTTTCAGGGGCAGGAGCAGGGTCTGGAGCATCAGTTCGCGGATATGCCAAACGTGCCGCCCCCTGATGAGGTGGAGCCAGATATAAAATGCTACGAAAATAATATTCACCGTATCAGTGAAAGAATGCGTGAGGCGCTTGCCTACCATAGACCGCTGGATGTGCGTACCGTCGACGCGGCTACTTCCTATCAGAGTGAAGTAAGGGATCCAATGCGTTCAATCTGGATGCGTGCACAGGAGCCTTCACAGCCTGATCTGGCAATTAATCAGGCCATGCTGGCGTATGCGTCGGATTACCATTTTTTGAGTACGTCTCTGCAACCGCATGGTATTGCCGTTACCCATAAGGGCTTGATGATGGCCACCATTGATCATGCAATGTGGTTTCATCGTCCATTTGATTTCAGCGAGTGGCTGCTTTATCAAATGGACAGTCCATTTAGCGGTTCTGCGCGAGGGTTGGTTCGCGGTCAAATCTTTAATAAAGAAGGTCACTTGGTGGCGTCAACCATGCAGGAAGGACTTATGCGACAGGTGACGGAGTAAATTATGATATTCAGTCTTGAACAGCGAAAAGTGACCAAAGGCAAGCAGGTATTTATTGCACCAGGTGCCTGCGTAATTGGCTCTGCGCAGTTGAAAGATCACAGTAGCGTATGGTTTAACGCTGTGATCCGCGCAGATAACGACGATATTATTATTGGTGAAGAGACCAATATTCAGGATGGCTCGGTATTACATGTCGATGAAGGCTGTCCGCTCGTTATTGGCAAGGGCGTTACCGTGGGGCATAAAGTTATGCTGCATGGCTGTACGATTGGAGACTACAGCCTGATTGGCATTAATGCAGTGGTACTTAATGGTGCCAAAATTGGCAAACATTGCCTCATCGGGGCCAACAGTCTGGTGACTGAGAACATGGAGATCCCCGATTATTCGCTTGTCATGGGCAGCCCAGCCAGGGTGGTGAAAACCATCCCCGCTGACAAGTGCGATATGTTTGTTGAATCTGCTGAGCATTACAAACAAAAAGCGCAGCACTATCTTGCTACTCTTAAACAGGAAACGGAATAAAAAAGGCCCAGAGCTATTGCTAGTCCTGGGCTTAGGGGAATGGCTCAAAAGGTTTGAGCCGTGCGCTAACTCTGTGCTTCTTTGGGAGAAGTAATCATAAATGATTAACAGAGACGATCATTGTAGAACATTATTGAACGAAAACTAAACAATTTTTTGTTCAATGTGGCGATTTTGCTCAAAGAATCAATTCATTACTCACTCAACAGCCGTCATAGCGGGGCCTGTGCACAGGTTTTGCACAGTTTGTGAATATTTTATGAACAGGTCTTGCATCACTAATAAGCATGGCAGTCATCATCCTCATTTTCAGTATTTATGTCGACTATTGAACGGTTGTGGTCTCTCTACAACGCGCTCACAATGCAAATAAATCATCAATAACTGGAGTTTTCCCGTGCAGTCTTTTGTACCTCCACTTAGAACGCTGATGGGACCAGGTCCCTCGGATATCCACCCTCAGGTTTTACAGGCCTTGTCAAAACCGACGATTGGTCACCTTGATCCACAGTTCGTCGGTTTGATGAACGACATCAAGCAGCTTTTGCAATATGCGTTCATGACCGACAATGAGCTAACCATGCCTATTTCCGCGCCCGGGTCAGCGGGAATGGAAGCCTGTTTCGTGAACTTAGTTCAGCCGGGCGACAAAGTGGTGGTGTGTCAAAATGGTGTATTCGGCGGGCGCATGAAGGAAAACGTCGAGCGCTGTGGAGGCATCCCCATTTTGATTGAGGATGATTGGGGTAAGCCGACAGATGCGAATAAGTTAGAGGACGCCCTAAAGCAGCATCCGGATGCGCAGTTTGTGGCATTCGTACATGCGGAAACCAGTACAGGCGTGCGCAATGATGCGGCATTACTGTGCGATATCGCCAGGCGTTACGACTGTCTGACTATTGTAGATGCAGTGACTGCGCTGGGTGGCATTGAGCTTCGTGTGGATGAATGGGGCATTGATGCGATTTATTCGGGCTCGCAAAAGTGCCTGTCCTGTGTGCCGGGCCTGTCTCCCGTTTCCTTTGGTCCGCGGGCCGTTGAAAGAATCAAACAAAGACGCAACAAGACGCAGAGCTGGTTTTTGGACATGGAATTAGTCATGGGATACTGGGGCGAGGGTGCCAAGCGTGCCTACCATCATACTGCTCCGGTTAATAGTTTGTATGCACTGCACGAGTCATTACTGATGTTGCATCAGGAAGGGCTTGAAAACGCCTGGCAACGACATGCAAATAAACATGCTAAATTGCATGATGGTCTGGTTTCTATGGGTCTGTCATTTGTTGTAGACGAACAGTATCGGTTGCCTCAGCTTAATGTTGTTAATATCCCCCCTGGCATAGACGATGCTGCAATTCGTACGCGTTTGCTGAACGAATTTGACCTGGAGATTGGTGCGGGGCTTGGTCCACTAGCCGGAAAGGTATGGCGTATTGGTCTGATGGGGCATGGTTGCAGCGACAAAAATATCGATTATTGTCTTGCCAGTCTCAAAGCGGTTTTAGCGTAACGCTTAACGTAGCGCATGATGATGCGCTAGACTAAGGCTTCGCAGAATAACAAGAATAAAGCGAGGCTACTGTGCTGCACCGTATTTGGCTGGCGTTTATCGTTAGCGCTTTTCTGGCCACGTGCTATCAGGCGTTTATATTGGGCGAGACTCAGGCGTTTGCGACCAGTATGGATGCGGTCACCAGTATGGCACGTCTCAGTGTTGATATTGCGATCGGGCTTATCGGTCTTTTAGCGTTTTGGTTGGGGATATTCAACGTCGCAGAGCGGGCAGGGATGATAGCCAGCGTGTCACGCTTCATAGAGCCATTATTGCGCCGGTTGATGCCTGATATACCGTGCGGTCACCCCGCTATCGGCAGTGTGACCATGAACATGTCCGCCAACGTGCTGGGATTGGATAATGCCGCTACGCCATTTGGCATCAAAGCGATGCAGGACATGCAAAGCCTGAACAACACGCCCGACACAATAACCAACAGTCAGATTTTGTTTCTGGTGTTGAATACGTCGTCGGTCACACTGTTTCCTATTACCGTATTTTTGTATCGGGCCGAGCAGGGCGCTGCATCACCTACAGATGTGTTTATTCCCATCTTGTTAGCCACCAGCGCGTCAACACTGGCAGGGCTGTTGATTACCTGCTGGGTACAGAAAATCAATATATTTCAACGCACAGTGATGTTGTATTTCGTTGCTGCATTTGCCCTGTTAGCAGCAATCATTGCTTACTTTAGCTCTATGGCTGCACAACAAATGGCATCATCTTCATCGCTAATCGCGAATGCACTATTGTTTAGCTTTGTTGTGATTGTCCTGTTGGTAGCCTGGCGACGCTCGCTGAATGGCTACGAGCTTTTTATTGAAGGCGCGAAAAGAGGATTTGAGTTAGCCATCACGCTTATTCCTTATCTGATTGCCATGCTATTTGCGATTGGCGTATTAAGAGCAAGTGGCATACTCGACTACGTGGCGCATTTTACCGCCATGGCTGCACAATCTGTTGGCATCGATGCCCGATTTACCGACGCCTTGCCAAACGCACTGATGAAACCACTTAGTGGCAGCGGCTCACGCGCGTTAATGATTGAAACGATGCAGCATCAAGGAGCCGATTCATTCGCGGGAAGGCTTGCCTCTGTCCTGCAGGGCTCTACCGAGACGACGTTTTATGTGCTTGCTGTCTATCTGGGCGCAGTGGGCATTAAACACAGTCGTTATGCTGTGGGCTGCTGTCTGGCGGCGGATGCGGCAGGGATAACCACTGCCATCATAGTCAGCTATTGGTTTTTTGGTTAAAGTAACGTGCGTTGGGTGGCGTGACAGCGCTACCTTTGCTATACCCAATACGGCATACAACAATAAGGAAAAACAGCATGAAAAAAGTCGGTGTTTCATTGCTAGCTCTGGCGGCAATTTTCACATTAAGCGCGTGCACAAAAATGACCAAAGAAAATTACGATGCGCTAAAGATGGGCATGAGTAAACCTGAAGTAGAGGCAATTATCGGCTCAGCGGATAGTTGCGAGGAAACGCTCGGTACATTGTCTTGTTTATGGGGTGATGAGAAGGGTAAATACATCAAGGTAAGTTTTGCTGGTGAAAGCGCCGTGTTCTTTGATCATGGTGGTCTTGAGTAAGAAACCATTCAGCAAATATTCATAGCGAGGCGTTAAGCTCAATACTAAAGATAGTATTGTCATTAGGATGTCGCTTATGCACGTAAGAATATTTTTCGCGTTTTGTCTGATTGCTCTGAGTGCTGGTGCAGCGAACGCTGTACCCAGCATTACCGTTTCAGGCACGGGAGACAGCGTAGCTGTGCCCGATCAGTTTACCTTCACCGCCGTGGTAGAAGAGCGCGGTGAAGTCGTCACCAAACTCCAACAAACTGTATCTCACAAAGTCAATCAAATCGTGACGCATTTATTGGACGCGGGTGTCGATCACAAACAGATTCAATCAATGCAAATTTCACTGACGCCATCTTATGAACGCACTGCGACAGGCTCAAGACAGAACGGATTTGTATTAAGTCGTCAAATCAACGTGGTTGTAAAGCAGCTGGATGATTACGCAGGTGTCGTTGATGGTGTTATCGCCGCGGGTGCAGCACGTCTGGAACGTTTTCAATTCGGTTTGTCTAACTCTGAAGCGGTATATCAACGTGCGCTGCAAAGTGCATTCGATAATGCAAGGGAGCGAGCTCTGGTACTAGCCAAACAGGCTGGCGTGGAACTCGGTAATGTGTTGTCGATGACCGAACATGGCAATGCCAGATCCATGCCAGTTACCCGCCAAATGATGATGGCAGAGAGCGCCGCTGCTGATTTGCCTGGCCAGGTAGTGAGCAGCAGCACGGTTCAGGTTGTATTTGAAATTAAACAATAGGGACGTTGCGCTTCTGTCCGGAATACAGTTTTGATAAACTGCGGCGCAGAATTGTCATTAACTACCAAGGTAAGCGTTTTTTGGACACTGGCGCAGTAATTGAACCCACCACAAATAAAGCTGAACTCTACCAGCAGATTCTAGAACAGGTAAAAGCGATAACGTTCGATGAAACAGATGCCGTTGCTAATATGGCCAATATCAGCGCGGTGCTGTTTCATGCTATGCCAGATATCAACTGGGCAGGCTTTTATCTGTACAAACAGCAGCAGTTAATACTTGGTCCTTTTCAGGGTAAGCCCGCCTGCATCAGAATTGCCATGGGTAAAGGTGTGTGCGGCACAGCTGCTGAATTAATGACTATTCAACGTATTGAAAACGTGCACGAATTCAAAGGGCATATCGCCTGCGATTCGGCCTCCAATTCAGAAATTGTGATACCGGTGACGTTAAACGGTGAACTTTATGGTGTGTTAGATATCGACTCGCCACAGTTTGCCAGATTTGATGATGTCGACCAACACGGCCTGACTGCAGTGGTAAAACATTTTGAGTCTACGTTGTCATGAAATCGTTGGTCGACATTCACGTCGTGTTGGCAACAGCGTCGGATCTTGAGGATGACTGGGACGAGCAAGCCGACGAAGCTGCTGACAGACTAAATACGATTCTACATATGGCTTTTGATCGCGCTGATGAAGATATCAGCGTGACCACACTTGAAAACGTACTCCAATTTATTTGGGAAAATTGGCGTAACGACAAACACTTGCTCGATATTGATGATGTAGACCTCAGCGACTGGGTTGACCATCTGTTGGCAACTTGGGATGATGAGGAAATTGAGTAATGCCCGATACCATGAAAGAGACACCAGCGGACGCAATGGATACGCAGGAAAAATTCACCACCAGCAAAGAGGTGATTGCCTTCTTAGCGCAATCTTTCCCTAACTGCTTTAGCCTTGAAGGTGACGCAAAACCACTGAAAATCGGTATTTTTCAGGACCTGGCAGAGCGACTTGAGCAGGACGAACGCGTCAGCAAAACCTTATTGCGTACCTCTCTTCGCCACTATACAAACAGCTGGCGTTATTTGCATTCCATGCGCGAAGGTGCCCACCGCGTCGACCTTGATGGTAACCAGGATGCGGTAATTGAACAGGAACATGCGGAGCACGCAAAGCAGCAGCTTGAGGAAAGCAAAGCTCGTGTTGCGGAAAAACGCAAGCAGACTAAAGGGCCAAAGAAACCGCGTTCGGACGTCAATGGCGGGGCAAAAAGGCCAAAAAATTCAACAGCTACAAAAACAAAAACTACAATTAAAGGAACTAAACCCAATAATTCGAAGCCAAAGAGCATTGTACCTGCACAAAAACTGACAGACGATGATTTGAAATCAGGCACCAGAGTGACGGTAAAAGTAGGGCGCGAACCCATGCTTGCAACGATCACTGAAGTGGCGAAAGATGGGATCAACGTACAACTCGATACGGGTATGTCTGTGAAGGTACAGCAGGATAAGTTACGTTTGGCTCGTTCCAAGAGGTAGTAATATGAAGCAATTGTTAAGACTGTCGCTGGTCGGCGTAGTAGTCACCACCTGTTTTTCAGTTCAGGCTGTCAAAACCACTGAAAGTGCCGAGTCTTTACCAGTACTTGAGCAGGAAGCACAACATTCCATAGCCGCCAAGCGAGTCTCAGCATTATTCACCCGCGCACACTATAAAGATATCGACCTTGATGACGAGCTATCATCCAAGGTTTATGAACGCTTCCTGCGTTCGCTCGATATGAACCGCAATATTTTTACACAAGCCGATGTTAGTGGCTTCGAGAAATATCGCGATGCGTTTGATGACGCACTGCAGCGCGGTAATATGCAAATTGCTTACGACATGTACCAGCTCAACCTACAGCGGCGTATCGAACGCTACGAGTACGCACTTTCTCTATTAGATAAACCGTTCGATTTCGAGAAGAAGGGCGATGCGTTCCATTATGACCGCAAAGACGCTGAGTGGCCTGCCAGTCAACGTGAACTCGATGAGTTATGGCGTCAGCGCGTGAAATATGACGCATTGAATCTCGACTTGGCTGATAAAACGCCAGAAGAGATAAAAGAGCTACTTACTAAGCGATACGAGCGTGCCATAAAACGGCTGACCCAAACGAAAAGCGAAGATGTTTTCCAGGCTGCGATGAATGCGTTTGCTGCCAGTATTGAAGCACATACTCGCTATTTATCTCCGCGCAATTCCGACCGCTTCCAAATGGATATGAACCTGTCGTTCGAAGGCATTGGTGCCGTGTTGCAGAGTGAAGACGATTACACCGTGATCCGCAGTATCGTTCCAGGCGGTCCGGCTGATTTGTCAAATCAGATAAAACCAGAAGATAAGATCATCGGTGTCGCACAGGATGACGAAGAGTTCGTTGATGTGATTGGCTGGCGTTTAGATGAAGTGGTCGAGCTTATCAAAGGGCCTAAGGGCAGTGTGGTGCGGTTGCAGGTGAAAAAAGGTTCATCCAAAGCAACAACGCCGAGCATTGTGAGTCTCACCCGCGACAAAATTAAGCTTGAAGACAGGGCGGCCAAGTCAAAGGTTTATCAACCTGAAACGGGCGAGATGCAAGGCCAGAACATCGGTGTGATCACCATACCTTCTTTCTACAACGACTTACATAAAGACGTTAAGAAAGAGATCACTGCGCTGACCGAACAAAATGTTGATGGCATCATCGTCGATTTACGCGGCAACGGCGGCGGCTCACTGACTGAGGCAACGTTGCTCACCGGTTTGTTTATCGACAAGGGGCCTGTTGTCCAGATCCGTGATGGCGCGGGTCGTATAACGGTCAATCGCGACACTGACGGCATGGTCTTTTACGATGGACCGTTAACGGTATTGGTGGATCGCTACAGTGCCTCTGCGTCAGAAATCTTCGCTGCAGCCATGCAGGATTATGGCAGAGCGCTTATTGTAGGTGAACAGACCTTCGGTAAAGGAACCGTGCAGCAGCATCGTGGCTTGGGACGTATTTATGACCTCTACGATAATCCGCTTGGTGCTGTGCAATTTACTATCGCTAAGTTCTATCGCATCAACGGCGGCAGTACTCAGCATCAGGGCGTTATTCCGGACATCAAGTTCCCATCAGCCATTGATCCTGAAGAGTGGGGTGAGAGTCAGGAAGAAAACGCATTGCCTTGGGACAGTATCCGACGCGCTAATTATGCGACATTCGGTGAAACCGAAAGCACTGTGATGAATATCGCTGAGCATCACAAGAGTAGAATCAAAGCCGATCCTGAGTTCGCGTACATCTACACTGACATTGAAGAATATAAAGAGCGTAAAGATCGCAAAACGATATCGCTGGTCAAGTCCGAGCGTCTGGCAGAAAAGCAGGAGGCTGAAGATAAGCAGCTGAAGCGTGCGAATGAAAGATTACAGCGGATGGGCAAAGAAACGGTCGCAAGTTTGGAAGATTTACCAGATGAATTTGAAGAGCTGGACCCGTTCCTGGATGAAGCAGCGAAAATAACGCTGGATGTTATTCAATCGGGCAAATATGCACTTTCATCTAAATGATCGGCAGATTTAACCAACAAGGGGCTACACTTAGCCCCTTTTTCATGTGAACATCACCATCCCGTAAAGGCATTAGCCGTATTTTACAAAGATAACAATAACAACAGAGGCAACCATGAGTGCTCGCGGAGAGTTTTCTTCTAAATTAGGTTTTATCCTTGCTGCAGCAGGCAGTGCGGTTGGACTAGGTAACATCTGGGGCTTCCCTACACAGGTCGCCAGTAATGGCGGTGCAGCATTTGTACTGGTGTATATTGTGCTGGCATTTTTGCTGGCCTATCCGGTGTTAATGGCAGAATTGATCATCGGCCGTGCAAACCGCTCGAATATGGTTGACGCGCTGGGCAAGGTATCTGGCTCCAAAATTGGTCGTTTGACGGGTATATGGGGCGGGATCACCGTTTCCATGATTCTGGCCTTTTATGCCATTGTGGGCGGCTGGATGATAGCCTTCTTTTTGCAGTCAATTACCGAAGTCATAGGTGCCGACACTGCATCGGCATGGTTAACCGAATTTTCATTAAGCCGTAACCTTATTCTGTGTGCTGTGTTTATGGCGCTTACCGCATCCATTGTCAGCGGTGGGGTGAGTAATGGCATCGAACGCTGGTCAGTCAGACTCATGCCCACGCTGATTATCATCATTGTTCTGCTTATCCTGTATGTCAGTTTTCAGGATGGCGCAATTGATGGATGGAAAACCTATCTTCTGCCCGATTTTTCGAGAGTCTGGCAGCCCGATCTATTGATTAGTGCCATGGGACAGGCGTTCTTTTCGATGTCATTAGGGGTGGGCACCATGCTGGTATATGGCTCCTATGTGTCTAAATCAGAGAACCTACCAACGCTTGGCGCATCTGTCGCGCTAGTTGATATTGGTGTGGCAATTTTAGCCGGCATGCTGATTATCCCTGCTATGTACGTGGCGCTAGCCAATGGCGTGGAAATTTTTGCTGCTGACGGCAGCCTTATCGAAGGCGATAGCCTTATCTTTACGGTATTACCTGCACTGTTTGACAGTATGGCGGGAATCGGTCTGTTTGTCGGTCTGGCGTTCTTTGCACTGATGGTCATTGCAGCACTGACGTCGTCAATCTCGATGCTTGAGGTGCCTGTCGCATATCTGGTTGAGAGTAAAAATCTTGGCCGTAAACGCTCAGTGTGGATGTTGGCAGCGGGTATTTATGTTGCCAGCGTTACCATCATGCTTAACTTCGAGCAATTATTTGGTTTAGTCATTTCTGCAACGACGCAGTACAGTCAGCCTCTGCTTGGTTTAGCGCTTTGTATTTTTGCTGGCTGGGTATGGCGTCGTGATGCCATTTTGCGGGAACTCAAACACGGTAACGAAGATATTGAAGGTACGCTATTTTGGAAGATCTGGCCCTGGTACATTCGTTTTGTTTGTCCCGTGATCATTATCTTAATGTTTTACCGTTCAGTGACGGGCTAGGGAGAGCACATGTCAGAATCATCTCAAAGCACAATTAAAGAGCCGTCATTACTTGATGCACTGATACCTATCGTGATGCTGGTCACAATGATGGCCGCGGCCGTCATTTTGTTTGGCGACAGTTCTTCTTACGGCCCGAACCAGATTGCGCTGCTGTTGGGAATGGGCGTAACCGCCATTATAGGCATGAAAAATGGCCACACGTGGGACAGCATCGAAAAAGGTATTATTAAAGGGATTTCAATGTCTCTTGGTGCGTGTCTGATTCTTTTTGCAGTAGGCTCACTGATCGGCACCTGGATGCTGTCTGGCACCGTCCCTATGCTGATTTATTATGGCCTGGAGTTATTAAATCCCAGCGTATTTTATGCAGCGACCTGTCTGATTTGTGCCATCGTCGCGATGAGCATTGGAAGCTCCTGGACGACTGCAGCCACCATCGGTGTGGCGCTGATGGGCGTGTCTGAAGGCATGGGCGTATCGACTGCAGTGACGGCCGGCGCGGTGATCTCTGGTGCCTATTTTGGTGACAAAATCTCGCCTCTTTCGGAAACCACGAATCTTGCGCCCGCGGTGGCAGGTACAAACCTGTTTGAACATATTCGCTATATGATGTGGACGACGATTCCCAGCATTGTGTTGTCGCTGTTACTGTTTTTGCTGTTGGGGCTGAATGAGTCAAACGAAGTCAATGCACAGAGCATTGAAGCCATGAAAACGTTGCTGCAGTCAGAGTTTGAACTAGGCGTGCACTTGCTGGTTCCTCTTGTGGTGCTGCTGGTGCTTGCACTTCGAAAAATGCCTGCATTTCCTGCCGTATCAATCGGCGCGCTGCTTGGTGCGTTATGGGCAATATTATTTCAGACCGATGTCGTTAACAGTATGGCCGAAGATGGCGTGTCATCTGCCACTGCGCAATTGATTGTGGTGTGGACGGCACTGTTTGACGGCGTGAGTTTCTCAACACCCAGTGATAGCTTAAACGACCTGCTAAGCCGAGGCGGTATGTCATCCATGCTGAACACCATTTGGCTGATTGTCTGTGCGATGTCTTTTGGCGCAGTGCTGGACAAAGTCGGGCTGCTTAATCGCGCCGTAAGTGCCATTCTCAAGGGCGCAAAAAGTGCAGGCGATATGGTACTTCGGACTATTCTTACCTGTATTGGCATCAACTTGGTCACGGCCGATCAGTACATGGCAATCGTGATGCCGGGACGCATGTACAAAAATGAGTTTGAAAAGCGTGGTTTGGACCAACTGAACCTGTCCCGCAGCCTGGAAGACGGTGGTACCCTGACGTCACCGCTTATCCCCTGGAATACCTGTGGTGCGTACATGCATGGCGTACTCGCTGTGCATCCGTTTGAATATATCTTCTATGCGTTCTTTAACTTAATTAGTCCTGTTCTCGCAGTCATATACGCCTTCCTCGGTATTAAGATCCTGCGATTGCAGCCACCACAAGTGGTGACCAAGGCCGACTAAATATCTATGGAGTTAAGCATGTCTTCACCCCAGATAAAACGACGTTCAGACTACCAACAACCCGACTTCCTGGTGTCGCATACCCGGTTAATATTCGGGCTGGAACCGAATCAGACAAAGGTTACAGCGATACTGAAAGTACAGCGCAATGGCCAGCACCAGCGTCCGTTGGTGCTTGACGGTGAAAAGCTGACTTTGCTGTCAGTACAGGTAAATGGCGCAGACGTCGCCTATCGAAATGACGACACGAGTCTGACTATTGATGTCGCCGATGATTCGTTTGAAACGACGATAGTGACGCACATTAACCCTGCCGAAAATACTTCACTGGAAGGTCTGTACTTGGCGGCCGATGCATACTGTACGCAATGTGAAGCAGAGGGCTTCCGTAAAATCACCTATTATCCGGACAGACCGGATGTCATGTCTGAATATACCGTCACAATCATTGCTGACAAATCGCTTCCTCACCTGTTGTCAAATGGCAATAAGATAGACGAGGGGATGACAGAAGATGGCAAGCACTTTGTTACCTGGCATGACCCATTTAAGAAACCTAGTTATCTGTTTGCATTAGTGGCTGGCGATTTTGATGTGTTGACAGACACCTACACAACTGGCAGCGGTCGGAACGTGGACATTGCACTTTTTGTGGATAAGGGAAAAGCACACCTGGGTGACCATGCCATAGCGTCTTTGAAACGGGCGATGGCCTGGGATGAAAAAGAGTACGGGCTGGAATATGACCTGGATATCTACATGGTTGTCGCGGTAGATTTCTTTAACATGGGGGCCATGGAGAATAAGGGCCTAAACGTATTCAATTCCAAATTCGTGTTGGCTGACAGCGAGACGGCAACAGATGAAGATTACTACAACATAGAATCTGTCATCGCGCACGAATATTTTCACAATTGGACGGGGAATCGTGTGACCTGCAGAGACTGGTTCCAGCTCAGCCTCAAGGAAGGTCTCACTGTGTTCCGCGATCAGCAATTCAGCGCTGATATGGCCAATCCATTAACGACCCGAATTAAAAACGTCAAAGTCATGCGCGAGCATCAGTTTGCCGAGGATGCCAGTGCCATGTCACATCCCATCCGCCCGGATGAAGTGGTAGAAATGAATAATTTCTACACAGTGACTGTCTATGACAAGGGCGCTGAAGTTATTCGCATGTTACACACTATGTTAGGTAGAGATGGATTCCGCCGCGGCATGGATCTCTATTTCGAGAGGCATGACGGACAGGCTGTAACCTGTGATGACTTTGTTAACGCCATGCAGGACGCCAGCGACATTGACCTGACCATGTTTAAGCGTTGGTATGGTCAATCTGGTACTCCGAAAGTCGTCATCGACGATACCTTTGATCCGCAATCTGGCCACTATTCACTCTCACTGATACAGCAAAATTTGCCAACGGCCGATCAGCGAGAGAAATTACCATTACACATCCCGATTGCACTTGAAATACTGGACCGGCAGAGTGGGGCGGCGTTGCCTGTTGACGAATCAGGTTCAACGCAGGGAGTACTGCCGCTTGTGACTGAACACCACCGCCATGACGTGCCTGGTCAGTTTAGCGATAAACCAGTGCCGGTATTACTTGGCGGTTTCTCCGCGCCGGTAAAGATTGATTATCAGTATACTGCGGATGAGCTACTGCATATTGTAATGCATGCGCAGGACGATTTTTCCCGATGGGATGCCAGTCAGCAGTTTTATAGTCACTGTATTCATCAACGTGCGAACGGCGATAGTGCTGACATGACCGGCTTGCTGGTAGACGGTGTGGGCAAAGTCCTTGAACGCTGTGCCGATAACCCGGGCCTGCTTGCAGAAGTGCTGGTATTACCCAGCTTCGAAACACTCTGTCAGCAAGTTGACCGTGTTGATATAGATAGCCTCTATGCTGCACGCAAGCACGTTAAAGCCACTATCGCTACGTCACTGGCTGATAAAATAAAGGAACTACGTGAATTTTCGGCTAATACGCCATATCGGTACAAGCAGCAGCAGGTCACGCAGCGCCGCCTTAACAACGTCATTCTTGACTACCTGGCGTTGACAGAACATGGTCATACTCAGGTCTTTGAACAATTCGAACTGGCGAATAATATGACCGATAGCCTTGGAGCACTGAAAGCAAGTCAGCAGCTGGATGCTGAAGTGTTTGATGGCTTGATGGAGACGTTTGAAAAACGCTGGCGTGATGAACCTCTGGTATTGGACAAGTGGTTTGGCTTGCATGCAACCACGCCACGAGACGATATATTGTCCCGGCTAGAGTTACTGCAGGCCCATGCGCAGTTCAGTGCTAACAACCCTAACCGTGTGCGCGCGTTAATTGGGGCATTCGCGTTTTATAACACGCCAGGGTTTCATCATGGTTCAGGCAGTGGATACCGTTTTTTGACGGATTACCTGTTACGGTTAGATAAGGTCAATCCTCAGGTTGCATCCCGCTTGCTGACACCGCTGATACAATGGCAAAAACTGGATGACAACAGACAAGCTAAAATGAAGCATCAGTTAGTCAGATTGCTGGACGAACCTAGCTTAAGCGCTGATATGTATGAAAAAGTGAGTAAGAGTCTGAGTGCCTGAGTATGCACAACACCAGAGTGTTTACTTTTTCGTTAGCCTTGTCCTATGCGGAATGCGAAAACCTGTATCAAACAGGGATAAATTCTGCCGTGATGACCGCCGATAGCGGTGAGCGGGTCCAGGTACCCACTCGAAATTTACGTCCGTTTGTCGGACGGGATGGGTTAAGAGGGCGATTTCGTTTAATTATTGACGGCAACAATAAAATAAAAAGTTTCGAACGCATGGCATAACATTCTGCGCCGTGTTTAGTGTTTAAATATGGAATTTGGGCGAAAATTAACCTGTTGAAAAGAAACAAAAAAACAGTTTGATTTAACTGGTACGATTTGTTCTTGCGATTAGCGCTAAATGATGTAATCATTTTGTTAACTATCGTCTAAACTGGTCTAAAGCACTGCTCAATATTTTTTTGCAGTGAAGGAGAATAAAAATATGCAACGTGGGCCTACCTCTTTTTCTAAGTCACCACTCAGTGTAGCGCTCGCCAGTGCGCTGGCGGTTTCAGCGGCAAGCACTCAAGCTGCCAGTTGGAATTTTGGTGACGTGTCTGTCACGCTCGACTCAAACTTCACACTCGGCACCAGTATCAGAGTTGAAGATCGCGACTTCAGCCGCATAGGCGCCAGTAATGGCGTGCAGTTTGACTGGTCTGGTTATAACGCCGCAACGAATGTGATTTATCCGTCTTACGATGTGTGGAATCTCGGTAACGGCGGTTATTCAACCAACGGTGACCTCGGCAACCTGTCCTTTGATAGCGGCAGTGCATTTTCATCGCAGTTTTCAGGTTTACATGAATTAGACATTAACTACGGTGACTTTGGTTTCTTCGCACGTGGTTTTTACTTTTATGATTTCGAGCTAAACAATGGCAGTCGTCCCTGGGTTAACCCCATCACCGGACAAGAAGCCGATCCATGTTCATATAAATATGCCCGTCAGGAGCTCTGTGCTGATATCAGATTGTTAGATGCGTTTGCATACATGGATACCTGGGTTGGCGATATGCCACTTTCTATTCGTGTTGGTGAGCAGGTTGTCAGCTGGGGTGAAAGTACACTTATTCAGCATGGTATTAATACCACAAACCCTGTTGACGTAACCCGTGCACGTGCACCGGGCGCAGAACTGAAAGAGATATTCATACCGGTTGGTTTGGTACAAGCTTCTCTTGGTCTGACTGAGACCGTGAGTCTTTCTGCATATTACCAGTACGACTGGGAAAAGAGTCTGTTACCCGTCGCTGGTAGCTATTTCGCGACCAATGACTTTGCCGGCGCTGGCGGTCATTTGAGCAATATACAGCTCGGCTTTGCGGGTAACCCTGATATTGATTTAAATCACTTACTTAGCGAAATGAATGCATTGGGTGATGCTCTGCGTAGCGGCGCCAATCCTACTGCGATTTCTGGCGCACTGCTTGCCTATGCAACGAAAGTCGGCGTGCGTCAACCGGGCGACTTAGCCGACGAGCAAGCTGACAATCAGGGACAGTATGGTATTAAGGTAGGTTGGTTTGCAGAAGATTTGAATGAAACGGAATTCGGCTTCTATCACATCAATTACCACAGCCAGCGTCCTATCATAAATGGTATCGCTTCTGACTTTACCGCAGCAGGTATCGGTGCGGATCTGGCATACCTCGCGTCAAACACCATGACTGAGGACAATATCGCTAATCTGAAAACGTTTTCAAAAGCGGTATTTACTTATCCGGAAGACATCAAATTGTACGGTGTGAGCTTTAATACCAATATTGGTACCACAGCCTTGCAAGGTGAAGTGGCATACCGTGTAGATGAGCCACTGCAGATGGACGATGTTGAATTGCTCTATGCAGCCATGCCAGAGCAATTGGCAAAAGCAGGACTGCGTCCTGATCTAGCGGGTATTTCTCAGTACAACAATCTGACTGACCGTCCTGAAGTTGGTCCTGGTGGTATCGTTGACGGTGCACTGTATTCAGACACTGTGCAGGCGCAGTTTACCTTGTCACATATCTTCGGTCCGGCGCTGGGTACTGATAACCTCATCCTGTTAGGAGAGGCCGGTATTGTGCGTATTCAGGATATGCCTGACCAGTCCGTTATTCGTCTGGAAACACCCGGAACACCGCGTTCAGCATCTCTGCAGCCGATTGTTAATGCAGACGGTACACTCAATTTCAGAGAAGGGCTGCATAACGCACTGTCAAACGGTCCTGAAACCAATGAATTTGCATCGCAAAGCGCATGGGGCTACCGCCTCATTGCAGTTGCCGACTATAACAACGTGTTTAGCGGCATAAACTTAAGAACACGCGCTGCATTCTCTCACGATGTGAACGGTACAACGCCTAATCCTTTGTTCCTGTTTACAGAAGATGTTAAATCGGCGTCAATTTCTTTCACGTTCGATTATCTGAGTAAGTGGTCAGCCAGTGCGTCATACAATTCGTTCTGGGGTGGAAACGGTACTGCCAACGCACTTGCAGATCGTGACTTCGTTTCTTTCAATATTAAGTATGCAATCTAATGAGAGGTATTATGAAGACAAAACTTACCCTACTTGCCGCAGCGTTCGCTCTGTCGGTCTCAAGCCCTGTAGCACTTGCCAAAGTCTCAGAGGCTGAGGCGGCCAAGTTGGGCACAACGCTGACGCCTCTCGGTGGTGAAAAAGCTGGAAATGCCGACGGTAGCATTCCTGCTTGGAATGGCGGTATCACGACTCCTCCAGCGGGTTATAGTCCGGGGGATCATCATCCTGACCCATTCGCAGATGATAAGCCACTTTTCGTGATCTCGGCATCAAACGTTAAGGAATATGAAAAATTCCTGAGTCCAGGCCAGATTGAGCTATTCAATACATATCCTGATACCTACCGTATGCCTGTTTATCAGACGCGCAGAACGGCATCTAACCCAGAAGAGGTGTATGCGGCGACAAAGGCCAACGCCACCCGTGCTGAACTCGTAGAGGGTGGTAACGGTATTCGTAACGCAGTGTTAGGTGTGCCTTTCCCGATCCCGCAAAATGGTTTGGAAGCGATCTGGAATCATATTCTGCGCTATCGTGGAGTAGCTATTCAGCGTTATGGCGGTCAGGCCGCGCCTACCGCTTCAGGTGACTACAACGTTATCGGCTTTGACGACGTGCTAATGGTTAAATACGCAGAGCCTGGCATTACACCTGAGCAATTGCTTGAAGAAAATGTCATTTTGAAATTTAAGCAGAGCATCACGAATCCTGCGCGTTTGGCGGGTACAGCGCTGTTGGTTCATGAAACCATGGACCAGGTAAAAGAGCCTCGTCAGGCATGGACGTACAACACCGGTCAGCGACGCGTACGTCGTGCACCTAACATTGCTTATGATGCACCGGGCACAGCGGCAGATGGTCTGCGTACCACGGACGACTTTGATATGTTCAATGGCGCACCAGATCGTTACAACTGGGAGTTAAAAGGTAAGCAGGAAATGTATATTGCTTACAATAACTATAAGCTGCACAGCGATCAGGCATCATACAGCGATATCCTCAAACCGGGGCACATCAACCCCGATTTGACTCGCTTTGAAAAACACCGCGTTTGGGTAGTCGAAGCCAACCTGAAAGATGAGTTCCGTCATGTTTATCAGAAACGCGTGTTCTACATTGACGAGGACAGCTGGCAGATCCACGTTGCTGATATGTACGATAATCGTGGTGAGTTATATCGTGTGGCAGTTGCTCACGGTGTGAACTATTATGAAATTCCCACACACTGGACTACGCTTGAGGTGTATCATGATTTGAACTCTCGTCGTTATTTGGCCCTTGGTCTTGATAACGAAGAAACAATGTATGATTTCACCATCCGTCCTAGTGACAACGAGTTTACTCCGCAGGCTCTGCGTAGAGAAGGCAAGCGTTAAGTCACTATTTGGTAAGTAAAAACGGTTGGCTGTGCCAGCCGTTTTTTGTTTAAATGCAGTGGTATATGAATACGAAAAAACTTATCCGGTACGTAGCCGGTATCACGTTACTCGCTACGCAAGCGCAAGCAGCGACATCTTGGCAGGCCAAACTGGCGACTGAAAGCCTGCTGCTCGACATGTCCACCTTCGATAACCACCTTGTCGTAGTCGGGGAGCGTGGTCATGTATTGCTATCAGAAGACGGTGACACATTTGAACAACTATCTGTGCCTACCGTTGCGACTCTGACAGCCGTCGACACGGTCGGGGATGACATATGGGCAGTAGGTCACGACACGACTATCATTCATAGCGCTGACCGTGGCCAAACATGGCAACAGCAATTGTTCCTGCCTGAGTTAGAGAAGCCCCTTTTGGATGTGCTGTTTTTTGACAGTCAGCACGGTATTGCGATAGGTGCTTATGGTATTTTTTACCGTACTCAGGACGGTGGCCAAAACTGGACTGTTGAGAAACATCCAACGCTGCTGCATCCAGATGATCAGGCCTATCTCGAAGACATTCGTCAGGAAGATGAGGCGTTCTATCAGACTGAACTCGATTCAATCATGCCGCATTTAAATCGCGTATCTTTGCACGACGGGATGTTATATCTGGCAGGCGAAGCAGGGCTGTTGGCGAAGAGTGAAGACATGGGGCAATCTTGGCAGCGCATGGAAATCGATTACATGGGCTCGTTCTTTGACATTGTTTTCGATGGGGGGA
Organism: Aestuariibacter salexigens DSM 15300; assembly: GCF_000429145.1. GTDB lineage: Bacteria > Pseudomonadota > Gammaproteobacteria > Enterobacterales > Alteromonadaceae > Aestuariibacter > Aestuariibacter salexigens. Next base: position 541,601 of record NZ_AUBH01000001.1, read on the forward strand.
GATTGCTTGCTACCGGGCTTCGCGGTCACCTTTTTGAATATGTAGAAGAGTTGCAAAGTTGGGCCGAGCTGGATACCTGCAGCCTGGCGTCGTTCAATTCCATTGTGCCATTAGATGGAGATAATGCACTGGTCGTTGGTAACAACGGCTATGTATTGTCCATTAACGGTACGGTGATGTCTCAGGAGCGCGCAAACATTTCTGCAAATGAAAACTGTGTGACGGGCCAGCAGCTAGTGCTTAGTCAGACAGAAGACAGTCAGGCTATTATCAACGCGACATTATTCAACGATAAAGTCATTGCGGTCACTGCCGCAGGTATTCAGGTACTTACACAGGATTAACGCAGCATATGACGAATATCATTACTCTGTGTGAACAGGGGATCTTTAAAAATCGTTTCATCGTGGTCGCGCTGTTCATCCTCGCTACCTTTTTCCTGGGGTATCAGGCGTCACAGCTTAAACTGGATGCAGGGTTCGAGAAGAATATCCCGCTTAATCACGAATATATGCAGAATTACATGAAGCATCGCAGTGATTTCGGTGGTGCTAACAATATTCTTGTGTCCGTGTGTGATACGAGCGGCAATATCTACAACAAAAATTTCTTCGATACGCTGAAAAATGTCCACGACCAGTTATTCTTTATTGATGGCGTCGACCGTTCTCTCGTTGTGTCGCTGTTTTCGGCGTCAACCCGTTTTACTGAAATCGTTGAGGGTGGTTTTTCCGGCGGTCCTGTCATACCGGCTAACTTTGACTCGTCCAATCCAAACGCGCTAAAGCTGGTATCTGAGAACGTTGAGAAGGCGGGTATTGTCGGACGACAGGTATCTGACGATTTTTCATGTGCGATGGTCACTGCACAACTGCTCGAACTCGATCCGGAAACGGGCGAGCCATTAAACACCCTTGAATTCGCTGCAAAACTCGAAGACCAACTGCGCGGTCAGTATGAGAATGACCGCATCACCGTACACATCATCGGCTTCGCCAAGATGATCGGTGATGTTGCGAATGGCGCCAAAGATGTGGTGTTATTCTTCGCCATTGCGATCGCAATTACCGCAGTGATGGTGTACCTGTTCTCCAAATCACTGATGCTGACATTCTTGCCTCTGTTGTGTTCAATCGTCGCAGTTGTCTGGCAACTGGGCTTGTTAACTGTGATGGGCTTTGGCTTGGATCCGATGTCTATTCTGGTGCCATTTTTGGTGTTCGCGATAGGTGTCAGTCACGGCGTTCAGATGATAAACGCTGTCGGTAAAAGGGTGGTCGGTGGTGCCAGTGTTCTGCAGGCTGCCAAGCTCGCTTTCACCAGCCTGTTGATTCCTGGCGGTATTGCACTGCTTTCGGATACCGTTGGCTTTATGACGTTACTGGTCATTGATATCGGTATCATCCGAGAGTTGGCGATTACGGCAAGTGTCGGGGTGGCGGTCATCATCCTTACCAACCTGATTCTGTTGCCGGTATTGATGAGCTTCATCAAATTAGATGACAAGTATATCGAACGTTTTGCCGGTAAAGAGCAGCGCTCTGATAAGTTTTGGAATGCTTGTGCACAATGTGCGAGTCCCAAAACTGCAGCCGCTATTCTCTCTGTTACCGTGGTTTTGTTCGTGCTTGGCTTTATACAGTCCACAGAAATGAAGATTGGAGATCTACATGCTGGCGCGCCTGCATTGCATGAAGACTCCCGTTACAATCAGGATACGTTCCTTATCACAGACAGATATGCGATCAGTGTTGATTACATGTCCGTGTTGGTAGAGGCAACGCCTGAGTCATGTACTTCCTATGAGGTGATGAACGCCATTGATGAATTCCAGTGGCGTATGGTAAACGTCGAGGGCGTGCAGTCCGCAGTGAGCCTGGCGTCGGTGGCAAAACAGGTCAACGCCGGATATAACGAAGGTAATCCGAAATGGCGGGTATTGCCACGTAATCAACAAACCATGGTGCAAGCCATTTCTCGTGTGCCGACGTCTTCAGGTTTGCTGAATCAGGATTGTTCGGTCATGCCGGTTATCCTGTTTATGGAAGATCATAAGGCTGAAACCATCAATCGCGTGGTAGATGCGGTGAAACAGTATCGTCAGGAATTTGAAAGTGATGATCTGAAGTTCCAGCTTGCTTCCGGCCCTGTCGGCGTGATGGCTGCAACCAACGAAGCGGTTGAGGCAGCGCAGACACCGATGCTGTTCTACGTATTTGGTGCAGTTATTCTGCTGTGCTTGTTGAGCTTCCGCTCATTACGCTCAACGCTGTCGGTCGTGATACCGCTTTATGTGGTGTCAATTCTTGCTCAAGCACTGATGACCTTCCTTGAGATTGGTTTGACGGTATCGACGCTGCCGGTTATCGCACTGGGTGTCGGTATTGGTGTCGACTACGGTATTTATATCCTGTCGACCATGAGCGATAAACTCAAAGAAGGGATGCCAGTTCAGGAAGCTTACCTGATTGCATTGAAAGAGCGTGGCAGTGCCGTGTTATTTACCGGTATCACGCTGGCTATCGGCGTGTCTACCTGGGTATTCTCATCGCTTAAGTTCCAGATGGACATGGGCATACTGCTGACCTTTATGTTTATCGTGAACATGTTAGGCGCGGTAGTGGTACTTCCGGCACTGGCCAGAATGTTCTGGTACAAGCAATGTAAATAAGTTGAATTTCTTTTTACATGAATATGCAAATAAAAAAGGCCGAAAGGCCTTTTTTATTTGCTAAATACGCATAGTTATCTCGATTGTAAATACGATTGTAAATATCACGTAAATATACCCCTTTCAAAGCAAGCAAGAATTAGCGAAAATACGCTCCAAGCACTCAAAAACTGTTGTTAGCTCAATATTTTGACTACGCTTAGCTCGGTACCCACACAAACAAATAAAACAAGGTATTTGCATGACGGTCTCATCTGGTCAATATTCAGTCTTGCTCGAAAACGTCTTTCAGTTGATTCAAAAGAAAGTCGATAAAAATCAATCGCCTTTGGTCGAGGCATTCGCGCGCGTACTCTTCAGTAATATATCCGCAGAAGATTTGGAAGATCGAAACGATAGCGATCTTTACGGCGCGGCTCTCAGCTTATGGAATCAGTTCTCAAAATTTGATGCCAGTAAGCCAATGATCCGCGTATTCAATCCGGAGATATCAAAGCATGGCTGGCAGTCGTCTCACACGATTGTAGAGATCATTGTTAAAGACATGCCGTTTCTGGTTGACTCGGTGCGAATGGCACTGAACAGACTGGGGATTAATTCCCACTTGTTACTGCACAGTCCGTTGACTGTGCAGCGCAATAAAGACAAACAGCTTGAGAAATTCCTGTCTGACGGTGAAAAAAATAAATCAGCAGATAAAGAAACCATATTTCTCATCGAAGTCGACAGACAGATAAGTAAATCTGCAATAGATGCCCTAAGCAGTGAACTGCTTAGCGTTGTCGATGAGGTATCACTTGCTGTTGATGACTGGCAGCCCATGCGTGCCAAGCTGAAAGACATTGTGGCGGCGGTGAAAAAAGCACCGATGCCAGCCGGTGATGACGTTAAAGCGCAGGCTTTGACCTATCTGGAATGGCTCAATGACCATAATTTTACGCTTATGGGTTATCGCTATTACACCGTAAAAGCGATTGAAGGTGACCATCGCTGGGTGCCTGATAACGACTCAAGTCTGGGTTTAATGAAAAACTCAATCAGCGATCGCGAAAGATTGATTTCTCAAATGCCTGCCAGCGCCCGCGACGAGGCATTAAGCCATAAGCCGCTTATTTTAACCAAAACCAACACTCGTGCGCGTGTGCACCGTCCAGCGTATATGGACTATGTTGGGATTAAAGAGTTTGATAAATCTGGCCATGTAGTGGGTGAGCACCGCTTTTTAGGTTTGTATTCTGCGTCTTTCTACAACTCAAGCGCTACAGGTCTACCGATTCTAAAAGAAAAGATCGACCGTATTTGCAAGCTGTCTGGCTATGCGCCAGGTTCACATGCGTACAAAGCCTTCGTGAATATTATCGAAACCTATCCCAGAGATGAGCTTTTACAGGCAGGTGATCAGGAGCTTGGGCAAATCATTCGTGGCATCTTCCAGATGCAAGAGCGCGGTATTTCCCGCTTGTTCGTCCGTAAAGATGTGTTTGGGCGCTTCTTCTCGTGCATGGTGTATGTACCCAGAGAGCGGTATAACACCCAGTTACGTAAAGATACTCAGGCGCTTCTTAAGAAAGCTTTTAACAGTGATGAAGAAGTCGAATTCACCACTTATTTCTCCGAGTCAGTGTATGCACGCACACATTACATAGCCCGGGTCAAAGATAACAACGCGGAATACGATGTGAAGGATATAGAGAACAACATTATCGAGTTGACAAAAAGCTGGGAAGACCGGCTGACGGCGGTAATACGCGCGGAATTTGGCGAGGCGAAAGGCAAAGCGCTTGAGAAGAAATACGACAATGCGTTTTCGCGCAGCTATAAAGAACATAATTTGCCCAGTGCAGCGCTGGTTGATATTGAAAAACTGGAAATGCTCAGCGATCAGCACACACTCGATATGTTGTTTTACCGACCTCAGGAAGAGTCGAAAGACAGCAGCATTGTAAAACTTAAGTTATTTCATCGTGATGAACCGATTCATCTTTCCGATGTATTGCCTATGTTGGAGAATTTCGGGTTACGCGTAATTGATGAAAGTCCCTTTAGCGTTAAGGCGGCAGACGGCAGTAAAAATTGGATAATGGACTTCAGCATGATGCACGCCCGTATCCAGCATATGGATATGGAAAGTGCGCAGACGCTGTTTCAGGATGCATTTGCCAAGGTGTGGCGCGGCGAGCTTGAAGATGATGCGTTTAACCGACTTATTCTTAATGGCGGACTGACGGGGCGCAAGGTCACTATTTTACGCGCTTACGCTAAGTATATGCGTCAGATTGGTAGCTCGTTCAGCCGTGACTACATCGCCAACACGCTTTCCAACTATCCGGATATTGCCACGTTACTGATTGAATTGTTTGAGAAGCGATTCGATCCGTCAGTGCGTCGTTCTGCCAAAGCAGAAGAGAAGCGTATTGCTGATATCAAAGAGCGCCTGGATCAGGTTTCCAACCTCGATGATGACCGCATTATACGTCGATACCTTGATCTGATCATGGCGACGTTACGCACCAACTTCTATCAGCCGGACGAACATGGCAACGATAAGCCTTACGCCTCATTCAAGATGCTTCCAGAGCTTATCCCGGGCATGCCGTTACCTATGCCTAAATTTGAAATATTCGTTTATTCGCCACGGGTTGAGGGTGTTCACCTGCGTGGCGGTAAGGTCGCCCGTGGTGGCTTGCGCTGGTCAGACAGACAGGAAGATTTCCGTACAGAAATTCTCGGTCTGGTTAAAGCTCAGCAGGTTAAAAATACGGTCATTGTTCCGGTTGGCGCCAAAGGTGGCTTTATCTGTAAAAAACTACCGGTAGGACAGGGACGCGATGCATTCTTGAAAGAAGGTCAGGAATGCTACAAGATATTCATTCGTAGCCTGCTGGATATTACCGATAACATTGTTGAAGGAAATATCGTGCCTCCTAAAGACGTCGTAAGGCACGATGAGGATGACCCTTATCTGGTTGTCGCAGCGGACAAAGGCACGGCGACATTCTCTGACATTGCCAACGGTATTTCCGATGAGTTTGGCTTCTGGCTTGGCGATGCGTTCGCGTCAGGTGGCAGTATCGGATATGACCATAAGAAGATGGGGATCACAGCGCGTGGGGGCTGGGAGTCAGTCAAACGTCACTTCAGAGAAATTGGCATTGACTGTCAGACGACCGACTTTACCTGCGTTGGTGTCGGTGACATGGCCGGTGACGTATTCGGCAACGGTATGTTGCTGTCAGAGCACACCCGTATCATTTGTGCGTTTAACCATATGCACATCTTCTTCGATCCGAACCCTGATGCGGCAGCCAGCTACAAAGAGAGACAGCGTTTATTTAACGATCCTTCATTAAATTGGGATGACTACGATAAATCGCTTATTTCAAAAGGTGGTGGTGTATTCAGTCGTTCGGCTAAGGCCATCAAGCTAACGCCGGAAATGAAGAAGTGGCTGGGCACCCGCCAGGTCACCATGACCCCAAATGAACTCATTCATAACGCCTTGAAGATGCCTGTTGATCTGATATGGAACGGCGGCATTGGTACTTATGTAAAAGGCTCAAAGGAAAGTCATTCAGATGTGGGTGACAGAGCTAACGATGATGTGCGCGTGAACGGTAAAGAGGTCAGGGCGAAAATTATTGGCGAAGGGGGCAACCTTGGCTTGACTCAGCTCGGCAGGGTTGAATTTGCTGCTAACGGTGGACGGGTAAATACCGACTTTATCGACAATGTCGGCGGTGTTGATTGTTCGGACAACGAAGTTAACATCAAGATCCTGCTAAATACGCTGGTCAGTAAAGGCGACCTCACGGTTAAACAGCGCAACGAGCTGCTGTATGCCATGACCGACGATGTGGCAAAAATCGTTATTCACGACTGTTATCGTCAGACTCAATCGATTTCTATCACCCATCGAGCCGGCGTGGGGCAGCTTAAAGAGCAATTGCGATTTATCCACGGATTGGAGCGTGAAGGTGCGTTAAACCGCGAGCTAGAATTTATTCCCAGCGATGACGAGATTTCAGATCGACTGGCTACTAAGCAGGGCTTAACCCGCCCTGAGTTATCAGTGTTGATTGCTTACGGTAAAATGGTTCTGAAAGAACGCCTTAATATCCCGGCGATTACCGACAATCCTTATCATGGAAAACTGCTTATCGAAGCCTTCCCGGCTATGCTCAGAGAGCGGTTTGCGGAACAGATGCAGGAACACCCGCTGCGCGCGGAAATTATTGCCACCAAGCTCACCAATAATATGGTGAACGATATGGGCCTTAATTTTGTGTTCAGAATGCAGGAAGAAACTGGCGCTAACCTGGAAGAGATCACCACATCCTACGCGGTCGTGAAAGGTATCTTCAATATGGATAAGTTGTGGCGCGATATTGAGGCATTAGATAATAAAATTGATGCCAATCTGCAGTTGACCTTACTCGATAGCATGCGTCGCACGCTACGTCGCGCGTCGCGTTGGTATATCCGCCACGGTGACAAGACCTGTGCTATTGATGAAGCAATTGAGTCTTACAAACCAACCTTTAACGATCTATCACAGAATCTTGATACCTATCTTGTTGAAGAAGAGTATCAACAACTGGTTACTGCTACTCAGGAGTATGTGGATAAAGGCGTACCGCAGGCAATAGCTTACTCGGTTGCAAGTCTGAGCAATCTGTTCTCCACGCTGGATTTAGCGCAGGTAGCGAGAATTGAAAAATGTGACATCCCGGTTATCGCGAACTTGTATTACAAACTCGGCTCGCGACTGGAGCTGCACTGGTTCCTCGACCAGATTAATCGTCAGACCGTGTCTAATCATTGGCAGGCATTGGCCAGAGCATCATACCGTGAAGAGTTGGATTGGCAGCAGCGCAGTATTGCAGGTGCACTGATCCATCGTTCGAGCGGTAAAGCTTCGGCAGAAGAAATTCTGGCAGAATGGATGGAAAGCAATAAATATTCGCTTGAACGCTGGTATCATATGATGTCTGAATTCAAAACCAGTGCGACCCATGAATTTGCTAAATTCTCAGTCGCTCTGCGTGAATTGATGTTGTTAAGTGTAAAAGCGAATAAGTAACCTTTACGCTATATCCGGTTAGTTAAAGCCCCGTGTAGCGGGGCTTTTTGTTATTGAAGCAAGGAGATTGAATGACTTCGTTGGCCCAGAAAGTATTGTTAAGTTGCGAGCCAGAGAATGCCCATGATTTTACGATCAACTTTCTAAAACGCACTCAGCGTACGCCATTCAACCTGGCGTATCGTCAGAGCGTAACAGACAAACCTGTCACATTGTGGGGTCTAACGTTTAAGAATCCGCTGGGTCTTGCGGCCGGTTTAGATAAGAACGGTGAATGTATTGATGCATTCGCAGCAATGGGGTTCGGCTTTATTGAGGTCGGAACAGTGACGCCCAGACCACAGCCTGGTAATCCAAAACCGCGCCTTTTCCGCATACCTGAAAAGCATGCCATCATTAATCGCATGGGCTTCAATAATCATGGTGTGGACTATTTGGTAGAGCAGGTCAAGCGAGCTAACTACAAGGGTGTGCTAGGTATCAATATAGGTAAAAATAAAGACACGCCAGAGGATAAAGCGCTGGATGATTACCTCAAATGCCTGGATAAAGTCTATCAGCACGCCAGCTATATTACTGTCAATATCAGTTCTCCTAACACGCCAGGCTTACGTAACCTGCAGTATGGTGAAGCATTGGACACACTGCTAGCCGGTCTCAAACTCAGACAAAAAGCGCTATCAGATCACCACGGGCGCTATGTGCCGATTGTGGTGAAGATTGCACCGGACCTGAGCGATGAAGAGATCGTCTCGATGGCACAATCGTTCTGCAAGGCTGAGATAGACGGCGTTATTGCGACCAACACGACACTGTCGAGAGAGTCGGTTTCCGGTCTTGAGCATGCCGATGAAGCGGGCGGGTTAAGCGGTAGCGTGCTGACATCGTTGAGCCAATCCGTTACTGAAAAGCTCATCAAAGCGTTGGATGGCCAGATGCCCGTGATTGGCGTAGGTGGAATTGATGGACCAGCGTCTGCTAAAGAACGACTGGGCACAGGCGCATCGCTCATTCAGGTGTATTCGTCGTTTATCTATCAGGGCCCCGAATTGATTAAAGACATCGTAGACGCACTGTAACGAGGTTTCTGTGTTACTTGACCCTATGCTCGTGTGGGTTTGGACAACCGACTCTCAGCAGCATAATTTGGCCGTCAGCAACCAACATCAGCAGGTCACGGCCTTAACCTTCCCGGTGAAAAAGCTCAGGCAGTCTTTTGATGAGCCTGTGCCTCTGACGTTGGAAGATTGTCAGTTGGCTGAATACTTTAGTGACCAACTGTCGCAATATCTACCGGATTTAAGCAAAACAGACGAGTTGGCTGTAGTGCTGCACGCGGTAGCCGCGGTAAGGTTTGGTCAACAGGTGACATTAAAAAGCTGGCATTTTGCAAAACAGCGCAGGGCAGCGTCTTCCCCGGTCGCGTTGGTTGAGTCAGACTATGAGCAGGGGGTCGTGCTGATAATAGAAAGTAATGAAAACGTCTCAACCTGTTTGTTACTGACGGATGCGCTGACACTTGATGATAACGTCACTCTGCCGCAATTTTCTGTGATGCGAGTCATGAATGACAGACTGCTTTATTTGTGAGAGTAATAAACAGGTTATGTGCATTGCATAGTCTGTGAAGCTTGGTATCAATCGCCTTCTCATTGCCGTATAATCGCGCCGTTTTTATCTGCAATGTCACTCATGAGCTATACATTTCTTGTCACCACCAGTCTTGGGCTCGACGAGCTACTTCGTGAAGAAGTCACGTCGCTGTGTCCAGAAGCACAATTACGCAGTAAACCGGGCCAGGTCGTGGTCACCGGACAATTGCGCGATGCCTATATGATTTGTTTATGGTCAAGGTTAGCCAACCGGGTGTTGCTCAAACTCCATGGCGGACAAGCTGATAATGCAGAGCAGCTTTATGAACTTGCCAGTGCCATTGACTGGCAACAACATTTCTCTTTGGACCAACGATTTGTGGTTGATTTTAAAGGTACCAACCGACAAATTAAAAACAGTCAGTTTGGTGCGCTTAAGGTCAAAGATGCCATAGTTGACCAATTCATGCAGCAGCATGATGCCAGACCGGATGTAGACCGACAGAACCCTCATGTCCGCATCCAGGTTCGTCTGCACAGACAATTTGCTGACATCTACCTGGACTTGTCAGGTGCCAGTTTGCATCAGCGTGGTTATCGGGAAGAGGCGGGGGAGGCACCGTTAAAAGAGAATGTCGCTGCCGCCATGCTGATCCGCAGTGGCTGGTCGGCATCAATGCAGTCACCGTTACTCGATCCTATGTGTGGTTCCGGTACGCTGCTCATTGAAGCGGCTCTGATGGCTGCGAATATCGCGCCCGGATTATTCCGTGAGGCGTGGGGGTTTAGTTATTGGGCGGGTCACAATGCGTCGTTATGGCACGCACTGTGTGAGCACGCCAAAGACAGTCAGATACAGCCACAGGTATCACTACACGGCTCAGATAATGATCAGCATGTGCTAAAAATAGCGCGGCGAAATGCGCAGTTAGCCGGTGTATCCCCACTAATCAGCTTTGCTCGTTGTGATGCGCTCAAGGTGGAAGCGCCAGAACAGGTAGGATTTTTGGTCTGTAACCCCCCGTATGGTGAACGATTGGGTGAAGTGACGTCGTTGATCCCGTTGTTCAAACAATGGGGGGAACAGCTCAAACAACGTTTTGCTGATTGGCAATTGGCATTACTGACCTCAAATCGTGAACTGCTAAAGCAGATGAAACTGCGTTCTAACAAGCAGTATCAATTGTATAACGGTAAGCTCGAGTGTCAGCTTGTGCTCTACAGCATGGACAGTGAGAACTGTAAGGTCGTAGCACGCGATAATGTCAATGACAGCGCGTTTGCCAATAGATTGAAAAAAAATATCAAACATCTGAACAAGTGGCTTAAGCAGCAGGATACGGATTGTTTTCGCATGTATGATGCGGATCTCCCTGAATATAACCTCGCCGTTGACCGGTATGCTGATTGGCTAGTGGTGCAGGAGTACGCTGCGCCTAAAAATATCCCTGAGGAAACTGCCAGGAAACGTTTGTATGATGCGTTGGCTGTGCTATCTGACGTTACTGGGGTGTTACCTGATAATATTGCGCTGAAAACCCGTGCTCAACAAAAAGGCCGGGCGCAATACCAGCGCATGGCAAAGCACAATGAGCGCATCATTGTGCATGAAAATGGCGCACGTTTTTATGTTAACCCCAGAGACTATCTGGATACAGGTTTGTTTTTGGACCACCGCGATACCCGGCAAATAGTGCGCAACATGGCAAACGGCAAAGATGTCTTGAACCTCTTTGCGTATACCGGCAGTGTGTCTGTGCATGCAGCGCTCGGCGGTGCGCGCTCGGTGACAACGGTCGATATGTCGTCAACCTACCTGAACTGGGCACAAGATAACTTTGCCCTAAACCGGCTAAAAGGCGCATATCAATTTATCAGAGAAGACTGCATCAAATGGTTAGCAAATCATAAGGGCCAATACGACTTGATCTTTATTGACCCTCCATCCTTTTCAAATAGCAAGCGCATGCATGGCACCTGGGACGTACAACGGGATCATGTTGAGCTACTCAAGCTTGCCTCTGCCTGCTTAAAGTCTACAGGTACCATTATATTTTCGAATAACCTGCGCAGTTTTAAACTGGATGAAGCGGGACTGTCGCAGCTGGGATTACAGTCTGAAAACATCAGCAGTAAAACCCTGCCTGAAGATTTCAAACGACATCCGCATATTCATCAGTGCTGGATACTGAACAGAGACTAGGTGAATGACTATCCTAACCTTGTATTCTGGTCAACATTGTCACCTATGTGATGTGGCGACAACTATGTTGCAACAGGTATCGCCAGAAGCCTGGCATGAAACCACCGTGGTCGATGTCAGTAGCGATCCTCAATTACGTCATCAGTATGGTGCTCGAATCCCCGTGCTTTATCGCAATGACAGCCGTGAAGAACTCGCATGGCCATTCGATGTGGAGAGTCTGATTAATTTCTTGTCATGAGTCACATTCAACTTAAAAACGCCAGTATCTTATTTGGTCATCCGCCACTGCTGGATGATGTTGACCTTGTCATTGAAGCCGGAGAAAGAGTCTGTCTGGTAGGCCGTAACGGTAGTGGCAAATCCACGTTACTGAAGTGCTTGTCTGCAGAACTTGCGTTGGACGCTGGCCAACGTATTGTCTCCGCGTCGACGCGTATTGCGCGTCTTGAACAGGACCCACCTGACTCTGTCGATGTTGCCTTATTCGATTATGTTGCCGAGGGGCTGAAAGACGCAGGCGAAGTATTAAAAGACTATTTTCATCAGACTCAGAAGGTGGCAAAGGACCCGTCGCAAACTAACCTAGCGGCATTACAGTCATTACAGGAACAGCTTGAACATCTCAATGCCTGGCAATTCGAGCAGCAAATTCAGCGCACGCTGACCAAATTAGGCTTGACTGCTGACCAGCGATTGGCATCACTTTCAGGTGGTTGGCGTCGTAAAGCTGCGCTGGCCCGGGCTTTGGTTGGCGATCCTGATGTATTGCTGTTGGACGAACCGACTAACCATCTGGATATCAGTATGATCACCTGGTTAGAGTGTGTGTTAAAGGATTACAGCGGCGCCATTGTATTTATCAGCCATGACCGGGCGTTTATCCGCAAACTGGCCACGCGCATTGTTGATCTCGACCGCGGCAAACTCACAAGCTATCCCGGCAACTATGCTCAGTATCTGCAAAAGAAAGCTGAAGATCTTGAAATCGAAGCACAGCAAAACGCAGAATTTGATAAAAAACTGGCCAAAGAAGAGGTGTGGATAAGGCAGGGCATTAAAGCACGCAGAACTCGCAATGAAGGGCGGGTAAGAGCGCTAAAGTCACTGCGAGAGGAATATCGTAGCCGTCGTAATACGGTGGGTGATGTCAATGTAACAGTGAGCGAGGCACAGCGTTCAGGTAAGCGCGTGTTTGAATTGGATGACGTTAGTTACAGCATTGATGGTAAACGCATCATCGACCATCTCAACCTGTTGGTACAGCGTGGCGATAAACTTGCGCTGATCGGTCCCAATGGCTGTGGTAAGTCGACGCTTATCAAACTTATGTTGGGTGAATTATCTGCCGATGACGGCAGCAGCAAACAAGGGCACAACCTTGAGATCGCCTATTTTGACCAGCACCGTCAGGCTCTGGATCTAGAGAAGACCGTGATTGATACAGTTGGCGATGGCAAAAGAGATTTGACAGTAAACGGTCGTCCACGTCACGTCATCAGTTATTTGCAGGATTATTTGTTCTCACCGGAACGAGTTAACGTTCCTGTGAAAGCATTGTCAGGTGGTGAGAAAAACCGCCTATTACTGGCGAAATTAATGCTTAAGCCGAGTAACGTGTTGATCCTCGACGAACCCACCAATGATCTTGACGTTGAAACCTTAGAGTTGCTCGAAGAAGTGTTATCTGACTATCCGGGGACACTGATTCTGGTCAGTCACGACCGGGAATTTGTAGATAATGTAGTGACACGCAGTTTGTTTTTCACCGGCCATGGTAAATGGGTAGATATTGTGGGTGCCTTTGATGAAATCACCCATTGGCAATCCCAACAACAAACAACCGAAACTTTTGCCACGAAACAGAGTCAGAAAGCAAGCGCTTCTACACGACGTAGCAAAAAGTTATCATATAAAGACCAGCGCGAATTAGATCGGTTACCTGAAAAAATAGAAGAGCTCGAATTACGATTGTCAGAGCTACAGGAAACCGTCAATGATCCCGAATTCTTCAAGCAAAATGACGATAGCACACAGCAGGTGCTCGCAGAGCTTGAGCAAACAGAGAATGCATTGAATGACGCATACCAGCGTTGGGATCAGCTCGAGAGCCAATTGGACGAAATATAAGAAGTAACTAGGAATTTGAATGAAATTGTGTAAATGGGTCACCCTTAGTAGTCTCGCAATAGCCGTATTTTCTGCACAGGCGGCGAAATATCAACTGGTTGAATTACCCACCAGTAGTCTGGGTGCCAATACCTTTGCCCAGACAATCGATGAGCAGGGCAATGTGGTTGTTAGCGTAGCCAGTCCATTTAATGCGCCGATCGATTATTCACTGATTGATTTTGACAATGAAACTATCCAGGCCAATTTAACGGACGTTGAAGCAGCCAGAAGCGGTAACCCGAATGATGAAGATTACATTTGGCTTGTTACAAACGTCGTGAGACCGGGACTAAACAGCTCATTTGCGCAGCAGTTGCAGCCCTTTGTGTCTTATGTCACAGATGGTGTGCAGGTTGAATACATCGCTGGATTTGACCAGGTGAATAACGAACTGGGCGGATTTACCTGGAGCACAGCAACCTCTGTAAAGGATTCTTTAAGCGGTGATTTTATTGTTGGCACCAGTACCGCACCGTTTTTCAATGTGGACTATACAGACCAGAATGACAACGAATTAACCTACGTTGTACGCGAACACGCAAGGCGTGGCTTCGTGCAGGTCAATGGCGAGACCAAGCCGTTGCTGGCGGTGGAAAACCTGATTGGTGGTCGAAGTGAAGCCAATGCGATTAACCAGGGCCTGGCGGTTGCCGGTGGCAGTACAGTGGAATTCACTGACGCGCTAATCGACCTGGCGGCAGAGTGTGAGTCTGACGAAGACAGAGGCGACAGACCTATCGAAGCATGTTATGACAATCTGCAGGATTCTCTGACCTCATCAAGTGAGCGTCGTGCAACGATCTGGCAATTAGATCAGTTTGGCAACGTTATTGATACTAAAGTGTATCCGCTATTGTTTACGCCAGAAGAGGACGACACGCGTCGCTACGTTAGCAGCGCTGTAGATATCAATGACAATGGCGTGGCTATCGGCTCGTCAAATTACCTTAAAAATGATTTTCCTTATGAAGCCGCCGTGGTTTTCCGTGACGACACAGTGACCGCGATGGTGGATACGGAAGAAGAAACCAGCAGCCGTGGTGTTGCGATCAATAACAATAACCTGGCGACCGGCGTGGTGGGACGAACCATTGTTGGTCAGTCACGCACCAAGTTCTTCATCCACGATGTTGATTCTGGAGAAACGGTCTTTCCTGATGATTTCTTCCCGGGTTCAGCGAGTGTAGGTCTGGCCATTAATGATAATAATATCGTAGTGGGCACCGGTGAGGTTGATGCACGTCTGGTACCCAGTTCAGAGCGTCGCAGTGAAGCCTTTATCTATTATCATAACGAGCAGTTGTTCCAGAATCTAAACGATTTGCTGCCATGTGATTCACCTTTTACTTTGATCCAGGCCAGAGGTATTAATAACAGCAACGAAATTGCTGCAGATGCGATCATCACACGTAATCAAAAAGACCCGCTGGGTAACGATGTATTAGACGCTGATGGTAATCCGATCCCCGTAACAACCGTTGTTGCCGTCAAGCTTATTCCGACTGGTGGTGAAATAGACGATTGCGGAGAAGAGGAAGAATTGTTGGAGCGTCAGGCTGGCTCGACTGGGCTAGGCTTTCTTGCCACGATTTTACTGGGTTTAGTTGCCCGCAGACGTCTACAGGGGAAGTAATTGGGTGGCAAAAACAACCCATTCAGGATGTAAATACAGCGAACGTTATATGAAATAAAGAAAGCCCGCCAATATGCGGGCTTTTTTAGTTTTATAACGTCTGGTTGTAAAATGAGCATCTGTAATAAATATTTAATGTAAATGTAAAAAATAAGAAAATTCATAGGTTTGAAGTTTGTCAATACTTATGAGAGATAAATAACATTGAACCTCTGGGCATTTTCTATTATCAAAGTAACTGTGATAGCGCGTAATTAAGACTCTCTGCACACCTTGAATAACATCCGTTTTCAGAGAGCAATTGCGTGAGTTTGAATCACATTTCAATCACTCTGAAGAGGTCATTCAATGAAAAGACAAAAAAGAGATAAACTTACACGTGCCCATGCAAAAGGGTATCAGGCAGGGATCGCAGGACGTTCTAAAGAAAATTGCCCGTTCCAGAGTTCAGACGCCCGTTCACAGTGGCTCGGGGGATGGCGTGAGGCCGTCGAAGACAGAAATCTCGGTATGACCATTCGATAAAGGAAAAAAGCCCCGTGACTACGGGGCTTCGACGTTTTAGGGGGGTTAAAACTTACTGGTATCCTGAAATAAGCCGACTTTCAAATCTTTCGCTGTGTAAATAACGCGCCCATCGACCTCAACGCTTCCATCGGCAAGCCCCATAAATAGCTTACGCTTAACAACACGCTTCATATCTATCCGGTATACGACTTTTTTCGCGGTAGGTAATATCTGACCTGTGAACTTTACTTCTCCTACCCCCAGGGCTCGGCCTTTGCCCGGACCACCAGACCAACCGAGGAAGAATCCCACCAATTGCCACATTGCATCGAGCCCGAGGCAACCAGGCATGACGGGATCGCCCGGAAAATGACACTCGAAGAACCACAGATCAGGAGTAATGTCGAGCTCAGCCACGATATAGCCTTTGTCGTGCTCACCGCCTTCTTCATAAATTTCTGTAACGCGGTCCATCATCAACATGTTTGGCGCAGGCAGTTGACTATTACCGGGACCAAACATATCTCCTCTTGAGCAGGCAAGAAGATCTTCTTTATCAAAACTGTGTTTTTTATCTGTCATAAATTGTATTGTCATTACCGAAAACTGGCGCTAATTTAGCGAACACTTGTACGCCAAACAACTCTGAACAGTGATTTTTCTTGCTGCATAGATATTTTATTGCCAGTGAGTCAAAAATAACGCTGGCAATGGACAGTAGATATGAAGACGAAGTCTAACGCGAATGCTGAAAAGCAACGTCGATTTAGAGAACGCCAAAAAGCCTTAGGGAAAAAGCAGGTGCGTGGTTATATCACGCCAGAAGCCAAAGCGTGTTATGACGAACTGGTTGAAAAAACCAGTTGGAATGACAGCGAAATACTCTCAAACGCGCTGCGTCTTACCTATGCGGCCTATCGCTGTGGGCAGATAAAATTGCTTAATGAATGGCTAAAAGATCATAACCGCTAAAGATTGAGTCTGATGCACGATTCCTACGTCCCGGCTCCGTGGTCGCTTACTGGCAGCGGAGTAGTGGTGGCATTCTTGTTAAACAAAGCGTTTAAACAGCAGTGTTATCCCGATACTCACGGTAGATTGGCGTTTATGATGTTCGTTGATTATCACACTTCGCCTGTTGGTCCCTACAGAGAATGGTTATTTATCCCGGGCAAAGTGGATAACCCCCGTGGTCGTCACTTTAGCATTGCGCAGATTTATGTCGATTCGTTACAAAGCGTTGTCGGAGGACAAAAGAATTGGGGGATCCCCAAGGATGAAGCAGAATTTGAGTTTAGGTTCAATGGTCCAGAATGGCATTTGACCTGCCAAAAAGAGTCGGCTCATCTCGCCCTGGACGGCGATGTAAAAGGCCCTTCCATCCCTATAAATTCATCCTTTATGCCTTTCTCTTTATATCAACAACGAGATAATCAACATTATTGGTCGACACCAACGGCCACTGGAAGGGCGAATTGGCTACGCATCAAAAAGTTGAGGTTTCAAGGCGCTACGTTTCCTGATTTATCCCGTCAGACATGTTTAGGGGCGTTGGCGATTTCACGCTTTAACATGGTCTTCCCGACACCAGATACGATGCCAGTTTACGCCCAACGCCGACTTGGAGGAGGAACGGAGTGACGCTTTAGTACGCGAATGGCCTCCTTTTGTACATCGTCCCGTTCTCTGAAAGCCCATAGCATCTCCCTTGCCCTGGCACCTGCTTCTTTTAAACTAACAATCGGTTCAGGATAGTCGACTCCCAACTGCACCCCCATCATCTGCTGTTCAAGAGCAGTCATCTCCCAGGGAGTGTGAATATAGTCGTCTGGTAGCGATGCGAGTTCCGGCAGCCACTTGCGTATGAATGTCCCGGATGGGTCTTTCTCCTGCGATTGTTTAACCGGATTATAAATACGCAGGGTATTGGTGCCGGTTACACCAGCCTGCATCTGAAACTGTGGATAGTGAATGCCCGGTTCAAAGTCAAGAAACATACGAGCGAGGTGGATGACGCCTTCTCGCCAGTCGACCTCAAGGTAGTGACAAAGAAAACTGACTAACATGGCGCGCATACGAAAATTCAAATAGCCGGTTTTTATCACTGCGCGCATGCATGCATCTACCAGGGGCACGCCTGTCTCTGCTGTTTTCCATGCCCGTAATCGCTGCCGCGCAAGGGGATCCTTTACTCGAGGTAGGTGTTGGTAGGCGTTGTTCACGGACCGAAATTCCATGTCACATTCACTTTCAAACTTCTGTATGAAGTGACAATGCCAGTGAAGACGGGAAGTAAACGCTTGCAGTGCCTGCTTCCAGCCGTCCCGATTGCGATGTTTCCTGGCTGCCTGATAAACCTGAGTAATACTGATATTTCCCCATGCCAAATAGGGAGACAGCCTTGAGCATGAACGGCGGGCATGTTCGGGATGTGAGATCATGCGTTGATAATGTTTACCGCGTTCATCAAAAAAGTGATGGAGCGTAAACCATGCACGTTTCTCGCCGCCTTGCTGAAAGCCTGCTGTGGATTTTTGCCATTTCTCCGGCACAGTGAAAACAGGGAGTGTTGTTGAAAGAGGCCGCCAATCAGCCCAGTTTACCTGACTAATATCTACATCAAAGCAGGCTCTGTCGATGCGTTTATACCAACGCTGTTGCCAATCAGTTCGATGTGTTAACCCTCGATATACTGCACCGTAGCCAGATTGGTCCCATCTAATGTTTCGTGCTACACACCATGATGCAACAGACAGGTCTCGCTTGAACGTCCAGTCAACGCCTATTTCCTGATGAGAAAAGAGGGTGTTAATGCCAACAGCACGATGTAACGACGTCAGTACATCTTGCGCTTTCCCATACAATAAACAAACGCTGCGATCATAAGGTCTAAGCTGCTCATCAAGGTCCGCCAGTGACTGCGAAATAAAGCGCCAATGCCTGATATCCATATGCGGATCGCGAAGCGCCGAGGGTTCGACGATATAAACAAGCAATACTGGCTTACCGCTTGTTGATGCATTTAGCAGTGGTTGGTGATCGCGCAGTCGTAGATCCCGCTTTAACCAGACGACATTAACGCCTGAATCATCCCCATGCTCTGACAAAATCACCCTCTGGATCATACATCTGCGCTTGCTTTGCGAGATTGAATTCCCGTAGCCCTCTGGGGTCGCTGCCTACTCCTGCAAGGTATTGCCAGTTTCCCCAGTTTGCGGCGACGTCGAAATCTATAAGTTGCTGCTCAAAATAGGCCGCGGCGTATCGCCAGTCTTGTTGCAGCGTATTGACATAATAACTGGCCACCCACTGCCGGGCTCTGTTTGACATATAACCTGTGGCGTTGAGTTGATTCATGGCCGCATTGACAAGTGCTGATTGCGTTTTGCCCTGACACCATAACGTATGCAGTGTTTTATCGTGTGATGTACGCGGCTTGTGTTGCTTGATCCCGGCGAAGCTGAATAACCGATGACCATATTTCAATAACTGGCACTGAAAAAATTCACGCCACAATAGCTCGAAGTACAGCCAATATGTCGACTCATTGGCGACGCGTTCTTCTTCGTAACGCTTAAGGTGTTGATACACATAGCGACACGACAGGCTTCCATTTGCGAGCCACGCAGAAAACTTTGAAGAATAGTCCCAACCGGTTAACCCGTTCCGTGTTTCCTTATAGCTGGCAATGTGGTCTGTATCGAATAAATAGTGGTGAAGTTGCTTCAGTGCTGCCGGTTCACCACCATGCCAATCTGAACAGACAGAATGAGTTGGCAGTGACTGCTCTTCTTGCACGGCAACCTTAAGTGGAGGAGGGAGTGCATCGGGCGTCTGTACGGGCGAAGCAGGCGTACAAAATTTTTCGACCTTATGCCTGAACGGACTAAAGGTATCTGGCATGTCAGACAGTGAAAAGGGCAGGTTACACTGATTAAACAAGGTAAAGCTTTCTGCTTCTTCAACATCAACATTCGGTAGGGCGTTTCTTAACGCTTGTAAATGCTGAGTTTCAACGACGCCAGGGTGACGACTACATGTGATGAAGTCGACATTGTGCTCTATAGCGAATGCTTTCAACACCTCTACGCTGTCACCTTTTAGTATCACAAGGCGCTGCCCTAATTGCTTTAAGGTGTTGTTGAGCGCTGCCAGACTCTGAAACAAAAACTGTTCACGATGTTTGCCCAAATGGCTCGCATCATATGCAGTATTGTCGTACCAGCTAGGATCGATAACAAACACACAGCTAAGGGTATTTGCCTGTTTCGCAGCACGCAGGAGTGCAGGATTATCATGCACTCTCAAATCGTGTCGAAACCAGTGAAGAGTATGCGATTTTTTCATGCTCGTTGGTACGGCAAAGGGTTGCTGATGGATTGATTTTGTTTAAATAAAAAGATCAATATTGACCATCTATCGGTATAAAGGCGCAACGCGTAAAAAAGGATAATTATGAAGCCAGAAAGAGTCATCGTTTGGTTCCGACAAGACCTGAGAATAACCGATAATCCTGCATTACATTATGCCGCTCAGCAGGGTGAAATCATCCCTGTGTACATTCAGGATGAACACGCCCCCGAGTATGCGCAACTCGGCGGTGCCAGCAAATGGTGGTTACACCAATCACTACAAGCTCTGGCTTCGTCACTTGACGAAAATTTGTTGTTATTCTCAGGCGATATTAAAGTGGTTCTTGAAAAATTATTAAAGGCGTCTGGAGCGACGCAAATCGTCTGGAACCGCTGTTACGAGCCTTGGCAAATCGCCCGCGATACGGAGCTCAAATCCTGGCTTAAAAAACGTGAGGTGGAAGTTAAGAGTTTCAATGCCAGTCTGTTATGGGAGCCCATGCGGGTGCTGAAGAAAGATGGCACGCCTTATAAAGTGTTCACGCCATACTACCGCAAAGGTTGTCTCAATGCCGAGTCCCCACGTTATCCGGTTGGTCGGCCTGAAACCATGGCGTTTACAAATGTTGATGTTGAAAGTAAGACATTGGAGGCGCTTGAGCTGTTGCCAACAATTAACTGGTATGCTGATATGCAAGCACTGTGGCAACCCGGCGAAGAGGGTGCAGCACAGCGATTAAGCGAGTTTTTGCAAGACCGCGTATCAGGTTACAGGGACAACCGCAATTTCCCGGCCACCACCGGCACATCCACACTTTCTCCTTATCTGCATTTTGGTGAAATATCCCCTAATCAGGTGTGGTACGCGGCATTAGATCGCTTCAAGGGCAGTATGGATAATCAAGGGTTGGATACGTTTCTGAGTGAATTGGGGTGGAGAGAATTCAGCTACTATTTACTGTTTCACTTTCCTGATATTCAACATAAAAACTTCAATAGTAAATTTGATCAATTTCCCTGGCGTACCGATAACGACAGCCTGATTGCCTGGCAGCGCGGCAATACGGGTGTGCCCATTGTAGATGCCGGCATGCGTGAATTGTGGAAAACCGGCTATATGCACAATCGGGTGCGTATGATCGTCGGGTCGTTTTTGGTGAAAAATTTGCTGATTGACTGGCGTGAAGGTGAACGTTGGTTCTGGGATTGCCTGTTGGATGCCGACATGGCAAGTAATAGTGCGAGTTGGCAATGGGTAGCAGGTTCTGGCGCCGATGCTGCACCCTATTTCAGAATTTTCAATCCGGTTTTGCAGGGCGAAAAATTTGATAAACAAGGCGAATACGTCAAAACCTACTGCCCTGAGCTAAAAGACTTACCGGCGAAATACATCCACAAACCCTGGGAAGCGCCAGACGAGGTGTTAAAGAAGGCAGGTATAGTGCTTGGCGAAGATTATCCAGAGCCACTGGTTGATCTAAAAACCTCAAGACAGCGAGCACTGGATGCGTTTTCCGAAATCAAGGGGTAGGGCATGACGGCGTTACGATTGATCTTGGGTGATCAGCTGTCTGGGAAAATGACCAGCCTCAGCGATCTTGATAAAGACAACGATGTTGTATTGATGGCAGAGGTGCGTGAAGAAGCAACCTATGTCAAACACCATAAGAAGAAAATCGCCTTTATTTTCTCTGCTATGCGTCACTTTGCCGAAAGACTCAGGCAAAAAGGTATAGAGGTTGTCTACATCAAATATGATGACGATGATAATCAGGGCAGCCTATTCGAAGAGGTTAAGCGGCTCGCATCACAACGCAAGGTAGACCGCGTCATTGTTACCAAACCCGGTGAATATCGCCTGCTGGCCGACATGCAGAAGTGGCAGGAAAACCTCAACGTGGAGGTAGTGCTAAGGGAAGATGAGCGATTTATCGCCAGCACCAAAGATTTTGCTGAGTGGGCGAAAGGCAAGAAACAACTGCGTATGGAATTCTTTTACCGGGAAATGCGTAAACGCACCGGCATTCTGATGGAAGGTTCTCAACCTGTCGGTGGTAAATGGAATTATGACAGTGAAAACCGCAAGCCGTTGCCAAAAGGTGGGGTTGATGTGCCTGCACCGACCAGATTGGAATGTGATGACATAACCAAACAGGTCATAGAGTTGGTCGATACGTGTTTTTCAGATCATTTTGGCTCTCTTGAGCAGTTTCATTATGCGGTGGATAGGGACGGCGCACTCGAGGTATTAAAGGCGTTTCTCGAGCAACGTCTGGCTAATTTTGGCACCTATCAGGATGCCATGAAACAGGACGAGGCCTGGTTGTTTCATTCCCATATTGGACTGTATCTCAACACCGGTCTATTACTGCCCGACGAGGTCGTCAAGGCTGCTGAGCAATGCTATGAAAGCGGTAAGGCACCGCTTAATGCTGTCGAGGGCTTTATTCGTCAAATCCTCGGCTGGCGGGAGTATGTACGAGGCTTGTACTGGCTCAAAATGCCGGAATATAAACGCCTCAATCACTTACAGGCCACCCGCAGGCTTCCCGAGTTTTTCTGGTCTGCCGATACTGACATGAATTGTCTCAAACAATGCATCAGTGAAACTCGCGCAAACGCGTATGCTCACCATATACAACGCCTTATGGTACTGGGAAACTTTTCCCTGATTGCGGGGCTGCTGCCTGATGATGTCAACGAATGGTATCTGATTGTGTATGCCGATGCTTACGAGTGGGTGGAGTTGCCCAATGTCAGTGGTATGGTGCTTTATGCAGACGGCGGCATGCTGGCGTCCAAACCTTACGCAGCCAGTGGTGCATACATCAATAAGATGTCGGATTATTGTAAAAGCTGTCAATACAGCGTGACGACGAAAACCGGCGATAAAGCCTGTCCGTTTAATTACCTGTACTGGGATTTTCTGATCCGTAATCGTGACACGCTGTCCAACAACCATCGAATGGGCATGATCTACAACACGCTGGATAAAATGACTAATGACAAAGTTGAGGCGATTACCAGCAGTGCACGGTCGTTTTTCGATAAATTAGACAGTAATGAAAAAGTCTGAACTACCATCCAAAATGTGTCCTGTTTGTCAGCGCCCCTTTGTTTGGCGTAAAAAATGGCAAAAAGACTGGGAAAACGTTAAATACTGCTCAAAGCGCTGCGCTGGGAATCGAAATAAAAACAACTAACTCCGCGTAACTGAAACACTTTTACTGATCTTCATCAATTTATTTCCCTCCCTGTTTAATACACTGAAACATGTATTGTGATTGTCAGCGCGCAGTGGCCTGTGTGCAGTTAAGGAACAAGCATGTCACAGCAACTTGTGCGGTTTTCCCGAATTCTGGAAATCGTCGGCGATATCATTAAGGTCTGCGTCCCCGTTGACCAACACGGTAGTAAGGTAAACGTCCGTTTAGGAGATTTAGCCCGTATTACGCTCGACTCCGGTGAGACACTTCCGGCCCAGATCATAGCCATTCATCGCGACCAGGTGTCACTGCAGGTGTTTGCTGGCACGAAAGGGATCTCGACCGGGGCCACCATTACCTTTCTTGGCCACCCGATGCTATCTACCTACTCTGGTAACATTCTTGGCAGGGTATTCAATGGTGTGGGAGAGCCGATTGATGGCGGGCCTGATCTGTCTATGGATCCCAAAATTGCGATTGGTGGCCCATCGGTAAACCCCTGCGAACGCATCGTACCCAAGCGCATGATCCGTACAGATGTGCCAATGATTGATTTGTTTAACTGTCTGGTTGAAAGCCAGAAAATTCCCATCTTTTCGGTCTCCGGCGAACCTTATAATCAATTTCTTGCCCGTATCGGTATACAGGCAGATGCCGATATTGTGGTGTTTGGTGGGCTAGGGCTGATTTTTGATGACTATTATACGTTTCGACAGGCGTTTGAAGATGCGGGCGTATTTTCACGTACAGTGATGTTCATTAATCAAGCCTCGGATCCCATTGTTGAGCGGCTGTTGGTAACAGATATGGCGTTAGCTGTCGCAGAACGCTTTGCGGTCGAGGAAAACAAACGGGTTCTGGTCTTACTGACTGATATGACGGCCTACGCTGATGCCATGAAAGAGGTAGGGATATCGATGGACAGAGTGCCGTCCAACCGAGGGTATATGGGCGATTTATATTCCCAACTGGCGCGTCGATATGAAAAAGCCTGTGATTATGCCAAAGGAGGGTCTGTCACTATCCTCTCCGTTACCACCATGCCGGGCGATGACGTGACGCATCCCGTACCCGATAACACAGGCTATATAACCGAAGGTCAGTTTTATCTTCACCATGGGGTATTAGACCCTTTTGGTTCATTGAGTCGACTCAAACAAAACGTCATCGGCAAAGTCACCAGAGAGGACCACAGTCAAATTATGAATACCATGGTGAGGTTCTATGCAGGTGCTCAGGAAGCTTCGAAAAAACAAGCCATGGCGTTTGAGTTAAGTGATTTTGATAAACAGCAATTAAAATTTGGAGAGTTATTCAAACAGCGCTTTATGAATATTGAGGTGAGCATGCCATTGGAACAGGCGCTTGATTTAGCCTGGCAGACGCTTGCGGAATGCTTTTCTCAGGAGCAACTTCTGATGAAACAGTCGCTGATTGATAAATATTTTCCTGCAACGACGGAAAGCGTCTGACATGTCCCGCCTGCAAATGAACAAGTCGTCATTGGCACAACAACATAAAGATCTTGCGACGTATAAGAAATATTTGCCTTCTCTGGACCTAAAGCGTCAGCAGTTGATGACTGAGCGAGCAAAGGCGCGCGCCTGTCTCAAAGAGATGCAAATCAAACAACAAAAGCTCATTCAATGGGTCAAAGATGAATTGCCGATGCTGGCCAATCACGACGTTAACGTTAATGATCTTGTCACGGTGAAAGACGTCAAACTGGCTCAGGAAAATGTGGTGGGTACCCGATTACCCATCATTGAGTTTATTCACCTTCACACCCAAAAATATTCGTTATTGGCTAAACCACATTGGGTCGATAATGCGGTACAGGTCATTTCTGAGGGATTACAGAATGCATTGAGCATACATGTTCAACAGCAACGACTGACACTGTTGGATCGCGCGGTAACCACCATTACACAAAGGGTGAATTTGTTTGAAAAAGTATTGATCCCCAAGGCTGAGGACAATATCAAAAAGATCCGTATTTATTTATCTGATGAGCAAATGACTGCCGTAGTGCGCTCGAAGATAGCGAAGCGTAAGCGAGCGGGGATGGCAGTATGAGCATCGTCGCACTCAAAAAATTGACACTGATAGCAAAAATCACCAGCAAGCGTGATGTACTGAAGGGCTTGCAGACGCTGGGTGTTATGCATATCAATACATTAGCCCATAGCGATACCCAGCATAATGCTGGCACAAGCAGGGCAGATGATAGTTACAAAGCGCTGCGTTTCCTTACCGAACTAAAGCACCGTCGCAAACAGGTCAGTCGTGATCCGGAGTTTGATATCGCCAGATTGACGACGGAGGTGTTAAAACTCAAGCAGTCCCTACGAGACACTACCGATAAACGGGATTTTTTAAAGCAACGGATTCGGGATATTACGCCATGGGGCGATATTGATTTTCCACCTCACCAGGCGTTAGCGGGTTACAGGCTTTGGTTTTACATTTTACCGGTGGGAAAAATCGAGGCTTTACAAAAAGTCGACATTCCTGCGCAGATCATCACGCGTACCGCACGGTTTGCCTACGTCACACTGATATCTAAGCACGAGCCAGCGTCTGATGTTTTGCCAGTTGAAAGGACTCACATTGGTTCTGAGCCTTTACGTGAACTGCAATATCAGCTCAATGACGTCGAGGTTGAACTAGAAGCGCTAAGCGCCCAGCGTCATGCACTAACACGCTACATTATGCTATTCCAGCTACACCTGGCACAGGCCGATGACCAGGCCTCTCTGCAGCAGGCAATGATGAAAACCTTTGATGATGAGCCTCTCTGCTTGATTCAGGGCTGGCTTCCCGCACGTGACATCAATAGGTTGGAAGCGTTGCTTGAGCAATGTGATTGTGCGCTAAGCATTGAAGATACAAACCCTGATGACAATCCTCCCACTTTGTTAGATCAGCCTCAGGCATTGAAAGCCGGCGTGGATCTTGCCAATTTTTATCAGGTGCCAGGATATCGAACCTGGGATCCGTCAAAAGTCTTGTTGGCGTCCTTTTGTCTTTTTTTCGCGATGATTTTAGCGGATGCCGGCTACGCGCTGGTGTTATTGGTTGCTCTCTTGGCGTTCCGCAGAAAAGCGCAGCGAAGCGAAAAGGGCCGAGCTTATTATCTTCTCGGTCTGGCATTGTGTATCTCTACGTTAGTGTATGGCGTGATGGTGGGAAGCTACTTCGGACTGGCCCCGCCGGTTGATACAGGATTAGCAAGGCTCGTCTTTCTCGATCTGAACGACTTTGACAGCATGATGCAAGTGTCTATTGCCATAGGTGTACTGCATATTCTGATTGCGAATGTCGCGCAGTTTCTGATGCTCAAGCGTTTTACACGACGTTACGTGCCTATTGGCTGGAGCATGCTTATCGTGGCGGGTTATGTATTATGGCAACTCGGACAGGCTCACAGTGTATCGACTATCTTGTACATGATTATGGCATTGGGGACGTTGTTGATCGTGCTATGCAGCAGCGAGCAACCTATCACGTCTATTAAAAGTGCACTGATGCGACTTGCCAGCGGAGGCATCGCATTGTCAGGGGTGATGAGTGCGTTTGGCGACATTCTTAGCTACATGCGCCTGTTTGCACTCGGGTTGGCCAGCGCGTCGCTGGCGGTAACATTTAATCAATTAGCCAGCGATGTGTACGCTGCATCGCCCGGTCTGGGCTTATTGGGCGCCATCCTAATATTGTTGGTCGGACATGCACTGAATCTGTTGCTTTCTATCATCAGCGGTGTGGTGCACGGCTTGCGTCTCAATTTCATCGAATTTTATAAATGGGGATTACCCGAAGAGGGGTACCCTTTCCAGCGCTTTGCTAAAAAGGAGATTGACCATGACTGATCAGTTTGTCATTGCATTAGGGTGGTTTGGCATCTATGCACCCATGGCCTTAGGCGCGGTCGCAAGTGCAATTGGATGTGGGATTGCCGGACAAGCTAGCATCGGAGCGATGTTAGACACCGACGGTGGTTATGGTCGTTATATTGGCATATCGGCGTTCCCCTCTACATTTGTCATCTACGGCATTGTCATCATGTTTACTTTGAACAGGGAGGTGAATATTGATAACGCGGGCGGCCTGTTTGGTGTCGGTTTGCTGGCTGGTATCGCCATGTTATACGCAGGGATCTGGCAGGGCAAAGCCTGCGCGTCAGCGATTAATGCGGCTAAAGAGAAGCCAGAAATATTCGGATTGTCATTGGCACCTGCAGCGATCATTGAAGGGTTTGCCGTGTTTGCATTCGTATTCGCTTTGGTGGTGAGTGGCAATATCAGCGGAGCGCAGTCATGAGTCAGTCGCCACAACCTGATAATCCTCATTTAATTTCAAAAGGCGTTGATCAGCTTATTGAAAAACTGAGGGTGGATGGTGTTGAAGCCGGACAAAAGCAAGCTGATGCGATCATTGCAGATGCGCGAGCACAGGCAAAAAAGATTGTTCAGGAAGCCCAGCAAAAAGCCAAGCAGACAATGGATGAAGCAAATAAACAGGCACGAAATTATCAGTCCGCTGCGGAAAATGCACTGAAAACGGCGATGCGTGACATGGTCTTAGAATTAAAAGGTAATTTAACTAACGAATTTGGTCGAGATGTAAAGAGGTTAATCGCCGAGCACGTCAGCCAACCTGAACTGATGCGCGAAATTATCCTGGAGCTGGTTGGCAGAGTCGGCAGAGCGTCTGATATTGAGCATGCTGATGAGGTAACGGTGGTGTTGCCGGAAACCGTAATAGGGCTTGATGAATTACGCAATGCCCCTGACAAGCTTGAACAAAGCCCGCTAACTGAGTTGGTTTTAGGGCTAACATCAGGCTTATTGAGAGAAGGCGTGGTGTTTGCTAACAGTGACGATTTCCACGGTGGTCTAAAAATACAACTGCATAAGCAAAACCTGCAAATTGATCTTACCGTCGAAGCGGTATCTGAATTATTGCTTGCGCATTTACAGCCGCGCTTCAGGGCCATTCTTGAAGGTGTGATCAGGTAGAGACATGTATCAGCAACACGAAGTTAAATATGTTGCCTTACTTAGCAGCCTGCCAAGTGCAGAGCGACTGTTTCAAGCTAAACAAACGCCTATATCCAGACTGAAGCTTGAACAGCGCTTGAGCGCCCTTGAGCCTCCAGAAAGGCGCGTTTTAGAGAGCATCGAAGGGGTATTGGACAGGCGATTTGTCGATGTCGCTAAAGACGATGAAGAAGTGCTGCAGCGCGCGACTGAAGCACTTAAGCAGATTAAACATCAGACCCTACGCAACATTTTAGTCCAACGGCTCGATATGCGTACGCTGGTAAAAGCGCTACGTTTAAAGCACGTAAACTCCGGTGAACCTCCACTATCAGCATGGGGCTTCAGTCGCTGGTGTCGACATATAGAAAGTCATTGGAATGAACCGGGTTTTGCATTAGTACACGTATTTCCATGGGTGTCCGAGGCCCAGCATTTCATCATCAATAACCAACCGTTAAAACTTGAAAAATTGTTGCTACAGCAGGCTTACAACAGTCTGGTAAGGCATGGCGGACAGCATCACTTCGACTTTGAAGCCGTTGTGATTTATGTCCTGAAGTGGAACATCATCAATCGACAGGTGAAATACAACAGTATGGCTGCCGAGCGTCGTTTTACGCATTTGATCACTCAAGGCATCGCTCACCTTATAACAGACATGGAGACCAGTGCTTATGGAGAGTGATAATAGCAAACAGGCAAGTGCCAGAATTGTATCGGTACAGGATGATCTGGTTGAAATTGAACTGCTTCACGATGTCGATGAACTGATAAAAAATGAGGTGATATATATCGCCCCGTCACATTATGAAGGTGATGAGCAGCCACGGCTGAAAGCCGAGATACTCAGAGTAAGAGGTCAATGTGCCGACGCTCAGGTTTACGAGAGTACACAGGGTGTGGCTTTTGGTGATCTTGTCTATCAATCTGCAGAGTTACTGTCTGTAGAACTAGGTCCAGGGCTCCTGGGGCAGGTATATGACGGGCTGCAAGCGCCTCTGCCAGAACTCTCAGCTCAGTACGGTATTTTCCTACCTAAAGGCATGCATGTCCCCGCGCTGAGTCGCAAAAAAAAGTGGTCTTTTATTAGTGAGCGCAAAGTTGGTGACACAGTGGTTGCCGGGGACACGCTGGGAACGGTTCAAGAGGGTAAGGTCACGCACAAAATCATGGTGCCGTTTTCATTGCACGGAGAGTGGCAGATTGGCTGGATACAGGAGGGCAGTTTTACCGTCACTGAGCGCATTGCTGAGCTACGTGATAATAAAGGACAAGAACAGCCCATCAGTATGTCGCAAAAATGGCCGGTAAGGCGGGCGTTAAACAGTAAGCTACTTAAAAATGGTAGTAGCCAACGTCTCTATCCCAGTGAGCCAATGATCACGACACAGCGACTTATTGATACTTTTTTTCCCATCGCACGTGGTGGCATGGCGTGTATTCCAGGCCCTTTTGGTGCGGGTAAAACAGTGCTACAAAACCTCATTTCCAGACATGCCTCAGTTGATATTGTAATAGTAGTTGCCTGTGGAGAGCGGGCAGGTGAGGTGGTCGAGACCATTACCGAATTTCCACAAATGAACGACCCGCACAGTGGTGGTACGTTGATGGATCGCACAATTATCATCTGTAATACCTCGTCAATGCCGGTAGCAGCCAGAGAGGCCTCCATCTACACCGGCATTACATTAGGCGAATATTATCGTCAAATGGGTCTGGACGTTTTGCTGATTGCCGATTCAACGTCACGTTGGGCGCAGGCAATGCGTGAAACATCGGGGCGCTTGGAGGAGATCCCTGGCGAGGAGGGCTTTCCAGCTTATCTGGAGTCGTCCATTAAGAGCGTATACGAGCGAGCAGGAGTCGTTCAAACGGCTGACCAAAGTATAGGAAGTCTTACCATGATAGGGACAGTTTCACCGGCAGGCGGTAACTTTGATGAGCCGGTGACACAGTCGACATTATCCACAGTGAAATGTTTCCTTGGTTTGTCTGCCGAACGTGCCTACAAGCGCTTTTATCCTGCTGTTGATCCGCTGCTGTCCTGGTCACGATATCTTTCACAACTTTCGGCATGGTATGAGTCGCATCAACAACCGGGCTGGACTGAAACAGTAATTAAATTTACAGCGTTGTTGAGCAAGGGAGATGCAGTCTCACAAATGATGCAAGTAACAGGCGAGGAAGGCGTGACGTTGGGTGACTATGTGACCTACCAAAAGGCAATGTTGTTGGACATGGTCTATCTGCAACAGGACGCCTTTGATAGCGTAGATGCCTCATGCAGTCTGGAACGCCAGCAGGTGCTGTTTAATTTGCTCTATAATATAGTTACGCGTAACTATATGTTCTCAGATAAAGATGAAGTAAGACAGTACTTTACGTCGCTGACGGGGAAATTTAAAAATTTTAATTATGCTGCAGAAAATACGCCGGAATATAGTACACTGCTCGCTGAATTGAGTACTGAAGGTCAATAATTAATGCTACAAAATGCGTGGTTCTCATCGTTAGTCTTATGGGGGGAAACCTATGCTGTGAACCTTGCCTGGTCACTTGCGGTGTTAGTAATGCATATGCTGATTACGCGCTTCGCGCTGCCACGAATAGAGAAAGGTGTGGGGCAAAGCAAACTCAAAGCGCCCGCATCAAAAAAAGCGCAGCACACCATACGTCTTATCACTAGTGTGCTGACTATTTCTCTTTTGCTAATTGTTTGGGGAATTGATTTCGGTGGATTGCTGGTCATTTCCACGTCTTTGATCACATTAACGGGCGTTGCTTTATTTGCCACCTGGTCGTTGTTAAGTAGCGTGACGTCTTATTTCGTATTGCTGTTTCACACATCATTCCGACGGGGAAACTTTATCCGCGTGATAGACGGCGATAATTACATAGAAGGGTATATTGCCGATGTGAATCTGTTTAACACGAGGCTGATTACGGATGATAGAGAAACCGTGGTATATCCCAATAACCTTATTCTGACTCGTCCTACTATCATCAATCCTCGTTCACGCTGGCGCGTGATTGGTAAGACAGCAGATCGATTTCCAGGCGAGGACGCGGAGTAGATTTCCGCCTTCGCGTCGTTCCCTCGTCATGCCCGAACGCTTTCAAACGCCCGTCATGCCCGAACGCTCTAGTCGGGCATCTCCTTGACAAAGCAATTGTCTTCGCTTCCGCCATTACAACAGAAACAGGGTCCCCAATCCCAAAAACGCGACGAAACCGACAATATCTGTCACAGTTGTGAGGATCACCGAGCCTGATAATGCGGGGTCTATTTTGAGTTTATTCAGGATAACCGGTAATAGCACACCGGCAATGGCAGCCGTGATGATATTGACCAGTATGGCAAGCCCGATCACCAGACCCAATAACGGCTCTGAAAACCAGAAATACGCGACGATACCAATCACAATCGCCCATACCACGCCATTCAAACCTCCAACGCGTAGCTCTTTATCGAGCAGGGCTTTACGGTTGGCGTTGGTGACTTGCCCTAACGCCAGTCCACGCACGATAAGCGTTAGGGTCTGGCTACCCGCTATGCCGCCCATACTTGCAACCACTGGCATTAATACCGCCAAGGCGACAACTTGTTGTAGCGTCGCTTCAAATAATCCAATAAACCAGGATGCCAGGAACGCCGTTAACAAGTTTACGCCAAGCCAGATAGCTCTGCTCTTTGCGCTTTTGCGCACCGGTGCAAACAGGTCTTCCTCCTCGTCCATACCGGCTGAAGACATCACCTGCCTTTCGTAGTACTCATTAACCAATTCACAGGCATTGGTAATGTCTATGCGGCCAAGCAGGCGATTATCCTCATCGACAACCGGCAGTGAACTAAAGCCTGAATCCTGCACTAGACGAGCCGCCGCAGTACAATCGTCCGCGCCTTTAATGATATCAATGTATTCTTCAGCTAGCTCTACCAGTGGCACGTGCTCAGGCGCACCAAAAACGCTGGTGAGCTTAACTGCAGTAGAAAACTGGCCTGCACGATTGAGCAAAAATATGCTGTCAGCATGATCCGGCACGTTGCGTCGGATTAGTCGCAGTGCATCCCGAACCTTTGCAGTGAGGGGCAGTGCAAGGATCTCGTGGCTAAGCCAATGGCCAATCTGATTTTCTGCATAGGCACTGGCGTCAGTAAAGTACTGTTGCTGTTGACGGTCCATCGCAGACAAAGCCTGACCGACAATCTTATCTGGCAGTGAATTTGCAAGCTCAAGTAATTGCTCGGCATCGATGTCTTTGAAAAGCTTTTCCCAATCGCTGCTATCGGATCGATCAATAATGGGCTCGCGCGGATCGGCGCGCATATCGACCAGAACTTCCAGCTTTTTGCTGTCAGGTACTTCCTGCCATGCACTTAAACGCTGCTCTACCGGCAATGATTCCAGAAACAGCGCGATGTCATCTGCATCTTCGACTAACATTGCTTCGGCGATCGCGGCGGACTCACCAGACTCTGGTGACGCGACAGCCTCTTCAATCAGTTCGGATAACAGTTCAGCCATAAATAAGGAATCTCGTGGGCGTTACAGGTAGATGATTTCTTTACGGGTAGGGGCCATAACCGCCAACACCTTGTTTTGCAAAGGATGGGGGACATCCGCCTTATTCATGGCTGCAATAAACAGATCCACACCGTGATTGAAGTCTGACTCTGTGACATTCATGCCGGTGTGCACCTGGACCATGGTGTCGCCCGTGTATTCACAAGGCCCACCTGTCAGAAAACACAGATGTTCAATCATTTTTTCTCGAAAACGCCCTATGTCAGAATCTTTGAAATATTCAAACATGATAGGGTCAAATTCAATCTCGGTAATAAAATTATCAACAATCTGTTCAACTTTTGGTTGGCCTCCCAACTGCGAATACACCGATGTGTTATTCGATGCACAGCCAGCAATAAACCATGAAACAAGCGCGATAAAGATGAGATTTTTCATACTGCTCACCATAATTGTCCATTAAAAGAGAGATACAGACCTTTCTGATCTGATGCGCCAGCAATACTGCCAAGGTCAGCCCAGGCAAGGGTGAGGCTAAAGTCTTTGCTGGGAATGTACGTCACAAAGAAATCTGTCCAGTCCTCTTCACCTAATCCAAGATTATCTGGCTTTTGTCTGTATTCCATGCCGAGTGCAAAGTGTCTTGAAAATAAAACACCAATTGATGCCTCGGCCATCAATTCGTAAGAATCGTTTTGCGAGCCGCCAAACCCTAGCAGACCCATTTGATTGGCTTTTGTTGCCCTGGCCGCAACATTCCATACCAGGTTATAGCCTCCGACGGCGCCTAAATGCACTTTAGTTGCCGCGACATAAAAATCCGTGCCACTGTCGTCTTGCGCGCCAACCAGGTTAGCAATCGCATTATCTTCAAGACGCTTGTGCTGCAATCCTACGCTTATCTGCGGCCAGTCTGAATACACCACGTCGCCATACACTCGGTATTTAACGCCCACGATGTTCTGGCGAATATCACCGCCAAGTGATTTTAAATCGAATCGTTGATGAGCCACGCTGACTTCCAGTCGATCATAAAATGACGCACTCGCTCCCAGCATGTTAAGACGGTAGTTATCAACATCGACTTGTGTAGCAGTCGCACTGACTGAAACCTGTTCGCGGCTGTCATAACCACTCAGCGTTGCCCACGGCACTATACCGCCGCCGCCCGAGCCCTCTACCTGTGTCAGGCCCGCTGTACCAATCAATTTACCTTCTGCAGCAAAGACAGCTGACGAACTAAATGTGCATCCAAGGATGCAACATGCGAGCAGCACATTATTCGTGTTCATGTTTAAACCAGTCAGTTGTTGTGTTCTCATTGCACCATTCCACAAATTTATCCGCGGGTACAGGCCTGCACACGAAATACCCTTGTACCATTGCACAACCGTATTGCTTCAGTAGTTTCAGTGATTCCTGGTTTTCAACACCCTCGGCGATAACATCGAGACCAAAATTTTCGGATAGTTCTAAAATGGTTTGCACGATGGTTCGATCGTTTTCGTCACTGTCTAAAGTCATTACGAAACTGCGGTCAATTTTAAGGTAATCGACGGGCAGATTTTTTAAATAGGCAAGTGACGAATAACCGGTACCAAAATCGTCAATCGCAATGGCAAACCCTGCCTGACGAATTTCCATCAGACGGTCAATTGCTTTATCAGGATCGCTGACCAAATCGCTTTCTGTTATCTCAAGTGATATTTCTTCATTGGCAACCTGTCCAGGCTGCTGATTTTTTGCAATAACGTCCAAAAGCTCTGGGCGCATAATATCTTTCGCGGACATATTCAACGCGATGGTCAGTTCTAAGCCGGCTTGTCTAAAATTCGCACTGTCTGCCAATGCGCGCTGGATCACCCAGTCTGTGACCAACTCAATAAAGCCTGCGTGCTCTGCAACGGCGATAAACTCATCTGGAGGTACGAAACCCAGACTGGCGCTATTCCAACGAATCAGCGCCTCAGCGCCACATATCTTTCCGCTGCGTAAATCCAGTTTGGGTTGATAATGCAGTGACAAATCGCCAGGCTGGAGTTTAAGTTCCTTTTTTAATTCAGTGATGATGGATAAGCGTCTCGCATAGCGACTTTCCAGCTGGGGGTCAAACTCTAAAACAAGGTTGTTAGTAATTTGCGCCTCATCCAGCACGATATTAAGACGTTTAAACAGGGTTTCGGAATCTGTTGCATTGTCCGGGCAATGCAAAATGCCGATAACCAGTTTGCAATTGATGACAACGTCTTGTAATTCTATGGGGGTCTCCAGATGCTGCTTTATGTCTTTAAGCTCATCAATGCTGGTATTTTTATCTGGTACCCAGAGTAGTTCGCCGCCGGTCAGGCGTGCAGACAAACCACCTAATTCTGATACACGCTTCGCTAATATTTTTAAACTGGCATCACCGTTCTGATAACCAAAGGTATCGTTGATACCTCTGAATCCGTATATATTAATACCCACTGCCTGAAAACTTTTGCCTTCTTGCAGGTAACTGTCTAGCAACCGCCCAGTATGATGTCGATTGTAAAGCGTTGTGAGTGGGTCATGCTGTGCCTGATAGGTAATTTCAGCCTCACGTTGTTTAATATTCTGCTGCATGCTGTCAAACGCGTTGGCCAGCTGATTAAATTCTTTAAGGCTTGAAGTTCGCTCTACTTTCGAGGTGTAGTCACCTGACGATATTTTTTTGGCTAATATCGATAGATAGGTGAGGGGATTCGCCAACCTCTTCGACATATATGCCGCCAGCGCCATCGCCAAAAGGATCGCGATAAATGCTATCAGTGCGATGTTTTTTTGCAGTGTAGTGAACTGTTCGTAAAGCTCATTTAAGTCAGCTGAGACGAAAACTGAAATCTTTTGTTCTTCAGACTCAGCTAACACAAACTCACTGGATGTGAACGATAAATTATCGCCAAGAGCAATGGATACCCACTCTGGTGTGGCATTGACTGATGCAATCAGCATATCTTCAGATAGCGCGTCTATTGTACTGATTAATAACGAGTCTTTATCCTTTCGCGTGACAAGTATTGAGGTCTCAAGCTGCGTCACTGATTTGAGACGTTGCGTGATGGCATCGTCAAGTTCAAAACCGATCATGACAATGGCAATGGGAGCGGGGAGATCTACCGTTAATAACACTACCTGATAAAGCTTGTCAGATTGTTCAATGAGCCCCAGCGCTCCACCTTGCGATAGCACATTGCGCAACAATTGTTGATAAACGAAAGCGCTGCCTTTTTCTAACTTGTCTGGAACACTGGTAATTGTGTCTCCGTCCAGAGATAACAGCGCCATCAAGTCTGCATTTATCCGCTCGCCGTAATTACTCAGCAAACTGTCGATAGTTTTCGTGTCCTGATCGTTGAGGACATCGTTCACGGCACTTCTGAACGGAAAGTCATCGGCCAATACACTTGACGAGCTAATTAATTGTTCTTCTCGAGTACTAAGCACCTCTTCTAATACGTTTTGCGAGACTTGTAATTTGGTAGCTAGTTGTTGACTGGCAAATTCATTTGTAGATGTCCACACATTAATCATAATGGTGGCGATGGCCACTATTATGAGGCCAACAATCGCGCGGAATATTTTTTGGTTAAGCGAAACCTGAGCCATCTAGCGCGTTACCCTCGACCAAATTTTCTTGAACCAAAAGTGCGTTCTTGTTTTGCTTCTTGCTCCGGAAGAAGTTCTAGAGACAAGGTGGCAGTACCATCAGTGATAACAACGGGTAACGTTTGCCTCTCCGCATGACTGACGGATAAACGGGAATGCCAGATTGTGACTTCATTTAATTCTTGCACTTCCAGTTTACCTGTCCCATTCGCATCCGTAAGCGAAATAAGTTCGTTCCCAGTCACGTAAATATAGCCGACCATTTGGTCGTGGATGTTACATCCCAGCACCACGATGCCTGGCTTATCAAACAATACAGGAGCCGCTTCAGTGCCTTTATACAACCTGATCTCAAATGGTTTTGGCTCGGAAAAGCTGTACACATGATGGCGAATATCATCACTATTTGGAAACGCGACCCGTTGTCCGGCTTTGACAACCAACACCTTCGGCAAAAACTGTTTGTCTACCTGGTCCATGATAGCCATGTCGCTGACGTTGT
Organism: Aestuariibacter salexigens DSM 15300; assembly: GCF_000429145.1. Classification (GTDB taxonomy): domain Bacteria; phylum Pseudomonadota; class Gammaproteobacteria; order Enterobacterales; family Alteromonadaceae; genus Aestuariibacter; species Aestuariibacter salexigens. The sequence continues at coordinate 578,714 of NZ_AUBH01000001.1, forward strand.
GGGGCGTTGCTTCTTTCTGGGTCACGCTGATGACGGCGTTTTCGACGGGATTCCCCTCCTGGTCGATAACTCTGAAGGTTATTGCGTTACCTGTAATAGGTAGTGCAATGGCTGCCAAGAGAGTTAAAAAACGTGCCACGTTTAATGTCATTCGCCGCTCCAATAGACAGAATTTTAGACGAAGTTTCAATAGCATACTCGTACATCCAACAATATGAAACTGTTAAACCGTGTGTCTTCAAAAGGCAGCTTCAAGATTAATTCTATTTAACGTAATAACTACCGGTATGGATTTTGATGTGGGAGTAATTGACTGCTCGCCAACGCTCTCAAATGGAACCAGCGGGTTGGCTTCAGGATAGTAAGCTGCCACATTGCCCTGTGGGATGTCGTACTCAACAACTTCCATGCCTCGCAGCTGCCTTTTGGTATTGTCATTCCAAAGCGTGGTGACGTCGACGCGTTGTCCGGAAAAAATAGATAAAAACTGCATATCAACTTTATTCATGAACAACACATTTCGTTTTCCATTAACACCGCGATATCTGTCATTAAAGCCATAAACTGTGGTGTTGTATTGGTCATGTGAACGAAGGGTTTGTAACGTAAAGACCGGCTCATTGGCTTTCTCTACAATCTCTGCGACGTCATCTGGATAAAGACTCGACGGTAAATCGCCGGTGAAAAATTCCGCAAAACCAGAGTCAGTGTTCCAACATTTGTGTGCTGCATCGTTGCGTAAATGAAAACCACCTGGTTGCTTAATATGATGATTGAAATTATTGAAACCATCGATGGTATCTGCAATGGCATCTCTAATGGCACTGTAATCAGCAGCATATCGTTGCCAATCGATGCTTACTCTGGCGCCCAAAACCTTATCAGCGATATTTGCGACGATGTCGATTTCGGATTTCGCTGAGGCGCTAATCGGCTCACATGAGCCCATCGAGCCATGTACCATGCTGAATGTATCTTCGACGGTAATGATTTGTGGTACACCCTGTTTTCGATCAATCTCAGTGCGGCCAAGGCATGGCAGTAATAAACCATCGTGTTTCAAATTAACATGAGTGCGATTTAACTTGGTCGCAATATTGACAATAAAATCAGCTTTGCCCAGTGCTTCCTGTGCATATGCCGTGTCTGCCGATGCTGCAGCAATATTGCCGCCCAGACATATCAGTATCTTACTCGCCGACGTGTGAAGCGCTTTAATCGCATCGTAGGTTTTATGCCCCGGTTTAGTTGGTGGCGCAAAAACAAAACGTCGTTGTAATTTATTGAGAAAATCCGGAGTAGGGCGCTCAACAATGCCCATTGTTCGGTTACCCTGAACGTTGCTATGCCCCCTGACAGGACAAAGCCCGGAACCTTTTTTGCCGATGGCACCCGTTAACAAGTGTAAATTGCTGATTTCTCGGATGGTGGCGACGGAGTGTCGGTGTTGTGTGATCCCCATCGCCCAGGCGGAGATCCTGTTTTTTGCCGTAGCAAAAATGTGTGCAGCATGTTCAAGTTGTGGTTTGCATAAACCGCTTTGCTTTTCAATCTGCTGCCATGACGTGGCATTCACAACCTCTGTATAGGCGTCAAAACGTTGTGTGTGGTGCTTAATGAAGTCATGGTCAATTGCCTGCGGATAGGTATCCAGAATCGCTTTGGCAATGCCTCGTACTGCGGCTAAATCGCCACCCAGTTTCGGCGTAAGATAGTCATGACTGATTGTCGTCCGACTTAAGCCAAATAGCTCCGCAGGGGCCTGAGGACTGGCAAATCTTTGTAATCCAACTTCTTTAAGGTTATTAAACGTGACGATCTTCGTGCCATTTTTAGCCGCTTTCCTGAGTGCGTTGAGCATACGCGGATGGTTACTGCCAGGGTTCTGACCAAACACAAAAATACACTCAGTATGATTAAAATCATCGAGAACGACTGTGCCTTTGCCCACACCAATAGATTGTTTAAGCGCGATGCCACTGGCTTCATGACACATATTCGAGCAGTCAGGAAAGTTATTCGTGCCAAAAGCCCTGCCGAATAACTGGTACAAAAATGCTGCTTCATTACTGGCGCGGCCCGAGGTGTAGAGCTCCAGCTGATTGGGATCGTCAAGACCGTTAAGCTTTTGGGCAATCAGTGCAAAAGCCTGTTGCCACGAAATAGGATGATATTTATCTGTGTCACAATGGTATCGCAGAGGTTCGACGAGACGGCCTTGAGATTCCAACCAATAGTTACTTTTATCCCGTAGTTCCTTGAGGGTAAATTGCGCGAAAAATTGCTTACCAATCCGTTTGTCAGTCGACTCCCACGCCACGGCTTTCGCGCCATTTTCGCAAAATTTGAATGTCCCGTCTTTTTCATCTCCCCACGCACAGCCCGGACAATCAAAGCCCTTGTGTTTGTTCATTTTATAAAGGTTATTGATGTTCTGTCTGACGCGTTTACTTTTAATCAATTCACTAACGGTAGACTTGATCGACGGTAAGCCACCGGCGTAGCGTGGTTTGTCAGGCATGCTGTGTGTCCTTGGCCTGTGTAAAAATCACCGGCTGATTGTTTCTGGGCAAATAAACAAGGTTTGCACAAGCCTGCTTTGCGAGTGACACGGCTAGCTGACTGGGGGAGGAAAAGCTAACCAGGGTATCGATATCAGCGATAACAGCCTTTTGCACCAAATCAGCGCCACATCGACTGGTGATGACTAAATAGCCGTCAGCGAGATTTAATTTATTTCGCAGCGCAGCACCAATTACTTTATCCAGTGCATTGTGTCGACCAATATCCTCTCGGCAAATGATTGTATTATTATTCCTTTGAACAAACATCGCCGCGTGTAGCGCACCGCTTTTTTTACCGAGTAGTTGATGATCTTTCATGCGATCCCGAAGTGTTGCAAACGGAATGTCTGTCACAGAATGAGGTGAAGGGAAGGGGGTCAGTGCAAGAAATGCCTGTTCAAGGGCAGCGTTATGACAGAGTCCACAACCCGCAGGTGTCGCAAACAGTCGTCTCTTTCTAATAAGCTGCTGTTCTCTTCGTCCCGTAAGCTGTATATCTGCGGCAAACCCGAGAGAGGTTTTAGTAATATTCAGATCCTGGAGTTCCAGCGTGTGTTTGACTAAGCCTTCGGTAATAAAAAAACCAAATAGAAAGTCTTCAATGTCAAAAGGACTTATCATCATCACAGACAATGCAATGCCATTGACTGAAATAGCCAGAGGCACCTCTTCCACCAACTCGTTTTCAACTGTCGGGAATTGCCTATTCATCATAAACAGAGTATCTATGTAATGGATGACATTAAGCAGTGTACAGAGAACAAAAGAATTTCCAATATGAAGAAAATCATCTCTTTATTAGTGGCAGTTTTGGCAATGTTAAGCGTGTCATCGTATGCGCATGCTCTAAACGATGTAGGTAAGAATTGAACCAGAAATTAAGATATAGCATGACCGATAAAAGTAAGACAAGCATGCATCAGTTTCGTTTTTTTATTTGCTTCACTTTAATTTTCTTTTTGGGAAATGCTAAGCATCTTTTTGCTAAACCTTTCGAGATTGCCGTAAATGATTCCTACTCGGCAAAGGTCGGCAAAAGTGAAATTACCGCATTATTTGCGCACATGTATGCGCCGCTCGGCATTACGCCAACCGTAAACTTTTATCCTTCGCGGCGAGGACTGCAATTAGCGAATGAAGGGTTGCTAGACGCTGAGGCCGGGCGCATTCCGGACGTCATTTCACTTTATCCAAATCTCATTGCTGTGCCTGAATATATGATTGAACATCAGGGCGCGTTTTTTTGTAAAGACGCACGGTTATGTAAAAAACAAAAAGACCATGCATACGCAATTATACGAGGCTATCGTGGTGGAAAAAGTTATTGTGAGTCGCAACGGTTAATTTGTTTGTTTGACGCGACACCTGATTTTTTGCGCAGCGCATTAGTCAATGGCGCGATTGATGCCATCATCGGAAGTAAAACAACCACGCTCAATCTATTATGTGAAAGCGGCATTCGCACTGTGTATTTCAGAAATGAAGAGCGACTTAAGCTTGCCAGTTATCATGTTCTGCACAAACGTCATGAAGATAAAATTGACTTGTTAGCCAAGTCGATAAAGGACATGCGTGAACAAGGGGTTTTTGATGCGTTTGTTGCGAAGAGTTCAGCACTGCCTGAAGGCTGTGTTATTGAGCTTATCGATACATCTAGCTTAAAGTAAACTTATATTTAACTTCGCATAATGTATATTATGTTAAATTAAGTGTTTTACTTTACATACAAAAAGTAGACACAAAGCGCGATACAAAGCGCTACTCTCTCATAATAAAATTTCGTTAGTCTGTTTCGTTATTTCGCACGTATAATAGTGTGCGTCTAATGTATGGACGCCGGTGCTAACCGCTTTTAGATCTAGGTCACATTTTAAGTTGTATATGGCTCAGACAAAAACAGCATCTCAAAGTAAGAGAAGTATCCCACCACGGCGCAAAACCGTTCCGCCTTTAACATATCGCGAATTAATGTATCGCTGCGTGCTTGGTGCACTGCTGGTTCTGATATTGTTTGTTCTAAACAGTGATTTTGGTATCAGTAACGACCCGGTTATATTTGCCGTAACCGCTGTGCTAACCGTCGTGCTTTTTATGATTGGTACAATTATTAAGTTTGGCAGGTAACGCTGTGTTTCGTTGTTGAAAATAACGCCATCACCGTAAACCCGATTCAAGCATGCGCAATATTTTATGTTAGTCTATTGATTCATTGATCATTTTCTGTAAGACATAATTTTGTATGAAATCATTCTGTACTTTGGTTTTCGTGACATGCTTGCTTGCACTTCCAACAACTGTTTCTGCCGCGCAAGGTAAAAAACACTTTCCTGGGATCTTTATTGGCAATACCCACTTTGACGGCGAAGATAATTTTACGCTTGGTCTGGAATATGAATATCGCTTTACGCCTAAATGGGGATTGGAATTAATTTATGAACGTATCAACGATGCCCATCACGGCGATGGCGCCACCGTTGTTGTGGCGCAGGCAATGTACCACCCGGTAGCACAGCTGCGTATGGGATTTGGTTTAGGCCAGGAAAGATTAGGCGGCGCCTATCAAAAGAATAAACAACTGTACCGCGCGACCATCGCTTATGATTTTTTAGTTGGAGACATTGAGATTGCGCCGACAATCAGCCTTGATCATATTGATGGCGAAAACGCGGTGGTTGCTGGAATAGCGTTTATTTACCCGCTCTGACGTTATTGATAAATAACGTAAAAAACACTTTTATTCACAAATATTTCACATTATGGTGATTGAATTCGAGATGCAGCGCTGCATCGGTATAGCAATGGATTAACTATCATTATGAATTCTTTCACCAGACGTCATTTTTTAAAACTTACTTCACGTGGTGTGGGGCTGGCTATCGTATCTTCAGGATTAGCAGGATGCCTTGGCAGTGATGAACTCACCCTTCCTGAAGCGCCGAATATTCCCCCTACCCCAGTCGAGTTCCAGCATGGTGTTGCCAGTGGCGATCCCACTCAACAGGCCGTAATCCTGTGGACGCGGGTTACACCGCTGGAGCAGAACTTTAGTGGTCAGGTCAATATTCAGTGGGAAGTTGCCACAGATTCAGGGTTTTCGGATATCGTTACCAATGGCAGCGCAGCGGTTACTGCGGCCAGTGATTACACCTTGAAAATTGATGCTGTAGATCTGACGCCGAATACTACGTACTACTATCGCTTTATGGCCAATGGCGTTAGCTCACCTATTGGTATGACCAAAACCTTACCTGAAGGTAATGTAGAGAGTGTCAAACTAGCCGTGGTCTCATGCTCGAACTACCCCGCAGGCTATTTTAATGTATACGATCTGGCATCACAGCAGTCTGATCTCGATGCGGTTTTACACCTTGGCGATTACATATATGAATATGACAGAGACGGCTACGCCAGTGAAAATGCCGCAACAATAGGCCGAGAAGTGCTGCCCAATAAAGAGTTGATGACGTTATCTGATTACCGTACACGCTATGCGCAGTATCGCTCTGATACAAGTTTACAAGGACTTCATGCCGCCCTGCCCTTTATTGCCATCTGGGATGATCATGAGGTTGCCAATGACGCATGGCAAGACGGTGCAGAGAATCATCAGTTTGAAGAAGGTGACTACGAGCAGCGTAAACTCGATGCGTTACAGGCGTATTTTGAGTGGATGCCTATTCGTCCGGTGGTAGAAGGCAACAATGAGGTCATCAATCGTCAGTTCAGTTTTGGCAATCTGGTTGATTTATACATGCTTGATACCCGAATTGCCGGGCGTGACCAGCAGCTCGATTATGGAAACTATCTGAATCCGATCACTGGATCGTTGGATGCTGCCGGTTTTACTGCTGACGTCAGCGATCCCAACCGTACCTTATTGGGTGCTGAACAGCTGCAGTGGTTGCAAGGCTCAATGAGCATGTCGAATGCGACGTGGCAGGTTTTGGGTCAGCAGGTTCTGATGGGACGTATGTCGCTGCCTGCCGCCATTGCCACGCAACAGCTATCAATCAGTGAATTTGCCGAACTTGCACAGCTTGCCATTCTGGCACAGCGAGCACAGGCTGGCGACCCCACGCTGACACCTGAAGAGCTAGCCTATCTGCAGGCGAATATCGGTCGACTCACGCCAAATGTCATGGCGTTATTGCAGCTACCTGCTATTCCGTACAATCTTGATGCATGGGATGGCTATGCGTATGAAAGAGAAGTGGTACTTGGCACCGCCAAACAACTAAACAAAAATCTGGTTGTACTGGCGGGTGATACCCACAATGCATGGGCAATTAATCTGAAAGATGCGTCGGGTGACCTTGTTGGCGTTGAGTTTGCCACGCCTTCAGTTTCCTCTCCCGGCCTGGAAGAGTACCTTTCCATCGCCCCTGAAGATGCACTGGCGACGGAAGCCGGTATTGTACAACTGGTTGAAGATCTTCAGTATGTGAATGTGAATAATCGTGGATTCATGACACTGACATTTACAGCAGATAAAGTAGAGAGTGAGTGGCATTTTGTCGATACGATTTTATCTACATCTTATGTCGAGGATACCGCACGTGGGCAAAGGGCCGAATCATCTGCTGCCAACCCGGGGGTGAGGCTAGTCTGAATGACAGGGGCTCTTCGTAGTCCCTTCCCTGCTTTAATAGTTCATTTTCATTTAAAAAATCGTTTGAGCATGTTGAACAGTTCTTCCATTTCAGTAGGTTTACCCAGAAAGTCATCAAAGCCGACAGCCTTATAATTTTCAATATCCTCGCTCATTAGGACAGTTAACACCGATGGAATTGACCGGCCCCCAATAAAAATCTCCCTCAACCGGTGGCTTAGTTTGAGGGGGAAAGGTCATACCTTCTGTGAAAATTGTAATCTAACTACCTATTAGCCTAGTATTTAGGATGCTCTACCAATTTAGCATTTACGTGTTATTTATTTGAAAGAGATCTATGACATGAAAGACGTACCGAGTGACAAGAACTATTTGAGCTTAGGACTTAATGCTGATGTATTGGAGAACATGGATGAATTGGTTGGTGTTGTGTCAGAGATATTTTCGTTGCCTATAGTCTCTCTGAGTGTGGCAGGGGGAGGCCAATTCATTACTATTGCATCACGAGGTGAGCTCGACGTCACGGAAGATTGCAAACTGTTATTCGATGCTATTCTAGTGAATCAAGGAATACTCTTTATCGAAGACGCGGCGTTAGATAGTGAATTTGAAAATTTAATTGTGATGGATGGACAACCAAAATTACGATTTATCGCCGGATACCCCCTACATTTAAACGGAAGTATTGTCGGCGTACTTTTTCTTGCCGATACGTCTCCTAAAAAATTATCAGATTCTCAGAAAAGTACGCTGAAAAGTATCAGTCGGATGGTCGAGAGACAGTTGAATATTAGTCATGAACTCGACAGCATGACTCAAGAACGGAATCTTATTGAAATATCTCCAATCGTTCAAGTTACCTGGAATGTTGATAATGGATTAAAACTCACTCAAGTTTCAAAAAACTGTGAACGCATTTTAGGTATCAGTCACAAAAAACTGTTATCAGGAAATGTCACCATTCAGGATATCCTGACAAATGAAAGTGAAGCACATTTTTACGAGGCGATTCATTATCATCAGGAAGGCGCACTAACAAATTCATGCAAGCTATGTATTCACTCCGCATCAAAAAATGTTTGGTTAAGTATGCTTTCAAACGCAACTTTCAATTCAAGAGGCAACGTTATAAATATTCAGGCCTTTTTATTCGATACTAGTGAGCAGAAGTATATTGAAGATAGACTAAATGAAACAAATCAACGAATGCGGTTATTACTTGAGGCCTCAGAATTAGGAACTTGGGACTGGAACATCACCGCGGACGTTAATCAGGTAAATCGAAAATGGTGCGACATGTTAGGGCTAAGTATCGAAGATTTCGATACAAGCGTTCGCTTCTTCAGGCAGTTGATTCATCCCGCTGATATCCAAAGAGTAGATAAAACGCTTAGTAAGCATTTATCTGGCGAAATTGATGTATACAGTGCTCAATTAAGAATGCGCCATGCTGATGGACACTGGGTATGGATCGAGACTTACGGTAAAGTGGTCGAGCGTGATGGTAACGGACAGCCCATGAGGCTAGCAGGTATTCACCGTGATATAACCCAAAGGATGGAGCAGGAACTCACTGAAAAGAAGAAAACGCAACTACTAAGCTTTATTAATAAAGCGAGAGCAAATTATCTTAGAGATAACGACCTAACCAGCGCCTGTCAGGCGATATTACCTGAACTTATTGAAATTACAGACAGTCAATTCGCGTTTATCGGAGAAATTATAGAATCAGCATCTGCGCAGCGACTCTTTATTCACGCGATTTCGGATATATCCTGGGATGATGTTAGTTCTCAATTGGTTCAACGGTATCGAGAACGCGACCTTTATTTCGATAGCTTTGATAATCTTTTTGGGCAAGTCATCGTTACCGGTGAGAAGGTGTTGAGTAACTCCCCTGCCTCACATCCTGCTTCCCGGGGCACACCTAAAGGTCACCCAAGAATAAACCGTTTCATGGGCTTACCTATCAAGTTGAAAGATAAGACCGTTGGGATGATCGGGTTAGCCAATAAAGCAACACCATACATAGACAGTGACGCAATTTTCATGCAGCCACTGCTCGACGCTTTATCTGGTCTATTTTATGCGGTTGGTCTCGAAATGGCGCGAGCTAAAGCTGAAGAAAGATTACTCGAGCTGGCAATGACTGATGCGCTATCAGGGCTGCCAAATCGCCGCGCTTTTATTGAGCATAGTAAGATGCTAGAAGAAAATGACGTTCAATGCTGCATCGGTATCATTGATATCGATTTCTTTAAAAAGGTAAATGACACTTACGGTCATGATGCAGGTGATGAAGTTATAAAAAGCGTCGCAAATAAAATTCATGATAGCTGTCGCTCGGATGATTATCTAGCCAGATTAGGTGGTGAGGAATTTGCTGTAATTCTTGCCAATAACAATCAACAAGATGCACATAGAGCACTAGAAAAAATGCGTCATGCCGTAGAGTCAATGTCAATTAATTATAAAGAGCACAATCTTTTCGTTACTATTAGTATCGGTGCGGTAGAAGTGATGGTCTGCCAAAGCGGCACAATTTCAGACCACATAAACCTCGCAGACAAAGCACTTTATCAGGCTAAAGATTCAGGGAGAAATCGAATATGCTGGTATGAATCATGAAAGATTCAAACCAGCATATCGGAAGTTGCGCTCTTATCAGCTAAATGCTTAACACTAGGGTTTGAAACTCAATGGCAGTGAAGCCAGGCTCTCGGAACGTTTCGTGATACTGTCAGATTGTGTAGATACATCTTCAGCCAGTGCCAGGTTCGAATCAGCCTCGCGATTAACGTTCATCACATTACGACTGATCTCCTCTGCCACCACGCTTTGTTCCTCTGCGGCAGTCGATATTTGAGTGGCGAAATCAGCGATGGTTGTTACATCCTCATAGACTTTATTGATGATATGAACGGTATCTTTGGTTTCCTCAAGACACTGTTCGGCAGTTTGTTTACCACGCTGCATCTTGCTGGCCCAATTCAGTAACGTATCCTGGATTTCAGACATGGAATTCTGAATCTGCTCAGTGGCTTTGTGGGTGCGGGTAGACAGTGCCCTCACCTCTTCTGCGACCACTGAAAACCCTCGTCCATGTTCACCCGCACGAGCAGCCTCAATGGCAGCGTTCAGGGCTAACAGGTTAGTTTGATCGGCAATACCCTGAATCTCCCTGATGACTTCACCAATTTGCTCTGCTTCTTTAGCCAACTGCTCGGACGATGTGGCAGAATCGGCAACCTCGTCAGCCAATGCTGAAACGATCTTCATGGTATTGTCCATGGACCCTGTTGCCTTTCGACAATCCGCGTGTACCGCATCGACCTTTTCAGATGTATTGGTAGTGTTGTGCGCTACGTCCTTTATCGTTGCTGACATCTCTTCCATCGCCGCGGCGAGTTGATGCAATTCATGTGTTTGTCGTTCAACACCTTCACGGGTTTTTTCAGATGCGGATTTTAATTGCAGTGCGCTGTCAAGCAACGCCTTGGCACCGTCAGTCGCCCGCCCAAGTATGGTTCTTGAACGGCCTGCATGCATCGCTTCTCTGAAGCGCAACACGTCTGCGGAACCATTACCGCTGTATACGATCCGAGAAACGCTGTCGTAATTCTGTTTCCAACTGTTTATTTCCCCTGGGATAGCAAAAATCTCGATATAAAAACATCCCAACGCAATAACAGGTAGAGTGATACTTAGCGAGGGTAAAGAAAAACTCCCGACAATTGCCAATACAGACAGCAACGCAAATAATGCAGCGCGCATTTTAAATTGCTTCCAGAACGGCTCATCGATACTTGAACCCGCATTTATTTGTTCGTAGAGACGCTCCGCGCGGCTTCTCACGTCTCGTGACAGTGTGGTTCGAACCGACTGATAGCCCGTCAGTTTGCCACCTTCAAATACCGGCGTTACAAAAGCATCTACCCAATAGTACTTGCCATCTTTACAGCGATTTTTTACCGCTCCTCGCCAGGCTTTGCCCGATTTTAGCTTTTCCCACATGTCGGCAAACGCGGCTTTTGGCATATCCGGGTGTCGGACAATGTTGTGATTTTTCCCTACAAGTTCGCTCTCTTCATATCCCGCAACTTTACAAAACTCGGCATTTGCATAGCTGATGACGCCGCGGGTATCGGTTACCGACACAAGTTCTTCATTGTCAGAAAATGTCACTTCCTTATCGACAATATGCTGGTTTCTTCTCGACATTGATAGGACTCTTAATTAAGCAACACCACTGATAGTAGCAGTGTATTCAAATTACCTGTAGACAAATCAGTGAAATGTGATTTGTTATTCCAATATCGGCACACCGAAGTGAAAACCTTAAATAAAAAGGGGCTCAAAAGCCCCTACTGGTCACAATACTGTGTTTTAGTCTTTATCACTTTTCGAAGATTCCAGACGTTCCTTCATGCCTAAGTCGAACTCTGGCATGGGATCTTTTCTGGTCGCGTCTTCTGCAAGGTAGGTATTCATCCAGCGCATCAGGCGCAATGCATAGTCATATTGTGCTGCGGCTTTACGATTACCATGCCCTTCACCTGGGTAAAAGACCAGCCTGGTTGGTGTGTCTGTGCGGACCTTTAAGGACCGGTAAAGCTCCATAGACTGGCTCGGATGCACACGCGTGTCCTCTTCACCGTGTAAAATTAACGTTGGCGTTGTGCTCTTGCCAGCATGGAAAACGGGAGAGCGTTCAATCAGATTCATCCAATTATCTTCCCAAGGCCATTTAAGCGAATGTACAAGATGCATTTCTTTAGGGATATCACTGGTACCAAATTTAGATACCTGGTTGGAAATTCCCACGAAGGCCACTGCTGCAGCGAAATGCTCTGAAAGCGCTGTTGCCCCCCACATTGAGGCATAGCCACCGTATGAACCGCCGGTGATACCAACACGCTTCGCATCCACAATGCCCTGCTCCGCGAGCGCTTTGACGCCGTCAACCAGGTCGTTGAACTCCTTCCCGGCATAATCATTCTGGTGCGCTTTAGCATAAGTTACGCCACGCCCTGTTGAGCCTCTATAGTTAGGATAAAATACAGCATAACCCTGTGCTGCACCGAATTGCCCTGCCAGAGAATAGCCAGTTAGCCAACCATCACTGTAATGTGCTTCTGGACCGCCATGAACAGTCAGGATCAATGGCCAGCCATTTTTCGGTTTGTCGCCATTGGGTGTAATCAGTAGCCCCTCTACGTTCTGGCCATCCCGCGCGTTGAACGTAAAGGTTGATTGTACGGCGAGGGATTTATCTGCCAGCCACTGGTTGTGGTTGGTCAGTTTCGTTACGTTACTTGCTGTAGCAGCAAAAACGGCACGGGGATGTGTTGGACTGTCGGCAATGATGCGAACATTGTCGCCGCCAATATCCGCACTTCTCACCAAAATATCCTCTGGCGTTGTGAATACCTTACGTTCAATACCTTGTGTGTCATACACCACAAGGGCACTTTCCACGCCACGATGGGCTACAGCAAGCATTGAAGAGTTATCAAGCCAATCAATATCTACTACATGCTGCATGGCATCAGCTGTTAGCTGGGTCAGAGCACCATTGTCAGGATCTGCGAGCATTAATACGCCCGTTGACGTATCGTGAATGTCGGTACCAGCAAGCAGTGCAATATGTTCGCCATTGCCAGACCAGACGAAGGTGCCCAGTTTACCTGGTATATCAACTGTGGCGGTTATCTCTGCATCGTCTACGTCGATGACATGCAAATCACGTTGCATATAGTAATCATCAATCAGGTTGGTTGGTGCAACCGCAGCGACAATTTGCTTTCCGTCTTCAGATAATTCAAATTCGCTAACGTGGCCTTCTGCAAATAGCGGACTCGCTTCAGCGCTTTGATCTTGTAACGACACCTTCCAGATGCCTGCCAGGCGCTGATCTTCTTCGTACGCGTAAGCTTTGAATCCTTTGTCTTTGAGGTCGTCTTTGTCCTGCTTAGGCTTGGCGACAAAGTAAAGTGTATTGTTGTCCGGTGATAATGCGTAATCGCCTATCGCCGTATCAAACTCGAACACTTTGCTTGCTTCACCACCTTGCATGGAAATATGGTAAAGCGAGGTGTTTTTATCACCGTCACGCTTGCTTCTGAAATACAACTTATTTCCATCAGCACTGAATTGCAGGCCAGATATACTGCCTTCTGTACCGATAAATCTTACTGGCGCGTTATCGCCTTTAATAATGTAAAGGTGGGTGTCTGTCCTGCCGTCTTCATCACCAGCGAGCATATTTCTCGGTACGGATAATGTGTAGGCGGTGACGTCACCGTTTGCAGAAACGGTGACATTGCCCGCGTGCTGTACGCGGGGTAAGTCTTCAATAGTGAACGGGGTAGCGAGTGCAGACGACACACTCAATGTCACAGCGCCAACGGCACCTGTCCATGCTTTGAACTTCAAAGACATGTTGCTTTCTCCTGGGTATGTTGCTTTAGTTTTTCGGGCAACATCTTAAAGAAGAAAGGCAATCCTCTGCAAGTTAACGGCTTGCGATGTAAATTAACGTCGACCGCACTCAGTCTTTGATTCGAACCGCAAGTACATCGGTGTTTACGCCATGTAATACCGCGTTGGCAGTGGAACCGAGTAGTAATTTCATGCCGCTCTTACCATGGGTGCCGATGACAATTAAATCGGCATCAATGGCCTCTGCAGTGTTGTGGATCATGTCTGCGGCGGGGCCAACTTTGACATAAACATGGTCTTTATTAAGCTGGTTTTTATCCGCAATATCACGCAACTTCTGCTCTGCCTGCTCTGTAATTTCCAGCGTAAAATCGCGCTCTAAATACAATCCATAGGGTTCAAAACTGGTTTGAGGAAAGGTGACGTGCAGCAGATGTACCTGCGTTTTATCTTCGGCAATTTGCAGTGCTTTATTGAGTACAGCGTCGTATGAATTATAGATGTCCAGTGCTACCAGTACACGTTGATAGTGGGATGACATTGTCTCTCTCCTACTTTGCCCCGTTTATGGATTCACCATAACCTACTTCGTCTTTAAATACTGTGATGTAAATCAATTGAATAAGCGTCATTCACACCGTTGATACATCCGCAATATTGGCAATCTTAATGATCTGATTTCGCGGTGCGAACGTGTTGGCATCTGCCTCATGAAGGTGTAATAGGTGTCGCTTCGGTGCTTTATCCTCGAGCATCGCGCCAGTGGGTACAGTCGGGTAGATTTCATCATATCTCAATACTTGAGATTGACTAATGCGTCTGAATACGTGACTGCGATTTAATTCATCCGGGTGACTTAGCCCCGCAGAAGAAATGATATCCATTGCTGCATGCACAGTTTTACGTTGAAATTGCGCTACTCTGATTGCTTTATCTTTAACCACAAGGCCTTTAAACAGCGCCGGAGCCTGTGTCGCTACCCCCGTCGGACAGCGATTAGTGTTGCAGGTAAGAGATTGTACGCATCCCAACGCCATCATCATGCCCCTGGCGCTGTTGCAAACATCGGCGCCAAGCGCAATCTGTTTCACCAAATGAAACGCGCTGATGATTTTTCCAGACGCAATGATTTTTACCCTGTTGCGTAGGCCAAAACCGTGCAGACAGTCATCGACAAACGCCAGCCCCTCATTAAGCGGGGCCCCAATAGAGTTTGTATACTCCAAAGGAGCCGCGCCCGTGCCACCTTCGCCGCCGTCTACCGTAATAAAATCTGGCGTGATATTGCGCTGATGCATGGCTTTACATATGGCCATAAATTCACTTTTTCGACCGATAGCCAGTTTAAAGCCAATGGGTTTGCCCTGACTGAGCTCTCTCAATCGCGCGATAAACTCAACCAATTCAAGTGGAGTGGTAAATGCTTTATGAGTCGGTGGTGAGTCAACTTGCGTATGCGGCTCAACGCCGCGAATTGCCGCAATCTCTGGCGTGTTTTTATCCGCGGGTAATATCCCACCGTGGCCTGGCTTAGCACCCTGCGAAATCTTAATCTCGATCATTTTGACCTGCGGACGCAGTGCATTTTTAATAAACGCTTCTTCACAGAACTGACCCTCTTCATCGCGACAGCCAAAATATCCCGTGCCAATTTGCCACACTAAATCGGCATTACCGGCCAGATGGTAGGGGCTGATCCCGCCTTCTCCAGTGTTATGATAAAACTGCCCTTGGGCGGCGCCGTGATTCAGTGCCATGAGGGCGTTTTGGCTCAGTGAGCCAAAGCTCATAGCTGAAATATTTAACATGCTGGCGTAATAAGGTTGCGTGCAGTCAGGCCCGCCAATTTTGATCTTGGGATCACAATCAAGCTGAGACACATCCACCGCTGCCATTGAGTGACCGAGCCATTCATAGCCAGTACGATAGGTGTCTATTCTGGTGCCGAAGGGCACCGTCTCGCGGCTGTTCTTTGCTCGCTGATAGACAATATTACGAAACATACGGCTAATTGGCGTGCCGTCTGTTTCTGATTCGATAAAATACTGTTGAATGAAGGGGCGGATATCCTCCATAAGCCATCTAGCCCTGGCGAGCAATGGAAAGGTTCGTAACAAGGCATGCTTTTTCTGGAATCTGTCATGTATGGCAGTTACCAGCAATAGGCCCGAAATGAACAGTAATACCCACCAACCGGACGTTATCCATACGATGAGTGCAGAGCACGTAAACAGGGCCAGCAGAGAAATAAGGATAGGTTTTGCCATATAGAATTGATCGTTCCAGAGAAAAGCTTACTTCACCATAGCTTGCACAGCATCGATGGGCAAATACAGGATCGTGACTGACGTCGTTAATGTTTAAGTTAACCCTGTTTACATTCACTTAACGTCTCGAGTAGCATGATGTTTTTGATTATTGAACAACACACTCGTGAAGTTAGATATTGCGATTATAGGCAGCGGCTTCGGTGGTCAGATAGCCGCGATCAATTGTCTAAAGCAAGGCTACACATCATTTAAGATTTTTGAACGCCGCGATTTCAGTGGTGGTACCTGGCGTCAAAATGCTTACCCAGGTGCGGCGGTTGACGTGCAGTCACCACTTTATTCTCTTGCCGATGTCCCTTACGACTGGACAGAAATGTTTGCTAAGCGTGACGAACTTTGCGCTTACACGGATCATATATTTAAAACGTTTTCTCTTGATGAATATGTGGAGTTAAATGCCACGGTGTCAGAAATGCACTGGCACGATAACGAAAAATACTGGCAATTGACCTTTGCTGATGGAAAACAGGTTGAAGCGAAATTCGTCATTAACGCGACAGGTCCATTAAGTCATCCCAATACGCCCGCATTTAAGGATCTGGAAAAGTACCAAGGTCACACCATTCATTCCAGTCAGTGGAATTCGAGTGTTGATGTTAAAAACAAACGTGTAGCAATCATTGGTAGCGGCGCAAGTGCAGCACAGATTATTCCCGAAATTGCCGAACATGTTGCTCATTTGAACGTGTTTCAGCGTACGCCTCATTGGGTTCTCCCCCGACCTGATTACACATTTAAGCCATGGCAGCGCACACTGTTGCGTAAACCGTTATTCTACAAATTGTTGCGCTGGAGTTTGTATTGGGCATTGGAAATACGCATTCTTGGTTTTAAGTATTCCAGAGCAATGCTGGAAATACTGGCGGGTAAGAAAGCCCGTAAGTATCTGCAATCGCAAATTAAAGATGACAACATGCGGCGCAAGCTCACGCCCGACTTTATTATCGGCTGTAAACGAGTCATTGTCTCCAGTACGCTGTATCCAACGCTGTGTCGTGACAATGTGACGTTGTTTGACAAACATCAGGGCATAGAGCGCTTTACACAAGACGGCATCATTACCCAGGATGGTCAACAGCTAGATGTTGATCTGGTTATCTTCGCAACAGGATTTAACGCCACTGACGGGTTAGTAGACTATCCGGTTCACGGTAAAAACAACACGTTACTGCAGCGATTCTGGGATGCGTATCCGCGCGCGTACCTTGGCACCACCATGCCAGACTTTCCAAACCTATTTATCGTGACCGGCCCCAATACCGGAATCGGTCATACATCTGCATTATTCGTTATCGAGTCGCAGATGAAATATATCTTTAAAGCCATTGCGGCAGCCAAAAATACAGAACATCAAACGATTGAAGTGAAAGCGCAGGCGGAAGCCCGTTACACCGAAAATATCCATAAGCAAATGATTAGAACAGTGTGGCATTACGGTGGCTGCAACAGCTGGTACAAGAGTAAGTCTGGCAAGGTTATCGCCATTTTTCCGGGGTTCAGCTTTACCTTCAGGCTGATGGCGTCATGGTTTAAACCTCAGGATCATCATATTCAATAAGGCAGCATGTATGCGTTCCATAAATAATAAAGTTTGCGTAGTGACCGGTGCCGCCTCAGGTATGGGACGAGCCTATGCCCGTTACCTTTCTCATCAAGGGGCCAGACTGGCGCTTTGTGACATTGATGCCGCTGCTCTTGAGGAAACAAAGAAGATGGTGCCTGAAGCGATGACCTGTGTTCTTGATATAGGGGATAGGCAATCAGTTTATCAATTTGCCAGTGATGTACGCTCTCAACTCGGCAACGCATCTTTAGTGATAAACAATGCAGGCATTGAGGGAAGCAACCGTCCTTTCTGGCAAACGCCGGATCAGGAGTTTGCTCAGCTGATGCAGGTTAATTTCTGGGGTGTAGTCTATGGGACGCGTGCATTTTTGCCGCAGCTTGCAAGCCACGATTGGTCTGCACTGGTGAATATATCGAGTATTTTTGGCTTGATTGGCGTTCCCGGTAACAGTGATTACTGTGCCAGTAAGTTTGCTGTTCGTGGATTTACCGAAAGTCTGATGAGCGAAATAGCAGAAACGGACAGCAATATTCAGGTTCACCTTGTCCATCCAGGCGGTATCAACACGCAAATCGCCCGAAAGCAGACTAGCCAAGCATTTAAGCAACATTTTTTAAAAACTAAACCAGATGATTTCGTAGAAACGGTAATGAAAAGCGTTATGCGTAACCAAAAGCGTATCGTTTCAGGAAACCGCGCGTTAAGTACACTGTTGGCATCAAAGCTATTCCCGCTCACCTGGCTGGTAAAATTGATAGGTATGGAAATGCGCAAATTTAAACAGGCTGACGACTATCAGGATGGACTTCTCGGCTTCAGGAATATTGATGAATAAGATTAAACTTGCCAGTTGGCTATATAGGACCGCCATAGCAACAGAAGCCAGACTTTACGGTTTTCAAAAGCATCGCATTCATGCATTGGATACGGATATTCACTTCTATACAAACGGCATTCAAGAACAACGCAAAACGGTAGTCTTGCTGCATGGATTTAGTGCAGACAAAAGTCTGTGGTTACGTTGTGCGAAATATTTTGGCGCCAGCTATAACATCATTATTCCGGACCTTGCCGGTCATGGTGAAAACCGTTTTGACGCTACACTGTCATATTCAATGGCATCACAAGCCAAGCGTGTAGTGGCATTACTCGATCGATTTCATATCAACCAATGTGTGGTTGCCGGGAATAGCATGGGAGGGTTTTTATCCGCGTATTTAGCACGTTATTATCCTCAGCGCATTACAGCAGCAGCACTGCTCGACCCAGCGGGAGTGGCGACACCGGTCAAAAGTGAGTTTGAAGAGAGGTTGGCACAGGGAGAAAACCGATTCCTGATTGATAACCGGGAGCAATTTGACCAGTTTTATCCGATGACAATGCATCGACCACCGTATATTCCGTCGCTTATTCAGCATGCTGTCGCCTTCAGTTACCAAAGACGAAAAGCACAATTAGCAAAAATCTTCGCCGACTATCATTGCCATGACACCCTGGATAATGAGTTAGCAGCGATCTCAACGCCTGTTCTCATTCTCTGGGGACGGCATGACAGGCTAATCGACGTCAGCGGTGCTGATGTGTGGCACGAGGGGATAAAAGACTCAGAACTGTATGTCTTTGACGATCTTGGCCACATGCCAATGGTAGAGGCGCCGCGTCGAACGGCTCAGTTTCTTAAGGACTTCTTCGCTAAACACGCGTAAAAAACCGGCATATCATGTTTTATATCGACGGTTTTGCTTGACGACCAGTAGCTGCCGCCCTGCATAATACCCCTAAGCAGGAATGGTATTGCAGTGTCATGGATATAGTTTTTCTGGTGTTTGCTTTTGTGTGTGGCGTAGGCATGAAAACCTTGGGGCTACCTCCCTTGGTTGGTTACCTGTGTGCCGGTTTTATCCTTCATTTCGCGGGTTTTGAGTCAAATCCTACATTACAAGCACTAGCCGACCTTGGCATTACCCTAATGCTGTTCACTATAGGTTTGAAACTAAACCTTAAAGATTTGATTAAAACTGAGGTGTGGATCGGCGGTAGCCTTCACATGCTGTTGTGGGTCCTGGTTAGTGTCCCCCTGTTTATGCTGGCAGCAGCAATAGGCGTAAACTATTTTTCAGGCCTGGAGCTGCAAACCATGCTGGTCTTATGCTTTGCCATGAGCTTTTCCAGCACTGTGTGTGTGGTCAAAATCCTGGAAGAAAGTGGCGAGAGTAAAACCCGTCACGGTAAAATTGCACTGGGTATATTGGTACTGCAGGATATATTCGCCGTACTCTACATGGCGCTTTCGACTGGCCAGTCTCCCAGTGTTTGGGCACTGCTGCTGTTGTTGTCTATCCCCTGTAAACCCTTACTGGATAAAATACTCGATCACGCAGGTCACGGTGAATTATTGCCCTTGACTGGTTTTCTTGTTGCGCTCGGAAGCTATGAGCTATTTACCTTTGTCGGCATTAAAGGTGATCTGGGGGCGCTGCTGGTAGGGATGTTATTTGCTCAACATGTGAAGTCAGGAGAGCTTTCCAAAGCCCTGTTAAGCTTCAAAGATATGTTCTTAATTGGCTTTTTCCTCAATATCGGTTTCTCGGCGCTGCCCACTCTGTCGATGTTATTGTCTGCAGTGCTGCTATGTTTGTTGCTGGTCATCAAATTCCTTTTATTCTTTTTCTTATTTACGCGCCTAAAGCTGCGTGTCCGCACCGCTTATCTGTGCGGGCTTATAATGAGTAATTATAGTGAATTTGGACTGATCGTCGGCGCCTTGAGCGTCAGTCTTGGACTGCTTGATAATCAGTGGCTGGTGGTGCTCGCACTGACCGTGTCTATCTCATTTATTTTCAGCAGTATTGTGTATAAAACATCACACGATCAGTACAACCGATTCAAAAACAATCTAAAGCACTTCCAGCACCCCGTAAGGCTTGCTGAGGACCAATACCCTACCATGCATAACGCAGATATTCTTATTGTAGGGATGGGCCGTGTAGGCATGGGCGCGTTTAGTTCGCTTTCCGGTATGCGCAAAGAGCGGGTATGGGGCATGGATGCGGATACCGTAAAAATTCGTCGCTTGCAGGAGCAAGGACTTCAAGTCATTAACGGCGACGGTGAAGACATCGATCTGTGGGAAAACCTCGATTTACAACACGTTAAGCTGGTATTGATTGCCCTACCCTCCGTTGACGATACAGCGCATGTCACCCAGCAACTGGCCTATGCCGGTTTTACCGGAAAGATTGCCGCTATAGCCCGCTATGAAGATGAAGTGCAAGGCTTGCTCGACGTAGGGGTTGATAAGGTATTTAACTTCTTCACAGAGGCCGGAACCGGTTTCGCAGAAGAAAGTCTGCAACTGATTGATGAAGAAACCGGCTTGTTGCTTGCCTCAGGGCGTTCATAAGATTTAGCAGAGAATACTTAACAAAAATCATTATCATTTATATCTATATGATTTATAAGTATTTTTGCTTGATTTGAAGTGTTGCTCTATACTCCATGGTTAACGTTTACTAAGAGTTGAAAACACTATGCAAGGCAAGCGAGCTGTTATTGCGGTACTCAATGAAGTGCTGACCTCAGAGCTTACGTCAATAAACCAATATTTTTTGCATGCCAGAATGCACAAAAACTGGGGATTCAATGCACTCAATGAGGTGTGCTACAAAAAATCTATTAAGGACATGAAACAGGCTGATGCTTTGATTGAACGCATTCTGTTTCTTGAAGGCCTGCCTAACTTGCAAAACCTCGGCAAATTGCTGATTGGTGAGGAAACCGAAGAAACACTGAAATGCGATATGTCGTTTCAGTTAGCACAAATCCCGTTGTTAAAGAATGCGATTGCACTGTGCGAACAGGAGCAGGACTATGTGTCTCGTGATGTGCTGGAAGACATTCTTGAGTACGAAGAAGGTCACATTGACTGGATTGAGACGCAACAGTATCAAATTAATGCGATGGGGCTGGAGAAATATCTTCAGGCCCAGCTGATGGAGGAATAATTATGCAGGGTAAAGCAAACGTTATTGCAGCACTTAATAACTTGTTGTCTTACGAACTGGCTGCCATGGATCAGTATTTTATCCATTCTGAAATGTATGCAGACTGGGGACTCAATAAACTCTTTGAGCGAATTGCGCATGAGTTTGATGACGAGAAAGGGCATGCCAAAAAACTCATCGAGCGTATTCTGTTCCTGGAGGGAACGCCAGATATGACCCAGCGCACCGGTTTCAAAGTCGGAGATGATGTGCCGAGCATGTTGGAAAGTGATTTACGGGTTGAATATGAAGTCGCGGATAAGCTCAAAGAAACCATTGCTATTTGTGAGCAGGAACAGGACTACGTCACCCGGGATATGCTCACTACGCTGCTCGATGACACCGAAATGGACCATGCTTACTGGTTAGAGCAACAGTTAGGACTGATTAAGCGAATAGGATTACAAAATTACCTGCAGTCACAAATGTAACGCTGCGCAAATCAGGCGCTCGTTTAGGGGCGCCTTTCACTCAGATGTTGAAAAGGTAAACTGACGGAGCTCTACCCTATTGTCTTCTGCAATCTGCAGCGTGAGTTGCCACTCCATCACGTCTAGATTACAACTCCCCAAAAACGTCACCAGATGAATTGAGTCAGCACCTTGTGCTTTATTCTCGAATAGGAGCGGTGTCCTTCCCATGTACATATTTACGCCCTCTATCCATCCACTTTCGAACGCTGCATCATCAGGCAGCTTCAAAGCGAGTGTCAGTTCTTCTTCAGTGACTGGCCTATTTAAGAACTCGAGTGTCCCGACACCGTTATGTAATCTGAATTGACATGCACGTTGAGTGATATTGCACAGACCATCATCTGTAGATGGCGCGGACTTGTCGTTTACCTTATATACCGTCGCCAGTAGTGCAATCAAAAGCAGCGGAATTAAAACGTGATGTAAATGAAATGAAAGCGATGTGTTAATGATTTTTCACCTCTTTGTGACAAGCTGTAAAGCCTTTATTGATAGAGATCAAGCTCTCCATGTTTCCAGTATCTTTTTGTATTTAAAACTTTTATCATTCCGACCGAATTTAGTCTGCAGCGCTTTACACTAAAGTCTCAGACGCTTTTCACTACGATTGTCCATACTATGGATAACAGTTAGGCTGAACAATAATTATTACGACGTGGAAGATGCATCGACATGAGTGAAACCAGTCAAGCACATCCAGACTACAACTATAAAGTGGTCCGGCAATTTACCGTTATGACGGTAGTTTGGGGGATTGTTGGAATGGCCGTCGGCGTGCTTATCGCTGCGCAGCTTTTCGCACCAGCTCTCAACTTTGATATTCCCTGGCTAACCTATTCAAGGTTACGTCCACTGCATACCAACGCAGTGATATTTGCTTTTGGCGGTTGTGCGCTCTTTGCGACGTCTTATTACATTGTTCAGCGCACGTGTCACGTCAGGCTATTTAGTGACAAACTTGCGGCATTTACGTTCTGGGGTTGGCAAGCTGTCATTGTGCTAGCTGCGATTACCCTGCCATTGGGTATCACATCAAGTAAGGAATACGCTGAGCTGGAGTGGCCCATTGATATCCTTATCGCGCTCGTGTGGATAGCCTATATTATCAATTTCTTTGGCACCCTGGTGATCCGTAAAGTGTCACACATTTATGTGGCAAACTGGTTCCTGGGCGCCTTCATGCTTACCGTTGCCGTGCTGCATATCGGTAACAGCATGGCTATTCCTGTGTCGTTCACTAAATCTTATTCAATTTACGCCGGCGCTGTGGATGCGATGATGCAGTGGTGGTATGGGCACAACGCGGTAGGCTTCTTCCTTACTGCAGGCTTCCTGGGGATGATGTACTACTTTGTGCCTAAACAGGCTGGTCGCCCTGTGTATTCTTACCGCTTATCGATTGTGCACTTCTGGGCACTGATTTCACTTTATATCTGGGCGGGTCCGCACCATCTACACTACACTGCCCTGCCAGACTGGACACAGTCTTTAGGCATGGTGATGTCCTTAATACTGTTTGTACCGTCCTGGGGCGGAATGATTAACGGTATCATGACGCTGTCTGGTGCATGGCATAAACTGCGTAACGACCCGGTTCTACGTTTCCTTATTGTTTCCCTGTCGTTTTACGGCATGTCGACCTTCGAAGGTCCAATGATGAGTATTAAGACGGTTAACGCCTTATCTCACTACACTGACTGGACTGTCGGTCACGTTCACTCCGGCGCGCTCGGATGGGTTGCCATGGTGTCAATCGGTTCAATCTATCACTTAATCCCGATTCTGTTCGGTCAGAAAGCCATGTACAGCACACGACTTGTCAACGTGCACTTCTGGTTAGCTACAATCGGTGTCGTACTCTATATCGTTGCAATGTGGATGTCTGGTGTGCTTCAGGGCCTGATGTGGCGTGCGGTTAACGCTGATGGCACCTTGACCTACAGTTTCGTAGAGTCACTTGAAGCGTCGAAGCCGTTCTATGTAGTGCGATTCATTGGTGGTGTGTTTGTGGTAGCGGGTATGTTGGTCATGGCCTATAACTGCTGGAAAACCATCCGGGCACCGAAAGACAGTATCGCAGCAGAGCCTGCGGCACAGGCAGCATAAGGAGGCACGCAGATGAAAAATGTTCACTCTATAATCGAACAGAACGTCGGCCTCCTGACTATTCTGATATTGGTTGCAATCAGCCTCGGCGCAATGGTGCAGATCACGCCTCTGATGTTCCAGCAGCAAACGATGGAGCCTGTTAAGGGGCTGAAACCATACACTGCGCTGCAATTAGAGGGTCGGGATATTTATATCCGTGAAGGATGCTATGGCTGTCATAGCCAGATGATCCGCCCTTTCCGTGCAGAAACCGAACGTTATGGTCATTATTCAGTGGCGGGTGAAAGCGTGTGGGAACGTCCATTCCTGTGGGGCTCCAAACGTACCGGGCCCGATTTGGCCCGCGTTGGCGGTCGCTATAGCGATGAATGGCACCGCGTGCACCTGATTAACCCTCGCGACGTTGTCCCAGAGTCAAATATGCCGGGTTACCCATGGTTATCAGAGAATGTGTTAACCGGTGAGCTAACGGCTAAAAAGATGCAAGTACATCAGAGCTTAGGTGTGCCCTATTCGGATGAAGACATTGCTGGAGCCAAGGCCGCGGTTGAAGGAAAAACTGAAATGCAGGCGTTGATCGCATACCTCCAATCACTTGGCACGCATCTGAAATAGTATGGATCAGGGAATTATTGGCAGTATCTTTACTGTCGCGGTATTTGTGTTCTTCTTAGGCATCGTGTGGTGGGCATTTAGCAAGAACAATAAGGAAAAGTTTGACGAAGCGTCCAAAGTGCTCTTCGACGAACAGGAAAAAGCACAAATCGAAAAAGAACAAAAGCAGGAGTCTCAAAAATCATGAGCACATTTTGGACAATCTGGATATCCGTGATCACTCTCGGGACGATTCTGGGTACCTTTCTGCTACTGCGCTGGTGTTTAGCAAATAAAACCGGCGTAGAAGAAGGCGATGATATGCATCATTTCTTTGATGGCATCGTTGAAATCAATAACCCACTACCACGTTGGTGGACAATCCTGTTCTACATTGTCATTGTGTGGGGCTTGGTTTATCTGGCGTTGTACCCAGGCCTGGGCGCTTATCAGGGCTTGCTGGGATGGAAGAGTTCTAACCAGGGCATTCTCACACTTGAAGAGTCGCGACAAGCGACAGAGAGAGCGCGGGAAGAAGGGTTGCTGGTGCAGTACGACCGCGAGATGGAATTTGCTGCTGAGCGCTTTGATCCCATTTTTGAAGCTTATGCTCAAATTCCGGTAGAGGACCTTGCAAAAGACGAGGACGCACTTAAAGTTGGACAGCGTCTTTTCTTGCAGAACTGCTCACAATGTCATGGTTCAGATGCACGTGGCCAAACCGGCTTTCCAAATCTGACCGACGATGATTGGTTATACGGTGGTAGCGGCGCAAAAATTAAAGAAACGCTCATCAATGGTCGTATTGCAGCCATGCCTGCGTGGCTGGATAGTATGGGCGAACAGGGCATTAGCGAAGTCGTTGCTTATACCCTTAGCCTAAGTGGGCGAGACGTTGACTCTGCCCTTGCTGAAGCGGGCAAAGCGCGCTTCGCCGTGTGTGCAGCATGTCACGGTATGGACGGCAAAGGTAATCAGGCCATTGGTGCACCTAACCTGACTGATGATATCTGGCTGTACGGTGGCAGTGAGCGTGCTGTGACCGAAACGCTGAACTATGGTCGTAACGGTGTTATGCCAGCGTTCAAAGACACGCTGGGCGAAAACAAAGTCCATGTCGTTGCCGCCTATGTGTACAGCTTATCTAACAAGTAATACACTATAGCTCGTGGTCAAAGCCTCGGTCGTCCGGGGCTTTTTTATATCAAACTTATAACGATGAAATCCTATGCAATCAAAACCCTGGTATAAGCAGTTCTGGCCATGGTTTCTAATCGCCGTGCCCACCTCTTCTGTTATCGTCGCGGGAATTGTCGTGCAACTGGCAACGAATACCACAGACAGCCTGGTTGTAGATGACTATTATAAGGAAGGCCGCACTATCAACCTTCGCCTGGATAAATTTAAAGTAGCGAAAGAAATGGGCATAAAAAGCCAGCTACTGGTGAATGACAGCAGCATTTCGCTGCAGTTTGAACAAGGCGCACCGCAAAACGGTGAAGCGTTGAAGCTAAGCTTCCAACATACCACATTAAAAGAGCGTGATTTTTCAATCCTGTTAACTCGTGACGCAAACGGCGTTTATCGGGGCTCCACTGATAGCGATACCAGTGGCAAGTGGCGGGTCAGCCTGTTGCCTATGAATGAAGAATGGAAGGTTCAACATATCGTGGCGCTTCCCCGTACTGCGCCAATCGTATTTAATGCAGATGAGTGAGCGCGCCTGCTTTCATTGCGGGCTGCCCAACACTGAACCGCCCGGACGCTATACCACCGTTATCATGGGTGAGCCTCGTGACATGTGTTGTCCTGGCTGTCAGGCGGTATCACAGACAATCATCGATAATGGTCTGGAAAGTTATTATCAATTTCGCACTGAACCTGCAGCGAAGGGTGACGATAAACTGGATGAAACATTGTCCAAGCTTGCCATTTATGACACGCCTGAATTGCAGGAAGAGTTTGTTTTTGAACAGGGTACGGATAAACAAATTCAACTGACCATTGAAGGCATTGCCTGTGCAGCGTGTGGCTGGTTAATTGAAAAACAACTGGCTAAGGTAGGCGGTATCAAGCAGGTCGCTGTCAATGTAGGCGCCAGACGTGCGATGATCACCTGGCGTCCTGATAAAATCTCACTCAGTTCGATTCTCAGTGAAATTGAGAAAATTGGCTATCATGCCCTTCCCTTCCAGGCCGACCAACATGAGGCCTCGTACAAAAAAGAGCAAAAAACCTATCTAAAGAAACTTGGTCTCGCAGGTTTGATGACCATGCAGGTAATGATGCTTGCGGCGGGACTGTATTTCGATTTATTTGGTCAGATAGAACGCCAGACCCGAGATTATTTCAATTGGATCAGCCTCGTATTAACGACCCCGGTAGTGCTTTATTCTGGAAGTGTTTTTTACGTAAGCGCCCTGAAAGCGCTGAGTGCGAAAACCATAAACATGGACGTACCCATTACGCTTGCCGTCTGGGGGACATTTATCGCCGGCATTATCGCGACGACGACGTCTCAGGGCGAAGTCTATTTTGAATCTATATGCATGTTTATCTTTTTCATATTGACTAGCCGTTATCTGGAACACCGTGCCCGTCACAAGGCCACCATGGTGTCCTCCAATATGCTCAAATATATTCCGGTTACCGCGACCCGCAAAGACGGCGACAAATATGTATCCTGTCTGGCTAAGACCCTACGACCGGCTGACATTATTCTTGTCAAAAGTGGCGAAACACTGCCTGTTGACGGCGTGGTAATAGAGGGAAGCTCCAGTGTCGATGAGTCAATGCTGACAGGCGAGTTTTTACCGGTACGTAAACAGTCAGGTAACAAAGTTTATGGCGGTACAATTAATCAAACCGGTACCTTAACCATTCAGGTTGAAAAGAGCCTCAAAGATGCATTGGTTAATCAAATATTACGGATGCAGGAGCAAGCACTGAGTAGCAAACCCAAGGTTGCTCAGATGGCAGATAGACTATCTCGTTATTTCACTATTGCCGTGCTGGTCATCTCAGCCCTCACCTTTGGCTTCTGGACCCTTATGGGCAGTCACGAGGCGTTTTGGATCACGATATCCGTTTTGCTTGCGACCTGTCCTTGCGCCTTGGGTCTGGCAACACCATCGGCGCTGACCTGTGCAATGGCAAAATTAAATCGCGCCGGGATCCTGCTCAAGCGAGCTGACTGCCTTGAGCAGTTAAATCACATCGGGACGCTGGTATTTGATAAGACCGGCACACTCACTAAGGGTGAATTTCAAATTAAAACATCCTGGTATCGGGACCACGACGCAGACTATCTGCAAATTGCCAGCAGCCTTGAAGTGCTGTCTGAACACCCTATTGCCAAGGCATTTAATCGTGAGCTTACACTGTTACCCGTTACCTCCTTCACCGTACATGAAGGACTTGGTGTCAGTGGTATCATCGACGGGCAGCAATACCGGTTAGGTTCAAAAGACATATTGCTCTCTGCCGCCCCACAGATTGACGCAAATATCTTTTTGGAAGGTGATGAAGGCGTACTTGCTGCATTTGATGTGACCGACGGGATAAAGGAAGACGGTGCACCAGTGATGGCGTCGTTAAAAGGTTTCAGGCGAGTAATATTAAGCGGTGATACACAGGCCCATGTTGATACTGTAGTGTCAAAACTTAACATGGATGATGGCATTGGCCACCAGTCGCCACAGGGTAAATTGGAATATATAAAGCATTTGCAAGAACAGGGTAATAAAGTATTGATGTTGGGCGATGGTATTAACGACGCGCCCGTGCTATCACAAGCCGATGTATCAGTAGCGGTAGTAAATGCAACGGATATGGCAAAGCGATCCGCCGACTGTATTTTCCTGAATTCTCAATTACATTCCCTTTGCGTCTTATTTTCAATGGCCAGGCGGACCAAACATAAAATAATACAGAACATTGGATGGGCATTAGGATATAACGTGTTGATTCTGCCATTTGCCGTATCAGGTGTACTGACACCGTGGATGGCAGCAATCGGCATGTCTTTAAGCTCATTAATTGTTGTGACAAACTCCACACGTTTACTGAAATAGGCGCAGGGCAATGAGTATCATTTATGTATTAATTCCACTTGCAGTGATCATTATCGCCATAGCCGTAGCGGTATTCTTCTGGGCGGTAAAGTCCAATCAGTTTGAAGACCTTGAAAGGCAAGGTTATAGCATCCTCTTTGATGACGATCTTAAGCCCGATGAGAGGCGAGATCAGACTGTTAAAGAACATAAAGATGAATGAATTGCAGTGGCTGTCAGCGCTGATGATTGGAGTAGCCGGCAGCGTGCATTGTGTAGGTATGTGCGGGGGGATTGTCACAGCGTTTTCAACCGCCACCCCGAAAGGTACTAATCCACTGCCCTACATGTTGGCATACAATATTGGTCGTATCACCAGTTATGCCATGGCGGGGGCGTTAACCGGTGCTGTGGGTGCCATGGTCGGTCAACATGCTGGTCAGGGCGTTGTTGTACTGAATCTGATAAGTGGTGTGTTTTTGGTATTACTCGCCACCTACATTGGTCAGTGGTGGATGGCTCTGAGCCGTCTGGAACATGCCGGTCAACATATCTGGAAGCGACTGGCGCCATTGTCCAGACGCTTTCTGCCCTTTCGTTCACCTTTACATGCCGTTCCTTACGGGATGATATGGGGGTGGCTACCCTGTGGTTTAGTGTATTCCGCCCTCACCTGGTCACTTGCTTCCGGGAGCATAACACGCGGTGCGATGACGATGTTCTGGTTTGGTTTGGGCACGCTTCCCGCCCTGCTTTTGACCGGTGCATTAAGCCATCAATTCAGGTCATTGGTACAAAAAACAATTTTTAGACAGGCAATTGCTCTTGTGCTAATAATAAGCGGTGGGGTGATTGTAATAAAAGCAGTAAGTGACCTCGTACATTAGACACAATAGCGAGAAATTTTATGTCCACGGGATCGGAGTATTCCATTCACTGCCAGAGTTGCAGTTTCAGCCATCTATGTTTGCCTGTCAGCCTCGACAAAAAGGAACTCGAGTCACTTGATGACATCATTGAACGTAAGCGTCCATTGCACAAGCATGACAAACTGACTAAATCAGGTGACAAGCTTTCCTCTTTGTACGCCGTTCGTTCTGGCTCATTTAAGTCGTTCATCAGTAATCAGGATGGCGAAGAGCAGATTATCGGTTTCCACTTTCCCGGCGATTTAATTGGTTTTGATGCGCTACATAACAATGTCCATCAAAGTTATACGCAGGCATTAGAAACATCCATGGTATGCGAATTGCCCTACTCTACATTGGATAAAATGGCAGGGCATATTCCAAAACTACGGCAGCAGATCATGCGGTTTATGAGCTCAGAAATTAAACATGAGCATGAGCTAATGATGTTGTTGAATAAGCGCAATGCAGAAGAAAGACTGTTGCACTTTATCGCCCACCTGTCGGGTCGTTTTGCCGAACGTGGCTTTTCGTCTAAACAATTCAATCTCACCATGACCCGAAATGAAATTGGTAATTACCTTGGGTTAACGGTCGAAACCATCAGTCGCCTATTGACGAGATTTCAAAAAGAGGCACTGCTTAATGTAGAAGGTAAACTGATCACTATTCTCGACCTGGACAAGTTGCATCAGCGTGCACATATGAATGATGTGCATATCAAAGAGATAAATTCTTAGTTCCTCAAGCCAGCACACTGATGCTGGCTTTTTTCTTACTGTTATTGCTGTAGATCAAGACCTTCCGTAGCATCCCCGACTAGCAGGCCATACACTGAATACTGTTACATATCGGTCACACCTAAAAGGACGCACTATGTCTCAGTATGCCAAGTTACTTGCCGTTATCGATCCTGAACAGAAGCAACAGGTCTCCCTCTCTCGAGCGTTAGAAATCGCCCAGAAAACAGGCGCGAGCATTACAGCATTTCTGACCATATATGATTTTTCATACGAGATGACCACTATGTTATCTGTGGATGAGAGAGAGGCAATGCGCCAAGCTGTGGTTGACGACAGAACCGAATGGTTAACGCAACTTGTCACACAAGAAATCACTGACAGCTCCATCTCTGTGGATGTCAAAGTGGTGTGGAATAACCGACCGTACGAGAGCATCATTTATGATGTAATCGATCACCACTATGACTTAGTTGTCAAAGGAACACAAAGTCATGACGACTTAAAATCCATGCTATTTACGCCAACTGACTGGCATTTATTACGCAAGTGCCCTGTGCCGGTGTTGCTCGTGAAAGATCATGACTGGCCAGAAGACGGGCAAATAATCGCGGCGGTAAATGTAGGCACAGAAGATGAGGCTCATGCACAGTTAAACCATAAGGTCACGAATATTGCGCAATCTTTTGCAGATTTGTTGAATGGTACAGTTCATCTGGTTAATTCCTATCCAGGTACTCCCGTAAACATCGCTATCGAGATCCCTGAATTTGACCCGCAAGGTTACAATGAATCCGTCAAGAATTTTCACCTTGAAACCATGCAGAAACATGCCATTCAACATAGCGTACCTGACGCGCAATGCCATGTTAAAGAAGGTCTTCCAGAAGACGTGATCCCGGCTATCGCTTCGCAAATCGACGCAGAATTGGTGGTTATCGGCACGGTAGGACGGATAGGAATATCGGCGGCACTGATCGGCAATACGGCAGAGCATGTCATCGATGCCCTACGCTGCGACGTTTTGGCCGTTAAACCGGATGGATTTGAATGTCCGATCAGACGTTAACGTAAAAGACATCGAAAGCTAAAAGAGTACCTGACTATTATTCTTGATATACTGCGCGCCACGTAGAGTAAGTAACCCCGTAGTATCATGAGTGACGTGCAAGTATTAAACACTAAGCAAAAATACAGCTTTAACAAACTGCAAAAACGTATCAGGCGCAATACCGGCAAGGCCATTGCTGACTTCAATATGATTGAAGAAGGCGATCGCGTGATGGTGTGTCTGTCAGGCGGTAAAGACAGTTACACAATGCTGGATGTGTTGATGTATATGCAGCGTACGGCACCCGTGTCGTTTTCGCTGGTTGCCGTCAATCTCGATCAAAAACAGCCAGGCTTCCCTGAACACGTATTGCCTGGCTATCTAGAGTCGTTAGGGGTTGAGTACAAAATTGTTGAAGAAGACACTTACTCTATTGTCAAAGAAAAGATCCCGGAAGGGAAAACAACCTGCTCACTCTGCTCACGTTTACGCAGAGGCATTTTGTATCGCACCGCTACCGAATTAGGCGCCACGAAAATCGCGCTCGGGCATCACCGTGATGATATGTTGGAAACGCTTTTTCTGAATATGTTCCACGGTGGCAAATTGAAGTCTATGCCACCCAAACTCGTGAGTGATGATGGTAAGCAAATGGTGATACGTCCTCTTGCCTACTGTAGTGAAAAGGATATTACTCGTTATGCTGAGGTATCCGCCTTCCCTATCATTCCATGTAACTTATGTGGCTCGCAGGAAAACCTTCAGCGCAAGCAAATCAAGATGATGCTGCAAGACTGGGACAAACGTTTTCCAGGCAGGATCGAGTCTATGGCACGCGCACTTAAAAATGTCACGCCATCGCATTTAAGCGATCCTGCACTGTTTGATTTTGCTGGTTTACAAACTCAGTCTACTCCCTTTGAAGAGGGTGACATTGGTTTTGACGAGCCGACGTTTTATTCGTCACCCGACGATAAGCAAGACACGGGTGACATACAGTTAATCCAAATTAATTAACGGGATAAAGTAGTATGAAAGTGGGCATTGCACTGGGCAGTGGAGCCGCTCGTGGCTGGTCTCATATAGGTGCGATTCAGGCGCTCGAGGAACTTGGGGTAAACATTGATGTGGTAGCAGGATGCTCCATTGGCGCTTATGTAGGCGCCGCCTATGCCAGTGGTAATCTCGAAGGATTAAAAGACTGGGCGTGTTCACTGACTGAGTGGCAGGTTTTCTCACTCATGGGGGTAGGATTACGTAAAGGAGGACTGGCAAGCGGGTTGAAAGTATTTCAGATCCTGCAGGAGCAGTTCTGTGCCACAACGTATGAAGACATGCACAAACCTTTTGCTGCCGTCGCCACCGATCTTTTTAGTGGTAAAGAGGTGATCTTTAACTCTGGTGAGGTCGGCAATTCTATTCAGGCTAGCTGTGCTATTCCCGCGTTATTCAGTCCAGTCTCTCATGAAGATCGCTGGTTAGTTGATGGTGCAGTCGTCAACCCAGTGCCGGTAAATTTATGCCGAATGATGGGCGCAGATTTTGTCATCGCCGTGAACCTAAGCTCTGATTTTCGTCCGCAGTTACGAGAAGAAATAAAAATAGAAAAAGAGCACGAACAGAATCAGCAGAAGACGGATAAATTCTTCGCCAACAGCCAGACCAGAATGAAACAGTGGTTTGGCGGGGGCGAAAACAATGAAGCGCGTAAAACCATGCCCAGCATTCTGGGTGTGATGAGCAGTTCATTGGAAATACTGCAGGCCAGAGTGACACGCTCGCGATTGGCAGGCGATCCGCCAGACATCCTGATTGAACCTTCCCTTCGAGATGTGGGTGCTATGGAATTCCACAGGGCAACCGAGCTTTCTCAAAAAGGTTACGAGGCGGTAATGCGAGTCGCCCCGCAAATTCAATATTTAATGCGCTTGTAACATCGCTAGTCCTGAATAAGTGCGGTGATCCTGGTTGGTATGGCGGGTAGGAGCACCCCTTCCAGTTCACTCAGGTCAGACTCGGGCACCTGCAGTTTTCCTTCTGACAATTTAAAAGGCAGTCCCGCAAGCTGAGTCTCGCTGTCGGCAAAATGAAAAACAAGTCCACTCACACCCGGCATAAGAAATGAAAACATGCCGCCCATATCATCAAAAAACAGCGTATATTGCTGCAGCAAAAAATCTAATTCGCTCTGACTATACTGTGCTTTCAGATACGATGGTTTCGTCTCCAACTGTACCGACATATCACAGGTATTTTCTGGCTCCTGAGTGTCGACAACCACAAGCGCGTCAGCTAGTTTCAGGGCTTCTTCAAACGGGAGATTAAAACGCTGTTCTGTACTAATCTCTATATCCAGGGTTTGTTTTTGTGTAAGAACCTTTACTTCATTTAGAGAGCAGAGACGGCTCTCACCTACTCTTTTGAAGCCAAATGAAAACTGCAATGCAGTTAGATCTTCAGTATTCAGCTTACGTAAATGACTATAAAAACCCTTGTAATCTATTTCTAATGGGGCTGAAAGCACATTGGCAGTAAATAATATTAAAAGTAAAAATACAGATTTCATTGCGGAATAAGTTCTCTATTTACATCGATCATATCTTGTAGTTCTTCAACGTAGTCTTCACCTCGCTCCGAGTAGCGCAGCAGTCCCTCACTCAGTGCTTTGGCACTAGGGTGAAGTTGTTGCTGGCGCAGCGAACGACGAATGGATCTTAATTCTTCATATGCGGGGTGACGATTTAAATTCAGAATATAGCGGTGTACCGCCTGCTCAAGAGAGTCGAATTTGGCCACTTCATGGCTTGCACCCTGACCTCGTCGCCTGGGCACAAAACCACATCCCTCTGAAAAACACCATAGCCCAAAAAAGTTATACCCCTGGCGTGCAAAGCGCGATTGCCCCCAGCCACTTTCATTTGCAGCTTGAATAAGAACGAGGGCCAGTGGAACCACGTCAACTCGCTCTAAAAGCGCTTCAACCTTTTTATCAATCATGAGCGCCTCATCAATCCGATAGTCTTCGCTCAGCGCAAAAATGGTATCTTGCTGTTGGCTACTGAGCTCCTCTCCCGATTTAAGTTTTAATTGCATATCCAGCAAAAAGTGCCGGTCTCGCAGAATACGCTCATTTTCTGCTTTCACTGCTGGCGCCAGATAATTAAAAAATGCTTTTTTCCTTTCTGTCACATCGCTAAAACTGGCAAAGTCTGGAATTGCGGCGACTGGCTTTTGCTTCACTAACTCCGGTTCTTCGATTATCTGTTTTTTCAAAAACGGATAAATAAGTGCCAGTCCACCGATAAAGAGGATGCTGCCAATAAACACTTTTGATGTGCGTAATCTGCCGTTAAGCATCAAACACAGTATCCTGATGTGACGGTTCATCACCGGTTTGTTGCGCGACGCTGGTATCAAATAGTTGATGGTATAAGACACCCAATGCGTTGTAATAGAACGGAATTGACCAGATAAACCCAATTCCGAATGTCAGTGCTGATGCAATGAATGCTGCTCCAAATACCAGATAGAGTAGAACAAAGGCGGACCATTGCTTGTTGACGGTTTTGATTGATAACACCACGGCTGCCACAGGACTCATACGACGATCTGCAACCAGCATCAAAGCGAAGCTACAGGCAATCATGAGATAAATACCCGGCAGAATAAATAGTAACAGCCCAACTTGCACAATCACCGATATAAATAGCGAAGTTAAAGCCAACCACGCGGCACGGGGTAAGTAGTCAAAAAGGGAACGAACCGAACAGGCCTGCTGACGGGCAGCTTTTACACCCATCATTGCCATCCCTGCAGCCAATGGCGCGAGCACAATTGTGACCAGAATATCAGCAATCATTTGGACGTTTGGCGGAATGGCCTGTGGATCGGTCACGTTAAAAAACGTCAGTATGGTCATCACGAGCGTGACCAAAATCACTAACGTCACGATAGTAGCCAAAACCAATGGGATCTGATTCTGCTTCAACATGGTCCAAGCTAGTTTAACAACATTTTTCACATCGACTGGCGATGTCTGCTGTGCTTCAAATTGCGGTGGATGATTATTTTCTGACAACGATATAAACCTTTGTGCTCTTTCACGCGACTAGTATATCAAATTCATGTTTATACACATCTTCGGAGCCCACTCATGGAAAAAATACTTACAATTTTTATGTTTGCCTTACTCTCGGTATCGTTTTGTGCCCAGGCAAAACAAAAAACACTCGAATTGACCACGGAGCTAGAGGCCGAAAGCACGCTCAACATTCATGTCGCTGTCGGTGAACTTGAAATAAGCCGCTACAGTGGCGATCAAGTTAAAGTGACTGTGGCAGTTAAACCACAGAATGATTGGCATTGGGGAAGTGATGACTACGACATCAACAATGCAACGCTTGAGGTCGACAGACATAGCGACCAACTGCATCTTGAAATTCCCATAGATGGCACAGAGCAAGACTGGCGGGTAATGGTTCCCCACGCTATTCATCTGCGTCTTGATGTAGGCGTAGGTGAAGTTGATGTACAAGACGCTGACAGGGATGTCAGAGTAGACGTCGGCGTTGGTGAAGTGGATATTTCACTTGCACATGATGACTACAGGTCAATTTCCGCAGACTCTGGCGTGGGCAGTGCCGATATCAAAGGACTGCAAAACATTGAGCACGAACGAACGATGGTAAGTGAAAGTAGTCAGGTCGATGGTGCAGGTCAGTATCGGGTAAATGTGGACGTTGGTGTCGGTGATATAGATATACGACGCTAGATGTTGCCAGTATCAAGGGCGACGCAACGTCGCCCTAGTTAAAAAACACCAGTTTAATTGCAAGCGCAACCAGTATCCCACCCATGACGCGGTCAAACAGATAGCCATTATCGCCAATGAACGCCCTCACCCGCTTGGTGCTTAAGAATAACGAAAGCAGACAGAACCATAGTGCGGTGGCAAAACATAAATAAACGCCATAGGCAACTTTGACCGACAGCGGGGTCTCTACAGAGACCGCTACCGCGAATACAGACAGGAAAAATAAGGTAGCCTTGGGATTTAAACCATTGGTCAAAAGACCTATCCAGAACGCTTTTTTATCGCTTAATGCGACCTGTTGACTGGCAGGCTCGTTTACCTCATCTAACCGTGTAGGTTTGCTTTGCAGTGCGCCCCATCCCAGATACAGCAAATAACCCGCTGCAACAAACGTAAATGCCTGATAAAGCAATGGTGTCGTTTTTATCAGCAGACCTATTCCCAACAGTGAATACGCAACATGCAAGGCAATCCCCAGACCAATGCCAATGCTGGTTAACAGTGCTGCTCGGCGACCATAACTAATACTATGTTTAACCACCACAGCGAAATCGGGGCCGGGGCTTGCTACCGCCAGCAAATGCACAACTGCTATGGTGACAAATTCAGCCCAATATTGCATGTTCACGAACCACGCTTAGTTAACAGTGATTCAACAAATTTGGGCACAACCTCTGTGGCATTACCATAATATCCTTCCATGAAATCATGCTGCCCGTAGCTTGGCTCCAGATTAAGTTCCACAGTATGTGCCCCGTTTAATTTTGCTTCTCTGACAAATCCAGCAGCGGGATATACGTTACCCGAGGTGCCTACAGAAATGAACAAATCAGCCTGCAACAGTGCATCGTAGATGGTATCCATGTGCAAGGGCATCTCACCAAACCAAACTATATCGGGCCTGATTGACGATGGTAGCTGACAGCAATGGCAACGTGACTTGGCATCAAAACTGTCCGTCATTGACCAACGGTGACCGGAATGTTGACAACGTGCAGAAAGGAGCTCCCCATGCATATGTATCACGCCATTCGATCCTGCTCGTTCATGTAAATTATCAACGTTTTGGGTGACCACAGTAACGTTATAATTCTCACTTAATTGCAGTTTTGCCAGTGCAACATGGGCAGCATTGGGTTCTACTCCAGCTTCTTGAAGTTGCGCCCGCCGCTCATTGTAAAAACGATAAACCAGAGCCGGATCTCTGCTAAACGCTTCTGGAGTCGCAACGTCTTCAACTCTATGCTGCTCCCACAGTCCATCATTATCACGAAATGTTTTAAGACCCGATTCAGCCGAGATACCGGCACCGGTAAGTACCACGATGTTCTGCATAGTGTTTTGTTATTGCTCGATTGGATATTTTAGGTCTGCGCCCCACTCTGTCCAGGAACCATCGTAGACAGATATTCGCTGATAGCCACACAGCATCGCGCATAGTGCAAGGATACAGGCAGTGACGCCTGACCCACAACTAAAAACGAGATGTTGTTGGCTATCGCCAGCAAAAGATTCAAACATTGCCTGAAGTGCGGCTGTATCGTGGATTTTTCCATTATTCGTGCAATCAGCAAAAGGTAAATTAACTGAGCCTGGAATATGACCGCTTCGCAGTCCTGGTCGTGGTTCCGGATTTTTCCCTGAAAAGCGGCCAGCCGATCTTGCATCCACTACCATGATACTCTGACTGACGCACCCCTCTTGCACAAATTCAGCATCGACAAAACCATATTCAAGGGGTTGAACCGAGACATTACCTGCACTTCTGGGCAGTGTTAAGGATGGGCTCACAGGTAACCCCTGACGCTGCCATTCTGGTAGGCCGCCATCCAAAACTGCGACATGTTGCAATCCCATTGCGGTTAACATCCACCATACTCGAGGTGAACAAAATACACCGACATTGTCATAGACAACGATTATCGAGTCATTATTTATGCCCAATTGACGTATTTGCCTCTCAAATTGAGATGCGGGCGGCATAGTGTGTGGTAATGCACTCTGTTTGTTCGTTATGTCTGACTCGAAATCAAATAATACCGAGCCCGGAATAAATTGTTCTGGTATAGGCGCGGGACTGCCTGTGGCGAGATCTGCCATGCAGGTATATAACACGACCAATTTCGGATTGGTTAGTTGAGACTGCAGCCAATGGCAAGAGACAAGAGGAGAATTCATATCTTCACATCGTAGATAAACGTATTAGGATGCATGTTACATTGCGCTAACGATATCAATATAAAATCACTATGAACACGTTATTACGTAATCTCGATAGATATTTCCATATATCAGAGCATGGTTCGACAATTCGAACTGAAGTGTTGGCCGGCCTCACAACGTTCGCGGCGATGTCTTATATTCTTGTTGTTAATCCGAATATTCTTGCCGCTGGCGGTATGCCTATTGAGGGATTGATTACCGTTACTGCACTTGCTGCGGCTATTGGCACGCTCCTGATGGCAATACTAGCGAATTATCCGATTGCGCTAGCACCCGGGATGGGGCTGAACGCTTTTTTCGCATTTACCATGTGTCTGACGTTGAACGTCCCATGGCAAGGCGCACTGGGAATCGTTTTTTGGAATGGTGTGCTGTTTATTGCACTGTCATTAAGCGGTATTCGTAGCAAAATCGCCGATGCTATTCCTGACGCCTTAAAAATTGGCGTGCAATGTGGCATTGGTTTATTTATCGCATTTATCGGATTAAAAAATGCGGGCATTATTTCGGCCAATCCGGCTACGTTGGTGAGTCTTGGGGACCTGTCACAGGCCGCCCCGTTAGTTGCTCTGGCGGGTATCATTTTGACTGTCATATTAATGGTTAAAAAGATCCCAGGCGCCATTCTTCTCTCAGTGTTGTTTATTAGCATTGCAGGGCTTTTCATTCAGACAGAAAGCGGCCCAATAACACACTTGCCCGAACATTTCGTTGGCATGCCGGATAGCATTCAGAACACCTGGCTTAAGATGGATATTGGTTATCCATTGCGCCATTTTGAACAAACCTGGGATCTGGTTTTTGCGCTATTATTTGTCAATATGTTCGACACCATCGGCACATTAATTGGCGTGTCGCGTAAAGCAGGATTGTTAGATGCGCAAAATAAACTGCCGAAAATGGGTAAAGCTCTGACGGCCGACGCGACAGCTAGTATCGCTGGTGCAGCATTGGGTACCTCGCCCGTTACCTCTTACGTTGAATCTGCTGCAGGTATAAGTGCTGGCGGCAGGACGGGGCTAACAGGTGTGGTCGTCGCCATTTTGTTCATTCTGGCGCTGTTTCTTACCCCTGTGATGAAAGCTATCCCACTCATGGCGACTACGCCCGCACTCGTAATGATTGGTATTTTGATGATGGAATCGTTTAAACATATCGACACGGATGACCTAACCAGCCTGGCAACGGCAACTGTTGCGCTGTTGACCATGCCGTTAACGTTTAGCATCAGTGAAGGTATCGCATTAGGCGCTATTACCTATACGGGTATCATGCTCGGTACAGGGCGCGGTAAACAGGTCTCATGGCTGACATACGGGATCACTACCGTATTTGTGATGCGCTATATATTTGGTGTGGCCTAAAACGTATTTAATGCCAGCGCAATTACGAATATTTGAGGCAGTGTAATGATGGGTAACATCAGAGCAAACTTCCAGGACTGAGTGAACGATTTTATCACCATGATCTCGGTGTAGTCTGTTGAAACACCTGACATCAGAAATGCGAAGCCGTTACCGGGTGCGTTGGCATTATTGGCAATATCAGCAGCCAGAGGTGTGGAACCTTCAGAACACACTTCAATGATAGTGGCAGCAAGCACGGTAAGTGTTAATCCTATCAGGGTTGGTCCAAACAGATTAGCGAATTGGTCGGCTGACACGAAGGTTCTCACGACTGCAGCTAACACGATCCCAAGCAGCAGCCAACGGACCACCATTTTTGACTCGATTACGCCCTGCGTAAACATTGTTATTACGTCTTTTGTCGAGATGGTGCTGCTATGCCAATACGTTTTCACCTGATGCCAAAATTGGAAGTCGTCACTCAATGTTTGGCGATTTGGGTTTTCGACTAACACCTGCTGTTTAACCAGGTAATCAAAAATCATACCTGTTGCAATAGCAATGACGACAGACAGTAAAATATACATCAGCGTCCAGCCCAGTCCGATTAGCGCGACAAGGATTAAGGTTAATGAAAAGCTATTCCACGGACTGGCAATTAGAAAAGCCATGACCTGCCCGGCGCTCGCGCCGCGCTCATAAAGCTTGGCACCGACCATCAAAATGCCGTGACTGCATAAATCCAGCATTACACCTGCTGCCGTAGCGCGACAAAGCCCACCTATGCCGGCTTTGTTTCCAAGTGCAGCAATGACAAGGTCACGAGGAATTCGGGTGAGAAGGGATAACATGATAATGCCGAGCAAGACGCCCCACCACATTGTGTTGAGCAATTCAAAAACGGAATGGCTGAAGTGATAAAGTGATGGAAATTGACTAGCAAGAGACTGTCCCGCCAACCAGTAA
The DNA here is from genome assembly GCF_000429145.1 of Aestuariibacter salexigens DSM 15300. GTDB lineage: Bacteria > Pseudomonadota > Gammaproteobacteria > Enterobacterales > Alteromonadaceae > Aestuariibacter > Aestuariibacter salexigens. Next base: position 619,543 of record NZ_AUBH01000001.1, read on the forward strand.
GCAGCGTAGCTTATTAGCACCACAGCGCCACAAATTGTCAGCATCCAGTCTGGCTTCTGCCACCAGCGCTGGTCAGGAGGTGTGGGGTGTTGGTGACAGCATGAATTACTCATTTCCCAAGTATGCCATAACGCGAATTGATAATGTAAATAGCGTTCTCACAAAACTTTTCTATAGTTTGATAAGTGTCCAATTTAGACAAACGGGTTTGATTAGCATGCAAAACAAACAATCAGGACTACGAGTATCGTCCAAGACAAATGAAAGCAGGCCGGTAAAAAAAGAATTAATTCGAGATAGCGATGTGATTCTTAAAGAAAAGCGCTCAAAAGCAGATGCAGGAGCGAAATCAAACAGTTTGTATTTCACAGAATCAGATGTCGGAAAGATATTAGAAAACCTCGATGCGTTACGCAATGATGTCTACCCAACGGAAGAAGAGGAAAATTTACTCACTGTTCCACAGTTTCCGTCAGTGTGTTTAATAGGACTTGGACGCTGTGGGTCAAATATCGCACTGGATGTATCTTCCCTGGTCTTTAATGCCAGAAAGTATTATTTAAATGAGTTTCGGGACGAGCAAAACCGTGAAAGTGAAAAAGAGAGCCGTCCTGTAAGGTGGATTCAGAGAGGTTTAAACCTTCATCCAAAAGAACTTATCAAACCAGTGTTTTTAATTGAGCCATTAGTCGTTCTTGGTGATTTAGATAAGGATATAGAAGGGAGAATACGCTTTTCTGCCAAAAACTCCGAAGGCGACTTTCTGACAAACTACAATAAATTGAAAATAATGGATTTGTCAGAAGTTCATGCAGGTGGAGCTGGTAACGCCCCGATATTAGGTCAATATTTGGCGAAAATCATTCTCAAAAAAGAAACGGAAAATTTCAGTAACAAACAGTGGAAATTTATTCATTCATATCTCATTGATTCATGTGGAATTAAAGCGAATCAGTCAAGATTATATTTTTACATATTCAGTGCTGGAGGGGGGACAGGTTCTGGTATGGCATCAGAGTTCGGTCTGGCACAGCAATATTCATATATGAGTAAAACGTTCGATACAAGCACGGAAAAAGAGTTACAGGGCAAGAGCCATTCGTTTGTGTTTGAACCAATTTTTACGAGTGGCATTTGTATATTACCGAATATTACTGACAGTCATTCAGAGATGTCCGAGGCATTACACATAAATGCTGGTCGGTTATTGTGTAAATATCTCTCTGAAGAGTGGAATTTTTCTTACAATACAAAAGGCGAAGAAGAGTCAGAGTCCCCTACAAAATCTGTGGTGGAGAGAGTCAGGCCATGGAACGCAATGATGCTCATATCAAATGATATCATGCGATATGCGGAGCAGAATGATACTGAAAGCAACATTCAAAATATCGATGTCAATGCGATGGAACGACATGCAAATCAATACATTAGTCAACAAATCTTCAATATCCTCACCGCTCAGGCAGTAACGTCTGATTATGATGAAAATTATTTTAGGCGGGCAGGGATAGATATTGGGGAAACAATTCGACTGGATGCCAATGATCTATTTATGAGTTTAGCGGGTCCGGTTGCCATTGCTTATGCAGAATCAGTAACGGATAACCTTAGTCAGGCCAACAATAAAGAACTCGATATTGATGATCTGTTCTTCCGATCTATAGATCTACCCCACTTTAACCAGCATACACAGGCAATAGAGGGCATAAGCTTATTACCCGTAGAGTCTGGGAAATACAGAAATGCGCTGAAACAATACAAAGAATCTAACTTCAATCCAAGCAGACTGAGACAGCTACATTTCTTCCAAAATTGCTCTTCTGTTGTATCGATCGTATCGCTTCCAAAGGATTACAAGCTTTCTTACATGTCTCTTAACCGACTTAAATCACATTTAAACGCCTTATTCCCAAATACTACTCTCAAGCGGTATGCGTTGGTGATAGGCGCATCAGCGAACCTTTCGTTAACTACATTGATTGCAAAGAGCCCGTGCCTCAGTGATGATTTTCTTACCTTACTTGTAGCGTACATTAAACGTTGTTTTGCACGCAGTGAGGTTGGTTATGACGAAACGATAGATAAAACTATTATAGAGCTTATCCAATCGCCTGAATTTGATGAAACGCGCCTAGAGACGCTGTTGTTGACTTACGAGGATCCTGCGAAGATTCTCGATACAAACTGGCATGCAATAAAGCCAATGTACGAGAAGAAATATCGCGAAATTATTCGCGATGAGAACGGATTTAAATCGATTAACGATATTCGACTCAACATTGATAATGTGAAAGATGCTATTCAGTATCTGCGTCAAATTTACCGTCACAGAATAAGCAAAACACGGATCATATCTTTGAATAGCGATTTTCGTTGTGATGAGGAACCTTAGTTCAAATAAGGTTATTTACCGTGTGCGATGAAAGCGTAAGACCCGTTTATGGGGTAGAGCCAATAAACGATAATTATAAATTAAAATTAATGGTGCCCGGGGCCGGACTTGAACCGGCACGCTGTTACCAGCGAGGGATTTTAAATCCCTTGTGTCTACCAATTTCACCACCCGGGCTACGGGTATAAGAGTGGAGGCGGAACCCGGAGTCGAACCGAGATCCACGGATTTGCAATCCGCTGCATAGCCATTCTGCCATTCCGCCAAAGACACCTAGAAGGTAGAAAGATGTCTAGGATTTGGAGCGGGAAACGAGACTCTGACTGGCCGGCATTCCGGTCGCGTCGCCTTGGGGTCGCGTTACCCTCTCTCAGCTTTACTGTAATATTACACTAAAACCTAAATTTGGAGCGGGAAACGAGACTCGAACTCGCGACCCCAACCTTGGCAAGGTTGTGCTCTACCAACTGAGCTATTCCCGCATTTATTCGTTTTACTGGGTAGTAAAAAACACGTCCATGATGACCGGTACCCAGTCTCGACTTCCTGTCTCGCCGTTCATTCCTCTCGCAGTGATGTTAAATCACTGCTCGCCTTCTTGAAGAAGGCCGGGCTTCACCCAACAGAGCTATTCCCGCATAACTATTTTCCAACGTCAGGCTGGTGACCTAACGTGGCGTTGCATTCTACCTGCAAAGTCATAGCTGTCAACTGCTTAAACGCCGTCATCATACAGCTTGCTTGTTTTTTCATCGCTCTGCGTGTTTTCTATTCGCACGCAAAGATAAAAGACGGTTTACGCTGTGCGCAGATACTTCCAAGCGGCGATTGAATACTCAACCATTGACCAAAGCGATAACACCGCGGCGATATAAAGCAATACGTGACCCAGCGACACCCAATAAATGGCAACGCCCATGAATGTCTCAAGCCCGGACAACAACCCTATCAGTGCGAGCATCTGTGCCATGGTTTTTGCTTTGCCTAAAAAGGACACTTTTACAACATCATTCTTACCTTCCTGACTCATCCACTCTCTGAGTGCTGAGACATAAATTTCTCTGACCAGTAAAACGATAGCAGGGATTGTGATCCACAATGACTGATAGGTATGCGTTATCATTAACAATGCACTGGCGACGATGAGTTTGTCTGCAACAGGGTCGAGGAACGCCCCAAATTTTGATGTCTGCTGAAGCTTCCTGGCAAGGTAACCGTCGAACCAGTCTGTTATCGCTGCCAGCCAGAATATGAATGCCCCCGCTTCATGTGCCCACTGCCAGTCAAGAAAATACACGACAACAAACACGGGGATCAGCAGCACTCTTATAATTGTGACTATATTAGGTACGGTCCACATGTAACGCTCACTTGCAAAAAGGGCCAGAAAAAGACGGTCAATTTATGGCGATGTCATTTTAGTTATGCAGCTGATCATAAATCATTTCTGCCATCTCAGCACTAATGCCTGGTACTTTCGATAATTCTTCTTTACTGGCACGCTTTACGCCGTGTAATCCCCCCATATATTTTAGCAATGTCTGTCTTTTCTTCGGTCCAATTCCCGGTAGTCCCTCAAGCGGTGACGTCGTTTTTGCCTTTTGACGTCGATTTCTATGTCCAGTAATCGCAAAACGGTGTGCCTCGTCGCGAATATGTTGGATCAGATGCAGTGCAGGTGAATCTGATGCGACCGGAATGGTTTCATAGCTACCCGAAAGTATCAGGGTTTCGAGACCCGGTTTACGACTGGTTCCCTTCGCGACACCTATTAACATTGGGACGTTATTCCCTTTCCATGCTTCAAAGAACTTTTCAGCCTGCGCTAACTGTCCCTTGCCGCCGTCGATAAGCAGTAAATCAGGCATTTTTTCTGCTTCTGTGGTGCTTTTATAACGTCGCTTCAGGGCTTGCGCCATCGCAGCATAGTCGTCACCAGGTGTTATCCCTTCAATATTGTATTTGCGATAGTCTGATTTAAGCGGTCCTTCCCTATTGAAGACGACACAGGAAGCCACAGTCTGCTGGCCTGATGTATGACTGATGTCAAAGCATTCCATGCGTTTGATGGGTTGCTCTGTTTCTAACGCTGAGTCTAATACCATAAAACGAGCGAAAATGGATCTTTGCTGATTGCGATGCGCATCTAACGCGTTTTGAGCATTGTTATTTGCCAATTGCAGATAACGGCGTTTTTCGTCCCGTTTACCTCGTAAAAACCGAATCTGTCTGCCTGCCTGCTGAGACAGCAGATCCTGTACGACTTCTTCGTCAGGCAGTGTCACGGGAAGCACGATGGTCTTTGGAATACGTTTGTTTCCAGCAAGATAAAATTGCGTCAAAAATGCCTGAAAGACATCTTCTGGGGCACTATCAGCAGGGACTTTGGGGAAATAAGACTTATTGCCTAACAAGCTGTTATCGCGCACGAATAACGCCTGCACCGCAGCGATACCTGGCTCCATAGCAAATCCAAGCACGTCCATTTCCTGTTCACTTGAGCTAATGGTTTGTTGCTCCTGAATTTTGCGCAATGCTGAAATCTGGTCCCTATATCGAGCAGCCAGTTCAAAATTCAGTGCTGCACTGGCCTGCTCCATTTTATCCACCAATGTAGCGATAACTTCGCTGTTTTTGCCTTTTAGAAACAACCGAGCAAGATTAACCTGTGTTTGGTATTCATCATCCGTTACGTGTCCCTCCACACAAGGCGCTGAACAACGCTTCATCTGATATTGCAGGCAGGGACGACTACGTGCACGATAATAGGCATCTTCACACTGCCGTACCGGAAAAATTTTCTGCATGCTACGCAGACTTTCTCTGACCGACCAGGCACTCGGATAAGGGCCAAAATATTCGCCAGGCTTTTTACGACTACCACGGTGAAAGCTTAATCTTGGATGATGATGAGCAGATAAATAAATAAATGGATAAGATTTATCGTCTCTAAGAACGACGTTATATCGTGGTTTATATTTCTTTATGTAATTATTTTCGAGCAGAAATGCTTCGGTTTCACTGTTGACTACAGTGATATCAATTGACGCAATTTGGTTGACCAAAGAATGCGTTTTGACGCTGTCTACTTGCTTGCGAAAATAACTGGATACCCTCTTTTTTAGGTTCTTGGCTTTGCCGACATAAATAACCTCCCCTGCCACGTTATACATCCTGTACACGCCGGGCTGGGAAGTTAAATTACGTAAGAATGCCTGATGGTCAAATGTCGTTTTGTCGACCATTACCAATGTTCAGTGCTGATTAATTTATGCCTGATCGCCAAATGAGTAAGTTCGACGTCAGTGCTAATATTGAGCTTATCAAACATGCGATAGCGGTAAGTATTAACCGTCTTTGCACTGATGTTCAATGAACTGGCAATATCCGGCACTTTAGCGCCTTTGGTCAGCATCAGCATGATTTCTAGTTCGCGATCTGAAAGATGTTCAAATGGATTGTCATCATTTAGATTTAGTTGGCCGATTGCTATTTGTTGCGCGATATCAGGGGCGACATACTTTTGTCCGGTCGATACTTTTCGGATGGCCCGGATCATTTCCTCACCCTCAGCATCTTTCGACAAATAACCATATGCCCCCATTTGCATGACTTTTGCCGGTATAGGGTTTTCTTTTTGCATCGACAAGATGATAACGCGGGTATTCTCTACAAATCGTATGATCTGTTTTGTCGCCTCTAACCCGCCGATACCAGGCATGTTCATATCCATCAAAGCAACGTCGGGTTGCTCTTTACGACAAAACTTTACTGCTTCTTCACCGCTGCCGCATTCTCCGACAACAGTAAAGTCTTGAACCTTTTCCAAAATTAAACGAATCCCTGTTCTGACCAGGTCATGATCATCTACAAGCAAGATTCTTATCAAATCGAATTCTCCGGTTTATTCTTATTATATTTTGGGGGCTACTGCGGCTAACACCAGAGCACTTACGCCCTACCTCGTGCATTTTTATGGAATGATTGTAGACTGTTTTTATGTTATCGGTACAGATGCGAACTTAACCTGTTCCAACCACTTATTGTATTGGCTTTTCCTTCGCACACGTTAAATGCTTGGCAGTACGGACTGCTGCAACAAATTCGCCACCGATCAATACATCCTCTGATGAGTTGAGGTTGCTGTGCTTTAGCTCCACATCGGCACTTGTCTATTTTTAATACCATAGCTACATCACACGATTTCTCCGGTGAAGAGTAGCCGATTTGATTAATTACTCGCAAGTACCAATGCTGTTGAACTATAGTTTCGCGATTCTACTTCCAGTGATAGGCACCGAGGCAGCCTCGGGATTGGTAAAACTGAAGATTTTGCTCATTTGCATATTTTGCAGTTCTCCGTCGACGCTACCCGGCGAAAACTCCCACTCTTCCAGCGCGCGAGTGATAGAACGTCTGAATGAACGATGCACGCCGTCTTCAAAAGATATTTGTTCTGCTTCGCCGTCTGTATTGACGACAAAGGTAACTTTAATCTCGCCTTCTAACTGACGCTTTATTGCAACACGTGGATAGGAAGGTGTAACCGAATCAAGGATCACTGGGTTCACTATACGTGGTGTATCATTTACTATCGGCTGCGGCTGCGGTTCCTCTGTGGTGAAAACCGTTTGTTCGATCGCGGCAAGCTTTTCGATCAGGTCTGGTGGCTGACGTGATATTTTGGGTATCGCCAGAGCCTGCTCAGCCAAGGTTACTGCCTCAGTAGTTTCAGCAGATTGTTGCTCAGTTGCAGGTTTGGGGTCACTACTTGGCGCTACTTTTTCATTGGGTATCCTTGACTTGTGTTCCGTATTTTCCGGTTTGCTTTGTGTATCTATTGCTTTCACATTTTGTGGCGTTACTTGTGATGGTATTTCAGCCTCTACAGATTCTCCAGAACCATTATCGATGGCATTCTCAGACGGCGCGTCAACGCGTTGAGATACGACTGCAACAGTTGGCACTGGCGTGGTGGCGATGTTGTCTGACTGAAGAGTGACTTGATCATTTAGTGGCAACCGCGAACTGTGCTGCATACCCACTACATGCCTGGCTGAGAAAAGCGTCACGACGGTAGCCAATGCAAAAAATGCAGCAATACTGCCAACTATCCAATGACTGGCGCCCCTGGGAGCACAATATTGGTGTCCGACCAGCCGGAACACACGCTGCTTTAAGTCTCCGCCTGACGCCGCCATAGCGAGTTGTGGAATATTATTTGGTCGCGCAAGCTCTGCATCGGTCAGCGCGGTTGCATAGGCGAGCGGACAACCACACGCCTCAACCGCCATATCATCACAACAGTACTCTCGTTCAATACGAACCTGTTTAGAAATCCAACGCACCGTAGGGTGGAAAAACAAAATAACTTCTACCCACGACTGTAAAAAATTGACCAGATAGTCATAGCGTTTCACGTGTGCCAGTTCGTGCGCTAGCAGCATATCCAGTTGTTTTGGTGTTAATCCTATGGCCATGGATGCCGGGAGCAATACAACTGGCTTTAGCCAACCAATTACCATGGGCACATCAACACGATGAGAGACCAACAGTCGAGTAAGCGGATTGGTATCAATCTGAGCTTTTAATGCATCAAAACGATTAAGCAGAACCTTACTGGGTACCGCTGTATGTGAGTAAGGTAGTCTGTAAACCTGGTACATCCTGACGATCAACTGAATGCTGAACGCGACGACACCAGCCATCCACACTAATCCCGTCACTGATAGCCACTCGAGGTCTTGGACGGTACGCCCATCAGTGTGACTAACCATCATGTCGCCGTTACCTGAGTAGGTTGCCGCAACGGTTAGATAAGAAGACACATTTGAAGTCTGTTCAAGGATATAAAACGTCAGGACAGGACTGATGGCACAAAGGCATAGCGCAATCAGAGATAGCACGTAGCGCAATTGCGAATGTTTAACAGAGATGTTCTGCAACAATACAAACAGTACAAGGGCGACCAATGCCCCCTGCCATAATGAATGCAACATGGTTTTAGCAAGCAAAGAAAATACTGGGCTGCCTAACACATCGAATATCCATTCCATTGCCTGACCTCCCTGCCTACTTATTATTACTTTCTAAGGAATCGAGTACTCGCCGAATTTCTGCTATTTCTTCCCGGCTGGCAGATTCGCCGAGCGCACGCAACACCAGTTCTGATTTCGAGCCGCCAAATGCCTTATTTAACATGTCGGAAACGATCGAAGATTGGGTCTGCGCTTCGGTGTAATTCGCTTTGTAAATGTGAGCTCTGCTACTTTCGTCCCTGGTAACCAAACCTTTTTCATGCATGATTTGGAACATTTTCAACACCGTGGTGTAGCCCACTTCTTGCACTTCACTGACGCGCTGGTGAACTTGACGCACGGTAGACGGACCTAACGTCCATAAAATTTTTAATAGTTGCAGTTCAGTGCTGGTTGGAACGTCTTTTTGCCGTTTCATTATTATGGATTCCAGTGCAGACTCTGCTAGTAAATATACGAAATCACTCGTATAAAGCAAGAGAAATAAAGTGCTTAAACCTGACCAGCAAACTTAAGCACATTTTTAATGCGCGTGGTCTAGCAGCGCTTAGCGATTCTGGAACCTGTGTTTCTGCAATCATCAAGTTCTTCTTGTGACATACGTGTGTTTTCCTCTTCCTCAGTCACTTGCGCTGTGTCTGTCGTTGATGAACAGGCAGATAAAAAGCCAGCGGCAAAGAGTGCCAGCAGCCCTAGTTTATACTTTTTCATGTGCTCTCCTTTTAATTACGAATTATTACGTACGTAGAGCAAGGTATACGAAACGATTTGTCAATTCAAGTACATCGACATGGTTTGCAACACATTTGGAAAGAACGAGAACGAATTTTTTTGAATGGAACACGATAACAATGCGGTGAGCTCTTTAAACCGCCTGAGCTTGCGACCGACCGCCTTAAGGCGTCGGGATTGCAAAGTGCATCCAGCACGTTGTCGTAGCGCGACTAGCCTTTGGTTGTCCAAATTCGTTCCCGACGAATTTGTCAAACCCGAGGGACTTCTCACCCTACCTTACACACCGATACGAAAAAACCCGACACTAGGTCGGGTTTTTGTCGAATTTGGCGGAGAGGGAGGGATTCGAACCCCCGGAAGGTTTGACCCTTCGCCTGATTTCAAGTCAGGTGCATTCAACCGGACTCTGCCACCTCTCCTAAATGCGGGACGGATATTAATGATGTCGTTTACGCTTGTAAAGCGTTTAATAACAAAAAACGTAACGATTGCGGGGCAAATAACCAGTTAGCCGGTATTTTGTGCAAATTGTCGTTTATCGCCACCTCAAGAGACCGATAATGCTTGAAAAAAGGAACTAAACACCCTACTAATAGACTAATAGTTTAGTATTTCAGTCAGTTATTTATAACAGTCAATAATATCCTTGCGGAGGAATAAATGGAAAATCGTTCTGTATATGGTCACGCTCAAACGGCGTCGGTGTTACAGACAAATAAGGTATTACGTAATACCTATATGCTTCTGGCCATGACACTGGCGTTCAGTGCTGTCTGTTCTGTCGTCGCCATGGCGATCGGAATTGGACCTGGCGCGTCATTACTGATGACACTTGGCGCGTTTATTACCCTGTTTGTAGTCAATAAAAAAGCAGATTCAGCCTCTGGGATCTATTGGGTATTTCTGTTCACAGGTTTACTCGGCGGCTCGCTTGGTTTTACGTTAAGCCGTTATGCGGGGATCCCAAATGGACCTGAGCTTATCGCTCAAGCTTTTGGCGCGACTGCTTTAGTGTTTTTTGCCCTGTCTGGCTATGCACTGACAACTAAAAAAGACTTCTCATTCATGGGTGGTTTTTTAATTGTCGGTTTGATCGTCGCAGTTGTTGCAAGTATCGCCAACATCTTTATGGGCATCCCGGCACTTAGCCTGGCAATCAGTGCAGCCATTGTGTTTATCATGTCTGGCCTGATCCTGTTCGATACCAGCAGAATCATCCACGGCGGTGAGACAAACTATATCCGTGCCACCGTGTCGATGTACTTGAACATCTATAACCTGTTCGTTTCTATTCTGCACCTGCTTGGTGCGTTTGGTGGCGACGATTAACTTAAGTGTTCATAACAAACACCCCGCTTTGTCGGGGTGTTTTTGTTTACGTCGATGACAACCTTTTCTCTTCTCATCACCCATTCACCCACCAACAGTGGAGAGCCTTATGCGGCTTGGCGTTTCGCATCATCTGCCTTGCGCCTTGGACACGATATTTCCGGCATTTTCTTTTATGGAGAAGGTGTACATAACGCCAGCAGTCTTGCCGTATTACCGAGTGATGAAGTAAATCTGCACCGAGCCTGGAAAGACTTACATAATGAGTATAAGGTGCCGCTCTATACCTGCATCAGTGCAGCTAACAGACGCGGTGTACTATCAGAGCATGAAGCCAGAGACGCCGGACTCATTCATCATAATGTTGACACGCCTTTTATTGTGTCAGGACTAGGTGAGTTTTTCTCTTTGTTGCATTCGAGTGACAGGATGGTGCAATTTTAATGGTGTCGTTAACACTGATATTGACTTGCCCTCCCTATTCTTCCTGTGCTGCAAAAGAGCATTTGGATATGGCTCTTGCAGCTGGTAATTTTGATACTGACGTTACGCTTATTTTTACTGGTGACGGCGTCTTTAATGTTGTAGATAATCAGCAACCAGAAAAGACCCTGCAGCAAAAGCCATTGGCGAAGACTTATGGTGCGTTGCCGTTTTATGACGTTGAAAATGTTTTTGTATGTGCAGATAGTCTTAAGCAACGAAATATTGATGCCACGCAACTGATTGACGTCTGCACAGTGAAGTCAGCATCTAACATTAAACAGCTTATTGGTGATGCTCAACACGTGGTTGTATTTTGATGGCTACCCTGCACCGCCTGACGACAAGGCATCCTGAACTTGCTGAACTAATCAACCGAATGTGTGACGAAGGTGACGGTGTACTGCTGAGCGGTGATGCCTGTTACCATCATCAACAGCTGCATTACATACCGGTCAATGCGGCACTTTACGCACTTCAGGAAGATCTCGATGCTAGAGCAATAAACATAGACCGTGCAGTGTATGACTGTGTCGATTTTGATGGCTTTGTTGAGCTTACGATTCAATATGACAAAGTGGTGAGTTGGTAACACATATGCCGTTCATAGAATTTGAAAACAAACAAATAGAAACGGATAAGGGCGGGTATCTCCTGAATGTTGATGACTGGAGCGAAGCGCTTGCCCCAATACTGGCTGAGAGCGAGTCAATTGAACTGACGTCCGCGCACTGGGAAGTGGTCAATTTTGTGCGTGATTTTTATCTGGAATTTGGCACTAGTCCGGCAATTCGGGCATTGGTCAAAGCGATGGCAATAAAACTAGGACCGGATAAAGGAAACAGTCGTTATCTACACAGACTGTTTCCAAAAGGCGCGGCAAAACAGGCAACAAAGATTGCAGGCTTACCCAAGCCTGCAAAGTGTCTTTAAGCAGACAGTACTTTGATGCCACCCATGTAGGGTTGCAGAACCGTCGGCACTGTAACACTGCCATCCGCTTGCTGATTATTTTCTAAAATAGCAACCAGCGTGCGACCCACCGCCAAACCAGAGCCGTTCAATGTGTGTAATAGTTCAGGCTTATTCGTTTCTGGATTACGGAATCGGGCCTGCATACGGCGCGCCTGAAAATCCAGCATGTTTGAACATGACGAAATCTCACGATAGGTATTCTGCGCAGGCAACCACACTTCCAGATCGTAGGTTTTTGCAGAGCCAAATCCCATATCGCCTGAGCACAGCAACATTTTACGGTACGGCAGTTCAAGCATTTGCAGAATAGACTCCGCGTGGCCCGTCAACTCTTCCAGTGCCTCAAACGATTGTTCTGGTTTGACTAACTGTACCAACTCAACTTTTTCAAATTGATGCTGGCGTATCAAGCCACGCGTATCACGTCCATATGACCCCGCTTCTGAGCGAAAACAAGGCGTGTGGGCGGTCATTTTTATAGGTAACTCGTCTGCGCTGAAGATTTCTCCCCTCGCCAGGTTGGTCAATGGTACTTCGGCGGTTGGGATCAGTGACAAGCCCTGCCCTTCTTCCGTTGCCGGCTCTGTATGGAATGCGTCTTCTTTAAACTTGGGAAACTGACCGGTACCGTACATGCTATCTGCATTAACCAGATACGGAACGTACATTTCTGTGTAGCCGTACTGACTGGTGTGCGTATCCAGCATAAATTGCGCTAACGCGCGATGCATGCGTGCCACCTGACCGCGCATAACGACAAATCGCGAACCCGTGAGCTTCGCTGCCTGTTCAAAATCAACGCCGTTTATGCGTTCTGCGACATCTACGTGATCCTTAACGTCGAAATCAAACTGACGAGGCTCACCCCAGCGGCTTATTTCAACATTATCGTTCTCGTCTTTACCCACAGGCACTGAATCATCAGGAATATTCGGAATATCCAGACAGAATGCATTGAGCGTCTGTAATAATTCATTCAGTTCTGCTTTTGCTGCGTCTAACTGTTCACCCAGATCACTGACCTGAGCGAGTAATGGCTGAATATCTTCACCTGCAGCTTTTGCTTTACCAATTGATTTAGAGCGCACGTTGCGCTCATTTTGCAAATCCTGCGTCTTTATCTGTAACGCTTTACGTTTCTCATCTAATGCTGTGTATGTTTCAGCATCAAGGTCGAATCCACGTCGTTTTAACCGTTCTGCGGTATGCGCGATGTCCTGTCGCAAATACTTCTGATCAATCATTATTTTTATTAGCCTTTCACTAATTGTATTGCCAGCCACACAGCGGCCAGGCAACAGCAAACATTTAACATTACATTGAGCATCGCTTTTAACCACAAACCTTGTTGCAGCAGTAGCAGCGAATCAACAGAAAACGTAGAAAATGTGGTTAACGCACCGAGAAAGCCAATACCTAACATGGTGCGCCAGGGTACGATATACATATGTTCATGCTCAATTAGGCTATAAAGAATGCCAAGCAAGAACGACCCTGCAACATTGACGATAAGTGTACCAAACGGAAACCCTTTACCAAACCACTGAAACGCCCATTGGGTAATAAAAAACCGTAAGCATGCCCCAATTGCGCCGCCTACGGCAACGGACAAGTAGAGTTGTAATGTGGCTTGCATGTTTATGAATACCTTTTAAACGGGCTGTTATCATCTTGTTGTCGCAAAAAATCTAATTTTTGCTTAATTTTACTTTCCATACCGCGTTCATTGGGTTGATAGTACCGGGTATCTTTTATTTCTTCGGGTAAGTAACACTCTCCGGCGGCATAGGCATTGTCGTAATCATGGGCGTAACGATATTCTGCGCCATGATTCATTTGTTTAGCCAGTGCAGTTGGCGCATTGCGTAAGTGCGCGGGAACGTCCAAATGACCATGTTGCTTCGCCTCTTGCATCGCCTGATTAAACGCTGCGTATACCGCATTACTTTTCGCCGCGCAGGCACAATAAATGGCTGCCTGAGCAATGGCCCTTTCACCTTCATGTTTACCAACCCGGTGATAGGTATCCCAGGCCGATACACAAATCGTCAACGCACGAGGATCGGCATTGCCAATATCCTCACTGGCAATGGCTAAAAGTCTTCTGGCGATTACCGTGGCCTCACACCCGGCAGTCAACATTCTTGCTATCCAATACACAGCAGCATCAGGACTCGACCCTCGTACTGACTTGTGAAACGCTGACAGCATGTCGTAATAATGATCACCCTGTTTATCAAACTGCGCGACAGACGTCCCCACAGCATCAGCGATGTGAGAAAGCTCGATAACGTTGACCTCACACAGGTCGGCGGCAAGTTCAAGGGTGTTTAATAATCGTCGCGCATCACCGCCGGAGGATGCAAGTAACGCAGCTTTCGCATCGTCAGCGATACTCAGTTGCCGGTCTCCCAGTCCAAGTGTTGTGTCTTGCAGTGCTCGCTCGATCAGTGCAGACAATTCAATGTCAGTCAGTGGTTTGAGTATGTAGACTCGGGCACGGGACAATAGTGCGCTATTAAGCTCAAAGGATGGATTCTCGGTCGTCGCCCCAATAAAGGTGATTGTGCCATCTTCGATATAGGGCAAAAACGCATCTTGCTGACTTTTGTTGAAGCGGTGTACTTCATCGACAAATAGAATCGTCTGCTGATCGTCCTGAACGGCAACGTCTTTTGCTTCCTGCACAGCCTGCCTGATGTCTTTAACACCCGATGTTACTGCGGACAGGCGAATTACATGAGCATGGCAATGCCGAGCGATCATCTCAGCGAGTGACGTTTTACCGGACCCGGGTGGTCCCCACAGGATCATTGAATGTGCTGAGCCGCTTTGTAAGGCTCGAAACAGTGGCCGTCCCTCAGATAGCAAGTGACTCTGACCGATGTAGTGAGAGAGCGTTTGTGGCCTTAAACGCGACGCCAGGGGCGCGTTAACGGTACTACTGGCGTCATTATTAAATAGATCCTGAGATCTCATTCTGAACGTTGATCGTCGAGAGAATAGCCGTCTGGCAGAGTAAAAGAAAAGAGTGAGCTGTCCAAGTTTTCATTCATGCGCTGCTCACTGAACACAAACTCACTGACCTGTTGTTGTCGGTCAATCAATACCAGCCTGCTCAACGCATTGTCTGCGAAAGAAATTTTCAACGCGACAATCTGCCCCTCCGGATTGTTGCTTGTTACGTCAAACACATCGTTGTCTACGCTCACTTGATATTGTTGCCAATGCTCATTATCTGGGCTGGTCAATAAAACGATGGGATTGTTGCTAATCGCCTGTCGCTGAGACAACGCGGTGACTTGCTCAACAAAGGGGTCGACGTGCCAAAGTGTGTCACCATCTGCGATCAGCAGAGTGTCGTCTGGCTCAGTCACCTGCCAGCGCATTAAATCAGGGACTGCAAGTGTCATATTGCCCTGTGCTTGCTGGAGTATTTCCCCATTTATGTCAGTCACTCGCTGGGTGAAGTGACCGCTGAAGCTTGTTAGTCCACTGAGTTTCTGCTTGAGTAAACGGGCAGCATCAGAAAGCTCCGTTTGAGCCAGTAACGATGCTGAAAACACAGTGGCTGTAATCAGTATTACAGCGCGTATTACATGCTTTGACATTCATTAATCCTTTGGCGGTGGTGGTGCGAGCACATCTCGATTGCCATTATGGCCTGGTGAACTTACGACACCGCTCTGCTCCATTTGTTCGACCAAACGGGCTGCCCGATTGTAACCAATTCTGAATTTACGCTGCACGCTGGATACCGATGCCCGGCGTGACTCGGTGACAAATGCAACCGCTTCATCGTAAAAGGCATCAAATTCCTGGTCTGCGCCTTCCGGTTGCTCACCCGGCAATAATACTTCGGCAGTTGCTTCACCATTTAATATTTCATCGACGTATTCAGGTTCGCCTCTGCGTTTCCAGTCTGCTACCACTGCATGCACTTCCGGATCGTCTACAAACGCACCATGAACACGCGTTGGTACGCCTGTCCCAGGTGGTAAATACAGCATATCACCGGCACCTAGCAACGTTTCAGCGCCCTGCTGGTCCAAAATAGTCCGTGAATCAATTTTTGAAGACACCTGAAATGCAATACGGGTGGGAATATTGGCTTTAATCAAACCGGTGATCACATCAACGGATGGACGCTGGGTAGCCAAAATCAGATGAATACCGGCCGCTCTGGCTTTCTGTGCAATACGTGCTATAAGTTCTTCAACTTTTTTGCCAACGATCATCATCATATCGGCAAATTCATCAACCACCACGACAATACTGGGTAACTTTTCCAGGTCAGGAGCCTCGGTTTCCATGCTTTCTTCAAATTTCCATAGTGGATCTTTGAGTGGCTCTCCGGCGTCGATGGCTTCCTGCACTTTAGCGTTAAACCCTTTCAGATTGCGCACGCCCATGGCAGACATCAGCTTATAGCGTCGCTCCATCTCACCAACACACCAGCGCAGCGCATTCGCTGCCTGTTTCATATCCGTGACCACTTCTGCCAAAAGATGAGGAATACCCTCATAGACCGACAACTCGAGCATTTTCGGGTCAATCATAATCAGGCGCACATCTTCGGGCGTGGATTTGTAAAGTAAGCTGAGGATCATCACGTTAACACCAACTGATTTACCCGAGCCGGTAGTACCGGCAACAAGCAGGTGTGGCATTTTTGCGAGGTCAACAATCACAGGTTTTCCGGAAATATCCGCGCCTAACACCATTGTCAATGGCGAACTGGATGACTGAAACTTTTCACAGCTTATCACTTCACTCAAACGCACCATTTCTCGGTGTTTATTTGGCAATTCCAGTCCAATTACGGACTTTCCCGGTATTACTTCGACAACACGGACCGAGATGGCAGACATGGCACGCGCTAAATCCTTTGACAAGCTTGTAATCTTGCTTACCTTCACGCCCGGAGCAAGATCGAGTTCAAAGCGCGTAATCACTGGCCCTGGATAGACCCCCACCACCTGCGCTTCGATATTAAAATCAGCTAACTTATCCTCAACCAGGCGGGATACAGCTTCCAATTCTTCTGCACTCATGGGATTTTGATGACGGTCCGGGCGCTGTAACAAGTCAAAAGACGGAAGTGGTGTTAAGGCAGCATCGTCCTGAGTGCCTGAATCAGCTTTCACGTTTGGCTTATTGGCTGTAGCAGTGGGTTTAGACTCTGAGGATTGTTTTGATGTTTTACCCTTGATTGTTTTAGACACAGACTTGCGCAATCCAGCAACGCTAAAACCATTGCTTTGCGTCTCTTGCTTTTCACTTTCATCCTCAGCGAACACTTCATCAGGGATTGAAAAACTGGGCTCTTGTCGATCTGCTTCACTATCAGGCTGAGGCTCTACTCTCAAACTGGTGATGTGAATATCATCGTTATTATCGTCATCAGAGGAAGACGACATTGATTTTGCATTATTGAATGGTAAGGCAGGCACCTGTATATGCGCTAATTGGCGTGGCGCTCTCGCGGTGAACTTACCAAAACCGATGGCAAGTTCACCGATTTTGTCAACGATGGTCAGCCAGGAAATCCCGGTAAGCAGAGTAAATCCGGTGCAGAAAAAACATAACAACAGAAGTATGGTGCCAATCAGATTAAAATGTGGGATGAGTGCGGTACTGATGATGTCACCAACCATGCCGCCCGCTGAAAAATGAAAAAGGTCGTCGAAATTAATGCTGGAAATACCGGCAGCACCGATCAATAGCAAAATCACGCCAATGATACGTAGCCCGACGGCAAGGTAATCAATTTCTGTTAGCTCTTTAATGCGCTGAAATAGAAACCAGCCAGTAAATGCTAGAGCGAAGGGAAAAATGTAAGCGATGAAGCCGAAAGAAAAAAACAATACATCGGCGAAACGCGCACCAACGCCGCCTACCCAGTTATGCACCTCGCCTTGCAATCCGGCCTGACTCCAGCTTGGATCACCGGGGTGAAATGATGCTAACGCCAACAATAAAAAGAAAGCAAAAGCACATGTGATCATCATGCCTGCTTCCAGAATACGCTGGACACCAGACAATCGCGCCATATTTCCCAAAGTCTTCATTCTATTCGTTGTATGCCACACATGATTCAAATGAGCCACGCTGACAGATGCATTCCCAGTTTCGCTACTGGTGTTATTTATTAGTTCGTAATATACAAGGACAGCACATCAATTCATAGCAGATAAGCGCTGTCGCGGACTATTTCATATTAATCTTTAACTGACTGGTATGTTTTACCTCTTCCATAACAACGTAAGTACGTGATTCGCTGACACCCGGTAATCGCAGCAATGTATCGCCCAATAATTTTCTGTAACTCGACATATCCGCCACTCTGGCTTTGAGCAAAAAATCAAAATTTCCCGAGACCAGATGACATTCCTGAATATCATCATGCTTTTTAACTGCAGTAGAAAATTCTTCGAAGATATCGACCGATGTTTTGGTCAATGTAATTTCCACGAAAACCAACATGGCTGCACCGAGTTTTTGCGGATCAACGTGTGCGTGATATCCAGTGATATAGCCCTGTTCCTCTAACCTTCTCACTCTTTCCAGACAGGGGCTGGCACTAAGTCCTACAGCTTTTGCCAAATCCACATTGGAGATACGACCATTTTTTTGCAGGTTTACCAGGATATTACGATCGATACGATCAAGGTTTTTAGGTGTTTTGACCAGCATATAAAATACTTCAAATAGTAATATATGCAGTATTTTATACCGCCTAATGACAAATTACAGCAGGTTTAACCAGTCATTCTCTTCTATACTTGCCGGCAAATTACGACCCGGAGATTTAAGTGATGTTAGTAGGTGTACCAAAGGAAATTAAAAACCACGAGTACCGTGTAGGTCTTACGCCCTCTGCTGTAAGAGAGTTTATCGAACATGGCCATCAGGTGCTTGTTGAGACCAATGCAGGTGCGGCTATTGGCTTCAGCGACGAGCAATATGTGGCAGCCGGTGCAGACATCGCGGACAGCGCGTCTAAGGTATTCGCCGATGCTGAGATGATCGTGAAGGTGAAAGAGCCTCAGCCTAATGAGTGTAAAATGCTACGTGAAGGGCAGACACTCTATACTTATCTACACCTAGCTCCCGATCCTACGCAAACAGAACTTCTGGTCGAATCAGGTGCTACCTGTATTGCATATGAGACCGTCACCGATAACAAAGGCACATTACCTTTGCTAGCACCTATGAGTGAGGTTGCTGGCAGAATGTCTGTTCAGGCAGGTGCACACTTTTTGGAAAAAGCACATGGCGGCAGCGGCACATTGCTTGGTGGTGTACCAGGCGTTGCGCCTGGTAAAGTGCTGATCATTGGTGGTGGTGTTGTCGGCTTAAATGCTGCCAAAATGGCTATTGGTATGGGCGCTGACGTCACTATCCTTGACCGGTCTTTACCTCGTTTACAGTTCCTTGACGATATCTTCGCGGGTCGCGTGAAAACGGTCTATTCAACCGTAGATGCGATTGATTATTACGCCAGCAAAGCGGATCTCGTGGTGGGCGCGGTACTTATTCCGGGCGCTGCTGCGCCTAAACTGCTAACTGCTGATCATATTGCCAATATGAAAGAAGGCTCAGTGGTTGTTGATGTAGCCATCGACCAGGGAGGCTGCTTTGAAACCTCTAAAGCGACGACTCATCAGGACCCTGTTTACATTGTGGATGGCGTGGTTCACTACTGCGTTGCGAATATGCCGGGCGGTGTCGCGCGTACCTCAACAATGGCACTCAATAATGCCACCCTGCCCTTTGGTCTTGCCTTAGCAAATAAAGGTCCTGTGCAGGCAATGCGTGACGATCCACATTTGCTGAATGGCCTGAACGTCCACAAGGGTAAAGTGACGTACAAGGCAGTCGTTGATGCGCTGGGCAAACAGTTAAATCTTGACTATGTTGCCCCGCTTGACGCGCTGTCACTGTAAGTCGTCAATCAATATAAGAAGAAGTGCCGCTTATGTGGCGCTTTTTTATTTCTGAATACTGCGGTTAATCTCGACGAGGGTCTGTGTGGGATGGGCAGACTGAGTAATAGGTCGACCAATTACCATGTAATTGACGCCGGCTTCTATAGCCTGCTGTGGTGTCATGACCCTTTTTTGATCGCCCAATGCAGCCCCTTCAGGGCGTATACCTGGTGTCACCAATAAGAACTCCTGTCCACACTGCTGACGGAGTAACTGCGCTTCACGGGCAGAGCATACGACGCCATCAACACCGCTTTGTTGCGCTAATTTAGCCAGATGTAGCACGTGTTGCTCAGCGCTATGAGGCACACCCGTAGCCTTTAACTGCTCGTCATTCATACTGGTAAGCACGGTCACTGCGGTGAGAAGCGGCGCACGTTGAGACTGGCTAGACATTAATGCTTCTTTTGCTCGTTGCATCATTTCGACGCCACCGCTGGCATGCACATTGACCATCCAGACCCCCAGTTTTGCCGCCGCCTGACAGGCTTTTGCAACAGTATTGGGTATGTCATGAAATTTTAAATCCAGAAACACATCGAAGCCACGATCCACCAGTGTTTCTACAAAGCTAGGACCAAATAAGGTAAACATTTCTTTGCCAACCTTGAGTTTACATGCATCAACGCTTAGTTGATTGACAAGTGCCATTGCGTCGTTCTGATTATCAAAGTCCAGAGCAACAATTACGTGAGGATCATTCACGGACATCTATTCTCCATCCAATCCTTTAATTGGCTTGAGTACGCCCCACTTTTTACAGGAAGGACAAAGCCAGTATAATTTTTTGCCAGAAAAACCGCAGCCACTGCAGCGATATTTAGGACGCTGGTGGATTTGTTCATCCACCAAATCATGCAGCATGGTCAGGCTATCTGTCGTTTGTTCATTGGGTTGTTGAGTTAAATAGAACGCCATCAAGGTTTTGAATCCCTTCATGGTCGGCTTGGAACGCAACTGCCTGAGCAAATGATCGATTGCTTCCTGACGTTTACCCTGCCTCGCTAATAGTTTTACCCAGGCAATATAGGCTGTTGCACACTGCTGCCAATAAGGTGCCAGCATAGTTTCCAACGTATCCCACTGCTCTAGTCTGTCTGCACATTGCTCTAACAGTGGCACCGCTTCGCTAAACCAGCTGATATCACGCTGTGGCACTTCCATCAGCTTATCCATTGCATCACGATAGTGACCTTTATCTATCGCGATTTGTCCTGCCATAAGCCATGGACGGACAGCGTGCTCGTCTACAGATGCCGCTTTGCCAATCAGCTCCTCAGCGCGTTCAAGTTGATCTTGGTTCCATTCAAGCTGCGCCTGCTCACAATAAAAATGCGCAAGTCGACGATACAATTCATCAGAATCCGCGCCGCTTTTGATAACGTTTTCTGCCAAATCAATGGCTCTGGACCATTCCTTTGTCGTTTGATAGATGTTGAATAGCTGCGCTTGTGCGGTAGCAAAATGCTTCTCACTGTTCAACAGCTCCAGATAGGCATTTTCGGCACGCTCTAAAAAACCGGCGAGCAAATAGTCTTTGCCGAGTTCTTTGAGTGCATCATGTTGCTGATTACCCGTAAGCTTCTGACCGGTCACCAGATTCTGGTGGACTTTAATAGCTCGATCGATTTCACCACGATGACGGAAAAAATTTCCCATTGCGATATGGGTTTCAACCGTATCACTGTCGATATCAATCATTTTAATCAGTGTATCAACCGCTCTATCGGGTTGATCAGAAAGGAGAAAATTTAATCCCTTAAAATAATGTCTGGAAAGAATAGAAGACTGTCTGCGCTGCGCCTGGCGAACGCTATTTCTGCCCATTACCCAACCGTAGCCTGCCGCAACAGGAAGTAATAAAAACAGAATCTCCAGCATTAGCGACGTTCTTTTTCCTGAGCCTGCAGCTTACGTAATTTTTGCTGTAGCCGCTTTATTTTTACCGTCAGCGTCAGCCAACTTAATGAAACAACCGCGACAGACACAGCGACGCCAAGAGCGAACATGATCGCCATAAATGTGCTTATACGCAGTTGGGTTTTTGCAATGAGATAGTTAACGGTAACCAAACCGTCATTTTGCGAGCCAATGACGATGGCAGACAACAGGATAACGAGTACAAATACGACGACAACCAGCCCTTTCAATGGCTAATCTCCTGCATAACTGGCGTGGGTACAAAAATGACCCAAATGGATTAATTAATCTTGAGACGTACTCTAACAAAAACGGCACCCATAGTGGAGTGCCGTTTTTCTTCATGCGTTATAGGTCGTGATTTACGCGTTCACGAAGTTCTTTGCCAGGTTTGAAGTGTGGCACATACTTCCCATCCAACTTTACCGTTTCACCCGTTTTAGGATTACGCCCCACACGTGGAGCACGATAATGCAGAGAGAAGCTGCCAAAGCCCCGGATCTCAATTCGTTCACCCTTTTGTAGGGTTTGCGCCATTTGTTCCAGCAGTTCTTTGATGGCAATCTCCACATCCCTGGCAGGAATGTGTCGTGCTTTATCAGCGAGTCGTTCTATTAGCTCTGACTTAGTCATACCAACCTCATATTGATATCAACAATTTCCATGCTACCGACACGCTGATATGGCAAGAGAGGATAGAATCTATCCTCTCTACAGGCTAATTACTCGCCTTTTGCCGCTTTGAAAGCTTCAGCCATTGCGTTAGCAAATCCAGCATCTTCCTGCTGGTTTACTTTATCCAGAGCTTCTTTCTCTTCAGCCTGGTCTTTCGCTTTAACTGACAGGTTGATTGCACGATTCTTACGATCAACGCCCATCAGTTTGGCTTCAACTTCGTCGCCAACATTGACAACTTCAGTTGCGTCTTCAACACGGTCACGCGCCAGATCAGATACGCGGATGTAACCTTCCACTTCGTCAGCCAGCTTGACCGTTACGCCTTTCGCATCGACAGCGGTAGCAGTACCAATAACGATAGCACCTTTCTTGTTATCTGTCAGATACTTATTGAAAGGATCTTCTTCGATCTGCTTAACGCCCAGTGAGATACGCTCGCGCTCAGGATCGACCTGCAGTACCACTGCAGAAATTTCATCACCTTTCTTATAATCGCGAACCGCTTCTTCGCCTGTCTTATTCCATGAAATGTCAGACAGGTGAACCAGACCGTCGATACCGCCGTCAAGACCGATAAAGATACCGAAGTCAGTGATTGACTTGATCTTGCCTGATACTTTGTCGCCTTTGTTGTGAGACTTCGCAAACTCTTCCCATGGGTTAGGCTTGCACTGTTTCAGGCCAAGTGAGATACGACGACGTTCTTCGTCAATTTCAAGTACCATAACTTCCACAACGTCACCCAGGCCAACGACCTTAGACGGATGGATGTTTTTGTTAGTCCAGTCCATTTCAGACACGTGTACCAGACCTTCAACACCGTCTTCGATTTCAACGAAGCAGCCATAGTCAGTCAGGTTAGTCACTGCGCCTGAAAGTTTAGAACCTTCTGGGTAACGCTGAGCAATTTCTTGCCACGGATCGCTGCCCATCTGCTTCATGCCAAGAGAAACGCGCTGCTTCTCTTTGTCGAACTTCAGAACTTTGACGGAGATTTCATCACCAACATTAACGATTTCGCTTGGGTGCTTAACGCGCTTCCAAGCCATATCAGTGATGTGCAGCAGGCCGTCTACGCCGCCCAAATCAACGAACGCGCCATAGTCGGTAAGGTTCTTAACGATACCTTTAATTTCGTGACCTTCTTCAAGGTTCGCCAACAGTTGCTCGCGCTCTTGGCTATTTTCAGCTTCGATAACCGCACGACGTGAAACTACAACGTTGTTACGCTTGGCATCCAGTTTAATAACCTTGAACTCAAGCTCTTTGCCTTCAAGGTGTGTTGTATCGCGTACTGGGCGTACGTCAACCAGAGAACCAGGCAGGAAGGCACGTACAGAGTTAACTTCAACGGTGAAACCACCTTTAACTTTGCCGTTGATAACACCTTTAATTGTCTCTTTTTCTTCGTACGCTTTTTCAAGCTCAACCCAAGCTTCGTGGCGCTTGGCTTTTTCGCGAGAAAGGATAGTTTCGCCAAAGCCGTCTTCAACAGCATCAAGGGCAACGTCTACCTGGTCACCCACGGCGATTTCAAGTGTTCCTTCTGAGTTTTTAAACTGCTCAGCAGGAATTGCGCTTTCTGATTTAAGGCCTGCGTCAACCAACACGATATCTTTATCGATTGATACAACGGTGCCCTTAACAATGGCACCAGGACGAGTTTCTAGATTCTTAAGGCTTTCTTCAAAAAGCTGTGCAAAATTTTCAGTCATAATGATCTTTTAAAGTTAATTGACATCCACAATTCCATCCGGGTAATGTGGGGTTGTTTTCTTTGGCGCGACTGTTCCTTAGCCAGGCCTCTTACCAGTACGCAAAAAAGAACCCTCGACTATAGCCTGGATTCTACGTATTCAGTAACCTTTTCAAGCACTTGCTCGATACTCAACGACGTTGAATCAACGACCAGTGCATCTTCTGCCGGCACAAGTGGCGCAACGCTGCGGTTTGTATCTCGCTCGTCACGCTCAAGAATGTCGCTCAAAAGGCGCGCAATACTAACATCACGCCCCATTGCTTTCAACTGATTATAACGGCGCTGGGCACGCTCTTCTGCACTGGCTGTCAGGAATATCTTCGCATTTGCATTGGGAAAAACGACGGTGCCCATGTCTCGACCATCGGCGACGAGTCCGGGGTCCTGTTGAAACGCGCGTTGACGTCTTAACAAGGCTTCTCTGACGCGAGGTAATGAGGCGACTTTAGACGCTACTCTGCCCACATCCTCGGTACGAATACTATCAGTGACATCCTCGCCTTCGAGAATAATGCGCGGTTGCTCGCCATTTGTTGCAAAATCAACATCAAGGCTTGAGGCCAATGGGATTAGCGCATCTTCATCTTCGGGATCCAAGTCGTGATGCAAGGCGGCGATACCTAAGACACGATAAATCGCACCACTGTCGAGGAAATGCCATTCAAGCTTTTTCGCCAGCATGGAACTGATGGTTCCTTTCCCTGCTCCGCTGGGTCCGTCAATGGTAATAACGGGTGATGCCTGCATGTATGCTCCGTTGCTTAAAAAAACGGGCGCAATTATACGCAGTCACACAGTGATAGCAATTGTAACCGGCTACATCACCATAAATTATCGATTAACGTACGCTAATACTGGCAAATCTTTCAAAATAATCGGGAAAAGTTTTGGCCGTGCATTTGGGATCATTAATGGTGACTGCCGTATCGCTAAGCGCTACCAGAGAAAAACACATCGCCACGCGGTGATCGTTATAGGTATCAATTTCTGCCTGCTGAAGGTGGTCAGTAGGTGTGATACAAATATAATCATTACCTTCGTCTACAGTGGCGCCTAGCTTTCGCAATTCCGTCGCCATGGCATGCAGTCGGTCCGTTTCTTTTACGCGCCAATTATAGATATTGCGAATACAGGTCGTCCCTTGTGCAAACAACGCCGTGGTAGCAATGGTCATTGCCGCATCAGGAATATGGTTCATATCCATATCTACCGCCTTCAGAGGCGCGCCAGTGATTTCAATATAGTCATCACCCCAATTAACGATGGCACCCATTTCTGACAACACATCGGCGAATTTTACGTCGCCTTGGATAGACTTCGCTCCTACGCCAGTTACGCGTACCGTACCGCCTTTAATCGCACCGGCTGCCAGAAAGTAAGACGCAGATGACGCATCCCCTTCGACCAGAAAAGTACCCGGCGAACGATAGGTCTGTCCAGCTTTGATCGAAAATGCCTGATAATCGTTGTGTTCTACCCTCACACCGAAACGCTGCATGATGTCCAACGTGATATCAATGTAGGGTTTAGACACCAACTCGCCTTTGATATGAATAGTCACATCACTATCATACAGCGGCGCAGCCATTAATAAGGCCGTGAGGAACTGGCTGGATACACTACCATCAACCTCAAGCTGCGTTCCCTGCAGTCGCTTGCCTTTAATTCGCAACGGAGGGAAACCTTCACTTTTAACATAGCAAATGTCAGCACCCGACGCGTTTAGTGCCTCAACCTGATCACCAATCGGGCGCTCTTGCATGCGGGGTTCACCCGTCAGCTCAACGTCCACGTCAGACAGCGCTAACACAGCGCAAAGTGGACGCATTGCCGTGCCGGCATTGCCCAGAAATAACGTTAACGGCTGTTCATGGTGGAAGCGCCCCCCTAGCCCTTCAACTTTGGCGACCGTTCGATCATCTGATAACTCAATTGTTACTCCTAGCGCCTCAAGAGCATCGAGCATGTAGCGGATATCATCGCTATCTAACAAGTTTGTCAGTGTGGTCGTGCCGTTCGCTAGTGCTGCCAGCAGTAAAGCTCTATTGGATAAACTTTTTGAACCTGGGACATTAACGACCCCTGATACATGCCGTATCGGTGTCAGCGTAAGTTGTTCCATTATTACGCCTTCCTTTCAAATTCTTGCATAAAGTTGACCAGCGCCTGCACCCCTTCAAGAGGCATAGCATTATAGATACTGGCACGCATACCACCGACCATTCTATGACCTTTCAGGGCCATTAATCCCTGTGCTTCAGCTTGCTTCAGGAACGCTGCATCCAGGGCAGGATCGCGTAGCTGAAAGGTGACATTCATTCTGGAGCGATATTCGACAGCAACATTGTTCTGATAAAGTTCTGAGGCATCAATGGCCTGATAAAGTAATGCGGCTTTCTTATGATTATGCGCCTGCATGGTAGCGACGCCACCCTGTTGCTTGACCCATTTAAACACCAGTCCGGCCAGGTACCACGCAAACGTCGGTGGCGTGTTGTACATCGAATCATGTGATGCTGCCAGTTGATAATCCAGTATCGATGGTGTTTGCGGCAACGCGCGTCCGGCCAGATCCTTCCTGACTATCGCAATCGCCAGTCCTGACGGACCGATATTTTTCTGAGCGCCGGCATAAATCACGCCGAATTTTTCCACTGGGACAGGCTTGGACAGAATGCAGGACGACATGTCTGCGACCAGAGGTACATCACCCGTATCCGGGATCGCTGATATTTCAATACCGTCGACCGTTTCATTAGGACAATAGTGCACGAAATCTGCAGTGTCAGAATAACAAAGCGTATTCACATTTGGCGCGTTAACGACGCCCTGGTCAATGAAAGACTCTGCCAGTACGCTCGTCTTGTGATACTTCTGCATCTCTTTGACAGCGCCACGAGACCAGGAGCCACTGACGATATGTTCCGAAAATCCATTCTGCGTGGCCAGATTTAGCGGTACCGCTGCGAACTGCCCGCGGCCACCGCCATGCAGGAACAAAACGTGGTAGTCATCGTTGATACCGAGTAAATCACGGAAATCCTGTTCGGCCTGTTCGGCCATGGCAATGAATTCGGTACTGCGGTGGCTGATTTCCATGACAGAACACCCCAGTCCCTGCCAGTCAAGTAACTCCCGCTGCGCAGTTTCCATCACCTCAGGTGGTAACATTGCAGGCCCGGCACAAAAATTAAATACTCGTTTCATTACCTGTCTCACAAAAAACAAGCGGCATACGCCGCTTGCCCGATATTAATGTATCCGCCAGGAAACCATCACGCTTGTGGTGGGGTTTCCTGTTCGGCATTGTCTGCGGCGCCATCTTCACCGAGTGCGTCTTCAGCAGCGTCGTCAATCACTTCCTCAATTCGCTGCAAACCAACAACATGTTCGTCTTTGGTGGTACGAATGAGCCTTACGCCCTGAGTATTACGACCTACGGTGGATACCTCAGAAACTCTGGTTCTCACTAAGGTTCCCTGGTCGCTGATCAGCATGATCTCATCGTTATCATCAACCTGGACTGCGCCTACCACCGCACCATTGCGCTCTGACACTTTAATCGAAACAACGCCCTGAGTCGCACGGCTCTTTGTCGGATATTCCTGTTCAGGTGTGCGCTTGCCAAAACCGTTCTCAGTGGCTGTCAGAATAGCACCTTCGCCGTTTGGTACAATCAGCGATACGACAGACTGACCTTCCTGCAGGCGAATACCACGTACCCCAGTTGCTGTGCGACCCATCGCACGCACCTGATCTTCATGGAAACGTACGACCTTACCGGCATCAGAGAACAACATGATTTCATTGCCACCGTTGGTCAATGACACGCCAATTAGCCTATCCCCGTCATTCAGGTTAACGGCAATAATGCCGCTTGCACGAGGTCGAGAGTATTGCGTCAATTCGGTCTTTTTAACCGTACCATTGGCCGTTGCCATGAACACAAACTTGCCTTCTTCGAACTCCTGAATAGGCAGGATCGCAGTAATACGTTCGTCTTCTTCTAGAGGAAGAATATTGACGATCGGACGACCTCTGGCGTTACGACTAGCGAGTGGTAATTGATAGACCTTGAGCCAGTAAAGTCTGCCGCGGGTCGAGAAACACAAAATATGATCGTGCGTATTGGCAATGAGCAATCGTTCAATGAAGTCTTCATCCTTCATCCGCGTTGCTGATTTACCCTTACCACCACGTCGCTGGGCTTCGTAATCAGACAGTTTCTGATATTTCACATAGCCTTCGTGTGACAGGGTGACGACCACGTCTTCCTGCTCTATCAAATCTTCGATGTCAATGTCATGTGAAGCGGCAGTGATTTCAGTACGACGCTCGTCACCAAATTCTTCGCGGATCTGCTCAAGCTCTTCACGGATCACTTCCATAAGGCGTTCTGGACTACCAAGAATATGCAGCAGCTCAGCGATGATATCGAGCAGCTGTTTATACTCATCAAGAATTTTATCGTGCTCAAGTCCAGTCAGCTTATGCAAACGCAGGTCCAGGATTGCCTGTGCCTGCTGTTCGGTAAGGTAATACTTGTTGTCGCGGATACCGAATTCGGGCTCCAGCCAATCAGGCCTTGCCGCATCGTTACCGGCTCTGGATAACATCTCTGCAACGTCGCCAAGCGCCCAGCCCTGCGCAATCAGTGCCTGTTTTGCTTCACTCGGTGACGGAGAGGCTTTTATCAGCTCAATGATCGGGTCGATATTAGCAAGTGCAATCGCCAGACCTTCCAATATGTGCGCGCGGTCGCGAGCTTTTCTCAACTCAAACACCGTGCGGCGTGTTACCACTTCGCGGCGATGCAGAATAAAGGCCTCGAGTGCCTCTTTGAGCGTAAATACTTTGGGCTGGTTATTATCCAATGCCACCATGTTGATGCCAAACACGGTTTGCAACTGTGTGTTGGCGTACAGATGATTCAACAGCACTTCGGCCGACTCGCCGCGACGCACCTCAATAACGATGCGCATGCCATCTTTATCACTCTCGTCGCGCAAAGCAGAAATCCCTTCTACTTTCTTTTCTTTGACCAGCTCGGCAATTTTCTCTATTAATCGCGCCTTGTTTACCTGATACGGAATTTCATTAACGATAATGGTTTCTTTACCATTTTCTTCCGTTTCTATCTGCGCTTTGGCACGTAAATAGATTTTTCCACGACCAGTGCGGTAGGCTTCCTCGATTCCCTTACGACCGCTTATCAGCGCTGCCGTAGGAAAATCGGGGCCTGGAATATGGGTCATCAGGTCGTCAATACTGATATCAGGATCGTCAATCAGAGCTATACAGCCGCTGATCACTTCGTTAAGGTTATGTGGCGGGATATTGGTCGCCATCCCTACAGCAATACCTGAAGAGCCATTTACCAGCAGATTAGGGACTTTGGTAGGCAACACATCGGGGATGTGTTCGGTACCGTCATAGTTGGGTACGAAATCTACTGTTTCTTTATCGAGATCGGCCAGCAGCTCGTGGGAAATCTTCGCCATCCGCACTTCGGTGTAACGCATAGCGGCCGCGGAGTCTCCATCCACCGAGCCGAAATTTCCCTGACCGTCTACCAGCATGTAGCGCAGTGAAAAGGGTTGCGCCATACGCACAATCGTATCGTACACCGCCGTATCACCATGAGGGTGATATTTACCGATGACATCACCCACTACCCTGGCTGATTTTTTATATGGCTTGTTGAAGTCATTTTTCAGCTCATTCATCGCGAACAATACGCGACGGTGAACTGGTTTGAGTCCATCACGTACATCGGGCAGCGCGCGCCCAACGATTACGCTCATCGCATAATCGAGATAACTGTTCTTCAGTTCTTCTTCTATATTAATTGGAAGGATTTCTTTGGCGTGATCAGTCATATACTGCCTAGTCCCTAATTATGATTGTACAAGCATATGCAAGAGGCTATTCACCCGGGGGAAGTGCACTGCTTTTTTATTATCGATTTATCGCGGTAGTTTATCACCAGATCTGACAAAACTGTAGAGATGTTTCACGCCTCCTTATTACGTAATCAAAACAGGCTTACCTCGATGTTCGATGCGCTTTACTTATCAAAAATAGGGCTTCACAATGCCGGCTATTCAGTTTCCTTATTGCGCGGTCTGAAAAGAAGCTAAATGCTACTTTTCTGGCTCCACGTAAACCGCCAGAAAGCATCATGACAGAAGTACACAACGTTGATAATGCAGAAATTGCTAAATTTTCCCAAATTGCCACACAGTGGTGGGATCCGCAGGGCCACTTCAAACCACTGCATGACATAAATCCGCTGCGATTAAGCTGGATCACTGACAACGCTAACGGATTGTTCGGCAAGTCGGTGGTTGATGTTGGCTGTGGCGGCGGGATCCTGGCTGAATCTATGGCCCGAGCAGGTGCTCAGGTCACCGGTATAGATATGGCTGAGGCGTCACTGGAGGTGGCGAAACTGCATGGCCTGGAAAGTGGCGTGAAGGTAGATTATTCGCTTACCAGCGCTGAACAGTTTGCTGCGTCAAATGCGGGTAAATTTGACGTTGTTACCTGTATGGAAATGCTTGAGCACGTGCCTGCACCGGCCTCTGTGGTGTCAGCCTGTAGTCAGCTTGTTAAACCCGGCGGCTGGGTTTTTTTCTCCACCTTAAATCGCAACCTGAAGGCCTATGCAATGGCAATCATTGGTGCAGAAAAAGTGTTACGTCTGGTGCCTGAAGGTACCCACGAATACGAGAAGTTCATCAAGCCTTCAGAGCTACTTAAAATGGCGGATACAGCGCAACTTAAAGCGAGAAATATGACTGGTCTGCACTTGAATCCTCTTACGGGTGGTTATTATCTGTCTGACAAAAACGTTGATGTAAACTATTTGATCGCCTGTCAGCGACTTGCATGACAACTACGCCAATGCTCTCAAATCAGCCCAGACATCACGTATCCACTCTCGCCAAGGTTCCGGATGCGGTTTTTTTTGACCTCGATGGTACCTTATTGGATACAGCACCAGATCTCATTGCAGCCTTGGATCATGTATTGGCATCAGAAGGCCTGCCACGCAGTAACCATCAACAAGCTCGAGCCTTCGCTTCTCATGGCGCAATGGGTTTATTAACCTTCGGATTTGCTGAACATCTTGATAGATACGATGCTGAAGCATTAAGGCAGCGTTTTTTAGAGTATTATTCCGGGCATATTGCGCAACATACCCGTCTATTTACAGGTGTAGAGAATGCGTTGAAGACGCTCCGTGAGTGTGCAGTGCCATGGGGGATCATTACCAATAAACCAATAGGATTAACTGAAAAGTTACTCCCTCATTATGAGATCCTTAGCGAGTCAGTGGCGACGTTGGGAGGTGATTCACTCGCACAGCGCAAACCTCATCCCGCTCCCCTTATTCATGCAGCGAAACAGATTGGCGTAGATCCCACTCGCTGTTGGTATGTTGGCGATGCAGAGAGAGATATGCAGGCTGCAAACCGAGCCGGCATGGTAAGCATTGTCGCGCACTGGGGCTATATTGGTCCAAACGATGATGTACACACCTGGCACGCCGATGCCATCATATCAGCCCCAGAACAGTTGACAGGTTATTGGCTGGTATAAGCTGTATGGCTAATCAATGCATTATTAATGCGTCTCTTTTCACCGGCTCATCTGCGTATAGATCTCTAAATAATAAAAATTTCGTGTTTAAAACAAATTTGTTTAATGGCGATTTTTTTAATGACAAGCATTGCAAACGTAAAAACCAATGCATGCCAGAAACTATAACGTTAGGAGCTGCTAACCGCATAGCGCCATAGTATTTATTGTCGATCGAAACACCATATATTGGGTTGCATTACACCCAAAACCTCACTATCTTGTGTTTAGTTCTTGCGAGCCACCAAGGTCGATTTTTCACTTTGCATCAGTTTCGTAATGAACACCCGCAATGTTCAACAAAGCGTCAGGAGCTTCATCAAGAAGCATGGGAGAGGCCGGCGATCAGTTCATTGCACGCGCTAACTAAAAACAGAAAGAAAATACGGCATCACAATAATGAACAATAATATTCTGGTTACTAAGCGTTCCGGCCAACAGGAACCTATCGATCTTGATAAAATTCATAAAGTCATCACATGGGCAGCCAAAGACCTGAACAACGTCTCTGTTTCTCAGGTCGAGTTGCGAGCACACATTCAATTCTACGATGGCATAAAAACGTCAGACATTCATGAAACGCTGATTAAATCAGCGGCAGACCTCATTTCTACTGAGTCTCCAGATTATCAGTATCTGGCAGCGCGCCTGGCAATCTTCCATTTACGTAAAAAAGCGTTTGGTAAATTCGAACCACCTGCACTCTTCGAGCACGTCAGAAGCATGGTCGAGAAAGGCAAGTATGACGAACACTTACTTGCAGACTACAGCCAGGACGAATTTGAGCAGATGGAAGAGATGCTCGATCACTGGCGCGATATGAACTTCAGCTATGCTGCGGTCAAACAACTGGAAGGGAAATACCTGGTACAAAACCGCGTTACGGGTGAGATTTACGAAAGTGCGCAGTTCTTATACATCCTTGTTGCTGCATGCCTGTTTGCAAATTATCCGAAAGCGACACGGCTGGATTATATTCGTCGATTTTATGATGCCGTATCGACGTTTAAATTGTCTCTGCCTACGCCTATCATGGCCGGCGTGCGCACTCCCACAAGACAATTCAGCTCGTGTGTATTGATCGAGACCGGAGATAGTCTTGACTCTATCAACGCCACTGCCAGCGCCATCGTTAAGTATGTCAGCCAGCGTGCGGGTATTGGCATAAATGCCGGACGCATCCGCGCATTAGGCAGTCCTATCCGTGGTGGCGAGGCCTATCACACAGGCTGCTTACCTTTCTATAAATACTTCCAGACTGCTGTAAAAAGCTGTTCTCAGGGCGGCGTGCGCGGTGGTGCTGCAACGCTATTCTACCCGGCATGGCATCTTGAAGTTGAATCTCTCCTGGTGTTGAAAAATAACCGCGGTGTTGAAGAAAACCGCGTGCGCCACATGGATTACGGCGTGCAGTTTAACAAACTGATGTATACAAGGTTGATTAAAGACCAGCACATCACCTTGTTCAGCCCGTCGGACGTACCCGGTTTATACGATGCGTTCTTCGCCGATCAGGACAAGTTTGAAGAGCTGTATGTCAAGTATGAAAACGACGATAGTATCCGTAAAAAGCAGATCAAAGCGATTGAACTTTTCAGTCTGTTCATGCAAGAGCGCGCCAGCACTGGACGTATTTACCTGCAGAATGTTGACCACTGTAATACCCACAGCCCATTCAATCCGGAAGTTGCTCCGGTCAGACAAAGCAATTTGTGTCTTGAAATCGCGCTACCAACTAAACCGTTGGAGCACGTAAACGACGAAAATGGTGAGATTGCGCTTTGTACCCTATCTGCGTTCAACCTTGGCGCGATCAAAAGCCTGGACGAATTCGAGGAATTATCAGACTTGGCGGTGAGAGCGCTGGACAGTCTGTTGGATTATCAGGACTACCCTGTTCCGGCGGCTTATAACGCGACAATGAACCGCCGCACACTGGGTATTGGGGTAATTAACTTTGCCTATTATCTGGCGAAAAATGGTGTGCGTTATTCGGATTTCAGTGCCAACGGTTTGATCCACAGAACATTTGAGGCGATGCAATATTATCTGCTCAAAGCGTCGAATAATCTGGCCAAAGAAAAAGGCGCTTGTCCTAAGTTTAATGAAACGACCTATTCA
The DNA here is from genome assembly GCF_000429145.1 of Aestuariibacter salexigens DSM 15300. GTDB lineage: Bacteria > Pseudomonadota > Gammaproteobacteria > Enterobacterales > Alteromonadaceae > Aestuariibacter > Aestuariibacter salexigens. The sequence continues at coordinate 653,608 of NZ_AUBH01000001.1, forward strand.
CAGGGCATCCTGCCTATAGACACCTATAAGAAGGATCTCGATAGTGTCTGTAATGAACCTCTGCACTATGACTGGGAAGCACTGCGTAAAGACATCGTCGAACACGGCCTGCGTAACAGTACTCTGTCGGCCCTGATGCCGTCTGAGACCTCTTCTCAGATTTCTAATGCAACCAATGGTATAGAGCCGCCGCGCGGTCATATCAGCGTTAAATCCAGTAAAGATGGCGTATTAAAACAGGTAGTGCCTGAATATGAACGTCTTAAGGATGCATACGAGCTGTTGTGGGATATTCCTTCTAACGATGGATATTTGCAGTTGGTGGGGATCATGCAGAAGTTCATTGACCAGACCATCTCTGCCAACACCAGTTATGATCCCAGCAAGTATGAAGGCGGTAAAGTACCAATGAAGTTGCTTATCAAAGACTTGCTAACGACCTATAAACTTGGGGTCAAAACCTTGTACTACCACAACACCCGTGATGGTGCGAACGATTCCAGTACTCAACAGGCTGAATCTAAAGGCGCAGAAAAGCCCTCCGCTCAGGCACAGGAAGTGGTCATGGCAGAGGACGATGATTGCGCCGGCGGTGCCTGTAAAATCTAATAAAATATGGCCAGTGAATTATCACTGGCTACGCCCTTTTTATAACGGTTTGAGAAGTGTTTAACGAACTATGAAATACACGACGTTTAATCAGCACACTGTTGATACTATGGCAGAACCCATGTTTTTCGGTAACCCGGTAAACGTGGCCCGTTATGACCAACAAAAGCATTCAGTGTTTGAAAAGCTTATCGAAAAACAAATCAGCTTTTTCTGGAGACCGGAAGAAGTTGACGTTAGCAAGGATCGTGTTGACTTCCAAAAGCTCAGCGACACCGAGAAGCATATCTTCATCTCAAACCTGAAATACCAGACGCTGCTGGATTCAGTTCAGGGACGAAGCCCGAATATTGCATTTTTGCCAATTATTTCGTTACCTGAGCTGGAAACATGGGTAGAAACCTGGTCGTTTTTTGAGACCATACACTCTCGCTCATACACCCATATTCTCCGAAATCTATTTACTGACCCTAGCCATGTATTTGAAGACATCGTGGTAAACGATGAAATCAAACGACGCGCGTCGGACATTTCTCGCTATTATGACGATCTGATCTTCGCCACCCAACTATGGCAAACTCAGGGAGAAGGTGTTCATGTGGTCAATGGAGAGCAGCATGTCATCAACTTACGTGAGTTGAAGAAAAAGCTGTATCTGTGCATGAACTCGGTTAACGCACTGGAAGCGATTCGTTTTTATGTGTCTTTTGCCTGCACATTTGCTTTCGCCGAGCGCGAGCTTATGGAAGGAAATTCAAAGATAATTCGCCTGATCGCCCGTGATGAAAACCTGCATTTGACGTCAACTCAGCACATCTTGAATCTTTGGATCAAAGGCAAAGATGACCCTGAAATGGCTGAAATCGCTGAAGAATGTAAGGCAGAAGCAGAGCAGATTTTTGTCTCAGCAGTCGAGCAGGAAAAGCAATGGGCCAGCTATCTGTTCCAGAATGGTTCAATGATTGGCCTAAACAAAGACATTTTATGTCAATACATTGAGTTCATCGCTAACCAGCGCATGGCGGTTATTGGTATGTCACCAAAATACGACGTGTCCAATAACCCACTGCCCTGGATGAACAATTACCTGCACTCAGACAATGTTCAGGTTGCCCCACAAGAGTCAGAGATCAGCTCTTATCTGGTTGGTCAGATTGATGCAGAAGTGAGCGCCGAAGAATTTGGTGACTTTGATCTGTGAGTGACGATTCAACGTCACCCTTTCTGATTGAGGTAAATGAATACCCTGCGTTCCAACATCAACAGGACAAAACCGTCCTGGAGGTGTTGGAGTCGCATGATGTTGAAGTGCATTATCATTGCCGAGAAGGCTTCTGCGGCGCATGCCGCACCAAACTTATTGAAGGTGACGTGCGCTATACCACAGATCCGCTGGCGTTTATCGATGATGACGAAGTGTTGCCTTGCTGTTGTGTACCCACATCAAATATAAAGTTGCAGACCTACTGACGCCGTTTAGCGGATCAGCCCATAGCCTGTGTGTAATGTGTCGATGATGTCTTGCCTTGGATTATCCGATAATGAAAGCGGCTTTCCAGTAATCTTCTCAGCCATGCCGGTATAGGTTTTAGAGACACTCATTAGCATATCAAGCGGCAGTGCTGTGTTTGCAGCCAGTGTTTCTCTTTCATCCATGCGCTCTTTATTCAGCAGCACATCGGCGTCCGGCACATAAGACAACAATGCCTGTCTGAAACCCTCTTTGGAGTTTTCAACTACCCTGCCCTGTGCATAGGCATCAGCGTCCCACATGCGTGACGAATCGGGTGTACCGACTTCATCCATATAAATCATTTTGGCGTTGCCGTCATGGTCTTTGACATAGCCAAATTCAAATTTAGTATCAACAAATATCTGCTTAACCTTGGCCAGTTCATCATTGATAAGATCGAAGCCCTGCTTTAATAACGACTCATAATGTGCAACATCATCCTGTTGGCGGAAACCAAACTGGTCGTAATAATCGTTAACGGTCTGTCTGGCGACGTTAACGTCATCAGCTTCAGGAACACCGGGAATACCGGACAGGATCCCTTTGGTCGATGGGGTAAATAGTACGTCTGGCAGGCGCTGATCTTTTTGCAGTCCATCGGGCAGTGCATTACCGCAGAAGACCCGTTCTCCTTTTGCGTAATCTCGCCACATAGAGCCGGTAATATACTGACGGCAAATTGCTTCGATCATGATGGGCTGGGCTTTTTGTACAATCCACACCAGCGGATGAGGGATATCGAGGATATGGCTGTCGGCCAGACCGTGTTGTTTAAATAGTGAAAACCAGTGGCTGGAAATACTGTTAAGTGCGGCCCCCTTTCCAGGAACCCCTTGTAAACCGCCCTCGGCATGCCAGATACAATCGAACGCGGACAATCTGTCACTGATAACCATGATGGCCAGCGGCGTATCGTCAGGAACTGCATATCCCTTCTGCTTAATCAATCGTTGACTATCTGTAGCGGACAGCCAGTAAACCGCCCGTACCTTGCCGCTATGGATCTTTTTATCCGTTTTTATAGGCAAATCATCATTGATGCTTAACACTGAATCAGCGTATGACATGTCTTTTTCTCATAAAGTGACGCTTTGCGTAACGTCGACAATGTTAATAACGGGTCGGTAATCAGATATCTAAATCATCCTGCGCCATAACCTGTGCGAATGAATCAAACAGTGCCGTCACACGCTTTACATCGAAAGGCTCATTCTCGTTATCACGCAGCGTGATTGCCGTTTTTTCGCCCAATTCGCTGACTTGCATGCGATAGTCATCTTTATCAAGTGCCAGACCGCTTTTGTCACTCCATAGGCTTGACCACCAGCCTTCATCATCACCGCCATACTGAACAAACAATAAGCCGTTAGATTTATCCAAATCTTTCACATCAAAGCCGAGCTTACGGAGCACGAGCAAAAATCGTGGCCAGGCAATATCGTAATCCGCATCAACCACAAACGCAGGGTGACCATCAGCATCGAAACCTAATTCCATGTCGAGTCCCTGACGGATCATGCGAATGCGTTTGGCATCAGCGACACGAATTTGGTATTCGTAGTGGCCAATGATTTTATTCAGAATACCGACCTCTTCAGTTCGCGACTGCACACCCTGAATATCATTGACGATGTTATTGTCGATGGTCTCAAGATAATCGATCAGATTGGCATGCAAAGACGCAGAACGGCCATGTGGTTTCATATCGAGCTTAAACTCAAACCGTTTCCCTATTTCTCGCACGGAACTGTTCAATTCATACCATTTACTGTCGATATCATCCTGTTCAATAATCCAGTCGGTAACTAAAAGTTGTTCATCCTTATCAAATGAATGTACACCAACGCCCAAGTCATCCAGATAGTTGATTAAGGCGTTCCAGATCGTGCTATCCAAAGACTGACTATCGTCTACCTGGTCAAAGTTAACCACCGCCTGTTTCGAACCTTCCTGAACATGTGAGCCGGATACGATAGGCAAAATCAATGCTGGAGAACGAACAGGCAGTTTGTTTCCTAATAAATCACTGGGCGCATTATCGCCCACCTCAGGCAAACGATAGGCATTGGAGAACTGTGGAGTATCGAGCTCTTCTGGTACCTGGAACCGTGACTGCTCTTGTTCATTCAAATAGTCAAAATCACCAGAGGCAGCGACTCGATCCTGCTGTGACGCACATCCGCTTAATACCATTACCACAGTGGCACACGCCACTAAACCGTATTGCTTCATCTATATTCCTACTAAATTAATGCACACGCTCGCATGATGCTTTCGAGTTCATTCTGACTGTCAAGTTCCGCCTGTACCATTGGCAAACGAAGAAAATCGCTTTCAATCAGGCCCATTTTATACAATGCCCATTTTGGCATAACGGGATTGGGTTCGATGAACAAGCCTTTATGTAATGCTGCAAGCTGTTGATCAAGATGGCGAGCTTCATCGAACTGCCCTGCTGCAGCCAATTCACACATCTGGGCCATGGCATTGGGTACAACATTCGCTGTAACGGAAATTACGCCGTGACCACCAGAGGCTAAAAATTCACAAGAGGTGGGATCATCACCGCTTAAATACACAAAGTCTTGGTCTGCAATCAGTGCGCGCATCTGTGCTAAACGTCTGAGATCACCGGTCGCGTCCTTTATGCCCACAATATTGGGGTGTTGGGCCAGTATTTTTACTGTTTCGGGTTGCATGTCTGCAACTGTACGTCCGGGAACGTTATAAAGTACAACCGGCAGGTCTGTGGCTTCTGCGATTGCCGTAAAATGTGCAATCATGCCGCGCTGCTGCGGCTTATTGTAATACGGAACAACGCTTAAAAACCCATTTACCCCGGTATCAGCCATCTGTTGGCTGAGAAAAATCGCTTCATCAGTTGAATTGGCGCCACTGCCGGCAATCACCGGAATGCGGTTATCAGCATACTCAACAATTTTACTCACGACATTGACGTGCTCATCAAAAGGTAGTGTGGCGGATTCGCCTGTCGTGCCGACTGCAACCAGTCCATGGCTGCCCTGTTCGAGATGAAAATCGACCAGACGCTTGAGCGATCCGTAATCAACCTCGCCATTGGCGTGCATTGGTGTGATCAATGCAACGAAACTACCTTTGAACATGCCTTCTCCGTATTAAAAAACGCGCCTTATGGTAATGAGCAAGGTGCACAAACACAAGGACAGAAGTGACTTTATCTGTGTGCTGGTGAACTCCACCTTCATCGCAACAAATTTGTCACATTGAGTTTGCCCGTTGCACCCACATATTGCAGGGGTGTGATATTATGCCGCGCGTTGCGCAACAACCGAATTGGAGATGGAATGCAAACCCAACTTATCATGTCGATAATGGGAACAGATCGCCCTGGAGCGCTGAGTAGTATTGCGAGCGCTGTCAGCGATTTGGGATGCAGCATCCTGGATAGCAGACAGGCAATTTATGGTCAGGATTTTTCTGTAACGATGATATTGGAAGGTTCACACAGTGCGATCACCCGCGCAGAGTTAACCCTGCCGTCTGTTTGTCACTCGCTTGATCTGCTGGCAATGATGAAACGTACCAGCCAACACAGCAAGCAAAACCTTGACCACCTCCTTGACGTTGAATTTAGCGGACGGGACGCGGTTGGTTTGCTTAAAACAATGACACAGTTTTTTTCCGACCGTGACGTGTCCATCAGTGCACTGCGCCAGAAAGCCTACGCTGATGAAACCCATGGCGTCGCTATGCGCTGTAAGTTAGTAGTAAACGCAGCTGATAGCTGTGATATCGAAGCGCTCCAGCAAGATTTTGCCGAATTACTTGAAGCCCATGGGCTGGTTGGAAAAATTGTCGATAAACAACAAAAGGAAAACCATGAAAACACTTCAGACTGGGGATAAGGCTCCCGCTTTTGCGTTACCAAATCAAGATGGCGAGATCGTTAAGTTGAGCGATTTAGCCGGAAAGAAGGTGTTGGTTTATTTCTACCCTAAAGCCATGACTCCTGGGTGTACAGTGCAGGCCCAGTGTTTGCGTGACAGCAAATCAGAGCTGGACAGCCAAAATGTCGTGGTATTGGGGGTAAGCCCTGATCCCGTTAAACGTTTGCCAAAGTTTATTGAAAAAGAACAATTGAATTTTACCCTGCTTTCAGACGAGGACCACCAGGTGGCAGAACAGTTTGGGGTCTGGGGACCAAAAAAATTCATGGGCAAAGAATACGATGGTATCCATCGCATCAGTTTTCTGATTGATGAACAGGGTAATATCGAACACGTATTCAATAAGTTTAAAACCAAAGATCACCATCAGGTGGTAATCGATTATCTTAACGCTTAATCGTGAAAAAGCGGGTCAGTGACCCGCGTTTGTACTCTATTCTGACGTTAGCTCCGTCACCGGGCTGGACCACGCATTGATGACGGCTTTTACCAGAGTTGCCAGAGGAATGGCGAAAAATACGCCCCAGAACCCCCATAACCCGCCGAAAAACAACACCGCAATGATGATGTACAGCGGGTGCAGGCTCACCGCTTCGGAAAAAAGCAGTGGCACAAGCAGATTACCATCCAGCACCTGAATAATGCCGTAAGCGACCATCAGGTACCAAAATTCCGGACTGACGCCCCATTGAAACAGTGCGACCGCAGCAACGGGGATCGTGACCACTGCCGCACCAATAAACGGGATAAGCACAGAAAAGCCCACTAACACGCCAAGCAGAATAGCGTAGCGTAGCTCCATAAACGCAAATACCGCGAACGACACGCCGCCGACAATGATGATCTCAATCACTTTTCCACGAATGTAGTTAGCGATCTGTGCGTTCATTTCTGTGCCGACCTGTTTAATCAGTCGTCGTTCTTTTGGTAACAATTTAGACAGACTGAATAAGAACTGATCGCGGTCTTTGAGCATGAAAAATACCATTAATGGTACCAAGACCAGATAGATTAATAACGCCGCGACGCTGCCAATAGACGCGAACGAAGCTGACAATACTTCTTCACCCAAATCTGTCGCTCTCAATTTCACTGTCAGTAACATTTGCTCAATCAGATCGGTTTGCACGTAAGCAGGGTATTTTTCCGGTAATGTCTCCACCCATTTTTGTGCACTGGCCCAAATTTGCGGGATCTCCTGCATCAGATTAATGCTCTGTTTTGACACAGATGGCACCAACCCCACCAGGGTAAGCACACTGATCCCGACAAACAATACCAGCACAAGAGATGCTGCATATCGCCGTGAAACCCCCAGTTTGCACATTTGTACAACTGGCCAATCAAGTAGATAGGCAATGACCGCTGCAACAATCACAGGCATCAATAAACTGCCCCATACCAACAGCAATACGCTGGTGATAATAAGCAGGATGAGCAACATGACAGAATCGGGATCAGAGAACTTACGCTGATACCAACGCCCTATTACACCGAACATAGCGATAACAGCAATCCTTACATGACAGTTATAATGGCGTGTAGTGTATCGGGAATTGTGCGGATGAAAAGAGCTAATTCCTGCTGAAGAATAAAAACTTCAACCTTCCCACAACACACCCTGTAATAATCATGCTACCATTTTTCGGCGTGTAGTCAGGAGGATATATCGTTGAGCAAGACGCATCAGAATCTTCGCCAAATTATTCAGTTAAAAAAGAAAATCAACTGGGGCGATTTACCCGCTGCGTTTCACGTGGTGACGACCTCGTTGTCGGATTTGGAAGGTCTGCAGGAACATGGCTTTGATCATCCTGTCAAGCGATTGCTGGACCGTCGCAACTGGTCGCTGAAAACGCTTCGAGGTCGTGAATTCGAAGACGGAAGCCTTGAGTTCGAATACAAACCCAGGGTTATCCTATATCGGACGAGCAATGAGTTGGATTTTGAGGTGAATTGTTACCCCCTGATTGACGATCAGGAAATTCGCCAATTTTGCCAGAATCAGCCGGGATTGCCGTTTAATACATGGGACCCAAATTACATGCGCAGCGTAGCCAAAGTATCAGGATTACCCGATTTCATGCGGCACACGTATTGGAGTGGCGACGACGCTGACCACGCACTGGTTGAGTATGCTAATTATCTGGTCGAGGGGCTTATTGTTTATCTGTCCAAGCATTTGGATATAGTAGAGATAAAAGGTAATTCCATTCGCGAAATTATTGAAGAAGTCGACCGGCGCGTTAAAGAACGTCAAGCTCAAAAAAACGGCTTTTAATCAAACCATTGAAACTGATCGTAGTATTTGAGGTTCTAAAAGCTGAAATACGTAAATGAGAGTCGATTAAGGGTGGTATGAAGGTTATTCACCGGTTACGAATGTATATCACGCGTGCAGCAGTGGTACTCCTTAGTGCCTGTGCATCTGTTGCGATAAATGCGCAGTCATTAAACCTTAACGACCGTAATGCCCTGCCAGAAATCGGCGTGGTTGCGTCTGATGCTATCAGCCTGGATAAAGAAAAGTTGATCGGCGACGCCATCATGCGCCAGCTGCGTGGTCAGGCACCTCTAATCTCAGACCCCCTGTTAGAAGAATACGTTCAGGATTTGGGTAACCGACTTGTCGTCGAAGCTGACAACGCTAAATTTCCTTTCACATTCTTTTTAATTAATAACCCGGATATTAACGCGTTTGCTTTCTTTGGCGGTCATATCGGTATTCATACCGGTCTCATTGTTAATGCGCAGAATGAAAGCGAATTGGCCTCTGTCTTTGCCCATGAAATTAGCCACGTTACGCAACGGCACATCGCACGCAGGATCCAGGCCGCGCAGCGTTCAACACCATTACAAATCGCGTCGATGCTGGGTGGTGTGCTATTGGCCCTGGCGAATCCGGAAGCCGGCGTCGCGGCTATCAGCGCAGGCTCTGCCGCCGCACAGCAAGCGCAAATAAATTACACTCGTTCAAATGAGCAGGAAGCCGACAGGGTCGGTATCCAAATGCTGGCCAACGCGGGTTTTGACCCTCGTGGCGCAGGCACATTTTTTGAGAAGCTAGCTGAAAAATACCGACTGGTTTCAAAGCCCCCCGCGTTTCTGCTTACCCACCCGCTGCCAGAATCGCGTATTGCTGATGCAAGAGCCCGCGCTGACAGCTTCGCACCGCGCAGAGTGGCGCCAAGTTTACGTTTTCATCTGGCTAAAGCGCGCATACAGGCCAGGTACTTTGGCGATGCAAAACGCAACATTGAGATATTTCAAGATGCTCTGGATAAGCAGCGCTATGTATTCAGACAGGCCGCTGAATACGGTCTCGCGTTATCGTATCTACGAGATGAGCAAGTTGAGAAGGCAGAATTGCTTATCTCAAAACTGAATAATGATGATCCTGAAAATTTGTTTTATCTAGATACCCTGACGGATATTGGTTTAGAGCTGAAGCAGCCTGATAAAGTCCTGCCGGCGCTCAAGCAACATGCACAACGCACCCCTCGAAATCCGGTTGTGGCGCTGAATCTGGCCAATGCGTCGATTAAAATCGGGGATTTTGATGCCGCAACACAAATTTTGCGCGATTTCTTGTTAGTTAATCCGGAGCACTATCTCTCCTATCAATTGCTGACAGAGGCCTATGGTGAAAACAATCAGATGCTGGAGATGCACCAGTCCAGAGCTGAGGTTTACGCATTGGTAGCGGCCTACCCTCGGGCCATTGACGAACTGCAACACGCCTATAATTTTGCTGCTGACAGACACTTAGAAAAACAGCGGATCCGTGCCAGAATTGAGCAATTTAGAACCGCTCAGGAGCGATTACGAGCCCTCTAGCAGCGCCAGGGCCTGAATAAGTTTTTGCGCACTTTGCTCACCTAGCAGATGCCGTGCGACAGTGCCATCGGGGCGAATCAAATAGGTTGCAGGTAAGCTATCCGGACGCTGCATTGGCATATTAACCGCCCCTGTTTTTATCAGCGGAAATTCCATCTCATACTGAGTTTTAATACGCCGTAGTTCGCTGTCGCTGACCTGATCGAAACTCACGGCAAATAAACTCACGTTGTCGTTTGTTTTGCTGTACTCGTTAAACTCATTTAATTCAGGCACCTCTTTCAGGCACGGCGCGCACCATTCCGCGAAATAATTTACTACCACCCACTGTCCCTGTAATTGCTGCCATTGATAGGCACTGCCATCTAATGTCTCAAAATCTACATTGTCTTTATTATTGATAAAATGATAGGCGGATGCTCCTGCCAATGCGGCCAGGAAGGCAAACACAAACGTTTTCCACTGCATACATTCATTGATGGTTACTTTACCCAATCGTTAGGCTAACGATAGAATGACAGAAACACAACTTGCTAAGACTGGTGCTATGTCACAACTGAGTATTTATCACAACCCGCGCTGTTCAAAAAGCCGTCAAACATTACAATTATTGTCAGAACATGGCCAGCAGCCAGAGGTAATAGAGTATTTAAAAACGCCATTAGACATCACCGACGTACTGGCTCTGAAAGACAAACTTGGCGTTGATTCCGTGCGTGATTTCATGCGTGTCAAAGAAGCAGAATACAAAGAACTGAATCTGGCTAAGGTAGAGGATGAAAAAGCACTGGCAAAAGCCATTACAGACCACCCAAAATTGCTAGAGCGTCCTATCGTGGTAAAGGATGGTCGAGCAAAAATCGGCAGACCGCCTGAAAACGTGCTGGAGCTGCTGTGACTCCCTATGTATTGGTGTTGTATTACAGCCGCCACGGCGCGACCGAGTCAATGGCCAGGAAAATCGCGCTAGGCGTCGAAAGACAGGGAATAGAAGCGCGACTGCGTACCGTCGCACCAATATCAGATAACCTTTCAGACCATGCACCAGCCGTCCCTGAATCTGGCGCCCCCTACGCATCACTCGCCGACTTGGAGCACTGTAGTGGTCTGGCGATGGGCAGCCCCACTCGATTTGGCAACATGGCTGGCGCGCTTAAGTATTTTCTCGACAGTAGCAGTGGACTCTGGTTGAAGGCGGCGCTGTGCGATAAACCCGCATGTGTGTTCACCTCAACATCAAGCTTACATGGCGGGCAGGAATCCACATTGCTGTCGATGATGTTGCCACTGTTGCATCATGGCATGGTGCTATGTGGCTTACCTTACGATGAACCCGCACTGCATCGAACCAAAACCGGAGGTAGTCCGTACGGAGTAACACACTGGGCGGTCGAACAAGACACCCCCTTGAGTGAAGATGAAGTAGAATTATGCATTGCGCAGGGTAAACGCCTGGCAATGCTGGCGACAAAGCTTGGGAGTGTGGTATGACGACACCAATGTCGACTAGAACCAAACGGTATCGTTATCTGGCACTAAGTGGTTTCATCGGGTTATTCTCATGGATGCTGCTCTGGTATTTCGTGTTTACCGATGACAGCCCCTACTCTGCGACCTTCATACTTTTGGTGTACGTATTGCCGTTAGTGTTTCCCGCGTCAGGCATTATTCGTGGGCGTCCATACACCCATGCATGGGCGAATTTCATCGTATTGTTCTACCTTATGCATGGCATCACTGCGCTGTATGCATCATCACAGCATTGGATATTTGCATCTATTGAGATCTTACTGGCAACAATAATGTTTGTCGGGTGTGCAATGTACGCCCGCCTAAGAGGCCAGGAATTAGGCATAGGTCTTAAAAAATTAAAAGATGTGATGGCGGAAGAGCGCGAGCGTTTCGAAGGAAAATAATGATGCGTGTGCTATGTATTGGTCTGCTCTTATTATTAACAGCCTGTGGCGGCTCATCAGGTTCAGACCGGCAAGCGCCTATCCCCGAACCTCCACCTGCGCCCATTACTAATCAGTTAACACCTACCGTGACCCAAGACAACCTCGAGCTGTTTGCGCCCGTGCAGGCATGGGTCGGCGAATCTGTTGGATTAAGTATTAAAAGTGCAGACTCAGACCCTATCAGCAGCATACAGTGGCAACAGATCTCAGGCCCTGAGGTTACTATACAAGCTGCTCACACACAGACTATCGGATTTGATATTCAATCCCCTGGCGATTATCAGTTTACCGTTATCGCCATCACCACGTCGGGCACTGAGCGGAGCTTATCGTATGGCTTTTCTGCACAAGAAACGTCATCACGGTTAGTGAGTATCAGGCTTGACCATAATGTCAGTGAGTTCGGTAATGTTTCTTTGCGGGTTGATATTCCCGACGCCCTTCAAGCGTCCGACATCGTATGGCAGCAGGATGCAGGTCCAGATGCAACTAACTGGCGTACACAGGAAGGTGACGACAGCGTATTGTTTTTTGTCGCGCCAGCGGTAGATGAGGACCAGGTTATTCAAGTCAGCGTAACGGTGACCGCCCAGGACGACACAACCTATTCGGATACAGCACTGATCAGCGTGCATAATGCGGATATTGATTGGAGCGGGTATTTCCCTGCCGCTGACATCGGCGATCGCGTCGTCACAGAAGACATGCTGGTCGCGATGCCCGGCGATCCTCATCAGAATGCATTGATAGATTGTCTGTACAGCAATCGACTTACCAGTAGCTGTCGTTTTTCAACATTACCCCTGATTGGTCAACGCGGCTACCTGCCCAGTGTTGAAGACATCATGCAACGTACTATCGTGTCACATCCGTGGATGGCTGAAAGGTTCGAGGCGTTTTTGCAACAATCTGAGGCAGGTGATGACATTCGACAGTTACTAAGCGCGACGACCGGCGTAGTCATCGCGTATGATATTCGTCCTGCATTCTACTGGTCTGCCACTGGCGCGATCTATCTCGATCCTCAGTATCTGTGGGGGACGGCACAAGAGCGTGATACGTTAAGTTTTCTCCCCGACCCTCGTGCTGATAATGGCAGAGACTTACAGTTCGGCATTTTCTGGCGTTATGTAAAAAATGGCGAATACTTTTTTGGTGGCCGCGACTACCCAGTATCAGAGCGTGCCGAACGGCCGTTTTCGAACATTGAAGCATCACTGGCATTTTTGCTCTATCATGAACTCGCTCACGCCAATGACTTTATTCCCCCGTCCAAATGGGCGTCATTGAATGACAATGACAGTCCGTTAAGTACTACCAATAATGACGCCGCGCTTTCTGAAGGGTTTAGTCAGCGCTTTCCGCTAGGTTCCCAAGAGATGAAGGCGCTGGCACAGGTCAGTTTCTTTGGCGAAACGGCAACAGAGCAACAGAAAGCGTTTACATCAGTCGATATTGAACAGTTTTTCGTCCCCGACCTAGCCCCTACTTACTATTCGTATTCGACAATCTATGAAGATTTCGCCACCCTGTTCGAGCGCTTTATGATGGCATATCGGTTTGATGCCTATGCTGATGTCGGCATTATTAGTATCGTCGACAACCCTGATGTATTGGTTACCTGGGGTCAGCGGGGCCGGTTCAATGATGTCCGACTACAGCCCAGAGTGAGAGATGTGGTCAGTCGCATCATCCCATCATTGGATGTCCGCAGCATTCAGCAGCAACTTCAACAACCTCGCCTGTTGGATAGTAATAAAAGCTGGTGGGATAATCTGAATCTTGACAGTGAGGGTTACGCGTTACCGGAAGAAGTGCGTAACGTCAGTCTCAGAGACGAAATGCGCGGTTTACCTACTCACATTCATCGAGGTCATCAATAACCTGCTTAACAAACGGAATGGTCAGCCGTCGCTTCTGCTGTAATGACAGTCTATCGAGGGTATCAAGTATTGAGATTAGCGAGGGTAAGTCACGCCGCCAGCGAGTCACCAGGTAATGTGCGACCTGTTCGGGCATCGGAATCGAGCGTGCGGCGGCACGTTGGCAAAGCACATCTAAACGCTGTTCATCATTGAGAGGTACCAGGCGATGCACCATACCCCAACTGAGACGGGACTTTAGGTCGGCTAGTTCAAGAGCAAGACTTGAAGGGCCTGCGTCACCGGTGATCACAATCACGCCCTGATTAAGTTCAATGACCCTGTTTATCAGATCAAACAGCGCAATCTGCCACTCTTTATGGGCGGCTAACGCATGTACATTGTCGACACACACTATGCGATGGTGCTCAAGTCCTTCACATACTGCCACATCGAGTGATAATAACTGTTCGGCATCGAGGTAACAGGCGCTAAGCTGATGGCTGTCGGCGTGCTGACACAGTGCACTTAAACAGTGAGTTTTGCCGGAGCCCGTTTCGCCACTGATATACACGATGGGTGGTTGCTGCGCATCAAGCAGCCGGTCTGACTGTAAAAACGCAATAAGCTGCGCATTTTCAGCGCTGACAAAGTTCGCAAACGTATGCTGCTCTCGCATTGCTACGGGTAAAGTCAGTTGCATGGACGACATTTACGGCATCCAGATGAAGTTCAATTCATCGGTAGCACGGCCGAATTCATCGACCACCCGTTGCAAGCGGCTATCAAGTCTGATCGCATTAAGCAAATCGTCCTGTGAACCCATCATGTCCAGTGCGAATATCGCCTGATTTCCCTGTTGGGTGCGGATCATCGCGCTGTCTACCAGCGTTAAACTGTCCAAAAATTCGGATATCGCGACATACTTGTCGAGACTATCAACATTTGTGATTTTGATGTCGAGTTGATTCCTCGCCATCAACAAATTTTCCGTATCCAGTGCGTATCGGCTGGCCAGCACATCCGCCAGATTATCGATGAGTTCAGTGATGGCTGCTTCATGTGTTGTGGCACTCAGCTCTCCAAACTGCACATTGCGCTGTGTAAGCAGCGTCCACTCAATGATGATAGGTGCCTCGTCGCTTCCCATTGCCGTAAATTCATCTTGGCTGAATGCCGAGCGTGCGCGGTTGACAGCCAGAAGTTGCTGAGTTTGTACAGTCGCTTGCTGAGTCAGGTTCCTGACGTCATACATTCTTGCTGCCAGCACATAGTCGGGTTGGTATCGCTGGCTGGCAGTGTCAATTCTCTCGACAAACCGTCCCCACACGTCGTAAACGCTAATCTGCTGAACATCGGTTAAATCCATAAGCGGAAAGGCAACCGGGATAGCTCGCTTAGTGGCTGCTTCGATTAGCCATTGCTTTATCGTAGAAGCGCTAAAATCATTAACTAACCGACGTTCAAAACCGCCTTTTTGCCCATTTGGCTCTTCATAGGCCAGCCAGATAAGACTGTCGGGACGTCTCATACCCCAAATGGGAAACCCGGACGACTTAACCAACTCCTCTACCTTTTGTTCATTAAACGTAGCGTGGTAAATCAGTTGGCCATCGCGACTTTCAAAGCGAAATGAATTCAACAGGCTTTCTGCCTGTCGCACAGCGCGGCGGATATCAGCACTCTCGAGTAAGGCGTCACTGCCGCTGATCTTAACCAGTACATCTCTAAGTGCCTGTTGCATTGCCGTATCTTGGGTGCGTTGGCTCTGATCAGAAACAACCACAGATGCCTCATTCAGCCCAGACACTATGGCAGCATGCGCGTTTACTACAACATTACTGATGAGTATCCAGACCACACTACTGACACGCAGCCATCGCGATATGCCCAACAACAATCTAGAGACAAAGATGTGCATTAAATCTTAGTAATCAAAAACATGTAAATTTAGACCTATTGTCGAATAAATCGCTATGAATTGCATCAACACAAATGACTAAACTAATAAGTCTTTGTCAGGATCCGCTTGCAGCTATACCCATTAAAGGGTTGAACTGGTAGAATCTGCGCGTTTTTAAGTACTGTGCCGTGGGGAAAGCGTGAGCGAGAGTAAACCATCATTAAGTTATAAAGACGCAGGTGTTGATATTGATGCCGGTAACCAGTTGGTTGAACGGATCAAATCTGTTACAAAGCGGACTCATCGACCTGAAGTCAGGGGCGGTTTAGGTGGCTTTGGCGCACTCTGCGCTATTCCCGAAAAATATAAACGTCCGCTTTTGGTTTCCGGTACCGACGGTGTAGGCACTAAGTTACGTTTGGCCATGGACGCAGGCCGCCATGATGGTATTGGCATCGATTTGGTTGCCATGTGTGTTAACGACCTGATTGTACAAGGTGCAGAACCCTTATTTTTCCTCGATTACTATGCAACAGGTGCGCTTAATGTTGATACCGCCGCAACCGTTGTGACTGGTATTGGTAAGGGCTGTGAACTGTCAGGTTGTGCACTCATCGGCGGGGAGACCGCCGAAATGCCAGGCATGTATGAAGGTGAAGACTATGACGTCGCAGGCTTCTGTGTAGGTGTTGTTGAACAGGACGATGTAATAGACGGCAGTAAAGTCAGTGCCGGTGATGCACTTATTGCGCTGGCATCCAGCGGTCCACATTCTAACGGTTACTCATTGATCCGCAAAATCATCGACGTTAGCAATGCCGATCTCAATCAGATGCTAAATGGCAAGCCGTTGGCTGACCACTTGCTGGAGCCGACTCGAATTTATGTCAAATCGGTACTGGCACTGCTCGAAAAAGTGGATGTACACGCGATTTCACATATTACCGGCGGTGGCTTCTGGGAGAATATCCCCCGGGTTTTACCAGATAATACGAAAGCCGTTATAGATGCAGCAAGTTGGCAGTGGCCAGAGATTTTCAACTGGCTACAGCAACAGGGCAATGTTACTGACCATGAGATGTATCGTACCTTTAACTGCGGTGTGGGTCTGATTATGGCTGTCAGTCAGGACGACGTGGCTTCGACGCTGGCAACATTATCTGAACATGGCGAAACTGCCTGGGTGATCGGCCATGTAGAGTCCAACACCACTGGCCAACAAGTGGAGCTGCGTTAAGTGGAAGCCTGTAGAATTGTTGTGTTGGTATCGGGTAACGGGTCTAATCTGCAGGCTATTATCGACCATCTCGAAAAAGGTAAAACTGAAGGCGAGATTGTCGCGGTATTTGCCAACCGCCCTTCTGCATATGGGCTGACTCGTGCCAGTGACGCCGGCATTCCGGCTCACTGTATCGACCATAAAGCCTATGCAAGTAGAGAAGAGTATGATGCTGCGTTGATGCAACACATTGATAGCTATTCGCCTGATCTCATTGTGCTTGCAGGTTTTATGCGTATTCTTACTGAACCGTTCGTACAACATTATCACGGTCGCATGTTGAACATTCATCCTTCGCTGTTGCCGAAGTATAAAGGGCTCGATACTCATCAGCGCGCATTGGACGCGGGTGAACTTGAGCATGGTGCTTCGGTACATTTTGTCACGGCTGAACTGGACGGCGGCCCCGTTATCATTCAGTCTAAAGTACCGATTTACGAAGATGATGATGCCAGCACCTTACAACAACGTGTGCAATACCAGGAGCGTGATATCTACCCACTGGTGGTGCAATGGTTTTGTAACGGTCGCCTCAGGCTTAATGACAACGTGGTATTTCTTGATGGAAAAGCTCTTCCTGCGCAAGGCTACGCAGCCGATTAATTCTATATTTAGCGACACATGCAAGTGGCTGTTAATGGCATTTGCCGCTTGTTGCAGTCTGGCAGCCACTGCACAATCTACTTTTCAGCCGTTTGAAGCGACTTATGTGGCCTATCGTTATGGGGATGACGTTGGTCACGCGTCTATGTCATTACAAAAGCAGCAGGACGACCTGTACAGGCTTGAATATTATTCCAAAGTATCCAAGTTTTTTCTTTCTGATAAACGCCAGGAAGTTAGCGTGTTCAAACTTGAAAACCGCACTCCTGTACCAATCAAATATGACTACACTCGCACCGGAACCGGGCCGGATAAGAAGCTGTCGGTTGAATTCAATGCTGTCGATAATACTGTGCTGATTGATGGCAAACCCCAGTACGATTGGCATGGTGAAACCGATAACCAATTATATCGTTTAGATCTCTCCGCACGCCTCGCCGATGGCGAAAGTGAATTTGATTATCAATTCATCAATTCACGAGGCGAGCAGCGTCAGTACCACATTGTCGTCCTCGACAAAGAGCAATTAGAGCTACCATTTGGCATGCTTGAAGGCATCAAAGTAAAAATTCAGCGTGAAACGAATAAACGCGAGACGTTCGCCTGGTTTGCCCCCTCCCTTAATTATGTATTGGTGCAATTACAACAGCTTAAAGAAGGCGAAGAACAGGGGCAGATCCGGCTTCAGCAATACCGGTCGTTAGTCCCTAAAAATGCGCAGTAGGATTGTGTAAGTAACACAGTACGCTACGTTTCCGATCCCATATGGATTGTTGTTCGTAGAGCCATTAGAAACTTGATTTCGGCCAGCTTAATGCTTAACTTAGTCTGGTCTGACCTCCATTTTGGTGACTGTTTATGAATTTTGAAATCTGGCTCCTTATCTTCCTCGCGATCATTGCCGGAACCGCGTTTTTCCGTTTGTCATTGGTAAATGCCAGCATGGTTGCTGCGGCATGGTTACTATTCGGCTCAATGACGGGCGATGTAGGCTTCTGGTCATGGTTAATTTTTGCAGTAGTCGCTATTCCTCTCAACGTTAAATCAGTGCGAATGGAATATTTAACTAAGCCGCTATTTGCTATGTATCGCCGCGTCATGCCTGAAATGTCTAAAACAGAACAGGAAGCGATAGATGCCGGCACGGTATGGTGGGATGGTGAATTATTCAGTGGTGCACCAGACTGGCAAAAAATGCATCAATACCCATCGCCCAGGCTGAGTAAGGAAGAGCAGGCGTTTCTGGATGTCCCGTGTAACAAAGTCTGTAACATGGTCGACGAGTGGCAAATTAACCACCAGGACGCAGATTTATCCCCAGAAATCTGGCAGTACCTTAAAGAACATAAGTTCTTTGCCATGATCATTAAGAAGCAATATGGCGGGCTGGAGTTTTCTGCCTATGCTCAGTCTCGGGTATTACAAAAACTCGCCGGTGTCAGTTCTGTGCTGTCTAGTACCGTAGGCGTACCCAACTCATTGGGACCAGGTGAATTACTCCAACACTACGGCACCAAAGAGCAGCAGGATTATTATTTACCCCGTCTGGCTGCCGGCGACGAAATCCCCTGCTTTGCACTGACTGGTCCAGAGGCTGGTTCAGACGCTGGCTCCATACCTGACATCGGTGTGGTGTGCGAAGGCGAATGGGAAGGCAAGAAGGTGTTGGGTATGAAACTCACCTTCTCAAAACGCTACATTACACTGGCACCTGTCGCAACGGTGATAGGATTGGCCTTCAAACTTCAGGATCCCGATGGATTATTAGGCGATGAGGAAGATCTCGGCATCACTTGTGCGCTGATCCCCAGGGATACTAAGGGTCTCAATATTGGTCGTCGTCACTTCCCTTTGAATACCCCGTTCCAGAACGGCCCGCTTGATGCGAAAGATATGTTTGTGCCATTGGACTTCATCATTGGTGGACCACGTATGGCCGGTCAGGGTTGGAGAATGCTGGTTGAATGTCTGTCTGTTGGACGCTGTATCACCCTGCCCTCGACGTCTGCAGGCGGCACAAAATCCATGGCACTGTCGACGGGTGCGTATGCGCGGATACGCCGTCAATTCAAACTCCCCGTAGGTAAAATGGAAGGCATTGAAGAAATGCTGGCCAGAATTGGCGGCAACGCCTACCTGATGGATGCGGTAACACGCTTTTCAACCACAGCGGTTGACCAGGGTGAAAAGCCCTCAGTGATATCTGCCATCTGTAAATATCACCTCACTGAAAAAATGCGCCAGTGTGTGAATGATGCCATGGATGTGCACGGCGGTAAGGGTGTCATGCTCGGGCCGAACAATTATCTCGGACGTGGTTACCAGGGGGCCCCGATAGCCATCACTGTCGAAGGGGCGAATATTCTGACCCGTAATATGATGATTTTCGGTCAGGGTGCGATGCGCTGTCACCCCTATGTGCTGGCAGAATTACATGCTGCTGCTCTGGACGACAAAGACGAGGCATTACACGCATTCGACAAAGCCATGTGGGGTCACATCGGTTTTGTATTCAGCAATATGGTGCGCAGCGTATGGTACGGCATTGGCGGCACATTATTAGCTGGGGCGCCGTTTAAAGATGAAACTGCGCAGTACTATCGTTCCATGCAAAGACTGGCAGCAAATCTGGCGTTTTTAACCGATGTGGCAATGGGCGTTCTTGGCGGTGAGCTAAAACGCAAAGAACGGTTATCAGCTCGTTTAGGTGATATTTTAAGCTACTTGTATCTCGCTTCTGCAACGCTAAAGCGTTTTGACGAACAAGGTCGCCTGAAAGATGATTTACCACTGTTACACTGGGCAATGCAGGACTCGCTGTGTAAAGCAGAAGCGGCTATCGTTGGCTTGCTGAACAACTTCCCAAATAAAGTGTTAGGAAAAGTGTTGCTGACAATGATAATGCCGTTTGGCCAGCGACTATCACCACCGTCAGATGTCCTGGAACACCGCATTGCGACAATGTTACAAACCCCATCAGAAGCACGCACACGTCTTGGCGACGGACAGTATGTGACGCGCGAAGATGGCAACCTGCTCGGCGATCTTGAACAGACGTTGGATGATGTATTAGCCAGCGAACCTGTATATGACAGGATTTGTAAGGCACGTGGACAATACCTGCCTTTCACAGGACTGGACAAGCTGGCTCAGGACGCGCTTAAGGATGGTATTATCAATAAGGATGAAGCGGAACTGCTCACTCGAACGGAAGCAGGACGTTTACGTACTATAAACGTAGATGATTTTGATAACAGTGAACTTATCGCTGCAACGTCGTCACTAAATCAGGCTAAGGCAACGCGCAAACGGACCACGTCTGCTTCAACCAAAACAGCGAAGAAAACGTCGACCACCAGAAAGCGGACGACGAAAAAAGAAGAAACAACTGCCTAGCTAGCGCGTTAAAGCGCGCTCAAACATGGCCTTCTTTTCAGTGTCTGATAAGAAGGCCTGCTCTACCCCGTTACGCTGTATCTGTGCGAGTTGCTGTTCATTAAACCCGATAACGCGATGCGCCACGTCATATTCGTACTGAATATCTATCGCGGATACACCGGGATCATCGGTATTCAGGGTTACGGGTAAGCCGCGTTCGAAAAACTGTCGCATTGGATGGGATGGTATATCCTGTACGGTTGCGGTCTGATAATTTGACGTCGGGCAGGATTCTATACCGATATTATTGTCGGCCAGATAGTCCATCAATGTAGGATCCTGTATGGCTGCTACACAATGGCCAATACGCGTCGCACCCAATAGTTTTATTGCATTCCAGATACTTTCCGGGCCTGCCGCTTCGCCTGCATGGACGGTAACCTGCCATCCAGCATCACGGCCTTTATCGAATAAACCTTTAAACAGCTCTGCAGGATAATTAATTTCATCACCCGCCAGATCTAACGCTGTGATATCCGTTTTATGGGCCAATAACCCTTCAAGCTCTTGCTGGCAGGCTTGCACGCCAAATGTTCTCGACAATATGCCTATCAGGTTGGCTTTAACACCAAAATCCGTCTCACCCTGCCGGACACCATCCACTACGGCAGCAACAACCTCAGCAACGTTGAGATTATGGGGCTGCGCCATGTAATAAGGTGAAAATCGTAGCTCGACATAATCCAGGTTTTCGTTGAATGCGTCCTGCATATTGGCGTAAGCAACCTGACGACACGCATCAACATCGGCCAACACCGAAATGCCATAATCAAGGCGCTTCAAAAACGCTAATAAGTCACTGGTTTTGTCCTGAATCTGCGCCAGCGGGATTAATTCCTCCAGGCTCGACGCAGACAATTGGATATCATATTTTTGCGCCAGCTCCCAGATAAGAGCAGGCTTGATGTTGCCATCCAGATGACGATGTAAGTCAACCAATGGCAATTGTGTATTGATCATAAGATTACCCGCGTTGGCGTGAATTAATCGAGATTAAGGTTTTCAACCAACAGCACGGCTTGGGTGCGTGAATTGACATTCAGTTTTTTGAATATTGCACTGATGTGCGCCTTAATCGTGGCTTCGGTCACATGCATATCATCGGCAATTTGCTTATTCATCAGGCCATGCTGAAGCTTCTTGAGCACTTCGAATTGCTTCGGTGTTAACTCTCGCAACTTTTCTGCGGCATTTAAAGCATTGTCATCAACGCTATCGAGTTTCGTTTCGATATCAGCCGGTAACCAGCTATTGCCCGCCAGAACCTGGTTGATGGCAGCACCAATATCTACAGTACGGGTGGATTTAGGAATAAACGCTCTGGCACCAAAACGCATGACCTGAGCAATAACCGTTAAATCTTCATTCGCCGAAATCACGGCGACAGGCAACTGTGGGTAATCGCTTGCCAGCCGGATTAAACCGTAAAAGTGATCACAGCCGGGCATTTGCAGGTCAAGCAGCACTAAATCAATATCTCGATTTTTCTCAATAACAGCGAGTAATGTATCAAGCGAGTCCGCCTCGAGCATATTTACTGGGCCAACAACAGGCGGTAAAGCAGCAATGAGCGCTTCTCTGAATAACGGGTGATCATCTGCGATGAGGATTTTTTTCATATCGACGTGCAATACACCTTAATAATTATAGGGATAGACTAATACTTTAGGTTAACAAGGTGAAGTAAAAAAGCCGCCTGAGGACACAGCGGCTTTGTAGCTAACATTAATGATAAAAATTAGCGATTAAGCCTGTTCTCAATGAGCTGCTCTACCACGCCAGGCTCTGCCAGCGTCGAAGTATCACCCAGTTGAGCGAAATCATTTTCAGCAATCTTTCGCAAAATGCGACGCATGATTTTCCCGGAGCGGGTTTTTGGCAGGCCACTGGTCCATTGAATGTGGTCTGGCGAGGCGATAGGGCTGAGATCTTCCCTCACCCATTTACGCACTTCCGTAGTTAATTCATCGCTGACGTCGGTGCTTGCAGTGGGCAGCAGGTAAACATAAATGCCCTGCCCTTTAATATCATGTGGATAGCCAACCACAGCCGCTTCGGCAACGGCAGGATGGGCAACCAGAGAGCTTTCAATTTCAGCCGTACCTAACCGGTGTCCTGACACGTTTAGCACGTCATCTACGCGACCAGTAATCCAGTAGTACCCATCGTTATCCCTGCGCACCCCGTCGCCCGCAAAATACTGTCCTTCATAAGTAGAAAAATAGGTTTGTACAAATCGCTCGTGATCGCCCCAAAGCGTCCTGGCCTGTCCGGGCCAGGAATCCGCAATCGTCAGATTACCTTCTGCTTCACCTTGCAATGCCTGCCCGTTAGTATCCACTACCTGAGGTTTGACACCAAAAAAAGGCAGTGTTGCAGAGCCTGGCTTTAATGCAGTTGCGCCTGGCAACGGCGTGATCATGATGCCTCCGGTTTCAGTTTGCCACCAGGTATCGACGATCGGACACTGACTGTTGCCAATGACCCGGTAATACCACTCCCAGGCTTCAGGGTTGATAGGTTCACCAACGCTGCCCAGCACGCGCAATGTGCTGCGTTCGCTACCTTGTCCAGGTTCGTCCCCCTTTGCCATTAATGCGCGAATGGCAGTGGGTGCAGTATAAAGAATATTCACCTTATGTTTATCTACCACCTGGCCAATGCGTTTCACATCAGGATAGTTGGGCACGCCTTCAAACATCAGAGTGGTCGCACCGTTCGCCAGTGGGCCATACACAATATAGGAATGTCCCGTCACCCAGCCTACGTCCGCCGCACACCAATAAATATCATCCGGGTGGTAGTCAAACACATAGTGATGCGTCAGCGAGGCATAGACCAGATAGCCGCCCGTGGTATGCAGCACTCCTTTTGGTTTGCCGGTGCTACCAGAGGTATACAGGATGAACAGTGGGTCTTCAGCGTTCATTACCTCGACAGGACACTCTGTTGAGCAATCTTGTACCAATTCGTGCCACCATACATCAACATCACTGTTCCACTCTGGCTCGGCATCAGTATGTTGCAACACGACAACGTGACGGATGGGTGTGTTTTTCTCGCTGGCCAATGCTTTATCAACATTGTCTTTGAGCGCCACTCGCCCGCCACCGCGGCGACCTTCATTTGCCGTAATCACTAAGCAGGCATCACAATCCTCGATACGATCGGCGATGGCGTTTGGTGAAAAGCCGCCGAACACGACTGAATGGATCGCGCCGATACGGGCACAAGCGAGCATCGCATACGCCGCCTCGGGAACCATTGGCATGTAAATAATGACGCGGTCCCCTTTTTTTACACCGAGCTTTTTAAGGCCATTAGCCAGTCTGCTCACTTCTTCTTTTAACTCGGCGTAACTGATGTGCTTATCCCACTCAGGCTCGTCGCCTTCCCAGATAATCGCGGTTTTATCGGGGGTTGCTTCTGCGTGACGGTCTACACAATTAAAACACGCATTAAGCTGGCCATCTTCGTACCACTTAATACTGACATTATCTTTGCTAAAGGATGTGTTTTTGACTCGCGTAAACGGCGTTATCCAGTCAAGACGTTTAGCCTGCTGTGACCAGAACCCCTCAGGATCGGTCACCGACTGCTCATATAACTGCTGATACCCCTGACTATCGATATGCGCTCTGGAGGCTGTGCGCTCCCCCACCGGATACAACTTTACTTCATGCATGTGACTGTCCTGTCTACAAATAAGATGAGAATAAATTACATGGTTCCAGTTGGAAATGCCAAGTCACCAAACATATTCATGATCTGTGTCAAACCGATTTCAAAATTGCCCAAAACACGCCACAAAGGTAGAATGGCGCCCGTTTTCAACAAGACCCAAGGTATGCAGTGTGAGTCCAGTTATTGGCGGCAAAGACAAGCTGTTTGCCACGCAGCGGGAGCGCGTGGGTGATTTTCGTTTCGATGACAGCGTAGCCGACGTTTTTCCGGACATGATTGAGCGCTCAGTTCCCGGCTATCCCACAATTGTGGATGGCATAGGACAGCTTGCCGCTCGCTATGCGCAACCCCACACTCAGCTTTACGATTTAGGTTGTTCGCTTGGTGCCGTCACGGTGGCGATGCGTCATTACCTCAACACACCCGACTGTCAGATCATTGCAGTTGATAACTCAGAAGCGATGGTGGCGCGCTGCAGACGCCATATTCAGGCATATAAATCGAACACGCCTGCAGACGTTATCCTGCAGGACATTAACGACACACCAATATCCGATGCTTCAGTGGTTGCTATGAATTTCACCTTGCAATTTATCCAGCCACATGAGCGAGAGCCACTACTGACACGTATTTTTGCGGGGCTAAAACCTGGCGGAGTGTTGTTACTATCTGAAAAGGTTCGCCATGAAACTGAGCCTGGTGATGAAATGCTGGTCGATTTGCACCATGAATTTAAACGACGCAACGGCTACAGCGAACTGGAAATTAGTCAAAAGCGCACGGCCCTGGAAAATGTGATGAAGATCGACAGCGTCGAAACACAAACGTCTCGTCTGCGCTCTGTTGGTTTTACTGACGTTATCACCTGGTTCCGTTGTTTTAATTTTGTCTCGATGGTTGCAGTAAAATCATGACCCTGGCACAGCAGTGGCTGCCACAGCAGTGGTTCCAGCAATTTTATGCACGTATCTCGATGACGCCGCTTAGTCATTGGCTTGATACGCTACCTGCACAGCTAACCCACTGGCAAAAACATGATGTTCACGGAGAGTTTGCCAAGTGGCAGCGCTTACTTGCCAAACTGCCTTCGACAACCCCTTCTCACATAAATTTAACTGACTCAGTGACCATTGGGCTAGAACAAGACATCGAGCCCTACACCCAAAAACAAATAAAAGGGCTGCTGCAACAATTTATGCCGTGGCGCAAAGGCCCTTATTCTATTCACGGTGTGGAAATCGATACCGAATGGCGCTCAGACTGGAAATGGCAACGCTTGTGCAACCATATTAGCCCGCTACAAGGACGCACTGTACTGGATGTTGGCTGCGGCAGTGGCTACCATATGTGGCGCATGCTTGGCGACGAGGCTGATCTAGTGGTAGGCATCGATCCCACTGATTTATTTCTGATCCAATTTCAGGCCATTAAGCATTTTCACCCCCACGACGATATTCACCTGTTACCGGTAGGTATTGAACAGATGCCCGACTTGCAGGCATTTGATACCGTGTTTTCCATGGGCGTGCTTTATCATCGAAAAAGCCCGATTGACTTTTTACTGAAACTAAAACAGCAGCTTAAAAGGGGCGGCGAACTCATCCTCGAAACGCTGGTGGTAAATGGCGATGAAACCACGGTGCTGATGGCAGGCGAGCGCTACGCACAAATGCGCAACGTGTGGTACCTGCCAAGCGTAAAGGCTCTCACCGTGTGGATGTCGCGCTGCGGCTTTTCTAACATACGCTGCGTCGATATCAGTTACACCAGCACCGACGAGCAGCGTGCTACCGAATGGATGCCCAATCAGTCGCTGCAAGATTTCCTCGACCCTGACGATCCGAGCTTAACCATAGAAGGTTATCCCGCTCCTCAGCGCGCGGTGCTGATTGCAGAGCGATCATAACTTGTTCGGCGCCTATCACGGCGCCGTGCGGTCAGGCAGGCTGTGAAACCAGCTTATTCGACGACAGGCTGCCGTAGGTCATCGAACGCCACAGCCATTCCAGCGGACCAAAACGATATTTGTTTAACCACCACATACTGAATATGGCCTGACACACCCAGATAGCGGCAATTGCAATCCATACCTCGTAACGGTCGACTTTACCGTGTAACGATAAACCGGGCCCATACCAAATAAACACCTGAAAAACAGATTGAACAAGGTAATTGGTAAATGCCATTCTGCCCAGAGCGGAGAAAACCGTTTGTAATCCTTTCAGTAAGCCAAATCTGACAAGACAGAATATCAGTCCGACATGTCCTAGTGATAACGCAATTCGGCGCAGTTGATAGGTCGAATTTAAGTGCCCGAGTGCGTCGTAGGAAAAATCACTTGTGTACAGCACCACCGAACGCAACACGCCCAGACTGATACCGACTCCATACCCTATTAGCAGTAGATACACATAGGTAGCGTTTGCAGCTTTTCCTGTCAGTACGCCTGTTCGCGCCAGAATAATACCCAGGGTAACCATAAACAGGCAATCGAATAAAAACCGGTAAAAACCGACATCTGAAAACCTGTCTGCATATTTACTCCAGCTCTGCTGTGAGAATTTGATAACGTTGGCTTCATTTACCCAGTTATCTTTTTCTCTTGCTTCATCCGTGCCTGTCCATTTATCGAGTTTTTTCTGCCATTTTTCTACCGACTTCTGCTGTGTACTGTCCAGTTCATTACCGGCTTGCTGGTGCGCAACGGCTTCATTATATGCCTTTCTGTCCTTGTCATCGTTAGCCATTCTATTCAATGAAAAAAGGTTTGATGCCACAAATAAAACCACAAACACAACCAGCAATTGCTTCATAGGAAGTCGTCTCAATGGAAACAGGAACAGCCCACAAATTCCGTAAAAAAGTAAAATGTCGTATGGATATAAAATGACGAATGTATTGATCAAACCAAACATGATCAGCAGCAACATTCGCCTGCCATGCAGCTCTATACCGTTGCTATTGCCTTTATTGTCCATGCGATCAAGAAAAATAACGATGCCCGCACCAAATAACAGTGAAAACAAGCCGCGCATTGCGCCTTCAAAATAAATGGCCATGGAGGACCAGGCCGCGAAATTGACTGCTCCCTCGCCCCCACCAGACAGGAAATTAAAATAGGCGCTATCGTAAAGCGCCATACCAGTGGAGTTCATAATCAGTATGCCCAGTAACGCGAAACCTCGAGCGACGTCCAGACCAGAAATTCTTTCATTGATATCCGCTGGCCCGGCTTTGGAAAAAATGTCCATTGAGATAATCCTTTTGATAAGTGGTTAGTTTTTAACCATCACATGTAAAGCTAGCAGGTAACCTCAACTACACAAATATTATTTACCGTCATACTCAACTGAACATTGAACTCCCAAGGCTGGCACAAAAGTTGATGTATGCTTGATAAGCCATCGTTAAATTCAGGCTAGCCCGAGGAACGCATAGCCCTTATGTTAAACGAGTTCATAGATAAGCATCGACTAAGTGAGAGCTTCAAACAGGTTGCACAAAATTGGTACAACCCGTTAATAGACAACATTTTATTGCACCATGATGATGCAAAGCGGCCATTTTGTGTCGGCATTAATGGTTGTCAGGGGTCGGGAAAATCCACCTTATCAGATTATTTATGCGAAAAGCTGCAAGCAGAGCATGGCCTGAATGTCGCCGTGTTATCACTTGATGATTTTTATCTTAGCAAAGAGCAACGCGCGGCACTGGCGATAAAAGTTCATCCTATGCTGTCGACCAGAGGTGTACCTGGCACCCACAGTGTCAGCCTTATTGAGAAAACCCTCGATAGATTATCTGAATACGGTACTGCCTCGATACCCAGATTCAACAAGGCCAATGACGATCCCTTCCCCGTCACACAGTGGCCCACCATGAATACGCCGGTCGATATCGTCTTGTTTGAAGGCTGGTGCTGGGGCGTTGCTCCGCAAACGGAACAACAGCTTATCGCACCAGTAAATCAACTTGAGGAGCATAATGATGCATTGGGTGTATGGCGACATTTCGTTAATCAGCAGCTAAATCAGTTCTACCAACCACTCTATCAGCGCATGGATTACTGGCTGATGCTTAAATCGCCCTCATTTGATTGTGTTTTTAACTGGCGCTGTGAACAGGAACAAAAGCTGGCACTTAAAATGAAAGATAAAGGTGCGACAGCGTTGATGTCAGACGCGCAGATCGCCACCTTTATCCAATATTATCAGCGCCTGACGGAGCACGCGCTTGCGACACTGCCAGCGCGCTGCAATTGCGTATTAGAACTCGATGCACAGCGCAATATTGTAAACGCAGAATATGGTGACTGATGAAACCAACACGCTTCGTAATATTTACTGATATGGACGGTACGCTGCTTGATCATGACTCTTACAGCCATGCAGATGCGGACCCGCTCTTGCAACAACTTCAGCGAGTTGATATTCCAGTTATCCCTAACACCTCCAAAACCTTTGCAGAAGTTGTCGAGTTGCGACAAGAGCTGCATCTGACCACACCGTTTATTGTTGAAAATGGTGCGGCGATCCATTTCCCGAAAGATTTTTTACCCCACAAGCCGACGGGCTCTCTGTGGCAGGATAATCATTGGGTAAAACAACTCACCACCAGAAAGCAGTATTGGCTGACGATTCTTGAACAAATGAAAGCATCTTATGCTGGCCAATTCACACACTTTTCTGCGATGACGATTGACGATATCTGCGACAGTACAGGACTGAGTCCGGCACAGGCAGAACTGGCGGCGAAGCGAAGTTTTGGTGAGCCTGTACTATGGTTAGGCAGTGAACAACAAAAACAGCGCTTTGTGGACCAGCTCCACAGCAAAGGCGCAAAAACCCTACAGGGCGGACGTTTCCTGCATGTTGGAGGAGACTGCGATAAAGGCACAGCGCTGCGCTGGACAATGAATGAGATTGCCAGTCAGCGTCCTGAGTTCACCTGGCAGAGCATCGCTCTGGGAGATGGACACAACGACGTGGCAATGTTGCAAGCAGCAGATGTGGCGGTCCGCATTCGCTCACGACACCACGCACCGCCGGATGTGCCTGACCACCCACTGGTCATTACCAGTTCAGAAATAGGCCCTACAGGTTGGGCTGAAACCCTTAACGAATTTTTAAAACCCGTATTGGAGGACACACAATATGGCTGATTTTCATCAAAATGGCATTGTCACTACGTTACATAATCTGGTTGAACGCCCGGTTGAAGAGCTCGAACAAGAATTACTTGGTTTCTCTAAAAAGCGGCCAATGGCTCTCATCCTGCCATCGCTTTTCTCAGAGCTGGAAGGTGAAGCCCTGCCCCACATCATTTCGCATTTGCAGCAAGTGCCCTATCTAAGTCAAATTGTGATTGGACTGGATCGCGCCGATCTTGAGCAATATAAATATGCCTTAAAGTTTTTTGGTGAGTTACCTCAGCATCACCGCATTCTGTGGAATGAAGGACCGAGGCTGCAGGCATTGCATGCAGAACTTGAAGAGCTTGGTGTCGCGCCAAGAGAATTAGGTAAAGGGCGAAATGTTTGGTATTGCATGGGTTACGTTTTGGCATCTGGTAAAGCCGAATCGGTCGCATTACATGACTGTGACATTCTGACTTACGAACGAGATCTGTTGGCCAGACTCATTTATCCGGTGGCGAATCCACAATTTAACTATGAATTCTGTAAAGGCTTTTATGCCCGTGTCGCTGACGGCAAAATTAACGGTCGCGTTTCACGTCTGTTGGTGACGCCTTTGCTACGCGCGTTAAAAAGTATACTCGGCCCCAATGAATATTTGGATTTTATGGACAGCTTTCGTTATCCACTGGCCGGCGAATTTTCATTTCGACGGGACGTGTTAAATGATATTCGCATTCCAAGTGACTGGGGACTGGAAATCGGCGTATTGTCAGAAATGCACCGTAACTACTCCCATAACCGCTTGTGTCAGGCTGATATTGCCAGGACCTATGATCATAAACATCAGGACCTATCCATGCATAACGACCAGGGCGGTCTGTCGAAAATGTCGATTGATATCACCAAAGCACTGTTCCGCAAACTTGCGACCCAGGGACATACCTTTAGCACGGAAATGTTTCGATCGATTAAGGCGACCTATTTTCGCATTGCGTTGGACTTCATTGAAACGTACAGCAATGATGCACTCATGAATGGCTTGAAGCTTGATATTCATAATGAAGAGAAAGCCGTGGAAATGTTTGCCCAAAACATCATGAAAGCCGGGCAAAGCTTCCTGGACAACCCCATGGAAACACCGTTTATACCAAGCTGGAATCGGGTTGTCAGTGCCATGCCCGATGTTTTGGAACGGCTTGCGGCCGCTGTTGAAGAAGACTACGCGGAATTTGGAGGCTAGACCATGACCCCATGTCGCCAGCAGTTACAGGAAAAAATTGAGCACCACCTGCACGTTATCTACGACGGGATCGTGTTAGAGCAGCCCCTTGAACACATTGCTGATGAACTGATCGCATTGATTGGCATAAAAAGCGACGAAGATATCCACGACGTGGTACCTCATCATAATAACTGGGATCAGAGTGACATCATCATGATCACCTATGGTGACAGCGTGGTGAACGGTGATGAAGCACCGCTGGAAACCCTCAATACGGTAATAAGTGAGCACTTTAGTGAGTCAGTCAGCGGTGTGCACATTCTGCCGTTTTTCCCGTATAGCTCAGACGATGGGTTTGCCGTTATCGACTATTCGACAGTTAATCAGGGACTGGGAGACTGGTCCCATATTAATGCGATTGCCGATGACAAGGATTTAATGGTCGATTTGGTAATTAACCATTGTTCCTCACGCAGCATGTGGTTTGATAACTTCATCAAGGGTGAAGGCAGTGGCCATGATTTTTTCTTTACCGCGCCGCCAGACACAGACACGTCACAGGTGGTAAGGCCCCGCACCTCGCCACTGCTGCGCGAGACTGAAACAACCAATGGCACAGAGTTCGTGTGGTGCACCTTTAGTCACGACCAGGTTGATTTTGATTTTCGCAACCCTGAGGTACTGAAAACATTTGTCTCAATCCTGAACCTGTACCGACAGAATGGCGCCAGCATCTATCGATTGGACGCGATTGCATTCTTGTGGAAAGAGCAAGGCACGCCCTGTATCAACCTGCCACAGACTCACGAAGTTGTCAGACTGCTACGAACCTTGTTGGAGCACGTCGATCCCAGAGCAATACTGATCACCGAAACCAACATACCCAACCGTGAAAACCTGACCTACTTTGGCAACGCCAACGAAGCGCATGCTATATATAACTTTTCTTTACCACCACTGCTGGTGAACGCGCTGGTAACCGGAAATTGTCTGTACCTGAAAAACTGGATGATGAGTATGCCACCGGCGCAGAACGGAACAGCCTACTTTAATTTTATAGCTTCACACGATGGTATTGGCCTGCGTCCAGCAGAGGGCCTATTGAGTGATGAAGAGCTCACCACGCTTATCAATACCATGCAGACATTCGGCGGCAGAATATCCTGGCGCGCATCAGATAATGGTCAACAAAAGGCTTATGAAATCAACATCGCGCTATACGATGCTTTGCAAGGTACCATACATGGCCCGGACAAATGGCAATTAGACAGATTTATATGCGCCCATGCCATTATGCTCGGTATTGAAGGCATACCCGGGATCTATATCCACAGCATGGTCGGCACGCTGAACGATTATGAAAAAGTCAAAAACACCAGCCATAACCGTTCGATTAATCGCCACCGCTGGGATTACGAAAAGCTTACCGAGGCGTTGAATGCACCCTACTCGCATCATGCAAAAGTCCTGGCGAGAATGAGTGAGCTTATCAAGATCCGTAAAAAACAACCTGCGTTTCACCCTAATGCAACACAGTTCACGTTGCAGCTTGGCGAACAAATTTTTGGATTCTGGCGACAGAGTATGGACAGAAAGCAAAGTATATTCTGTCTAAGCAATATCTCTACGGATACGCATGACGTTCGACTTTCAGATATCAACCTTATTGGTACTGAACATTGGGTGGATTTAATTTCCGAGAAGCATATTTACGGCACTGAGCAATTTATTACGCTTCGCCCCTATCAAACTGTGTGGATAAGCAATATTATTCCGGCCTGATTTTTACCGACGTTAATCAACGTCGGAATTGTTTCATCAGTGATCCAGAAGAGATAACCCTCTTATGCACACCACCATTACCTACAGATTTCCTGATGCCGTGCTGGCAAACAGATTTAAGAACACCCTGACGCATTGGTCTGTTGCCGATGTAAAAGCAAAGTTGTCTAGAGACGATAAGACGGTGTCTGTGGCATATCAGATCGAATCCAGAGGGTATGACCGAACCGCAGCGGAACTCGATGATCTTGCAGATAGTTTGCAGGGAAGAGAAATTGACTGAGGATTAATAGCCTGCATTGCAGGCTATTGCCTTACTTCTAATCGATAAAAACGCCATGACGCTTAGCTTCTTGCTGTAATGTAGGCAAGAATATCAGTGGCATTTCTACGTTTAGAAAACTCTATTAAATCTGCGCCATTACACGTCATCTTCTTATCAAGAAGCACATGCAGGACATCGTCACGGGTTGGCGCTAACACCCCAACCTTGCGACTCAGACTCGTTTTTAATAAGCGCATGTCATTGGTCACAATGGCTTTGCAAAACCTCGCATATTCTAAATCACCAACGTATTTCACATCAGTGTCTATGGACGTTTCTGCCATGATATTAAATGACAATAGCGCGGCAACTAAACAACTGTATTTTTTCATCTTTAATCTCCTGTATAACCGATGAATGTGCACCAGATAATTACGATGCACTGTATTTATGCAGGAGTTTTAAATCGATTTCTGTTGTTTTATTGTTCTTTGCGCGTGAAGGCGATGTAAACATAGTGGTAACGCACTTGTTAACACACTAGGCTATTGATTTTATTCACTTTTAATATCCATCAAGAACATTTTAATAATTAAAATGACATTCTAAATTACTAAACGGTATTAAAAATACTGGAATGAACTGCAGTAACACAAAAAAATGTAAATAAAATATGAAGGGTAAATTTTATACTCTTTAAAAAGCGTAAAGGGGCACCAATGCCCCTTTATTATGTCTAACGGGATTTATTCATATTTTCTTTCGACTTTAGTTTCTATCGCATCAATATAAGCATGCCATGTTGCATAGCCAATCAGAGGCATCAAAATGATAAAGCCAAAGAACCCAGTCAAAAATCCAAAAATGACCGCGGTAAATATAATCCCGGCCCAAATCAGCATGGGAATTTTATTTACCCATACTGCATTGACGCTGGTGATCACCGCTGTGGCCAGGTCCACTTTACGCTCCATTAGGATAGGTTGAGTGAATGCACTTAAGAAAAATACGATGCCGGTGAAGAAAGCGCCGACTGCAGTGCCAAGAATCAAAAATGGCATCAGATTATCTAACGACTCATCAAGATACGATGGATACAGCGCATGGATCATAGACGCGACACGCAGCCAGAAAATCATCAGCACTAGCAGCATCACGCCAAAGCCCCATTCATTTACGGCATTGCGGCGAATCGCCCTGAGGGAGTGGCGCAGAGAAGGCTTGTGGCCCTTCTCTAATTCCCAACTCACGTCGTACAACCCAGCAGCCAGAAACGGGCCAATCAACATAAAGCACACCATCGCAGGCAGAATAACCAGATGCCATCCCGTCATCGCCACCAGATAGGTGATTGACCATGGAATAACAGCAAAAAACACACCGTAAAATGCCGTCAAGCCGGGTGCGCGCAGTAAATCGCGGATCCCCAACGACAACCATTTAATCGGATCGCCCACATCCAGCTCTTTACACGGTATGACTCTGGCAATACCACTTTCAGTGATGGCGTTCTGTGGTGTTTCTTTAAAATGTTGAGACATAGACTCTCCTGACGGTTTCTTGCATGAATTCAGCAGGCCACTCATTGTTAAACGTCAAGTACAACGACGTTACACGTTCCCGAGGCCTTGCTTTAAGCATAACCAAGACAACAGACTTTGCCATTGTCATATGATTTTTAACAGATTATTAACATATTTGTCAGAGATTGGAAGCGTTGTTCATAAGCGGTTGCCAGTGCACAGGGGTTGAAAAGTAGTCACACAGACAAGCATTAAGCTCGGCAAAGCGCGTAATGCGTGCATCCCTTCCGGATAATGTCTCCCAGACGAATCGATGACAGTTTTGATCAATCACATCATAATCGAGGTACTGGTAGACTTGGCGTGCCGCGCGCTGTGCCGAGAGTTCGTCATGAAGTACATTGAGCTGGGCGTCACAGGCGACATACACCTGATTGCCGCTACGGTCTTCAATAAAGCGATGCGGAGATACTGCGCGCACCAAGCCATTACCCTTTAGCTCAACAATTGAATCTTCGACCCATATTCCGGTGTGCTGAAATAATTCATAGATACCACAGCATACAATGGCGCCATTTTCAGGCCGCACGGGGATATCGCAATCCCCAGGGAACACACCTACGTGCCCTGCCCGCTTTTGTTCGTGCCTGGCATATTGTGAGCCCGCATAAATCGCAGCAAGCCCCGCGCCTAGCCATATGAGTGGTGCAGGCATATTGATTCTCCGTGGTAAAACCATACCGCTTAAACTTTATACGACAAAACGCCGATAGTCGCCTGTGATTTGCTGTAACTAAACGTGTCATTTATTAACCGGAAGAGGCTCACCATACGGAATTTCGCTTAACAAACATCAGTGTTACGTTTACTCTTGAGAGAAAGAAAACGTCTCCAAGGCAAACGTGCGCAGCATCAGTAAATCTCACAAGCTGGATAATGTCTGTTATGACATTCGAGGTCCGATATTAACCGAAGCAAACCGAATGGAAGATGAGGGCCAGCGGATCCTCAAACTTAATATCGGTAATCCGGCCCCGTTTGGCTTCGATGCACCCGATGACATCCTTAAAGATGTCATTCATAACCTGCCTACCGCACAGGGCTATTCTGACGCAAACGGGATTTATGCAGCGCGCGTCGCCGTGATGCAGTATTACCAACAAAAGCAGATCAAAAACATCGCTATTGAGGACGTGTTTATTGGTAACGGCGTCAGTGAAATGATCATGATGTCAATGCAGGCGCTGTTAAACAGTGGTGATGAAGTTTTGCTGCCCAGTCCTGATTACCCTTTATGGACAGCGGCTGTAAGCCTGTCGTCCGGCACGCCAGTGCACTATTTATGCGACGAACAGGCCGGTTGGTTTCCGGATTTGGATGATATCCGCGCTAAAGTTACCAGCCACACCAAAGCAATCGTGCTGATTAATCCCAATAACCCTACCGGTGCGGTATACAGTAAAGAGATATTGCAAGACATTATTGAAGTTGCTCGTGAACACAACCTGATGATCTTCAGCGATGAAATTTACGACAAAATCCTCTATGACGATGCGCAACATCATTGTATAGCGTCAATGGCAGACGATTTAATTTTCGTGACCTTCTCTGGCTTATCCAAAAATTACCGTGTTGCAGGTTTTCGCGCCGGCTGGTTGGTGGTGAGCGGCGATAAACATGCTGCCGCCGGCTACATTGATGGGCTCAATATTTTATCGTCAATGCGTATGTGCGCAAATGTGCCGTGCCAGCACGCGATCCAGACAGCACTCGGTGGTTATCAGAGTATTAATGAACTCATCGTTGATGGCGGTCGATTGAAGCTTCAGCGCGATCTGTCCTATCGCATGCTTAACGATATCGACGGTATCAGTTGTGTAAAACCAGATGGCGCAATGTACTGTTTTGCCAAAGTGGACCACAAAAAATTTGCCATCCGTGATGATGAAAAGATGATTCTGGACTTACTTCGTCGAGAAAAAATTCTGCTCGTTCATGGCAGCGCATTTAATTTGAAACAGGGCTGTTATTTCCGTCTGGTATTTCTGCCCCATTCCGATGTCCTGACTGTCGCACTCGAGCGCATGGCGCGTTTTTTCGCACACTATCAACAAGGCAGTAATCCATAGCGCTCACTGCGCTTCACCTTTGATTATCTGAGAAACAAGAGCATGAGTCACTCCCCCGATAAGGCACCGACCAGCCATTTTTTCGCCCATTTATCACGCATGAAGCTCATTCAGCGCTGGCCGCTTATGCATAACGTTCGCAAAGAGAATGTTCAGGAGCACAGCTTGCAGGTTGCGATGGTTGCCCACGCTCTGGCCATTATTAAAAACCGCTTTTTCGATGGCCAGCTCGATCCTTATCGCGTCGCGACTATTGCTATGTTCCACGACGTATCAGAGGTATTAACCGGCGATCTGCCGACCCCAGTCAAATACTATAATCCGGCTATTCAGCAGGAATATAAAAAAATAGAAAAGATCGCTGAACAAAAACTAATAGATATGGCGCCGGAAGCATTTCGTGATGAATATGCTGCACTCATTGATACTGCAGACCACAGCGAAGACGAGCAATTCATTGTGAAAGCGGCAGATGTTATCTGTGCCTACCTTAAAACACTCGAGGAGCTGTCGTCCGGTAATCACGAATTTACTCTGGCCAAAAAACGGCTCGACCGGATTTTAAAAAACTATCATTCGCCAGAAGTTGATTATTTTATGCAGGCATTTGTGCCAAGCTTTTCATTGAGTCTCGACGAAATTACCCTCGACGATCCTGACAGTCTCTAGTGTTCTGATTTTTTGAGGTTTTATTGCGAAACCGGTATTCCTAAACTACGTTTAAAATGCACACGCTTTTCCAGTAGTGCGTTTTTTCGTTGACAATACTTTACCTATAATAAGGCCATTAATGCTTCAGCAATTAGTCTATTGTTCCAAGGCTGTCCATCTGATGGATAGTAGTGAACTTCTGCAGCTATTAGCGAATGCACGACAGTTCAATCATTCTGTGGGTATTACTGGCATGTTGCTATATAAAGACCAGTCGTTTATTCAGATGTTAGAGGGCGATGAACAACAGGTTGAATCACTGTATGCACGAATACAACAGGATTCACGACACTATCGGGTGAAAACCTTGTATCAGCAGCCAGCACAACAGCGTGCCTTTTCAAACTGGTCAATGGGATTTCAAAATTTACATCTGCCACCTGCCGAAAATTTCGAAGGCTACTCAGCGTTTATGTCTCCAGAGTATGATGTCGATGCACTCCTTACGGCTCCCCAAAAAGCATTAAAGTTACTACTTTATTTCAGGTCTTACAGTTAGGAGGCCTGGGTTGGCAGACAATGAGTTTTTCGTGGTTGGATTGGGCGCCTCTGCAGGCGGTCTGCATGCTTATCAGCAGTTATTACCTGAACTAAAAAATGAAAATGCCTGTTACATCGTCTGCCAGCACCTTTCCCCTCATCACACTAGCATGCTGTCTGACATCCTTTCTCGCAGCTGTGCTTTGCCGATACTTGATTTACACGATAATGAAGAATTACTGCCTGGCAGAGTGTATGTCACACCACCGAATAAAAATATTGAGATCAATAACGGTCACGTCACCCTGATCAAGCCATCTGGTGAAACCATCCCAAAGCCGAACATCAACCAGTTTTTTTCGTCACTGGGCCAGTACTACGCTGACAAAGCGGTGGGGGTGGTACTTTCCGGTTCCGGAAGCGATGGCGCGATTGGACTTAGCACCATTCACGCCAGTGGCGGGTTGACACTGGTACAGAGCCCGAAATCGGCTGAGTATGACGGTATGCCACGTGCCGCTCTCGAGACCAGTCAGGTTGACTATGTCGGCTCGCCCCGGGAATTGGCGAACTACATTAATTCACTGTTAGAGGGCAAAAATGCTCATGATCTTGAAGTGGCTGGTGATGTATTCGAACAAATCTTGAAGTATATGACTGCGGTAACCGGGATAGACTTTGATAATTACCGTTTCACCACGCTTATCAGGCGCATTACGCGACGCATGGCGCTGTTGCAAATCGATGATCCCACCGATTACCTGCAATTGATTAAAAAGAATCGTGATGAAGTGAATGCGTTTATACAGAGCGCTTTTATTCACGTCAGTTCACTGTATCGCGATATCGAGCCTTTCAATCAACTCTCTGAATACATCGAGACGATGCTGCGAAGTGATGAGCAACTGCGAGATTTACGTATTTGGGTGCCAGGTTGTGCGATGGGAGAAGAAGCGGTCACGCTGGCAATCTTACTCGAGGACATTCGACGCCGTAAAAAGATACCTTTTCATTACAAGATTTTTGCTACCGATATTTCAGTAGCAGCAATCAATAAAGCACGGACCTGTTTATTTGAATACGACCGCTGTGAAAATCTACCGGAACAGATGCGTCGCGACTATTTCGACGATGTGGGCAATGCGCTCGAGGTAAAATCCGTGATCCGGGAGCACATTGTCTTTTCTGTGCACAATCTGCTCACAGATCCTCCTTTTTCACGCATGCATATTATTTCCTGCAGAAACTTGCTGATTTATTTCAAAGTGTTGCTACAGGAAGACGTCACTAACCTGTTCAATTACAGTCTGCAGGGCCGCGGATTATTATTACTTGGCAGTTCAGAAAGTCTGCGCGGCAATCAGTGTTTTGAGGTGCTAGATGAAACCAATAAGCTGTATCGCAAAATAAGAGATACGGACCGAGCGCCGCTCTATTTACGATACAAAACGTCGAAAGGTCAGTCTGGTAAAGTACCGGCTAAACCGGCTGAAGCATTTAACCTCGAATTTCAGGTTTATAAGTCCGTTGCTGAGCTAGAAGGCTATGCCACTGGCGTGATCGATGAAAGCAATAATTTACGCTTCACGCATGGTGGACTGAATGATTTTCTGCAGCCACAACAAGGCATTATCACCCAGCAGATTTTCGACCTCATCCATTCAGATTTACGAGCAGAGCTTCGCGCATTGGTGTTCAAAGCAAGACGGACATTGCAGACGGCACTTTCTGCCAGTAAAGACATTGCCATACTAGGTTCGCCTCAGACCGTACATATGACGGTGATGCCGCTACACGTCGAGCGCCCAAACTGGGTGCTGGTGTGCATTAAAAAAGATGTCAACACCAGCATCAACAAAGGTAAGGTTGAGGGCATAGACAAAGATCCTAGTCTGTTAGAACTAGAGCAGGAACTGACTGTTACACGTGAGAATCTGCAAACCGTAGTGGAAGAGCTGGAAACAGCGAATGAACAGCTGCAGGTTTACAATGAAGAACTGCAATCGTCGAATGAAGAATACCAAAGCACCAACGAAGAGCTGCAGACCATTAATGAAGAACTGCAGTCAACCAATGAAGAATTGCTTACGGTTAATGAAGAGCTGAATCAAAAAAACCGCGAACAAGAACGCCTGTCGACGGACTTATTCAATATTCAGGAATCTTTGGACTTACCCTTATTTCTGCTCGACAACGAATTCCGTGTACAGCGTTTTACCAAACGTTGTTCATTATTGGCGGACACGAGCAGGTTACGTATAGGTGATGTGTTTTTTGCCCTGGCGTGGCTGCATGACATGCCCGATTTACGCAAACTTATTTCCGCTGCGGCCGATGATGAAAAGATTATTGAAAAAGAGCTCACTATCTCGGGCAATATTTTTCGTCTGCGTGCCTCGCCTTATCTGAACCATCAGTCGGTGCATGATGGCACCGTGGTAAGTTTTTATGACATAACGCACCTGAAACAAGCACAACAGGCACTAGTCATTGAGCGGGATATTGCAGAAACCACCTTAGGCTCATTATCCGAGTGCGTTATTCGTATTAATGCAGAGTTGAAAATTGATTATCTCAATCCTGCTGCCGAGCGTTTTCTGCAATGGTCTGGCACAGAGGCGATAGGTACCGATGTTTCAAAGCTGGTTCGCGTATTTGATGACAAAGTACGGATTGATCTTAAGCACATCGTGCAACAGAGCATCAATGAAAATACCGTTTATGCGCCTACAGATACGTTTTACACGGCGAAAGGACGTTTTGGTGAAGACCGCCTTATTGAAATGACCGTCACGCCCATCTTTAGCAGTGACCATCTGGGTAAGCGCGCCGCGACGCTAACCATTAAGGACGTCACTGAGCGTCAGTCACATCTGGATAACTTACTGTGGAGCAGCAAACATGACGCGTTAACCGGTCTGGTAAATCGTAAGGAAGTGGAACATCGCATACGCAATACCATCGCCGTTGCAAAAGAAAGCGATGTAGAGTCGTGCTTATTATATTTGGATCTTGATCAGTTCAAAGTCGTCAATGACACGTGCGGACATATGGCCGGCGACCAGTTACTCAAACAAATTTCTGAGTTGATTCAGCATAATATACGTTCACGGGATACCCTTGCCCGTCTTGGCGGTGATGAATTTGCGGTATTACTTGAAAAGTGCCCCATTATCAAAGCAGAACAAGTGGCCAAGCTTATTCTCGATGCTGTCGGTGGTTATTCGTTTTATTGGGATGAGCGGGCCTTTAAGGTTGGTGTCAGCATTGGCTTGGTGGCGATTAATCGCCATACCGAGTCATTGCACGCGGTACTCAGTGACGCGGATGCAGCATGCTATCTGGCCAAAGAACAAGGCCGGAATCAAATTCAAATCCATGATCAGTTCAATGACATTCTCGAACTGCAACGCAATCAGATGAAAATCGTCAGTGATATAAACGATGCACTCGAAAATGACCGTTTAAGAACGTATTTTCAGGAGATCCGTTGTGTATCAGATCCTGACGTGCCACCACGTTGGGAAGCGCTGGTCAGAATGTTTAATCAGGAGGGGAAATTCTTATTACCAGACACGTTCCTGCCCGCTGCAGAGCGCTTCGGGCTCATCAACCGGATTGATAAGTGGGTGTTTGAAAGTGTCGTGAACACCCTTAAGCAGTATTTTCCCAGCGACTCAATGCCCATCATCAATATCAACGTGTCGGCATATACTATTGGCGATGAAAGTTATTTTTCACTGGTAGAAAGCCTGTTAGTTGAGAATAAAATTCCGTTTTCACAGGTATGTTTCGAGTTGACGGAAACCGCAGCCATGTCCAATACCATTAAATGCCTTCATTTCATCGATAAAGTCCGCAGTCTTGGGTGTAATATTGCGATTGATGATTTTGGCACCGGCATGAGTTCCCTCGCCTATCTGACTGAACTCCCCGTCACTTCCGTCAAACTGGATGGCAAATTCACTCAAAGCATCGGCAATGGAGACGTGAACCATGTCATCGTCGACTCCGTCACGCAGGTTGCGCATAAATTGTCAATGACAGTAGTTGCTGAAGCGGTTGAATCACAACAGCAAATGGAGGCATTGAGGGAATTGGGCGTAGATTTTATTCAAGGTTATTATTTGCGCCGCCCCATCCCTACCGAGGAATTCGTATCCCTGTACAAGGACAGCATTGACCATGACGGTGCCAACATCTAGTTGACCTGCCCCTACCCTCAAGGTCAACATATCGGTATCTAGCCTTAAATACACAATTAGATAGACATGGAATTTTCAGACATACTCCATTCGCGACGCAGTATTCGCGCATTTACCAATAAACCAGTAAGTCAGGACACCATCGACGCAATTTTGCAGGATGCGCTCGAATCTCCATCAAGCTCTAACACCCAGCCTTTTAAAATCGCAGTGGCAAGCGGTGAAACCTGCCAGCAACTTGGCCAAGCATTATTATCGAAGTATAGGAAAATCAATAAGATCCAACGCCAACCGCTGCCTTTAAAGCTTTTTAATATGGTGTTTAGCAAGGCCATGCCCGATGGTGATTACACGCCCATTCTTGGTAAATATCCGGGAATTTTTCAGGAGCGGCGGATCAAAACCGGCAAAGGCTTGTATGAGACGCTTGGCATTAAACGCGGTGACAGACAAGCACGAGATGATGCCATGGCAAGAAATTTTACGTTTTTTGATGCGCCGGTAGCGATGTTCATCTTCGTTCATCCTGGCATGACCTTCACTGCCCTCGTGGATGCAGGCATTATGATGCAGTCATTGATGCTTTCTGCCACAGACAGGGGCTTGGGCACCTGCCCACAGGGCGCACTCGGCATGTGGCGTTCGCCATTGGAAAAACACTTCGATATCCCCAAAGGTTATAAACTGTTGTGCGGTATTGCCCTGGGCTACCCGGATAACGACAACCCGGTCAATGCTTACAGGCCAGAAAAGATTGCAGTGCAGGAACTTACGATCCCAAGCAAAACATAAATGTCAGTGATCGATGCATGTGTTGCTGACTTGCATCCACTTTAAGGAATACGCACACTGGACGCCAAGCAGTATTTTTCACACTACGGACCACAACTATGCTGAACCCAGACGGGTGGACAGACAGACAGCTTCCGCGCTCTCAAGTGCGGGATGGCGACCATCGCAGCGCCTATCAAAGAGATAAAGCCAGAGTGCTTCATTCCGCTGCGTTTAGACGCCTGCAGGCCAAAACCCAGGTTTTAGGTGTCGGCCTCAGCGATTTTTACCGCACCCGTTTAACTCATTCCTTGGAAGCCTCGCAAATTGGTTCAGGCATCGCTGCACAGCTGGCAAGTAAATACCCGCAGCAAGCCGAACTACTTAGTCTTGACGCAAATTTGATTGAAACCCTGTGTCTGGCTCATGACATTGGACATCCACCGTTTGGTCATGGCGGTGAAATTGCCTTAAATTATATGATGCATCGGCACGGAGGATTTGAGGGTAATGCACAGACATTTCGTATTGTTACCCGGCTCGAACCCTATACGCCCAACAATGGAATGAATCTAAGCCGGCGCACGGTGCTGGGTTTAATAAAATACCCTAACTACATCGATAATTTGGCAAACTTTTCGCGCTATCCACAACAGCAGACTCCCCTACACGCAAGCAAACAAATTAAGTCATCTGACTGGCACCCGCCGAAAGGTCTGTATATGTGCGACAGTGACATGTTTGACTGGTTATTATCTCCCTTAAGTGAATCAGACAAAACACAGTTTATGAGCTTTGATTTACAGCCAGGCAAACATGGACGCACGCGATATAAATCATTCGATTGTTCGATCATGGAACTGGCCGATGACATTGCCTACGGGATCCATGATTTGGAAGATGCCATCGTCATGGGCATGATACGACGTAATCAATTTGAAGATGAGGTTGCGCAGCCTATCAGTGCCTCGGCTGAAGGATGGCTAAAAGACAATATTCATTCACTGGCGGTAAAACTCTTCAGCGACCATCATTATGAGCGCAAGAATGCCATCGGCGCACTGGTAAATTGCTTCATTACGGCTATCGAAGTACAGCACGAAACCGATGGGTTTGAACAACCACTGCTGGCATACAACGCTATTTTACCCGAGCAGTACCGCGCAGCACTTAATGTATTTAAACAGTTCGTTTTCAATCGTGTGATCCGTAAACCGCAATTACAGGTGCTCGAATACAAAGGACAGCAAGTAGTGATGTCACTGTTTGAAGCGTTTGCGTCCGACCCACAAAGGCTGTTGCCAGAAAATACGTGCGAACGCTGGGAGCAGGCAGAAAAGCAGCATAATGGCATGCGGGTGATTGCCGATTACATCTCAGGTATGACGGATGAATTTGCGTCCAAGCTGTATAACAATCTGTTTGTGCCTAAAAACGGCAGCCTCAACGATAGCCTGAGTCATTGACAGTGAGCAGATTTTAGAAAAGACGCGATTTAATTAACTGGCGTTGTATTGCGCCAGCCATTCCTCTAATTGGCTCGCCGGCATAGGACGTGCGAACAAATACCCTTGTATCTCACGACAGCCTTTGTCACGCAAAAATGTCATCTGCGCGTCATTTTCTACACCCTCAGCAAT
Source organism: Aestuariibacter salexigens DSM 15300 (assembly GCF_000429145.1). Lineage (GTDB taxonomy): Bacteria > Pseudomonadota > Gammaproteobacteria > Enterobacterales > Alteromonadaceae > Aestuariibacter > Aestuariibacter salexigens. The sequence goes on from NZ_AUBH01000001.1 coordinate 698,088, forward strand.
GACGCCAAGCCCCAGGCTGCTCGCCAATTGAATAATGGACGTAACGACCACTTCGCCATCTTTGTCTTTGCCGATGTGATCAATAAATGACTTATCAATCTTTAATTTATTAAACGGTAAACGTGTTAACTGACTTAACGAAGAATAGCCGATACCAAAATCATCGATGGATAGTCTGAAACCTTTCTCTTGCAGTGAAGACAAGACCTGAAAAGAGCGCTCGGTATCTTTGAGGATGGCGCTCTCCGTCAACTCCAATTCTAAGCTGTGCTCAGAAAGCCCCATATCGGCTACACTCTGCGCTAACGTATTAACCAGTTCACCGTAAAACAATTGGATATATGAGACATTAATTGCGACGCGATTTATACCACGTTGTTTGTCTTGCCAAACCTTCATCTGCCTGGCTGCCTGCTTAATGACCCAATCACCAATGTCGACAATAATTCGCGTTTCCTCTGCAATTGGAATAAACCGATCAGGCGGGATCAGACCCAATTCAGGATGGTGCCACCTGATCAGTGCCTCTACCTGAATATTATAAGGATCATCCAGGTTAATCTGTGGCTGAAAATACAGTTCGAATTGTTCTTTCGAAACGGCCTTTTTAAGTTCGTTTTCGATAAAAAACCGTTCATTCAGTGCCTCTGCAAGCTCAGGAGCAAATATTTGATAATTATTTTTGCCCTGCCGTTTAGCGTGATACATCGCGGTATCCGAGCTTTTCAATAAGGTCTCGCTGTCCTGACCATCATCGGGGAAAAGACTGATACCGATACTGAACGAAATGTTCAGCTCATAGTTTGCGATTTTTAAAGGCGATGTAAACTGTTCTAACACCTTAGCCGCGACCTGCTCCGCACAATCTGTCGATTCAACGTCACTGAGTAACACAACAAATTCATCACCACTGATACGGGTAATGGTGTCGACATCCCTCAGTGTATTTACCAGGATCTCTGCTACTTTTTTGAGGAGTTTATCGCCGATGCCATGGCCAAGACTATCATTGATGGTTTTAAAGTTATCAATATCGAGAAACAACAAGGCAAACTGATGTCCGGTGCGCTTACAAGCAAGAATTTTTTGTTCAATTCTGTCCTTCAGCAGTAAGCGATTAGGCAGGTTAGTAAGGTGATCGTGATAGGCCATTTTTTCGATGGTCTGCTGCTGCCTTTTTGTTTCCGTAATGTCAGTAACAAGCGAGTTCCAGAATGTTGCTCCAGATTCCAGACGACGAGGCGTGCCCACCCCTCTCAACCAGCGTATCTCACCGGATGGATGGTTGATTCGGTATTCATCTTCCCAGTGGGTCAAATTCTCGATGGAATCCTGTATTGAATTTTGTAGGCCTTCTATATCCTCAGGTAGGATGAGGTCCCAAATACAGCCGGGATCTTCACCAATTTGCTCGGCTGTTAGCCCCCATAAATCCTCACAGCCCTTGCTCATGTACTGTACTGAGTGAGTTCCATCGGTATTCACAATATATTGAAAAAATGCACCAGGAACGTTTTGTACCAACTCTTTCAAACGCACCTGTAATTGCTGAAGCTCACGTTCTCTTCGTTTCTTTTCTGTGATATCACTGGCAACGGCATAGATTTTATCGCCATGAGGGGAGATGGAATACCACTCAAGCCAGCGATACTGGCCGTCTTTGGTAAGATAGCGGTTTTCAAATGCAGAAACGGATACCTGCTCATCGAACTGCTGATCGCGTTGGTCATCCGTTGCATCTCTATCATCTGGATGGACAAACTCAACAAAGGGCTTGGACTGTAATTCGTCGATACTCCAGCCCAGCACTTCACTCCAATACGGATTCAGCATAACGAAATAGCCACGCGTGTCAGCCACGCAAAACAGCACGTTTACGTGTTCGTATAGCTCTTGCAGGGCTGATAAATCAGCACTTCGGTGAGATTCTAGAGCGTCAATGTATTCAGTGGACATGATAATAAATTCTCTTGACTGATCTATCGTGTCTGTTCACTGCATCCAAGCTGACTTGCCTGCCCTGCGAATATGCATTCGACTTTAGTCTATAGTATCCGAGAATAACGCACTTAGGTAGAGATATGTAATATTTGCCACGGTGTTTGTAATTTGGACACACAAAATGAAAGTAGTTGGTGAGCTTTCAGGTCTAGGTTCCGTATAGAACAGTGTAAAGAGCAACACGGAGCTAGCGTCTATGCGGATCAAGATTAAAAAGCCATCAGATTTGACTGATAACGACGTGACGGATGAAAGTATCTATAAAAACAGAAGACAGGTGCTACGCTCATTAGGTTATGTGGGAGCTTCTGCGCTTCTCGCCCCTCATGCGAAAGCATTCAACTGGTTTTCAGATGATGACGAGCCTGCCTTCAAGCGACGTCCCTTGACCTACCAGTCAGACAAAAATGATCCGCAGACAATTACCCCCGAAGATAAAGCCACGTCCTACAACAACTTTTATGAATTCGGCACAGACAAGAGCGATCCGGTTGAAAATGCCCAGAGCTTTAATGTTAATCCCTGGACACTGAAAGTAGATGGACTGGTAAATAAACCTTTTAGTATCGACTTTGATAATCTGTTTACTCGCTTTCCACTACAAGAAAGAATTTACAGATTACGCTGCGTTGAGGCATGGTCGATGGTTATCCCGTGGATCGGTTTCCCACTGGCCCAGCTGATTAAACAGGCAGACCCACAAGGGTCAGCAAAATATGTTGCGTTTCAGACGCTACGTGATCCAAAACAGATGCCAGGCCAGCGCAATCGATTTGTCGGCGGTGGCATTGATTATCCTTATGTTGAAGGGTTGCGACTGGATGAAGCTATGCATGATTTAACCCTATTGACTGTGGGGCTGTATGGAAAATCCCTGCCACCGCAAAATGGTGCGCCTGTGCGTCTGGTTGTGCCCTGGAAGTATGGCTTTAAAAGTATTAAATCCATCGTACGAATATCACTTGTAGAACAACAACCGCCTACAACATGGAACACCCTCGCCCCTCACGAGTATGGTTTCTATGCCAACGTCAACCCTACCGTCGATCATCCACGCTGGAGTCAGGCTAGCGAGCGGCGCATCACGACCGGTGGACTATTGGCACGTAACCGCATCGCCACACAAATGTTCAATGGCTATGAGGAAGTGGCGTCATTATACGCCGGCATGGATTTACGTCGCTTATATTAAACATGGTCTGGATTCGACTGACAAACAGAAGGGTCATCGCCCTCAAATCACTCATCCACATCATCGCGGGTTTATGGTTAGTTCAGACTTTTTATGCGGCAATTAGTGACCAGCTGGCTGGCGATCCGGTCGAAATATTACTTCACTTTACTGGAATAGGCGCGCTAAACCTGCTGCTCTTATCCTTAAGCCTCACCCCCCTGGCAAAGTGGCAGCGTCAAGGTTCATGGATAGCGCTACGACGTTTAACCGGACTATGGTCGTTTACCTATGCGCTGTGTCATTTTTTAGTGTTCATCCTGTTTGAGTTACAGCTCGAATGGCAATTGGTAGCCAGTGAAATCATACAAAGGCCGTACATTACGGTGGGATTCAGTGCACTACTCATCCTCACAGCGTTAGCGATTACTTCAATATCAGTATTGCGTCGACGCATGGGCAGAAGCTGGCAAAAACTGCATAACACGGTGTATATCGCGGTACTGTTAATAATGCTGCATTTTACGTGGTCGCTTAAGACGCTAGAACTGCAAATCCTTATCTACGCAATCATCACTGGTACCTTGCTGTGGTTCAGAAGAAATAAATTAGCAGGATTTTTGATTAAAAAGTGAATTAATTACTTGCATGTTTATTTATACAGTACTACTGTACATATACACACTGTATAAATATTCATGCAAGGATAACAATATGGCTGCTCTTTCTTCATTTATGTTTCATGGTCAACAGGCGTCAGCTGTCGACCGTCTCTCATCAGTTAGCAAAGAGACCAAATGGACGTACCTGATTGCGAATTCGTTAACATTCTCCAGTCATATAAACAGTGCGATTCGCTTGAGTAAGCCGGACAATCAAACGCTGATGCTATGGCTGGAGCGCTTAATCAGTGGTAGCCAATGCGCGCGCATCTACGTTGAAAATCTGCAATTAAGCCATGTGCAGTTGGCCGGGATAACAGCACTTTGTCTTGCTTATGGTGTAGAGCTACACAACGTCAGCACATCACCACTCACAGCCTCCTCCATATCTTAATTTTTCTACCATCATGCCAGATAACCATAGGTGGTCTGGCAGTGATGTGAACGTTTCATCCATGTTAGTATCAGCGTTACCTGTTATCCGTTTAATTTGGGACTATGCATTGTTTTTGTGGAAACTCATTATCATTTAATGAATGCTGCCAACCTGTTATTCAAGGCAATAAAAACGCAGAATCCGCTGAGCAGCTTATGCGCTCCCGATACAGTGCATTTTGTACTCGTGATGCGATTTATCTTCATCGTACATGGGCAAAAACTAAACAAAGTCATCACAAAATAGAGGATATTAAGGCCTCATTTTCGCACACTCACTGGTGCCGCCTGGAGATCGTGTCTGCTAGTGATAATGGGGTGGCAGGTCAGGTTGAATTCAACGCCTTCTATGTAAGCCGCGGTACCCCTTTTGTTCTCCACGAGACATCAACTTTCCTACATGAAGAGAATAGCTGGCGCTATGAAAGTGGAGAGATCCAAGTGGATTCAGGCAAACTTGGACTGGGTAGAAACGCCCCCTGTATATGCTTAAGCGGTAAAAAGTTTAAACGTTGTTGTGCAACCAAAGGATTCGAATAAATGAGCACGCAGATAAACTGGTATTTCGACATTATTTCACCCTTTGCCTACTTACAATGGCAGCGGATCAAACCCATGGTAAAACAAGGTAAGGTTCAACCAGTGCCGATTCTGTTCGCAGGGGTGTTAAATCACATTGGTCACCTGGGTCCCGCTGAAATACCGAGTAAACGAACATTTGTTTACCAGCACAGTATGTGGCTGGCGGACAGGCAGGGTATTCCTTTTACTATGCCCCCAGCCCATCCCTTTAATCCTCTCACAGGGTTACGTGTTTGTATTGCCTATCGCAATTCGGCCAAAGTTATAGACTGCGTGTTTAACTGTATTTGGCAACAGGGTCTGCTGCCCGATGATGAGGCTGGACATCAGTATATGAGCGCGCAAATGAGTGATAACGAGTGGCTGCAGCGCTGCTCTGAACCAAGTGTGAAAGCACAATTAAAAGATAATACCGAAAAGGCTATTGAGGCAGGTGTTTTTGGCGTCCCTACCGCAGCGGTATCTGCAGATTCAGGCAAACCCAAACTATTCTGGGGTGCCGACGCACACGATATGTTGCTGGATTACCTGCAGGATAAGCCGCTGTTTAGCGACCCCGACTTTCGGCGTCTTGAGAGACTACCGCAGGCAGCCCAGCGAAAATAATAATGTGAATGACGATTAATGGTGACGCTTGCACGCCGAGAACAGGCGATAGAAATTATCCGTTGTCGCTCGGGCAAGCTCTTCAACCGAAATCCCGCGTAGCTTGGCGATATACTCTGCCACCTCAACCACGTAGCCAGGCTGATTTTGTTTACCCCGATAAGGCACAGGCGCTAACCATGGAGAATCCGTTTCAATCAGCAAGCGATCGAGCGGGATGGATTGCGCGACTTTTTTCAGTCGTTTAGCTGACTGAAATGTCACAATACCCGAAAGAGAAATATACAGGCCCATGTCTATGGCTTGCTCTGCCATCTCCTGCGTCTCGGTAAAACAGTGGAGTACCCCGTTGGTCGAATCGTCCTTATGCTCGTTAAGCAGTGCCAGCGTATCGTCACGGGCATCTCGGGTATGAATAATTAACGGTTTATTTGTGACATTGGCGACCTTGATGTGGTCGACAAAAGAATGCAACTGCACCTCACGTGTTTCCGCACTGTAATGGTAATCTAAGCCGGTTTCTCCCACTGCAACCACTTCTGGTCGCGATGCCATGTCTAACAGCGTGACGAAGTCACAGGCATCCTCCTGATGCAGGGGATGCACACCGCAGGATACCGACACATTGTCAAATCCGCGCACTGTTTCGTACATTTGTTCATATTCACGTACTGATACCGCAACACAGAGCATATGAGACACGCCCCGCTGTGTGGCAAACTCCAGCGTTTGCTTTAACTGCTCTGGAGACTGGCCTAATCGATCCAAATGACAATGTGAATCTACAAACAAAATACATTTACCTCTTTTCTTGCTTACCGGATTGTGCAACCTGCATAAAAAGCTCACTGAGTAACGCCAGTTTATTGATCCCCGGGTTCAACAGCTGACGCTTAGCATCGATACTATGCTGATATAACGCCCACATGTCGTTACTGTAATGCTGCAGGTTTTGATCAGTCAGCCAATGTTGCAGCCACCCGGTAACCCGCTCTGCGTGCTCCTGCCATTGAGCGGCCAGGGCCAGCGCATCTTTTTGATCCGAGCGCAGTGCTGTTAAGGAAGTGATGAATTCGTCAAACCTTAATTCATTATCATCCTGCAGTGCTTCGGCAATAGAAAGTGGTGCGCACTGGTAATAACGGATAAGGGTGTCGTCAACGGACGAGAAACCTTGTGACTCAAGCCACCGTTTACAGGTATCTGCATCGGGAGATGGTAATTTAATTTTCTCACAACGGCTTAACACTGTAGGTAACAGCCTGCTGATAAGATGTGACACCAGAATGATATAAGTTCGTTCAGTGGGCTCTTCGAGCGTTTTCAGAAGTGCGTTTGCCGCAGATTCAGTGATGCGTTCGGCATGATAGATGATCAGTGTTTTGGCGCCGCCCAGCTGTGACGTCGCCGACAATTTGCCGATTGCCTGGCGCACCGCATCAACGCCAATTTGTTTGTCCGTTGTGATCACGTGCCAGTCTGGATGTGAACTGGCTTTCACTAGTTGGCAGGACTGACACTCACCACAATGAGTCTTGCCTTTATTCTGGCATAACAAATAGGTTGCCAGATATTCAGCGAAGTGATGCTTCCCCGTACCTGCACTGCCATGTAGTAACAGGCCATGGTGCAATCGCTGATTTGCAGCACGGATGCTTAGCTGCTCAAATTGAGGCTGATGCCAGGGATATAACATGACTTACAACACCTTTTTCACGGCGGCAGTGATGTCTATATGGACCTGCTCAAGGTTTTGCATAGTATCAATGATGACGGCTTTGCTATTGTCGCGACACAGTGATAAGTAACGTTCACGGGTACGTTCAAAAAAGCTGATATCTTCAAGTTCGATTCTGTCCAGCTCACCTCTGCCTCTTGCTCTTTGCAAGCCAGTACGAGGCTCCACATCGAGATAAATCGTCAGATCGGGCTCAAAGCCTTTCAGCGTCATGGTTCGCAGTGAATCTAACATAGCCTGATCAATCTGACGTCCTCCTCCCTGGTAGGCTTGTGAGGACATGTCATGTCGATCTGCCAATATCCAGTTGCCCTGCTTAAGCTGCGGCAGCATGACATTGTGAACCAGCTGTGCCCGTGCTGCATACATCAACATCAGCTCCGCTTCGACCGTCACCTGCTCTTGCCATGGGTGCTTTACACATTCCCGAATGGCTTCAGCCATAGGTGTGCCGCCAGGCTCTCTGGTGCAGACAACCTGCTTGCCGGCATCTATCAGACACGTTTTAACCACATCTATGGCGGTGCTCTTCCCTGCTCCCTCGAGCCCCTCAATAACGATACATTTTGCTGACATATTACCTACTGATTTAATTGATATTTGCGCACAGCCTGATTGTGCTCATCCAATGTACGAGAAAAGTAATGGCTGCCATCACCCCGTGACACAAAATACAGCGCCTCAGTGTCCAGCGGATGAAGTGCAGCATCGATGGCTGCTTTGCCTGGCATAGCGATGGGCGTTGGCGGTAAGCCTTTTATAACATACGTGTTGTAAGGGGTCGCCTCGCGCAAATGGGCGCGGGTCAAATTGCCATCAAAACGCTCGCCTAACCCATAAATTACAGTAGGGTCGGTCTGAAGGCGCATATTTTTGCGTAACCGATTGATAAATACGCCGCCAATTTGCGCGCGTTCGCTTGCCAGGCCGGTTTCTTTTTCGATAATTGAGGCCATAATCAACGCATCATAGGCGCTGTCATAAGGCAAGCCCTGCTGACGCTCCTGCCATGCTGATTGCAGATAGGCCTGCATGCTCTCATAAGCGCGGATAAGAATATTCTCGGCCTCTGTACCTGCAGTGAAAAAATAGGTATCGGGCATCAACCAGCCTTCAAGGGTTTTTCCAGGTAGCTCATTCGCCAGTAACATCGCAACGTGTTGCAAAACAGGTAAATCATTCGCGCTAAGCTGAGGTTCTGCTGCCAACGTCTCCAGCCACTGCTGCAGTGTTAACCCCTCAATCAAACTCACGGCAAACTGCTTTTCATCGCCCTGATAAAACTTATCCAACAGGCTTTGTAATGAATCACCGGGCTCAATCGCATAGGTACCGGTTTTGATCAGGTCGCCCTGCCTGAATAGCTTGATATATAACCTTCCCGGCAGATTGCTCTCTATTAGCTGCATCGACACCAGTTTGTTCAGTATATGGGTTTTCGAGGCGCCTTTTTCGATCACGATGGACTTTTCATCAGACAGTGTAAACGGACGCTCTACCGTACTTTGCAACCATCCTATCGCCGACGCTGCCAGCAACATTATAATAGCGGCGATGAGAACCACATAAATCGCGATGCGCCTGGTCATGGTGTGTCCTTATCACAGAGCATCGTTGACCGTAACGTCTCAAATGTCGCCAGATTATACTCTGTGCAGACATCGGCAATTTGAAATTGCCTGACCGGTACCATGTCCATCAATGCATTACAGATAAACACGACTTCCGCCTCTATTAATGCCTCAGGTTTAGCCTGAATGTGAGACACAATAGCACCATGATTTGCGAACCGCGCTAATAGTACATCTCTCATTATTCCATTTACGCCGTTCGACGCGAGGTCCGGGGTATACCATACCCCTTTGGTTCGCCAAAACAGGTTGGACGCACTGCATTCAAGCATAAACCCCTGCTCACAACATACCACGTGTTCCTGACAGTCACTGCCAACACTTGCCTGTTTAACCAGCACCTGTTCAAGACGATTGAGGTGTTTAATACCAGCCAACAGCGGCTGCTTAGACAGGTGTACACCACTCACGCCCAGCATAATGCCGTGCTGGCGCCACTGGGCATAATGAACAGGCATACTATGCTCGGAGATCCATACTTCCGGTGTTTCAGTCTCATCGGGGGCATAGCCCCTTCCCCCTTCTCCGCGACTTATTAACACTTTGAGAACGCCGTATGACAACTCAGCCGCACGTTTGCCGACTTCTTCATTAATCTCGTTCCAGGCATCGACTTTAAGGCCGAGTTTATCCGCATCATGCTGGAGTCGGGACATGTGACGTTCAATAAGTCGTGCCTTACCGTTTACGACAGCAATGGTCGTAAAGCAGCCGTCGCCATAATTAAATGCGCGGTTTGCCGTTGAAATAGCTGAATTGAACTGAGTAATGTGCGTCATAAAAGCAAAAAGCCTGTCGGTAACAGGCTTTTTATCAAATACACAGTTTGATGTTCAAGCACATCAACGTCATGCATCAATTTTTGAAAATACCAGTGAGCCGTTGGTACCGCCAAAACCAAATGAGTTACACAGTGCGTATCGCATGGCTTTCTCAGTCGCCTTGTGAGGAACCAGGTCAATATCACACTCATCATCCGGTTCGTCAAGGTTGATCGTCGGAGGCATAATCTGATCGCGCAGTGCCAGCACAGTGAAAATTGCCTCAACCGAACCGGCAGCACCCAATAGATGACCGGTCATTGATTTCGTGGAACTGACTGACACCTGATTAACCACATCGCCAAACACTGACTTCACCGCCCTAACCTCAGCAATATCACCTGCTGGCGTGGACGTACCGTGGGCATTGATATAACCAATGTCGGCCGGCGCTATATCGGCATCGTTGATGGCATTTGCCATTGATGCTGCCGCACCCGCACCATCGTCCGGAGGAGACGTCATATGATGTGCATCACCACTCATGCCGAAACCAACCACCTCGGCATAAATTGTCGCGCCTCTGGCTTTAGCCTGCTCATATTCTTCCAGCATCACTACGCCAGCGCCTTCACCCATCACGAAACCATCGCGACCTTTATCCCAAGGACGACTGGCCTGCTCAGGCGCGTCGTTACGAGAGGACAACGCTCTGGCTGCTGCAAAACCTGCCACTCCCAGCGGGGTGACAGTGGCCTCGGCGCCGCCTGCAAGCATTGCGTCTGCATCGCCATAGGCAATGGTGCGCGCAGCTACGCCGATATTATGCACACCGGTCGTGCAAGCCGTAACAATGTTGAGATTCGGTCCTTTCAGCCCCTCCATGATCGACAAAAATCCTGAGATCATGTTGGTGATCGTAGAAGGTACGAAAAACGGTGACACTTTCCTAGGGCCGGAATTGAGCAGTTTTTCATGGTTTGCTTCGATCAGTGCTAACCCACCAATGCCTGAGCCGATGGCAACGCCAACGCGCCCCGCATTATCATCAGTGATAGCCAATCCTGAGTCCCGTAATGCCTGCATGCCCGCGGCAACACCGAATTGAATGAAGCGATCCATTTTTTTCGCTTCTTTCTTAGGAATATATTGCTCTACGTCGAAATCTTTCACTTCGCCCGCAAAACGCGTTGAAAAATCTGTGCAGTCAAACTGTGTTATTGGGCCTATACCGCTCTTGCCGGCCAATAATGCGGACCATGTAGAGTCAACATCGTTGCCCAGTGGAGAAAGCATACCTAGCCCGGTTACCACCACGCGACGTTTAGCCACAATAGCCCCCGGTAATCAAAACAGAGTGGAATGATATGAGAAGACGGCTCGAGCGAGCCGTCTTTCTTAAGAATCTTACGCGTCTTTATTAGCGTTAATGTAATCAATGGCAGACTGAACGGTAGTGATCTTCTCCGCTTCCTCGTCTGGAATCTCAGTATCAAATTCTTCTTCCAGAGCCATGACCAGTTCAACGGTATCCAGAGAGTCCGCTCCCAGATCATCTACGAATGACGCTTCCGCTTTCACTTCTTCTTCTTTAACGCCAAGCTGTTCAACGATAATCTTCTTAACGCGTTCTTCAATGTTACTCATAATCCTAGGTTTCCCTTGTAAGTCGCTAGTTTTTTATTTGCGTGTAGTGTATTCAGCTCGATATGGCCATGCAAGCGCCAAGATCATCTTTTTGTCTGGTCAAACCACAACGCTGTTCTGAATAGTAATCAACAATTTTTTTACAATCAAGCAGCCATTAATACGACTGCTCAAGACATGAACATTCCGCCGTTCACATGAATGGTTTCGCCAGTAATGTACGCTGCCCCTGCACTGCACAGGAATGCAACAGTCGCAGCAATCTCCTCTGGCTCGCCTAAACGGTTTGCCGGGATGTCTTTAAAAATCGCTTCTCTTTGCTCATCCGTCAGTGATTTCGTCATATCGGTATCAATAAAACCTGGCGCGACGACATTCACCGTGATCCCTCGGGATGCTACCTCTCGTGCCATAGACTTACTGAAGCCGATGACACCCGCTTTAGCAGCGGCATAATTCGCCTGCCCTGGATTACCAGAACTACCTACGACCGAACCAATATTTACAATACGGCCAGCACGCTTTTTCATCATACCGCGCAGCACCGCCTTACTGAGCTTGAATATGGGTGTCAGATTGGTGTTGATGATGTCATCCCACTCTGCGTCTTTCATTCGCATCAACAGGTTATCGCGGGTTATTCCGGCATTGTTAACCAGAATGTCGATATCGCCATACTGCTCTTTGATGGTATTGAGCAAATGCTGAATTGACTCATCATCGCCGACGTTAAGCACCATGCCCTGACCGCTGTCCCCGAGGTAGTCACTGATCGCCTCAGCGCCGCCATCAGAGGTTGCCGTGCCCACTACCGTGGCGCCCTGAGAGGCCAGGCGCATGGCAATCGCTTTACCGATACCTCGGCTGGCGCCGGTGACCAGCGCTACTTTATTTTCTAAGTCGCTCATGTTCTCTTCCTTACTCTGCGCTGATATCCGCAGGAACGTTTATCGCTTTGCACTGCAACGTGCGGTCAATTCGTTTTACTAAGCCGGTCAAGACTTTACCTGGCCCAACTTCGAGCATCTCGGTTATGCCTTGCTGTGCCATTGCCTGTACACTCTCGGTCCACCGTACCGGGCAGTATAACTGCCTGATTAATGCATCCTTAATTGCCTGTGGCTCTATGGGCGTATCAACGTCAACATTATTGATTACGCTGATAACAGGTGTATTAAAGGTAATATCCTTAAGCAGCTCAGACAATTGCTCCGCCGCGGGTTTCATTAATGCGCAGTGCGATGGCACGCTCACGGGCAGCGGTAATGCGCGCTTGGCACCGGCATCTTTACATTGTTGGGCTGCCATTTCAGCCGCCTGAGCATCACCGGCAATCACCACCTGACCAGGCGAATTAAAATTCACCGCCGCAGCAACTTTGCCAGTTTGCTGACTGACCTCGGCACAAATGTGCGCAATTTTATCGTCATCCAGGCCGATGATGGCAAACATGGCACCGGCACCTGCAGGCACTGCCGACTGCATAAATTCGCCACGTTTCTCTACGAGCTTTACGGCATCTTCAAAAGCGATCACCTCAGCACATACCAGCGCTGAGTACTCGCCAAGGCTATGTCCTGCTAACAATGCAGGTTGCGTGATGTGCTCGCGCAGCACCCGCCATGTTGCCACACTGGCTGTCAGTAATGCCGGCTGTGTGACCTGTGTTTGATTAAGTTTACCGTCAGCATCGCTTTGCGTGACCGCCCATAAATCATAGCCGAGTGCGTCAGAAGCCTGACTAAAGGTGTCATTGACGACGCTGAATTCAGCAGCGAGTTCACTGAGCATGCCTACAGACTGTGAGCCCTGCCCCGGGAACACACAGGCCAAAGTTGAATGTTCAGACATGATGTTTCCTTGATTGTCAGAATAAGTTTAGTAGCGAACCAGTGCAGACGCCCACGCGAAACCACCACCGAACGCTTCAAGTAGCAGGTTTTGACCACGTTTAATGCGGCCGTCACGTATTGCCGTATCTAATGCTGTAGGTACGGTTGCTGCCGACGTATTGCCGTAGTCTTCGAGTGTGAGTACGACCTGATCCAGTGACATGTTTAATTTACGGGCAACCGCTTTGATGATCCTGAAATTAGCCTGGTGTGGAACCAACCAGTCTAATTCAGACTTGTCCATATTGTTTGCTTTAAGCGTTTGTTCAACCACTTCGCTAAGCTTGGTCACTGCGACTTTAAAAACTTCGTTACCACGCATTACGCCCCAATTTTCGTGCGTAGACTGCTCATCACCGCGGGTCGGGTTACCCACATACAGGAGGTCGCCATATGAACCCGCTGCATGAATATGCGTGGATAAAATGCCAGGCTCTTCGCTGGCTTCAATAATGGTTGCACCTGCGGCGTCGCCAAACAGGATGACCATGCTTCTGTCTTTGGGATCGACCAGCCTGCTGAGGCAGTCCGTGCCAATCACCAAAATGCGCCTGGCAGCGCCGCTTTTGATATATTGATCTGCCACGCTTAATGCGTAGCAGTAGCCCGCACAGGCAGCCGCGACATCAAATGCAGGAATGCCATCGAGGCCAAGTATTTTTTGGATTTCACAGGCTGTACTTGGTAACGCGTAACGGCCACTGGTGGTCGCACATACAATCATATCGATGCTAGAAGGGTCAATATCCGCCATTTCAATGGCTTTGCGACTGGCTTCTGCGCCCATGGTTGCAGCGGTCTCATCCGCGCTAATGATGCGCCGTTCTTTTATCCCTGTCCGGTCGGTGATCCATTCATCAGAGGTGTCCACCATGGTTTCAAGGTCTGCATTGGTGCGGACATCGGAAGGATAATAACTCCCGGTGCCAATAAATCTGGAATACATTAACTAAGGTCGCTCCATCAATACGGATTCTATTGTCGTTTTTATTTTTTCCGGAACCTGCTGATGCGCTTCTTTAATGGCATCTTCGATGGCGTAATAAAACGCATCAGCGGAAGCATTTCCGTGGCTCTTCACCACAATGCCGCGCAATCCTAACAGACTCGCCCCGTTATACTGGTCGGGGTTCACCGTATGATAGACCTTTTTAAGCAGAGGCATGGCCACTGCAGCAAGAAATCTTGTGTACCAGTTTTCAGAAGACACACGCTTTACTGCGCGAATAACCAGTTTAGCCAATCCTTCACTAGACTTGAGTGCGACATTGCCGGTAAAGCCATCGGTCACCACAACGTCAGCGTGGTCGGTAAAGATATCGTCCCCTTCAACATAGCCAATATAATTGACGCGCTTGGACTCGCGCAGGATATGGTCCGCTAGTTTGACCTGCTCATTGCCTTTGATATCTTCCTCACCAACGTTCAACAGTGCCACTCTGGGGCGCTCTATCCCGGCAACCTGGGAAGCGAGTACCGAGCCCATAATGGCGTACTGAAATAGCGTTTCGGCATTACAGTTAACGTTAGCGCCCAAATCAAGCAGAAAGACCTTGTGTTGTCCTGCGGTTGGCATCGATGACACCAATGCGGGCCGGTCCAGACCAGGAATGGTTTTCAGCACATAATATGCCATGGCCATCAAGGCACCGGTGTTACCTGCGCTGACGCAGGCTTGTGCTTTGCCACACTCGACCAGCTCGAGCATGCGCCGCATCGATGATTCTTTTTTATTACGTAACGCAACCGTCGGTCGCTCGTCGTTAGCAACATTGTCGGTGCAATGAATCAGCTCGATACGAGAGGCAACGTCGGGATCTAACGCATTACGCTGGTCGGCGACGAGTTCACCATCACCTAACAGGATAAGGCGTAATTCTGGGAATTTATGAAGGGCTTTTACCGCGGCGGGAAAAGTAACTGGGGGGCCATGATCGCCCCCCATTAAATCTAACGCGATAGTAATACGCGCTGGCGTCATCACTGATTAATCAGCAATAACTTTTTTACCCTTGTAATAGCCATCGGCTGTTACATGGTGGCGACGATGCGTTTCACCTGACGTTGAGTCAACCGACAAAGTCGATCCAGTCAACGCATCGTGAGAACGACGCATGCCACGCTTAGAGCGGGTTTTACGATTCTGTTGTACTGCCATAACTTACTCCTGGTCTCGCTTAAGTTCTTTCAACACCGCGAACGGGTTTGGACGCTCCTGTTCCGGGGTCAATTGTCCGAATTGCATTTCTTCAGCACTAACCTTGCAATCCTCCTCTGCATGAAGGGCTACAATGGGCAGCGCCAGAATCAGCTCATCTTCAAATAGTTGAAGCAGATTGATTTCTCCATATTCATCTACTTCTACCGGATCATAAGCATCTGGCAACAGGTCCTGTTCGATCTGCTCACTACCCTGCACTGGTGTGAAGCAAAATTCAACCTCTAGAGGCTGCTCAAACAGTTCGTTACACCTTTGACAGACAAGTGACACTGACGTAGCCAGACTTCCGTCGAAGTAAGTAAGACCCTGCGCGTCTTTTGCGAACTTAACTTCGATTTCCACGTTATCAGCGACGCCGGCAACGGCGTCCAGCAAGCGAGCCATATCAGACGACATCATCACACCCCTGTATTCGGAGCGTTTCAATGCACTTTTGACTGGATCGATACTTTTTGGCAGTTTCACTTTCTGCATAGCGCGCGCATAATATAGATAAGACGTGGTCTAGTCAAAGAAAATGTGCGCCTATGCCGCATTTAATCTGCTCTTTTCAAAAGGATAGTTCACTATGCTGACGCTTGCGTCAACCTCGCCCTACAAACGCCAGTTGCTCTCTAAACTCGGTATCAATTTTGAAGCCGTTGCTCCACAGGTCAATGAATTAGCCAAACCGGATGAAAATGCAATGGAATTGGCAGCCAGACTGGCATACGAAAAAGCTGATGCAATTGCAAAGTCGTTGAATCAGGGGATCGTGGTCGGTGCAGATCAGACAGCGGCATTGCAAAAAGACGATGGTGCCGTCACCATTTTAGGCAAGCCAGAGACCGAACAGAATGCGATGACACAATTGCGCGCATGCGCTGGCCACACCGTCAGATTTTATACTGCGCTGTGTGTGATTGACTGCGACGCAGACCGCTGCCTGCGTCATACCGAAATAACTGATGTGACGTTTAAGTCCCTCAGTGACGAACAAATCGCCTATTACATCAGGACTGAACGACCGCTTGATTGCGCGGGCAGCTTTAAAGCCGAAGGATTGGGCATTGCACTTTTTTCGTCTATACAAGGACGTGACCCAAACGCGCTTATCGGCCTGCCACTCATGGCACTGACAGATATGCTATTGGAGTGTGGTGTAGATGTGTTACACCCTCACATCACGGATAGATGACGTCCAGCAATTCGCGGATGTGATGAATAACAGATACCGGTGAACAAGCCAGCAGTCTGTCTTCATCGTGCACACCATAGCTGACTGCTACACGGTCCATTCCCAACGCTTGCGCCATTAACATATCGTATTCTGTATCCCCTACCATCAGCGCCGCTTGCGGTGGAATATCGAGTTCGCTGAGAATTTGTTCAAGCATATCCGGGCTCGGTTTGGACTGCGCTTCATCTGCACAGCGTGATGCAACAAAATAGTGTCCGGTACCGGATTGCTGCCAGGCGCGATTCAGACCACGGCGGGCTTTACCCGTGGCAACCGCCATATTCATCCTGTCCACATGTAACCTGTCGAGCACCTCTGCCGCACCGTCAAACAGTGGACAGGGCGTTTGATCCAGTTGCAAATACACATGCTTGTATTCCTCGGCCAGACGCTGCGCAAAGGATGCATCATCCGTGTCGAATAATCGCATGATGGCTGGCTGCAGACTAATACCAATAATATCTTTCACCTGCTCATCGGTTTTACGGGCTACACCAAGACGGTCTGAGGCTAAATGCATGGTGTTCACAATCTTGGCCGATGAATCCATCAGCGTGCCGTCCCAGTCGAAAATGATCAGTTCATACTTCATAGCGATAATGCGTTGATGGTGTGGGTCCAGTTATCATCAGGCTCCGCACTGATGCACATTTGTCTGTCATCAGCAGGATGTAGGAAATGTAATTCATGGGCGTGCAGGAACAGCCTGTTAATGTCCGCACCTAACGCACTATCTTTTTGGCTATCCCCATATTTATTGTCACCGGCAATCGGATGTCCAGCAAATTGGCTGTGCACGCGGATCTGATGGGTCCGGCCTGTCACAGGTGACGCCTGTACCAATGTGGCATTCGCAAACGTCTGCTTCACAGTAAACTTGGTGATAGAAGGTTTGCCCTCGTCATGCACAATCACAATCCGCTCACCAGATTTAAGTGTGTTTTTTAGTAGCGGTGCCTTAACCGTGTGGCGGTGGGCTGGCCATTGCCCATGTACCAACGCCAGGTAGCGCTTATCCATGCGTTTTTCACGCAGTTGTTCATGTAAATGACGCAGTGCAGAGCGCTTTTTAGCGACCAGCAGACAGCCTGATGTATCGCGGTCCAGGCGATGAACCAATTCGAGAAATTTCTGCTCAGGGCGAATCGCACGTAACCCTTCAATCAACCCGTAACTTAGTCCGCTGCCACCATGCACTGCCATCCCTGTCGGTTTATTGACCACCATCAGGCGTTCATCCTCGAACAAAATGCAGTTTTCTAAATTGGCTATTTTATCGAGCTTTGCAGATGGCACCGCACTGGGTTGGGATGACACTCGAATTGGCGGCACCCGAATGCTGTCGCCAGCCTGAATTTTATAGTCTGGCTTTATACGTTTTTTGTTTACCCGCACTTCGCCCTTACGCAAGATCCTGTAGATTGCGCTTTTCGGTACACCTTTGAGAAAGGTGCGTAAGAAATTATCAATGCGTTGACCAGCCTGATCGGCGTCAATGTCGATAATGCGTACTTGTTGAAAGTTGTCATTTTGCATAGCGCGCGCATTCTAACCGAAAAATATCTGCCAGACAGGAGTATTTTCGGTCTGGATATTGCAGCGCTATGATTATTAATGCGATAATCGAAGCGTTTACGTGAGTGACGGGCTAAAAGGGCCGCGCAACTTACAGAACAACAGCGAAATTACCGGCATAAGATAACGGTAGTTTAAAAAATTTGTCAGGCCAGGCGTCACACAACCGCCGAACGCCGCCGGCGATCGAAGTGAGTAACTTTTCGATGCGGTCGGTAGATGACAAAAAGAATAACGGTTTATCGCCGTCTAAAAGATACAGGAATTCAATAGGTCTCATGATCAACAAGGCGAATGCCGGTTATCATGACTAAACGTTTTAGATTTCCCGTAATGGCACGCCGAACTCGTACGAACAACGAATAACGATACGGCAGGCATTTACGTGAAATAATAATGTAAGCGACAATAAAGTAAGTACGTCAATTGTGGCAGTGCAATAAAAGAAGCGCGTGACACATAGCGATTTAATACCCTACCGCTATGAAGGTAACGTACTCTGCCGAACATGATGTTATACAGTCGGGAGACTGGATATACGCGAACCTAAAACAAACAGGCCGTTGCTGCCCTGTATCTGATGAATGGCGAGTAATTGAGTCAGATACAATGAAAAGAATGTTAATTAACGCAACTCAGCAAGAAGAGTTGCGTGTTGCTCTGGTAGATGGGCAACGCCTTTATGACTTGGATATTGAAAGTCCGGGGCACGAACAAAAGAAAGCCAATATTTACAAAGGAACCATTACCCGGGTTGAACCCAGTCTCGAAGCAGCTTTCGTAGACTACGGCGCAGACCGCCACGGATTCCTTCCTCTCAAAGAAATTGCACGCACCTATTTCCCCTCAAACTACAAATTCGACGGCCGTCCCAACATCAAAGATGTCATTAAAGAAGGCCAGCAGGTTATTGTTCAGGTAGATAAAGAAGAGCGTGGTCAAAAAGGCGCCGCGTTAACCACGTTTATCTCTCTGGCAGGAAGTTACCTTGTTCTGATGCCTAACAACCCGCGTGCAGGTGGTATCTCCCGTCGTATTGAAGGTGATGAACGCACTGAGTTAAAGGATGCATTGAACAAGCTTGACGTGCCCAACGGCATGGGATTGATCGTGCGTACGGCTGGCGTAGGTAAATCGTACGAAGAGCTCGCGTGGGACCTGAGTGTGTTATTAACACACTGGAAAGCCGTATCGGATGTGGCAGAATCCCGCGCTGCACCTTTCCTTATCCATCAGGAAAGTAATGTTATTGTGCGTGCCATTCGCGACTACCTGCGTCGCGACATTGGCGAGATCCTGATTGACGATCCGAATGTGTTTGAACAAGCAATTCAACACGTAAAACTGGTTCGCCCTGACTTTGCCAACCGCGTCAAGCTGTACAAAGGTGACGTGCCACTGTTCAGTCATTACCAGATTGAGTCACAAATCGAATCAGCGTTCCAACGTGAGGTTCGCCTACCATCTGGTGGCTCTATTGTTATCGATCCGACTGAAGCTCTGACGTCTATCGACATTAACTCAGCCAAAGCGACCAAAGGCGGAGATATTGAAGAAACCGCGCTCAATACGAACCTGGAAGCCGCTGACGAAATTGCAAGGCAACTTCGTTTGCGGGATTTAGGCGGGTTGGTTGTTATCGATTTCATCGATATGACGCCTATCCGTCACCAGCGCGAAGTAGAAAATCGCATGAAAGATGCAGTGCGCAGCGACCGTGCCCGAGTGCAGCTAGGCCGCATTTCGCGATTCGGTCTGCTGGAGATGTCTCGTCAGCGCCTGCGTCCATCATTAGGTGAGTCTGCACACAATGTCTGCCCGCGCTGTAGTGGCCATGGCACCGTACGAGGCACAGAGTCATTAGCCCTGTCGGTACTGCGTATCATTGAAGAAGAAAGTATTAAAGAGAACACCGGGCAAATTGAAGCACAATTACCGGTGCCGGTAGCAACGTACTTATTGAACGAAAAGCGCCATGCGATACAAGCAATTGAAAAGCGTAATAACGTACAGCTGCTGGTAATCCCTAACCCGAATATGGAAACGCCACATTATCAGGTAGAACGCAGAAGAACCGATGGTGTCGTCTCTGAGGCAAGCTACAATGTAGAGCTGGTTGAAGTTGAAGAGCAGGATAATGGTCGCATTTCACCTAGCGAGCAGAAGAAAGAGCAACCTGCGCTACAAGGGTTAATTGCACCTGATGCTCCGG
Source organism: Aestuariibacter salexigens DSM 15300 (assembly GCF_000429145.1). Taxonomy (GTDB): domain Bacteria; phylum Pseudomonadota; class Gammaproteobacteria; order Enterobacterales; family Alteromonadaceae; genus Aestuariibacter; species Aestuariibacter salexigens. Next base: position 718,441 of record NZ_AUBH01000001.1, read on the forward strand.
CCCCTGCCCCGGCACCGGTTTCACAGCCAGCAAGCGAAGGGTTATGGAGCAAACTGAGTAAGTGGTTCAAAGGCTTGTTTGAGGAAGAGAAAAAGCCGGCCAAAAAAGGCAAAAAGTCGAACCGTAATCAGAAAGGTAACCGACGCAACGCGCAGGACCGCAATCGTAATCGTCGTCGTCCAGCCCGAGATGACAACCGTAAACAGCATGATAAAACAGCGTCACAAGGCAGCAAAGATAAAGCTATTGAGCAGTCACGTGATAAGGACACACGTCAGGCCAAAGGCGATAACGAGCAGCGCAAGCCACGTAATCAGAACAAGCGTCGAAATAAACAAAACGCTGATGTTGATGTAGCAAAAACTGCGACTCAGCAGGCCGATGCACATACTGAGGCTCAGGCTGAGGTTGAGCAACAGCCAAAACAGGTAAAAGAACGCCGTAAGCGTCGTGATTTGAAGCGCAGTGTACGTGTCAGTGATGCCCCTGTTGAAGAGACCGTGGTGACAGCAGCGCCTGTGACTGAGCAGCCCGCTGATGTTCCAGCAGCCGCAGAACAACATGTGCCAGCCTCCGAAGCGCCTGCTTCCATAGCAGAAGCGAACCAGGATGACAACGCACAGCAAGCTGACATGACTGCTGCTGAAGAAAACAGTACTGCAGGTGTTGAGTCAGAAGTGCGGGACGAAACGACAGACGATGCAAACGAGAAAGAGTCTCGCAGCCGCTCTCGTCGCTCACCTCGTCATATCAGAGCTGCCGGTCAGAAACGACGCAAGGATAAACAGGCAGACACTGACAGCGTGCAGCAGGATGAATTGCAGTTGGACATGCCTGAGCAAGCAGAATCAGCCGATGTTAAAGCTCCTGAGGAATCTCCAGTACAGGTGCAGGAGGAGCAGAAAACTGAAGAACCGCAGCAGGTTGAGATCCAACTTGACGATGCTGACGAAAGCAGTGAGACGGCAGCAACAGCGGAACCTATCGAGACTGCACCTGAGCCTGTTGAAACTGTAGAAGAAGTGAAACAGGACAGCGTTGAACCCGCACCTGAGCAAGTGGTGACAAAAGAGGGCAAACAACCTGTTGCTGAGCCTGTGAAGGTTAAAATACCGTTGGCATCCCGTGTTTCTCATCCTATGGCGAAACCGACGTCACTTACTGAAGAGTTTCAGGATATTGTGATAGCCTCTGTGACCGATGATGGTCGTCCTGAGCTTCTGCGCTCCGGCCGTTCTGCTGCAATGACAAGCCGTCGTTCGCACGCTAACGCGCCTGCAGCCAAACCTGAGAGCGTTAATAGCTAACACTCTCATTAGCAACACTAAAAAAGCCGCGTTCAATCGCGGCTTTTCATTTTCAATACGTCGTTCCTGCGCCCTATTTCGTCGTTCCTGCGCCCTATTTCGTCGTTCCTGCGAAGGCAGGAACCTACCAAGTCAAATCATCCGGTATCTTATAATCCGCATACCAATCGTCTTCGTCATCAGATTCCGGACGTTGATCATCAGCACGATACACGACGACAGACTCATCCCGCTCAGCAATTTTATCAGCAACCGGTGTCGGGACCAGTTCATAGCCATCAGCAAATTTCACAATGGTTAGCTTGCCTTTACTGATATCCGCATTGACGGCTTGTGAAACATGCATGCGCTTAACCAGCGAACCGTCGGTGAAATTACACACCACTTCGTCTGAGCCTCGTGGTTGTTTATTCACTTCAATAAGCTGTTTAATCTGCGCGGCGATGGCCTTTTTCTCAGCTTCCAACTGACGTTGCTGATTTAATTCACGATCGCGGGCTTTTTTCTGCTCTATGGCTTGCTCAGCAGCTACTTTATTCTGATCAACAACATCGATATTGTTTTTCTGTTTAGCCTTTCGTTGCTTGTGTTTGGCCTGCTTTATTTGCTTGGCCTTTTTCTTATCGGCCAGGCCTGCTTTTAACAATTGTTCCTGAAGGGACAGTGCCATAATCGAGCCTATTTCTTTTTCTTACGTTTATCGTCAACTTGCCAGCTGCCGTCCTTGTACCAGGCAGACCATCCGGTTGCCTTCCCGTTTTTATCCTCGCTGATCACGTACTGCTGTTTGGTTTTACGGCTGTATCGGACCAAAGACGGATTACCATCCGGATCTTTCGCTGGCGCTTCTGCCAGATAATGAAATTTAGGTGAAATACGGTCTTTAAATCTGGCTAACTCTTCAACCAGGGGCGCTCTGGTCTCTCGTGATTTAGGGAAGTTATGTGCAGCCAGGAAAATACCCGATGCACCATCGCGCAGCACAAAGTGCGCATCACTTTTCTCACAAGGTAGCTCCGGCAGGTCGACCGGATCTTCCTTAGGAGGTGCTACTTCACCGTTTCGTAATAACTTCCGGGTGTTTTTACAGGCCTCGTTCGTACAGCCAAAGTATTTACCGAAACGGCCGTTCTTAAGCTCCATATTTTCGCCGCACTTATCACATTCGATAATCGGGCCATCATAGCCTTTGATCTTGAATGTGCCCTGCTCGACAAAGGTGCCTGGACAGGTAGGGGTATTACCGCATACGTGCAATTTGCGTTTTTCATCAACCAGATAACTATCCATAGCAGTACCGCAAACGTCGCAACGACGCTTAGCCCGAAGCGCTTCGGTTTCTAATTCTTCCTCATCATCGACCTTTATGACCTCATCACCTGAGGTCAGGTTCATGGTATTCGTACAGCGTTCTTTAGGAGGCAGGTTGTAGCCTGAACAGCCCAGAAATACGCCCGTACTGGCAGTTCTCACGTTCATTTTTCTGCCGCATTTTGTACACTCAATATTGGTTTCGACCGCCTTATTGAGCTTCATCCCACCTTCTTCTGGATCCTTCTCGGCGATCAGCAGTTTCTGATAAAAATCTTCGTAGAAATTATCCAGTACTTGCTTCCACTGCTTTTTACCTTCGGCAATATCGTCAAGCTGCTGTTCCATATTGGCGGTGAAGTCATAGCTGATCAGATCGTCAAAATTGTCCATCAGCCTGTCATTAACGATTTCACCCATTTTTTCTGCATAAAAACGCTTGTTCTCAAGCCGAACGTAGCCGCGGTCCTGGATGGTCGAAATAATGCTTGCGTAGGTCGACGGGCGGCCAATTCCGCGCTTTTCCAGCTCTTTTACCAACGATGCCTCATTAAAGCGTGCAGGTGGTTTTGTGAAGTGCTGCTTCGGATCTAATGCGTTAAGTGTCAATCCTTCGCCTTCTTTTACATCCGGCAACAGTAATTCTTCATCGCCTTTACGCTTAGCCTGTGGCTGTACTTTGGTCCAACCATCAAAGCGCAGTACCCTGCCTTTTGCCGTTAGTTCAAAGTCACCCGCTTTCACCGTAATAGTGGTCGCATCGTATTTGGCAGGCGTCATCTGACAGGCGACGAATTGGCGCCAAATGAGCTCGTAAAGACGCTGAGCATCACGCTCCATGTCTGATAATGAGGCAGACGTCACATTAACATTAGAGGGACGTATCGCTTCGTGCGCTTCCTGTGCGCCCTCTTTGCTACCGTAACGATTTGCTGAATCTGGTAAATATTTTGCGCCGAAATTGTCATCAATGTAGTGACGACAGCTGTCTAACGCTTCCTGTGACAGATTAGTGCTGTCCGTACGCATGTAAGTAATGTGGCCGGCTTCGTACAGACGCTGGGCTAGCGTCATGGTTTTCTTTACGCCAAAGCCAAGCCGCGTGCTTGCTGCCTGCTGCAACGTTGAGGTGATAAAGGGAGCTGAAGGCCGACTTTGCGTTGGCTTGGATTCACGGCTGAGCACTTCATATTGTGCTTTATTCAGCAACTCAAGCGCAGCATCGGTCATCGCCTTATTTTTTGGCTTGAACGCTTTGCCATCCTGCTTCACTACCTGCATACGCAGGCCTTGACCTGAGTCGCGCTGCAAGTCAGCGTGAACATCCCAGAACTCTTCTGGCACGAATGCTTTTATCTCACGTTCACGCTCGACGACCAGACGCACCGCTACCGACTGCACACGACCGGCAGACAGGCCTCTGGCGACCTTTTTCCACAACAAAGGCGACACCATAAAGCCCACCACCCTGTCGAGGAATCTGCGGGCCTGTTGCGCATTCACTCTGGCCACATTGACTTCACCTGGATGTGAAAAGGCATCCTGAATGGCATTTTTAGTAATTTCGTTGAATACCACTCGCTGGTAGGTTTTATCGTCCTTACCGAGCAGTTCCTGCAGGTGCCAGGCGATCGCTTCTCCCTCTCTATCCAAATCCGTCGCCAGATAGATGGTGTCCGCATTCTTCGCCAGTTTTTGCAGTTCGCTGACCACTTTTTCTTTGCCAGCCAGCACTTCGTAGTGGGCCTGCCAATTTTTTTCCGGGTCGACGCCCATGCGGTCTACTAGCTTGTCATATTCGTGCTTGCGCAGGTATTCCTGCTTTTTCTGTTCTGAAAATGACTTCAGTTCTTTGGCCGATTTTTTGGGTGCAACTTTACCCAACGCCTTAGTTGGCAAATCTCTTACATGTCCAACGCTGGATTTAACAATAAAATTTTTGCCGAGATATTTATTTATCGTTTTTGCCTTTGCCGGCGACTCGACTATGACCAGTGACTTTGTCATATGACTATTCTAACCCTATGTTTTATATGGGGAATTTGGATTTTATAGGAGAGTTAATAAGGCCAGTCGTCCCCTGTTACTTTTTTAACATATATCTACAAAGTGAATAGAAAACAAGTTCTTCTTAATAGTTATCAATTCCTGGCCTTTCACTCTGTTCACTTTTTAATCTGCTTGATTGGCAGGCCATATAAAAACCGTATAATGGCTCCCCACTCAGTTACCAGATAGGACTGCGCGTCACGCTTATACAGCAAATACATGACGAATTCATCTTTATTACCCATAACAACTAAAGGTGGTACTGCGTCAATTCGCGCTCAGATCAGGTTTCACAATCTGCCCATAATAATGAGAGGACACAATGAAGCATTTTGAAGTTAATTTTGACGGTCTGGTGGGCCCTACCCATAATTATGCCGGACTGTCTTACGGTAATGTCGCTTCTCTGAATAATGCTAGTGCGGCCAGTAGCCCTAAACAGGCCGCTAAACAGGGTTTGCAGAAAATGAAGGCATTAACCGACATGGGTATGATTCAGGGCGTACTGGCGCCTCAGGAGCGTCCTGACCTTGATACCCTGCGCCGTCTCGGTTTCACCGGCTCCGATCAGCGTGTCCTTGAGGAAGCAGCCAAAAAAGCCCCTGAAGTGTTACTGGCCTGTTGCTCAGCATCAAGCATGTGGACGGCTAACGCTGCTACGGTTTCACCCAGTGCTGATACCGCAGACGGTCGTGTACATTTCACCCCTGCCAACCTGACAAACAAATTTCACCGTTCGCTCGAGCCTCAGGTAACTGGTCGCATTCTGAAAGCGACCTTTAACAATGATAAATATTTCGCCCACCATACTCACCTGCCAGACAATGAGCATTTCGGTGATGAAGGCGCCGCTAACCACACCAGGTTGTGCCGTGATTATGGCCATGCCGGCGTAGAAGTTTTTGTATTCGGGCGCTACGCATTTAACACCAGCAAGCCTGCACCGAAGCGCTTCCCTGCCCGACATACTTACGAAGCCTGTCAGGCAGTTGCTCGTCTGCACGGCCTTTCTGACGACACCGTGGTATACATTCAGCAGAACCCAGATGTCATTGACCAGGGCGTATTCCACAACGATGTGATTTCAGTCGGTAACCAGAACGTGTTGTTCTATCACGAACAGGCTTTTGCGGATACGCAAGCGAAACTGGACGAAATTCAGCGCAAATTCGGCCATTCAGACCTGCATTTTATAAAAGTGGCAACAGACCAGGTTTCAGTACAGGAAGCTGTAAAAACTTACCTGTTTAATACTCAGATCATCACCCTTCCCGACGGTAATATGGCCATCATTGCCCCTACCGAATGTCAAGAAAGTGAATCAGTGTCCCGTTACCTTGATGAGCTGGTCACTCTGGGTACACCAATAAAGAATGTGCACTATTTTGATGTAAAGCAGAGCATGCGTAATGGTGGCGGCCCGGCGTGCCTGAGATTAAGGGTGGCGATGACCGATCAGGAAGTCGATGCCGTCAATCCCAATACGTTAATTAATGATGCGCAGTTTGAACGATTGAACCAATGGGTTGATAAGCATTATCGCGATCAGCTTAACGTTGACGATTTGCGGGATCCCCAGCTGGTCATGGAGTCACGTACCGCATTGGATGAATTAACCCAAATTCTGAAACTCGGCTCTGTGTATCCTTTCCAGCAGGATTAAACTTGCAGATGAAAGAATTAAAAAACCGGCTATAAAGCCGGTTTTTTATTATCCATTCTCTGATTAATTTGTGTCAGTACAGACGTCCCCGCGGCCATATGGATTGGCCGGCGGTGGAGAATCCTCTTCAGTCACATCATCTGATGCAACCGTTAAAGTAAATTTCAGGCTGTCTGTTGATTCGCTAGAGGTTGACTGACCGAATACTCTGATTTCGCGTTCTGTCCATGGCGCCAGGTTTTTCGGATAACGATATTCCAGCGTCGCCTGTCCATTTTCATCGGTTTCATTGACACTCCCAGCGAACGTAATGGTACCGATCAACCCCGGGGTCAGCTGGCCATCACCATTGGTATCTTCACCTGGGTCAAGCGCACCGTTTCCATTGATATCTTCGTTAGGACATACTGCCGTTGTGACCGCTACCCAGACTTCAGCACCCGGATCCCATAACCAGAAGCCTTTGCGATAGACACCGCCCTGCACAAACTTAATAGGCGTTTGCGATACCGTCAGCTCTACATCCGCAACCGGACGACCCACCGAGTCACTGACAAACACAGCAAACTCTTTGAGGTATGATGACGCGTCAGGGATCTGTACCTGACGTCCGGTACCCAATGAAATATCAAAAGCGCGATCACCAACCGTCAAGGTTACCGTGCCCGATACGGATGGCGTGTCAGCGACAGTCGCGGTCACCACAATAGAATCTTCAGACGATGCACTGCCCGCCGTAAAGACCACCGACGCCACACCGTTACTGTTAGTGACAGCAGTAGGAGCGTTGAGACTACCGCCCTGATTATCAGACACGTTGAAGTTTACGGCTTTGCCCTTCACCAGATTACCAGTAGGGTCACGTACCAATGCTGATATGGTGCTATCCTGACCTGGCCCTAACAAATCAGTCGATGCGTCCACGCGTATTTCACTCGCATTAGTGGCCACAAATTCTAGTTCAGCACGAGCAGTCACGGTATTTCCCTGTCCATCATCACCTACGGCAGACAAGATTGCGGTGCCCGCATCGAGCGATGTAATGGTGACTGTGGCATTACCGTCTGCGTCTGTGCTGACGACATCATTATCAAACCCTCCTCTGGTGGTGGTGAAGGTCACGTTTCCGCCTTCAAAATTCGCACCGTCTTTCTGCCAGTTTACCGATACCACAAAACCATCGCCGTCACCGTTCCCCACTCCCACCTCGACATCTGACGATGCCGGCGTGATAAAGGCAAAATTATCTTCCTGTACAGTGATCACATCTTGTCCGGTCACATTCAGCGCACTGGCGGTGATGGTGTCAGTACCTGATACAGAAGATGAATACTGGGCAGTGATGACGCCACTGTTATTGGTCGTCGGATTGAGCACTGTAAGATTGCCAAACTGAGATGAAACCTGCACGGGTACATTGGCAATCCCTGTCCCGTCTGAGTCTACAACAATGACCTCGAATTCCACGTCAGCACCAATGGGGATTGAACCGGGACCGTTGATATTAATTTCCGTGCCGACTACGTTAATTTCAATAGTTTCCTGAAAATTCACCGTTGATGCCGTCGCGACAATGGTGCGTACTTCTGGGTTGTTTGGCGTACTAACCAGTGCTCTGGCCGTGCCATCCTCTGCGGTCACGCCCTGAGTCACCTGTACAGATGCACCATTATCGGCGGAGAATTCCACATTAATGCCTTCCAGCAATATATTCTGTTCGTTTTTGACTACCGCAATCAGCTCAATCTGGTCACCGCCACTGGAGGGCAACTGCGTGGCACTGGCATAAAAGTCAAGCGACGCAGGAATGATCTCGGTCGGACTGGTACCCGAAGAATTGAAGCCAATCTGGCCAGTTTCGCCACCAGGCAATGTTGCAACTACCGAACCTGAACCAGAGTTCTGTCCAACCAACAAGCCGATCGTCGCTTCACCGTTGGCATCGGTTAGTCCGGTGCCCGTGTCGTTATCGAAGGTCGCAAGATTTGGCTGCGTGAAGGTGAATACTACTTCAACGTCTTCAACTGCATCGCCATCCTGATTGGTAACGGTGGCCGTTACGAACAGCGGCGAAGCATTAGACAATTGATTGCTCGCATTTCCCTGCGCATCTGTGATTGCCATACTCACACTGAATGAGGGCGTAGGCGGCGTTGTCGGACCCGTTGGATCGTCTCGCTCCAACGACCCACCCCCACCGCATGCGGCAAGCACGATGAGAGAAATGACAACGGTTAGCACTCTATAAAAACCAATCATAGTTATATTCCTTTAAACCGGATGTTTTATATATCGACGGCAACATCTTGTTTAATAGTTCAGGTTCACTGGCAAACTTGATAGGCTAGCCGCATAACAATAACTAACGGAAGTCCCATGGTGAAAACACCGCACAAGTACAGTTTAACTGCCAGAATTTTTATCGGCATGATCGCCGGTATCGTTATAGGAGCTTTGTTACAAGCTCTTACTGATGATAGCGGAGATTTGGTTTTTAGGGTATTTGGAACCGATGTTTCCACGTATGCCATTCTAGTAGAAGGTATATTTCATACTATTGGTCAGATTTTTATCTCCAGTTTGAAGATGCTGGTGGTGCCTTTAGTGTTTGTTTCGCTGGTGTGTGGCACTAGTAATTTATCTGATCCAAGCAAATTGGGCAGACTCGGCGGTAAGTCGATTGCGCTTTACATTACCACGACCGCCATCGCTATCACGCTGGCGATAACGTTGGCACTCATTGTAGCACCCGGTAGTGGTCTAAATTTAAGTACTGAAGCTGAATTTACGGCCAAACTGGCGCCCTCTTTGTCACAGGTTATCATTGACATGGTGCCTTCCAATCCCGTCAATGCCATGGCAGAGGGTAATATGCTGCAGATAATCGTGTTTGCCGTGTTATTCGGTATCGCGATGGCCATGACTGGTGATGCAGGCAAGCGGGTCGCGTCGTTCTTCGAAGACGTCAATACCGTGATCATGAGACTGGTCACGATTTTAATGAATCTGGCTCCCTACGGCGTGTTTGTGTTGATGGCCAAGCTATTCTCCACAATCGGTTTAGGCACCATTGCCAGTCTGGCCAAATATTTTGTTCTGGTTATTGTGGTGCTGCTGATTCATGCCTTTGTTACCTATCCGGTATTGCTCAAACTACTTGCCGGTCTGAATCCCATTACGTTAATGAAAAAAATGCGAGATGCGGCACTGTTTGCATTTAGCACCTCCAGTTCTAGCGCTACTCTGCCAGTTACCATGGAAACCGCGACCAATAAACTGGGCGTCAAACGTTCAGTGTCGTCGTTTACTATCCCCCTGGGCGCTACCATTAATATGGACGGTACAGCGATAATGCAGGGTGTAGCGACTGTCTTTATTGCCCAGGTCTATGCGGTTGATTTATCTCTTGCCGACTACCTGATGGTGATCCTGACTGCGACGTTAGCTTCTATTGGCACAGCAGGCGTGCCTGGTGTCGGGCTGATCATGCTGGCGATGGTGTTGAATCAGGTCAATCTGCCAGTTGAAGGGATTGCATTAATCATAGGCGTAGACAGACTACTGGATATGACCCGTACTGCCGTCAACATCACAGGCGATTGTACCGTGGCCTGTATCGTTGGTAAGAGCGAGGGTGAACTGGATGAAGATGTCTATAACGACCCAAATGCTGCGGTTGCCCGAGAAGACGTAGACTTCAAACACTTTAAAGAAAATACTGACTAATCAATGAATTCGGCTCCCCATCCGGGGAGCCTTCTGTTATCAGCCCAGAACCGACGCCGGGTTAAGTTTCGATGCACGAATAGCTGGATAGAGTGTCGACAACATACTTAGCAGCAACGCAATAACAGCAGTGAACAGCACATCTGTGATACGAAGCTGTGAGGGCAAAAAATCAATAAAGTAGATGTCGCCGGACAATAGATGTACTCCGAGAATAGTTTCAGCGAAAAGTACAATGTCCGTCAGATACAGCGCTGTCAGCGTACCTAGCGCCACGCCAATTAGGGTACCAACAACGCCATTCAGTGCCCCTTGAATAATAAATACATCGCGAATAAGCGGCGGCTGCGCGCCCATGGTTTTGAGTATGGCGATTTGCGCTTCTTTGTCTTTTACCGACATCACCAAAGATGACACAATATTAAAGCACGCCACCGCGATCACCAGTGTCAACGCAATATAGACGACCGTTCTGACCAGTTGAATATCCTGATACAGGTGCCCCTGGGTGCGCTTCCAATCGGAAATATACACATATTGGTCAAAGCCATAACCTAATTCACGTGTCAGCTCCCTGGCGATAAAGGGGTCATGATATTGAAAACGTAGCCCCGCCGCACCGTGAGAAATACCAAGCAGTTCAGCCGCGTCGGAAATATGCATCAGCGCACTATGATTATCCAGTTCACCACCAATACGCATCTCACCTACCACGTTTACCCATACCGTTTGCGGAGCGGTAAACTTTAGATCTTCGCGCACCTGTGGCAATAATAACTGCACACTATCACCCATCTCTACGCCCAGCTTATCCATCACGCCAGAGCCCAGGATCACGCTATTCGGTGTCTGCTGGAAGCGTAAGACTGACTCATTGGACAGTGTCGAGCCAAGCGCATTTCCCGCGTCTTTCAGTCGTTTTGCATCAATAGCGGTGACATTGACAGGCTTCATGCTGGTTGCCTGCTGGAGCATGGCAGTGGTTTCAATGTAAGGTTGCACGTAGCGGATGCGCGTGTCCTGTTGAAACGCCTCAACATAAGATGACCAGTCTTCAATTCCCGCAGGCGAGACCGAAAACAATTCACCATGGGGTATAACCGCCAACAACCTGTCTTTTAGCTCCCTTTCAAAGCCGTTCATAACAGATAGCAACAGGATCAGCACAAAGCAACCCAAACCAATACCAAAGGTTGAGGAGCCTGAGACAAAGCCAACAAAGCGGCTGCTGCCGCGCTGCTGGCGAAGACGCAGCGCCAGTTGCCAGCGCAAATTCATGGCAGAGAAGCCTCATCTTTACTCAGTCTGAGTTCGCCATGTTGAAGTAGCAGGCAACGATCCAAACGGCGGGCCAGTTTCATATCATGGGTGACAATAATAAACGCCGCATTGGTGCGTTGTTTCAGATCGGTTATCAGTTCGAAAACGGCTTCCGCGGTGTCTTCATCCAGATTACCAGTGGGCTCATCCGCTAGCACCAACTGTGGCTCTGCAACCAGGGCACGGGCAATAGCAACACGCTGACGCTCACCACCAGATAGTGCTGCAGGACGATGGGACAGGCGATGACTCAACCCGACCAGCTCAAGCATGTCAGTTGCCTTCTGATTCGCTTTATCAACAGCCATATTACCAATCAACAGCGGCATAGCGACGTTTTCAAGCGCGCTGAATTCGGGTAATAGATGGTGAAACTGATAGACAAAACCCAACGACTGATTGCGAAACCGGGCTTTTTCCTTTTCTGACAAAGAAAAGATGTCCTTACCCTGAAAAGACGCATTGCCCGATGTTGGTGAATCCAGCGCACCGAGCAGATGAAGGAGTGTACTCTTACCCGACCCCGAACTTCCTACAATGGCGAGTTGCTCGCCCTCGTTGATGGAAAACGACACGTTTTTGAGCACATCAATCTGATTGGCTTCGTCTTGATAAGATTTACTCAGTCCTGAGCATGTAAGCAGCACAGCATTTTCCGCTTAAATTTCAAAGCCAGAATAGTAACCTATCTCATTCGGCTGACAAACCTATCTGACAAGATCTCTGTCGCTGATTAGTCAGATATCTCTTTATGTCCCCTCGATACACCACATATATCGAATAAATGGTCTAGCTCGTCGACGAGCGGAGCTAAACAAAAATACCATTTATGTTTTGCCTAGACGATTGATGGGATTGTCTCTAGACTGCTAGTGAATATTTTTTCACCACAGCGGACGTTTACAGCATGAATTTTATTGAGCACCCCAGTCTATACCGAGCACTAGGACAGTTAATTGAGTCTGACAAATATCGCTCAGAGACAGTAGAACGAGATCTGTGGAATATCTATGGCATGGAAGCAACTGTAGTTGTGATTGATATGACCCAGTTCACCAAAGTCACCCAGGCCCATGGCATTGTTTATTACCTGTCGCTGATAAAGAGAATGCAGGATTGCGTATCTATCTGTATTCCCCGCTTTAATGGCACCTTAATTAAGTTCTCGGCCGACAACGCGTTTCTTATTTTTGACACCGTTGAAGAAGCCCTGACATGCCTGATTGATATCAATAAGCAGGTAGAAAAAGAAAACAACAAGACACCAGACAAGCACAACATCGAGCTGTGTAGCGGTCTGGACCATGGCAAGATCCTCAATATCGACAATTGTGATCTATTTGGCGACGCGGTAAACATCGCTTCAAAGCTTGGTGAAGACTGTGCCGATTCTGGCGAGGTGCTGATCAGTAAGCGCGCCATGGGTTATGTCGAACCCGGGAAATATGAGTACGTAGATTACCCGAATGAATTTTGTGAAGCTTACCGGGTGATTTTGTAGAAAAACTTAGATATGAAATGGCGGAGTGGACGGGATTACTCGGACCTCCCTGCCCTCGCCCTTCGGGCCTTGCTCTCGCAAGTTCCAAAACGCTCCCGGCGTTTTGGTCGAACCGCTTCGCGGGCTCTCGCCCCGTCATGTTTTTTTGCAGGCACAAAAAAACCACCCAAAGGTGGCCAATATTTCTTCTTAAAATGGCGGAGTGGACGGGACTCGAACCCGCGACCCCCGGCGTGACAGGCCGGTATTCTAACCAACTGAACTACCACTCCGCAGTGGTGTAAAACTTCGTTTCATCCTGAAGATTCATTCCAGGTCGTACTTCCTGTACTCCCTCTTCGCTACTTAACGCCTTGACGTTAAGTCAATGCGTTTTCGCTTCGCGAACCAGTAGCTCAGCCAACTGAACTACCACTCCGCAGTGGTATGATTGTTACTCCATAAAACGAGTTGGCGGAGTGGACGGGACTCGAACCCGCGACCCCCGGCGTGACAGGCCGGTATTCTAACCAACTGAACTACCACTCCGCATTTTCGTTTTATTTCAGTGAGTTAGTAGAGTTTAAGTAACTCCCCAGCCCTCACTGCGGCGCAGATGATACGTATTCACCGTATATGAGTCAACTTATTTTGATGGATTTTTTTAAGCTAATTGTTCGACTGCGTAGTTTATGATCAATTGCTGCTATCAGCGCCGCCAGTTGGCAATGATAGCTTGTCAGCATCGTCTTTGCTCTTGCCTTTTTTACGACCAAATAACCCAGTTAATTTTTCCATTAATCCACCGCGCGGGGATGTAGTCGCCGCGCTTTCACTCTTGTAAGTAGCATTAGGCGCGGCTTTTTTACGTGCCATCCACCAGATAACGAGTCCACCAATAATAATAATGCTTGCATTCACAATACCTAGCCACATCAATAATTCACCGGTTGACATGCCCTCCGGCTCCTCGGGCGGCACGGGCATCGTTACAGGCATGTTTTCACGTTGCGGCGTGTCCTGCTTCATATCAGTTTCAGTGGCGACCGGAGGTTCAATCTCAATTTCCGGCTGCTCTACTAAAAACGAGTATTGCGGCACGTCGAGAATAAAGTCTCTGCCGTTGACGGTTTTACCGTACGCTGTGAGCTTCACTCGGTACACGCCATACTCATAGTTGATGATCAGGTGCTCGCGGGGCTGATCTGAGGACTCTGTCAGAGAAAAGTTCTGCACATCACCATTAGGGAACGTAACCTTACCGTCTATAAGCAGGCTGTTGATATCTACCAGATCTCTTTGTACATCGATAATGATTTTATGATAGCCATCCCCGCCACCATCGATGAGATAATCAAAGATCACCGGGTTCGGATACAGCATTAAGGGATCGTCGACCTGCTCGCGGGAAAACATCGGCGTACTGACCTTAAATTTAGGACGCCACTCGCCATCAGCAATCGACAGATTGAATTGTCCGGTGAATACACCGTCCAGCGGGGCTTCATCCATCCCCATACCGTTGTCAACAAAGGTCGCAATGGTTTCGGTACTGGCACCGAAATTGTTGTAATTGGGGTTATTGGTGCTTTCCAGCTCAATACTCAGGCTCACTACATCACGGAACTGATTGTAATCAATAGGCTTACCATTGTTGGTAAGAAAGGCAGTTTGTTTGAGGATCTCTCCTGAGAAAATAATCGGTGGTAGTGGTTCAGCATGTAACCGCAGATCGCTTAGCACCATCACGCGACTATCCGGCAGTATCTGCCCCACTGCCTGCCACGGACCGGGCACCGGATTACGGATTTGGATCATGTCGTAGGTTTCAGCGTCGTACCAGGACACGCGATCGCCATCCGAGTCAATCTGAAATATTTTCGAGCCGTCGGGACGAACCAGCACCACAGGCGCGCTACCATAGCGACGAAAAAACACCATGGTGATTTCTTCGACGTTGTGATCGATTCTGAATCGATTCCTCAGCAGTTCGATACTGTTGTGATAATCGTCCCCGAGCAATTCGATCGGGTTTTCCCGGCTTTCCATCGCATCGGTATTCTGCTCTTGTTCAGATGAAGCCTGTGCGATGACTGCCTGACTGCATATTACACACAGTAGCAGCGTTAAAGTGGTAACAAAGCCGGTTGCTGTTCTCATAGTTTACTGTTGGCGCCATAGACAAGTTTGCCCGCCTTGCTTTTCGACGATGTCGAGACGAGCTTCATGTTGTTCTAATTCATCGGCGCTAGCGTAAATTATCTTTAATGGTTTTCGCTCTGCAGGCAGTCTGCGGATGGTCTCTTCATCATTTGACATATCGTTTTGGGTCTTGCCAGACAGGTTTAAGGCTGTTTGGCCACCCGTCATAAACAAATAGACATCAGCCAGAATTTCGGCGTCCAGCAAGGCGCCGTGCAGTTCACGGTGGGAGTTATCTATACCGTAGCGTTTACACAATGCATCAAGGTTATTCTTTTGCCCCGGATGCATATTTCGCGCGAGCACCAGTGAATCCAGTACCGTACAGCGCTGCTCTGTTGTGACATCACGATAAGCCGGTAGCATCGAAAGCTCATGGTCGATAAAGCCGACGTCAAACGGTGCGTTGTGGATCACCAGTTGCGCGCCGTCAATGAATTGCAAAAAGTCATCGACAATCACATCAAAGGTGGGCTTATCTGCCAAAAACTCGTTAGTGATGCCGTGCACTTCAATCGCCTCTTGCTCTACAACGCGCTGAGGATTGATATACACATGGTAATGATTGCCGGTGAGTTTGCGGTTGATCATTTCAACACAACCGATTTCGATGATGCGGTGCCCTTCTTTCGGGTCAATACCTGTGGTTTCGGTATCCAGTACGATTTGTCTCATCAGAAAATATTCAGACCTGTTACTCTTGGATTTTCATCATTATACTTGGCGCGCTTGGAAACTCACGGACTTTAACAAGGCGCAACGATGGCAAAAAAGCATGTAGAAATATTCACCGATGGCTCCTGTTTAGGCAATCCGGGGCCCGGCGGTTACGGTGCCGTCATGCTTTATAACAAACATCGTAAAGAGCTGAGCGGCGGGTTTGCCAACACCACCAACAACCGCATGGAATTGCTGGCCGCTATTATGGCGCTAAAAACACTACGTGAGACCTGCCAGGTCAACCTCACCACTGACAGTCAGTATGTCAAGAATGGCATTAACCAGTGGATCCATAACTGGCGCAAGAATGGCTGGCGTACCGCAGACAAAAAGCCGGTCAAAAACGTCGATTTATGGCAACAGCTGGATGAACAGGTAAGTCGCCATCACATCACCTGGCACTGGGTCAAGGGCCACAGCGGACACGCAGAAAACGAGCGCTGTGACCAGTTGGCGAGAGAGGCAGCCCAACAGCCTGACCTGCCCGAAGACAGCGGCTTTGCGCAATAACCAATGTGCCTCGTTACCAGGTACAAATAAGTTTACCCTTGGATTGATTGTTTTCGAGACGAAGATGAGCAACACCGACCTCTTCAGCTGGCATCACCGTGTCCGTGACTGGCTTTAGCTCTCCGCTGTCAAACAGAGGCAAAAACTCAGCGCTGAATGCGGTAAAGAGTCTGGCCTTATAGTCATCTGTTCGATTGCGCAGCGTTGAGCCCTGAATAGTAGCGCGCTTACCCAGCAGCAGCGCCATATCAAGATTGTCGGCAAAACGTCCAGACAGCATTGCCAGACACACAATCTTGCCATCCTGATTAAGTACTTTCAGATTGCGATTGAGATAGTCACCAGCGACATAATCCAGAATAAAGTCAGCACCGAATGAGGCCTCTTTCAGTGCGTCGGCAAAGTCATGGCGACGATAATCAATTAGCTCCGTAGCGCCCAGAGACGAACATAGTGCTAATTTTTCGCTACTCGAGGCCGTCACAGCAATGCGGCACTGCCTGGTGCGCGCAAGCTGGATAGCGGCGAGGCTCACGCCACTGGCACCGGCATGTAACAGCACTGACTGACCGCTCTTTACATCGCCGATAGCAAACAGACTCTGATAAGCCGTGATAAAAATTTCGGCAATGCCGGCCGCATCTGCGAATGAAACGCTGTCAGGGATGCGCATGATATGCCGACTGTCAACGCAAACATGCTCAGCATAGCCGCCACCGGCAACCAGACCAAATACCCGATCCCCTACTTTCCAGCCTGTTACCGCACTGCCTACGTTATCAACTACGCCTGCTACCTCAAGGCCGAGCACCTCACTCTCACCCGGCGGCGGTGGATATTTACCCTGACGCTGAAGTGTATCAGCGCGGTTAACACCAAAGGCCTTGACGTCAATTCCAACCTGATGTGCTTCAGGCTCTTTTGGAGTCATGTGTTGAATGGACAGCTGCTGTGGCTCACAGCCCTTTTCAAAGGCGACAAAACGCATACCGATAGCTCCCGAATAAAACCTTGCTATTACTTTAGCTTGTCTGTCCCAGCAGTTACAATCGCACCCCTTACGATTTACCCGGTAACCTTATGTCTGCTGTAATCACTCTTCATCCTGGCCGCGATAAAAGCCTGCGCCGTCATCACCCATGGATTTTTGCCAGCGCCGTCAGCGAGGTTAAAGGTAAAGCGCGTTCAGGCGACACCGTAGATGTGCTGGATAGTGAAGGACAGTGGCTGGCACGCGGAGCCTATTCTCCAGACTCGCAGATCCGAGTAAGGGTGTGGACATTTGATCAGTCTCAGGTCATTGATAATGGCTTTTTCATTCAGGCCATTGAGCAGGCCCGTATGGTGCGCCAGCCTGTTATCGAGCAAAGTCAGTGTAACGGTTATCGTCTGGTTGCAGGCGAAAGCGATAATTTGCCCGGCATCACTATTGATGTGTACGGTGATGTGATTGTCTGCCAGTTACTCAGCGCGGGGGCCGAAAAACATCGCAAGAAAATCGTTTGGGCACTAAGCAAGTGTTTTGCGGATGCCACTATCGTCGAACGCAGTGATGTAGCGGTAAGAGAAAAAGAAGGTCTGCAGCAACTCACCCAAATATTGCATGGAGAATCACCAGAGCCGGTGGTGATCCGGGAAAACGGCATCAACATTAAGGTGGACGTGCTGCAGGGCCACAAAACCGGTTTTTATCTTGACCAGCGAGATAACCGCCTGGCCGTTGCCCAGTACTGTAAAGATAAGGACGTGCTGAACTGTTTCAGCTATACCGGCACCTTTTCGCTGTATGCATTGGTGCATGGTGCCAAGCATGTTACGAATCTCGATGTATCAGATGTCGCGTTGCGCACTGCCGAAGAAAATTTAGCGCTGAATAATATTGATGCACAACGCTGCACGCAAATTAATGCCGACGTGTTTGAAAAGCTGCGCGAGTACCGTGATCAACAGCGGCAGTTTGATGTGATCGTGCTTGATCCGCCTAAGTTCGTTGACAGCAAAGCGTCACTGAATCGGGCCAGTCGTGGCTACAAAGACATCAATATGCTGGCTCTGCAGCTACTTAAACCTAACGGTATTTTGTGTACGTTTAGCTGTTCCGGTCTGATGAGTGCCGATTTGTTTCAAAAAATTGTGGCGGACGCCGCCCTTGATGCCAAGAGGCAAGTGCGCATTTTACAAAAACTGACGCAGGCCAAGGATCATCCAATCCTGGCCAGCTATCCGGAGGGGTTTTATCTCAAAGGACTCATTTGCCACGTATCCTGATGCGATAGCGCGGCAAACAGGTTACTTCATTTCAGTGATTTCAACACCGATGATGCTGCTGGTGTCTGACTGTGGCACACAGCGCACGACTTTCGCCGTTGCAGACAGCGACGGGATCTGACTGCTGGTTGATTCGATGCACACTTGCACCTGCGTGCCCATTTCGATAGAGCTTTCTTCAATCTCGAATGACATGCCAGTGGCGCTGATGTCTTTACACACCGCTTGCAGGGTACGAGTGGATTCATCATCCTCAATTTTTAGCTCGCACGGTGAATTCACCATCATGCGGAAAAAATTTCGCTTATCGTCGTATCCCATCATCTCTACTTCTCCTGCCGGTCGAGTTAACTCGCGTTGCGCACTCTCACTTTTATAGGGCGCAGAGTGAGTATTGTCAATAATTGTTCTGGTCTGAATTTATCCTACTATCAGGCATCACAGGCGTGCATTGCCTGCTCTATCCTTTTCGCAGAAATAGGAATACGTGTGCCGAGCTGCTGGGCAAACAAGGATACGCGCAGCTCTTCTATCATCCAGCGAATTTCCAGCGCCTCATCGTTAACCGCATATTGCTCTTCCAGCCGCTTAATCAGCGCGTCATATTGCTGGTCAATTTTATCCAGCGTCAGCATGTGCAGTCGGTCGCGGGAGGGGTCGACAGGCAGCTTTTCAAGTCGGCGGGCAATGCCTTTCAGATAACGCTGCCAATCGGTGAGTCTTGCAACGCCGATATCACTGACAAATCCCGGATAAACCAGCTTTTGCAAATGTGACTTAATATCGCCATGCGCCGCAATCATATCCAGCGGCACATTGCCTTTAAGTCGCTTCTGCACGTCGTGAGCAATGGTCAGGCCAGACTCAACTCTTTGGGAAATGTCCAGCACGTCGTCATTTAACGATGCCCTTACCCTATCCCGTAATTGCAAAAACTCATGTTGATGCCTCACATCTTTGAGCTGTTGCGACGTACAGAACTGCTCAATTTGACGGTCAATGGAGGCGGTAATGCAGTCATCGATGAGAGATTGAATATCCCCAAACGGATTAAAATAAAGACCGAGTTTGGCTTTGTTGGGTAATTTCTGCTGCAAATAATTGATGGGCGATGGCACACTCAGCGCCAATAGCTTAATCAAGCCTTGGCGGTGTTGATAGGCCGCCTGCTCAGGACGGTCAAACAGTTCAATGGCAACGCTGTTTTTTTCAGCCACCAGCGCAGGATACGCTTTCACTTCAAACGCGCCGGTTTTTTCAATGATCTGCTCTGGCAAGTCGTCAAACTGCCACTCAGTCAGGCCGCGCTGCTCCATCTCCGGGCTGGCAGCCTGCTTCAACGTATCCTGTACACGCCCCGACAGCTGCTCCTGCAGCGCAACCAGATCTCGAGCAAAGGCGACTTCTTTTAGGTTTTCGTCCAATATTGAGAAGCCCATTTGCAAATGCAGCGGTAGCCCGTCTTCCTGCCATTGGTCGCGCGTCACCTCTACGCCTGTCATACGCAGCAGTTGTTTGGATAGCGCATCGAGAAAGCCTATTGCATTGCCTTTTGCATCAAGAGGAGACATAGATTGCATACATGCCTGCGCGTAGTCGGGAGCAGGAACAAAATGCCTGCGCAGCTTTTTCGGGAGTGATTTGATCAGCGCCACGATTTTCTCTTCGCGCAAACCTGGCACCAGCCAGTCGAAACCAATTGGCTTGAGCTGATTAAGTAATGGCAACGGTATCTGCACCGCCACGCCATCGCGACTGTCAGCCGGATCAAAATGGTAACTTAACCCCAATGTTAGTCTTCCCTGCTGCCACTGTTCCGGAAAGTCGCGTTTCCTGACCTGTGCCTGGTCATTTTTGAGCAGCACATCCTCTGAATAGACAAGCTTACTGCGGGTATGCTCATCTTGCTTCTGGTACCACTTTTTAAAGCTCGCCTCAGAACAGACATGCTGCGGGATAATGGCATCGTAAAACTCCACCAGCGTGTCTTCATCAACCAGTAAGTCTCGCCGGCGACGTTTCGCTTCCATATCCAGCACATCATCTACCATGCGCTGGTTATCTCGCAAAAACGCATAGTTAAGCCTGGTATCACCATTGACCAGTGCGTCACGAATAAAAATCTCGCGACTGACTACCGGGTCAATATTGCTGTAGGTCACCTTTCTGTCTGCAACCAGTGTTACGCCATATAACAACACTTTGCAGGATGCTTTAACGGCACCGCTGCGTTTCGACCAGTGCGGTTCACTATATTGATATTTGAGCAAATGCCCTGCTACCGATTCCAGCCACTGCGGCTGGACTTTTGCGACGCAACGGGCAAACAGGCGGGAGGTTTCTACCAGTTCAGCGGCCACCAGCCACTTTGGACCGGATTTAAACAGCCCGGAGCCAGGAAAGATCGCAAAGCGGGTGTTTCTGGCACCCAGGTATTCCTGCGGCTTATCTTTAAAGCCAATGTGAGAGAGAAGTCCGCTGGCAATGGCGATGTGTATTGATTCGTAATCCGCATCTTGCGAGGACAGCCCCAATCCCAGCTCTGATAACGATTTTTTCAGCTGGCTGACAATGTCCTGCCACTCGCGCATGCGCAGATAATTAACAAATTCCGCTTTACACCACTTTCGTAACTGATTTCCACTGAGCTCACGCTGCTGCTGCCGGAAACGATGCCACAGATTATAGAGACTGATAAAATCTGAATCAGGGTCAAGATCCTGCTTGTGCTTTTCGTCCGCCGCCTGACGTTTTTCCTGAGGACGCTCTCGCAGATCCTGAATACTCAGGCCTGCGGCTATAATCAGCACTTCTTTGAGTGATTGACGTTCAGCTGCAGCAATAATCATTCTTGCATAGCGTGGATCTACAGGCAGTCGCGCAATCTGTCTGCCAATTGGTGTCAGGCGATAACGTCCTTTGCTTTTTTCAACAGCCTGTAGCTCTTCCAGTAGACGAAAACCGTCTTTGATATTGCGCTCATCAGGCGGCTGCACAAACGGAAACTTGCCGATATCGCCAAGTCCAAGGGCTAACATCTGAATAATGACCGACGCCAGATTAGTGCGCAGGATTTCAGGATCGGTAAATTCATCTCGAGATAAATAGTCCTGCTCCGAATAGAGTCGGATGCAAATACCTTCTGAAACGCGCCCACAGCGACCGGCCCGCTGGTTAGCAGACGCTTGTGAAATGGGTTCTATGGGTAAACGCTGGACTTTGCTACGCACGCTGTAGCGTGAAATACGGGCCATCCCGGGATCAATCACATACTTAATGCCTGGCACCGTTAATGACGTCTCCGCTACGTTGGTCGCCAGCACGATGCGCCGTGCACCATGGGGAGCAAAAATACGCTGCTGTTCGCTGGCCGACAGGCGGGCGTACAGAGGCAAGATTTCGGTATGCTTGAACTGTCTACGTCTAAGCGCGTCTTCCGTATCCCGAATTTCGCGCTCACCACTCAGGAACACCAGAATGTCGCCGCGCGCTTCGCGATCCAATTCTTCGACGGCTTCAATAATGGCCTCGGTTTGGTCCAGATCCCGTTCACTGTCAGCCTCATCAAACGGACGATATCGTACTTCTACCGGATAGGTACGGCCGCTGACTTCAATCACGGGGGCGTTATCAAAGTGTCGAGAGAATCGCTCAGGGTCGATCGTCGCTGAGGTAATAATGACCTTAAGATCCGGACGTTTCGGCAGCAGCTGTTTGAGATAGCCAAGGATAAAATCAATGTTGAGACTGCGCTCGTGGGCCTCATCGATAATGATGGTGTCGTACTGATTAAGGAATTTATCCTGCTGGATCTCAGCCAGCAAAATACCGTCTGTCATTAATTTAATATAAGACAGCTCTGACACC
Organism: Aestuariibacter salexigens DSM 15300; assembly: GCF_000429145.1. GTDB lineage: Bacteria > Pseudomonadota > Gammaproteobacteria > Enterobacterales > Alteromonadaceae > Aestuariibacter > Aestuariibacter salexigens. The sequence continues at coordinate 740,864 of NZ_AUBH01000001.1, forward strand.
TGGTCGCTGAAGCGTATTTTAAAGCCGACCTTTTGTCCTAGTGGGGTGTGCAGTTCTTCGGCAATACGCGTCGCGACACTTCGTGCAGCCAGCCTGCGCGGCTGAGTATGGCCAATAATGCCGCGTACACCCCGTCCCAATTCAAGACAAATTTTGGGGATCTGGGTAGTCTTACCGCTACCGGTCTCACCGGCAATAATGACAACCTGATGGTCCTCAATGGCGCGTTTGATGTCGTCGCGTTTATCACTGACCGGCAACGCGGGGAAGGTGATATCCGGCAGCTGTGCCTTGCGGTTTTCGGCTTTGACTGTGGATGCTAACAACCGCTCAGCAATACGTGCAAACTGCTGTTCACGCTTTTTATGGTCAGCGAGTTTACTGGTTTGCTGCCATTGTCGACGCAGCGGATACACATCCTCGTGCATACACGCTCGTAATGCGCGTTCGAATGCATCGCGGTTTGAGATGTCGTTGAGAAGATTATCGCTGTCGGAGAGAGACACGTCGTTACACTGAACCGGGGCTGCTGAAAACGCGCAGATCCTAGAAGAATCTGCGCACAAATACTACCCCGTCACCGTAGCGACGCTTTCAGTTGCGCAGGAGGCGTTACCCTACCCGCTTGTAGCCATCGCGCAGTTGAATGTCGATCGCATTGAGTACCGCAGAACGGGTAATGGTACCAACCAGATAACCATCATCATCGACTACAGGATAGATCTTAGGACGCTGGTCTAACATCTGTTGCGCCAGTTCAAGCACGGATGAATAGGGTTTAACCGTCAACACTGAGTCATGCATGATATCTTTCACGCGGGCTACCTGCTCTCGGTAGTAGCTGCTTTCCATCATCTGTCTCAGACAATCCTGCTCCGAAACAAATCCCACTACCTTGTTTTTATTGTCTACCGCCGGGCCGCCAGTCTGATGACTCTGCAGCAACCGTTCAACGGCTTCAGCCACTGGCATTTCCAGATGAAAGGTAACGGGCCTGTGATTCATATAATCAACCACGCGCAATGATTCCATGATGCCTCCATATTCAGGCGTAATAACAAATTTCCATTGGTACGAAGCCAACAGCGCTTCTACTTAAAAGATAGCCATAAGATGTCAGAAAAAAAATATTTTTTAGCTATTTATAAATGGCGACCGTTAATTTGCCGTTGCTGTCGACACTGGCCCGGTACATTCCCTCAGTATTAAATGGCATAGCGATATTTCCTTTGCTATCGATGGCAATCACACCACCATCACCTCCGATGGGTTTCAACACCTCATGAATAACGCTGCCGGCAGCATCGTTTATGGTCATATTGCTGTATTTTACCCGTGCACAGATATCGGCGGCGACATGATAGCGGATAAAGAATTCACCATGGCCTGTCGCCGACACAGCACAGGCATCGTTGGCGGCATAGGTACCGGCACCAATGATCGGTGAATCACCAATTCTTCCATAGCGCTTTGCGGTCATACCTCCGGTTGATGTGCCTGCCACCAGGTTGCCTTCGGCATCAAGCACTACGGCGCCGACGGTGCCAAATTTTTCATCTACAGCGCGTAGGTCAATACTGGCATTACGATCACGCTCAATACGTTGTTTTGCCTGCTGTAGCGCTTCGTACCGAAACGGCGTATCAAATGAGCTATTTTCGACCACGGGAATACTGTGCAATCTGGCAAAGCTTTCCGCACCTTCGCCGCTGAGCATGACATGCACGGACTTTTCCATCACCAGTCGTGCTGCATCAATCGGATTTTTGATGGTTGTCACACCCGATACTGCACCGGCATTCATTTTACCGCCATGCATGATGGAGGCATCCAGTTCATGCCTGCCATCATAGGTGTAAACCGCACCATAACCGGCGTTAAACAGCGGTGAGTTTTCCAGAATACGGATACTTTCGGTCACCGCATCCAGCCCCGGCTTCCCTTCTTTAAGCAATGTATATCCTGCCTGCACCGCCTTGGTCAACGTCGACCTGTACTGCTGCTCCTGTGCTTCAGTTAGTTTCGCTCGCGTGATGGTACCGGCTCCGCCGTGAATAGCGATCGCAACCTGTTGGGCCATCGCCGATGTAGCGCTCAACATAGTAAATATGAACAAAACGGCACGTAGTGAATTGGATTTGGGAAGATTCAATGGTGTTCTCCTAACAGCTTAAGAAATTACTTTGTACATTGCGCATAACATTCTGGTTTTGCAAGAATAAAGGGTGATACACTCTTCAGTTAGATGTGGCGACGCTGATTGCATAACAGGACGTAAACAGGTATCACTTTGATCGACATTCCACCACCCAAATCCATTGATGAACTTGAAGCTCTGATAATCGATGACAATACATTGATTCATGACACCGTTATGACGGCATTTCTGGATGTCGGCGTGCGCAAAATAAAAAGCGCCGAAAATGCCTATTACGCGCTGCGCTTGTGCGAGAACCATCGTTTTGACTTTGTGCTTATCGCCTTTAATGTCAAAAGCGATAAAGACGGATTCCATCTGTTGGAAGAGATGAAGCTCAAGGGTTACGTCAATCACAAAACCTCGGTCATTTTCTTAAGTGCAGATACTCATCAGGAATTGGTTAACTGTATTGTCGAGCTGCAGCCCGATGATTTCTGGGTCAAACCACTCATCGTTTCCAATATCAAAAAACGCCTGACATACCTGCTCAACGTTAAACGCAAGCTACATAAATTGCTGCATTGCCTCGAGCAGAAAGAGTATTCGGCAGCCATTTACTATGCGCAACGTCAACTGCTCGACCCAGCCTTAAAAGACTACTATCCGCGCATCAACCGTATCATCGGTGACTGCCTGATGCAGCTGAATGAAATATCTGATGCAGAGAAATTCTATCGGGATTTAACAAATAAATATTCCCACGCCTGGGTGTCTATCGGATTGGTTCGCTCACTACTTAAACAAGATAAGATGCAGGAAGCCAACGACCTGATCGATGGCATGCTGCAGCGGGTTGATACGCGGTTCGCCACGTATGACATGCTGGCCTCATATCACATTGAACACGAAAACTATGAGGCAGCCTACGAACAGATTAAGCTCGCCACTGCATTGGCACCGCGTAATATCGAGAGAAACAAAAAGTCTTTGGACCTGGCGCGTCTGAATCACGACACCATAGGCCAGTATCAAGCTTCACAGAATATGGCAAAGTACGCCAAAAACTCCATCCATGACAGTCCGGAATTACAACTCAATGTCATTCGAGCAGGGATTGATTTAGCGACAAATTTGTCGAGTAATGAATCGGCAACCCTGATGCAAAAAATAGAAAAGCAAATCGTAGCCTTTGAACAAGACGCCAAACTTGCCCTGCAGATGGCTGAGCAACTGCATATCATCAAGATACGCATGCTTAATGTTAAAAATGATAAGAAGACTGCAGAGCAGATGCTCGACAAGCACGTTACCGCTAAACCTTTTACTTCGCTGGAAGACAACCTAGATAAAGTTAAGGCCTATCATGAGCTAGGCCATCGTGAACGTTGTAAGTCACTGCTTGCCCATATCAAGCAGCAAATAGCCGGTGATAACTTCTCCAGCCATGTGGTCAGCGAGTATATCGAACAAGAGTCGGTAGAGCGCGAAGAAATCATGTTTACCGCCAAAGAGCTCAAAGAAATGGCGGCGACCAATTACAAGCACAAACGTTACGATCCCGCATTCCAGAATCTTGCGCAGGCCCTTACGCTGTCACCAACCAGCAAACAAATTGCGCTTAGTCTGCTCAAAGTACTGTCACACAAAAGCGAACAGGGTCGATTAGATAATGATGAGCTTAGTATGGTTGAGAAATGCAAAGAGATGCTTGAACAGGCAAAACTGCCCAAGGACCAAATCGCCAAACGAGACGAATACTTGACCATACTCGCATCTCAGCTTTCATAGTGTAATCACGTGCAATGAGCGAGTCTCCTACGATTTTATGGCACGACTACGAAACCTGGGGGGTAAACCCAGCTAAAGATCTTCCGTGTCAGTTTGCAGCGATCCGAACCGATCTGGAGTTAAATCCGGTTGGCTCGCCGATCAATATCATGTGTCAGATTGCCAATGATTATCTGCCCCACCCCGGTGCCTGCCTGGTCACCGGCATCACACCACAGCAAAGCCTGCGGGATGGCATGATAGAAGCGGAGTTTGTGGCTCAGATCCATCGCCACATGACCATACCCAATACCTGTGTCGCTGGATATAACAGCATTCGCTTTGACGATGAAGTGACACGCTATGCGCTGTATCGCAACTTTTTCGATCCCTACGGCAGAGAATGGCAACAGGGCAATAGTCGCTGGGACATAATCGATCTGGTTCGCGCCTGCTATGCACTGAGACCCGAAGGAATAGTGTGGCCCGAGCGCGATGATGGTGCGCCAAGCTTTAAACTCGAACATCTGACCGCAGCCAATGAATTAGGCCATCAGCAGGCTCACGATGCATTATCCGACGTGCATGCCACGATCGCAGTTGCCAAACTGATTAAAACCAAACAGCCAAAGCTGTACGAATTTTACTACGCATTACGTAAAAAAAAGGCTGTCGCGGCCCAGTTAGACTGCTTGCAGCACACGCCCTTCGTGCACATTTCATCTAAGCTGCCAGCACTGCAAGGATGCTGCGCATGGATGATGCCGGTAGTCCAACATCCCACGCAGTCTAACGCCGTCATCTGTATCGATTTGACCCGCCCCTGCGACATGCTACTGGAATATGACGCAGAGACATTACGCTCGCAACTTTATGCGCGCAGCGAGGATCTCGGCGAACAAGACCGCCCGCCGTTAAAATTAGTCCATCTTAATCGCAGTCCGTTTGTAGCCCCGGCAAAAACCTTGACGCCAGAGAACGCTGAGCGTCTGGGCATAGACCGTCAAGCCTGTCTGAAGCGACTGGACTTGCTGAAAAATACCCATGGACTGGTACAAAAACTGGCGACAGTATTTGATGATGATATGCAGCGAGCCCCCTCACCGCCCGATCAGGCATTATACGAAGGCTTTATTGCCGATGCTGATACCGCCCTAATGCAGCAGGTGCACGATATCCGCCCTGAACAGCTTGATTCACTTAACGGTAGATTTAGCGACACACGCCTCAATCAACTGTTGACGTATTACCGTGCCAGAAACTATCCCGCCACACTGACGCATGATGAAGCACAGCGCTGGCAGCAACACAGACAGGCGCGACTCATTGACGGTGAAAAAGGCGCCAGTATTGCGTTAGCAGAGTTTCAGCACGAGCTCACCAAGCTCGCAGAAACCTATCGTGATGATGCGAATAAACAAGCGATACTCAGAGCACTTTATCAATACGCGCAAAACCTGTAAGTTATCAAAGTTATTTTATAAAGCGTCGATAACCTAAGCAGTACGCATTCGGTTTAAACGTTTAACCTTTTGGGATCACCAATGCAGGGTCTGACTTTACGCACAGATAATCAAGACAAGGTGCTCGAGCTTGTCGTTCAACCCGAGCAGCTTCAAGGAAAACTTAGCACCAAAGCACTGTACAGCTTCATCGCAGGCTCCGAATACAGTGAGTTGTTTTTGTTTGAGGAATCTATTTCTGATGCATGCCATGCTGCCAATGACGCGGCACAAAATCAGGCAGATGCACAATTAACCTTAACCATTGGCGAGCGTCGTGATGCGGAAGTCACATTCAGGCTAAGCGAAGATGAAATGACAGCTAGCTTGTCTCTGTCAGCGCCATGCGGCGGAAAAGTCCCTGATTTTAAGACGTTGGTTAAAAAAGCCCGTGAGACCGGTATTAAACGTGGTTTAGGCGTAAACCGCATACGCAAATTATTGCACTCTCTTGAAACCGTAGAGCGCGGTGCTTACGTCGATATGATCATTGCTAAGGGCTTACCGGCAAGAAATGGCAAACATTCACGTTTAAAACCCCTCGTTCCCAACGCCCTTGAGCGTGTTTTGCGACCGCAGACGGCGTCAGGCAGCAGGGTCGATATGCGCAATCTGGGTGAAATCGTATGCGTCAAGCCAGGCACTCCTGTGTTGAAACGCCTGCCACCCACCGAAGGACGACCTGGTTATACCATCACGGGCACGCCGTTAGACGCAGAGCCTGGCGAGTGGCAGGAACTGGTCGCAGAAGCAGGCACTGAGGTCAGTGAAAAAGATGAAAACGTATTGGTCGCCAGCATAGCGGGGATGCCCAAATTCCGCGATCAGAAGATGATTGTTGACGATACCTACACCACTAACGGCGTGAACGTTGGTACCGGCAACGTTAAATATAACGGTGCCGTGCTGGTCAATGGTGACGTTACCGAAAAAATGGAAATTGAGGCGACAGGCGATATCACCATAAATGGTTTCGTCGAATCTGCCACTATTCAATCAGGTGGCGACATCATTATAACCGAAGGCGCGATGGGCAAGGTTAATGACGCCGCCACAGAATTCAGCACGCGATTAATCGCACAAGGTAGCATTCATATCCAACACGGTCAGGGGCTAGAGATCCTGTGCTCTGGTAACGTCACCATTGGCAGACAACTGGCTTATAGCAAAATCATTTGCGGCGGTAGCGTCATCGTAGGCCCTATCGACAATCCAAATGGCAACTTGTTTGCCTGTGAAATACAAAGCCAGGAAGCGGTGGTTGCGGGCACACTGGGTGCGGTATCTGGAAGCAGTCTGGCGATAGATTTCAGCAATGGCTTTAATGTGTTGCTAGAGCGAAAAGATACCCTTGACGATCTGCTGACGCAGTTACGACAAAACAATGAGCGCCATCGCGAAAAGCTTGATCTGATCCGTTCGAAATATATTCCAGCTGAATTACAGCACAAGCTTGATGAAGCGCTAGCGATGTTTAAATCAGAACGGAGCCTGCTGAACTGGATGGAATCCAAAGCTGAACAAATGCGCGCGCAAAAGGAAGGTTATCAGCAGGAGATTAAGCTTATTGCCAACAAAAAGCTTTACCCTGGCGTGACGGTGAAATTAAACAACCGCACCTGGCGTGCTGAAAGAGAGTACGGCAGAGCGGTCGTTAAGTATGAAGGCCACAAATGGCATTATGAGCCGTTGATGTGACAAAAGTTGTACGTCCATGTTCGAATGAGCGTTACGCGTAACGTACTATTTGGTCAGCCGAGCCAGTAAACTCGAGGTATCCCAGCGATTTCCTCCCATTTTTTGCACATCGGCATAAAATTGGTCGACCAGTGCGGTGAGTGGCAGCGTAGCGCCCTGTCGCTTCGCTTCTGCCAGCGCAATATTCAAATCTTTGCGCATCCAGTCAACAGCAAAACCAAACTCGTAGTTACCGGCTAACATTGTCTGGAAACGATTTTCCATTTGCCAGGATTGTGCTGCGCCTTTGCTGATCACCTCAATCACTGCCTCACAATCCATACCGGCCTGCTGACCAAAGTGCAGTGCCTCTGCGAGTCCCTGCACGACACCGGCAATACAAATCTGATTCATCATTTTGGCCAGTTGACCGCTGCCCGCATCGCCCAGCAGTCTGCTAAATCGCGCATAGTGCTGCAACACAGGCTCAACGCGTTGGTACGCCTCCACGTCGCCGCCCAGCATGATGGTGAGCTGACCATTCTCCGCGCCGGCCTGACCACCAGATACGGGGGCATCAAGAAAGCCAACCTGCTTTGCTGCAAAAACATCATACATTTCTCTGGCGATATCGGCAGAGGCCGTCGTGTGATCAACCACAACAGCGCCGGACTTGATGTGCTGAATAACGCCCTGTGGGCCAGTCAACACCTCTCGAACATCATTATCATTACCTACGCACACCAGAACACAATCTGCATTTTCTGCGGCTATGGCGGGTGACTCAGCAACCTTACCGTTGTAACGCTGTGCCCATTGTTGAGCTTTATCTTTTGTGCGGTTGTATACGGTAATATCCAGCCCGGCATTGGCCAAATGACCCGCCATTGGAAAGCCCATTACCCCCAATCCGATAAACGCAATGTTATTCATGTTGTTCAGACTCATTGATTGCTTGCTACAATGCCGTCAGGATAGACGACTTATTACTAGGAGGCAGTATGTCACAATCTGTTCATCAATTTGAAATGCCATTAAACAACGGCGCAATGCAATCACTTGAAGATTACAAAGGCAAGGTGCTGTTGATTGTCAACACCGCCAGCAAGTGCGGCTTTACACCGCAATATAAGGAGCTACAGGAGCTATACGAAAATTACAAGGACGAGGGACTCGTCGTACTTGGCTTTCCCTGTGATCAGTTTGGTCATCAGGAGCCTGGCAGCGATGATGAAATTCAGGAGTTCTGCAGTCTGAATTTTGGGGTCAGCTTCCCTTTGTTCAAAAAAATTGAAGTCAATGGCGACAATGCTGCGCCGCTGTATAAGACCTTAAAGTCAGAAGCGCCGGGCGTGCTCGGCAGTACCAGCGTCAAATGGAATTTTACCAAGTTTCTGGTCGATCAGAATGGTAATGTGGTTGAGCGATTTGCACCCACCACTAAACCTTCAAGCATCGCATCGAAGATCGAAAAACTATTGGGCTAGATCAAGCTCCTGCGCAGTGGCCGTTGTGTCGGCCATGTTGCGCAGGTAGCCTGTGTTTTGACATAGCGTCATAGGCAAAAGGGCATCAGATATGAAAGTCGGCGTGTTTAGCAGTAAAAAATATGATCAGGTTTATTTACAGCAGCGCAGTGTTCATTATGGCTTTGATCTGGAGTTTCTGGAAACCCGTTTGGGTCCGGAAACCAAAGCCTTAGCCGAGCGTTATGATGCGATATGCGTGTTTGTTAACGACATCGTTGATAAAACCGTGCTGGATACGCTCAAAGCCCATGAAATCGGTCATGTTGCGCTACGTTGTTCAGGTTTTAATAATGTCGACACGCAGTACGCACAAAAGCTAGGTATCAGCGTCTCCAGAGTCCCTGCGTATTCACCCGAAGCGGTGGCTGAGCATACACTCGCCCTGATGCTGACGTTAAATCGCAAACTTCACAAAGCCTACAACCGAGTAAAAGAGGGAAATTTCAGCCTCGATGGCTTGATGGGCTTTAACATGCACGGTAAAACCGTAGGAGTAATTGGCACCGGCCAGATTGGGCGCGCGGTCGTCAGGATCCTGAACGGTTTTGGCTGCAGAATTCTGTGTAATGACCCCTACCCGCATGCTGATGTTGAAGCATTGGGGGGCGAATACGTTGATATTGAAAGCTTGTTTCGCCAGTCCGATATCATAACATTACATTGCCCACTGACCCTGGAGAGTCAGCACATGATCAATCATGATGCGATTCATCTGATGAAAGATGGCGTGATGCTAATCAATACGTCTCGCGGTGCGTTAGTAAATACCAAGGCGGTCGTCGCTGGCCTGAAAAGTCAGAAGATTGGCATGTTGGGGTTGGATGTGTATGAAATGGAATCAGAGCTGTTTTTTGACGATCGCTCCTGCGAGGTCATTCAGGATGATGTGTTTCAGCGCTTATCGAGCTTTCACAATGTGCTGATTACCGGTCACCAGGGCTTCTTCACGAGTGAGGCCATGCAGCAGATATCGCAAACGACGTTAGAAAACCTGCAGTATTACTTTACCGGCAAGGTTAACCCTGACACATTCCTGTAACGCCCTACTCGACGCGCCTGGCAATAATATGAAAATATTTGCCTAACCACAGATACGGGTGCTGCTCACCGTATTGCAGTTCCAGTTGTTTCAGTTTGTCATAGTCTCGCTGTTGCTGAGTTTTATCCCGCAAATAATCGTGAAAGCAGCGTATGCCACGCTGATACACTATCTCCAACGGCGAATCTTGCAGGTGCTGCAATATTACTTTTGGCGACTGTGGGTTTTGCGGATTCAAACGCACCTGGTTTTTAACCTGCATACCCGCAAAAATATAATCGAAGTTGCCATACACCGCATTGGCAAAGAGCTTCGCATCTTGGTTGAAGAAGCTTAAGCTTAATAAGCCGCCGGGCTTGAGCCAGGACACCAGTTTGTCGATTGCACAAAGTGGCTGCTGAAGCCATTCCAACACCGCATGACACACTACAATATCGTATTGCTGCGGTGCTTCGAACGACTGTATTGGAGAATGGATGAAGGACAGCGCGTCATTGTGTGCATACTGCTGACGAGCCCGTTCAAGGATCTCGGCAGAGGTATCGATAACAGTGACACTGACATCACCTAATTCTGTTAGCGCCTGAGCAAATATTCCCGTGCCACCGCCAGCGTCTAACACCTGTTTACCGGGCGCGTCAGATAGGTGTCGAGATACCCCATGCAGCAGCAACTCATGGCGTAGTTTACCTTTACTGGTGCCGTAGATATTCTTCTCAAACTTATTGGTCAGTGAATCAAAGCTCTGATCTGGTTTATCATTAGATGTCATATCACACACGGGTCCGTAACTACATGGATGGCTTTTTCCTAAAAAAAATTCTTGGTGCACTGGCGATGCCGCTGCCGATTATACTGTTTTTACTGTCGGTAGGCGTGATTTTACTGTTCACCCAGAAGCAGACGCTGGCCAGAATCACCTTGCTCACTGCAACGGTGCTATTATGGCTATCGTCTATGTCATTTATGCCTAACAGCCTGTTAGGAGCGCTGGAAAGACATTTCCCGCAATATGATATCTCTATTCCAGCAAACCAGATTGTCGTGCTTGGCTGCGGACACGCTAACGATAGCCAGTTACCTATCACCTCTCAGCTTAAAGCCTGTTCTCTGACCCGCGTGATTGAAGCCTTTCGCATATGGCAACTGAATCAGGATGCAGTGGTATACACCTCTGGCTATGGCGGTATAGAGCCATTTAGCACCGCTCAAATGCATGCCCGAATGTTACAACAGCTGGGCGTGCCTGCGGCACAGATAAAAATGTTTGAAGACGCTCGGGATACAGAAGATGAGGCACAGTTACTCAGCGCCGAATTAAATGGTCAACCCTTCGTACTGGTGACATCTGCCAGCCATATGTTGCGAGCCAGCACGTTTTTTACTCAGCGTGGTCAGAAACCTATCCCCGCGCCTACTGACCATCTTATTCGTCACTATTCTGATAGTCATTGGTGGGGCCATCTACCAGATGCAAGCAACATTCAGAAAACCGAAAGGTGGTGGTACGAACGACTTGGACGCACCTGGCAGTGGTTAAAACAGGCATTTGATTAGGCCGGATTGTCGATATCGACAAACTCAACAGACAAGTCCAGTTGTTCAGCCAGATACTGTCCGATTGCCATTGCGCCGTAGCGTTCAGTGGCATGGTGTCCGGCGGCGAAAAACGCTATGCCCATTTCACGCGCCGTGTGAATCGTCTGTTCTGACACTTCACCGGTAATAAAGGCGTCAATGCCCTGCTCTGCTGCTTGTTCAATGAATCCCTGTCCACCGCCAGTACACCAAGCGATAGTGCGCAGCTTGCGATTTTGATCACCTTCAACCAAAGGTGTGCGCTTGAGACTGGATGTCAATCTGGCGGCCATCTCGGCAACGCTAATACTTTCCTGTAGATGACCTCGCATGGCTACACTGTTGGGATCCTCTGCGATCAGACCACCATCAACCTCGATACCCAGGCGCTGCGCCAGTTGCGCGTTGTTACCTAGCTTGGGATGGATATCTAGCGGCAGATGATAAGCAAACAGATTGATATCATGTTTCAGCAACGTGGCTAGCCGCGTGCGCTTCATTCCGGTCAGGCATGGATTCTCACCTTTCCAGAAATAGCCGTGATGAACAATAATCGCGTCGGCTCGCTTCTCTACCGCAGCATCAATCAGTGCCTGTGACGCTGTCACTCCAGTGACAATGCGCCTGACATCCGCCTTACCTTCGACCTGCAGACCATTAGGACAATAATCCCTGATTTTTTCTGGTTTAAGCAGTTCATTAAGAAAGCGATGTAGCTCATGGTTATTGATTTGCACGTGAGTTCCTCGTTTTCACTCGTAGACGAGTGTGTAAATCTGCGTAACGGCCGCGTGATTAGACATTATTGTTAAAAACATGTATAAAAAGCGACCCTATCTGCAATTAAGAATAATACAAACATAGGTTTACTGTAATTATGACAAAATTGGACAAAGAACAGGTAATCGCCGCTTTCACAGAAGCTTACACTGCCGCCAACGGCAAAGCACCGGAGATTGAGGCAAAAGGCGGATGGTACAGCGTCGATGGCGGAAAGAATGTCCGTCTTGCTCAATTACAGGAAATGACAGAGGAACTGAGCGGCGGTGCAGCTAAAGCAGCCGAGCCGTTAAAAGCGAAAGCTGAAGAGAAGCCAGCGGCAGCGAAGAAGCCTGCCAAGGCCAAGCCGGCCAAAGCGAAAAAGTCTGCGTCTTCATTCTCAGTCAAGGCCTACTGGGCTGAACAGGTACTAAGTCATAAGCCTGGCTCTCGCGCACCACGCTAAGCGCAGTTCGTATATTTCGTTAAAAAAGCGACCTCAGGTCGCTTTTTCTATGCCTGTGATATGCCGCTAGCAACAAATGGTGCGAGGTGCGCTATCACCCCCTCAATATCCACTTGTTGATTAAAATCTGCCTGTGCGATATCGGTCAACGCCTGGCTGGAAGCCATGCTGAATACAAAGGTACCCAGCGCAAAATGCAGGCGCCAGAACATTTCTTCGGCTGGTACGTCAGGTAACGCCTCATGCAGGCTGGCGACAAGCCTGGAGATGGTGTCCCCATACTGTCCCATAATAAATCTACGAAGGTGCCCTTGCGACTCTGTGTATCCCCGTCCCAGCAGTTGCACAAACATCGCTGTGCCATTGGGACGCACGTCATTAAGCCGCGCTACCGGCTCAAGTACACAATTAAGAATCGAGGTAACGGAGCGCTTTTCAAGTCTCTCAAGCTGCTGCTCAACATGCGGGATAAGCACATCCAGATAGCGCTGCAGCACAGCCTGAATAAGGTTCTTTTTATTGCCAAAATGATAGTTAACAGACGCCAAGTTTACATTGGCGTCAGAGGTGATCATGCGCAGTGATGTATCGGCAAAACCATGTTGAGAGAACAGCAATTCGGCAGCGTTGAGGATCGCTTCCTTAGTTTTAATTGACATCGATTTTATTATTGTTTTAAACGAGCGTTTAACTTTATAGCGAATTGGCGCGACGGGCAAGCCGCCGCCTCATTAATGAACCAGCATTGTTATTGAAATGGCTGTGTAGATTTTTGCCAGATTTTACCCAGTAACGCTTCCGCTCCCTGCGCAGCAGCCAACCCAAGCTTCTCGGCAACATTGCGCTTCTGACTATATTTCACACTGAAAATTTTATGCGAGTCGACTGCTTTCATCAGCACATCGTCTGATGTACCAATTTCATCGACCAGCCCTAATTCATGGGCCTTGGCACCGTACCAGTATTCTCCCGTTGCAACGTTATCGATATCCAGTTCAGCACGGTTATCCTGAACAAAGGTTTTGAACATCTGATGCACATCTTCAAGCTCTTCACGGAATTTCTGACGGCCTGCCTCATTGTTTTCACCGAATAGGGTAAGGGTTCGCTTAAACTGCCCTGCCGTATGCTGTTCAAACTCAATGTCGTGCTTCTTCAGTACCTTGTTGAAGTTGGGTAACTGGGCGATCACACCAATAGAGCCAATAATGGCAAACCTTGCTGCAATCACCTTATCCGCAACACAAGCCATCATATAGCCACCACTGGCGGCAACTTTGTCAACGCAGACGGTTAGTTTGATGTTGGCATCTTTGATTCGTTGCAGCTGGGACGCAGCCAGACCATAGCCATGTACAACACCGCCGCCGCTCTCAAGACGCACAAGCACTTCATCTTTGTCCGATGCGACATGCAAAATGGCTGAAATTTCCTCTCGCAGGCACTCAACCTCATGCGCATCCATCGACCCTTTAAAATCAATAACAAACAGGTTTGTGGACTGTTCATCCTTGTTTTTATCCTGTTTCTTCTTTTCTTTGGTCAGCTTCTTAAAAGCGTCTTTACTGAGCACCAGCTGCTTGGCATGCATGGTGAGCTGCTCTATCTGCTCGCTCAGTGAGGTGATGTCTAACTGGCCCTTACCTTTGTTCTGCCGGCTGGCTGCACCGACCGCAGCAGCAATGACGATAAGGATGGCGGCAACAAAGGTTGCAACTTTGGCCAGAAACAGTCCGTATTCGTACAAGAATTCCAAGCACTTCTCCTTTAACAACACAATAAACGTAAATGATAAGAAAAGGCCCTTAACGGGCCTTTTTTATGTGGTGGTGAAGTATACCCTGTCTTTATTGATTCGACGAGAGGTCGATTTGCATCACCAGGTTGTCCGCAATATCGCTTTCAGTGAAACGCAGATTGCGCAGCTGTGGCTGACTGGAGTACAGCAGCGTCTGGTCATCGAAGTCATCCTCGCCGAAGCGGCTAGACTGGGAATAACTCAGCAATCCTCTGGCCTGTGGTCCTGCATCGGTAAAGCCAACCACCATCATCCAGCTGCTGCCATAGTTGATATGATAGCCCTGCCCTTCAGCACTCAGGCGTGTAGTGTTGTTAAGCGGTGCATAAACATGTCGCGGCAGCAGTGTACCGTTATTGCCCGTCGCGGTATCAAACACATTAAAACCGCCTTCAACATTGTGGGCACCACCCCATGGCAATTTCACGCCTGTTGCGGCACCATTCGGCAAGCTTCGTTCGACAAACTGCACTTCACCGAGCGTCGCATCCAGCGCAACCCCGGCAGCCTGCACATTCAACATCGCGGTAGCGAGCTGTGCCAGCGTGGTGTCATTGTTTGCCAGTCCCCTTGGTGTGGTAACGGGCTCATTGACGTCAAAGGGTACTGTCCACTGAGGAGACAATCTGAACTGGAAAGCAAATTCGCGGAACAGGTGGGCCGCAACGCTATCCTTATTCATGGTGCCATCCCACAGCGATAGCGCTGCACACGCAGGTGAGATATCGACAGGTGTGTCATTCACCATGACCGGATCGGTACCTCTTGCAGAACAGATACTCAGCAGCTCATCCAATACCGACTCAGACAAATAGCTGCGGTTGCTAAGCAATGCCTGTTCAACCTCAGCAGGTGAGAACTTGCCATCTGAGCCTGCACTGTCCTGAAGGAGCGTATGTGCCATTCTGGAACGCAGAGACTGTTGATTGCCTACCTGACCATATAGGGGATTCACACCCGTAATAGGCGAATCCAAATTGGTCAGCCAGAAACTGTCGTTAGAGTTTTGCACATAGTCATTACCTTCATATTTGGGGGCATTTTCATACGGCACAGGTCCAGTGAAATCAAACTGCGAAATAAACCCAGGTAAAACCGTAAAACCGGCTAACTGCTTGGTTTGAATCAATACCGGATTCGTCGTCAGCGCATTGATTGCGACAGGCGTCAGATCGGGCACTGTCGAGTCGTCGATGTAGAACACCTGGCCGTCGGCTGAAGCTGCCATGGTGTTATTGAAGATCACACCATCATAGCGTTTAAACACTTCTTTAAATTCATCCATGCTGCTGGCCAGGTTCATGCCAAGCCAATGATCCATGATGTCAAAATTCGGCGCATTGGCATCTTTAATCGCAAAGGCATTACCGCCCGGACCCCAATCAAAACTGCCGGGCACTTCGATCATAGGACCGTAGTTGGTATGCCAAGTGGTCTTGGACAGCTTGATTGTCTGACCAGGCCCAACCGCCACATCGATTTCATGTTCAATTGGGTAAATGGTTCTTGGGTCACCATCGACGTTATGCGTCAGCTGTCGTGGATCACCCCCATCAAGCGCTAACTGGTAAACCACAAAGTGTTCCGCGGTTGAAAATGTGTGTGTCCAGGCCACATTTTCATTGAATCCAATGTTTACTGCGCCGGGTAACCCGGTAAGCGATCCGCCCATTACATTCAGATGGCCCGGGATTGTGGTATGGAATTGCCAGAAACGCAGGTTACCGGTGTGTGGGAAGTGTGGATTACCCAGCACAATACCCCGCCCGTTTTCAGTCATATCGCTGCCCAGACCCCAGCCGTTTGAACCAAGATCGTTTTCATTCATCTCTGGTAAATCAACTTTCGGTTTCACTGAGAATGGCAGTTCGACATTGGCCTGCGCAGGTTGCGGCGCAAAGTTCACGCCATCAGGCGCGGCCAGAAAAATAGGCCCAAGAAAATTCGCGGCCCCAGGCAATAACGCAACGCCCAAAGCGTAGGTGAGAAGGTCAACACTATCAATAGGCTGTACCCAAGGCATATTGGCACAGGCTGGATCGATATTCGCCACACCGGTATCACTCAGGTAGCGGTTGTAACCCTGGGTATAACCTTGCAACATCGCACGGGTGTTGGCCGACAACGTTGGTAAACCCTGTTCAGCCTGCTCTCTGATCTGCAAAGCCAAAAAGCCAAAATCATTAATCAGGTGAGATGAGTCACCGCTACCGGGCACCGCATCTGGACCAAAATATGCTGAACGCTTACTGTTATAGCGCACGATTTGGTCGGCTAGAATACAGATATTATCACTGGCAAAGGCGTAGCCAACGCCATAGGCCATGCTTTCCAGGTTGTCTGCTTTGATATGCGGTACGCCATAATCGGTGTAACGGATACTCGCTTCCAATACTCCATCAGGGTCAAAAGCGGTAACCGGTGGCGCGGGTGTCGGCGTTGGTGTAGGTGCAGGCGTCAGCGACGGTGGCTCTACCTGCGTCAGTTTTTCATTGTCATCACCACCACAGGCAATCAGTACCGCCGCAGACAGTGCGGTGATGGTAAGCTTAATTGCCTGTTTATAATGGTATTTTCCTCGTCGTGTCATGATATTTTTCCCTTTTGGTGTTGGCATCACTATCACTAACATAGAGGACAGTTATTAACAACTTGTTTACATGAATAATAGACATAAAAAAAGCCGGCGCTGAGGCCGGCTTTAGTAGATAAACTTTATATTTAGTTGCTTGAGACGACGTCCGGATTAGAAATCTGGATATAGCGTCCGCCCGTTGCAATGTAGGTTGCAATTTGGCGCTGCATTTCCGTCGTGACCGCAGCACTGGATGCAGGACTCAGACTAGAGCCGTGTGCACCAGCATTAAAGCGTACCTGGCCAGATACGGTATCCGCGCCAGGTCCTGTACCAGGCGTTGATGACACAACCTGCTCAAGACCAATATTTCTTGCCAGTGCGTGCTGTCCCGCGTTGGGTAACTGCGTCGCCACTGGAATAACTTGGTCTGGCAAGTTCGCACCGCCGTCTCCGACCACTGTCTGCATCAGCACTGGCGTAGTCGCGCCTAATGTCGCTGCATAGCTGGTTGGATCAGCTGCATCAAGTACCGTTTGCGCCGCAAACGCGAATTGGCTGAATACCGCATTTGCAGATGCCAACTGGTCCCCGCTCAGGTTGTTAAGGAACAAGGTTACTGCTTGTGTAAGCTGTGCCTCAGATACATTCACTGAGCCGAACTGTGAAATCAGGAAGTTTTGGAATTCAGGTGACGCTTGAGTTAACAGCGAGCCTTTGATCAACGGACCAAATGCTGGCGACTCAAGCAGGAACTGCGCCTGGCCACCACCGGGTGATTCCAGCGCTGATGCACGTAGTGCAAACATTCCACTTAATGGCGCCAGCTGACCACTGAATGGCGTATTGGCTACAGCTGATGTATTACCACCGGTGATCGCACCCAGTGATACGCCCTGCAGCGATACATTTGTACCATCCAGTTTAGCCATCTGACCGCTAGACGCATCAACAAACGCATTCAGTCCCAGACGCAGACCAAGCAGGTCAGACACGCTCTGTCGTAAGTTATCACGTGCAGTTGGTAGGCTAGCCAGATTCATGTAGTGCAATGCGCTGACGGTTGTCGCGTTTAAGTCATCGGTACCATCACCATCCAGGTCAAAGCCGCGAGAGCCATGCAATGGGTGGTCAATGGCGACAGTTGCAAAGCCAGCTAGAGACAGCGCACCAGTCAGTGCCAACATGTCTTCTTTCTGGCGGGTAATACCGTGCGCCAGAATAACGACAGGCCAACCTGCTTCAGGCATTTCAATCGGGAAGCCCAGTCCGGCGGCAACCGCTGGGTTAGGAACAGTCACCTGCACGTCCAGCGTCATATCGCCGTTGTTTCCACCTTTAGGCTGAGGGATAGGACTGAACTTAGTGAGATTTCGCTTGTAATCGAGCTTTTCACCGTTGATGCGCAGGTCTGCAAGACCAACTTGCTGACAAAGTTGCGCATTCGGGCCAGGCGTTGCCGCAGCAAGTGCCTCTTGCGGCGCACCGGCCAGCACAATACCGCTGTCACAGGCTGCTTCCCAGAATTCATTGACTGGCGCAAGTGGGTTATCAGCACGCGGAATGGCCAGGAAGTATGGCAATGAAATACTTGCTTCCAGGCGAGTGGCGGCACAGAAAGGCCCTGCCTGCTGTAAGATCCCAGTCGCGACCGCTGATGCAAAGTCATTTACAGGCCCCCACAGCGCACCAAGTTGGCCGGTAACTGTACCGAGTAGTCCGTCACAGGTCTGCAGCGCGCCAAAATCAGTCGCTTCAATCAATGGAATCAGCGGCTGCGCCTCAGGTGGTAGTTGCGATATACCTAACTGCACTGCACCAGCAACCGCCTCAGAGGTCACCAACCCTAAGGTTTCCATGGCGTTCTGTGGACCTTGCGCGTCAGTGGCAACGATAACTGGCAGCGACTCTCCGGCTGCAGGGTCGCCCGCTGCAAAGCGCGCAGCGAATTCAGCTACCATTAATTGCTTAACAGTTTGCAGCACATTTTGCGTGCTTTGCGTGGTAAACGCCGCAACGTAGGTTATTTCTTCTCTGTTCAGACCCGCGGGTTCAAGCGATGTTATATACGAATTAACCAGGTTTTGTAACTGTAATTGAGAAGGGGAAGATAACGGATTAACTGCCGGATCCTGGCGAACTGATTCCCAGGTCTCTGAGCCTCGCACGGCTTTATTATCTGTATCACGAAGTGCCGTGGTCATCACCAGCATATGCCCCTTCGCCGCTTTGAGCGGACGTAACGGCACAACGTTTATCGTGCTGGTACCACTTAACGACAGTACGTAGTCAACACCATACTGTAATTGGTCACCGACCTTACAGCCTGCACTTGGTGTTGTGATTTGCGCACAGTCAGGATCGCTTTGGTCAAGACCCAACGTTGCTTCGTAGAGTAATACACCTGAAGACAGCGTTGACGCATCAATCGCACTGCCCGCTGGCACATTAACTTCGATGACAAATGGATGCTGTACTGACCAGCCGTCCAGTACGTTAAGTGCGTTCTGTGGATCGCCGAAATTAGTCGGATCGGCGACCGGAATATTCAGCGTATAGTCGAAGAATCCGTCATCACCGGGAAGCATAAGAAGGTCGTTAGGGACATTCAGGTTGCCGTTTGCCGGATCAAAGACTATACGGGAAAAAGGGGTTTGAACCGGTGTTTCGGAGCGCACGTCAGCGATGTTTTCTCCACCGCCACAGCCTGTCAGCCCCAGCGCCACCATCACACTAGCGCTTAGTAACAGTTTTCTCATGGTTTCTCCCTCAAAGCTGTTGTTGTTATTCTCTTGTTAATCCTGACCGGGCGAGTGAGTGTTTGATAATTAACCCGTAATTCAGACATTTAATAAACAAGTATGACCAGTTGTATGACGTCCAATCTTATTGGCTTTGTCATCACAATGCAAAGGTTTGTTAACTATTTGTAATTGTAGCTGTACAAGGCGTCAAAACGCCAATCCAGTTGCTCGATTGTATCATTGCCTGATCATCAGGAATGGTTTTTTCTGTCGGTTTTCAGGTTTACATCATACAACGCTTCAGTGATACTCTCGCGCTCGTCGGCACGCCCAGAGTGACGGGCTGCAGTGGTTCACTTTTGTTTAACTATCTGGCAGGTTTTTATTCATGCATGATTATTCCCCTACTCCCGACTATCTGAAAAATCGCGTTATTCTGGTGACCGGCGCGGGAGATGGTATCGGACGACAGGCTGCGCTTGAGTACGCTGCATATGGCGCAACGGTTATTCTGTTGGGACGCACAGTGAAGAAACTGGAAGCAGTATATGACGAAATCGTCGCTGCCAACGGGCCAGAGCCGGCCATCGTGCCAATGGATTTAAAAGGCGCAACGGTTAAACATTACCAGGATATGGCGGTCACCATCGAACAGCAGTTTGGTGCACTGCATGGTATACTGCATAACGCCAGTTTACTTGGACACCTCTCTCCGTTTAAGGAAATTCAGGAAAACGAATATAACGATATTATGCGCGTCAATGTGCACGCCGACTTTTTTATGACACAGGCATTACTTCCGGTGTTGTTAAAGGCAGACAACGCTTCGGTGATTTTCACATCGTCAGGGGTCGGCAGTAAAGGAAGGGCGTTCTGGGGAAGCTATGCCATCTCCAAGTTTGCCACCGAAGGGATGATGCAGGTTATCGCAGACGAGTACGACAACAGCACATTGCGATTTAACTGTATCAATCCGGGGAAAACCCGCACGGCGATGCGCGCCAGTGCGTATCCCGCTGAGGATCCATTAACGCTGCGCACACCCGAGGAGATTATGGGCGTTTACCACTATTTGATGAGTGATGACAGTGTGAACGTGACCGGCCAGACCCTGAAGGCCCAGCCAGACAAATAGCGACAACGATTTCGCCGACCATTAGTCGGCGATTTTTGCCCATGAATCGCGCAAGCCCACGGTGCGGTTAAACACCATTTTTGCTTCGCCAGACTCTTTATCCACACAGAAATAACCGGTGCGTTCAAACTGAAACGCATCGCATTCTGCAGCGTTAGCGAGTGAAGGCTCTACCCAGCCAGTGACCACACTCAGAGAGTCGGGGTTAATGGCCTCGACGAAGTTCTCTGCTGCTGCAGGATTCGGCAACGTGAATAAACGGTCATACAGCCTGAACTCAGCAGGCAGCGCGTGCTGCGCAGACACCCAGTGGATCACACCTTTCACCTTGCGGCCGTCGGCAGGATCTTTGCCTAGCGTATCCGGGTCATAGCTACAGTAGACCGTCGTGACGTTGCCTTGCTCATCCTGTTCAAAGCGTTCAGCCTTGATGACGTAGGCATTACGCAAACGCACTTCTTTACCCAGTACCAGGCGCTTGAATTTCTTGTTCGCAGATTCTCTAAAATCTTCTGCTTCGATGTACACTTCACGGCTGAATGGTACGGTGCGATGACCCAACTCTTCGCGATTAGGGTGACGGGGCGCGGTGAGCTCTTCAACCTGATCTTCCGGGAAGTTCTCGATCACTACTTTAATCGGGTCCAGAACTGCCATGGCACGCGGCGCGTTGGCATTCAGGTCGTCACGGATACAGGCTTCCAGCATACCCATTTCGACCAGATTATCCATTTTTGTCACGCCGATTCGAGCACAGAATTCACGCACGGAGGCCGGCGTGTAACCGCGGCGACGCAATCCAGCAATGGTCGGCATACGCGGATCATCCCAGCCTGCAACATGATTTTCGTCAACCAATTGAATAAGCTTCCGTTTACTGAGGACCGTGTACTCTAAGTTAAGACGCGAAAACTCATACTGTCTGGGCGTGGTGTCAATGCTGATGTTCTCTATCACCCAGTCGTACAGTCTGCGGTTATCTTGAAACTCAAGGGTACATAATGAGTGTGTGATACCTTCAATTGCATCCGAAATACAGTGGGTAAAATCATACATCGGATAGATGCACCAGCTGTCGCCGGTCTGGTGATGGTGAGCAAACTTGACCCGGTAAAGAACGGGATCACGCATACACATGAACGGTGATGTCATGTCAATCTTTGCACGCAGGCAACACTGTCCCTCTTCATAATGACCGTTGGTCATCTTTTCAAAATGGGTCAGGTTTTCTTCCACAGAGGTGTCCCGATACGGACTATTCGTGCCGGGCTCTGTTAGGGTGCCGCGCATTTCACGCATCTGCTCCTGACTGGAAAAGTCGACATAGGCCAGACCTTTTTCAATCAACTCGACCGCGTAATCGTGTAACTGCTGGAAGTAATCTGATGAATAGCGAACATCACCATCCCACTGATAGCCCAGCCACTGCACATCGTTCATGATGGAGTGAACATAGTCGATGTTTTCTTTTTCCGGATTGGTATCGTCGAAACGCAGATTGCAGCGCCCTGAATAATCGTCAGCGATGCCAAAATTCAGACAAATCGATTTTGCGTGTCCGATATGTAAATACCCGTTTGGCTCAGGAGGAAAACGGGTATGAACCGTTGTATGCAAGCCATTGGCCAGATCCTTATCAATGATCTGACGAATAAAGTTGGTCGGACGATGTTCTGTCTCGGCCATTCATTCAACCTCGAATAATAAAAGTGGGTGTTTAATTAAGGCGCGCAGTATACCACTAAGTGTCGTTAGCTTAAGGACTTTATCGACAACAAAACCTATCTGGTTTGCAACGTTAGCACCGAAAAGCCATGACTAGGCATTGCGTTGGCCGAGTTCGCTGGTGTATAACCTTAAAAAGCGCGTTGCGCAGAAAAATAATAACACCCTACATTGATTATGAAAGATAAAGCGACGTCATTTGACATTGCTCACAGAGCAGGCGTTTCTCAGTCGACGGTGAGTCGTGCACTGAGCAACAGTCCGCTGGTCAATCCGGAAACCCGCGAGCGGATCCAGAAGATTGCCCAAGAGCTAAACTACAAAGTTGATAAAAACGCCAGTAACCTGCGCAAGCAACAGAGCAAAACGATCGCCTTGTTGCTGTTTGAGGACCCCACCTCAGACGACTCCATGATCAATCCGTTCTTTCTGTCGATGCTGGGCAGTATCACCCGTGCCTGCTCGAATGCCGGCTACGACCTGCTCGTATCGTTTCAAAACATGAATGATGACTGGCACGCTGAATACGAAGATTCGCATAAAGCAGATGGCATTATCCTGCTTGGCTATGGCAATTACCTGGATTACAAAGACAAAATTGACCAGTTGATTGACCAGGGCACCCATTTTGTCAGATGGGGCGCTCAGGATGCCGAGCACCCAGGCGTATCGATTGGTTGTGATAACTTTCAGGGTGGCTTTGATGTGACCCGACATCTTCTCAACCTCGGTCATAAACATTTTGCGTTTATCGGCGGCGCTGACAACAGCGCGCCTGAATTTATGGCGCGCTTTACCGGTCATGTGGACGCCCTACAGCAAGCAGGCGTGTTAGGTCAAAAAGCCTACCAGTACGACGCCATCTCGACAGAAGAATCTGGCTATCAGGCAGTGATGACCATGCTTGCCGAAGGCTACCAGCCTGATGCCGTCGTTTGCGCCAGCGATGTGATTGCGCTCGGTGTATTGCAGGCGCTGCGTGATAAAAAAATCAGTGTGCCCGAGCAAATCGCGGTAGTGGGGTATGACAACATTACGGTCTCGTCATTTACTACGCCGGCACTGACGACCGTTCAGCAAAATACCCGTCTGGCAGGCGAAATCCTGGTCGAAAAACTGCTGAAGATGATCGCAGGTGAGCAGGTTCAGCCTTACCTGATGCCGGTCGATGTCGTCGTCAGACAATCCTGCGGCACAAAGCAAAGCATATTGGTAGGTAAGTAGGGCCGCAGCGTGCGGCCCCTCACGTATTATTTATTCGCCATCAACGTCATCAATGTATCTTCAAGCGCCTGATGGTTAACCACACCGTCACGCACCCAAACCTGCACGCCATTGGCTGGCACGTCAGAACTGAACGTTTGACCCTGGGTTAATGTGACCGTCTTGCCGCTCAGCTGCTCCTGCCACTGCCCCGCCTGAACAAACTTCTGCACGTTGATTGTTGCAGGTGTTTGGCCTTTATTTAACAGTACCAGTGCAGTCTGCGCGGTATCACCGTCTTGCAAAACCCGATAGAACGCCGCGTGGTGACCTTCAAACAGCACATTCACCTGCAAACCACGCTGCAGGGCCGGCGTTGTTTTTCTGACATTGGCGATCTGCTTCAGCGATTGATAAATAGGATGTTGAGACGCCCGGTCAATATTTTCCTGCCCATAATAATTGCGATTTCCAGCATGCTCAGCGGTACCGCGCATAAAACCAATTTCCGAGCCCTGATACACAACTGGAATACCGCGGCTGGTAAATAGCCAGTTGTTGGCATTAATAAAACCTTCGTCACTGGCATTCATGCGGCGCATATCATGATTATCGTAAAAGGTGGTCAGATCATAGGGGTTTTGATAAGGCCCATGAGTCAGGTGCAAATAAGAGGTCAGCGCGGCAAAATCGCTGTCCGGATCTTCAAACACCTTTGTCATGGCCTGCTGACCGGGAAAATCCAGTACGCTAATGCCACCGTTCTTCGGCTGTGTGTGCTGAGCGATGAAGTTAGCATTGTAGTCATAGCTTTCCGCGAACATGAAAAAATCAGGGTGTTGCTCACGAATGCGATCCGCCATCGTCTTCCAGAAATGATGTGGTACGTGCTTGATGGTATCAATTCTGAATGCATCTGCGCCCTGCTCTATCCAGTACAAATAACTGTTGATCAGATAATCCTGTACCGCTGGATTGGACTCATCCAGATTCGACAGCTGCATGATGTCCTTTTCACGGTGGAAAAATGCATGTAGAGGTTCATCGCCGCTGAGCGCTTCAGGCTCGAGGTTTTGATGATCTGCCACCAAGTTTCCCTCGATGTCATACAGCTCACCAAATTTGGGCTGATCTACGGGCATGGAAAAAGAAGGTGAACCGTGATTTGCTACGACATCAAAGACGGTTTTAATACCAAATTCATCACGCAGTGTTTGGGTCAGGGTTTTGTAATCCAAATCAGTAGATGGATAGTGTTCATCCACCTGATAAAAATTGTTCGCCCAGTATCCGTGGTAACCAGTCTTGCCGCCATCTTTGAACATACCGCCAAATTCAATCGGCTCACCACCGGCAAAGGCCTGGTCAGGATTGTCCACTATCGGCGTTAACCACAGTGCAGTGAAACCCATATCGCGGATATAGTCAGCGTTGTTGAGGATCCCTTTAAAGTCGCCGCCCATGTAGCCGACATACGCAGTCTGCCCTTCTGGTCCGGTCAATTCACCCTGCCAGGTAGGATAGTCTCCTCCCTGCTGTTCATAATTATTACTCGGGTCGCCGTCAACAAAGCGGTCGGTCATAGCAAAGTAAATCGCTTCAGCAGCAAAGGGTTCACGGGTACCAAAATACTCAGGCAACTCAGTTTGTGTGATTGTCTGTTCGGCAACAGGCATGTCTGTTGTCTGTGATACAGGCTGGCAGGCAACGAAAAAAGCCGTGCCTGATAACAGGCAGAAATGTCGTAATGTAGACTGTTGTTTCATAGCATAATCCTTGTGCAACGGTTACTCGATGACAGCAGCAGCGGCATTTGGATCCTGCACTTCCTGCTCTTTGACTAAAAATACCGACGCGGCTCCCAACATCATAAATACGCCGGCCAGCACCACGATATACACAGCCTGATTGGCAAACACGCTGCCCAGGATTAACCCTGACAGCAGACCTGACACAATCTGTGGCGCCGCTATGGTGAAGTTAAAAATACCCATGTAGACACCGGTCTTATCCGCCGGCAGTGCGCCCGCTAAAATCGCATACGGCATGGCTAAAATAGCTGCCCACGCAATGCCCACACCAATCATCGACAGCACCAGCCCGACAGCGCCCTGCGGCACGGTAACCTCGGTAACGAGTAAATTGACATGTACCAGCGTTGGGTCCTGAAACAGCAGGAAACTGATATAACCAAGCCCCCCGGCGACAAGTGACAGAGAGTACACGGTTTTTCTGCCGAAGGTATCCGCCAGCTTGGTTAGCACAACGGCGAATAACACCGAGAAAATCGCCTGCGCGGCATATAGAATACCTACCCAGTCACCTGCGCTGCTTTTCGCCGCAGCAATCTCGGCGGGAATCCCACCCGCTGCCTCGATGTAGGCCGGGTCATACCACTCTACGCCGACGCCCCAAATGTGCTGTCCCATTGCTGCCGGAAAATACGTCCACATGATAAATAGTGCAAACCAGGAAAAGAATTGCACAATTGCTAGTCGCTTCATTATTGGTGGCATGTCTTTCATCAATTGCCAGAAGCCGGCCAGTTTCTCACCAAGTGAACGTTTCTCCTGCTGCGGTTTGGCCGCTTGCGCAGCATCCATTCCTTTATAACGATAATATTCTTCAGGCGGGTATTCTTTGGTTCTGAACACTGTCCACAATACGGAACCCAACAGTAAGGTCGCACCAATATAAAATGACCAGATAACAGAAGGCGCAACCTCCCCCGCTTCGGCAACGTTGTCCAGGCCAATAACGTTGGTAAACACAAATGGCAGAATAGAGCCGATTACCGCACCGATATTAATCAGTAGAGTCTGGATGGAGTATCCCAGATTACGCTGCTCCGGCGGTACCATGTCTGACACCAGCGAACGAAACGGCTGAAAGGTCACGTTAAACGCCGCATCTTTAATTGCGAAAATCAGCAGACCAAAGATCATAGGCGGCAAAATAGCCACCACCATGGATGAATTAGGCAGCAATGCCATCGCGGTTGCAGCAACAAACGCACCACCGAAAATAAATGGCAGACGGCGGCCAAGGCGATTCCAGGTACGGTCAGATGCTGCGCCAACAATCGGCTGCACAATCAGGCCCATGACCGGTGCGGCCAGCCAGAAAAGCGACAGCGAAGACAGGTCTGCGCCTAAATCTGACAGAATACGACTGACGTTGCCGTTTTGCAGTGCGAACCCGACTTGCACGCCTAGAAAGCCAAAACTGACGTTCCATACCTGCCAAAAGCTGAGTTGTGGTTGTTGCTTGCTCATGATGTTCTCTCTTCGCGCGACATGCGGTGATGGTTATTGTTGTATTTGTAAAATTAACGTTTGCTTCGGTCCGACGGTGAGGGTGTCCTCAAGACGGTAAGGACGTCCCGTGATCGCATCTGCGGCGTTCACCGGACCGCGCAATACTTCTGAAAAACGCTGCAGATCGAGGCTGGCAGGCTGATCATTTTTATTCAGCACGACCATCACCTGCTGTCGTTCGCTGGTTCTGAAAAACACATAGGTGCCGTTGTCAGGTGCATATTGCGTTAACTTGCCACGGGCAATGGCGTCACTGGTTTGACGCCAGTTCAACAAGCGTTTAAAAAACAGCTGCATATCCTGCTGCAGTGGTGATAGCCCTTTGCCAGTAAAAGCATTGACTAAGTCATCGCTCCAGCCACCAGGAAAATCAGACCGGATAATGCCATGATCATCCGTACCCGCATTACTCATGGCGATTTCAGTGCCATAGAACACCTGGGGGATGCCACGCATGGTCATAATGAAACTCATCGCCATTTTCAGCAATTCAGGATCTTCATTGAGCTGAGTAAACACTCGACTCATGTCGTGATTATCACCGAATACGACTAGGTTGTATGGGTCGCCATAGAGAAAATCACTGGCGATGAGCTCATACAGCTTACGTAGTCCGGTGGCCCAGGTTTCCGGCTCCTGCAGCGCGCTGATCAACGTGGTCTGCAGTGGGAAGTCCATCACGCTTGGAAGGTAAGACTGATAGTCGTCATGCCGACGGCTGTCCTGTTGCCAGTACGCAACAATAGCAGGATTGACAGACCACTCCTCGCCGACAATATTGAAATTCGGATACTCCTGCATGACGCGACGCGTCCACTCGCCGAGAAAGGCCTTATCTGAATATGAGTAGGTGTCGACACGGATCCCCGATAAATCAGCAAACTCTATCCACCAAATCGCATTTTGAATTAAATAGGTCGCCAAGTGAGGGTTGCGCTGATTAAGATCAGGCATGGTTTCCACAAACCAGCCATCATTAAATGCCTGTTTGTCTATCATCGCGCCATGCGGATCGTGCAGTGCCTCGCGCCGATGCGAAGTCGGAGTGAATTCACCGCCATTGTTAATCCAATCTGCACTGGGCAAATCTTTCATCCACCAATGTTCAGAGCCTATATGATTGAGGATCACATCCATAATCACGCCGATGCCGCGCTGCCTCGCCTGAGCGGATAACTCTGCGTAAAGCGCATTACTACCAAGTCTGGGATCAATGTTGTAATAATCGGTGGTGCTGTAGCCATGATAGGAATACTGGGGCATATCATTGACCAGCAATGGCATGGTCCAGATTTGCGTGAACCCCATATCTTCAATGTAGTCGAGGTGCGCTATGATCCCCTGAATATCACCACCGTGACGACCACCTTTATAGGCGCGCTCTGGTCCTTCCCGAAGTCCCTCGACCTGGTCATTCGCTGGATCGCCGTTGGCAAATCGGTCTGGCGTGATGAGATAAATCACATCAGAGGCGTCAAAGCCCTGTCTTTGCGCAGAGCCTGCACGACGACGCTTGAATTCATATGGGCGAGACACACTCTCACCACTTGGCAACACAAACTCCAGTGATGCGATGCCGGGCCTTAAGGTGTCTGACAGTGATAAATAGATAAACGCATAGTTTGGGTTATCCAGTGACTCGACGCGTTCAATCTGTACCCCTGGATAATCGAGACGCACCTGAGCGCCTGCAATGTTGTCGCCATGCACCATGAGCTGCAAGTCGGGATGCACCATATCGGCCCACCAAAATGAGGGCTCGACCCGTTCAAGGCTTTGTGCATAAGTTACACCCTGAACTAACAGTAAAAATGCTACAACGAGAAGTCTTGTCATTATCATCATCTCTTTATCAGTGCGAACCTGACGGCTGCACCACCGCTGGGTGCAAGACGCAAAGTCAGCACGTCTTCCTTGTCTACTGCTGTTGATTGTATAACGTATTGATAGGGATTGGTCTGCCAAGTCGCCTCTTCGCCGTCTTTATAGATCTGCGCCTGATAGCGAACATTCGCATCCAGAAACGATAGCGGAATAGTTAACACTCTTTCATTTTCATCAGTGATAGCGCCCAGATACCAGTCTTCACCATCGCGCTGCTTTCTGGCAATGGCAACGAAATCACCTACCTCACCCTGTAAAGCAATACTGTGTGACCAGTCGGTTGGCACGTCAACAATAAACTGAAACGCGTCCTGATACTGTGCATAATGTTCAGGCAGATCGGCGACCATCTGAATAGGGCTGTACAGGGCCACATAAAGTGCGAGCTGTTTCATCAAGGTAGTCTGAACCCGGTTTTCTGCATCAAGGCCGTTCGCTGCCAGATTAAAGATGCCAGGCGTAAAATCCATTGGTCCGGATAGCATGCGCGTAAATGCCAGATTAACTTCATGTTCGGGCGGGTTCGGCGGTGAGCCCCAGGCGTTGAACTCTTGTCCCCTGGCGCCCTCGCGACTGATCCAGTTTGGGTAGGTACGTCGCAGACCGGTATCTTTAATCGGTTCATGGGTATTAATGCTGATCTTGTATTTGGCTGCCAGTTCCACGCTGCGCAGGTAATGATTGACGCCGTACTGACTGTCATGCCACTCATAACGGGTGATCCCTTGTTCATCTACCCGTTTCATCTGACCACCATCGGCCACGTAACCTGTTTTTACCTGTCTGACATCGAGCGAGTCATACAGCGCATAGGCCCGCTCCACTTGCTGTTCGTAATGCGTCACACTGCCTGATGTTTCATGGTGACCAACCAGGCGCACGCCTTTTTCGCGGGCATAGGATGACACTGCTGCCAAATCGAAGTCGGTGTAGGCCTTTGTAAAATTAAACAGGTCGCCATCTTTGAACCAGTCTCCGTCCCAGCCGTGATTCCAGCCTTCCACCAGCACACCGTCGAAGCCATGCTGTGCAGCAAAATCAATATATTGTCTGGCCCGTTCTGTTGTCGCACCGTGCACACCATCATTGCCCCATGAGAATTTGCCCAGATGCATTCCCCACCAGATACCCACATACTTTCCGGGCTCGACCCAATCTACGTTACCCAACATATTGGCGTCATTTAAATTTATGATCAGGTCAGAATTGATTAAACCCACTGCATTGGGCGCAACCTGAATGGTGCGCCATGGTGAGATAAAATCATCACGAGTAAGCACTTTAAGACCATCTGAGCGCGGCACTAATGCGGCCTTCAGCGTACCGCTGCGCCTCTGGTCCAGATACATTGAGGCAAAATCGACCAACGCTGCTTCATGAATGCTGATGTGGATGCCATCTTGTCGACGAACAGTGAATGGCGTGTGAACGCGATCGATGTCTGCGAAACCGCTTTGTTGGTACAAAAACTCATAGCGATTCCATCCTAGCGCCGGTATCCACCACGCCTGAGCCTGTTCGCTTTGCGTCAGCGTAGACTCTGTCAGCTCGTCAGTGATAGCGATGCCCTGCTCACCAGAACCCAGCATCTCATAGCGAAACCCTATGCCGTCGTTATACACGCGCCATCTTACTTGCAACGCTGCAAAAGAGTCATCCGGCAAGGTAAATCCTGTAAGCGCCTCGGTAAATTGATTAATAACATGCTGTCTCTCACCCCAGCGTTGCGACCACGTATCGTTGAATGTTTTTGGTGTGATATCGTTGAGGCGTTCGCCCTGCAGCCCAAAGGCCGGGCGATCACGAAACACTATGCCCAGTCGTGCATCGCGGATTACGGTGACACCATTAAACGTCACGCTATAGCGCAATCCATCCTGGTCGGTGATCTGAACGGTCAGATTTTTATCCGGCGACACTATACGCACGGACTTGGCCAGACATGCCGTCGAGATGCCGCTCAACAGCATTAGCATAGCTATTAACAAACCAACCCGTAGCAATGTAGACTCTCCAGAGGACGTTAATCACATGTTAACATTTGAGCTACGCATACTACCCGCACAGCTCACATAGCAACAAACATTTGCATACGTATTCAACGTATATGGGATAGGCAATATCAGGCAATGACAGTAAAAATGGGCCGTAAATTTTAAGCAAGGACACATGGCATGGCAGATCGCTCCGATGCGGCACGTAAACAGATTGTAATTATTGGCGGTGGTACCGCAGGGTGGATGGCAGCAACATTAATGCAGCATCACCTTGGTCCGCAGGGCTTTGCGATCACCCTGATTGAGTCTCCGCAGATAGGCATTATCGGCGTTGGTGAAGGATCGACGCCACAATTGAGACAGTTCTTCGATACCTTAGGCATTGCAGAATCAGAGTGGATGCCAGCGTGCAATGCCACTTATAAAAATGGCATTCGTTTTGAAGGATGGGGCCACAGAGCGGAATCTGATCACTATTTTCACCCCTTTCCATCCTTGCCAGACAGACAGACGGCTGGTCTCTTTTTACAACACTGCTTTCAACGTCGCCAAGGCATTGATGTGCATGCCCATCCCGATGCCTTTTTTCTCGCAGCGCATCTGGCTGAGCATCGCCTCAGTCCGCTTTCACACGAAGGCCAATATCTAGGTGTCAGCTACGCCTATCATTTTGATTCGGCCTTATTAGGGCAATTTCTCGGCAAGATCGCGAGAAGCAGAGGCATTCGTCATATTCAGGCCAACGTGACCGAGGTGCAATGTCATACCAGCGGCGCGATTAGCGCCGTGCAGCTCGACAGCGGTGAAGACCTTCAGGCAGAACTGTTTGTTGACTGTTCAGGCTTTCGAGGGTTGCTGATCCAGCAGGCCCTACACGAGCCGTTTGTACCCTTTGCGGATAATCTATTTAACGATTCGGCAATCGCCATTCCTTCTGCTGTAGAGCCCTGCCCCGGCACACAAACCAGTTCTGTTGCGATGCAGGCCGGCTGGCGCTGGCATATTCCGCTGACGTCACGGGTTGGTAACGGCTATGTATATAGCTCGTCATATATCAGTGCGGATCAGGCCGAGACCGAACTGCGTAGCGAACTTGGCCTTCTCGATAGCGACGTTGAGGCTCGTCATCTAAAAATGAAAGTAGGACGACTGGCCAATCATTGGGTGAAAAACTGTTTGGCGGTAGGATTATCTCAAGGATTTATCGAACCACTGGAAGCCACCGCCTTGCACCTGGTTCAGGAAACCATCAGCAGTTTCTGTAGTGCTTTTATTGCCGGTCAATGCAGTGCGTTGCACCGTGATGAATTTAACCAACGTATCAACGCCCGATTCGAAGGGATCCGTGACTATATCGTCTGTCATTACAAGGTGAATGGCAAAGAGGGTCAATACTGGCAGGATAATCGCGACAACACCCTTCTGTCAGATAATCTGCAAGCGGTACTGGACAGCTGGCAGCGCGGTCAGGACATTACGCAAACCATTAACAGCCGCAACATGGCACAATACTATCCGTCTGTGTCATGGCACTGTTTGCTGGCAGGCTATGGCGTTTTTCCCACTCCTAACTCACCACCACCAGCTAATGCGGTACAGTTAAAGCAGCAGGTTGCTCAGGCGATAGCTGAAATGGCGAAACGTTTTGCTCATCAGGCTGACGTGCTCATCGCAACGTCAGCCTGAATTCGACACGTTATTTTACCGATACGGTAAGCGAATCCGTCCAGGATGTTGTTATACGCAAGGTGCCAGACTGACTATCCCATGCGGTTTGCCGCTGCACAGATGACATTACCTGACCATTAATGGTGATGGCACCGGGCTGCTGTGCAAGGTTCTGAATGACGAGCGTAAGCTTACGCACATCAGGTGAACCTTGATAGCGACCTTCACGGTTAAAACTGAGAATAAGTTCAGAATCTGTCGCTGTTGCGCCCATCGATAAGGTTTCAAACTTGCCTTCGGCCAACGTATCCGGTGTTTTTCCGTCATCTTCTAACATGGTGTACTCGGCGCGGCTGACGCTCTCATCATGATAATAGGTCACCGTCAGCTCGCGTGTGCTGTAATCATCAAGATGCTGTGTCGGCGCGATGCTTGGAATAAAGCTCCCTGCTCTGACCAGCACAGGCAAACGTTCGAGAGGTGCAGCCACAGTAACTGCCTGGGTACCCTGATAGCGTTCACCGGTCCAGTAGTCAAACCACACACCGCCGGGCAGCGGCATGCTTACTTCAGTTGCGGCCTGCTCTGTTACCGGTTTGACTAAAAACGCATCCCCCCACAGGAAGGCCTGCTTTTCTGCCAACAGCTCAGGGTTATTTTCATCTTCAAAAAACAGCGGACGCATTAATGGCATGCCCGATAAGCTGTTTTGCATACTTAAGCTGTAGTGATACGGCATAAGCGCATAGCGAAGTTTGATATATCGGCGCACAATATCCTGCACGGAGGCGTCATGAAATACTGGCTCTGGCGCGATATGTTCCTGCGCATGAGGGCGAAACACCGGTTGGAACGCACCAAACTGTAACCAGCGGATGTAAAGTTCCGGGTCGAACACCTCGCCACCGGCAAAGCCTCCTAAATCGGAGTGGGTATAGGCCAGTCCAAACAGACTCATTTGCAGTCCTAGTTCAACCTGCGGTTTTAAGCCGCCCCAGGAGCGGTCGACGTCACCGGTCCATGGGATCATGCCGTAACGCTGACTGCCAACGAAGCCGCTGCGCATCATCACAAATGGACGAGCATCAGGCTGCATGGCCAGCGTGCGCTCGTAAACCATTTGCGCCCACTTATGTCCATAAGCATTGTGAATTTCATCACCGGTAACCGTGACGCCGTCCAACGTGTGAAGGCTATCAGCGGGATGTACTTCCGGTTCGCCCAAATCGCCCCACCAGCCAGCAACGCCCTGCTCAGCAAGACGCTGGTAAAACGACCAGAACCAGTCATTGGCGCGCTCATCAAAAACATCAACCAGCCCGGTATTACCGAAATAGAAATCAAACCGCCTCGGCTTGCCGGCGTGATCCTTGGCCAGCGCGCCGGCGTCCACTGCACTTTGCCAGGTTTTAGCATTGCTCAAAATAAAAGGCTCGGTGATCACCACGGTTTTTACGCCTTTTTCGCGCAAATCCCGCATCATGCCTGCCGGGTTTGGCCATGCCCCAATGTCCCAGTCCAGGTTACCCATATGGCCTTTGATATCCGGCCCGAACCAATATAAATCGAGCACCACGGCATCCAGCGGAAAGTCCTTATCGATAAAGCGCTGCACGGTATCGCGGGTTTCCTGCTCGCTGTGATAGCCAAAACGAGACGCAAAGTTACCCAGGGCCCAACGCGGTGGCAACGGCTGTTTGCCAGTCACGCGTACATAGTTTTCAATGAGCTTGGGGTAATCCTGACCGGCAATAACGATATAAGACGTACGTCCACCAACGGCCTCAAATTGCAACACATCGGGATCGGTATGGCCTAAATCCATAAATCCATTGGCTGAATTATCAAATATCAGCATGTATTTTTTATCGGACATCACCGCCGACAGGCTGTAATACATCTGACTTGATTCGGTGGTGTAGCCATAGTGCGCACGGTTGTACAACGGCAGCCGATGGCCTCGTCGGTCCATACCCAATACGCGCTGACCGCCGCCCATGAGTTTTTCATTTTCATCCAGTCTGAAACGAAAGCCACGCACAGTGTCCTGCACAAATAACCCCACTTCTTCTGCCAGTAACAGTTGACCGCTCTGGTAATAGTCGATGCGCAAAGGAGATTTGTTGATCACCGCAGTCAGTTCAGGTGCCACAAAGGTCAGTGCCTTGTCATTTTCCTGCACTGATACGTCAGTAGATACGGGCTCACCCGCACGGGCAAACGACTGAATTTGTTTAACATTGTGCGACTGGTAAAACGCTTCCATCGCGCCTTCATGGAGCGCAGTTAACGTAAGGCGCCCTTCATCGGTGTTGATGACAAGTGCCTGACCAGTCAATTGATGGCTAACGTAGCTTGCTGCATGTGTCTGTAAACAAACTAAAGCGACTACCAGCAGCGCATAGCGTCTTATGGATGAAAAGCTCATGATGATTATTGCCCGTTTTCGTTATTATTATTGAAAAGCCAACTGACCGCGGCGCCGAATTCATCGCGCCAGAACGCTTCATTGTGTTCAGCGCCCTGCACAATTTTACTGGTGAATTGCTGCTCGCTGATACCAGCTTTACGAAGCTGATCACGCATGCGAGTCAGCCCCTCTACCATACCTTCACCCTCTTCAGTTCCGACCAGCATAGCGAGTCTTGCATCCTTTGCCAGAGTTCGAGCCGCGGTAAAATCAAATACCGCGTCTGCGTACCAGTATGACGGCGAAAACACACCGGCTTTGGAAAACGTTTCAGGAAATGCGAACAGAGCAAAATGTGACATGAGTCCGCCCATCGAGCTGCCCATGATTGCGGTATGCTGCCGTGCGGCCAGTGTGCGATATTGCCTGTCAATCATGGGTTTTACCGTATCGACGATAAAGCGCATATACTGCATTCCTTCTGCCTCACCGAAGCGCGGATTGGTCCAGGGACTGAGCTCGTTCATACGCTTTTCCTGGCCGTTATCAATACCCACAACAATGAGTTTCAGGCTCTGCTCTGCAGCAAGCTTGTCCAGCGTCTCATCGATCTGCCATTCACCGGCATAAGCGGTTTTCGCATCAAACAGGTTCTGCCCATCATGCATGTACAGCACCGGATAAAGTTCTTCACTGTCGGCGTAACCCGGTGGCAGATACACTCTGATAATGCGTTCGCGTTCCAGTCCCGGCATAACAACAGGTTCATTAATGAGCACCGTGCCAGACGGTTTTTGCTGCGCGCTACTTAACGGGCTCAGGAGCACGCATAACAACAGCAGCGCGCTGAGGGATCTTATGTTCACAGTGTCCAGGCTCGCGATGCCAGAGGTGCAAGCGAAACTGTCACTCGTCCAACGCCTTGCGATACGACCAGCGTGGCGTCACTGCCTTCCAGTTCGTCACGTAGTGGATATTGTCCGTCTTCAAGCATCCAGCGTGCAATAACATCGTCAGGCACTCGTAAATCAAAGGTGGCGCTGTTGGCGCTATCAAAGTTAATGACCACCAGCAAACGCGCATCGTCCTGCCAGCGCACAAAAGCAAACTGCTGGTCGCTGTAATCAGTGCCTGACTGACGGTTTGCACTGTGAATACTTTGATAGTTGCCGGCCATAGCAGGGTGGTATGCAGCAACGTTCATGATGTTGATATAGTAGTCACGCAGTGCGCTTTCCTGCTCGGTCAGCTGGCCACCGTCAAACTTGCCCTCGTTCATCCAGCGTTGATGGGCAGGCACTCCGGCATAATCAAAAATCGTGGTACGAGTCGGATCGCCGAATCCGGTTTCTTCACTGCCATCCTCACCCACATCCTGCGCGAAATACAGCATCGTCGGCGCGCGGCTTATCAGCGCAGATGCCACCATTGCAGGCTTGCCCTTATTCACATCGCCTGCAAAATCAGGGCTGGCGATGCGCTGTTCGTCATGGTTTTCCAGAAAATGCAGCATATGCTGTTCGATATCCATGACCTTGTCATGCACAGACTCAAGCGCATCAGCACTACCACGGCCCTGCATGAGCGGCTTCAGCGTGTCGTAAAAACCCACCTTGTCATACAAATAATCCATTTTGCCAAGATGCAGATAGTCACGATACAAATCCGGGTTATAAACCTCTGCCAGCAGGAACGCGTCCGGGTCCTTCATCTTGATAGATGAGTTTAAATAACTCCAGAACTCAACCGGCACCATTTCAGCCATATCGTAGCGAAAGCCGTTCACGCCTTTGTCCAGCCAGTAATGCACGATGTCGTGAAATTTATGCCAGCTATCCGGCAGGTCTTTATCAGCCCAGAATGCCGCATGTTCACGGTAGTCTTTATCAGCATAGTCGGCAGGCAAGCGGGGAAAATCATAGCTGCCGTCAGGCTTAACACCATAGTTAACTTTTACAGTTTCATACCAGTCGTGAAAATGCGGTTGTGCGGCACGGGAACCGTTACCCGTCCATTTCGCCGGGGATTCGTCGAACTGCCCGTCTGCCAGAGGATGGTTATCGCCACCCAAGGGTTGGTAGTCTCCCTCAGGTTCAGGTACCGCGAAAGATTCGCCAACAATGTAGTAAAAATTGTTGTCTCTGGCATATTCAACGCTGGTGTCATCGTTGGCACCGAAATCACTGACGCCGTCCGGCTTGCTTAATGATTCATAACGACGGGCAACATGATTAGGCACGATATCAATCAACACTTTCATGCCATGAGCGTGAGTGCGCTCTATCAGTGCTACAAACTCTTCAAGTCGACGAGCAGGGTCATCCGCCAGATCAGGATTCACATTGTAATAATCTTTAACGGCATAAGGTGAACCCGCGCGGCCTTTGACCACATCCGGATCGTCCAGACTGATACCATACTCCGTGTAATCGTTGATCACGGCATGATGAGGAATACCGGTGTACCAGACATGAGACACACCAAGCTGCTTGATGCCAGCCAGGGCTTCGTCAGTAAAGTCACTGAATTTGCCCACGCCATTTTGTTCAATGGTGCCCCACGGCGCGTTGGTACTATTGGTATTTCCAAACAGGCGCGTAAACACCTGATACACCACTGGCTTGCTATGCTTTTTATCTAGTTGCTCAGCAGCTGTCACATCACCCTCCTGTATTTTCGTATCAGAAGGAGCGTGTGGAGACGAGCAGGCAAACAATAGCGTGGAGGCGAGAATAACAGGTGCAAATACGTTAATCGGTCTGGTTGGCGTTACATTCAGCATAGAACACTCTTGAGTGGTCAGGTACCTGGATGTCCTGACCGACCCGTAAAATTTGTCATGTCCGCTATGTTAACGGTTGGTTAACAGAAACGTCAGCCTGTTGCATACGTATTCACGCTAAAAAAGCGTGTAGATAAATGTCGCCAGTGAGGATTGTTGCGTGGCCACGACCAGTGCACCAAGCAGCGCCATAATGACAATAATAGGTAATAGCCAAAGCTTTTTTCGCACCCGTAAAAAGGCCCACAGATCCTGTAAAAATTCCACCATTAAAAGGGACGCTCCAATTCTTGTTTAGTCTCACCCGGCTTACGTTCACCCCAGTTTGAATCAGGCTTTACCGGTGTTCTTCTATATTGCAGTTTACCCACCGCTCTGGCGAGTAAGCCAAATGGCGTGATCAGCAGAAAGAAAACGGCTGCCAGTATAATTCTAGTATTGATCCAGCCTAACACGAGCGCAATCGCCATCCATGCCCGGTAAGGATAATAAATACCCCGTGGATAAACGACATGGAGTGACAGCATGACAACACTCACCGCAAACGGCCACAGCATGACTGAATGGCCGAACAACCAGGGTAACAATAGCGCGAATACCGCCGGGAAAGCCCAGCTCATCATTAATGCGAATTGCTTGAGCTCCTGCGTGTCATGACGAGTAATCGTTATCATCAGTCTTCCTCAAAAGTGACAGCTTTCGCCCGCTCAATATCCGCTGCGCGCTGCTCGGCTTTCATCAACACACAGTTGCCGACGACCAGTACGTCCATATCGGTCGCCCAAAAGCATCGTAAGGCATCGTCTACGCTGAGCACCGGTGGCTCGCCACGTACGTTAAACGAAGTATTAATTAGTATGCCAAGCCCGGTGTGTTGCTTAAACGCTTCTATCAATGCATAGAAGCGAGAGTTGCGCTGACTATCCACTGTTTGCACCCGAGCTGAATAATCCACATGGGTTATTGCCGGTATATCGGACAGCGGTGACTCCAACATTGCCAGACCGGACACGCCCGCAGCTTTTGGCTGACGCCGCTTCTCATCCACATCTGCCACCAGCAGCATATAAGGACTTGGCTTGTCGAGATTGAAGAAATTGCTGACATCCTGCTCTAACACCGCAGGAGCAAAAGGCCGGAATGATTCACGCTGCTTAATTTTTAAATTCATCTGTCGCTGCATGCTGGCACTGCGTGGATCGCCGAGAATAGAACGATTGCCCAGCGCACGGGGACCAAACTCAGCGCGGCCCTGAAACCACCCTACTACCTGCTCATTCGCCAAAAGCTGCGCGACATGCGCAAACAAGGTGTCATCATTCAGATAATGAAATGGCACCTTTTGTAATTCAAGCTGCGCGACGACATCTTCGTTGCTGTAGCTCGGTCCCAGCTGTGCACCGCGCATACTATCTGGCAGTTCAGGTTGGCGCTGACCGTCAAAATAGCCATGCCACGCCATCAATGCCGCGCCCAGCGCGCCACCGGCATCACCCGCCGCGGGCTGGATCCAGATGTCCTCAAACGGCCCTTCTCGCAAGATGCGCCCGTTCGCTACACAGTTAAGCGCCACACCGCCAGCCAGACACAAACGTGTCACGCCAGTTTGATTAAAGGCATGATGAGCCATCTTCAGTACCACCTGCTCAGTGACCTCCTGAATCGAGCGAGCAATATCCATTTGCAGCTGAGTAGGTGCAGATGCGTCGTCAAATCGAGGATGACCAAACAGGCTTTCGAACTTTTTATTGATCATCGAGGCGCCAGCCGAATAATCGAAGTAATCAAGGTTCAGAGCGAAGCTGCCATCCTCAAACAGCGTGATCAGATGTTCCAAAATAGTGTCGACAAATCGCGGCTCGCCGTAGGGCGCCAGCCCCATCAGCTTGTACTCGCCAGAATTTACCTTAAACCCACAGTAATAGGTAAACGCTGAATACAACAGGCCGAGAGAATGTGGAAAATGTATTTCGGCTAGGGGTGTCAGCGTGTTGCCTTTGCCTAGCCACATTGACGAGGTTGCCCATTCCCCTACTCCATCCAGACTCAACACCACCGCCTGTTCAAATGGACTGGCAAAAAAAGCCGATGCGGCGTGAGACTGATGATGTTCGGTAAAAAGCAGTGTCGGCAGGCCTGGGCGTTTATCGCGCTTTTTCTCGGCTGCCACGCTGGTGCCGTTTTGCTCTGCACGTTGTTTGTGGACAAGTGCTCTTAGCTCACGGCGCAGCAGTGACTTGAAATACAGTTTTTCTTTCAGCCATACCGGCATCGACCGTAAAAATGACTGAAAGCCAAACGGCGCATGGCCCAGATAGGTTTCCAGAAGTCGCTCAAATTTCAGCATAGGCTTGTCGTAAAAGACAATGGCATCGAGCTGCTCAAGGCAAAGATTCGCTTCACCCAGGCAATATTCAATGGCTTTGTCCGGAAACGACGGATCGTGTTTAACCCGGGTAAACCGCTCTTGCTGAGCGGCAGCAACGATAGTGCCATCAATCACCAGCGCCGCAGCACTGTCATGGTAAAGTGCGGATATCCCTAAAATGGCGGTCATGAGTACTGCTTAGTGAAAAGACTGCTGGTAGGTCAAAAAGTGAAAGTATTGAACCAGAAAAGTCGCGTCAGTGGCAAGCACATGTCGAAACCCCAAAAAACTCTACTTGACCGGGCATGATGGAGTTTTCTAGTCTAGATGGCTGAATTTACTCAGGCCAGAAATTACCAACGCGTCGCATGTCCTCTTCTTCAACACCCAAATCTTTTTATCTGATTGCACTGGCCATACCGGTTATGCTTATCCTGGCGTTCGAGGGCCTATTGCGTCTGACAGTCAGCGTAAAAGACTACCCGTTGTTTGTGCCAGCAAGCGAAAAGAGCGACGTCTGGCAGCCTAACCCCGACCTGATAAAACGCTACTTCCATCACCCAGACCTCGCGCCAAACGTGAGCCCGGATACGCAATTATTTACATTGCAGAAAGCACCGGGACAAGTACGTATTGTGGTGATGGGTGGCTCGACTGCAGCGGGCTTTCCTTATGGACGCTTTGGCTCTCTGTCCGGCATGTTACAACAGCGTGTTAAACGCCTTTATCCTGATAAGGATATTGAGGTGCTGTCGGTCGCGATTTCGAGCATCAACACCTACACACTGATTGATATTGTCGATGAAGTGCTGGCCATTGAGCCTGATGCCGTGCTGATATACACCGGCCACAATGAATTTCTGGGGGTCATGGGCGTAGGCTCCAGCTATGCATCTTATGGCAGTGCATGGCTGACCCGGGCGTTTTTATTTTTTCGCGACTGGCGCCTATTCCAACTGATGCAATCAGTGCTTATTTCTGCGCCTGATAGTCGTGCACAAGGCGTCAGTGACCATACTGTCATGGCGTCGATTGCCAAGCATAAACATATTGAATTTGGCAGCGAAATGTACCAAAAAGGCGTCGAACAGTTTGAAAATAACCTGAATTATTTGATTGGAAAGATTGCTGATAATGACGTCAAAACCTTTGTTGCCACGATAGCGTCCAACGATACCGGACAGCCTCCATTTTCCGGCAATACGCTGGATAATCCTACCCTAGCCTCATGCATGACAGGGCGCTTGCTGGATAAAGCGGTCAGTTCAGCGTTAGTAAAACAATACGCTGACAGCGCCAATGCGCATTTCTGTCACGCTCGAGTGTTGGAACATCGCGGTGATATCAATACGGCGCAACAGCATTACACGCGTGCCAGCGATTTAGACGGCCTGCGCTTTCGTGCCCCCAGTGAATTCAATCAGGTGATCATGCAAACAGCACTGCAATATGATGCGTATCTGGTTGATGTGCACAGTGCGATGCAACAAGCATCCGTGACGGGACTTATCGGTAATAACCTGATGCTCGAACACCTGCATCCGAACAAACGCGGATATTTTGTGCTGGCAGAGGCCTTTGCACAGTCTATCGCCAATAATTGGTTAACCCCATCGATATCACTTGAAGCGTCGCGGCAGATAGCATGGCAGGAGGTACCGTTAACCGAGGCGGATGAGTTGTATGCGCAATTTAAAATAAACCAGTTGACCAATGATTATCCCTTTAAAGACACCCCGACAACCGTGACATTTGATGATAAATATACGTTTGCCGGTGATATTACCTGGCGACGTATACAGGGAGAACCCTGGCTCGACCTGCAGCAATCTCAGCTTAAGGGATATCAGCGTCAACAGCGCTGGACAGAAGCGGCGCGGGTGGCGGGCATTTTGTATGATGCATTGCCGTTTGAATCACAGACAGCCAATGCGTCAGCTAGCCTGCACCTGCGAGCGGAAAAACCAAAGCTGGCTGCATGGTATGCGCGACGGGCCGTGCAATTGCAGCCGGACAATATCGATAGTCGATTAACTCTGGCGGAAGCCCTGTTTAAATCCGCTGAGCGTGATCAGGCCATTGCACAGCTTGAACACATACTGACTATTGAGCCTGATAACCGACGGGCCAGCTACTTCCTGTCGCAGCTAAAAGGAGTGAAGTAAGTCATGCGGATCTGGCTGTTCAGGCTCATTGCCATTGCCCTGCCATTTGTTTTTCTTATCCTTTTTGAAGGGCTTCTCAGGCTGGTCGGTTTCGGTCAGACCGTACCGCTTTTTATCGATAATCCTGCCCATCCCGACTATCGACTTGCCAGGCCAGATATCATTTCCCGCTACTTTCCAGATCCCAATCGCGCGCCAAATGTGACACTGGAACCCACCTTTTTCCTCAAAGACAAGCCTGAAAATAGCGTGCGAATCGTGGTACAGGGCGGCTCGACCGCGGCCGGTTTCCCCTATGGATTAGGTGCGTCTCTGGCCGGAATGCTCGAACACAGACTGCGTGCTTCACTGCCCTCTCATCATGTAGAGGTAATCAATACCTCATTGTCTGCAGTGAATTCCTACACCTTATTGGATTTAGCCGACGATATCGTCGAGATCGCGCCTGATGCCGTCCTGATCTACGCAGGTCACAATGAATATCTGGGTATATTAGGCGTTGGCTCAAATTATACCGACATTACCAACCCAGCCATTATGAGGCTGTATCTATCACTTAAAGAGTGGCGATTGTTTCAGCTTATGCAGTCACTGTACGCAGCATTCCTGCCCGCAGCTACGAATGAGGCAGGCGCTTCACGCACCTTGATGGCACAGATCGCAAAGCATAAGGATATTCCGTATGGCTCTGCTATGTATAACGCTGGCATTGAGCAGTTTACCGGCAATATGCAACGTCTGATAGAGACATACCGTGCGCACGGCATACCGGTTTACATTGCCACCATGGCGTCAAACCTGGCCAATCAGGCGCCATTTTCCAGTTCACCCATGACCGACAATGAGCGCATGCTTCTGCAGGATTACGCGCAGGGCAAGAGCGTTAATATTGATTCAGATACGCGCACGTATAGTGCCGATTTTTGGTATGCGATAGGACGCAGCGCCCAGGCTCGCGGACAGCATGAACAGGCGCGCGCCTACTTTACCCATGCTAAAGACGCCGACCTGTTAAGATTCAGAGCACCGCAGGCAATCAATGACGTCATTCAGGGCCTGGCTGACCGTCCTGGCGTCACCTTAGTTGATAGTGAAGCTCACCTGCGTAGCCGCAGCGCCAATGGCATTATCGGCAATGCCTTAATGCTGGAGCACCTGCACCCCAATCTACAGGGTTATTTCTTATTAGCAGACAGTTTTTATCGCGCTATTGAAAGCCAAGGCCAGTTTACACCGTGGAAAAACATTAGCATTGAACAGGCGTGGCGCAATCGCCCTGTATTGCCTGCTGAGGAATATATGGGGTTTGCGATGGTGAAGCGGCTCATGGCGGATTATCCGTTTGTCGATGAGCCACAAATGCTTGCCCTGCCTCGTCCTGCCGACGAGCACCAGCGGTTAGGTCTGGCGCTGTTTGAGAAGAACATCAGCTGGCTGGAGATGGTAAAACGGTCACAGCAGCTGTATCGACAGCAGAATAATCGTGAGATGGTGATAAAAACCAGCCGTTTGCTGGCTGACGCCCTGCCACACGATCCTGAAATAAATGCTAAAGCCGCTGCCCTGATGACAGAGCAGCAAAACTGGGCCGAAGCGTATTATTATTTACGAAGAAGCCAGCGCGCCGGTAACGTCACGCCGGGTATAGAAAAACAATTACGCATGTTGCAGGCAAAGCTTAATTAAGCTCTGAATCTTTCCAGAATTTTGTGCCTTTTACGGTGGCCTGCAATGCCAGCCCTGCTTCGGTGAACGTGTAGACGGTCACGTCGCCATAATAGGCCTCACCTTCCACTGAGCCGCCTTTATCTCCCGCTTTGGCTGCCGCATCAGCATTACCACCGAAGGTCCAGCCCGACTCAATAAACTGATTCAGGGCCTTCTCGGTATGGAACACCATGACTATGCGATAAT
Organism: Aestuariibacter salexigens DSM 15300; assembly: GCF_000429145.1. Classification (GTDB taxonomy): domain Bacteria; phylum Pseudomonadota; class Gammaproteobacteria; order Enterobacterales; family Alteromonadaceae; genus Aestuariibacter; species Aestuariibacter salexigens. The sequence continues at coordinate 785,006 of NZ_AUBH01000001.1, forward strand.
CCTTCGCACCAAAACCGAGACCTACACCCGCTTCAGCCATATTCATGTAGGTGTATTGCTTAGTACGCATGTTGCGCGCTACACCATAGCCGCCACCGGCGGCAATGAATATGACATTGACATTAGCGTTGGAGAATACGGCATAGCCAGCGGCAGAATTAATTTGCTCGCGCACATCCGGTTTATCCCGATAAAGTTGCGTGAGCGTCTCATCTTTCATTTGTAGGGTAGCCTGACGTTTTTCCGCCACGCTGGACGAAGAGGACGTAGATGCACAGCCAGTTATTATAAGTGTCATTAAGCAAAACGTGAGTGTCAGTGCTTTTTTCATTATTGATCCTTTGTTCTTTCTATCTTAAAGCATGCGCTAATGAGCTTAGTGCGTTACACAAGAATTGAAAAGACAAAAAAGCCGGTCGCGAGGACCGGCTTTTACTTATTTCAATTACGCAAGATTACTTTTCAGTAACTGTTACCGTCGGACTGGCCGGATTCGGGCCTTCTACTTTAAATTCGTAGAGACCTGCTGCCGGTACATCCAGTCTGAGGTTGTTATTGCTCGGCGCAACCGTAATGGGTGTGCCCAGCGTCACAGTATTATCCGCACCATCTGGAGCACCCAGGTTAACGGCAGACCAATCTTCCGATGCCACCTTGAACTCAACCAGACCAGGAGACAGCTCAATATCAACCGTGTAGTCACCGTCGGTGAAGCTCAGTTCATTGTCAGTGCCCCAGCCGTTCATGCCGCCACGCAGATAGACCGGCGTGGTGCCGAAGAACTGCTGTTTGAACACACGGATGACCGGCTCTGCTACATCTGAGTTATCCCACTGGAACAGGTAAGGTTCAGCATCCAGCACTTCGATATACAGATTATCGTTAGTGGTTGCCAGAGGCTTATCCTGACCCAGTTCGACACGACGGTCTTCATCGGCACCGCTTACTGCGCCCAGGTTCACCGTTGCCCAGTCGTCGGTAGCCACTTTGAACTCGTAGGTACCTGCTTCCATGTCGATGGCGGTTTCGTACACACCTTCGCCCTGGAATTCGAACGGATTATCGGTTCCCCAACCGTTCATGCCACCGCGCAGATACACAGGGTTGTCAAAGTACGCATCGGCCTTGCTCACTATCAGCAGAGGCTCTGCGGTGTCATTGGCATCCAGGCTGAACTTGTAAGACGTAGTGGTATCAGCAGTGAAGCTCAGATTGTTGTTACTGGTCGCCAGCAGTGTTTCTTCACCTTCAACCACAACATTGTCTGCGCCATCTGGTGCACCCAGATTAACTGCTGCCCAATCTTCAGAGGCGACTTTGAACTCATGCGTCACACCTTCTTCAAGATTGATTTCAACCGCATAAACGCCGTCACCTTTGTAACCCATTGGGTTATCAGTGCCCCAGCCATTCATACCGCCACGCAGATACACAACCGTATCACCGTAAGGTACAACGTCTGGTGCGCCAGCTGTGGCATAGGCAGACAGACCATAGCCCTGCTCACCCATCTGCGGCTTAACAAAGACTGCAATAGTCTGGGCCGGGATAGTAAAGGTACCATTGCCTTCGGTATCACCCTCGCCTTCTGTGAAATAGGCGTTACGGACAACAGGGTCGTAGCTGTTCATCTGTGTCATGTGTAGCTCGAAGCCTGTCGCCGTATTCACGGTAATCGATCGTTCTTCGTAGCCACCATTCACAGCCACCACAATGGCGTCATAGGATGCATCCATATCACTCAGCATCACATCGCTGTCTGGCGTGATGCCATCATCGATGCTCATCAGGATCAGACCTTCCTGCTGACGGCTACCAATGTTGTGGAAACCAACACGGTCCATGATGTCCTGACCGGTGGTCAGTCTGAACAGCGGGCTACCCTGACGAATTGACAGGAACTCTTTGAAGACTTCATGAGAGAACTCAATTTCCGTCATGCTCGCGGCGCGCTCTGGTGCATAGATAAATGCGCCCATTTCAGCCCAGCGGCCCTGGTTGTCCTGTGCCAATGGCAGACCTACGTTCCAGTTATTGGTGTTCATGCTGAAATCAACATAGTTGAACCAGTCACCGGCATCGTAAGTGTTGCGGTCCATTGACTTGGAACGCAGCATATCGCCGCCCATTTGCAGGAATGGAATACCCTGCGCCAGAGTTGTCAGGTTCAGACCAATATTCTGCGCTCTGACGCGCTCTGCTAAGGTCAGGTCAGCCGGTAATACGTAGTTGAACTGATCCCACAGCGTCTCATTATCATGCTTGGACACATAGTTAATGATATCTGCAGGGTCTGCTGCATAACCGCCCAGGTTCGCCCCTGTGCTTACCGTGCCGCTGGAGGTTTCCAGCACAAAGTCAGTCAGTGTGCCGGCCAGTGAGATCTTGATGCGGTCCTGTGCACTTAGCGTACCGCCATCCGCTTCACGCTTGAAGAACTCGCCCTGACGAATCGCTTCGCGAATACGGTCATTAAAGGTACCGATCTGGGTACCAGCCATGTTCAACTGATTCGCCTGCTCGTATCCGCGATCAACGCGGGTCCAGCCCTCACCGTAGAAGTAGTTATCCGGGTCGACCGCACGAACGGCATCCCACAAACGTACCATGGTGTCTTTACTGGCCTGACTCATGATGTCAAAACGGAATGCATCGAACTTATACTGCTGTGTCCATACCAGCAGGCTGTCATGCATGAATTTTTCCATCATCACGTTGCGTGGTTCAGTGTCATCACAGCATGTTTCACGCACAATTGAACCGGTATCCACTTCATAGCGGTGGTAGTAGCCAGGGACCACTTTATCCAGTACTGATTTAGGGAACACGCCGCTGGCGTTGGTGTGGTTGTACACCACGTCCAATGCGACACGAAGACCAACATCATGCAGGCCCTGCACCATAGCGCGCATTTCACGAATACGGGCTACACCTTCAGGATCCGATGCATAGCTGCCTTCTGGCACGTTAAAGTGATGCGGATCATAACCCCAGTTAAACTGATCATGGGCACGCATGTCATTAGCCAGCTCCTGTGCTTTTGACGCTTCACCCAGTGGGTCATAGCTTGCAAATACGCTACCCAGCGTTGCTGATGGATCTTCTTCATCACACACCGCCGCATTGCGATTTAGCAGGCAAAGCTCGCCAACGGTGCTATCAAAGTCAACGGTACGTGACACGTCTTCTTCAATGGTCGCAATATCGTTTGCCGGCAATACATGGAAGTGGGTAAGGCCCGCTTCAGCCAAGGTGCGAAGGTGTTCAACCGGCGCGGAGCCCTCTTCAGTAAAGGCCAGGAATTTACCACGGTTTGCCTCAGAAACAGTCTCATCGCGTACGCTGAAGTCACGAATATGCCCTTCGTAAATGACCGCGTCTTCCCAGTTTGTGATAGTCGGGATGGTATGTGTATCCCAACCTTCTGGCTTAAGGTCTTCATCGTCCAGATTCACAAAGCGAGAGAAGCGTCCGTTGGTTGATACCGCAACAGAGTAAGGGTCTGTGACTTCTAACACCTCAATGTTACCGGTGATGGGGTGATACACCGTCACTTCATAACGATACAAGGCACGGTCAAGATCCATACTGGCATTGTAGCTCCATACACCAGAGGTATTGTCTTCGACCATCTGGATGGTTTGCGCCAGCGTTTTATCATTGTTGAAGATCAGAAGGTTAACGTTCTGAGCCGTCGGTGCCCATACCGATGTGATGATACCCGTATCCGTGTACTGGGTACCTAACGTCGCTTCATCGGCATCGTTTTCACCTGTGGTGTAAAGCTGGTCAATACCATTGGCCAGTTGGATACCGGTTGCAGCGGTCAATGTGCCTTCAGCGTTGTATGCCGCCAGTACTGCCTGCGTCTTCAGCACAGCTTTGGCGTCGTCAGCTGTCCACTCGCCCTGGAACGCGCGCAGGCCAGCTAAGTGCGGTGCAATCGCGATCTGCTCATCGGTCAGTGTCACTTCGGTTAGCTCAACGGCTGTACCGTTCAGGCCCTCTTCCAGCGTTGCCTCAAGATCGGCACTGGCAGAATAATGCAGTTTCACAGACGCAGCGTCGGTATCCCACAGCAGCGTGTTGGCATCCAGCCAGTGTGCGCCCTGTCCTTCGATGCTGACAGGCTGCGGCCCCAGGCCAAGTAGCGGGAATTCAAACACGGTTGGAACACCAGACAAGGTGAAGTTCATGCGTGCAAAGTCACCTTCCTGGTCCAGTGGGCCTCTGAAGTCAGCCCCGCCCATTTCTTTACCCGCATCATCGGTACCGATGTGAATAATGAAGTTGTGGCAGGAGCCTTCGGTACCGGCATAGCCGGGTTTCAGGTCCAGGATCCAGTACGCGCCGTAGTTAGGATCAACACCATCGTGAATACGTCCAGCCGCCCAGTCAGTATCGGGATCAGCATAGGCATCACAGGCATCGTTGCTCCATGTGTGCAGACGCCAGCCCTCATAGGCCGGGTCATTGGATGAGTTATCAGCATCCACTGCACCGCGGTTATAGTACAACACGGCCTGATCGGCCGCCGGGAAGAATACCGGAGGTGGCAGCGTCGGATCGGCACCGACCACACATTGGTCACCGGCTTCATTTGGTACCAGCGGTGCCTCACACTCAATAGGAGGCGGGGCGACACATTGGGTACCGGTCGAATCCGGTATAAGAGGGGTATTACAGACCAGCAAGTCGTTACTTGCCGGTGCTGTACCAGAACCACCACAGCCGGTTAGCAGCAGTGTACTAAGCACCAGCGCAAACAGCCCTAATGCTCGTTTTTTCGTAAACATAATAGATTGCTCCACAGTCTTTTCTTGCTTACTGCGTCCAAAGATGGCAGCGATTTTCATGATGGTCTTCATAGTGAATACGTGACCCCCAGGAAGTACTGGGTACCAAAGAACTGGATGGTGCCCGTTTGCTGATCGTTGGAGAAGAAACTCTTAGTGGGTTCGTCAGTCAGGTTATTCACCTGGAACAGCACGCTAGTGTGTTCATTGATGTTATATGACGCCTGGAAGTCCACCACAGTTTCAGAATCGTAGTTAACCGTCTGAGCGTTAATCGCCACCTGCTCCGACACAAAATCGTCGCGATAACGGGTGCTTAAACGGGTTTCAAAATCTTCGTATTCCCAGAACACCGTCAGCGTGGCAACGTGTTCTGACAATCCAGGCAAGTCGCTGGCGTATACGCCATCGCCAATCGTGCGTTGGATCTCACTTTCGGTGTAAGAGTAACTGGCATTCACACCCAGCCCTGACCACAGGCCAGGCAGGAAGCTGTAGATTTGCGTGTAGGCAAGTTCGATACCGCGGATGTAACCACCTTCGGCATTATTGATGGCCGTCTCATAGCGACCGTTTTCGGTCGGTACTTCAACAAACGTCAGATTGCCCTGTGCATCCAGAACTGGCTCAGGTGTCTGTCCAGCAAATTCGGCTTCATAAAAGACCGGCACCAACACTGACTCAGGCACTTCAAAACCGTTGCCTTCAAAGTCGTAGGGTTCTATACCGATATTCTCGATAAATGAATCGATGTTTTTATAGAAGGCCGCTGCAATAAATGCGCCGTCCGTTTCAGTGAAGTAATACTCGTAAGACAGGTCATACTGAGTTGCGTAGAACGGCTCAAGATAGGGGCTGTTTCTTGCTGAACCGCTGACACGAGCGGCCTGACGAGACAGGGTAATCTCACCAGAATCGCGATCCTGGGTTGCCGTGACAGACTCGATGTTGGTAGAGGCATTCGCCGCAAAGCGGTTGATAGGTGCCCTGCCCATTACTTTCGCCGCCGCAAAGCGGATCTGCTGGTTATCCGTAACCTGGAAGTTCAGGTTTAGCGACGGCAACCAGTCATCATAAGTATGTGCGATAGTAGCCGGACGGTAGAAGGCATTGATGTAGCCCAGCTCATCGGTGATCAGCTGCGCGCCGTTTTCAAAGTCCGGTACTTCAGTTTCCACACCGGTTGCCGGGTCAATCACAAAGGTCGTCGCACGTTGTAAGGTGGTAGATGCCTGTTTGGTATCCACATAGCGCACGCCAAAGTTACCGGTCACTGGCACATCAAACAGATCAAAGTTCAGGTTGGCCATCAAGTAGGCTGCATTGACGGTTTCAAACACGTCGCCGCTTTCCTGGACTGACCATGCCGTATTTGGCCCGCCCTGTATGCCGTTAATGTTACCCGCAGCACCAGAGCCCCAGGTTTGGGCAGGCTGAGGTACGCCCTGTGGGAACCAGGCATTCAGCGCAGAGTCCAAATCAATTGACAAATAGCTTGGGAAAGCTGCGAAATCACCAGACCAGTTCACCACCTCATACATATCTGGGGTCAGGCGCAGCGGCGGCTGACTGGAAGAGAACGCACCATCATTTCCGTATTCAAATACAGAACGGTCATTGTTGTATTCACGATCGGAGTAACGATAACCAAACTCGACGGAGGAAATAAACGGCGTGTCCAGTTCATACTGCAAGTCAAATCGATATGCATCCAACTCGTCTTTATTCTGGTAAGGATAGATACCGTATTTACTGACCATCACTCTGTCGGTGTCAGTAAACAGGTCGGCCTGATTAAATGCGATAGTTGGCAAGTCCAGACCATTAAGCTGATAGGCAATCGCCACATTGGTATCAAAACGCGGGCTTACTGCATTGGCATCTTCACCCACCAGTGACCACAGCAGTCCGTTTCTGAAATCACTGTCAGCACGTGATAATGCAACGTCTACCGACATAGTAAGGTTGTCTGTTGCCTGCCATTCGGCGTTGATGCCGTAGCTTTCAACCTTATCAACTTCGGTGTTGTCATCGTTGGTCAGCTCTACACGGGTAAAGCTGCTGTCGGTGCGTGAGAACTGCCCGCCGATCACGCTGTTATTGACAATAACCGGGTTGGCAATTTGTGCGTTGACACCACCTAGCTTGACCCTGAAGCCCCTTGCGAAGGCTTGTGAATCAAAGCGGGAAATAAAGGCATCGGCCTTTAACTTGAAGTTATCAACGGGAGCCCACTCAATTGCGGCAAGATAACCGTCACGGGTCTCTTCACCACCGCGGTGCTGTAACTCGAAGCCTTCACTGATGAGTTCGCACGATGGACAATCTTCCGGACCGTCGTTATCACCAGCAACCCCGTCAACATCAACCTGACCATTGTAGGCCAGACCAACAAACTGGGTAGACACGCTGGGCTGGAACAAGCGCGCGTACCCCAATGCCACGCCAAGCGTGTCATCAAGGAATTTACCCTGATAAGAAAAACTCAGGCGATGGCCGTATTCTTCCGCATCAGGTATCTCCTCAGCACGGTCGTTAAACATGCCACGGGCGTTAACGTTGAAGGTATGCTTCTGGTCATTCATCAGCGGGCTGGCTGTTTCCAGCTCAACGGTACCAGCCACACCGCCTTCAATCAGTGAGGCTTTAGGTGATTTGTATACAGCGGCAGATGAGATTAACTCTGAAGGATACTGGTCGAATTCAATAGAACGGTCCCCACTGGTGGATACCTGTTCACGTCCGTTCAATGTGGAAAAGACGAAATCCCCTGACAGACCACGAATGTTGATCTCGGCCGCCTGTCCACCGGTACGAACCGCTGAAATGCCCGGTAATCGTGTCAAAGCGTCAGCCATAGAGACGTCAGGCAAGCCGCCCAGATCATCTGCTGACAGCTGCTCAGATACCGTGTCGCCAAAACGCTTTTGATTAAGCGATTTGATCAAACTGGTACTGAAGCCTCTGACTTCAATTTTTTCGATATCCGCTTCGTCAATCTGATTGTCTGCCTCCTGGGCATACAAAGGTTGACTGGCGATGGCAAGCCCACTTGCCATCAATGCAGCGGTTATCAAACTGGGTTTGAATGTGTGCATTGTTATGTCCTACTTCCAGTTGTGATACGCCAGGCTCCTTCATGCATCCCGCATGCACTTGCACACAACATACATACACCGCGCCTGATTCTAGTGATAGTAATCAATAGTAGACGCTTGCACAGGTGCTAAACAACGATATGCATACGTATTCAATAACATTTAGCAACATTTTGTTAACGTACAAAGACGTGAGGATAACGACGTATTTTTTTATTTTTTAGATACTTAGGTAAAATTTATGAGGAATAACGCTAACCACCTCAGGAACAAAGACTGCCCTGAGATGGTCAAGATCAACTTTTTAACACTGTCTATACAAATATTTAAAAGTGAGCTTTACAGGCCCGATTCAGGTAGTCATTGTGGGTGCTTAGCTGACTGACAGTACCATTGACCAGCGTCGACAGGCTCGAAAGTAACTCTTCAACCTGCTGTTCTGAAAGTGAGTCAGCCAGGCTGTGATACGCTCTCGGCATGACACCCTGCCCCATCATTACCTGATACCAGGCAATATCAGTAAACAGTTCGTCCTGTTCCCGGAATACCCGACCACTTTGTGCAAACAGCTCTATTTTATGAGCCAGCGTGTCCGGTATCGGCATCTCACGACAACGTTGCCAGAACGGCTCCGGCCTGTCGTTTAATACATAGTGCAGAATGATAAAGTCGCGAATACGCTCAAACTCTATTTGCGATTGACGATTGTACTCGTCGATATCAATCTGATTCATCTGCTGCCTGGGGAACAGCTTCATGAGTCGTACAATCCCCGACTGCACCAGATGCAGACTGGTTGATTCCAACGGCTCCAGAAAGCCGCTTGCAAGCCCCAGGGCCACACAGTTTTTATACCACTGCTTTTCACGACGACCGGTGACAAATTTAATCGGCCGGGGGTCGCCAGTGGGCGAAGCGTCCAGGTTACTCAATAACAGCTCGCGGGCCTGCTCGTCAGTATAATAATCACTGCAATACACCAAACCATTGCCGGTGCGGTGCTGCAGCGGAATGCGCCACTGCCATCCCGCGCCATGGGCCATTGAGCGGGTATAGGGCATAACGGGATCGACTCGCTCACAGGGCACCGCCATCGCACGGTCGCATGGCAGCCAGTGACGCCAGTCCTCATAGCCGGTTTTCAGCGCATCACCGATTAGCAGCGCTCTGAAGCCAGAGCAGTCGATAAAAAAGTCGCCCTCTATGGCCTGCCCGGATTTAAGCGTCACACTGTCAATACAGCCTGATGTCGGATTCAGGTTAACCTTCTCAATAAAGCCTTCCTGGCGCGTTACCCCCCAGAGTTCACTGAGTTTGCGCAGGTATCTGGCATACAAGCCAGCATCAAAATGATAAGCATGCACCAAACCTTGCAGGTTAGTGTTGGGAATGGTCGCCAGGGGTTGGTATTTATTGGCTTTTGCAGCCTGATAATTGAGCGAATAATCCCAGTAGTCTGATACATGACCGGCAGCCTTCGCGCGCAACCAGGTATGATGGAAACCAGCCAGGCCCATATCTTTACCAATACGCCCGAACGCATGCATGTAAGCCTTTCCGGGCGTATGCCAGCCATCGAACTCAATACCGAGTTTGAAGGTACCGCCAGTTTCACGCAGAAACTCATTCTCATCGATGCCCAGCACTTTATTGAAGTAGGCGATGGGCGGAATGGTGGCCTCGCCAACGCCGACGGTACCGACGTCATCCGATTCAATCAGGGTAATATCGAGCTGCTGCCCCATCAGGCGAGCCAGCATGCTGGCCGCCATCCAACCGGAAGAGCCGCCGCCTACTATGACTACTTTCATAAGCTTATTCATTTATTGTTGTTGCATAGATTGTATAGAAAAAGGCCACCGTTAACAGGTGGCCTTGTCACTACCTTTGTGCACACACACGTTAGGTTTAGAACTGGTAGTTAATACCAAACAGGAAGTTACGGCCATAGCGCTGCGTATCACGGATATCCGGAACGTCAGATACGCTATGCTCAGTAATGAATTCCTCGTCGGTCAGGTTCTGCCCCTGCAGCGTAACCGTCAGACCTTGCAAAGACTCAATATCAGAATCGCTGAAGTCATAACTGATCTGCGCGTCAATCAACGTACTGCCGCGCACGTTAACCGGTACACGAGTCAGACTCAGACCCGATACTTCACCCAGGAAGTCGGTACGCTTGCGCCAGCTGACACGCGCTTCGAAGCCTTCACGCTCGTAATAGACCGTGGCATTAAATACTTCTTCTGATAAGCCAGGAACCGTAATTTCGAAGCTCTGTACTTCCGTGCCGCCCTGCAAATCCGTCGGTACTTCAACATCAAACTCCAGTGAACTATCCAGGAACGTTGCGGAGAAGATACCACCAAAGCCTTCCAGTGATTCAGAGAACATACCACCGGTCAATGACAGACTAATTTCACCACCTGTCACGTTTCCATCACCGACATTTTGCCAGGATGACAGCACACCAAGTGGTGCCGGACTAAATCCGGTTGGAGGCGTCAGGTCAGACGTATCCACGAAGCTAGGCAGGTTTAGCTGCCAGTCGCTCAAGTCTTTATAGAACAGGGCTATGGCGAAATAGCCTTCTTCATGGAAGTAGTTTTCGTATGTCAGGTCAATCTGGTCGGACATGACCGGGCGCAGGCCAGGGTTGGCAATGCTTCCGCTCCACACACCAGCCTGGTTGTTAAAGCCAAGTACACCTGAGCTGGCATTCATGCGATCCATTCTAGAACGAGACATGGTGCGGGCAATCCCCATACGCACCACCTGATCGTCTGCCACATCGGCAATCAGGTTCAGACTGGGCAGTACTTCTGTGTACTCATCCCCACCCGAGGTTGGCAGCGGGTTCAGAATACGGTTGTTCGGATCGGACTGGTTTTCCAGCGGTGTTGGCGCAAAGCCATCTGAGCTTTGATCGGTACGCACGACTTGCACACCGACGTTACCGCGCAGCGGCATATCGCCCAGCTCTGTCTCGATATTGGCTTTAACAAAGCCCAAGGTGACTTCTTCACGCACGGTCCAGCTATTCTGCCAGCGACCACCCTCAGTCAAGCCTGAATCAAACTCCAGATAGTTGCCATCGCGCCAGAAACGGAATGAATCAAACGCGACCATGTCGCCAAAGCCAATAAAGCCGAGGTTTACCGGATCCAGCATATACTCAGCCGGAATCGGCGTTTGTGCACCCGGGATGACATTACTGTTAGCGTCCAGTGTGCCAGGCAGCGTCAGGAACAAGCCCGTATCTACGCGAGTCTTCTCACGATCACTGTAGTACACGCCGAATTCAACGCTGGACACAACACCAGAATCCAATACCCGCGAGGCCGCCAGTTTCAATGTGGTCAGCTCGTCTTCTACTTCAGGCGTGTTAATAAAGCCGTCCTGATCGTCCTGGCTGTCAGGGTCAAGCAGGTTACCCCACCCCCAGGATTGTGGGTTACCCAGCTGAATAATGCTTGGGTCACTGTAATCAATCGTCGGATCGAAAGTTACACCGGTGAAATCATCATTAAACTGAAAACCAATCTGCTCTGGCAAACGGTCTGAAAAGCCTCGGCCTGTGCCCGCGTAAGTTTCCAGTGCCCAGGTCTGACGGTCTACTTTAGAGTAAGCAAGGTCAGCTTCCAGCGTCCAGTAGTCATCCAGCGCATATTCCAGATTTGCACCGACGGCGGTCAGATCCGCAGCACGAATGGTGACGTCGTTACGGATAACAGCGCCAACAGGGCTGCCAGGGCCGCCAATTACGCCTGAAGAAGACTGGCCATCACGGTTGCCTGTGACAGTAATACCAGCGTCACCCCAGGCGGCAGGGATTTCTGGACCGCGCAGCTGCTGCACGTCTTCAAAATCAATGTACAGCGCGTCGATGTTAATTTTCAGGTCGTCGCTTGGGGCGAACTCCAATACACCCATAAAGGTGTCACGCTTGAGCTCGGCTGAGCGAACAAACGGCTTAAATCCACCGATTTCGGTATTGCCGTCGCCGTCATTATCGGGCCAGCCCCAGGTATTGAAACGCTCTTCGTTTACCGGTGAGCTCATATGTGCATATGCGAACGCCACGCCGACTGTGTCATCATTAAACTGATCAATATAAGACACGCTGCCACGATAGCCGGTATCTTCCCCATCCGGGTTCAGTGCGCCGATATCATTGCGCTCACCACGCAGCGTAAATGAAATGTTCTGCTCACCAAATGCCAGCGGTTTAACCGTACGCATATCGATGGTACCGCCGATGCCCTGCGTCATCAGGGTGGCATCTGGCGTCTTGTACACCACCACTTCGTTCATGATTTCAGACGGATACACGTCGAACTCTACGCCGCGGTTGTCACCCAGGGTAACCTGTTCACGACCGTTAAACGTTGCGGTGCTGAAGTCCTCACCCAGACCACGAATCGATACTGAACTGGCGCGGCCGTCAAGGCGCTGTGCTGCCAATCCCGGTAGACGCGCAATAGATTCAGCGATACTGGAATCAGGCAGCTTGCCAATGTCTTCTGCTGTGACCACCTCTACGATAGAGGTTTCACTCATTTTAATTGCTTGTGATTTTTGCAGACTGGCACGAATACCAGAGACCTGAATAACTTCAACGTTATCTTCAGCTTCTGTATCGGCCTCCTGCGCCAGCGCTGGCGACATACCAAACGCAAAGCCGCTGGAAATCAGCGCGGCTTTAATCAGATTATGTTTGAATTGTTTCATGTGTGCGTGTCCCGATCCGCATTGTTGAGAGTAAGTGCATCTGATTGATGAATGACTGCGTTTATTGGTTTTATTTCAGTCAGTATTGCAATTTGATGACACTGCTGTTTGTTGCAGTGGATAGTACAGCGCTGCCGCTAAATTGCTCAATGCCTTGCATACGTATTCAGCAAAAATGGGCAACATTTCGTTAACAGTCAAGGTCAGATAATGATCAGCATCAAAAAATATATAAAAACGCTATCCTTATGTATTTATTAGCTTTTTTATACAAAGAGAGGGAGGTTTTGTATTTTAGAAGGTAAACTCATTTACATGTAATTTTCTTTCCAAAGAAACATGTAAATGAGCAGTAAATGTCAAATATGTGTGTTTTTTAGTCCGTTTTTGTAAATAAATAACGGTTTGCCGTCCTTACGGACGGCGAACCAGAATGCGATAGGACCAGGCCGGTAACGACGTATCATAGTCAGGACCAACATCGACAGACTCACCGGTCAGATAGTCCGTGTATTTGCCGGGATGCAAAGTGCCGGTAAACTTCGCCTGTTGCGGTTGGGAGGTAAAGTTAAACATCGCGAGCACTTTGTCTTTGTCATTCTGCCTGACAAAACTGAAAATCTTGTCTGGGTTGGAGTTATACACCCGTTTCATGGTTGCACCGTGTTCACCGTGCCACAACGCACTGTTTTCCTCGAGCAGTGTAAATAATTTGGTATATAACGCCTCGTTTTTGTGAGGTGTCCATTGAATAGGATCTTTTTCAAAGAACGCCAGGCGCTTATCGTTTCCGGCTTCCTGGCCGTTGTATACCAGTGGCATGCCCTCGCCTACAATCGCCAATACCATAGCCGCTTCAGCGCCGTCACCATAACGCTCAACCATACCGCCTTCCCAGGCATTGGCGTCATGGTTATCAATGTAGGTCATGCGATAGGCTTGCTTGGGATAAGCACTTTCATTCCACGAGTAGTAAACAAACAGCTTGTCCATCCCGCCTTCGTGCTCAACCACATCGTGCATGGCCTCCTGCCAGCTCCAGGCGTAGGTCATATCAAAGGCATTCGCATGCAGATCGCGCATCTCCCATTCGGCCAGCATAAATACCGGTTTAATTGCATCCAGCTCGGTTCTGACCTGATCCCAAAAATCGACAGGTACAAACCCAGCCACATCACAGCGATAACCATCAATGCCCACTTCCCTCACCCAGTATGCCAGAGCGTCAGTCATGTATTCCCGTAGCTCAGGGTGTGAATAATCCAGATCGATGATGTCAGACCAATCCCACCAAGGAGTCGGTCGGAAATTACCGTCATGATCTTTTTCATACCAGTCCGGATGCTCGAAGCGCAGTGCATTGTCCCACGCCGTATGGTTGGCTACCCAATCAAGAATGACGTACATGCCAAGGGAATGGGCTTTATCAACGAAAGCTTTCAAGTCTTCGAGGGTGCCAAACTCCGGATTAACGCCATAGTAGTCTTTCACAGAATAGGGACTGCCAAGCGACCCTTTACGGTTTTCTTCACCTATCGGGTGAATTGGCATCAGCCAGACAATATCCACCCCCATCGCCTGTAGGCGCGGCAGCTCCTCGCGAGCCGCATTGAAGGTTCCCTGCTCGGTAAATTGTCGGGTGTTTAGCTGATAAATCGCTGCGCTTTTTGCCCACTCTGGCGTCGTGAGTTTTACATAGGGTTCAGGTTGATAAGGCGAGTTATCAGCAACCTGATTAGCGGTGCCAGCACAGCCAGCAAGCAAAACAAGCGTTGCAAGTGCAGATAGAATGCGACAAGACATGAGAATATCCGTTTAGTTAACATTTCCGTCACATTAATAGGATAGTCACTAAAACGTAAGCTGAATACGTATGTACTGATTATTCATGGGCTTTTGAAAGTAAAAAGCCCGCATGCAGCGGGCTTTATCAATTAGAGTAATCAGGTATTACCAACCAGTGGCGTCGCGCAGTGCTTTGCCAATGTCTGCCAATGAACGAACAGTCTTCACACCAGCAGCTTCCAGCGCAGCGAACTTTTCATCCGCCGTGCCTTTTCCGCCTGCGATGATGGCACCAGCGTGGCCCATACGCTTACCAGGAGGCGCCGTCACACCTGCAATGTAAGATACAACCGGCTTGGTCACGTTTTCTTTAATGAACGCTGCCGCTTCTTCTTCTGCAGTACCACCGATTTCGCCGATCATGACGATCGCTTCAGTTTGCGGATCGTCCTGGAATAACTTCAGGATATCGATGAAGTTTGAACCAGGAATGGGGTCGCCACCAATACCGACGCAAGTAGACTGACCAAAGCCTTCGTCAGTAGTTTGCTTGACCGCTTCATAAGTCAGCGTACCAGAACGAGACACAATACCGACTTTACCCGGCTTATGAATGTGACCAGGCATGATACCGATCTTACACTCACCCGGAGTGATAACGCCTGGGCAGTTAGGTCCGATCATGCGTGCGCCTTTGGCATCCACATACTCTTTCACATACAGCATATCCAGCGTAGGAATACCTTCAGTGATACACACAACCAGTTCGATGCCCGCATCTACCGCTTCAACGATAGAGTCTTTACAGAATGGGGCTGGTACATAAATCACTGACGCGGTTGCGCCTGTCGCTTCAACAGCTTCGCGCACGGTATTAAATACCGGCAAGCCTAAGTGTTCAGTGCCACCTTTGCCCGGCGTCACACCGCCGACCATTTGTGTACCGTAGGCGATTGCCTGCTCAGAGTGGAATGTGCCCTGACCGCCGGTAAAGCCCTGACAGATAACCTTGGTATCTTTATTGATTAATACTGACATTATTTGCCCTCCGCTGCTGCAACCACTTTCTGCGCTGCATCAGTCAGCGACTCAGCGGCAATGATATCAAGACCTGAATTCGCCAGTACCTCACGTCCGAGCTCTGCGTTAGTCCCTTCCAGGCGCACAACCACAGGCACGTTAACACCGACTTCTTTCACTGCACCGATAATACCTTCAGCAATCATGTCACAACGTACGATACCGCCGAAAATGTTAACCAGTACGGCTTTTACGTTGTCATCAGACAGTATAATTTTGAATGCTTCTGCTACACGTTCTTTAGTTGCACCGCCGCCCACATCAAGGAAGTTGGCAGGCTTACCACCGTGCAAATTAACGATGTCCATGGTACCCATAGCCAGACCAGCACCGTTCACCATGCAGCCAACGTTACCGTCCAGCGCAACATAGTTAAGCTCCCACTGCGCAGCGTGTGCTTCGCGCGGATCTTCCTGTGAAGGATCGTGCATATCTTTGACTTTAGGCTGACGATAAAGCGCGTTGCTGTCGATACCGACTTTGGCATCCAGACAGTGCAGATTACCGTCGGTCTTGATGACCAGCGGATTGATTTCAATCAGCGCCACGTCCAGTTCTTCGAACATTTTCGCCAGACCCAGGAAGATCTGAACGAACTGCTTTATTTGCACACCTTCAAGGCCAAGCTTGAACGCCATTTCGCGCGCTTGGTAAGGCTGAGGGCCAACGATAGGGTCGATTTCCGCTTTCAGAATCTTTTCTGGCGTCTCTTCAGCTACGGTTTCAATCTCTACGCCACCCTCTGTCGACGCCATAAACACAACGCGACGGCTGGTGCGGTCTACCACAGCACCGAGGTATAATTCGTTGGCGATATCAGTGCAGGATTCAACCAGAATTTTGCTGACCGGCTGACCTTTTTCATCCGTTTGGAAGGTCACCAGATTTTTGCCTAACCAGTTTTGCGCAAACTGCTTGATCTCGTCTTTGGCTTTTACCAGCTTTACACCGCCAGCCTTACCGCGACCTCCGGCATGCACCTGACACTTAACCACCCACTCTGATCCGCCGATGCGATCAGCCGCCTCAACGGCACCCTGGGGAGTATCAGCAGCATACCCTTCAGATACCGGCAAACCATACTCTCTGAAAAGCTGTTTGCCTTGATATTCATGCAAATTCATGGTGTTTCTATCCACTCGTTATTAGAACAAAAGTCGCTTACGCGACTTGTGAAAAAGGCCGACATTATAGAGCAATCGTCGGCCCCCTCGCAAAGGATAACAGGGCTTTTCTGTTATCTTTGTACTTTTACGCTACTGTCTATGAAAAATGTTTTATACATCCAGTAACAGACGCGTTGGATCTTCCAGCATTTCCTTGACGGTGACCAGGAAGCCTACCGACTCCTTACCGTCAATGATGCGGTGATCATATGACAATGCCAGATACATCATTGGCAGGATTTCTACCTTACCATCGACGGCCATCGGACGGTCTTGGATCTTATGCATACCCAGAATAGCGCTCTGTGGCGGGTTGATGATTGGCGTTGACATCAGCGAGCCAAATACACCACCGTTGGTGATGGTAAAATTACCGCCCTGCAATTCGTCCATCGACAACTTGCCGTCACGGCCTTTGATGGCCAAATCTTTAATGCCTTTTTCTACGCCAGCCATACCCAGCGTATCGCAGTCTCTGAGTACCGGTGTAACCAGTCCACGCGGGGTAGATACGGCGATCGATACGTCAAAATAATTGTGGTAACAGATATCGTCACCGTCAATCGACGCATTCACTTCAGGATAACGCTTAAGCGCTTCAACTACCGCTTTAACATAGAACGACATAAAGCCCAAACGAATACCGTGACGCTTCTCAAAGCTGTCCTGGTACTGCTTACGCAAGTCCATGATTGGCTTCATGTTGACCTCGTTAAACGTGGTCAGCATCGCAGTAGAATTTTTCGCTTCCAGCAGACGATTGGCGATGGTTTTACGCAGGCGCGTCATCGGCACACGTTTTTCGGTGCGCTCGCCAACCGGCGCGGCTGGCGCAGGTGCAGATGCGGCCGCAGCGGGTGCAGCTGAAGGCGTGCTATCACCACTCTTCAGATATTGCTCAACATCGGCTTTGGTAATACGGCCGCCTTTGCCTGTGCCTTTGACTTTAGACGCATCCACGCCTTTTTCTGCCAACAGGCGGCGTACTGAAGGACTTAGCGCGTCGTTGTCATCGCCGTCATCATCATCGGCTGCTGCACTATCATCAGATGCTGCAACTGACGCACTGCCTGATGCACCCTGCGAGAATTTAGCAATCACTTCTTCAGCACCTACAGTGGCGCCTTCCTCAGCAATAATTTCAGACAAGACACCGTCACCTGGCGCAACCACCTCGAGCACGACTTTGTCAGTTTCGATATCTACCAGATTCTGGTCACGGCTCACTGACTCGCCAACCTGTACGTGCCAGGTGGCAATCGTCGCATCGGCAACTGACTCAGGCAGCACGGGAACCTTGATATCAACTGACACCCCAGCGCTCGGTGCGCTGCCGCTATCATTTTTCTGTGCAGCTGTTGTAGATTTGCTTTCTGATCCGGCTGACGCACCTTCTTCGAGTTTTGCGATGACCTGTTCACCCAGCACCGTAGCGCCTTCGTCATCCAGTATCTCACCCAGCACGCCATCGGCAGGTGCCACCACTTCAAGCACAACCTTGTCAGTTTCGATATCAACCAGGTTTTGATCGCGTTTTACTGTGTCACCAGCTTTTACATGCCAAGTGGCAATGGTCGCATCGGCAACGGATTCTGGTAAAACCGGAACTTTTATTTCTATTGTCATCTTGGTCCCTTATTTAATCGTAAGTGCGTCGTCAACCAGTGCTTTTTGTTGCTGGTTGTGGACTGAAACATAGCCTACGGCCGGTGAAGCTGAAGCTGCTCGGCCAGCATAAGTCAATTTTGCGCCGTCGGGTATCGATGCCCAGAAGTGGTGCTGGCTGGAATACCATGCGCCCTGATTCTGCGGCTCTTCCTGACACCAAACCCAATCTTTAACATGCTTGTATTGTTCAACTATCGCAGCACATTCCTCCTGAGGGAACGGATACAACTGCTCTATACGGATGATCGCCACATCGGTCTGTTCGTTTTTACGGCGCTGTTCAAGCAGGTCGTAATAAACCTTACCTGAGCACATCACCACCCGTTTAACCTGTTTAGGATCAAGCTCATCGACCTCACCAATGACGTTATGGAATACGCCTTCGGCCAGCTCCTCCCAGGTTGATGTCGCAAGCGGGTGACGTAACAACGACTTGGGAGACATCACGATAAGCGGTTTACGCATCGGTCTCACCTGTTGACGGCGGATCATATTAAATACCTGCGCCGGTGTCGATGGCACACATACCTGCCAGTTGTGGTCAGCGCAAAGCTGCAGGAAACGCTCCAGTCGTGCAGAGCTGTGCTCTGGACCCTGCCCTTCGTATCCGTGTGGTAGCAATACCGTCAGGCCACACAAACGTCCCCATTTCGCCTCACCAGAACTCAGGAATTGGTCAAATACAACCTGTGCACCGTTAGCAAAATCACCAAACTGGGCTTCCCAGATTGTCAGGCAGCCTGGTTCAGCGGTTGCATAACCATATTCAAACGCCATGACTGCCTCTTCGGACAGCACGGAGTCATAAATTTCAATGTGTCCCTGGCCTTTGCGAATGTTTTGCAATGGCATGTAGACAGACGCATCTTTTTGGTTGTGTAACACTGCGTGACGATGGAAGAAGGTGCCGCGGCCTGAATCCTGGCCGGTAATACGGATGTTATTACCTGCGTCAACAAGGGTGGCGTAGGCGAGGTTTTCTGCCATGCCCCAATCCAACAGCTTTTCGCCTGCGACCATGGCTTTACGGTCCTGATAAAGCTTATTCACGCGGCTCTGCAGCTTATGCTCTTCAGGCACGGTAGTGATGGCTTCACCAAGTCGTTTGAGCTCATCAACGCTGATGGCACCATCATAAGGAACCGTCCACTCGTGGCCCAGATAAGGCGTCCAGTCAACCGAGTGTTCGGTCATCGGTCGCCATTCTTCAACGACGCAAGCGCCATGATCCAACGCCGCCCGGTAGTCATTGACCAGTTTGTCTATTTCATGCTCGCTAATCACACCTTCAGCCATCAGCTGGTCGGCATAGATCGCACGAGGTACCGGATGCTTTTTAATTTTTTGGTACATCAACGGCTGCGTCGCGTTTGGCTCATCCGCTTCGTTGTGACCATGGCGGCGATAGCACACCAGGTCAATCACCACGTCACGCTTAAATTTATTACGATAATCCAGCGCCAGTTTGGTCACGAAAACCACGGCTTCCGGGTCGTCAGCGTTGACGTGGAAGATAGGCGCCTGCACCATTTTTGCAATGTCAGTACAATATTGTGTTGAGCGGGTGTCCTCAGTCTTGGAGGTGGTAAAACCAACCTGATTGTTGACCACGATGCGAACCGTTCCGCCCACCTGGAAACCACGTGTCTGGGACATATTGAAGGTTTCCTGCACCACACCCTGACCAGCGATAGCAGAGTCGCCGTGTATGGTGATAGGCAATACCAGTGAACCATCCTCACAATTTCTTCTGTCCAGGCGTGCCCGCACCGAACCCATGACTACTGGATTAACGATCTCAAGATGCGAAGGGTTAAACGCCAGTGCCAGGTGAACATTACCACCCGGGGTAGCAAAATCAGATGAATACCCGGCGTGGTATTTTACGTCACCGGCGCCAAGGCTTTCGTCGTGTTTGCCAGAAAACTCATCAAACAGCACGGACGGGTTTTTACCCAGCACATTAACCAGCACGTTAAGACGCCCACGGTGCGCCATACCGATAACCACTTCTTTGGCGCCTTTCGTACCCGCTTCGGTAATCAGACTCTTAAGCATGGGAATGAGGCTGTCGCCACCTTCCAAAGAGAAACGCTTCGCACCCGGGAATTTTGAACCGAGATACTTCTCCATTCCATCGGCGGCAATCAGACCTTTCAGAATCGAGACTTTTTCGTCGCGACTAATTTCCGGTGAGGCCTGCACCGATTCCAGACGCTGCTGCAACCAACGTTTCTGCTCGGTGTCAGTGATGTGCATGTACTCTGCACCAATTGACTCGCAGTAGGTGCGATTCAGTGATTTGAACAGCTCACCAAGGGACATCGACTCCTTACCAATGGCGTAGGAGCCCACATTAAACACCGTATCAAAATCGTTTTCAGACAGTGAGTGATGAGAAAGCTCGAGATCGCGTACACGCTCCTGCTTCCATAAACCCAAAGGGTCAAGGTTGGCATGCTGGTGACCACGAAAACGGTAAGCATTTATTAGCTGTAGTACTTTTACCTGGCGGTCATCGGTGGGTGACTCCTGACCACCAGACGCTTTACCCGCTCTGGCCATCGGGCCCATTGCGGCGAGGGCTCTGAATTGTTCGCGTATCTGGGAATGGTTAGTCTCTAACGAGACGCCGTCGACTTTTGGCAGGCCATCAAACACACTACGCCACTGTTCAGAAACACTCTGCGGATCGTCGAGATAGGCTTCGTAAATTTCTTCAACATAAGCAGCGTTGCCACCAGCCATGTGGGATGAATCCCACCATGCTTTCATCACGCTATCTTGCATTGTTGTCCCTTGTTAAGTAATGGATCTTATTGGTGGCGTAATCGGGTTACGCCGTTTTACGAGCATCCTGGTGCAACAACTTGGTTGCACAGCTGACTCGCCCATGAACACTTTAGTAAAAAAATAGCCATCCTGCAGGATGGCTATTCAGACGTCACACTGTCACTCACAAAAAGTCAGTGTCAGGTTTACTAAACAGCCCGCTGTAACAGCATCGACTTGATATGGCCGATGGCTTTAGTCGGGTTCAATCCTTTCGGACAAACGCTCACACAGTTCATGATACCGTGACAGCGGAATACGCTAAAGGCGTCATCCAAATCATTGAGTCTTTCGTCCGTCGCCGTATCGCGGCTGTCAGCCAGGAAACGGTAGGCATGCAACAAACCTGCAGGACCGATAAACTTGTCCGGGTTCCACCAGAACGATGGACAGCTGGTTGAGCAGCAGGCACAAAGAATACACTCGTAAAGACCGTCGAGCTTGGCACGGTCTTCAGGTGACTGCAGGTGCTCGCGAGCTGGCGGCTGTTTGCTGTCGTTGATCAGGAATGGCTTGATCTTCTCGTACTGCGTATAGAACTGGGTCATATCGACCACCAGGTCACGCACTACCGGCAGGCCAGGCAGAGGGCGTATGGTAATTTTACCTTTGCCCAGTGCAGACAACGGTGTGATACACGCCAGACCGTTTTTGCCATTCATGTTCATTCCGTCAGAGCCACACACCCCTTCGCGGCAGGAGCGACGGAACGACAGTGTTGGATCTTTTTCTTTTAGTGCGATAAGCACATCCAACACCATCATGTCCTGACCTTCCTCGACGTCGAGCGTGTAATCCTGCATTCGCGGAACGTCGTCTACCTCAGGGTTGTAACGATAAACTGAAACTGATAACTGCATCGTCGTTACTCCTATTAATAAGTTCTAGCTTTCGGCGGGAACGCCTCACGCAGCTTAGGCTGCATATTCACTTCCCGACGAGTCATAGATTCTGTTTGCGGACGATAGATAGAGTGGCACAGCCAATTCTCATCGTCACGGTCTGGATAATCGAAGCGGCTGTGTGCACCACGGGACTCGGTACGATAGTTCGCCGCTACCGCCGTGGAAAACGCCGTTTCCATCAGGTTGTCCAGTTCCAGACACTCGATTCGCTGGGTATTAAAGTCACTAGACTTATCGTCAAGGCGCGCATGCTTGAGACGCTCGCGGATCTCTTTAAGCTGCTGAAGACCCTCAGCCATTGCCTCACCTTCTCTAAATACAGAGAAATTAAGCTGCATACATTCCTGCAAATCCTTTTTGATTTGCACCGGATCTTCGCCTTTGCCTTTCTCTGAGTTCTCCCAGCGATTAAATCTAACCAAGGCTTCCTCGATGTCAGTCGCAGACGCATCGCGTGCATCAATTTCTGACAGCTTATCACCGAGGTGCAGGCCAGTCGCGCGACCAAATACGACAAGGTCAAGCAGCGAGTTACCGCCCAGACGGTTGGCACCGTGCACCGATACGCAGGCAATCTCACCGCAGGCAAACAGACCGTTAATCAG
The DNA here is from genome assembly GCF_000429145.1 of Aestuariibacter salexigens DSM 15300. Classification (GTDB taxonomy): domain Bacteria; phylum Pseudomonadota; class Gammaproteobacteria; order Enterobacterales; family Alteromonadaceae; genus Aestuariibacter; species Aestuariibacter salexigens. The sequence goes on from NZ_AUBH01000001.1 coordinate 807,672, forward strand.
GTAGTCATTACCGTTGTCGTCAACGCCAATACACTGACCGTCGACGTTGGTGGGAATACCGCCCATCATATAGTGGCAGGTAGGAATAACCGGAATCGGTTCTTTCACAGGGTCAACGTGCGCGAAGGTACGTGATAATTCGAGAATACCTGGCAGACGAGACTCCAGTACCTCTTTGCCCAGGTGGTCGAGTTTAAGTTTGATGTGGGTACCCCAAGGGCCTTCACAACCTCGCCCTTCACGGATTTCCGTCATCATTGAACGGGCAACCACGTCACGACCAGCCAGGTCTTTGGCGTTGGGTGCATAGCGCTCCATAAAGCGTTCACCGTCCTTATTTAACAGGTATCCGCCCTCACCCCGACAGCCTTCGGTCACCAGTGTACCAGCACCGGCAATCCCCGTGGGGTGGAACTGCCACATCTCCATATCCTGAACAGGAACACCAGCACGCAGTGCCATACCGACGCCGTCACCGGTATTGATGTGCGCGTTAGTGGTTGACGCATAAATGCGTCCGGCACCACCGGTCGCCAACACCACGGCTTTTGACTTGAAGTACACGACTTCGCCGGTCTCAATATCAATGGCCGTACAGCCAACCACGTCGCCGTCCTGATTTTTAACCAGATCTAACGCGTACCATTCGCTGAATACTTTGGTCTTGTTCTTAACATTTTGCTGGTACAACAAATGCAGCAAAGCATGGCCAGTACGGTCTGCGGCAGCAGCGGTACGCGCACCCTGCTCACCGCCAAAGTTCTTAGACTGGCCGCCGAATGGGCGCTGATAAATCTTACCATTCTCAAAACGCGAGAATGGCAGGCCCATGTTTTCCATTTCAATGATGGCTTCAGGCCCGGTTTTACACATGTACTCGATAGCGTCCTGGTCACCGATATAGTCGGAACCTTTGACCGTGTCGTACATGTGCCATTCCCAGTTATCATCATGCGCGTTGCCTAACGCGACGGTGATACCACCCTGTGCAGACACAGTGTGAGAACGAGTTGGAAAGACTTTTGATAATAACGCGCAGGATTTACCTGATTGTGAAACCTGCAGTGCCGCGCGCATGCCCGCGCCACCGGCACCGATCACTACCGCGTCAAATTCATGAACTGCTATACCCACTTATACACCCCACAAAACAAAGAGACCGACCGCCACATAGGCGAATGCGATCAAATTCAATACGTACTGCAGCGAAGCTCGAAGTCCTGCTGGCTTAACGTAATCTGTTAACACCTGCCACAGTCCGATACGGACGTGCAGCATGACGGAGATCAGTGCCGCCAGTGTAAACACTTTCATACCCAGGCCGGCAAACAGCTCACGCCACACTTCATAGGTGATTTGAGGTGTGGAGATAAAAAACCACGTCATATAAAAAGAAAACAACGCAATAATCACGGCCGTCGCTCTGAGTGATACCCAGTCCTGAACGCCGTCGCGTTTAATGCTTGCTTGATTGGTTACCATAATACCACTCCGATTGCGATGGTCAGCACGATCCATAATCCAATAACGATTTGTGCACTCAGGTTACCTGATTCCAGTTCTTCCCAGTGCCCCATGTCCATAATGCCGTGGCGAATGCCGCCCAACACGTGATAGGTCAATGCTGATACAGTACCTATTGCGACTACTTTTCCAATCACACCGCCCATCAGTTGCTGAACGTCAGCAAAACCTTGAGGAGATGAAACTGACACTGCCCAAGCCCAAATCACGAAGATAAGCGCAAAAAACATGGCAACGCCGGTAACACGGTGAAGGATGGAAGAAATAGCAGAAGGTGGAAAGCTTATTGTATTAAGTTGTAGATTTACTGGTCTTTGCTTTTTCACAATCTCATGCCTGTTGTAACCCGTAGGGAATTCATTAATCACTGCGAGTTGCTTAGTTTAGGTTGCAAAATAGTTTCGTTTATTCAGCGGAAAAAGATCACTCTGAATCTGTTAAAAAACTGTGAATAAACTGTTATTAAAATGCGTCGCTAAGCCACTGCAATTCAACAGCGGTGAGTATATCCAGCGATCGGTGGAATTACAATTTTTTGTTGATTGATAAGACCTTAGTCGTACCAGTTGTAAACAGATATTGTTATAAAAATGAGCAATTCAGAATATTTATATGCCAAATATGCATTTAAATTGACTTAATGGGACTTTATCAGTACAAATAGCGCCACTTTTTCCTACGAAAAACCCACGAACTGATCTGCTACACTGAATCAGTGCTAATCCGTTTTTGAACAGATTAAGTATTGAATTGGCATTGAGCAGACAGGCAGAACACTTCCGAGGAGAGCAACTTATGGCAGATCAGAAAGCCATCCTTAAAGCAGGCGATAAAGAAATTGAACTTCCTATTTATAAGGGAACAGCAGGCCAGGACGTCATCGACGTACGTTCACTTGGCGCCAACGGCTACTTCACTTTCGATCCTGGTTTCATGGCAACTGGTTCTTGCGAGTCTTCGATCACATATATAGATGGCAATGAAGGTGTTTTGTTACACCGCGGATTTTCAATTGAAGACCTGGCTCGTGATTCAGACTATCTGGAAGTCTGTTATATGCTGTTACACGGCGATGCGCCAACAGCTGAGCAATATCAAGAGTTTAAACACACTATTACACGCCACACCATGGTGCACGAACAAATCAACATGTTCTTCCATGGCTTCCGCAACGACGCTCACCCAATGGCAATGCTGTGCGGAACCGTTGGTGCGATGTCATCTTTCTACCACAGCGATCTGGACATCTCTGATCCAGAGCAGCGCATTCGCAGCGCGCACAGACTGATTGCGAAAATGCCGACTCTTGTAGCGATGTGTTACAAGTACAACATTGGCCAGCCGTTCGTTTATCCGCGCAACGACTTAAGCTACGCAGCAAACTTCCTGAACATGATGTTCTCGGTACCTGCTGAAGAATATGTCATCAGCCCGGCAGTTGAACGTGCAATGGACAGAATCTTTATTCTGCACGCCGACCATGAGCAAAATGCATCAACCTCTACGGTTCGTCTGGCAGGCTCTTCAGGTGCCAATCCATACGCCTGTATTGCGGCTGGCGTTGCATCACTTTGGGGACCTGCGCACGGCGGCGCAAATGAAGCCTGTCTAAACATGCTAGAAGAGATCGGCACTGTCGACCGCATCCCAGAGTTTATCGAGCGCGCCAAAGATAAGAACGACCCATTCCGCCTGATGGGCTTTGGACACCGCGTGTATAAAAATTACGACCCACGCGCCACACAAATGCGTGAGAGCTGTCACGAGGTTCTGCAGGAGCTCAATCTTGATGATCCATTGCTTGACGTGGCTATGGAGCTTGAGCGCATTGCGTTGAGCGACCCGTACTTCAAAGAGAAGAAGCTGTTCCCTAACGTGGACTTCTACTCTGGTATCGTGCTTAAGGCTATTGGTATTCCGACTAACATGTTTACCTGTATCTTTGCGTTGGCACGTACCGTTGGCTGGATTTCACACTGGCACGAGATGCTCAGCCAGCCCGGCCAGAAAATCGGCCGTCCTCGCCAGCTTTACACCGGTGAAACGCTGCGCGAATACAAGCCTATCAACAAATAATCGACTTTTTACGTTCGATATCCAAGCGCCGCTTCTTCGCGGCGCTTTTTGATCTAAGCGGCCAACAATTACGTTTCACAGAGGGTGATTCTGGAGCGCTTATGACACCCACTCATTCCATGCTCGGCTACGCCGGTCTTATTCCCTTTATCGGTCTGCCCCTATTGGCAGTGACAAACGTGCTTGACCCTATGCAGGCTAATCAATGGTTTATCGCCTACAGCGCAGTAATATTGTCGTTTTTTGGTGGCATTCACTGGCTGCAAAGCCTGCGCGATGACGACCGTCTGCGCGCCGCGCTAGCCATGCTGCCAAGCATTGTTGCCTGGTGTAGTCAGGTGTTTTTCAGCGCTATCACCGCCCTGCTGATAATGGCCGCCGGATATTTGCTGATGTGGTTGTACGACAAAAACACACTGCCGATAAGTGCATCCTACATGCGCCTTCGCGGTGTGTTGACAGCCACAGTGTGTGGCTGTCATATCGTGATGATAGGGGGATTATTGGCGAATCAGGGCTAAAAGCTCGTCAGTTTTTTGCTGCATTAGCACGACGTCGCCGCGCGATTCGACGTTCAGACGTATCACTGGCTCAGTATTAGACATACGCAAGTTAAAGCGCCAATTGCCAAACTCCATGCCAATACCGTCGGTGCGGTCAATCACTTCAGCCTGCCCCTGATAGGTATCCAGCACTCGCGCAAGCGCAGCTTCTGCGTCGTCCAGCTTACTGTTGATTTCACCCGATGAAGGGAATGCAGCGATACGCTCGTCAACCATTTCCGACAGCGGCATGCCTTTTACCGATAACAGTTCCGCCACCAGCAGCCACGGGATCATGCCCGAGTCACAATAGGCAAAATCTCTGAAATAATGGTGAGCGCTCATTTCTCCACCGTAAACTGCATCTTCTGCGCGCATACGTTCTTTGATGAAGGCGTGCCCGGTTTTACTTTTTACCGGTACGCCACCGTTGGCGTTGACAATATCTTCGGTATTCCAGTACACCCGGGGATCATAGATGATTTTGGCATGTTGATGCTTTTGTAGAAAGGCTTCTGCCAACAACCCAACAATGTAGTATCCCTCGATAAAACGGCCTTTTTCATCGAACAGGAAGCAGCGGTCGAAGTCGCCATCCCAGGCAATGCCCATATCGGCACCATGTTCAATCACAGCACTGGCGGTATCATCACGGCACTCAGGCAATAGCGGGTTGGGAATGCCATTGGGAAAGGTACCATCTGGTTGATGATGCACTTTGACGAAAGTGATAGGAACATTGTGTGCAAGCAGCGCCAGCTCGATTTTATCTAACGCCGGACCTGCCGCGCCGTTACCGGCATTCACCACAATTTTGAGTGGTGTAAGAGAAGCGACATCAATGTAGGTCAGCAGGTGCGAGACATATGCCTCGTGATTGTCCATCGCTTTGTAACGTCCAGACTCCTTCAGCGCTGCCGGACTGATAACGTCCCCACCGTCTAAAAACGCCTGCTCAGAAAGCTGCGCAGCAAATTTCACTAAGGCCTGTTTGACCTCGTCGTCAGTGTAGCCTTCCGCGAGGGCTTTTATTTTGTCCAGCCCGGTATCTCCGCTGATCGGTCTGGCACCTTCTCTGACCAGTTTCATGCCATTGTAGTCAATCGGGTTGTGACTGGCAGTGACTTCAATACCACCGCTGACCGGCAGATGCTTGGCGGCAAAATAAATCTCTTCGGTACCGCTCATGCCAATATCAATGACCTCGGCACCGGCATCAATAATGCCTGCTGCAAGACAATGTTTTAGCGCTGCTGAGGTCAGTCTGACATCGCCACCGACGACCACAGATTCGGCCTGCAGAAACTCAGCAAACGCACGGCCAATGCGATACGCCACTTCTGGATTGAGCTGCTCTCCGAGCTGTCCGCGAATGTCGTAAGCCTTGAAGCAGGTTAAGGGGGTTGTCATGTCAAACGTTCCTTATTTTTTCTCAACACGGCCGTAGCGGTCTGAGAATCGCACGATATCGTCTTCGCCCAGATACGCACCCGATTGCACTTCAATCAGCTCCAGAGGAATTTTACCCGGGTTTTCCAGCGCATGGACGGCGCCAATCGGAATGTAAATGGACTGGTTTTCCGTCAGTAGCTGGGTATTCTCACCAATAGTCACATTGGCCGTACCTGAGACCACAATCCAGTGCTCGGCGCGATGATGATGCATCTGTACCGACAGTTTTTCGCCCGGTTTCACGGTAATACGTTTTACCTGGAAGCGCGCGCCGGCATCAATCGAGTCGTAGCTTCCCCAGGGTCTGAATACTTCACGGTGGAATTCAAATTCTGGGCGATGTTCCGCTTTAAGCTTATTGACCACATGTTTGATGTCCTGCACTTTGTCACGATGTGCCACCATGACCGCATCCTTGGTCTCGACCACCACCACATCATCCAGTCCAATCAGCGAGATCAGTCGCTGCTCGGCATTCACATAGTTGTTATGCGCATCGTGCAAAATGGCGTCGCCAACCACGACGTTGCCGTTTTCATCTTTATTTTCAGCGGTATCCCACAGCGAACTCCAACTCCCCACGTCATTCCAGCCTGCATCCAACGGCACAACAACGGCTTTGTCGGTTTTTTCCATCACTGCATAATCGATGGAATCGTCAGGACAGGTCGCGAATACGTCTTCGTCTACGCGCACAAAGTCCAAATCAAAGGATTCACTGGCAATCGCATTGCGGCAAATATCCAGCATCTCAGGGGCGAATTTTTGTAACTCTTCAAGATAGCGACTGGCTTTGAACATAAACATGCCGCTGTTCCATAAATAATGACCACTGGAGACATAAGACTCAGCGGTCGCTAAATCTGGCTTTTCAACGAATTGTTTGACTACAAAGCCATCATCTTTGGCTTCTGCTTTTTGAATATAGCCATACCCGGTGTGTGGCTCAGTGGGCACGATGCCAAACGTCACAAGATAATCCTGCTCAGCCAGTTTTTGCGCCTTGCCGATAGCGTGATGGAAGGCCTGTGTATCTTTAATTAGATGGTCAGCGGCAAGCACCAATAACACAGGATCGTCGCCCTGCAAGGTAGCATGTAATGCTGCTAACGCGATCGCCGGAGCGGTATTACGGCCGACTGGCTCAAGCAAAATGCCGCCATGATCGATGTCTTTCTTGCGTAGCTGCTCAGCCACCAGAAAACGGTGCGATTCATTACAGATAACAATGGGTGCAACGGCGTTTATGCCATCGAGTCGCAACAGGGTATTCTGCAACATGGTATTATCATCAGTAAGTGCCAAAAATTGTTTGGGGAGTGCGGCGCGAGACTTGGGCCACAGACGAGAGCCAGTTCCACCTGCTAAAACAACTGGTTTCATGCGTATTCCTTGCAACGATAGTGGGATAATTATTATTACTGCCGAATGGTATAGCACCCGCACGGCAGGTGCAATCGCATCCACTCAGCTTATCCCTTCAGGCCAGCCTTCCCTGCTGGAAATCCTGAATCGCCTGGTGGATTTCCTGTTCCGTGTTCATCACAAAGGGACCGTATTGCACAATGGGTTCATTGATCGGCTGCCCTGCCACGATAATCGCACGACCTGATGGCTTACCGCTCAGTGTCACCTGCCCGCCGTCACTTAGCACTGCTAGCGTGCCGGTGGCAAATGTGCTCTGGCCAATAGCCAGCTGTCCGTCAAAACAATACACAAACGCGCTATGGCCTGCAGCAATCGGCACGGACAGCTCGCCACCTTCTATTGTTACATCCAGAAACAATGGCTCGGTAGCATGGCTTTTTACCGGTCCTTCTACGTCCGCATAGCTACCAGCAAGCACCCTGACCTGACCTACTTCATTATTCACCACTGGCACCTGACTGCCCGGTATATCTTCATAGCCGGGCGCTGACATTTTTTCACTGGCAGGTAAGTTTACCCACAGCTGAAACCCGCGCATCAGCCCCTCTGATTGTTGCGGCATTTCTTCATGAATAATGCCCCTGCCCGCATTCATCCACTGCAGACCACCATCATCAATAATGCCCTCATTACCCACTGAATCACGATGACGCATCTTACCATTCAACATGTAAGTGACCGTTTGAAAACCACGGTGTGGGTGAGGCGGAAAACCTTTGATGTAATCGTCGGCCTGATCAGAGTGAAACTCATCCAGCATTAAAAACGGATCGAGATTCTGCAGTGCAGGTTGGCCAAGTATGCGCTTTAATTTTACACCGGCGCCATCCTGGGTCGGCAAGCCCTGCACCATTCTGTTTACACGTCGCTCTGTCATCACAGTGCTCCTCTATTGTGTGCGGAATGTAAATCCTGGTACGGCCCGACGGGCACGATCTGGGTAGGATTAATCATGGTATGGCTGTAATAGTAATGCCGCTTGATATGATCAAAGTTCACTGTGTCAGCGACACCGGGCATCTGATACAACTCTTTCATGTAATTAAACAGTGCCGGATAATCAGCGATGCGTTTCAGATTGCATTTAAAATGTCCCACGTAGACCGGGTCAAAGCGGATTAAGGTAGTAAACAGTCGCCAGTCCGCCTCAGTCAGTGTGTCGCCTACCACATAACGCTGTTCAGACAAGCGCTTTTCAAGCTTATCGAGAGCCTGGAACAGTGCCGTAACGGCTTCCTCGTATGCGTCTTGCGTCGTTGCAAATCCGGCTTTGTACACACCGTTATTGACGTTGTCATAGACAAAATCATTGATGTCATCAATGTCAGCTCGCAGTGCTTCAGGGTAAAAATCCAGGGTGTTGCCCGTCAGCTCATTAAACGCGCTGTTAAACATACGGATAATGTCGGCAGATTCATTACTGACTATGGTGTTTTCCTGCTTATCCCACAAAACCGGCACGGTGACGCGGGTAGTCGCATCGGGTACAGCTTTGGTATACACCTGATGCATATAATCAAAGTCAAACAGATGGTCTTGAGTCGCACCGGGGTAATCATTGAACACCCAGCCATGTTCGAGCATGTCAGGATTTACCACCGACACATCAATATGCGCTCCAAGCGCTTTGAGTTTGCGAAAAATTAACGTGCGATGGGCCCACGGGCAGGCCAGAGACACGTAAAGGTGATACCTGCCGCTGTCTGGTGTGAAACGCGCCCCCGGCGTGTTTTCAATTTTATCTCTGAACTGTGACGCCTGGCGCTGAAACTTACCGCCGCTGGATTTGGTGTCATACCATTTATCCTGCCACTGACCGTCAACTAAAAGTCCCATAAAGCCTCCTGAAAAACGAATGCGATTATGTACGGTACTGCACCATAAAAAGTTGACTGCTGATATTGCAAAGTCTCGGCAGCATTATTCGATAAAGTCGAATTAAAGTTTTCCAAGCACCCGGTCAACAATGGCATCGGCGATTGGAAATGCCGAAGTAGCAGCCGGAGATGGCGCATTGCCAAGGTGCACGGCGCGGTCAGTTTCAATAAACTTAAAATCATGGATGAGCTGACCATCAATACTCACCGCCTGAGCCCGAATACCTGAAGGGTATGGCAGTAAATCGTCGATGCTTACGGCTGTACAGTATTTTTGTACTTCACTGAGATAACTTATCTTGCTCAGGGCATTGCGTGCTTCGATAAGCCCTGCCCGTTTATGCTTCCACAGGGTTTTCCAGAATCCTGCAAAGCATGCCATACGCACAGTGTCAGACAGTGAAAACGCAAATTTGTGGTAACCTTCTCTGGCTAGTGATAACACCGCACTTGGCCCTACGGTGACACCGCCATGGACCATTTTTGTCAGATGTACACCCAAAAACGGCATGGATGGATCGGGAATGGGGTAAATTAAACGCTGTACCACCCCATCAAACTTTTTCGACAACCGAAAATATTCACCTTTGAAAGGGATAATCTGATAATCCAGTTCAACACCGAAACGCCTTGCCACAAGGTCGGACTGTAATCCTGCACAGTTCACTACTACCTTTGCCTGCACCTGGTCAGTGCCATGTTGACCAGTCTTCACAGTAAGCGTCGCGCCATTGTCATGTTCGTCTGCAGCGATGACCTGACGGGAGTAACAGACCTCTCCTCCAGAAGTACGGAACTGCTCGGTGAGACATGTAGTGATGGCGCGGTAATCGGTAATACCTGTCTGACGAACAAAAAATGCGCCTTTTCCGCAAATATTAGGCTCCATGTTTTGTAACTGCTGCTTTGACAACATTTCAGGATCCAGCTCGTTTTCCTGACATCGGATATACAGGTCCTGCATACGCGTCATTTCATCATCGTTGGTGGCGACCAGCAGTTTTCCGCACTGGTCGAAGGGGATCCCATGCTCGTTACAAAACGCTATAGTGCGGGTTAATCCCTCACGACAATAGCGCGCTTTAAGACTGCCCGGCGGATAATAGACGCCTGCATGGATCACACCTGAATTCCTGCCAGTCTGATGCTGGGCAGGTTCTAGTTCTTTTTCCAGCAGCATAATGTTGGCGCGGGGCACAGCACCTTGTAATGCCTGCGCAGTCGCCGCGCCAACAATTCCTGCACCAATAATGACAATATCTGCGTGTTGCAAACGGTTTCCTCGAAAGGTTGAAAAACGGTGGTAACGCACCGATTATACGCAACCACGAGTGAGTTTCGAGAACGCAGTTATGAGTGAACACGCCCTACGATTCGGCGGCACCGCACGTATTTATGGTCAACAGCAGCTACAGACTCTGGCAAATGCTTCCGTGTGCGTGATCGGCATCGGAGGCGTGGGCTCCTGGGTTGCAGAAGCATTAGCACGAAGCGCCATCGGAAAACTTACCTTAATTGATCTGGATGATGTTTGTTTAACCAATACCAATCGTCAGATCCACGCGTTAACCGATACCGTCGGCACAGCCAAAGTAGATGCCATGGCATCCCGCATCAAGGCGATTAATCCTGAATGTCTGGTTACCGCCGTGCAGGATTTCGTCACGGCGAAGAATGTCGCCGAGCATCTGACCACAGGTTTTGATTACGTTGTCGACGCAACGGACAGTGTGAAGGCCAAAGCGGCCATTATTGCGCACTGCAAACGTCATAAAATACCGGCGCTTACCGTTGGCGGTGCCGGTGGTCAAACCGACCCGACCCAGATTGCGGTGACCGACCTGACGCGCACCATACAGGACCCGCTGGCAGCTAAAGTGCGCTCAGAGTTGCGGCGTTTTTACGGTTTTTCAGACAATAAGAAGCGCCGCTTTGGCATTGACTGTGTCTATTCCAACGAGCAGCTAAAATATCCACAGGCAGACGGTTCCGTGTCGACCAAAAAGCACCTCAAGGATGGCAGTACAAAACTCGACTGTAATTTTGGCTTCGGTGCTGCGGTAGCCGTCACTGCCACGTTTGGCTTCGTTGCGGCTGCCCGGGTGATCGACAAAATCCTGTCAAAAGCGGCTCGTAAACAGGCCTAAATCAGTCAATTGCCGTGCGCTGCTGTTTAATATCCAAAACGATAGCGACCGCCAGCCAGACACTGATGGCAGCGGCAATAAACCAGGTGTTTTCAGCCATCCCCATTACCTCTTCGCTGAGCACTGCCGTGCCGGCAATCAACGCCAGATAATATGGCAGATTTAATAGCCCTGCCGTCGCAATAATCCCCGGATGACGCCGCTGACTACCTTGGTTAAACATAAAGAAGGCCAGAGAGTTTATGTGGATCATGGCAAGCAGCAACTGCTTTAATGACGCTTTGCCCTGTTGGGGCTTTTTAGCAGACGTAAAACGACCCAGTAAAAAATTTATCGCCGAGCCCAGGGTGGCTGCGCCCACCATGCACAGAGTCAGCGCAATAATATCGCCCTGATCAGGGTTAGCCAGCACCACCAGCATCACCGCAAAAAACTGCCCGGGGAAGTAAAACCCAACGTAAATAATGGATTCCAACAGAATGATAAGAAATACAAGCAGATAAAATCCCTCACCAAAACTCTGCTTGATGTTTTCTAAAATCGCCAGACCCGGCGGCAGCACGCCGACCTCAATCAGCACATTCAGCGCGACCACAACAATTAACGCAGAGAGGGGTAAGATAAAGTTGTACTTCACGGCCGATCCAGCTTGTTTTTTGTGTGTTTATTACGCTTTGCAATATCGCTCAGATCACCCTAGCGACCGAGCTAAGCCCATGTTAATGCTTGCGAATTATATGGGCCTTGCCTACCATGCATTTATACAATGTGCATTTTTGCAGATAACGAGAATATACGCGCTAACGCTATTTAAAGGACCCGACATGACGATCCCACAAGATGAGCTGCAACAATTAATGACAGAGAGCGCCAGTGATGCGGCAAAAGTAAGTCAGGAAGAATTCGGTATCACGCTGGATTTCAGTGCTGACAGCATTGCGCTGGTCGACGATATGTTGCTGGCATTTGTGGATAAATACAAAGCTGACGCGCTGGAAGATAAGCATGTCTTCACGCTATGCAACGTATTCGGCGCCTACATTGGTGAGATTTTCCGCAACCTGGTCGGCGGAACATGGCGCTATGATACGTCAGATCCGAAAGCCCCCTACGTGTTGCTCGAATATGGTGAGCGTAGCTATGCATTTGCCGGCATCTGTTATGAACGCCTGGTGAATGACAGCGCAGTCAGCGTCAAAGACTATTTTGACCAGGCATTGAGCAACAGTACCCAATAGATATAGCGCGACGTGATCAATCCGAGCGTCGCCAATCCGCTATCATCAACCGCAGATGGCGGCTTTTCACGACATATAGCAGCAAAGCAATTTGTACCAGCAGGGTTAACGCTGTTGACCAGGCAAACTGCCAGTGCTGCACCGACAGCTTGCTGATTAGCAACCACATATCAACACACAAACAGGCAAAGGCGCCGGGCAGAAGTACGCGAAACAGTGCACGCAGACGCGACCCGTACAACTTTTCCCTGATGCTGGTTAAGCCAAATAGCACCAGTGCAGGTAGCCCCATCGCCAGTGCCGCATAAAAAAGTTCATGGGTGGGGTAAAAGAAATCCATCGTTTGCTCAACTGGCTGTGACGAAGAAAATACCGCGATAGCAATGACATACGCTCTGGCTAAAAATATTAGCACTGCATACCACATTGCAGGAGGCTTTACTCTGCCCGCTTCATCATAACTGGATAGCGGCAATTCAAGTTTCATTGCGATGTTACACTCTCTCCTCACTCTCGAGCGGGCGATAGTCTACCTGCTCATAGCATTAAGGCAATCATAGAAGTCTGCTTGGATGATATTTCGCACTTGGGTATAATCCGCGCACTTTTGACCCTGGCGCCGCACCATGACAGTAGAAAAATTTACGCCCAATCAAACCACCAGTATGAAAATACCGGCCAAAGTGCTCGAATCTGACCGGGCAACCGGTGGGTTGACTGGCAACCGTATTGGCTTTGTGTCTCTAGGCTGTCCCAAAAACCTGGTTGATTCAGAACGTATTCTCACGCAGCTGCGCACCGAGGGTTACGATGTAGTGCCAACCTATGACGACGCTGATTTGGTTATCGTCAACACCTGCGGGTTCATCGATGCTGCCGTCGAAGAATCTCTTGATACCATCGGTGAAGCACTAAAAGAAAATGGCAAAGTCATCGTCACCGGCTGCCTGGGCGTCAAAGAGGATGAGATTCGGGAAGTGCATCCCAATGTATTGGCTATCACCGGTCCGCACGCCTACGAGACGGTAGTTGAACAGGTACATCAACATCTGCCCAAACCCTCTCATAATCCGTTTGTGCATCTAGTGCCAGATCATGGGGTAAAATTGACCCCACGACATTATGCCTACTTAAAAATATCCGAAGGGTGTAATCATCGCTGTACCTTCTGCATTATCCCCTCCATGCGGGGCGATCTGGTGAGTCGCCCTATTGGTGAGGTGTTGGATGAAGCGCAGCGTCTTAAAGCAGCAGGCGTCAATGAACTGCTGGTGATTTCTCAAGACACCAGTGCCTATGGTGTAGACAGTAAACATCGCACCGGTTTCTGGAACGGCATGCCTGTCAAAACCCATATGCAGCAACTGTGCGAAAAACTGGGCGAGATGGGCATGTGGGTACGTCTGCACTATGTCTACCCCTACCCTCATGTTGATGAGCTGATCCCACTCATGGCCCAGGGCAAGGTGTTACCCTATCTGGATATTCCTTTTCAGCACGCCAACAAACGTATCCTGCGACTGATGAAGCGGCCCGGCAGTGCCGAGCGAACGATAGAACGTATCCGTAAATGGCGAGAGATATGCCCTGAACTGGTGATCCGCAGTACGTTTATTGTCGGCTTTCCAGGTGAGACAGAAGAAGAATTCGAAGAACTATTGCAGTTCCTGCGCGATGCCCAGTTAGACCGCGTCGGATGCTTTAAATATTCACCGGTGGAAGGGGCTAAAGCCAATGATCTGCCCGACCCCGTAAGTGAAGAAATAAAGGAACAGCGTTTGCAACGTTTTATGCAGGTTCAGGAACAAATCAGCGCAGAGCGTTTACAACAACGGATCGGTCAGGAATACAACGTTGTGATTGATAGCGTCGACAGTGAAGGCGCGGTAGCACGCAGCTATGCCGATGCACCGGAAGTGGATGGTGTGGTGCACTTAAATGGTGTTTATGATGTGCAGCCGGGCCAGCGACTATGGGTAGAGATTGTGCACGCGGACCAACACGATATGTGGGGCGTACCCGTTGAAGAAGAGGAATTCGGGGAGGAGCGCTAAGCGCAACCTCCCTTTTTACAGTTACCAGGGAAGTATCTGGCCGTTTGCGTGCCAGAAGGTGCCTGAGTTGCCTAACTCAAGCTCATCAATACGCTGTGACAAACGCAAAGCGGCATCTTCATCACTGATATCACCACCGTAATTCACCATTTCAGTTTGCACATAGCCGGGATGAAGGATCGCCACAGCAATACCACGGGGCGCTAAATCTCTTGCCATACTAACGCCGGCAGCATTGAGCGCGGCCTTCGACATGCGGTAGCCGTAATAGCCACCAGAGCCATTGTCCGCCATTGAGCCCATGCGGCTGGTAATAAGCGCCACCTTTGAGCCTTCAGACAGGTTATCCAATAATGTCTGGGTGACCATCACAGGACCTAATGCATTGACCCGATATTGATGTTCCATGGTGACCGGGTCACCGGACGCTAAATCTTCCACAGCAAGGACACCGGCATTGTTAATCAGGACGTCAATTTTAGTGCCCGCCAGCTTAGCAAGGCTGGCCTTCAAGGTTTCAGGATTACCAACATCAACTTTGTCGATCACTTTGGCGCCGCTGGCATTCAGCTGGTCAGAACTATTTCTGCATAATCCATACACGCTGCAGCCACGGGCAATGTAATGTTTTACCAGTTCCAGACCGATACCACGGTTTGCGCCGGTTACTACCACTGTCGTCATCGTTATTAGTATCCTTCTCTAGCAAGTAATTTTTCGAGATCCTGAGGTGAGTCGATACCATGTGGCGGCGCCTTGTTGGCGACATCCACATGAATTTTTTCACCGTGCCACAGCACTCTTAACTGCTCAAGTGATTCGATTTGCTCTAATCCTGACGGTGCCATATTCACATACTGTTTGATAAACCCGGCACGATACGCATAAATACCGACATGACGGTAATAATAATCCCCGATCTCATCAATGTTATCCGCATCCAGAAAGCGACTGCGATCATAAGGGATCACTGAACGTGAGAAATACAGCGCAAAGCCTTGTTTATCGGTGATTACCTTTACAATATTGGGGTTAAAGGCATCTTCAACGTCGCTTATCGGCACACACAGGGTGGCCATCTCAGCGGTCTGGTGCTGATGCAAATTCTCCGCCACCTGGTGAATGTTTTCCGGCGGTATGAAGGGTTCATCGCCCTGCACGTTAACGACCACTTCATGGGCCAGTAATCCTTTCACATCGACCACCTCAGCGAGGCGCTCAGTGCCCGACTCATGTTCTGCCGATGTCATGCAATACTGCCCGCCAAATGCACTGACCGCACTGGCAATTCTCGCATCATCGGTCGCCACGATGATGCGCGAGGCACCGGACTCGGCAGCACGTTCATAGACGTGCTGGATCATTGGTTTACCGCCGATATCTACCAACGGTTTGCCCGGAAAGCGACTGGACGCAAAACGGGCCGGAATGATCACAGTAAAATTCATGGCTATTTCTTCATCGCTTCAAGTTCTTCCAGACTGAGTTGCCTGGCTTCGTTCTCCAGCATCACCGGAATCGCCTCACGAATAGGGTACGCTAACCGGTCAAAACGGCAGATAAGTTCATCCTGCTCGGCGTTATAGTCCAGCTTCCCCTTGCATACAGGGCAAGCAAGCATATCAAGTAGTTGTGTATCAAATGCCATAGTGTATTTAGCTCAATCGTGTAACTTTATCAGTGAGTGACGTTAGAAAACGTCCGTTTAGGGATGCCTCTACAGGTAAAAAATACCAGTCTTTTTTTGCAAAGCTTCTGCATTTCACCGCATCTTTTTCAGTCATGATCACAGGCATATCGTAGGGAAAGTCTGCTTCGCTAAACTGATGGTGATCAGGAAATGCCATGGATTTACTCGGTACCGCGTCCAATGCGCGCAAGGTATCAAAAAAGCGCTGTGGGTTACCAATACCCGCAACCGCGATGAAAGGTGTAGACATCACGTAGCTCTGATTTGCGGGTTGCCAGTCACTGACGCGACGCAGGGTCTCAGGCTTAAGACGCATAACAATTTCATCGGTAGCAGGTAAGGCACCATTGATCACGGTGTAGTCACAGGTGTGCAGACGCCAGGTGCCCTCTCGCAACGGGCCTGCAGGTAATAAGTGAGCATTACCTGTCATGAGATGCGCATCCAGTACAGCGATTTCAATGTCTCTGTCCAGTGCATAGTGCTGAAGACCATCATCACAAATGATGACATTGCAGCCACAATGTTCTTGCAGAAAACGCGCACCACGGGCACGTTTAGGATCAACTACAACAGGACACTGGGCGCGCATTGCCATCAATAACGGCTCATCACCGACAACCGCCGGATCACTGTCATCGCGCACCCGCAACGGATACGTATCAGAGGTGCCCCCATATCCACGGCTTACAATGCCAGGCTTCAGACCAATGGTCGTAAAACGCTCAGCCAGCTTTAACACCAGTGGTGTTTTGCCACTGCCTCCAACCGTGATGTTGCCTACCACGACAACCGGTACAGGTAGCGTAGTGCGTGACAATAGGCCGATGCGATAAGCCAGTCTGCGACACGCAGAAATCAGCGCAAACAGCCACGAAAACGGCACCAGAAATAAGGTCAATGGGGTCAACCTGGGTTGATACCAGGCCCGCTGTATGGTCAGCTTCAATGTGTGTTCCCTTCACTAAATTGCATCCGATGTAACTGCGTGTAAGCGCCATCAGGGTTGGCCAGCAGCTGCGTGTGAGTACCGCGCTCGATAATCTCACCCTTTTCTATGACCAGAATAATGTCTGCATTTTCAATCGTAGACAGACGATGCGCCACGACGATACTGGTGCAGTCCTTCTGTAACTGCTCCAACGCATCCTGAATTAAACGTTCGGATTCCGTATCCAGCGCCGACGTTGCCTCATCAAGAATTAAAATGGGCGCATTGAGCAATAGCGCGCGGGCAATGGCGATGCGCTGACGCTGTCCACCGGAAAGCATCAGACCGTTTTCACCGATGACCGTATCCAGGCCGTCAGGCAGTTGCTCAATAAATTCATTAACGTGCGCCGTTGCCGCCGCTCGCTCTATATCGGCGCGGCTGACACGCTGCTCAGAACCATAAGCGATATTGTTGGCAATCGTGTCGTTAAACAGCGTAACGTGCTGCGACACCAATGCAAACTGACGACGTAAATCTTTCAAAGATACATTCTGTATAAGGGTGTCATCTAAGGTAATGCTACCCTGCTGAGGATCGTAAAAGCGCGTGAGTAGACTTGATATTGTCGATTTACCGGAGCCAGAACGTCCCACCAGCGCAATCGTCTGACCAGGTTCACCAACAAAGCTGATATCGTTAAGCGCTGGCTGCTGCTTGCCAGGATAGGTAAAGGTCACGTTGTTAAAAGCAATACGACCCTCTGCCCTCTCCAGTGATGTGCTGCCGGTATCTGTCTCTTCTTGTCTGTCCAGCACGTCAAATACACTGGCACAGGCCGCCATACCGCGCTGGAATTCGTTATTTACGGTGGTGAGCTGCTTCAGGGGCTTGAGCAGCATTGTCATGCAAAACACCACGTTGGTGAACACGCCCGGGGTCAGATTGTCCACCGCACCTGGGACACTGGCGACAAACAGCACCACCGCCAGCGCAATCGACGCGATTACCTGAATAGTCGAGACGCTGAGGATTTGCGTTACCACCAGCTTCATTGTCTGCTGGCGGTTGAAGTTGTTCTTGCGTCTGAAACGCTCATCCTCAAGCTTCTGACCACCAAACATTAATACGACTTTGTGGCCCTTAATAACCTGCTCTACCGCACTGGTCAGATTCCCCATGGCCTGCTGGATATTGCGGCTTACCACACGAAAACGGCGGCTCACCTGCGACACAATCACCGCCACAAGAGGGCCGATCAGTAAAAAGATGGCGGACAGTTGCCAACTGTAATAGAACATCACAATCAGCAGACCAATGACCAGCGCACCTTCTCTGACCAATGTTAGCAAGGCTTTTCCGGCGGCATTGGCGACCTGCTCGGTATCATAGGTCACTTTGCTGATGAGGTTACCGCTGGCATGGGTATCATGAAAACTAACGGGAAGATGAATGAATTTGTGAAACAGCTCCTGGCGCATACGCATGACGACCTGACTGCCAATCCACGACAAGGTGTAAGTGCCCAGAAAATTAAAAATACCGCGCAAAACAAATAGCGGCACAATCAACATGGCTGCCAGACGCAGAAAATCAAATTGCTGATTACCCAGCGCTTCATCGATAAGGGGTTGCACCTGAGCAAGCACGAAGGCATCAACGGCGGAGTAACCGATCATGCCGATAATCGCGACAACGAAAGCCGCTTTGTACGCTTTAAGGTATGTAGTGAAGCGTGAAAACAACGTCGGTGAAGACTGGCCTGAAGTGCTCAACGTTTTCGGTCTCAGTATCTCGTTATGAAAGCTGTTAGACATTGTACAGTCTGACAAGAAAATCCCCAACGTTCAGAGACATATTTCATCATTGCGCTACGTTAACATACCAAAATGGAACTAAATCCTGTCGATAAGACTGCACAGCTAAGGGCGTTGTGGTTTTATAAGGCACGGTAATCCGGATCTGTCCGAGCAAAGACGTGCGATAATGCTGGACATCAAGCGCCTCATAACGAGCAACTACCCGTTGGCGGGGAAAGCCCCACCGATTGGCATAGCCCTGACTGAAGATAACGTGATGTGGCTGCACCCACTCTAAAAAAGCCTTTGTGGACGACGTGTTACTGCCGTGATGAGGGGCGAGCAAGATGTCAGATTTAAGGCCCTTGCCGTAGTGACTGATAAGTTGCTTCTCACTGCTGCTTTCAATGTCGCCAGGCAGCAGAATACTGCGATAACCATCGGATATGCGTATCACACAGGAGCCGTCGTTTTCAGAGCCCTCAAAACCTTCTGGCGGCCATAACGCCTCTATCTGCAATTGTTGCCATTGCCATACTTTGCCCTGCTGACATCCTTTTGCGCTTGTCAGCAGTTGCTTTGCCGTCATCTGAGACAATAATGTATCAACGCTGCCAGCATGATCGTTATCAGCGTGGCTGATAAAAACAAAGTCCAGGTGCTCGATACCCTGCCCGCGTAAATACGGGAGTAACGCAGCATCGGCCATATTAAATCCACTCGGATATCGAGCCCCCACATCATAAACGAGTGCTCGTTTATCCTGCTGTACCACCACTGCCAGCCCCTGCCCCACATCCATCACATTGATCTGCCAGTGCGGTGCACGCGGGCTCAGCAAAACAGTAAGTAATGGTGTAAACAGCAGCCATGTCCAGCGCGTAATTTTTATGGGTAATGTCAGTAATACCAGTGCGAGCAAAGCGAACAACCATGCGCTTAGAAGTATAGATGGTATGGATAGGGCGCTAAAGGGCAGCACATCAATTAGGCGCAAGCCGTGCATAAACTGCGCAAACGTCCAGTTAAGGGCGGTCAATAGCGGTTCAGCGTGATCGGGACTAACGGACAATACGCTGAGCGATAGCAGCGTGAATGGCAACATCACAAAAGTAAACAATGGGACGGCGATGAGATTGACGATGATCCCAGCGACCGAAACAAGCTGGAATTGCCAGGCCACGATCGGCAGCAGCATCACACTCAAAATAATCTGCAGTCTTATTAGCGGACGCCAGCGTTGCAGCACGCCATCGCCTTGTGACTGCGGCCAGCGCCACAGGCTCCACAGAATGATAAATACAGCGCTCAGACTCAGCCACAAACTGATACTTAACAGGGCAAGCGGCGCGACAATCAACATGCTGCACATCAGTATCAACAGCAGGCGCGGAGCACGCCAGTGTTTGCGATAGCGCACTATTCCGAACGCGATGGCAATACCCAGCCACGCGCGGGTGACCGGTATCGCAAATCCAGAGAGATAGGCATAGCCTGCGCAGCAAAGCAGCACGAATAAAGCAGAATTGTCAATCAGATTATGTTGCGTTCTGCCCACTCTGGCTTGCCACATGCCACATAGCGCCACAAACAACCAGTAGCTCAACAACGCGACCATAGTCAGGTGCAGACCGGATATTGCAATAAGATGGGATACGCCCATGTGCTGAATAAGCGCCATATCCTCTCCGTCTAACCAGCCCCGGTAACCTATCCCAAGTGCGGCAATCAGATCTTTATGGCTAAGACTTTGTTGCGCAAGCATGTCCAGTAACGCCTGTCGGATGGTCGGACTATGCGATTCTACGCGGTTATAAACAGAGTCTTTAACGTAGCCGGTTGCAGTAATTCCCTTGCTTAGCAGCCAGCTCTGATAATTAAACGCATGCAGGTTGCTCAGGCCATGGGGTGGCTTAAGTTTCACTTCAAGTCTGACGGTCTGGCCCTGTTTAACACGCCATTGCGGGTGGTACCATCGCAAACGTATGCGCATATTGTTGAACAAAGGTTCAGATACTGACGAGGTTGCTATGTCAAATGTGACAGGTGCTCTATTATCCACCACCGATGTGACCTGTCCCGTCACGACGACTGGTTGTCGCAAATTTACAACTGAGCGTTGCAAGTGATACTGCCAATGCCCTACACTCGCAATCCAGATTACACCCAGTAATAATCCCGAAACGCTTGCCTGACAGGGAAATCGCAGTACACTTAACGCACTCGCAAGAGCAACGATAAGTGCTATCGCAAGTACTGGAATAGCAGGTAAGTGTGGCCAGGTTAAGGCGCTTACACTGCCAATAACAAAGCCGACCATCCATTGGTCAATCGTCGTCAGCATTCCGTTGCCTGATTAAAAATTAGTATTAAGCTGTATGGCTAAAAAGATTATTAAACGATTTTTGCCGGATCATCAAACAATAAAAAAACATCGATACCTGTCGGTGTTTGGCAAATTGCTTCATGATCCCAACCTTTGGCACCTAAATCGCAAATCTGCTGCGGGTGCGTTCGGTATTGGATTGTTTTTTGCTTTTTGGCCCGTACCGTTTCAAATGTGGCTGTCGGCGGCGTTGGCCATTCCGCTACGTGTCAACTTGCCGCTTTCTGTGGCCACCGTGTGGATCACCAACCCATTTACCATGCCGCCTATCTTCTATGGTGCCTACAAAGTCGGCGTGTTGCTGCTCGGAACGCCACATCGGGAGTTTAGTTTTGAGTTGAGTTGGACCTGGCTAATGGAAAGTGTCGGTACCATTGGGCCGGCTTTTTTACTCGGCTGTCTGGTGTGCGGCATGGCTTTTGGACTCGCCGGCTACCTGTCACTGAACTGGTTATGGCGCTTCTCAGTCAGAAAAGCCTGGCAAGCCAGGCTGTTAAAACGTCAGCGAAAACTGTCCGCGCCTTGATATTAAAGGGTCATTGATGCTTGTCGAGTAGCACTAGCAGTGCTTCTTCACTCATTATGTCGACACCCAATGACTGGGCTTTAGTTAGTTTGGAGCCTGCCTTTTCTCCTGCCACCAGATGGTCGGTGTTGGCAGATACACTGCCCGACACCTTTGCACCAAGGGCTTGCAGTCGTTGTTTTGCATCACTTCTCGACATGCTCGACAGAGTACCGGTCAACACAAAGTTTAGTCCCTTAAGCGGTAGCTCATCTTCGTCTTTTATCTCTATATTGGGCCAGTTGACTCCTTCGTCGAGCAAATCGCTCAGTACCTGCTGGTTAAGCGGCTCGCTAAAGAAATGGACAATATGCTGTGCGACGACCTCACCAATGTCAGTCACCTCCTGCAGCTGCTCAACGGTCGCGTCAGAAATGGCCTGCAACGTGCCAAAGTGCAAGGCAAGGTTACCCGCCGTCGCCTCCCCCACTTCTCGTATTCCCAGTGCATATAAAAACTTCGCCAACGTTGTACGCTTGGCTGCGTCCAGAGACTTCAGGAGGTTGCTCGCTGACTTCTCACCCATGCGTTCCATCGAGGACAACTGTGCGAGCTGCAAACGGAATAAATCGGCGGGCCCTTCCACATAACCCGCATCCACCAACTGCTCGATAAGTTTATCGCCCAGTCCGTCAATATCCATGGCCTTGCGCGAAGCAAAATGCTTAAGCGCCTGTTTGCGCTGAGCCGCACACACCAAACCACCAGTGCAGCGGGCCACCGCTTCCCCTTCGGCCCGTTCCACATGAGAGTCACACACCGGGCATTGTTTAGGAAATGCAATGTCAGCCACGTCATCAGGCCGATTGGCCAGCACGACTGAGACAACCTGCGGGATAACATCCCCGGCGCGACGAATGATCACCGTATCGCCAATCTTCACGCCAAGACGTTGGATCTCATCTTCGTTATGCAAGGTCGCATTAGATACAGTGACGCCGCCCACGAAAACAGGTTCAAGCCTGGCCACAGGTGTTATGGCACCTGTACGTCCAACCTGAAATTCAACATCAAGCAGGCGTGTCATCTCTTCCTGCGCCGGAAACTTCTGCGCAATCGCCCAGCGCGGAGCACGGGCCACAAACCCCAGCTGCTGCTGCAGCTCAAGATCGTTTACTTTAAACACCACGCCATCGATATCGTAGGGCAACGCGGCACGGGCCTGACCAATTTTATTATAGTAACGCTGACAGCCTTCTGGTCCCTGTGTTACGTCTGCTTCTTTACACAAGGGTAATCCCCAGCTTGCCAGTGATGCCAATCTTTCACTGTGGCATGCACCCAACGGGACCGCTTCTCCCTCAACCAGACCAACCGAATACGCAAAAAAGCGCAGAGGACGGGAAGCGGTGATGCGAGAGTCCAACTGCCGCAAGCTACCTGCCGCTGCATTACGTGGGTTGGCAAAGACTTTTTTACCGTCTCTGGCCTGGTCAGCATTGAGCTTCTCAAAACCCTGCTTGGTCATGAATACTTCGCCACGCACTTCGAGACGCGTAGGATAGTTCTCCCCTCTCAACCTCAGCGGTACGTTGGCGATAGTTTTAACATTAGCGGTAATATTTTCCCCTACCCGACCATCTCCTCGGGTTGCGGCTCTCACCAGTACACCATCTTCATAAAGAATACTGACGGCAAGACCATCCAGTTTTGGTTCGCAGGCATACTCGAGCACGCTGTCCTGTTTCAATCTGTCTTTAACGCGCTTATCAAATGCGAAAAATTCTTCTTCGCTGAAGGCATTATCCAGCGACAGCATGGGTACTTCGTGCTCTACCTGGGTAAAAGCAGAGAGTGGTTCACCGCCAACCTTCTGACTGGGAGAGTCCGCGCTGATCCATTCTGGATGCTGTTGCTCAATCGCTTGCAGTTCCCGCATCAAACGGTCGTACTCGGCATCAGGTATAGTTGGCGCGTCCTGCACGTAATACTGATAATTAAATTCTTCTATTGTCGCGCGCAGCTCGTCGAGTCGCTGCCTTACTGGATCATTGGCTGTCATGGCGTGTGATGATATCTGAAATTGAAGTCACGAATCGCGGTTCGGTACGCTACCCTCGATTGCGCTGTATCATGCGCTGGCGTTCAAACTCACGAATTTTTTCTACATATTGCTGCAGGCTTTGCTTGGTGAGCATGCTGCGGGTGCCATCCAGCACCTGTGCACCAAATTCATCGGCAATTTTTCTGGCCGCGTTGTGCATCATATTGAAGACCTGATGAGGGTCACCCTCAATCGGCAGGATCATAAACAGTGATATACCCTGCGTGGTAAAGTTTTCCAGATTATCAATATCAAACACGCCGGGCTTGAACATATTGGCCAGGCTGAAGAGTACCGGCCCCTTGCCATTGCTGTTGACATGACGATGGAAGATATCCTGATCGCCAAACTTAAAACCTAAAGTCAGCAGCATAGGCAACAGTGCCGCACCTGATATTGGCTTGTCGTCTGGTGCTTTGACGCTCAGTACCAGCACTTCCTGCTGTACGTCTGCGCTGGAAATGGCTGCGCCGGCATCTGTCGACGTGTCTGTTTCTGGTTCGTCTAGTTCCATTACAGGCTGCTCATCAAAATCAATGCGCATTTGATCTTCGCCGAAATTAGGCTCTTTTCGGGACGCTTTCGTCTTCTTTCGCGGTTTATTGCGTGCCACCAGGCGTCTTGCCTGCTCAGCCAATCCCGGCTTTTGCGCCTCCTCAGCGTGTGATTCAGACTCTGTCACAGTCTGTTTTGGTGCCGTTTTAGGCGTCTGTGCAGGCTCTTGGTCAGCCGCAGCGGGCAGTGACACGTCACCTGCGTCAGTAGATGCAGCCGCCTGGTCTGACCGAGACTGTTTTAATAATGAAGGGGGTGGCTCTGGAACTGATACAGACTCGTCCGCTTGCACTTTGGACGGCGCCGGACGAGATTCGGACACCATATGGGGTTTGGGATTAGTGACCACGGAACCATACAGGTTCTGAGGTGGTTCTGTTATCTTACTGGTTTGTTTATCAGCATTGTCATCTGGTGCAGCTGATGCATTTTCTTGCTGTCCGCTGTTTTCATCTGACACATCACGCTCAGTCGGCTTGGACACCACCCGCACCGGCCCCAGTCCTAATTCATCGAAACCGGGTTCGCGTCGTTCAGTGGTCTTTGACAGTGCTTCTTCCTCGACCGCAAACAAGGTGTCATCGTCAGCGGCCTCCCACTCTTCAACGTCTTCGTCGTCCTGTTGCCAGTCACGAGGCTCCAAACGGGCCTTACTGCTGTCATTCGCTTTATTTTTGCGAATACTCCACAGCCCGTGCGCGAGGATAGCCAGAATAAGGCACCCTCCCATAATCAGTAGCGAAAGACGTAATTCTTCCATCGGATTTCTCTTTACCCTTTATTATGCTGACGCAATGGCCACTGCTTCTTCTACGTCCACTGCAACCATGCGTGACACGCCAGGCTCAGCCATGGTCACGCCGGTCAGGTGAGAAGCCATTTCCATCGCGATTTTATTGTGGGTGATGTAAATAAACTGCACCGATTTCGACATTTCAGACACCAGCTTACAGAACCTGCCAACGTTAGCATCATCCAGAGGCGCGTCGACCTCATCAAGCAGGCAAAACGGCGCTGGGTTGAGTCTGAAAATCGCAAACACTAATGATAATGCGGTCAGTGCTTTTTCTCCACCGCTTAACAGATGGATTGTGCTGTTTTTCTTACCAGGTGGCCGGGCCATGATGGTAACACCGGTCTCCAGTAAGTCATCATCCGTCAGCTCCAGATAGGCAGCACCGCCACCAAACACTTTCGGGAACAACATCTTAAGATCATCGTTAACCTGATCATACGTGGCTTTGAAGCGACTGCGAGTTTCTTTGTCTATTTTTCTGATGGCACTTTCCAGCGTGTCCATCGCCGCCACCAAATCCTGATTTTGCTCATCGAGATGCTGTTTACGCTGTGACTGAATTTCGTACTCCTCAACTGCGGCCAGGTTGACTGCCCCAAGCCTTGATATAGACGCCGTGGTCTTCTCCAGGCGCTGCTGGGTGTCCTTTTCATCACTGTCCTGTGGAAGCGTTTCCAAAATCGGTTTGAGCGACTGTCCGCTTTCCTGCAGCTGCTCAAGCACTGCATTGGCCCTGACTTTAGCGCCCTCACTTTCCAGTCTGGTTGCTTCCAGTTCTGCACGCATCTGCTCTATTTGCACCTGCACGCTTTGCTGGCCTTTTTGTGCATCGTTAAGCAATTTTTCCACATCAGCCAATTCATCGCTTAGACGGCTTTGTTGTCCCTCAAGTTCCACCCGCTGTTGCAGGTATATTTCAAGCTGCTGAGCTTGTTCTTCTAAAGGCATGGTAAGCTCTTCAAGCTCCTCACGCAGCTGCTTTTGACGCTGTGTTATCTCGTCAAGCTGCTGACGCTGACGACGGGCACCCTCAGTGGCGGCTTCAAACTGTGCCTGGGTTGATTGCAGCGCCAGTGCAAGCTGATGGTTTTTCTCCGTCAGCGCATCTACTTGTGAGCGTTTTTCCATCAGCTGCTGCTGGGCAGCGTCACGCTCTGAATGTTGCTGGCGTTGTTCACTTTCCTGCTCAAGCAGCTGCATCTCCAGCTCCTCAACCTGAGCAGTGACATCTTCAAGCTGCTCCTGTTCGATATGCAAACGTTCACGCTGCTTATCAAGCTCCTGCATGATTCGTTGTTGGCGGCTTGAGGATTGCTCGACCTGCATCTGTAGTAAACTGACTTTATTCTGGATCTGCGTGACCGCCTGTTCAGCATGCTTACTTGCCTGGTGGCTGTCCTGCCACTGCTGATGGGCCTCTTCAGTCACCATCTGCTGCTGCGCGATAAGCTGATTGTGCTGTTCAATCTCACTCTCCAGCTGCTGCAGTGACTTACGCAGCTGCTTTATTTGCGTCGCTCGCTGCAACTGTCCCTTTTGCTGTTGGCGTACACCTTTAATCAGCCAGCCCTGGCCACGCCATACGCCATTTTTTTCTAACACACTATGATTATCAGGTAACGTATCTAGCAGGCTAACGGCGTGCTGCTCATCTTCAGCCAGTAAAACCGTATTAAAAAATGCCGGTACGCTGTCATTGGTGCAAAGAGTGGCCAGACTGTTGTCCCGTTTATGAGTGACAAATTGCCAATCCAATAATAGCTGACTGCCCTCTGGCAGCCTATTTACATCATCTATCACAGACGCATCAGAAACCATCAGTGACTGTTGCCAATGCTGTAAAACCACTTCAAACAAGGCTTCGCTTCCGGAAACAAACTGGAGTAATTTCCACAATGGTTGAGCGCTAATATTGTGCGCTTTCAGCACATCGTCCAGGGAACTGCCAGCCGATTGCGTTTGTACGCTCTCCAGTGCAGCAAGCTGTGCATGCTGCTTTTGCTGTTCGGCAACATCGCTGGCGCAGTCACGTTTCATCTCATCCAGTTTGCTGTTGGCTGCATTATATTGCGCCATTAACGCCTGTTCATGCTGCTGCGCCTGCTGCTGTTGCTCTAGCACCTGTTGTTGATGTTCCAGCAGAGTATCAAGCTGGGCGCTGAGCTGATCGTGCTCCAACTCGTTCTTTTCCTGCTCAAGTTCACTGATACGCTGCTGGGTGCGCATCTGCATATTCATGGTCGACTGTATTTGGCTATGACAGGTTTGCACCCGCTGTTTGAGGTCGTTATAGCGCTGCTCTTTCTCACGCCACAGCTGCTGGTTGCGCTGCGCCATGTCTTCGTGCTCCTGAAGCGCCATCTGAGCCGCTTCAAGTGACGCCTGCAGTAATTCCTGCTCCGGTCTGATGGTTTCTAACCTGTCCCTGAGTTCCTGCTCCAGCAGGTCATCATGTTCTATCTGCTCCTGCGCGCGCTGTTTACGCTGCTGTAATTCATCTAACTCAGCATCGATACGTTGACGACGCTGGCGTGCATGTAACTGGTTTTGCTCGAGGCGGGTAATATCATTGCCTACCGTGAAGTACTGGCGCTGCAGATCATCAAGTTGCTGTTTGAGATCCTGCTGTTTTTCTCGATAAGTGGTAATGCCACGCTCATCGCCACGCTGTTTAGCAATAAAGGCATCAATATCAGCCTGTTGTTGCGCAAGTTTGTTTTCCAGCGCTTCTATCTGGGTTGAATGCTTGAGCCATCTGATGGCAGCCAGTTCGCCTTTCAACTGGCGTTCGGCTGCTTTGAGCTCTTTGAATCGTCTGGCTGCTGCAGCCTGACGTTGTAATTTATCCAGTTGCTGTCCAAGCTCACTGCGCACATCTTCGAGACGCTCAAGGTTTTCTTTGGTATGTCTTATACGGTTTTCTGTTTCGCGACGGCGCTCCTTGTATTTGGATATACCTGCTGCTTCTTCGATAAAAACCCTTAACTCCTGAGGTTTGGATTCAATCAGGCGGGAAATCATGCCCTGCTCAATAATCGCGTAACTGCGCGGTCCTAACCCCGTACCAAGAAACAGGTCGGTGACATCACGGCGTCGGCAGCGGCTGTTATTGAGAAGGTAATTTGACTGTCCATCACGGGTGACTACCCGCTTTACTGACAGTTCGTTGTAGTTGGCATATTCGCCCTGAATCCGTCCCGAGCTATTATCAAATACCAGCTCCACACTGCACTGCGACACCGGCTTTCTGGCTGATGAGCCGTTAAAGATGACGTCCGTCATGGCATCGCCGCGCAAATTTTTAGCGGAACTTTCGCCCAACACCCAGCGTACTGCATCGATGACATTGGATTTGCCACAGCCGTTAGGCCCCACGATGGCCGTCATATCGTCAGGAAAGGGGATCGAGGTCGGATCGACGAACGACTTGAATCCAGCCAGTTTAATTCGTTTAAGGCGCATGCAGCTTTGAGGTTAGCGCGGGCTTGAAGCCAACATTATGATTATTATGTTATTCAGAATGTATCAAAACTCATCAAGTGTAACAATTGGCGTTTTTCAACCATGGTATTGGTTCGTATAATGCGGGTAATACGTTTTTCGCGCACAACAAAAACAGGTGACTATGTCTGATAAAAGCGGCATCGATTATTTTTTTCAGGGTTTTGAGCTGATCCGCACCAAAGGATTGAAGCGTTTTGTGCTGATCCCACTGTTCGTCAATCTGATTTTATTCTCTACCGCGTTCTATTTTTTACTGGGCCAGATTGAAATGGGTATTCAGTACGTCATTGATCTGGTGCCTGACTGGCTGGGCTTCATTAAAGATGGCATTAGCTTTTTCTTATGGCCTTTAGCGGTCATATCCATTTTGCTTATTTTTGCACTGGTATTTGGCACCCTGGCAAACTGGATTGCTGCTCCCTTTAACGGGCTGCTGGCGGAGAAAGTCGAGCGACATTTGAGCGGGCAGAGCCTGGGTGATGAAGGCATTTGGGCAATTATCAAAGATACGCCACGGTTACTTGCCAGAGAACTGGCCAAGTTACTGTATTATATTCCTCGCGCGCTGGGTTTTTTGCTGCTTTTCCTGTTCGTGCCCATCATCGGTCAAGTGCTGTGGTTTCTGTTTAGCGCGTGGATGATGGCGATCCAATATTGCGACTATCCATTCGACAATCACAAGGTTCCGTTTAAGGCGATGCGCCAAACGCTTGGACAGGAACGCTCATATAGCTTTGCCTTCGGCACCATGGTCAGCGTCTGTGCGATGATACCTATCGTTAATTTTTTGGTTATGCCGGTGGCAGTATGTGGCGCCACAGCAATGTGGGTGGATAAGTTAAAGCATCACCATCAGGTTTAGCCGAATAACGCGGCGACTTTATCGGCTGCCACGGGTTCAGATAGCAGGAACCCCTGCATCAGGTGGCAGCCATTATCCATCAAAAAGGCTTTTTGCACTTCCGTTTCCACGCCTTCTGCTACCACTTCGATATCGAGACTGTGGGACAGCTGAATCATGGCGCGGGTTATGAGCCGGTCCGTCGGGTTGTTCTCCAGATTTCGCACAAATGAGCGATCAATTTTAATCGCACTAATGGGCAAGTTCTGCAGCGATTTAAGGGAGGAATAGCCGGTGCCGAAATCGTCGAGATGGATACTCAGGCCGTTTCGTTTGGTTTCACCGAGCTTTTCAAGCAGCACTTCACCATTTTGCTGTAGCGTGCTCTCCGTTACTTCGATGCGTAATCCGTCGGCATCCAGATTATGTTTGTCCAGCAGGCGATTCAGCACATCAAAGGTGTCCTGCTGATAAAACTGTCGGCTGGTAACATTGATGGAAAGGGGTAACTTAACACTTAGCGTGTTTAGCCACTTTGCATAATGAGCAAAGGCTTTGTCCAGCACCTGCTCAAGCACGCCATTAATAAGGTGCGCTTTGGTTGCAACGGGCAAGAACGCCAGGGGCGATAGTACACCGCGCTCCGGGTGCTCCCATCTGGCCAGGCATTCAAGGCCAATAACCGTCTCCAACGCGGTGTCATAAATAGGCAAAAAATAAGGAGAAAATTGTTTTTCTGCGATCCCCTGAGCAATTTCCTGCTCCAGCACGCGCGTTTCCTGCAACTCTTTATTCAGCGCATCAGTAAAATAGAAGTAATGGCTGCCACCCTGTGCTTTAGCCCGGAACATGGCGGCATCAGCGCTGTTCAGAAGCTGTTCGGCCGACTCACCATTCCCCGGGTAGATACTGATGCCAATACTGCATCCGACCTCCAGTGACAGGCTCCCTAGCGTGACCGGTTTTTGGATTTCGCGGATCAGTTTTTCCGCTACCGTGGCAACAGTATCGGAATCCTGTACGTTGTTCATGATCACCACAAACTCATCGCCGCCCATGCGCGCAACCACATCACTTTTACGCAGGCTGGATGTCATACGTTCGGCCAGACGACAAAGCAACATATCGCCGGCATCATGCCCGTAGCTATCATTGACTTGTTTGAATCCGTCCAGGTCGATAAAAAGCAGGGCAAACTGGTTTTTCTGGCGCTGCGCCTGGGCCAGTTCATAACTCAGAATTTGTCTGAATAAGGCGCGGTTAGCCAGGCCGGTAAGTTCGTCCTGATAGGCCATTTCTCGCAATGCTGCCTGATAATCATCCTGCATATGGCGCTGGTTGATACGGATTAGGTAGCGCACGGTACTGGCATCTGTATGCACCGAATCAATGTCCACCTGACGCATCACGGCATCTGCATCGGGCTCTGAGCCATTAAACCACAGACTGCCGTTCCAACGGCCAAACTCTGCAAGGTGCGCCAGCACCGCATTTACCGCATAGTTATCGTTTTTATCAGCCAGAATATGATTAAGGTGACGGCCGCGCAGTGCGTCGGCCTCTCCACCAAATGCGGTGATAAAGGCTGGATTGACGAAGACAATACGTGCATCTGGGGCAATAGCCACAATGGGCTCTCCCAAAAAGGAAAACGCGGTCTCGAAATCGGCGAATCGTGCTGTGCTTGTTGGCATCAACCTTCTCTCAGAGGTTATGCAGACGCTCAGCTTCCATGCCAGCCCGTCTTATTATTAGTATGTAGTCAGTTGTAATCAATGTGCCCTTGAATTGCAACTGCTGTATTTTCTTGCGGCTCGAGCTTCGGTGTTCGAAACGCCTGATAACGCTGCCACCATAACGTTGCCGATTGATTATCGCCTACCGATTCAAAGTACTGCGCCAGGTTGACATAAACCGGAACGGTAGCCCTCGGGTCCTGCAGTCTTTGTTCCCATAAATACCGATAAAATGGGGGAATAACACCACTGTCGTGATGTTCCAGAAAAGTAATTTCAGAGACCGGCTTAAACGCCTGAGCGTCATCATTATTGCAGGTTCTGGCTTTCGACACCGACACCGAGAATGGCAAACCTGACCATTTTTTCGCAGCTGGAGGAATAAGCGGGGCGTCTTCCAGGATATCAACCTGCCCATCCTCAATCGCCTGACGAACAAACTGATGCGCATAAGCGGGCACATCCTGCAATACTTCTTGAATTGCAGCTTCCCTACGCTTTTGCACTGAAGGCATAAATACCAAATTAGGAATGTCCTGACGTCTACATAGCGAAGCGGCAAGTTCACCAGATATCGGGTACTCATCTGCAAATCCGACAAAATGTGCCAGTTCATGGATAAACACATCGTAGGTATCGGACTGATCGAGATACATGATGCCATTGTGTACATTGGCTTTACCGTGTTCGGCAAACATGACGATATGCGTCGCCGCACTTTGCTCTACGATTTCCGCCAGCTTGGCGGGAGAGCATCCAAGACGCCGCCCTCCGGCAA
Source organism: Aestuariibacter salexigens DSM 15300 (assembly GCF_000429145.1). Lineage (GTDB taxonomy): Bacteria > Pseudomonadota > Gammaproteobacteria > Enterobacterales > Alteromonadaceae > Aestuariibacter > Aestuariibacter salexigens. Next base: position 839,635 of record NZ_AUBH01000001.1, read on the forward strand.
AGTTTGCATCACAGCCGTAGTCCGCCTCTTGCCAGACAGGCTGTCCCAAACAAATTGGCAGTGCGTTAACCCGCTCATCACTTGCAAATTGAGTAATAAAGCGAACCGCCTGAGCAATGCCACTGAGGTTGGTCACCACCGGTTGAATTTTCATCGTGCAGTTGGCATTGGCGGGCGCAATGCGGCTTACTGGTCGCTGCCAGAATCTTTCAATAAGTTGACGGGTTTCATTGCCCTCATCAGAGCCAAGCGCAATGGCAGACTCTAATGCACGCATTGCCTCATCATAGCGCCGTTCCCGCCAGCGCTGGCTAACCAGCGTCATGGCACTTGCTGCGTCAAAGTTCGCTGCCTGCTCCAGCCATTGCTTTGCTTCACCGCTGCGATTATTCAGTAATAACCAATTTGCCAATGACACAACCGCTGGTTGATAATTCTGCTGTGCTGATTTGGTCAGCCAGTACTCGCGTACTTCGCTGTTAGTAGATAGCAGCGCAAGCTCATGCTGACTGGGTGCATGCCCTGCATTAGCGGGCGCCATAAACAACTGGCGCTGCTGCGCCAGATTGGTAGAAACAAGCGCCAGGTGATGCTGTGCCTCCGAACTTCCGGAATCGGCGGCGAGCTGCAACCAATGCTCAGTATCACTGTCGATTGCCCACTCAGTAAGTTGCTGTAAGGCAGTGTGGCTACCCTGCTCTACTGCGCGATAAAGCAGTGGGGCCGGAAAAGAATGCGATTGTGCGTGCGCCAGCAATCTATCGACCGAGCGGCAGTCTGAACTGCTCACGCCAATAGCAACCAGGCAACAAAGGATCAGAGTGAGCAGTTTCATTTACGCATAAAGTAGGTTGAACGCACCCATTGTTATTGGACCCGCTTCTGCTCTCTTGCTTCTTCACGGAGCAGATCGAGTTCCAGACGCGCGTAGCGATGCTCGACAAATTCAAACACGTTAGTGCTGATTGCCAACTTAAAATAGTTAGCCGCAATTCCCTGATGTCCCAATGCACTGTTATATTTACCCAGATAGAAATACGCTTCACACAACCTATCGGTGAGCTGGCGTTGATTACTGACGCCTTCCAACAGCGAATTCAGCAGCTGATTTTCAGTAATTTTGCCAAGGTAGAGGTCAACCAAGCTGATTGCCCAGTTATTAGGATCAAGATCTCGACGACTATCAGCCAGGGCGATTAATGCATCAGCTTCATTGACTTCGCGCTGTGCGATGTATTGCCAGATGACGCGATACGGATCACGTTCATCAAGCTGTTTGAATTCCGAAAAGTCGTTGATTGCCAGATCCGGCCGACCTCCGTAGTAAAGTGCAATACCACGGTTAAGAAACGCGAATTCATAGTCAGGGTTTATATCAAGGCTCGAATCAAATGCTTCGTAAGCAAGAATGAACTCCATTTGCTGCGTGTAATGAATACCCAGCGAATTATAAGCCTCAGCCATATCGGGTTTGAGTTTAATCGCCTGGTCGAAATCAAACTGCGCCAGTGCAGAGAGCCCTACACTGTCGTAGAGCATGCCACGTTGATAAATCAGTTCGGCACGCTCCTCGTTGCTCAACGGTGCCTGCGCAAGGATGTGGTTGTATCGGGCAATCGCAAGTTGTGAGCGCGGGCTCATGGGGACGGGTTCAGCGAGCAGTAAGTTGCCCATCTGGCTAGCTGACTCGGTGGCCCGCTGAGAGCTCGTACACGCGCCCAACAAACACGATAGAAAGAGCAACAGACAAATGCGAGATACTGTATTCAATGAATCCATGTCACTTCGTTGAGTCGATAATAGGTAAATTTCTTCATCTAAATCTGCGCCGCTATGGCACTGACCAGCGACAGGCAAGGGTGGCGTATTTACATGTAAATGTAAAGGAAATCGACCTGACAGACTTGCCAGTTGCAGCATGGTTACGTATAACTATGCGCCCATTAGCTACGCTATTTTAGTATGACAACATCTTCACAATCCGTTCGCGACGCCTTGCTCGACCGAGCAGTGCAAGCACAACTGCACGCTTACGCACCCTATTCCGGTTTTCACGTTGGCGCAGCTATCCTCGCCGATAATGGCGAAATAAGTGCCGGTTGTAATGTCGAAAATGTCGCTTACCCTCTCGGACAGTGCGCTGAGGCAACGGCGATTGGCAACATGGTCACCGGCGGAGGTAATTCTATAAAACATATCGTCATCGCCAGTCCCAATGACGACTTCTGCTATCCCTGCGGTGGCTGTCGACAAAAGATCAAGGAATTCGCAGGCCCTGATACGGTTGTAGAGTTACTTAACCAAAAAGGTAAGACGCGTACCGTGAGTGTAGAAGAACTTTTACCCTTTGCGTTCACACTGTAACTGGCAATAAAAAAGGGAGCAGTTGCTCCCTTTTAACGTTTATCGCCAGCGATTATTCGCCCTGAGGCTCTTCAGCTTTAGGCTTTTCAAGAAGTTCTTTGATGCTCAGACGCACGCGGTTCTGGCGATCAATCTCCATCACTTTCACGTCAACCATCTGGCCTTCAGACAGATAGTCTGTCACCTTATTTACGCGCTCGTGGGCGATTTGTGAAATATGTACCAGGCCTTCTTTGCCAGGCAATACTTCAACAAACGCACCGAAATCGACGATACGGGTCACTTTACCGTGATATACCTTACCGACTTCAATCTCTGCCGTAACCTGCTCAATCTTGCCTATCGCAATTTCAGCTTTCGCACGCTCAGTGGCAAAGATCTTGATTGTACCGTCATCTTCAATTTCGATGTTGGTGTCAGATGCTTCAGTAATCGAGCGGATCATCGCACCACCTTTACCGATGACGTCGCGGATCTTGTCCTGATCAATCTTCAGCGTGTAAATACGTGGTGCAAACTCAGACATCTCTTCGCGGTGACCGCTGATTGCCTGGTCCATCACGCCCAAAATGTGCAAGCGGGCTTCTTTGGCCTGCTTAAGCGCGATCTGCATGATCTCTTTGGTGATACCTTCAATTTTGATATCCATTTGCAGTGCGGTCACACCTTCAGAGGTACCTGCGACTTTAAAGTCCATGTCGCCCAGGTGGTCTTCGTCACCCAGAATGTCTGACAATACCACGAAGTTATCATCACTTTTCACCAGCCCCATGGCGATACCCGCAACAGATGCTTTAATCGGCACGCCAGCGTCCATCAGTGCCAGTGACGTACCACATACGGACGCCATTGAAGATGAGCCATTAGATTCGGTAATTTCAGATACTACACGTACCACGTACGGGAAATCTTCTTCAGAAGGCATAACCGCCTGAATACCGCGTTTGGCTAGACGTCCGTGACCAATTTCACGACGCTTCGGTGAGCCAATCATGCCGGTTTCACCCACACAGTATGGAGGGAAGTTGTAGTGCAGCATGAAACGGCTGTTAGTCAGACCGCCAAGCTCATCAATCATCTGTGCGTCGCGCTCAGTGCCCAGCGTCGCGGCAACCAATGCCTGTGTCTCACCACGTGTAAACAAGGCTGAACCATGGGTGCGAGGTAATACGCCAGTGGCCACATCCAGTGCACGGATCATTTCAGGATCACGACCGTCAATGCGCGGCTGCCCGGCCAGAATGCGTGAGCGTACAACGTCGCTTTCCAAGTCATGCAGCAGATCTGACGCTTCTTTGGTATCCAGTTCTGGATTTTCTTCCAACAGCGCTGCAATGGCTTTTTCAGTCACGGCGGTAACCGCGTCTTTACGGGCCATTTTGTCAGAGATTTGATAAGCCTCTGTCATGCCAGCTTCAGCCAATGCTTTGATTTTGTCTTTCAGTTCAGTGTTTTCCGCTTCTGGTTGCCAGTCCCACTTTTCAGTACCAACTTCAGCAGCGAATTCATTCACCGCATTAACCACAGCCTGAGACTGCTCGTGTCCGTAAACAACGGCGCCCAACATCACTTCTTCAGACAGGATATCGGCTTCTGATTCCACCATCAGTACCGCAGATTCAGTACCTGCAACAACCAGGTCTAGCTGGCTTTCAGGCATTTCGCTGGTGCGAGTATTGAGAATGTATTGACCATCCTTGTAGCCTACGCGCGCTGCACCGATAGGTCCGTTAAACGGAATACCAGAGATAGCTAGTGCGGCTGAGGTGCCGATCAATGAAACAATGTCAGTGGGGATATCAGGATTAGCTGATACCACAGTGATCACGACCTGAACTTCATTCTTGAAGCCTTCCGGGAATAATGGACGGATAGGACGGTCAATAAGACGGGCAATCAGGGTTTCGTTCTCAGAAGGTCGCCCTTCTCGCTTGAAAAAACCGCCTGGGATTTTACCCGCAGCATAGGTTTTTTCCTGATAGTTAACCGTCAAAGGAAAGAAATCCTGATCAGGTTTTGCTTCTTTTTTACCTACCACTGTTACCAGTACGCAGGTATCGTCCATGCTAGCCATTACGGCGGCGGTCGCTTGACGGGCGATTACACCCGTTTCGAGAGTTACAGTATGCTGTCCATACTGAAATGTCTTTGTAATAGGAGTCACTCTATATCCTTTAATTTACTGTATTTTTCTTTCGCTTTTAAACGCGGCGCATAGTATAGCGGCGATAGTGTTGAAGCGACAGTGAATTTTATGTTTCGCTCCGCGACCATTTCAACTCATCCCGGCTATTGCCCTGGTCAGGCCATTATCAGGCGAATCCCAAGCACAATCAGAAACACATAAACACACTTAAAGAATGTGTCACGGTTAATTCGAGCCTGCAGCCAGACGCCGAGTCTGATCCCCACATAGGCTACTGGCAGCAGCATCGCTGAGACCAGCAGAAACTGCAGGTTGAGCAGGTCAAGTGCGATATAGGAAATAAGCTTAAACAGGTTAACTGCGGCAAAAAACATCGCTGCAGTAGCCACAAAGGCCTGCTTACTTAGCCCCACAGATAACAAATAGATACTTAGTGGTGGTCCGCCGGCGTGGGCAACAAAACTGGTTAAGCCTGCGGTAGCGGAGCAGCAAAGGCCGATAGCTTTGAGCCCTTTGCGCAGGGTCAGCTCTTTTAGCAGCAAGCCGTTAAGCGCAAATAGCAAGCACATGATGCCAAGCCCGTTTCTAATCAGGTCGGCATTCCAGTAATCGAACATCAGATAACCGGCAATTACACCTAATGCTGAACCAGGAATAAGAATTTTCAGGTGCTGCCAGTGCCATTTCCCCCACCACGCTTTGACACTAAGCACATCCATCACGATCAGAAGCGGCAACATAATCGCCGCCGCGATGACAGGAGAAATACTTAATGACATTAAGGGTACGGCAACAGCACCAATCGCTCCGCCGAAGCCCGATTTGGAGACGCCGGTGACAAGTATAGCGGTAATGGCTAATAGCCAGAAAAGGACATCAAAATGCACAAGGAATAATTAATTAACCAGATGGTGCCCCGCAGGTTAGCACAATTATCTGCTTTCAGCCGTGCATAACATCTGGGATAATTCCCATTTAGCGATAGTAATTCATGTAATTCGGACATCGCAAAATGCCGTACAACTAACACGATAAAAGTCTGTCTCCTTAGCGGCTAAAATCACCTACACTGAGTAAAAGCTTCTTTTGTTTATATAAAGGACTCACTGCCCGATATGACCTCACCTTCTCTAAAAACGGTGTCAATCGATGAGCTTCAAATCGGCATGTACGTGTATGAGATCGCTGAATACAAGAGTGAGATATCCATCAAGGCGCGAGGCCGTGTGCTGAAACGTGACGCGATTTCGACTCTCAAGAAAAAAGGCGTTCAGACGCTAGTCATTGATTTAAGCAAATCCCGGCATGTTACCGATAACGAGAGGCCTAAGGAAAAAGACAACGCAGCCAGAAAAGTACATACTCGCACCTCTTTTAGCGCAGAAATAAATAGGGCCTGCCAACTTCATGATGAGGGAAAATTAATCCAGCAAACGCTGCTTGAATCTGTAAAGCAAAATTCGTTTTTCGATAAGCATGTTCCGAAAGATTTCTGTAGCCAAATCGTAAATTCAATCAATCGGAATCCGAATGCACTGTTGTGTATGACGAAAATTCGCGAGAAAGATGAATATCTGCTCGAACACTCCCTGAACGTGTCAATCTTGCTAGCTCATTTTGGGCGAGAGTTTGGCATGGACAATGACGACATTGATGAACTGGCCTATGCCGGCTTTGTGCACGACCTGGGTAAGATAAAAGTGCCCGATGAGATCTTGCACAAACCTGGCCGTCTAACGGATGAAGAAATGGCCATCATGAAACTGCATGTCGATTACGGGGTGGACGTATTGCACGAAATTGGCATTGATCCGGGCCTGATACAAACTGTCTCTGAGCACCATGAACGCCTTGATGGAAAAGGGTATCCAGCTGGCAAATCTGCAGATGAGATAAGTCTTCAGGGGCGCATGATTGCCATTGTGGATGTCTATGACGCATTGACTGCAGATAGAGTGTACAAGCCGGGGATGTCGTCCCAAAAAGCGTTACAAATCCTATTGCAGGATTGCCCACACAAATACGACGAATACCTGGTGAAGAAATTCATTAAGTGCGTCGGCATTTACCCTGTAGGCAGTTTAGTTATGCTTTCCAATGAGCGCATTGCGATCGTCTTGCAACAACATGAAGAGCAACCTACCAAGCCAAAAGTTAGGGTCTTTTATTCTGCCAAGCACCGTCATTACCTGGAGAGTAAAGACATCGATTTAAAGACTGAAAGCACATTGAAAATTGAACGGCCTGTCATGGCCAGCGAGTACAATATTGATACCCGGGCGTTTTTTGAAAGGTCGGTGATGCAGTAAGGCTTACTGAACGAAATATATTTGTAAACTTCACAATACACTCTGAATGCATTGCCACAATTTAGCGAAATATAAAGTATAACACTATGCTTACGTTGCTCTTTCATAAGAGAAAACGTCTAAGGACATATAAATAATAACTGCGACCATCGACCATTATGGATACTCGTTGTTTGGTGTTTTTTTGCCCGTCAAGGTGAAGAACGAAATACTTAAGAGTGATTTACCAAGGTTTCACCGGCCGAACATCGCCCAGGAAGGAAATCACCATGATTTTTCACCGTATATGCGAACGAACGACATGTGCGTCCCAATTTGTCACACTTGTCACCTCAATTTTCATGACTGCGAGCATCGCTAGCGCAACTGAGTTACATAATTTTAAACCTGTAATGACAGAGACCCCTTTAGCAGAATCCACAGGCAATCCGTCACCGTTTAAGTCTTCATTAGAACGACGCACTTATATTATCGAATTTGAAGCAACACCAGTCGCATTATTCAAAGGCAATGAGCATTTCAGCGCCACTGCGCCTGATGCCTCAGTAGATAAAAAGCTGGCATTACAGGCTAACCATACAAAGCGTTACGTTGCATCTTTGGAAGCGCAGCATCGCCAGGTAATGGAATCTATCCAGCTCACGCTAGCGAGGCAAATTAAGCCGCAGATTGAGTATTATCACGCATTCAACGGTGTGGCGGTGAGGATTGATTCCAATGAAGCAGCCATCATCAAAACGTTATCCGGTGTAAAACGTATTGAAGAATCCATCGAATTCGATTTACTTACCGACCAAGGCCCTGCATGGATTGGTGCACCGAGTATATGGCAAGGCGACAATAGTTTTGGCGAAAGTATGGGAGAAGGCGCGGTTATTGCCATTCTCGACACAGGTATCAATAGCGACCATCCGTCCTTCGCCGATGTTGCTGATGATGGCTATAATCACGAAAACCCTCTGGGCAGTGGTAATTATGTGCCTGGCAGCCACTGTGATGTTGTCGATCCTTCGTTTTGTAACGATAAGCTGATTGGTGCATGGAACTTAGTTAACTCAGTCGGCGATCCAACAAGCCCTGAAGATAGCGACGGACATGGTTCTCATACTGCATCAACTGCAGCAGGAAATGTTATTTATGCGGCAAGAGCGTCGGCAGCGACTGCTGAGTTTACAGCAGACATTTCAGGTGTTGCCCCGCGAGCCAATATTATTGCCTATGATGTGTGTATAAGTAGATGTCCATCCTATGCTTTACTTGCAGCCATTGAACAGGCTGTAATCGATGATGCAAATATTCCCGGTGGTATCCATGCGCTAAATTACTCTATTTCAGGAGGTTATTTTGCTTACGGTGATTTTATTGAAACAGCCTTTTTATCTGCAACCGCTGTAGGAATTTACGTCGCAGCATCCGCGGGAAACTCTGGACCGGGTCAGTACTCGACCAATCATAATTCCCCTTGGGTCAGTACAACAGCAGCGATGACTCATAACCGTAGAATTGACAATCACCTAACCGACCTTAGCAGCGACAATGGTACATTACCAGATATTACAGGAACGGGTTTTACTGATGGCGTCGGCCCCTTACCCATTGTTTATGCTGGCGATTATCCTACAGCAAATGGCAGTCAAAATGATGTACAACCTGAGCAGTGTCTTGCCCCCTTCCCCCCTGGTCACTTCAGCGGCAAGATAGTGGTTTGCGACCGCGGCACCATTGCACGAGTAGATAAAGGTGCGAACGTACTAGCTGGTGATGCTGAAGGTCTCGTTCTGGCCAATGAGGCAAGTAATGGAGACTCAACGTCCTTCGACGGACACTTCCTACCTGCTGTACATATTGGTTATAGCGATGGAGTCTCTCTTAAAGACTGGCTAAGTAATGTGACAACCCCAATGGCAAGCATCAGTGGTTATGAGGTCAGTCGCAAGCGCAGTAATGGTGATATCATGGCATCGTTTAGTTCCCGTGGACCAAACTGGTCGGCTGATATTGTTAAACCTGACATTGGTGGGCCTGGTGTCGGGATTCTTGCTGCTATTAACAACCAGGATGGAGGAGCGGGCGAATTTGATTTTTACTCTGGGACATCGATGAGTAGCCCACATAATGCTGGTAGTGGTGCACTGTTATCTGTTTTGACCGGCTGGACACCTTATCAAATAAAGTCTGCGCTGATGATGACTGCGCAGCACAATAAGATGTACAAAGAAGACGGCATCACACCAACCGACCCGTTTGATGTCGGTGCCGGTCGAATACGCCTGGACCGCGCCTTGAAATCGGGACTCCTTTTGAATGAAACACCCGAAAACTTCGCTGCCGCAGATCCTGCACTTGGCGGAGCCCCTTCTTCTCTCAATATCGCTAGCATGCAGAACAGTTTTTGCTTTAGCTCTTGTAGTTGGGAGAGAACATTTACTAACTATCACTCAAAGTCAGCCACCTGGCGTATAAATGGTAAAGCATCGGGTTTGACACTAAATATATCTCCTAAGGAAATTACTCTGGCTCCGGGAGAGTCAGCCACAGTTACGGTAACAGCTGAGGTGGCTAACGCGTCGCCAGGCTGGCATTTTGCAGAACTGAAACTGGAGCCAATGGCTGCTAATTTGGTTGATTTACGCCTCCCTGTGGCTGTTAAAAAAGTAGACACTACCAGTTTAGTGTTAACAAAACACGTAGACAAACCAGTAGCGAAAGAGGGTGAATCGCTAACCTATACCATAGAATTCTCTTACCCGTGGCAAATTGGTGGGCCATTACATTTAGTGGATTATATGCCTGACGGGGTTGCAATAGACACGCAATCAATAAGCACGACCATTAAAAATGGTGTAGAGAATTCACCCATTTCTGTGACTGATTCGACCGTAGAATGGGAAGTAGAGCTTCTACCTCAGGACATGAACATAGCTCTCATTAATTCTGGAATCGGATACTTGCCAATGAAGAATTTTGGCATACCACCAAGACCTAGTGAAATACCCACTTGTGACAATGGAGGTTGGCTGGTATGGCTTCCTAGGCCATTTAATTATATGGGGGATTACTACAGCAATATTATCTGGTCAGCTAATGGCACCGTCGAGATGGGCACTCAGAGTGGCTATGCTACTCCACCGACGCCTGAAGAATTACCTAACCAATCAGCTATTAACAACCTTCTTGCGCCATTCTGGACTGATTTGAATTTATGTGAAAGTGGTAATCGCTATATTGCTGCTTCTAACGATGGCCGTCTATTAGTTCTAGAATTTGAAAATGTCGCAATCAAGAATTCTGGTGGTCAAACTGTCAGTTTCCAAGTGTGGTTCGATTATGCTTCGCACGACATTTGGTTTGCCTATGGAGATGTGTCGCACATACCTGGCGAGCTGGTTGTTGGGGTCGAAGATAAAACTGGTACGAAGGGCCATTCATATTATGCCTATGGAAATGGAGCAGCTCCTCAATCATGGCAAGATCTTGGTGTAATAAAAATTGCACCTGGGTCAGCAGAATTGACCTTTGATGCGACGATAACACGTTGCCGAAATAAACATGACAACGTGAAGGTAAATGAAGCTGAGTTAAATTATAGCGGCTTTACTGAGAAAGCTTCTGCACGAACTGAGTGCACTAAACAATAAGTGCCGCTGACACCCTATTGGCAAAATAAGGTGACGGCATCTTTCTAGGTAACGTTGTTAGTCGCTAATTACTACTAAAAAAGGCCCTGCTCTACAAGCAAGGCCTTTTTTATTTGGTGCGGAAAGCGGGACTTGAACCCGCACGAGCATAGCTCACTACCCCCTCAAGATAGCGTGTCTACCAATTCCACCACTTCCGCGTATTTTTATCTGTTCCTTTAGTTCGGAACATCAGTGTCTGGTTTGTCTTCAGTCGCAGGCACATCAGGATCCGCTGGTACGACTGCTGGAGACTGCTGTGACTGTGCTGGTGCGCCGAGGTTTTCCCACTGGTCAGGCGCTTTTTCTTTATCAGCGGCCAAATTACCTAGAATCAGGCTGATTAAGAAGAACAGCGTCGCCAATATAGCCGTTGTTCTGGTCATAAAATTACCAGAGCCAGTTGAACCAAACACGGTGTTCGCACCGCCGCCACCAAAAGATGCACCCATATCTGCGCCTTTGCCCTGCTGGATCAACACAAAGCCAATCAGCAACAGTGCAACAATCAGATAAGCAACAATCAGCACTTCGTATAACATGTTTTGCCTCGATTAATTTGCCGCTTGGCAAATTTTTATAAATTCCTGCGGATCTAAACTTGCTCCGCCAATAAGCCCGCCATCTACGTCTGGCTGACTAAACAATTCTTTCGCATTGGCGGCTTTAACGCTGCCGCCGTAAATAATTCTGATGCTTTCAGCAATCTCCGCATTTTGCCGAGCCAGATGGCCGCGAATAAACGCGTGTACGTCCTGAGCTTGCTGCGGACTGGCAGTCTTGCCTGTTCCAATTGCCCAGATAGGCTCGTACGCCACAACGATTTTAGCAAACTGCTCGATACCAGTAAGCCTAATAACCGCATCAAGCTGTTCAGCGATAAACTCGTACAACTTGCCGCTCTCGCGGGTTTGCAAAGACTCTCCAACACATAGGATGGGCGTTAAACCCAACTGTAATGCTTTGTGCACTTTGTGTGCGACAATGTCATTACTTTCGTGATTATCTGCCCGGCGTTCCGAATGACCGATAATCGCATAACGGACACCTAGCTCTGCAACCATCTGCGCTGACACTTCTCCGGTGTGAGCACCATTATCGAGCGCGCTGACGTTTTGCACACCAACGTTCGCAAGATCAGTAAAACCGGCGATGAAAGGATACGGTGGGCATACCACGCAATCGCATTCTGCTATGCCTGCTGCATCCAATGCCTTTTGCACGTCAGATACCAGCTGCTTAGAGCCATTCATCTTCCAGTTGCCTGCCACAAACGGGCGCCTTGTCGTTTGCACGGTTGTACGTCCTTAGCCCGGCCAAAAAGCGGGCGAGATATTAACTAACCCACTACTAATATACAAGTGGGGCCCGAAGATTTTTACCACTGTCATGCACTAACCGGTGATTTTACGCACAGCATCAGCAATATGTTCGGCCCAGCTCTTCGAATGGTCATGCTCAAACGCCTCAACCATTACCCGAATGACAGGCTCTGTACCACTCTTTCTAAGTAAAACTCTGCCCTCTTGGCCCAACGCGTGTTCTGCTTCTTTTACCGCATCAATTACCATCTGATGAGTGACAGGATCTTCGCCTTCACTGAATCGCACATTGATCAGTGTTTGCGGATATTTATCCATGCCTTTACACAGGTCGTGCAGGCTTCTTCCTGTGCGCAGCATTGATGTAATGACTTGCAGGCCGGCGATAATACCATCCCCGGTTGAGGCGGTAGTCAAATTCAACACGTGCCCCGAGTTTTCTCCGCCGATATGCCAGCCTTTTTGCTGCAATAGTTCCATTACATACCGATCACCCACTTTACTTCTCGCAAATGGAATACCCAGCTCTGTCAACGCGACTTCAAGCCCCAAATTACTCATTAAGGTACCGACCACGCCCGCACCATGCAAACGACCCGAGCGCAGCGCATCCCGTGCGATTATGTAAATAATCTGGTCACCATCGATGACGTTGCCTTTGTGATCGACCATCATAATGCGATCGCCATCGCCATCGAGTGCAAAGCCCAAGTCAGCATTGTTCTCAAATACCGCGTCCACGGTCGCTTTCATTGATGTCGCACCAACTTGATGATTGATGTTCAAACCATTAGGGGTGGTGCCAATCTGAATCACCTCAGCACCCAATTCACTGAGTACGTTTGGTGCAATGTGGTAAGTTGCACCGTGAGCACAGTCGACCACTATCTTAATACCGGTCAGAGAAAGCTCTGAGGGGAACGTACCTTTACAAAACTCAATGTAGCGTCCGGCGGCATCCTCAATACGGGTCGCCTTACCAAGTTTATCTGACGCCACACAGGTCATGGGCTTGTCCATCATCGCTTCGATGGCAAGTTCAATATCATCATCCAATTTAAAGCCGTCAGATGAGAAGAATTTGATACCGTTGTCATAATACGGATTATGCGAGGCACTGATAACAATCCCTGCTTCAGACCGGAATGTCTTGGTGAGATAGGCTATTGCGGGTGTTGGCATAGGGCCAAGCAGACCAATATTCAGACCCGCAGCAGAGAGACCCGCCTCCAGCGCTGACTCAAGCATATAACCTGATATACGGGTGTCTTTACCAATCAGCACTTTATTTGTACCCTGCCCGGCCAATACCTTGCCAGCCGCCCATCCCAGTTTAGTTACAAACTCAGGGTTAATTGCGCTTTCCCCGACTTTGCCGCGGATCCCATCTGTTCCAAAATACTTGCGTTCTGCCATGAATCTTACCTGGTTATGATGTCATTATAGTGAAGACAACATGTTAATTATTTTGACCGCATCAACCGTTTCTTTTACGTCGTGTACGCGGATGATTTGTGCGCCTTTTTGCGCGGCAACCGTCGCCACCGCAATGCTTCCCGCTAACCTTTCATCAGTCTCTCTTTCAAGCAACTGCCCCAACATGGATTTACGTGACATGCCCGCGAGTACCGGCACATTTAACGCGTGAAAGCGCTCAAGAGCATTTAATAATGTGTAATTATGCACGAGGGTCTTACCAAATCCAAAACCAGGGTCAATGATTATCTGTTGCTGTGATATACCGGCAGCGATGCACTGCTCGATGCGCTGCTGCAGAAATGCGAATACGTCTTCGACCACGTTATTATAGTGAGGATTCGATTGCATAGTGCGCGGCTGACCTTGCATGTGCATAAGACATACAGGAACGTTTAACTGCGCGGCAACCTCAAGCGCCTGAGGCTCCTGTAGTGCCCTGACGTCGTTGATGAGCCCAGCGCCGGCATTGACGGCTTCGCGCATTACACCGGCTTTACTGGTATCTACTGACACCACCACATCGAATCGTCGACTGATGGCTTCAATCACAGGCACTACACGGTCCAACTCGTGCTCGAGCGAGACTGCCTGCGCACCTGGCCGGGTCGACTCGCCCCCGACATCGATAATATCTGCCCCCTCCGCAATCATTTTTTCTGCCTGCTCAAGCGCGAGGTCGAGCGCAGCAAAGCGGCCACCATCAGAGAACGAGTCTGGCGTCACATTCAGGATCCCCATGATGCGGGGTGACGAAAGGTCAAGGGTGTGTTGTGCAAACTGCATATCGCGGCCTGAATAAAAACGCCTCCCAGTAGGAGGCGTACTTTTAATTGCTTATGAATTAGCTTGGCAGGTCACCTGGCTTGCCTACATTGCCAGACTCACCAGATTTCTCCTGGTCATCTTCAGCAACGGGTGCTCCGCCGGTGGGTTTATCACTGTCATTACTATTATTATTCTGTTCCCAATCCGCTGGAGGACGCACTTCACGGCGCTCCATTAGATCGTCAATCTGTTTGGCATCAATGGTTTCGTACTTCATCAGTGCGTCTTTCATTGAATGCAGAATGTCGATGTTGTCACGCAGAATTTTCTCCGCGCGCTCGTAGTTACGATCGATTAATGACTTGATTTCCGCATCTATCGCACGAGCAGTGTCGTCCGACATGTGCTTGGCTTGCGACATGCTGCGTCCAAGAAATACTTCACCTTCTTCTTCAGCGTAAAGCATGGGGCCCATTTTGCTAGACAGTCCCCATTGCGTCACCATCTTGCGGGCAATATCCGTCGCACGTTCAATATCATTAGACGCACCTGTCGTGACTTTGTCAGAACCATATATGATATCTTCCGCAATACGCCCACCAAACAGACTGGAGATCATGCTCTCCAGGTGCTGCTTGCTGTGGCTCACACGGTCCTGCTCAGGCAGGTACATGGTGACACCCAGGGCACGCCCGCGAGGAATAATTGATACTTTGTAGACTGGATCATGCTCTGGCACCAGTCGTCCGACAATGGCGTGACCGGCCTCGTGATACGCCGTCATGGTCTTCTCTTCTTCGGACATGACCATCGATTTACGCTCAGAGCCCATCATGATCTTGTCTTTGGCCTTGTCGAATTCCTCCATCGCCACCAGACGCTTGTTGGCGCGAGCAGCAAACAAGGCAGCCTCGTTGACCAGGTTAGCAAGGTCGGCACCTGAGAAGCCTGGCGTACCGCGTGCGATGACTGCTGGCTCAACATTGTCAGCAATCGGCACTTTACGCATGTGAACTTTGAGAATTTGTTCACGGCCACGAATATCTGGCAAGCCAACCACGACCTGACGGTCGAAGCGACCTGGCCGCAATAATGCCGGGTCCAATACGTCCGGACGGTTAGTCGCCGCAATGACGATGATGCCTTCATGGCCTTCAAAGCCATCCATTTCCACCAACATCTGGTTGAGCGTTTGTTCACGTTCATCGTGACCGCCGCCCAGGCCTGCGCCACGCTGGCGACCTACTGCATCGATTTCGTCGATAAAAATAATACAAGGTGCAGACTTTTTGGCTTGTTCGAACATATCGCGTACGCGTGACGCACCGACACCGACAAACATTTCCACAAAGTCAGAGCCTGAGATGGTGAAAAACGGCACCTTGGCTTCACCAGCAATGGCTTTGGCCAACAATGTTTTACCTGTGCCTGGAGGCCCCACCATCAATACGCCTTTAGGTATCTTGCCGCCAAGCTTCTGGAACTTGGATGGGTCACGCAGGAAGTCAACCAACTCACTGACTTCTTCTTTGGCTTCATCACAACCGGCAACATCGGCAAATGTGGTTTTGATTTGGTCTTCGCTAAGCAGTCTGGCTTTACTCTTGCCGAATGACATCGCGCCGCGTCCGCCGCCGCCCTGCATCTGACGCATGAAAAAGATCCATACGCCGATTAACAGCAACATGGGGAACCAGGAAATAAAGATGTTGGCGAGCAAGGACGGTTGCTCTGGTGGTTCACCGATAATGCGTACATCATTTTTCAGCAGGTCAGAGACAAGCTTGTCGTCGAAATAAGGAATGTACGTGGTGAATGATTCTCCAGTACGCTTCGTACCTTTGATTTCCCGAGTTTCGTTATCAATACGAACCTCGCGGATCATGCCCTGATTTGCTTCATTCAGAAACGTTGTGTAATCAGTTTGGGCCCGACTGGATTCTCCAGGCGTAAAACTCTGAAACACTGACATTAGCACAACGGCAATGACCAACCAGAGAATCAAATTTTTTGCCATATCGCTCAAGTGAGTAACCTCTGTTAACTATCAAACTTACGTCTGCACCGCGCCTCGATGCATCCTGACAGACTACTACAGTTCGCAGCCCGTCGCTACCAGATATCATGTGTCTACGGTCTTACCAGCAATTACGTTCAACCGCACCGAACAACAATTCCGCTGGATGAAATAATGGTCAGTGCAGTAGTTATTTCATTGCTCATTGCACTACCAATCATTACTGTTTGGATATGAATTTTCGTCTAACTCGCGAGACATACATATCAATAACAGCAAGATGGCGCTAGAATATCCTATTTCAACCACATCCAATTGATAAATTTGTAAGCAAACCTGTTAATGAAACTCACAAATAAGCAAAAGCAGTACCTCAAGGGCCTGGCCCATTCTTTAAAACCTGTCGTTCAACTTGGCGCTAACGGCCTGACCGAAGGTGTGCTGGCAGAAATTGACAACGCCCTTGGATATCACGAACTGATCAAAGTAAAAGTGCCCACTGATGATCGTGAAGAAAAGTCCCTGATCATGGACGCCATTGTCAGAGAGACCGAGGCGGAAAAGTTACAGGTTATCGGACATATGCTGGTGATTTATCGGCAAAGTGAGGAAAAAAAGATTGCCATTCCCAAGGCATAATGTGGATTAAAGCGTCAGCTGAGGTGATTTTTTATTGCCTCATGGTGAGAAACTCGTGCTCTTCTATTGCCGCATCTGCATCGCTGGATTACAGTTAGAGTAATCACCTGTCAAATGCGCAGCGGTATAGCGCAATAATAAAGTACGAAGGAAAAACGTATGTCTATAAACGTCAGCTTTGAGCTCAGCGAAAACGACTTAGAACACTTTCGCGCGTTAATGAAAGTAGCTATCGAGAAAGCCAGCGCGCTTTCCGAACAGGAAATTCTCGAAAAAGCGTCTGCCTTATGTAAAGAGATGGAGAGCGCCAACGTTCCAGATTTTGTTACTAGTCGCTTACGTTCACTAGAGTTGCTTGTTGAATCAGTAAAAGATGAAGAATGGCAAATGCCAGAAGATGAGCGCAAAGAAATCCTGACATCCCTCGCCTACTTTGCCGAACCTCATGACCTTGTGCCTGACAATATTCCTGGCTTAGGCTATGTTGATGACGCAATTATGATTGAGTTGGTTATCCAGGACATGTCTCTTGATTTGGAAGCCTATCAGTCATTCTGTAGTTTCCGCCGCACCGAAGAAAATCGTCGCGGTGACGGCGCCAATGTTAACCGTGAAAGCTGGCTGGCGGCTGAGCGTTCGGAGCTTCGGTCAAGATTGCGTCGCAACCGCTCTACAGCGGGTCGCAGACGGGTATTTTCTCGCATCATGTGATGATGTTGTTCGCTACATAGTCGCGAACCAGACAAAAAATAAAACCAGGGCGGGTAGGCGCAAGCTGACTCGCCTTTTTACTATCTTGAGAAAAGAGGAAAGTAATGCAGATCAATCAACTTAACGCTGTCGTCACCGGTGGAGCCTCCGGTCTGGGATTGGCCACTGTTAATGCACTGCTCAATGCAGGCATGAAAGTCGCCGTATTCGATATCAATCAGGAACAGGGCTCTGAACTGGTTGCCGAAAAAGGCGCCGATAGTCTGATGTTTGAAAAAGTTGATGTTCGTAGTGCTGATTCTGTCGAGCAAGCGATGCAGTCGGTATTGAATACATGGGGCGCTGTACACCTCTGTGTGAACTGTGCGGGTGTAGCACCAGCAAAAAGAACGCTGGATCGTGAAGGCAATGCCATGCCGCTGGATAATTTCCAGTCAGTTATCGATATTAATCTGGTGGGTTCATTCAACGTTGCCCGCGTCGCGGCCGCCGCAATGGCGAAAAATGCCCCCATGGGTGAAGCGCAGGAGCGAGGCCTTATTGTCAATACCGCATCCATCGCCGGCTATGAAGGCCAAATTGGTCAGACTGCCTACGCGGCAAGTAAAGGCGGTATTATCGGTGTCACCTTACCTATGGCACGAGATCTCGCTGCTCTGGGCATTCGCGTTAATACCATTGCGCCCGGCATCATGGGCACGCCAATGCTGCTTGCCATGCCTGATAATGTTCAGCAGGCGTTGGTTAGCAACGTGCAATTCCCTAAGCGACTGGGCCTGCCGGAAGAATTTGGCAAATTGGTTATCCACCTGGCAGATAACGCCTACATTAATGGTGAAACCATCCGCATGGATGGCGCGTTGCGTATGCAGCCTAAATAACCAGATATACAAACAGCGCACTCAATCACGAGTGCGCTCACCTCACATTTCACACAATGTGTCCATTTCACCGCCTGTAAAGGCGCATTCAACGTTTATCATCATACCTTTCGGCCACTATACAAAAGTTGGACAATTTTCGTCTTTGCTGTTGTATATACTCATTTTTTTATGTCATGGGCGTCGTTTGCTCAGTCTGCTTTTTATTGAGAGTGAGATAAAAAAGTGACTTCACAAGATGGCCGCGAGCCGACGACACTTGCCACACATGGCAAGGCAATACATGCGCTCGCGCTATATGCGCACATTATTGACTGGCAAGACAAAAAACAAAAAGAGAAAACATTGGACGTGATCAACAGGTTGAAAACTGAACAAGCACCCTTACTAGAAACAGAAGTAGTCTGGCTCGAGCAGGCATTGGAACATTTGATTGACATGGCTCGCGATTTGACGTCAATGTCAACGCAGAGCTTTGGTCTGGGATTGTTAGAAAATATTCAGGCGATCAGAGAGTTAATTAACGATTTACGAAAAAGATAAACACGGCCTTATATTCGTTTAAGGAAAAGACGACCCTATGATGCTAGATAGCAGTTTTTCTTTCGACAAATCAAAAGATCATCGTAGCAGTGATGAAAAGCTAGCGATGAAGAGACAGATTGCGTCACTTACCGGTATTGGCGGCGAGCGCGGCGTGACCATTCACGAGCTGCTCGAACAACTGCAGCCATTTATCAAAGGCAACCAGACCCAGGCGGCCTTTACTAAAGAACTTCACAGGCTTGCCCAGCAGTTACACAGCGAAACCTATGATCCGGCTGAACATGTCGGTTTTTGTATTGAGCGTCAAAAGGGGCGTTCGACCCTCTTTTACTGGACTGACGAAGAGGAAAAAGACGCCTACCTTAATGATCATGAGTTAACTGAAGCCCGCGCGCTTGCGCTGTATGTCTTCGAACAGCAACTACGCGAAATCTTCCCGCAGCGACTGGCCCGACAGTTAGAGCACGACTTTAGCCGGGCACACGAGAAACTCGGGCACGATGATTTCAAATTAGCCAGATTATTTGAAATTAGTCATTTTGGTTTACAGAACGGATCTGAAAGCCGAGCGCCTGCAGAACAGAATGAAAGTTCGTTAGAAACCCTGTTCGTGGCACTAACAGAGCGTAAGGCAATCAGCATTGAATACGCGCCAGTATTTACGTCGCAGAAAATCGTTAACCTTACGCTGTCACCTCAGCGAATTCGGTATATCACCAATCATTTGTATCTGCAGGCCTACGATCACGATGCGCAGGCGTTAAGTAACTACGATATGAGCAGGATAAAGGCTGTCGATTTGAATAATAGCGCGAATTTTCATGCTGTAGATTTTAGCGAGTACAAGGTAACCGTGCCGTTCAAAGCCCGCTGTAATTCCTGGGTAAAACACTATCTGCAATCCAGCAACTTTGCGGAAGACCAGCATTTCAGTAAAGTCGAAAACGACATCTGGGAGCTGAATATCGACATCACGCTACCCAAAGATGCGCCTGATAAAGACCCTAACCCAACCCTGCTGGCTGATTTTCTCGGTATGTTTGTCGACGCCATTGAACTGCTAGAGCCCAAAATTTTGCGCTCTCATATGATCAGCCGGGCCGGCAAACTGGCTTTACTTTACAGCCTTGAAGATCAGCGTGAAAAATTCGCTGCATTACGCAACAGCAGCGTCGGACGTTCCAAAGTCTGACGCTCGCGACACGATTATTCGTCGTGCGCGCCATTTACGATATTGGCAATTTGATACAAACGATTGACCGCTAAATAATTAATGCTGTGTTTCGGATAGTTACCGCGACTGTTAAGCTCTCCGGCCTCTTTATTCATCAACAGCTCCAGCGCATCGTCCACTGTCTCAACGGTGTAAATGTGAAATTTACCGTTGCGCACTGCTTGCACAACTTGTTTATCCAACATCAGGTTCTTTTCATTGGATTTGGGGATAATCACCCCTTGCTTGCCTGTAAAACCACGGTATTGACAGAGTTTGAAAAAACCTTCGATTTTTTCATTAACGCCGCCAACTGCCTGTACTTCACCATATTGATTGATAGAACCTGTAATGGCGAGTTCCTGGCTGGCGGGCACGCCGGTCAAGGCTGAAATCAGTGCCACCAGTTCGCCTAGTGAGGCACTGTCACCATCAATATGACCATAAGACTGCTCCAGTGCGATATTGGCAGACAGCGTAAGCGGAAAATGCTGAGCATACTTGTGGCCCAAAAAGCCGCTTAACAGCATCACCCCTTTAGAGTGGATAGGCTGGCCTAGCTCAACCTCGCGTTCAATATCCACCACGCCGTTAGAGCCAGCATAGACGGTTGACGTGATCCTGGCTGGCGTGCCAAATACACTATCACCAATCTCCAGTACGGTCAGACCGTTCACCTTGCCTACCGCAACGCCTTCTGTCGCGATCAGAATTTGCCCTTGCTTAATATCATCCAGCAGTGCCTGACTGACTCGTCCCGTGCGGCGTTTCTTGGCCTTCAGGGCGCTTTCAATATGACCGACGTCTAACAGCGTCTGTCCACTTTGCTGGCTGAAAAACTTCGCCTCATGCAATAACTCAATCACATCAGCAAAGCGCGCTGACAGGTATTCCTGATGCTCGGCCATGCGCAAACTGTATTCAACCAACCGATACATAGCTTTGGCGGATATGCCGTCTAACCCAAGACTTTCTACCTGTCTGCGTACACGACCAACAAAGTCAAACAGGTTCTTTTTATCCAGCGGGATCTCATGGTCAAAATCTACCAACACCCTGAACAGTTCATCAAACTCGTCGTCATAGTCCTGTAAGGTGTAATACAGCTCTCTTGAACCCAGCAACACCACTTTTACTGATAACGGAATGGTTTGCGGCGTCAGCGTCATCGAATTCACCATACCAATTTCATGCTGTGGCATGTCCATTTTCAGATGGCCGAATTTAAGCGCCAGTTTAAGTGCATCCCACACATAGGGATGTTGCAGCAGCTTGTCGGCATCTAACAGCAGGTAACCGCCGTTTGCACGATGCAGGGCGCCGGGCCGGATCATCCGATAATTGGTAAACACACTACCCTGTGCACTGCTGTATTCGACTCTTCCAAACAGGTTCTGATAAGTTGGGTTCGGTTCATAGATGACCGGCGCGCCGTCATCTAACTGATGCGCAACCAGTATATTGGGCAGATACTGCTCTTCCAGGATAGCGCGACGATCATAGTCGTCGTGTTTATCGTCTTTTTCTTCACTGAGTAGCTCCACCACCGTATCTACCAGATGGGGTTTCAACTGACGCAGGAACTTGAGGATGCCAAGATGCGCAGCATAGGTGTGCTCAAGCTCTTTTAAGAGTGGTCTGATGCCCTGCTCCGCTGCCTCTCGCTTTAATTTACGCAACTGCTCTGAAGACACCCTCTTCCACTGTGGGAGCTCAATTAATGCTTCACTGAGTCGATTTTCCAGCTCATCAATCAGCGCATAAAAATGCTGTCGCTGATTGTCGTCCAGTTTGGCAAATTCTGCGTCGGTGACCGGCTTGCCCTCTACAATCGGCGAGAAACTTATGGTGCCGTTATCTTCATAGAGTGCCACGTCATTCGCCTGTGCATACTCTTCCACCCGCTCCAGCGCTCGTTCATAGCGCTGTTCAAACGCGCGGTTGATTGCGCTCTTCTTACGCTGATAGCCAGGATTATCAAATGCAGCAGGAAAGGTATCCAACAGCTCGTCAATCAATGACTCAAGCTCAGTTACCAGCTTTTTTGCCTCACCAGGCGGTAAGCGCAACACGAACGGCTCCCGTTCATCATCAAAATTATTGACGTAGCACCAGTCATCCGGTGTTGGCAGATCGCTTACCTGACGAGCAACATAGTCATGCACCAGCGTGTAGCGCCCCGTGGCCTGCTCCCCCATTACATAAAGATTGTATCCGGTGGCATCTATGCCAAGCCCAAAGGTCAGCGCTTCGCGGGCTCGTTCCTGACCGATAAATGTGGATGATAATGCGTGTTCACTGTTAAGAGCCTGATTGATCAAACGCTTGGAGGGCATTGCCGATAACTGCTGCGGACTTAAAGCCTGAATTCCTGGCATGATAACTGGGGTCGCTGTATTTTTAATGTGAAGAGGAATGCCTACAGTGAACCGTGTTTTGGTAACACTGTCAATCGAGATGGTGACTTGCTTGCCTCTCGTCATCCATACGGCTAGTCTGAGTAAAAATCATCTGCAGCAAACAGCTATGAAGACCTCTATTGCTTTGGCCACAACATTATTGGTGGCACCTTATGCTCTTGGCGACGTTACATTCATATCGGATAACGGATTTATTGTCGAAAATCGAATCGAAACAACGATAGATAGCAAAACCGTATGGCACGCACTTGTCAACGACGTGGATAAATGGTGGCCAAAGGATCATTCATGGTGGGGTGAACAGGGCACGTTTCGTATAGATGACAAAGCCGGAGGATGCTTTTGCGAAATCGCCGGGGACCGCTCAGCTGTGCACATGACAATAAGCTTTGTTGATCCCGAGTCTACGCTGCGCATGACTGGCGGGCTTGGCCCATTGCAAGGCATGGGCATGTATGGCGCGCTGGACTGGGCGTTCTCCCAGCAACAGGACAACACGGTAGTTACCCTGACCTATCGGATGCAGGGCATAAATCCCGATGGTTTTGAGGCACTGGCACCGATTGTCGACCGCGTACAGGCAATACAGTTAAACGGACTCAAACAGTTTGTAGAAAATTAGCGATAGAACGTGAAACGATTTCTAGACATTTCATTGATCTGACTCAGCATTATCACCGCTGGTCTTGCAGTACCATGCTGACTACCGTAGTAAATCAGCATGGTCGTGAGTGATATGCATGAAATGGCGCTATGCGAGAGTATCCTGCAAATTATTGAAGAAGAAGCCAGCAAAAAGGCCTTTTCAAAGGTGACTGGCATTTATCTGGATATTGGCCAATTTTCCTGTGTAGAGCCTGCCGCGCTAAAGTTCTGTTTCGAGGTAGTAAGCAAGACCACCCTTGCTGAGCTTGCCTCAATCAATATCAATACGATCCCCGGCAAGGGATGGTGTCGCAACTGCCTTCGCGATATCCCCCTGTCTCATCGATTTTCCCCCTGTCCAGTGTGCAACAACAGAAATGTCATTATCCGGCAGGGCGAAGAAATGTTAATTAAACAACTGGAGGTTGCCTGATGTGTACTGTCTGTGGATGCGAAGAAACGCACACTCATGAACACCAGCATGAGCATCAGCTTGAACACGCCCACCATCATTACGGCAATGGTTTAGCCGGCGCCCATGCTGCGGGGCTTACTCAGCAACGAATGGTGCAAATTGAACGCGATATATTAGGCAAAAACAATCAGTATGCCGATGCCAATCGTCGCTATTGTCAGCAACATGGGGTACTGGCATTGAATCTGGTATCCAGCCCCGGTGCGGGTAAAACAACCCTGCTGGTTAACACCTTGCAAGCGCTGGCAAACAAGGCACCCTGTGCCGTCATAGAAGGTGACCAGCAAACCAGTAACGATGCCGACAAAATCAGACAAACCGGTGTCAAGGCGGTACAGATCAACACGGGCAAAGGCTGTCACCTTGACGCCCATATGGTGGGGCACGCTATACAGGATCTGGATGTTAAAAAGGAAAGCCTTCTATTTATCGAGAATGTCGGTAATTTAGTCTGCCCTGCCGCATTTGATTTGGGCGAACGTTATAAGGTCGCCATTCTTTCTGTCACTGAGGGCGAGGACAAACCGCTAAAATACCCGGATATGTTCGCAGCGGCGGATATCCTGTTGCTGAACAAAGTTGACCTGCTTCCTTACGTTGAATTTGATATTGATAAAGCCCGAGCCTATGCCAGACAGGTCAATCCCGGCATTCGCATCTTCGAACTTTCCGCAACGACTGGTCAGGGTATGGATAAATGGTTGCGATGGCTGGAAGCAGAGCGTCAGGTAAGCGTTTCTGGTGCTGAAAAAGCACTCGAGAATGCAACTCACGCAGCAGTCTGAATAGCGCCCCCTTGCCAAGATGACGCATAATCCTCCTACCCACTTTACACAGTGTCGCATTACTGTAAGCGGTGTGGTTCAGGGCGTCGGCTTCCGACCATTTATCTGGCATCTGGCGACACATTTTAAACTGCTAGGTGAAGTGTACAACAATAGCGAAGGTGTAACGGTCATTGTGCAGGGGTCTGTGCTGGCTATTCGTTCGTTTGTTGAACAGATTAAAACGCTGGCGCCTGCGGCCGCCTCAATCGCTAACATGGAGATGACATTTTGCGCTGCTGACAAGCAATACCATGATTTTAGCATCGTAAGCAGTGAGCCAAATATGCGAGCAGATGTGGGTATCTGTGCCGATCTTGTCACCTGCAAGCAGTGCCAGCAGGAACTGTTTGATACTCGTGACCGTCGCTTTCATTATCCATTTATCAATTGCACGCAGTGTGGTCCGCGCTTTTCTATTCTTAAAGAACTTCCCTACGACCGCGATAACACCAGCATGCGCGACTTTACCCAGTGCCCGGCGTGCCAACAGGAATATGACTCGCCAGAGGGTCGTCGCTTTCATGCACAGCCCAATGCCTGTCCGACATGCGGCCCGAAACTGTGGTTGACAGATAA
Source organism: Aestuariibacter salexigens DSM 15300 (assembly GCF_000429145.1). Taxonomy (GTDB): domain Bacteria; phylum Pseudomonadota; class Gammaproteobacteria; order Enterobacterales; family Alteromonadaceae; genus Aestuariibacter; species Aestuariibacter salexigens. The sequence continues at coordinate 864,647 of NZ_AUBH01000001.1, forward strand.
TAAGGGTGACCTATTGCATGCCGGACACGAAATTGACGCAGCGGTGCACTACCTGAAACAGGGAAACATACTGGCAGTTAAAGGCTTAGGTGGTTTTCAGTTGTGTGCTGATGCAACCAACACCGCCACCACTGCAGCCTTGAGACAGCGCAAACGGCGTCCACACAAACCCTTTGCCGTCATGGTCAGGGATATCGCCAGTATCGAGCCATATTGTGTTGTATCTAAGGCTGCACGGCAGCAACTGCAGAGTCGAGCCGGCCCCATCGTGCTTCTCCCCATTCGCACTGACGGACCGCAACTCACGGGTATCGCCCCCGGCCAGCAGCGGTTGGGCGTCATGTTACCTACGACGCCGCTGCATGCTCTTATCCTGCAACATTTTTCAGCACCCTTGCTCATGACCTCGGCCAATGCGTCAGGCGAACCGCAATGCATTGACAATGACGCGGCATATCGCGAGCTACAACATGTGGCTAATTATTTTCTTGTGCACAACCGCACCATTACCCAGCGACTGGATGATTCTGTATTACAGCTGTCATCAGTTGGTGTGACTATGCTGCGCCGTGCCAGAGGTTACGCACCAGCGCCGCTATTGTTGCCAGCGGGACTTGAATTCGGCGAGACCGTGCTGGCAATGGGCAGCGATCTCAAAAACACATTCTGCATGCTGGAACAGGGGCAGGCGCTGTTGTCTCAGTACATTGGCGATCTGGGCAGTGTGCGTGTCGAGCGTGATGTACTCAATGGTATAACAACACTTGCCAACATGCGTGGATTCACGCCTAAAACCGTAGTGACGGATCAGCATCCCAGTGGTCGTTGCAGACAGCTTGCGAATAAAGTTGCGACCCAATACCACGCTGAACTTGAAGATGTACAACATCATCATGCCCATCTCGCTGCCTGCATTGGAGAGCATGGCTATCCAGATGATGACTTACCCGTATTGGGGATCTGTATGGATGGGCTGGGCTATGCCAGAAATGCCAGCGATGTGCAGCTGTGGGGAGCAGAATTGCTACTGTTTGATTATGCACAGTACCGTCGCCTGGCAACACTGCGCGCCACGCCGCTACCAGGCGGCGACAAAGCCAATAGTCAGCCATGGCGAAATAGTGTTGCCCACCTGCACAGTGCGCTTGGCTGGCAACATATCAAACGCGCCTACCCTGACCTGACCATTCTCACCCAATTCTCACAACAGGGCGCAGAGCAGCTCATATCCATGATGCAGCACAAACAATATTGTCCGCTCAGTAGCTCTGCTGGACGCCTATTTGATGCCGTCGCAGCGATACTGGGTATGTGCAGCCAGGGAGATATCGAGTATGAGGGCAAAGCGGCGATGTTGCTGGAAGCGTCTATTACGCCTCAGTCATGGCAGACAGCCGTTCCCTACCCCTTTGAACTGAATCAATACAGCGACGTGTGGCAAATCGAACCGGCCCCCATGTGGTCGGTGCTGTTAGAGGACTGTCATAAAAACGAGGAGCCCAGCGTGATAGCGGCGCGTTTTCATAAAGGCCTTGCGGACATCTATGCAAAAGCTACGCTGGCATTGGCCAGTTGTCACTCGGCAACGCATGTAGCGCTAAGCGGTGGAGTGATGCAAAACCAGTATTTACTGGAAAGACTCGTTGCAACGTTAGGCAGCGCTGGCTTGCATGTCATGACTCATCAACAGCTGCCTGCTAACGATGCGGGCCTGGCGTTTGGACAGGCGTTGATTGCGCGAAGCAGGCAGCGCCGATGTAAGGAGCAGAAACAATGTGTTTAGGGATCCCGGCGCAAATTGTCAGCGTTGACGAGCATAATGCACACCAGGCAATGGTCGACATTGCTGGTGTCACCCGACAGGTTAACATCGCCTGCGTGCTGAGTGACGTCGAGCATCCGCGGCAACTGATTGGCACATGGGTGTTGTTACATGTCGGATTTGCGATGAGCCGCATTAATGAAAGCGAGGCGCTCCACACCCTGCAACTGCTTGAACAATTCAGTGACACTGACTTTGAAAAGGACGATGGTCATGCAATACGTTGATGAATTTCGTAACCCGGACGTTGCCCGCAAACTGGCATCTGAAATCACCGAACTTTCATCAATGCTGATGCAAGACCGCAACAGACCGCTGCAAATCATGGAATTCTGCGGTGGTCATACCCACACCATTTTTCGTTTTGGATTACAGCAGTTGTTGCCCCAACACATTCAACTCGTACATGGTCCAGGATGCCCGGTGTGCGTGCTACCGCGGGGTTGTATTGACGTTGCAATCCAGTTAGCCAATCAGGCAAATGTGATATTCACGACGTTTGGCGACGCCATGCGCGTACCGGGCTCTCAACAAAGCTTGCTACAGGCGAAAGCCGCAGGTGCAGATATACGCATGGTCTATTCCCCTCTTGATGCACTGGCATTGGCCAGGGCCAACCCTGACAGGGAAGTGATATTTTTCGCATTAGGTTTTGAAACCACTATGCCAAGCACCGCGTTAACGGTGTTGGAGGCAAGCCGCGAGGGCATCGACAATTTTTCACTTTTTTGCCATCACATTACAACCGTGCCAACTATGACCGCGATTTTACAGGACCCGGACATGCGACTTGATGGCTTTATCGCGCCTGGACACGTCAGTATGGTAGTGGGTGATAAACCCTTTGAATTTGTTGGTGCAGAATTTAAGAAACCACTGGTTATCACTGGCTTTGAGCCGCTGGATATTCTGCAATCAATATGGATGCTACTGAAGCAGCTGAGTGAAGGACGCAGTGAAGTAGAGAACCAATATACTCGCGTTGTCTCTGCAAAAGGCAATCCCGCGGGCCTGGCCGCCATGTCTGACGTTTTTGAGCCACGAGAGCGCTCAGCATGGCGTGGCATTGGTGATATTGAACAAAGCGGTGTGCAGTTAACGGACGCATACAAGCATTTTGACGCTGAATACAAGTTTTCACCCGATCATGCTATGGTCGAGGATCCAACCGCATGTCACTGCGGTGATGTGCTTAAAGGTGCGATGCAGCCCTGGCAGTGTCCACTGTTCGGTAACGAGTGTCAGCCCAAACATCCGCTTGGTGCATTGATGGTATCGTCCGAAGGGGCATGTGCCGCCTACTATCGCTATGCCGATATCAACGCATTAAAAGATAAGCAACCGGCGCAAAGGATCACACTATGAGTTTCAAACCCGATGACTGTGTGACCTTAGGTCATGGCAGTGGTGGCCGCGCAATGCATGAGCTTATCCATGAGTTTATCGTCGAAAAATTTGCTAATTCACAGCTATCAGAGCTGGAAGATCAGGCTCGTATACCCCTGGCACAGCTCGCTGAATACGGCAGCCAACTGGCTTTCAGTACAGATTCCTATGTTGTTGACCCGCTTTTTTTCCCGGGTGCTGACATTGGCAAACTGGCTATCTGCGGCACCGTTAATGATTTAGCGGTCGGCGGCGCCACTCCCCTCTTTCTGACCTGTTCACTGATCATTGAAGAAGGTCTGAGCTTTACCGTGTTAAACGATGTGCTTGATTCTATGCGGCGCGCCGCCTTGCATGCGGGCGTGAAAATCATTACCGGTGACACTAAAGTCGTGGGGCGCGGTCAGTGTGACAAATTATTCATCAATACCGCCGGTATTGGCGTGATTGACCCGTCATATAATCTATCGGCAGGACACTGTAAGAGCGGCGATTGCATTATCGTCAATGGATTCATAGGCGATCACGGTGCGGCTGTGCTTGCGGCCAGAGGCGACGTGGCGATACAAACGAATGTGCAAAGTGATTGTCAGGCACTGCACGATCTGATTGCTGAGATGCTAAAGGTGTGTCCTGATATTCGCTGTATACGCGATGCAACGCGTGGAGGTGTGGCGACGGTGCTCAACGAATTTTCCCGTGCCAGCTCGGTGGTCATTGAAATTGATGAACGCAGTGTACCGATTCGTCCCGAGGTTCAGGCAATCTGTGAATTACTGGGACTTGATCCATTGTATCTGGCTAACGAAGGCACACTGGTATGTGTTGCGCCGCAGCACGCAGCGCAGCAATTGCTTAGCACGATGCGCAAGCACCCTAAAGGTCAGCATAGTCAGATAATAGCCACGGTAAGTGACGCCAACGAACCTATAGTGAGCATGCGTACCGTATTTGGCAGCAGTCGCATTGTCGATATGCTGGAAGGCGAACAATTACCACGGATTTGTTGATGATTCATTTTATGCTGTTTGGCTTTTTGTTGGGCATAAGACACGCACTGGAGGCCGACCATATCGCCACGGTGGCGTCGTTAGCGGCCAGCAGACGCAGTAAATCGCAGGTGTTGTATCAGGGATTAGCCTGGAGTACAGGGCACAGCCTGACACTGCTTATCATTATTGGCGCATTGACGATAATTGGCGGCTCTATCGCAACTGAGATGCAACTGGCTCTGGATATTTTCGTCGGCGTGATAATGATATGGCTTGGTCTTGACGTCATTTTGCGTGCTAAAAATCTTGCCCAACTTAGGAAAGAGGACGTCATGGGCACTGACAAGTTACCCTTTAAAGCCTTTTCGCTGGGTCTACTTCATGGCGTTGCGGGTTCAGCAGCTCTGTTAATCATCTTTACCGAGCAGCTCGACAGCATGCTTGATTCAATTCTATGCCTGGCAGCATTTAGTCTGGGCACGATGAGCGGCATGCTGGTGTTTTCTGTGTTGCTCGCTGTGCCGCTGTCGTTTACTGCCTCACGAATGGTTTACCTGCAATATGGTGTGCAATGTCTAATTGGCACAGTAACAGGATTATTAGGGGCTGGCATCCTGTTACAGCAAGCCTTCCCACACTTTTTGTGAAGAAAATTTGACCGATACAAAAACACTGCTAATATACTGTATATATAAACAGTATTAAGGTGCACCATGTTTCAATCCGGTCTTAATGTCATTGACAAACTTGTCGCAAAGTACGGGTTATCCTTAAATGGTAATAATCCATTCAAAGCAGTGACTAAGCTATCAAAAGAACAGGCTGATAGTGCTTCTTTGAACCTACCCTACTGCATGTATAACAAAGTGAAATCGCTGACTCCCCATGATGATGCCACGCTTATTCGCTTTTTCCTGCCCGACAGACACGCCAGACTTGCGGCATTTCTGATAGTGAACGGCCATATTGTTGAGCAGGTTTATTATCAACGAGATAAAAAGTACGTCACCGCATGCAAGAAGATTCAGCGGGAATTGGATCTACAGCTGGCCTCACCTGCGTTGTTTGCGGCGTGATGTAATTTCAGCATGAAGTTCGACGTCTCATTCACAGCATGGCGCCTACATCTGCAATCCATATTGCTGTGTACTTTACTAATTACCGGACTCGCACTGGCTGATTTACTAGTCAGCGCGTTTTAGCAAGCCTTTCGAATTTCGCTCAAAAACTGTCAACATTTTTTACAATTGAAAAAAGTGTCAATAACCAATAAAAATTAATTCCATATTTATTATAAAGTTAGCGCTAAAATCTTTTACGGTTCACATATTGCATGCATAGTTTTGAGATTTTCTCAAACAACTCTGCCGAAATAATAAGGATTTTGAAATGAACAAGGTTTTAAAAAGTCTCCTTACTACAGCCGTGCTGGTACTCACGACCTCTTCACACGCAACTTTAGTCAATGTGGCTGGCGTTGCATGGGACACAGATCAAGGTGCCCCTCTTCCTGATATGACAATGGATACGTTTTTTTATCAATGGCTTGTGGACGGAGCGAACGCCGCCTCATCAACACCAAATGAAATACTTTCGATGGCTACGATTAACCCTGCAGGACTTGGGCTAGGTGATACACTGCAAGGTATGGGTGAGGTAAACAGCCTAAATGGAAAAACTGCTGCTATCAACACTGTTGCAGGTGGAGATTTATGTTTGACCTGCGAATTGACCTATACGTTCGGCGGATTTGCTGTTGATTCACTAAATGGGGGACCGCTTGGCGGGCCAACATTTACCAATGGCTGGTTTAATTTTTACGTCGATAGTACACCAGACTTCACGCCGACCGATGCTGGGTTTGTGAACCCTGCGAATGCGTCGGATGGCCAGCTTTGGTTATCATTGCAGGTCACTGCAAACGCATTTTTATCAAGCACGATAGTACAAGGCACTCTTGCTATGGAGTTGGATGCTGTTGCAGGGTTAGCTAAGGATTACTTTGACACCAATTCTATGAACGGTGTTCTAAGCGGTAGGTTAGTTGATGTCATATCTAATCCAAGCTTTATTTTCAATAACTTTCTTGATTTAAATGGTGACAGTACACCTGATTATTACGCAAACGCTAATAGTCAATTCGATGGCGACACGGTCGCGCCGGTTCCTGCACCGCCGACTTTGCTCTTGTTCGTTTTTGTACTGCTTGCCGTATCAAGATTGAGAAAGTAAAAAACAAAATAAATGAAACGCCTTTGGGACTTACCGAGGCGTCTTCGACTGCCTGTTAAAGCGTGCACAGCCGCATTGACTGCAGGATACAATGCGTTGAAGATGGTCGACCGGGTGGGTATGCCCACATTGCTGACACACAAGCACGCCAGCGGCGACAAGTTCACCTTCTCGATACGTTCCCTGATGAGCAATATCCTGCTGCATTTCATACCATTCGAGTTGATTACGATCGGAGATTTTGCCCAGCAGTTGCCATAGTTCCAGCTTGGTTGTTTGCCACCATAAAGACTGTTGGCTTTGCTCATGCCACGCATCGGCAAAGGCACTGAAGTCACGCATTAAATAACGCTCCAACGTATTGAGTTCTTCTTTGCTCAAGTCCTCGGCTGCGTGTAAATAGGCTTTCGCCTGTTCAACGATTTGCATGGCGGTGATAGCGTCTTGCTCCGCCGCTTCATCTAACCAGTCATTAAGCTTTTCCAGTGCGGTTTGATACTGACTTTTTTGTTTACCCATGGTTTTACTGCCCTGGTGAGTTTGATTTAGTTCTACCACACTCACGATGTTTGATGTAATACCGTACAGGCATTTTATTGTGATATATCAATCACAGATAAATTGTGACTATCCGCGCCTTTGTGCGCGGCCGCTATTGTTCCGCGACGGTGCCCTGGGGTATCCTACGCGCTCATTTTTTATCATCAAATTTCATACGCGGAATTGCACAGTTACATGGCCGACAATCAGTATCATCCCCAACAGATAGAGAAAGACGTTCAGCAACACTGGGAACAGAACAAATCTTTTAAGGTGACGGAAGACGCGAGTAAAGAGAAATTTTACTGCCTGTCTATGTTCCCTTACCCGAGCGGCCGACTGCACATGGGCCATGTGCGCAACTATACCATTGGCGACGTCATTAGCCGCTTTCAGCGCATGCAGGGTAAAAACGTATTACAACCGATGGGATGGGATGCGTTCGGCTTGCCGGCCGAAAACGCTGCGATTAACAATAAAACCGCGCCAGCAAAATGGACCTACGCCAACATCGAGTATATGAAGGGTCAGTTAAAATCCCTGGGCTTTGGCTACGACTGGGATCGTGAACTGACCACGTGCAAGCAAGATTATTACCGTTGGGAGCAATGGTTTTTCACCCGTCTGTATGAAAAGGGTCTGGTGTATAAAAAAAATGCCACAGTAAATTGGGATCCGGTCGACCAGACCGTGTTGGCTAACGAGCAGGTGATTGACGGACGGGGTTGGCGTTCAGGTGCAGTCGTCGAGCAAAAAGAAATCCCACAGTGGTTTATAAAGATCACCGACTACGCGCAGGAGCTGCTTGACGATTTGGAACAAATGGATGAATGGCCAGAGCAGGTTCGTGCCATGCAAAAGAATTGGATTGGTCGCTCCGAAGGCGTCGAAATTCAGTTTGATATGGCTGAATCCATTGTTGTGGACGAACAACCTATCAATGATTTCGAAGTCTATACTACCCGTCCTGATACGCTGTTTGGTGTGACCTATGTTGCGGTCGCCGCACAGCATCCTATTGCGCAGTTTGCCGCCCAATCAAACCCTGAACTTGCTGCATTTATTGAGGACATCAAAAATAGCAAAGTAGCAGAAGCTGATCTTGCCACCATGGAGAAAAAGGGGTGTGCAACTGGATTGTATGCGGTGCATCCGCTAACCGGCAATCAGGTGCCTATCTGGGTCGCTAATTTTGTGTTAATGGATTACGGCTCAGGTGCGGTCATGGCGGTACCTGGCCATGATCAGCGAGATTGGGAATTTGCCACAAAGTATAACCTGCCTATCGTACAGGTGATTGAACCGGGAGAGGACGCGCAAGAGTCATGCGATCTGACGCGAGCGGCGTACACCGAGAAAGGCGTCACCGTTAACTCCGGCAGCTTTAACGGGCTCAACTTCGAGCAGGCGTTTAATGGCATTGCCGCAGAGCTTGAAAATAAAGGCAAAGGCAAGCGTAAAGTGAATTTCCGCCTGCGCGATTGGGGTGTGAGCCGTCAGCGTTACTGGGGTACCCCTATCCCGATGCTGAATTTGGAAAATGGCGATTCAATTCCCGTGCCCGCCGATAAACTGCCAGTGATATTGCCTGAAGATGTGGAAATGGACGGTGTGACCTCCCCCATCAAAGCTGATCCAGAGTGGGCAAAAGAACACATCAACGGCATGCCAGCCCAGCGCGAGACAGATACGTTTGATACCTTTATGGAATCTTCCTGGTATTACGCCCGTTACGCCTCTGCGCCGCAGGACGCGATGCTGGATCCGGCACAGGCTAATTACTGGCTACCAGTAGATCAGTACATCGGTGGTATCGAACATGCGATCCTGCACCTGCTGTACTCTCGTTTCTTCCATAAACTGCTACGCGATGAAGGCTTGGTCGAGTCGGATGAACCGTACAAAAGACTGTTATGTCAGGGCATGGTACTGGCTGATTCTTACTATCGCGTGGATGCGTCAGGCAAACAAACCTGGTATTCGCCATCCGATGTAGACGTCGAAAAAGACGACAAAGGCAGGATCACCAAAGCGACTCTGCGTGCAGATGGTCAGCCCGTTGAACATGGCGGCATGACGAAAATGTCGAAGTCGAAAAATAACGGCATTGACCCTCAGTCCGTCATTGACGTTTATGGCGCCGATACTATTCGCCTGTTTACCATGTTTGCTGCACCACCAGAGCAGACGCTGGAATGGATAGACAGTGGCGTAGAAGGCGCACACCGTTTCCTTAAACGGGTGTGGAAACTGGTGCAAGAGCATATCGAACAGGGTGACGTTGCCACGCTTAATCCGGCAGAGTTAAATAGCGAACAGAAAGCCTTACGTCGTGAAGTACATAAAACTATCGCTAAAGTGACCGATGATATTGGACGCAGGCAAACCTTCAATACTGCGGTAGCGGCGGTAATGGAGCTGCTTAACCATATGCAGAAGGCATCGCAACAGGATGCCCAGGATCACGCAGTGATGCGCGAGGCCGTCGAGGCCGTAGTCAGGCTGCTTAACCCTATCACTCCTCATATCTGCCATGTATTGTGGCAACAGTTGGGTCACCAAACCGATGTTGAACAGGAAGACTGGCCGACTGCGGATCCGGCGGCCATGGTCGAAGATGAGAAGCTGGTAGTGGTGCAAGTCAACGGTAAAGTACGCGCAAAGATTACTGTGGCGGCAGATGCGTCTCAAGAAAGCGTCGAGCAAGCCTCACTGGCGCAGGAAAACGTACAGCAGTTCACCGAGGGCAAAACCGTACGCAAAGTTATTTACGTGCCAGGCAAGCTCGTCAATATTGTGGCCAATTAAGGTGCATGCTTTACCTTTGCTAAGATGGATGATGGTCGTGGCACTGATTGTTTCGGTCAGTGCCTGCGGGTTCCGGCTGCGTGGTACCCAACAACTGCCTGAATCAATCAATCAGGTTTACATCGCCAGTCAATTTGCCCACATGCCAATGCAGCGTGCACTGGAACAGCGTTTAAGCGTCTATCAACTGCAAAATGTGACACAAACACAAGCACAGCAAGATCCCCGGACTGTGACGATTTACCTGCAGCCGGAAGAACTTGAGAGACGACTGCTTTCCGTCTTCGCCACCGGCCAGGTTGCGGAGTACGAGCTAATTTTCAGCATACCTTATACAGTACAGTTTGCCGATCAGGAAGCCATTGCATCACGCATTGAAGTCTTGCGAGAGTATCAGGACGATCCAGACGAAGTACTGGCAAAAAGCCGTGAGTTGGATTTGGTATTGACTGAAATGCGTAATGAGGCGGCTGACAGAATGATCCGTTTACTGTCGTCACAATACCAGTCTCAAATAACGTTTAATTAGGCAGGCTCATGCAGGTTTATCCCAATCGCCTCGAAGAATCACTGCATGCCGGACTGAAACCGGTGTACCTGATTTTTGGTGATGAGCCACAGCAGAAACTCGAAGCCATCCAGCGGGTACGTGATGCGGCAAGACAGCAAGGCTTTGATGAACGCCAGTCTTTGGTTGCGGATAAGGAATTTCAGTGGCACAGCTTAACTGAAGCGACACAGACGCTGTCATTGTTCAGTGCTCGACAGCTTATCGAGTTGGAATTGCCCAGTGCTAAACCCGGCACTGAGGGTGCGAAAACCTTAACTGAGTTTGCCAGTAACACCAATCCAGATACCTTGCTTATCGTGCATGGCACACGGGCGGGTAAAGATGTGCAAAGCACCAAATGGTTTAAGTCACTCGACAAACAGGGCGTATTTGTGCCCTGTTACCCGCTGGAAGGCAACCAATTACAACAGTGGATAGCGCAGCGCTGCAGAACCGCCGGGCTGAATGTCGATCAGGCAGTATGTAAGCTTCTTGCCGACTTTTGCGAAGGCAACATGCTGGCTGCCAGCCAGGAAATTGAAAAATTAGCGCTGCTGTTTGCTGACAAGCCAGCTGATGTTGAAGCCGTACAGCATGCCCTGGTTGATCAATCCCGATTTAATGTGTTTCAGCTTATCGATGTGCTGTTGTCTGGCGATGCACAAAAAGCCGTTAAGATGCTATGCCGACTGGAAAGTGAAGGTCTGGAGCCAACGATTATCAGCTGGGCGTTGCTGCGCGAGTGGCAAACGTTGTATGAGATTAAACTGGAGATGCAAAAGGGCAATAATGTTAACTGGATGCGTCATCGGATTTGGAAGAACCGCCAGCCTATCGTTCAAGCAGCGCTACGTCGTTTATCTATGACTCACTTGCAAAGCATGCTTAAAAAGCTACAAGTACTCGACTCACAATTAAAAAGTCAGCCCCCTGCCAGGCCGTTTATTGAATTATGCCACTGCTGTTTGCTATTTATCCCAGTGCAGTTGGATGACATTGCATTAGCCTGAACTGTAGGATGAAACAATTAGCTCTCCCTCCTATTGGCGTTTTTGGCGGCACATTTAACCCGCCACACTATGGACATTTTTGTCCGGTTCAGGACGCCGCGCGGCAGGTCGGCATCAAACGTATCATGGTAGTACCGTGTCAGATACCACCGCACAAAGCGAAACCGGAAACCAGTGCCGCCACGCGCCTGACCATGGTGAGACTGGCTGCGGAACATTTTAACGGGTTTGAGGTCAGTGATATTGAACTGAAGCGCGCGGGCAAATCATACACAGTGGATACGCTTGAACAATTACGCAATGACATGCCAGATACTCCCATATGTTTCTTTATGGGGCTGGACTCGCTGCTACACTTCGATTCCTGGCATCGCTGGCAGGATATTCCCAAGCTGTCGCATATTGTGGTCTGTGCCAGGCCTGGCTGGCAGCCTGACTACAACACTAACATCCAACGTCTACTTGAGCAGCGCCTTACCGAAGCCCCAGCGCAACTTCATCGCGACAAGTGTGGCTGCCTATTTTTCGCCTCTGTGGCGCCCTATCACGTGTCGTCAACAGAGATACGCCAGCGCCTCGAGAAGCAGCAAAATTTGCATGGCATGATGCCCGATAACGTCCATGCTTACATTAATGAACACAGGTTATATCGCCCGTGAATTCTGGTACACTTGCCGACATTCTATAAAGGCTGCAACCTTACAAAACATGGGCCATTCAGGAGCAACATTGAACCACGAACAATTGAAACAGTTTGTCATCGACAAGTTAGAAGATTTGAAGGGGCGGGATATCATTGATCTCGATGTGTCTGCCAAATCGACCATCACCGACACCATGCTGGTGTGTTCAGGAAACTCCAAACGCCATGTTATTTCACTGGCAGATAATCTGGTAACAGAGGCAAAGCATGCAGGTCATGCACCGCTTAGTGTGGAAGGCAAAGACGCCGGTGAGTGGGTGCTGGTGGATCTCGGTGATATCGTCGTGCACGTTATGCAAGATGAAACCCGGGATTTTTACCAATTGGAAAAGCTCTGGGGCTAGGCTCCTCGACATTATGCATATTCAATTGGTTGCCGTAGGCACACGCATGCCCGATTGGGTGCAGCACGGTTTTGCAGAATACCAACGCCGCTTCCCTGCTGATATGTCGCTGCAATTAACTGAGGTTGCAGCCGGCAAGCGCGGTAAAAACGCCGACATCCAGCGTATTCTGCAAAAAGAGGGCGAACTCTGTCTTAAGGCCATACCCAAAGGTAATCGCATCGTAACGCTGGAAGTCGAAGGCAAGCCCTGGAATACGCCACAACTTGCCAAACAGTTGTCATCCTGGCAACTTGATGGCCGCAATGTCAGTTTGATAATTGGTGGTCCGGAGGGTCTGGCTGATGCCTGTCAGCAAGCTGCAGAGCAGCGCTGGTCACTGTCGCCGTTGACGTTGCCCCACCCAATGGTGCGTGTTATCGTCGCCGAAAGCTTGTACCGCGCCTGGTCTATCAATAATAACCATCCTTACCATCGTGAGTAGCCATGCCCGCTAAACGAATGACGATCAAGGATCACACTGCCGAAGCAAATTTATTTGCCAGACGGACCGTGGTCGCGCTACTCATCGTTGGTGTAATGTTGAGCGTACTGGTCAGCAATTTGTACGTGCTACAGATTAAAAAATTTCAGGACTATCAAACCCGCTCCAACGGCAACCGCATTAAAGTGTTACCCGTGGCACCAAATCGCGGCTTGATTTACGACAGAAAGGGGCGCCTGTTAGCTGAAAACCGTCCCGTATATAGCCTTGAGATTGTTCCCGAGCAGGTTGAAGATATCGACGGCGTGGTCGCAGAATTGTCTGCTATGTTAGATATCAGCGACGATGAAATTAAAGACTTTGAACAGAGCTTAAAGCGTGTTCGCCGTTTTAAACCTGTTGCGCTGCGCAGTAGATTAAGTGAGCAGGACGTAGCCAGGTTTGCTGCCCAGCAGCACCGTTTTCCCGGTGTCAGCATCGAAGCCCGCTTAACCCGCTTTTATCCTTATGCTGATGCCCTGACCCACGTGTTGGGCTACGTGGCGAGAATAAACAAAAAGGATCTTCAGAAACTTCGGGAAGCCGGTCAGGAAGATAACTATGCCGCTACCCATGATATTGGCAAACAAGGCGTGGAACGCTATCACGAGGATTTGCTGCATGGTGAAGTCGGCTACCAACAGGTGGAAGTGAATAGTCAGGGCAGAATCATCCGCGTGCTTGATTTTGATCCGCCAACGCCGGGGCAGGATATCGTGCTTAATATCGATATCGATCTGCAAATGGAAGCCCGTAAAGCGCTGGAAGGTAGACGGGGCTCGGTCGTTGCACTCGACCCCCGCACCGGCGGCGTGATGGCTCTGTATTCCAATCCCAGTTATGACCCCAACCTGTTCGTACACGGTATCAGCTCGAAAGACTATTCAGCCCTGCTAAATTCGCCCGATCGCCCTCTTATTAATCGCGCGACGCAGGGGCAGTATCCGCCTGCCTCGACCATTAAACCTCATCTGGCATTGGTTGGGCTTGAAGAAGGCATCATAGACAGTGAAACCACATTGTTTGACCGTGGAAGATACCAGTTAAAAAATGTCAGTCACGTATGGCGCGATTGGAAAAAGTACGGTCACGGTCAGGTTGATGTAGTGAAGTCGGTGGAAGTATCGTGCGACATTTTCTTTTACGATTTAGCCTACCGACTTGGTATCGACCGCATCAGTGATGCGATGCAACAGTTTGGTTTTGGTGACTACACCGGTATCGACCTGTACGAAGAATCAGATGCCAATATGCCAAGCCGCGGCTGGAAGCGTGCTCGCCATAACGAACCCTGGTACATCGGTGACACCATTTCTGTCGGAATTGGTCAGAGTTACTGGACAGCAACGCCGTTGCAATTGGCAGACTCGTTAATGGCTCTTGTCAATAAAGGCAGCCGCTACGTACCGCAGATCATTCGAGGTAACCTGGTAGACGATGAAGTGCAGTTGCAGCCTGTTAAAGAGCTTCGCCCTATTCCGGTTAAGAATGAAGAAAACTGGGATATTGTGCTGGATTCACTTTATGGCACCGTAAATCGTGAACATGGTACGGCGCGAAGCGCGTTCAGCGGCGCACATTATATCTCCGGTGGTAAAACCGGTACGGCGCAATTGTTCAGTATCGGCCAGGATGAAGAGTACGAAGAGGAAAACGTCGCCAAACACCTCAGGGACAATGCCATGTATATCGGCTATGCGCCTATCGACGCACCGGAAATCGTCGTCGCCGTCGCGCTCGAAAACGCTGGTGGTGGCAGTTCAAATGCCGCGCCTGTCGCCAGACAGATAATGGATTTTCATTTCCGCGATCGCACTTTTGATTCACTCGTACTAAATCCGCAAGATGCCGCAGAGGATAACGAATCGCAATGATCCGTACCAAATTGGAAACCAATAAACAGACCTGGCTGCAACACCTTCATATAGACGGTTGGTTATTGCTGGGTCTCATCGTATTGATGGGCGTTGGCTTGGTTACCATTTATTCAGCCGGTGGTCAGGACGTTGAATTGGTGCAACGTCAGTTCATCCGGCTGGGAGTAGCGTTGGTGGTCATGTTTGCCCTTGCTCAGGTGCCTGTTGGCGCCTATCGCCGTGTCGCTATCTATTTCTATCTGGCTGGCCTGGCGATGCTGGTAGCGGTATTGATTGTGGGTGTCGTGGGAAAAGGTGCACAGCGTTGGCTTGATTTGGGCGTCATACGCTTTCAGCCATCGGAAATCATGAAACTTGCCGTGCCGATGCTGGTAGCCTGGTACATCAGTAAAGAGAACCTGCCACCGCGCATACAACACATCACCATCGGCTTTATTATGGTGCTCACACCCACATTGCTGATTGCCAAACAGCCGGACCTTGGCACATCGCTACTGATTGCCAGTTCCGGGCTATTTGCGCTGTTTCTAGCCGGCATGAGCTGGAAATTGATCACCATTGTTGGTGGTCTCGCCAGTGCCTTCGCCCCTATTATGTGGTTCTTCCTGATGCAGGACTATCAGAAGCAGAGGGTACTGACCTTCATGGACCCGGAAAGTGATCCTTTGGGCGCCGGTTACCACATCATTCAGTCGAAAATTGCGATCGGCTCTGGTGGTTGGGAGGGTAAAGGCTGGTTACAGGGCACCCAGTCACAGCTGGAATTTTTACCCGAACGCCACACCGATTTTATTTTTTCTGTCTTCAGTGAAGAATTTGGTTTGCTAGGCGTACTCGCACTGCTGGCTATCTATATTTACATTATTGTGCGTGGCATGCTTATCGCCGTGCGTGCACAGGATGCATTCAGCAAGCTATTGGCGGGCAGCCTGACCCTGACATTTTTTGTTTACGTGTTTGTGAATATGGGCATGGTGTCCGGGATCCTGCCCGTTGTTGGTGTACCACTGCCTCTGGTCAGCTATGGTGGTACATCAATGGTGACATTAATGGCAGGATTTGGCATTCTGATGGCGATAAGTACGCAGAAACGCTTACTGGTTCGAGAATAAGAGTAGCGATCAATAATAAAAATACGACGCTAACTGGGGGACAATATGAGTGCGCTGAAAGTGGTGCTTGCCTTGGCAAGTGCTGTGATGAGTTGTGCCGTGCCGGCTAATCAGCAAGACCGGCAGGCCTTTATAGAAATGATGGTGTCCAAGCACCAGTTTGACCCATCCTATATCGAACAAACGCTGGCCACGGCGTCAAAATCCGACACCATTCTCGAAGCCATTGCCAGACCCTGGGAAGCCAAGCCCTGGTATCAGTACTACCCCATATTCCTGACCGAAAAGCGCATTAAAAAAGGCGTCGAATTCTGGCAGCAACATGAAGACATTCTCAACAGAGCTGAAAAAGAACTTGGCGTTGACCCCGCTATCGTCACCGCTATCATCGGCGTTGAAACATTCTACGGCACCTATAAAGGCAAGTATTCCGTGCTCGACGCATTGTATACGCTAGGCTTTTACTACCCGCCCCGCGCCAAATTTTTCCGCAGTGAGCTGGAACAGTTTTTCTTGTTGCTGCGAGAAGAACAGCTGCCTACACAGGAACTTAAAGGCTCTTACGCAGGCGCGATGGGATGGGGACAATTCATTTCATCCAGCTACCGTCATTATGCGATTGATTTCGATGGTGACGGCGTGCGGGATTTACTCAACAATCCCGTCGATGCAATTGGCTCTGTGGCTAATTATTTCAAAGCCCATGGTTGGCAAGCCGGTCAGCCTGTCGCCTACCCTGCCAGGGTTACTGACAAGTCTGAGAAATTGATTAATAAAGACCTTAAATTTACCCGCCGCTGGCAGGATTTGCAGCAAAGTGGTGTGACGCTGCATGACGAATCGGTAACGGTTGCTTCAGATAGCAAGGCAAAATTACTCGAATTTGAGCTTGCCGAGGGAGCCGAATACTGGGTTGGCCTGCCGAATTTTTACGTTATTACCCGCTATAATCACAGCCCATTGTATGCCATGGCGGTTTATCAGTTGAGTCAGCGCATTCGGGATATGCGGGAGGGTTAAGCATGCGACACCTGGTGTTATGTTTACTCCTTGCTGCCCTGGCCGGCTGCCAGAACAGCGGTCGCTATAGCCAGCATACTGACTCTGCGCCGGATTGGCACTATGGCGAAATCAATGCCAAAGATGCTGAGCCTGCCTACGAACCCTATGCACCACAGAATCTCAAGCCTTACGAGGTTTTCGGTAAGCGTTATACCCCGTTAAAAACCGGTAAAGGCTATACGGCAGAAGGCATTGCTTCCTGGTACGGCCAAAAATTCCATGGTCACCTGACCTCAAACGGCGAGATATACGATATGTTTTCAATGACAGCGGCGCATAAGACCCTGCCGCTGCCGTCTTTTGCCCGTGTTACAAACCTTGATAACGGTAAGCAGGTGGTGGTACGCATCAATGACCGCGGCCCGTTCCATGCAAACCGTGAAATTGATTTATCCTATGCGGCTGCCAAGAAACTTGGCTTTTTACCAACCGGTACCGCACGCATTAAGTTGGACGTGATCCACATTGATGAACAGGGCACCATGACCGTAGGTAACCAACCTGTTATTGAGCCAATTGAACAACCTGAACCAGCACCTTTGATAGCCCAGCAAAGCGACGCATTGTTCATTCAGGTCGCGGCTCTATCAGATCGCACGCGCCTTGAACAACTTGCTCAAGGGCTCGCCAGCCTCTATGACGTCGACTATCAGCTTCCTCACGAGGATAATATTCACAAACTGCGCCTTGGTCCCATTAAAAACAACGTACATGCAGAAGCATTGTTACAGGATCTGAGGGGCAGCGGATTTCCATCTGCTTACACGGTCTACTCGGCGCCGTAAACTTTTACCAGAAAAGATGGTCGTATCGTCAGGACCTCACATGAGTGTTTCTCGGATATTTTGCGTAATAGCGGTATCTAATACGCCAATTCGGTGTGGAATTTTGCTATAGTACGCGCCCGGAATTTGTCACAAAAACTCAATTAACAACGGTAAGTTCATGCTCAGAACCAGAACACATTATATTGCGCTAATCGGCATCCTGCTTTTATCACTTTCATCGCTTGCCAGAGCAGCTGTAGTGATCCCCCCTGCTCCGCAGGTGGATGCCAAGGGTTTCGTCCTGATGGACTTCCATACCGGCCATATCATTGCCAGTGAAAATATGGATATACGTCTGGCACCCGCAAGCCTTACCAAAATCATGACAAGCTATATCATCGGTTCCGAAATCAAGGCCGGTAATATCGCACTGACTGACATGGTGAATATTTCTGAGAACGCCTGGGCTGCCAAGTTCCCGGAATCATCAAAGATGTTTATTGAAGTCGGTACGCAGGTCTCGGTGGAAGATTTGAATAAAGGGATCATGATCCAATCTGGCAATGACGCCTGTGTCGCAATGGCAGAACACATTGCTGGCAGCGAAGATGCCTTTGTTTCTATGATGAATGCTTATGCGGCAAAACTGGGCATGACAAGTACGCATTTTGCCAATGCGCATGGGCTGGACGACGCCGACCAATACACCACGCCGCGGGATATGGCCATTCTTTCACAGGCAATCATCCGCGACGTGCCAGAGCAATATGCGGTGTATTCTGGAAAAGAGTTTGAGTACAACGGCATCAAACAATACAACCGCAACAGCCTGTTGTGGGATCAGAGCCTCAACGTTGACGGCATCAAAACCGGTCATACGTCAGAGGCCGGTTATAGCTTAATTACATCGGCGACGCAGGGTGACATGCGTCTGATTTCAGTAGTGATGGGCACAGAGAGCGAGCAGGCTCGCAAAATTGAGAACCGTAAACTGCTGCGCTATGGATTCCGCTTCTATGAAACAGTCACACCGTATACGGCTGGCACCAGTTTTGTTGCTCATCGCATTTACATGGGTGACAGAGACACCGTAGACCTTGGAATTACGCAAGATACCCCCATAACCTTGCCTCGTGGACAGGTAGATAACCTGGAAGCCAATTTCGAGCTTGATAAAAAACTCGAAGCGCCATTAGCCAAAGGTGAGGTGGTTGGCAAACTATATCTGCAACTAGACGGCGAAGACGTCGCTGAATATCCCCTTGTTGCACTGCAGGAAGTCAACGAAGGCAGTTTCATGGACAGAATGATTGATAAAATTAAGCTGAGTATCGGTTGGGAAGGCTAATCCCCACCGCTACATAACCGTTAACCATGCACACGCTTGTAATGTGTGCATCGAAAGTAGAGAGCGTCATGGGACTGGATACAAAATTTGATGAGTTGCTCGATTTCCCCTGTATGCAGACCTTTAAGGTCATGGGTGTCGCGCATGAAAAACTGCCTGCGGATGTGATTGGCTGCCTACAGCAATTGGCACCGGGAGACTACGCGCCCACGGTAAAACCCAGCAGCAAAGGCAACTATCACTCTGTGTCAGTCAGCGTTCGCGTCACCAGCAAAGAGCACATGGAAACAGTGTACACCGAACTGTCCAAGCTTGAATTGGTGCGTGTTGTTCTTTGATGACAGTCTCTAACGCAGTGCCACAAGTTGAATGTGATACAGACACGCTGATCATACGACAGTTAGGCAGACAGCCCTATCTGCCGGTGTTCAATGCAATGCGTGACTTTACTGATCAGCGCGATGAATCTACCCAGGATGAAATATGGCTGGTTGAGCATGAACCGGTATTTACTCAGGGGCAAGCAGGCAAGGCAGAGCATATCCTCGCGCCAGGCGACATTCCTGTTGTTCAGGTCGATCGAGGCGGACAAGTTACCTATCATGGGCCTGGCCAGCAGACCCTGTATATCTTGCTCAATATGAAGCGTCGCAAACTGGGCGTACGGGCCCTGGTCACAGCATTAGAGCAATCTGTAGTCGACCTTTTAGCCGACTACAACATTGCCGCCTACCCGAAAGCTGATGCGCCAGGCGTCTATGTTAATGAACAAAAAATTTGTTCTGTAGGACTGCGGATCCGCCGCGGTTGCAGCTTTCATGGACTGGCATTAAACGTCAATATGGATTTGGCCCCGTTTCAGCGCATCAACCCGTGTGGCTATGCGGGACTGGAAATGATAGATTGCGCGCGTCTGAACGGGCCAGACAACCTGGACAACGTTGGCAAACCGCTAAGTGATCACTTATGCCGACACCTTGGTATACAACTCAAACAATTCAGAGCAGGTTTTGATGACTAAAACACGTGCCGAAGCAGGCCAGAAACTGCGCGATGATCAAAAAGTTAAACATATTCCGGTCACCATCATTCCGACTGATAAGTCGGAAATGCTGCGCAAGCCTGAATGGATAAAAATCAAGTTACCGCGTACCACCGATCGCATCGACCATATTAAACAGACGCTGCGTAAGAATAAACTGCATTCCGTCTGTGAAGAAGCCAGTTGCCCGAATCTGGCCGAATGTTTTAATCATGGCACTGCGACTTTTATGATCCTCGGGGATATCTGTACCCGTCGTTGCCCGTTCTGTGATGTCGCGCATGGTAAGCCGCTGCCACCCAGTGCCGAAGAGCCCGAGAAGCTGGCCAGAACCATTGCAGAAATGCAGCTCAAATATGTGGTCATCACCTCGGTAGACAGAGACGACCTCAGAGACGGTGGTGCACAGCATTTTGTCGATTGTATTAACGCGATTCGAGAACATAGCCCGAGCACCAAAATTGAAGTACTGGTGCCTGATTTTCGTGGCCGAATGGACAGAGCACTGGAAATTTTTAAGCAAGGTGTGCCGGACGTGTTTAACCACAACCTGGAAACTATACCACGCCTCTATCGTGAATGCCGACCAGGCGCTAATTACAAATGGTCACTGGATCTTCTGCGCAAATTTAAGCAGCAGCACCCTGACATCCCCACCAAATCAGGTTTGATGATGGGCATGGGCGAAGAAAACGAGGAAATCGTTGAGGTGCTTAAAGACCTGCGTGAACACGATGTGGATATGCTGACACTGGGACAATATTTACAGCCAAGCCGTCATCACTATCCGGTGAAACGCTATGTACACCCGGATGAGTTCGATGCGCTGGGTGAGACAGCCCGTGAACTCGGTTTCACGCATGCAGCATGCGGTCCCATGGTACGTTCCAGCTACCATGCGGATAAACAGGCCGCTGGCGAACAAGTAAAGTAATCAACGAGGCCCACCCAGTGTGGGCCTTTTGCTAGTTAAAGGATACACCATGCACAACTTTCTTATTTTGGCCATGTTTGCCAGCCTAATGCTGCTCTCCACTGACACTCGAGCCGCAGACTGGCGTGTTCCCTCACTTGAGGACACGGTATATATGCATACTGAGGAAGGGCTGGTAATCATTGAGCTGGCAACATTTATGGCCCCTGCCCATGCACAGCGATTTCGCCAGTTAATCAAAGAAGGCTTTTATGATGGCCTGCCTTTTTATCGGGTCATTGATGGATTTGTTGTACAGGCAGGGGACGCGGCGAACACAAAAAAAACCGAGCACCGCTCTCCCCTTGAGCCTGAATTCACCCGCGCCACCTCAGAACAATCAACCTTTGTCAGTGTGCAGCGCCCCGCCCTGTTAGCACCTGAAACCGGGTATTTGCATGGTTTCAGTGCTGGTCGCGATCCTGAGAGTAAGCAAGAGTGGCTGTTACACTGCCCCGGCGTTGTCGCCATGGCGCGAGCAACCGAAGCGAACACGGCAACAACGGATTTCTACGTGGTCATTGGCCAGGCGCCGCGACATTTGGACCGCAACATGAGTGTATTTGGGCGGGTGCTGTACGGCATGGATACGTTACAGCGTATCAAGCGAGGCAAACGCGATCAGGGCGGTGTTATCAGCGAGCCTTCATTACAAAG
Organism: Aestuariibacter salexigens DSM 15300; assembly: GCF_000429145.1. Classification (GTDB taxonomy): domain Bacteria; phylum Pseudomonadota; class Gammaproteobacteria; order Enterobacterales; family Alteromonadaceae; genus Aestuariibacter; species Aestuariibacter salexigens. The sequence goes on from NZ_AUBH01000001.1 coordinate 886,395, forward strand.
TAAAATTGAGTGGGCAAAACTGGCAAATGACATTCCGCTCACTGAACGGTTCGCAATCCAGGTAGCAACCGGCACCGCGGAGCAAACACAAAACCGATTGCAGGCAGCGCGAAGTCTCGATAATCCGTTTTATGTTTTTAAAGGCGACGGCAATCGGCCTATTGATCTGTGCTACTACCAGACGCAAGTGAAGGTCGTCGCACCTACATCAGTGCAGCCTGACGCATAATGACGATACCGGCACTGACCAGCGGAATAGACACCAGCGTCGATAATGCCACTGCATTGGCGGCCAGCGATGCATTGCCTCCCATACTGCGCACCATCACATAGCTGGCCACAGCAGTAGGCGCGGCGGCCATCAGGAATACTACACCAAGTTGTGCATCCCGCAGGCCGAGACCGTAGGCAATCAACGTAGTAACCACTGGCGCCACAATACACTTACCTATTACGGCAATACCTGCCACCGACAGGTCCAGTTTCAAACGCACAAAACTCAGCGTTGCGCCTGTGCATAGCAATGCTAATGGCAGGGTCATGTTAGCGAAGTACTGGCCAGTCTGAACGACTAACTGCGGTAGTGGTATTTGAAAATAGCTGACAGGCAGAGCAAGCATGATGCCGATGATCAAAGGATTTTTAACAATACCGACGATGCTTGGCCACAATGCGCGCTGAGCATGGAAAAAATGATTCAGCAATACTACTGCGATGACGTTATACAGCATGGTGAGGATGGCTAAATACAGCGAGACAATTGCTAAGCCTTTATCGCCATAGGCATTGACACAAAACGCCAGACCAATGACCCCCATATTGGCGCGATACCCTGCGTGGATCACTACGCCACGCTCAACATCGGTGTTAATAAAGACAAGCGCGGCCACTAGCATAATCAGTAGCATTACTGCAGTGGCAATCAACCCGGCTATCAGCATGGTCGAATTCGCCGCCTGCGAGAACTCTACCCGGCTTATAGTGATAAACAGCAATGCTGGCAACGTGACATTAAAGACCAGTTTGGTGCCGACCTCGACAAACGTGTCGTTGATAAAACGGATTTTTTTCAGAAAGTAGCCAATCAACAACAGCGCGAGTACCGGACCGGTCACGCCAAAAGAAAAGCTCAGTTGCTCAAGAAATGATGCCATGTGGGTGTATTGCGGCAAAACCCGAAAGATAGCATAAATTGTGTCAGCGATCCCGAATAGTCACCATCGGAGAAATATCCGCCCCGCCGCACCGCGCAGGCGGTAGCCTCTTTGGGAAAAGGAACCAAGCTTCAGATTTTCTATCTTGCTCCTACCTGAAAGAGATGATCTACAGGTGAACAGCGATCCTTACAAAATCCATGTCATTCTTTGGGTTTGACATACCATATTAGATATATATACTTTTGAGTATGTGGGAGATATTCGAACATAAACGGTTAGATAAGCAGCTTGCAAAAGCGCCTTTGGAAATTCAAAAGCGCTATGAAAAATGGAAGGACGTTGTTGCGATATCAGGTCCTTCTGGATTGCAACTGATTAAAGGCTTCAGAGATGAAGCGCTTTCTGGAAATTGGAAAGGTTTTCGCTCTTCTCGTTTAAATCAGCAATATCGAGTTATTTACTCCGTCGAAAACGGACAAATGTACGTCCAAGTGGTAGAGGTAACTCCTCATGATTATCGCAGGAGATCATAATGATGGATTTTCAGAAAGCTAAAACACGAGTCTCAATTTCTAGCGGCGAATCAGTCCGCATCATGCGCGAGCTTCAAGAACTAAGTCAAAATGATTTAGCAAAAATGGCAGATATCCCACAGTCAACGATATCAGCCATAGAAAACGGCCGCGTTAATTTGGGCGTAGAGCGCGCAAAGGCTCTTGCTCGCGCTTTAAAATGCCACCCAGCCGTACTTGTTTTTCCGGGCTGGGAAGTAAATAGTGATCATGCAGCTTAACGAGAGATATAAAACACTCCCCTTCGGTTTTTGTGACACTAACACGGGGCGTCATGCAGTGCACTTAGCTGCGGGCGTTTCGGTTGGCAAGATTAGGCAGCGCTAATCGCCGCCTATCATATCTCCGATACCGCCAAGGACCGATCCTTCACCCTGCCGCTTGCCACCAATATTCGGGGCATGCTGAATAACGCGATCTGCCAGACGAGAGAATGGCAGGCTCTGGATCCACACTTTACCATGACCTCTGAGCGTGGCGAGAAACAGGCCCTCCCCACCGAAGAACATACTGCGCAGCCCCTTGGTCATTTCAATATCGTATTCAATGCCCGCCGTGAAACCCACCACACAACCGGTATCAAGGCGCAGTGTCTCGCCATTAAGCTCACGCTCTATTACGGTGCCACCGGCATGTAAAAATGCCATACCATCACCTTGCAAGCGCTCCAGAATAAATCCTTCACCACCAAAAAAGCCGCTGCCAAAGCGCCGATTAAAGGCAATATCTACTTTTGTACCGAGCGCAGCACACAGAAATGAATCTTTCTGACAGGTGATTTGTTCGCCTACCTGAGCCATGTTAACGGGCACAATACTGCCTGGAAATGGGGCAGCAAAGGCAACCCGACGTTTCTGCATGCCTTGATTGGTAAAGTGCGTCATAAACAATGACTCACCGCTGATCATGCGCTTTCCGGCAGAAAACACCTTACTCATAAAGCTGGCATTTACGTCAGAGCCATCGCCCATCTTCGCTTCGAAGCTGATATCGTCCTGCATGTAGTTCATCGCACCCGCTTCTGCGATAACGGTCTCACCGGGGTCTAGTTCAACTTCCACCATCTGCATGGAATGGCCGATGATTTCATAGTCTATTTCGTGGCAGCGCATCTGTTCTCTCCTTCTATTGCTGTTTGCCAAGCATAGCTCATGCTTGCTGCTGTTGAGCAATCCACTTGTCTATTTTCGCCTCTAGCACTGGCATAGGTAAGGCACCGTCAATCAGGATCTGCGTGTGAAATTTGCGGATATCAAACTTTTCACCCAGCGCCTTTTTAGCCTTGCTACGCAGCATTTTTATATGCCTTTCACCTGTTTTATAGGCCAGTGCCTGACCGGGGATAGAAATATAGCGCTCGACCTCAGCAACAACATCTGACTCAGCCATCGACGAATTTGCCAACATAAAGTCTATTGCTTTTTGACGGCTCCAGCCCATTGCATGTAAGCCGGTATCAACCACAAGACGCATGGCACGAAGCTGTTCATCGGCCAGTCTGCCGTACCACATGTAAGGGTCGGTAAACAGACCCATTTCCTTACCCAACGATTCTGCATACAGAGCCCAGCCTTCAGCAAATACAGTATAACCACCAAACTTTCTGAATGCCGGCAGGCCTTCCACTTCCTGCTGGATAGCGATCTGGAAATGGTGTCCGGGCGCCGCCTCATGCACGCTCAGGGTTTCCATCAAAAACTTTGGCTGGGCTTTTAAATTGTGTGTGTTGATGTAAAAAATACCGGGACGGGAGCCATCTGGTGCCGGTGGCTGGTAACTGGCACCCGCTGCGGATGCTGCGCGGTAAGCCTCTACTGCCCTTACCTCATAGTCGGCTTTTGGAAATACCTCAAACAGTGTTGGCACCCGTGCATCTATTTTGTGTTTGATATCGGTATAGGCATCAATAACTGCCTGCTCACTGTCAAAATAAAACTGGTCGTCATTACGCAAAAATTCGAAAAATGCCGGCAAATCCCCCTCAAAGCCTACCGTTTCTTTCACACTTCGCATTTCGCTCAGGATCCGCGCCACTTCACGTTGACCAAATGCATGAATCTCCTCAGCACTGAGCGGCAACGTGGTATTAATATCAATCTGGTGCGCATAGCGGGCCTGACCATTGGGTAGCGCAGACAAGCCGACCGTTTCCCGCGCCTTTGCCAGATACTCGTCTTGCACGAAACTGTGGACACGTTGATAGGCCGGAATAATCACTTCTTTGATCATTGCCTGATATTGAGTGCTCAACTCAGCCTTGGCATCTGCTGATATTCCATCCTTCTCGTCAAGCGCAGCAACCGGACCGTAAAACACGCTTTGCGTAATATCATCAACTATATGCGCACTCAGCTGCGGCAACAGTTTTTCAACAATTGGCCTGGGCAACACAATGCCTTTTTCAATCCCGCGTTTCATTGCCCATATCGTGCTATCCATGTAGTCGGCAAAGCCCTTTGCGCGCTGCATGAAGTTGCGATAATCCTGCTCATTATTAAAAGGTTGCGCCGATGAACCTGAACCCAGCATGGCGAACCAGCTGTGCGCACCGCCCATCTGGCTGATTGGCATCACATAGCTCTCGAACTCAAATCCCTTAATGGCTTGCTCTCTGGCATGTTTAAAAATTTCATAACTGAGCCAGTCCTGTCCGGTGAGCTGGGTGCCATCTATTGCTTTAATGGCATCCAGATAACCTTGTTGAAACGCCAGTTCATCCGCCAGCCACTGGTCGCTGAGCGGCTCGCCAAACTGATCGTTATATTGATGCACGCCCACAAAGGTGGCGTAAACCGGACTGCGCGCCAGACTATCAGCAAAAAATCGCTCTAGCAGTTGATTCAGCTTTTGTGATTCAGATTGAACAGCGGTCATCGACTGCGCAGAAGAAGAAAGCGCGGCCGATGGCGCATTCGCATAAACATGCTGAGTTGCACCGAGTGACAGTGACGCAATGGCAACAGCAACGGCTGAAAGATGGCGTGGTTTCATAATGTGATAAGCACTGAAATAAGTAAAAATTTAGTGTGCGATTGACGCGTCTGATGGTCAACTGTGCGGCGTATAAATTACCCTATCAAAGCGTAACCAAGTGTGTCATGTGCTTTCACAAAGTGCGCAAAAAGCCCGATAACTGTTACACTTACGCGGATAACCATAACGATAACAAGTCACCCTATGCGCAAAAAAATCTACGTTGCCAATACCGGCGGCACCATCGGCATGCAGCCTTCTGCAAATGGGTATGTACCGGTAAAAGGCTTTCTCTCCGGTGCGCTGGCGTCGATGCCTGAATTCCATCACGCTGATATGCCAGAGTTCGTCGTCAAAGAATATGACAATCTGATTGATTCATCAGATATCACACCGGAAGACTGGCAAAAAATCGCCGACGATATTCGCCAGCACTACGACGATTACGACGGTTTCATTATCCTGCATGGCACCGATACCATGGCGTATACTGCCTCGGCGCTCTCTTTCATGCTGGAAAACCTCTGCAAGCCGGTGATAGTGACCGGCTCCCAGATACCGCTCGCTGAGCTTCGTTCAGACGGCAAAATCAATATGCTTAATGCGTTATATCTGGCCGCTAACTATCCGATTGCTGAAGTGGCGCTGTTTTTTAACAACAAACTGTTCAGAGGAAACCGCAGTCGTAAAGTCGATGCTGATGGGTTTGACGCCTTTGATTCGCCTAACTTCCCGCCTCTTCTTGAAGCAGGCATCGATATAGAACTGATTGCCGGTAAGGTTACCGAAGAAACCACTGTCGAGCCGCTGCGCATCAGCAATATAACCGCACAGCCTGTTGGTCTGGTCAGCCTGTATCCGGGAATTAGCGCCGACATGATAAGGAACACCCTTCGCCAACCTGTTAAGGCACTGGTTTTACTTAGCTACGGCGTCGGCAATGCGCCACAGAACCAGGACATTCTTGACCAATTCAAACATGCGCTGGACAACGATATTGTGGTGGTTAACTGCACGCAGTGCGTCCGCGGCAGAGTAAATATGTCTGGTTACGCCAACGGCCACGTGCTGCGTGAAGTCGGCATATTATCCGGCGGTGATATGACACCTGAAGCGACGCTGGCGAAGCTGCACTATCTGCTCAGTAAAAACCTGCCGCTTAAAGAGCTCAAGCGGCAGATGGTGACTAACTTGCGTGGTGAGATGAGCTAGCTTAGTTCGTTGCTTTCACCCCATCCACTGCTTGTCTGGCAAGTTGGGTTATACGTGCCCAGTCATGTTGCTCAATCGCATCATCTGGTGCCAGCCATGACCCGCCCACACAGCGTACGCTGGGGATGGCATGATAATCCAGATAGTTATCCGGGCCGATGCCGCCTGTTGGACAGAAGGTTACATTAGGGAATGGTCCGGCAATAGATTTAAGTGCTTTTACACCACCTGACGCCTCTGCCGGGAAAAACTTAAAATGCGTGTAGCCGGCATCCAGCCCCTTCATCAGCTCTGAGGTTGACGAGATGCCCGGGATCAATGGGATGCTGCCGGCGCTACCAGCGGCCAAGAGTTCCGTGGTCATGCCTGGGCTGATAGCGAACTTTGCGCCTGCGTCGGTAACCTGTTTAAGCTGCTCTGCATTGGTTACGGTTCCGGCACCAATCATGGCATCGGGGACCTCTTTTGCGATACGCGCAATGACATCCAATGCGGCAGGAGTGCGCAATGTGACTTCCAGAACATTGATACCACCAGCCATGAGCGCTTTAGCCAGAGGTACGGCAACCTCCACGTCCTTAATCACCAGCACTGGCATGACAGGACCCTGGTTGAAAACCGTCTCACTCGAAATTGTCCAGTTTTTACTCATTTTCTTAACTCGCGTAGTGTTGTTCTAGATAGGCAGCAGCGCCCAATAAGCCATGATCTGGCTCGGTAATAATGTAGGTTGGGATCGGCTTCACATAGTGCTCAAAACGTCCTTTACTCTCAAAACGCTGTCTGAAATCACTGCTCTGTAAAAAATCAACAAAGCGCGGCGCAATACCGCCACCGATGTACACGCCGCCAGTGGTCGCCAGATTGAGTGCCAGATTGCCGGCAAAGCTGCCCATAATGCGACAGAATTGATGCAGAGAATCGACACACACCTCACATTCACCGCTGAGTGCTTTCAGCGTCACCTCAGCAGGTTCATCAATGGTGGGGGAAATACCGCGATGCTCCGCCAGCGCCTGATAGATGTGCAAAAGTCCGCGGCCAGACATCACTTCTTCCGCAGATGCACGACCGTGCAAATTGCGGATGTACTTAAAAATGATCAGGTCGGTATCATCCACGGGAGCAAAATCGACGTGGCCGCCCTCCCCATCCAGCGTCTTCCAACCGTTTTCAACCTGGGTGAGGTGTTCTACACCCAGTCCCGTGCCCGGCCCGAACACAGCAATGTTGCCATCGGGACTGCTTTCCCCTGTGCCTATTTGCACTTTCTGCTCGTCGTTTAGCACAGTTAATGAGTAGGCTACTGAGGTGAAATCATTGATCACTGCCAGATACTCAAGGCCCAGTACCTGAGTCAGTTCCTGGGTAGAAAACTGCCAGGTATGGTTCGTCATTTTGACCCAATCCGAGGTAACCGGGCAGGCAATGGCAATACAACCGGCACTAAATGTGCGGTCGGTGAACTCATCAAAGTAGTGCTGTATCGCATCGGCGATGGTGTCAAAATCGGCACAAAGATACTTTTTGATATCCGTGAGCTTGCCGTCCTGAGTCTGCGCCAGACGAATATTGGTGCCGCCTACGTCAGCGACAAACTTGACGCTCATGCCTCTTGCTCCTGCGATGCGAACAGAGAACATGCTCCTTCTTCAGCGCCGGTCAGCGTGCTGCGCATGCCTGTGAACATTTCTCTGCCCATACCGGTATGATGATTATCAAGACTGGCCTGTTTCGCCTCTCTTGCTTCCAGCTCGTGCTCTGGAACATGCAATGTCAACGCGCCAGTTTCGGTATTCAACTCAATGATATCGCCGTTTTGCACTTTATTGAGCAAGCCACCTGTATAGGCTTCTGGCGTTACGTGGATAGCCGCCGGCACCTTACCGGATGCACCCGACATGCGCCCGTCAGTAACAAGCGCGACTTTGTATCCACGATCTTGTAATACACCAAGCGGTGGCGTCAGGCGGTGCAGTTCTGGCATACCAATAGCGGTTGGGCCCTGAAAACGCACGACTACAATACAGTCTTTATTTAATTCACCGGATTTAAATGCGGCATCCAGCTCGAACTGGTCCTCAAACACAACAGCCGGCGCTTTCATGTGACAATGCGGAGTGCGCAGCGCTGAGGTTTTGATCACTGCTCGACCAAGATTACCAGACAGTACCGACAGTCCTCCGTCAGGTTTAAACGGCTTTTCAACATCTGCCAGCACCTCTTTGTCCAGACTTTCCTGAGGGCCGTCCACCCACTGCAATTCACCGTCAATAAGCTTGGGCTCTAGCATATAACGCTCTAACCCTTTACCGCAGATGGTGTTGACATCGTTATGCAATAATCCGGCATCCAGAAGCTGTTTGAACAACAACGACATGCCGCCTGCTGCGGTAAAGTGATTGATATCTGCAGAGCCATTCGGATAGATGCGGGTCATCAGAGGCACTGCACGGGAAATATCCGCGAAGTCATCCCAGTTGATGATGTAACCCGCTGCACGCGCAACGGCAACAAGGTGCATGGTGTGATTGGTGCTGCCACCTGTTGCCAGCAGTCCAACCAGGCCATTGACGATGGCTTTCGCATCGACAATATGACCAATTGGCATATAGTTATCGCCTAAATCGGTCAAACGTGTAGCCTGCACAGCTGCAGCTCTCGTTAGCGCGTCACGCAGCGGCGTACCCGGATTGACGAAAGACGAGCCTGGAAGATGCAAGCCCATCATTTCAACCACGAGCTGATTACTGTTTGCCGTGCCGTAGAAGGTACAGGTTCCCGCCGAATGATAAGACTGGGACTCTGCCTCGAGAAGTTCCTCGCGACCCACTTTGCCCTCGGCAAAGGCTTGTCTGACACGTGCTTTTTCTTTATTCGGCAAACCAGATGGCATGGGGCCCGCTGGTACAAATACGGTAGGTAGATGACCGAAACTGAGTGAACCAATCAGCTGTCCGGGCACGATTTTATCGCAAATACCCAGCATCAATGCTGCATCAAACATGTTATGAGACAGCGCCACTGCCGCTGACATAGCGATAACGTCACGGCTCATCAGGCTGAGATCCATCCCGGCGTTACCTTGTGTCACGCCATCGCACATAGCCGGTGTACCACCGGCAAACTGCGCAACGCTGCCTACTTCAGACACCGCTTGCTTAATAATGGCAGGATAGGTTTCATAGGGCTGATGTGCCGACAGCATGTCATTGTACGCCGACACAATGGCAACATTGGCTTTGACCATGCTGCGCAAATCTGACTTTTCTGCCTTATTACAAGCAGCAAAACCATGGGCCAGATTACCACATGAAAGCGCGCCACGATGCGGTCCCTGGCGGCGGGCTTTGTCAATTTTTTGTAAGTATTCGGCGCGCGTCGCCTGGCTACGCTCTATGATCCGGTCGGTTACGTCCTGAAGAAGGGAATTCATATTAGTCTCCTTGGCGGGCCCTGTTAGGGAGCCCACATCAGTTCTACATCACTGCGCTGAACCACCGCAACGATCGGTTTTGCCACCTCATTACCTTCGGCCAATGCCTGCTCGAGCACTTCACGTTTGCGCTCACCGGTAAGATGCAAAAAGATATGGCGGCTGTTGAGCAGTGCCGGTAACGTCAATGACATGCGCTGATGCGGCGCGGTTGTCGGCTGCACCGCGATATAGCGCTGGCCAGAGTTCATATCTAACCCGGCCTGTACCTGTTCGCTACAAGGGAATAAAGATGCGGTGTGTCCATCTTCACCCATACCAAGAATTAACACGTCAAATGGCGCTCCGAGCAGTTGCTGATTCTGACTTAACGTTTGCACCGCATCTTTGGCATCATCATGGTCCGTTTTCAAAGGTACGAACTGTGCTGCGGCAGCGTTATCTTTAAGCAGATGAGTGCGCACGAGTTTTTCATTGCTCGCCTCATCATCTGCGTTCACCCAGCGCTCGTCAGCCAGGCTAACGATGATGCTGTCCCACGGCAATGCCATAGTTGATAGCGTCTCGAACAGCGCTACAGGGGTGCGGCCACCTGACACTATTAAACTGGCTTGACCGTATTGTTTGACATTCTGTTCCAGAATATCTGCAATCTGACGAGCAAATTGTGCAGTGAGTTCGTCACTGTCCTTAAATGTCTGTATGTGTAAGCTCATGGTTAACGTTTCCCCAGTCGGCTTTCATACCATGCTCGGCCTTCACTGGCTAACAGACCAATTGAAGCAACAGGTCCCCAGGTGCCGGCCTGATATGGCTCTGGCTCTTCGTTTGTGTCTTTCCAGGCTTCAAGTATGGAATCTACCCATTTCCATGAGTGCTCGACTTCATCGCGACGCACAAATAGCGCCTGATTACCGATCATCACTTCCAGTAGAAGTTTTTCATAGGCATCGGCGATACGCTCGTCCGTGAAGGTTTCAGAAAATGACAGGTTAAGTTTGGATTTTTGCAGATCCATTGAGCCACTGGTGGTCAGGCCCGGCACTTTGTTCATTACCGTAACCTCGACGCCCTCATCAGGCTGCAGGCGGATCACCAGTTTATTGGGTGGTAGTTTAGCAAAGCTGTCTTTAAACAAATTGTGCGGCTGACGCTTGAAATAAATCACCACTTCACTGGCTTTGGTCGGCATACGCTTACCAGTACGCAGGTAAAACGGCACACCAGCCCAGCGCCAGTTATCCAGCTCCACTTTTAGCGCCACGAAGGTTTCTGTGCGGCTGGATTTGTTGGCGTCAGGCTCTTCCAGGTACCCCGGGACTTCCTCCCCCTTCACAAAGCCATTGGTGTACTGACCTCTGACCGTTGTTTCGGCCACATTGCTGGCATTGATCGGGCGCAGTGCTTTAAGCACCTTTAACTTTTCATCACGAATTGCGTCAGCATCCAGCGTCGTAGGTGGCTCCATGGCAACCAGCGTGAGTATCTGTAACAGGTGATTTTGCACCATGTCTCGCATCTGGCCGGCATCGTCGAAATAACCCCAACGGCCTTCAATGCCTACTGACTCAGCAACTGATATTTGCACGTGGTCGATACAATTGTGATCCCAGTTGGTCGCAAATATTGAATTAGCGAAGCGCAGCGCCACCAGGTTTAACACCGTTTCTTTGCCCAGATAATGGTCAATGCGGTAAATCTGTGACTCATCAAAGTACTCAGCAACCTGGTCATTGATAACTTTAGATGTCGCCAGGTCGTGCCCAATCGGCTTCTCCAACACCACTCGCATGGTTTTGTCGATAATGTCAGCCGCTTTCAGCCCCTTACAAATATCGCCGTATATTGAAGGCGGTGTCGCCAGATAGCAGACCATGATGCGTGAGGGATCAACATGAGTGGTGAACGCTGAGTAACTGTCAGTATTCTTCATATCCACACAAACGTAATCGAGTTTGTTTTGCAAGCGCTCCCAGGTGTCCTGACACATTTCTTCCTTGGTGAACTTTTCAACGTTTTCTTTTACTTTGCTGATGTAGTCATCAATGCTCAGGTCCTGTCGAGCGACACCTATGATTTTACTGTCAGCGTGAAGCAAATTGGCTTTCTCAAGCTGATAGAGGGACGGCAGTAGCTTTCTGCGCGCCAGATCACCAAGTGTTCCAAATAAAATGAAATCACAAGGTTCGAAAGAAGTTTCCAACACCATATCGAAAAACCTTTTATAGTTGTTACCTTAAGCTTAGTGTTTATTTTGTAATTTTACTTAATTATCTACACTAAACCTTCGATATTTTGTTTATATTACTCATTTATGTTGTAATTTTACAACTTTAAGTCATCTTTTTTCAGCGTCCATTGCGGTGATACAACGCAAATGTGGATTTTTTACTGGCAATAATGTCAAAAAGTTACAACAATAAAGACCAATTGCGACGTAAATTTCAACGTCAACCGACAAAACTGAAAGTAAACATCAGTATAAGAAAAATAGCATCACGCGTATGAATATTCTTGAAAAAATCACTCAACAAAAAGCTGCATTCAGTAAATCAGAGCGTAAGGTTGCCGAGGTTATCCTGAGTAATCCACAAACAGCGATTCACTCAAGCATTGCTACCTTAGCCAAGATGTCAGACGTGAGTGAGCCGACGGTAAACCGATTTTGCCGACGTCTGGATACCAAAGGGTTTCCAGACTTCAAATTGCACCTTGCACAAAGTTTAGCTAACGGAACACCTTTCGTTAACCGGCATGTTGAAGAAACTGACGGACCAGAGGAATACACCAACAAAATTTTCGAATCGACCATGGCCTCTCTGGAAGTGGCCAGGCAGTCAGTCGATATATCGGTCATTAACCGGGCGGTCGATTTATTAACCCAGGCGCAGCGCATTTCCTTTTTTGGATTAGGCGCTTCAGCCTCAGTCGCCCATGATGCATTGAATAAGTTTTTTCGCTTCAATGTACCGGTGGTGTATTTTGAAGACATTCTGATGCAGCGCATGAGCTGTATGAACTGCAATGAAGAAGATGTGGTCGTCATGATTTCGCACACCGGGCGCACCAAAAGTCTGGTGGAAATTGCCCAAATCGCACGCGGTAATGATGCCACTGTGATTGGCCTGACGTCTCAGCACAGCCCATTAGCGAAGGAATGCAGCCTGGTCGTATCACTCGATGTGCCAGAAGATACAGACATGTACATGCCGATGGCCTCTCGTATCGCACAGCTGACATTAATTGATATTCTAGCCACAGGTTTCACCTTGAGGCGCGGCAGTAAATTCAGAGAAAATCTGAAGCGAGTAAAAGAGACGCTGCGTGGTTCACGCTATGAAAAAAGGCCAGAATAGACGAAGAGAAAAGTGTGAAAAGGCGCTATCACTGAACGTGGTATGCGCCTTTTTAATATTTACTGGGCAGACCAGTCGCCTCATACAGGCTTTTTTCGTCAAATAATTTCACATTATTCTGCCCTTGCATTATATTTTCTGTAATAAAATTACAAATTGTCATTCAATTGTCACCTGCACGTAGGACAGTCAATGACGCATCACGCACCTAACCGACAAGAATAACGACGACATCATGATCAGAAGAACCAAGATACTCGCTACACTCGGCCCCGCGACAGATACCGATGAAAAAATTGAAGCGGTCATTGCTGCCGGTGCCAACGTCGTACGGATGAACTTTTCACACGGCACCGCGGACGATCATATTGAGCGCGCCAAGCGCGTCAGAGCTGCAGCTCAGCGACTGGGTAAATTTGTGGCCATCCTGGGCGATCTGCAGGGTCCTAAAATACGGGTGGCCAAGTTTGTCGAAGGATCTGTCAAGTTAGCAGAAGGAGCTCATTTTGTGCTCGACGCTGAAATGGGTCGGGACGAAGGCCATCAGCATGCAGTAGGTATCGATTATAAAGCCCTTCCTCAGGATGTCGGCGCGGGTGATATTTTGCTTCTTGACGATGGACGTATCCAGCTTGAAGTTACTGGTGTCGAAGGCGCTAAAGTACACACAAAAGTTACCGTAGGTGGCAAGCTATCTAACAACAAAGGCATCAACCGTCTGGGTGGTGGGTTATCTGCTGAAGCACTGACCGAAAAAGACAAGCAGGACATCGTGACTGCAGCAAAGATTGGTGTGGATTATCTGGCAGTATCGTTCCCACGCTGTGGCGCGGATATGGAATACGCCCGCAAGCTCGCCAAGCAGGCCGGCTGCAACGCCTATCTTGTCGCCAAAGTGGAACGTGCTGAAGCCGTGGCGACGGAAGAGGCCATTACCGACATTATCGAAGCATCAGATGCGGTTATGGTAGCCAGGGGCGATTTAGGAGTAGAAATTGGTGACGCTGAGCTGGTCGGTGTGCAAAAGAAATTGATCGCTCGCTCGCGACAGCTGAATAAAGTGGTGATCACGGCGACACAAATGATGGAGTCTATGATCGATAACCCGATGCCTACACGAGCTGAAGTCATGGACGTCGCTAATGCGGTACTGGATGGCACCGACGCGGTAATGTTGTCGGCTGAAACTGCAGCGGGTCAATATCCGGTTGAGACGGTTAAAGCCATGGCGCGAGTGTGTGAAGGCGCTGAAACCCATCCCAGCGTGAAATTCTCCAAGCATCGTATTGATGAGAAATTTACCTCAATCAGTGAGACGATTTCCCTCTCAGCGGTTTACGCAGCTAATCATCTGCCTTCTGTCAAAGCCATCGTGGGCTTGACTGAATCAGGCAGCACGCCAAGGCTTATGTCCCGTATCACCACGTCTTTACCCATTTACGCCCTTTCAAGACATACCGACACGCTGAATGCGATGTCGCTGTACCGTGGTGTAAAACCGGTATTTTTTGACAGCAGCCGCAGTTTACCTGGGCAATTGAAGCAGGATGTCATTGATACGTTAAAGGACATTGACGCGGTGAAAAGTGGCGATCAGTTTATCATGACCTATGGCGATATGATGGAAACCATAGGATCTACCAATGCCTGCAAAATCGTCTCTGTTGAATAACGTATCTGCGCGCTAGCGCCAGAAAGAAAAATACTCACTGCAGTCTCGCGCCGGCTTGGGTGCCGGCGAGACAACCGGTGTGCCAAGATAAAGAAATCCGACGATTTCATCCTCGTCATTCAAATTGAACGCCTCTTTGACCGTGTCATCGTGAGCATAACTGCCGGTTCGCCACATCCCGCTATACCCTAGCGCAACTGCGGCCATCTGCATTGCATGCACGGCACAGGACGTAGACGCAACCTGCTCAACCCAGGGAACCTTGTCATGTTCTTTGTATTTGCTGATCGCGACAATGACCATGGGAGCACGAAGAGGTAACTGGCCAGCCCTATCAATTTCCTTATCTGATTTGCCGGCAACAATCGCTGCCTGGGTAAACACTTCGCCGAGTTTACCCAATCCCGCGCCTTCACATACCACAAACTGCCAAGGCGTCAGACACGCATGGTCCGGCGCTCTGAGCGCGGCCTGCATAATGATATTCAGATCTTCTCCGCTTGGCGCAGGGGCTTGAAGTCGGGGCTGTGATGAGCGATTAAGTAACAGTTCAATAGCTTGCATAGCGACGTTGGCGATCCGTTTTGTCCAGCGATGGGCCAATTATTGACATAAAAGCCAATACTGACAAATAAAATCGCGTGAATTTTTAGGCCGATCGGATGTGTCGTTCAAACACCAGGTGCAACCAATAATCGACGCTGGTATAGCGGCCCGCCCCGCTAAAAAATAACGCCACTAACATGATGAAATAGGTAATAGCAAACTCCATACCGTTATTCAGGATAACAAAGTTGCCACTTGCGGTTAGCCAGTCATAATGCCCATGCTGCTGCAACAGAGAGGTTGCTGCTGCTATCTTTTGCGGCGCATCCATCACCTGCTGGTTATAAAAAATCGTTCCATCAGCAAACCAGCTCGAGGCATCAGCTATCGCCAGCCAGCCATTTTGACCGTGCACAGTAAACGCAGCAACCAGCATCGTAACCATTAATGGAAGGCTGACTACTCGCACAGCCAGTCCCACTAGCAGCAACCAACCACCGACAAATTCACTGCCCGAGGCAAGCGCGGCCAGCACTTCAGGAAACGGTAAACCCAAGCCCCATTCAGGATCGGCAAACCAGTTTACCGTATCGTCGAAGTTTGACAGTTTATTCCAGCCCGCCTGGATCATCACTGGCGCCAGATATAGCCGCAATAACAGGGGTGCAATCCCGTCTGCATGGCGACTCGCTGTGAAAAAAGATTGCCAGATGTGATAGAGCTTGAAGGTCAGTGACATAACGAAGTTGACTGTAAAAAATGACTAATAGCTCCTAAGATAGGCGATAGCGTCAAAATCTTTCATCTTGTACAGACATTAAACGTGCCACGCTCTGAAAAAACACGCTCGCCGTTATCCAGGCTTTATCAGCGCCAGCAAGGAAAAGTGAACCCCTCTGCGCGCCAGGGTGCACTGCTAAAGACATTTGCCGAAGATGATTACAAACGCATTGCCAAGCTCATCCAGCGTTGGCTGCAAGAGGATGAGCGCAACACGTAAGCCATTATTTATATTGCTACCGCCAGTTCAGCGCCCTGGCGAATTGCTCTTTTGGCATCCAGTTCCGCAGCGACATCAGCGCCACCAATAAGATGAACAGACATGCCCTTATTAATCAATGCCTGCTGTAACTCACGCAGCGGCTCCTGACCTGCACACACAATCACGTTATCAACCTCTAGCAGCCTAGGCTCATCATTGATGGTGATATGCAGTCCCTGATCGTCGACTTTCTCATAACTGACGCCAGCGAGCATTTGTACCTGCATTTTTTTCAAATTAGTGCGGTGTACCCAGCCCGAGGTTTTCCCCAGATTTTTTCCTGGCTTCGATTTTTTGCGTTGTAACAAATAAATCTCTCGCTGTGGTGGCTCAACATGCGCATCTGTGAGTGCCCCTTCAGTTTGATATGACCTGTCAATCCCCCAGTGACGCATCCACTGTTCGGCATTTAACGTCAGGCTATTTTCTTCGAGCAGGAACTCAGATACGTCAAAGCCAATACCGCCAGCGCCAATCACTGCTACTTTCTGACCGACGGGTTTGTTGTCTCTCAGCACATCCAGGTAGCTCATCACTTTAGGATGATCGTGACCTTCAAAATTTACACTGCGCGGCACAATGCCTGTTGCCAGCACGACCTCATCGAACCCCTGTCCGCTTAATATAGCAGCGTCGGCGGGCGTATTCAGATTCACCGTCACATTCAGCTGCGTTAGCCGGTTTGAGAAATATCGCAGAGTTTCATGGAATTCCTCTTTACCGGGTATCCGTTTGGCATAATTAAACTGCCCGCCAATTTTATCGTCCTTTTCAAACAGGGTAACGTCATGCCCCCGCTCGGCGGCATAGCAACTAAACGCTAGACCGGCGGGCCCCGCGCCGACCACTGCGATACGTTTTTTGTGGGTAGTCAGGGTAAAGTTCAGTTCTGTTTCATAACCAGCGCGGGGATTAACCAGACAGCTGGCCCGTTTTTTCTGGAAACTGTGATCCAGACAGGCCTGATTGCAGGCAATACAGGTGTTAATGTCCTGCGCCCGCCCCGCTTTTGCTTTGGCGACAATGTTTTCATCTGCCAGGAATGGACGTGCCATGGACACCATGTCTGCCTGACCGCTGGCCAGGATGGTTTCAGCAATTTCAGGGGTATTAATGCGGTTAGTGGCAATAAGCGGCTTGCTGACTTCTGCACGTAACTTCTCTGTCACCCAGGTAAATGCCGCACGTGGTACTGACGTGACAATGGTAGGCACCCTCGCCTCATGCCAGCCTATACCTGTGTTGATAAGATCGACACCGGCCTGCTCTACTATCTTTGCTGCCTGTACGACTTCTTCCCAGGTATTGCCACCTTCTACCAGATCCAACATCGATAAGCGGAAGATGATAATAAAATCGCTACCAACCGCTTGTCTCACTTCGCTGATTATTTCTTTGGCGATGCGCGCACGATTTTCGATAGGACCACCGTATTCATCATCACGCATGTTGGTGCGCTTGCACATGAACTGATTAATCAGGTAGCCCTCGGAGCCCATGATTTCGACACCGTCATAACCTGCCTGCTTAGCCAGCTTTGCACAATTTGCATAGTCTTTAACCGTAGCCTGAATACCCCGTTTTGAAAGCGAACGAGGCTTAAAGGGAACGATGGGCGACTGTACTGAAGAGGGAGCAACGATCAGTGGATGATAGCCATAGCGTCCTGTATGCAAAATTTGCATACAAATCTTGCCCCCCGCCTGATGCACTTTATCCGTGATAACCTGATGCGCTTGTGCATGTTTAGGCTTCGCCATCCGTGCAGCAAACGGATACACCCATCCTTCGCGATTCGGGCTAATTCCGCCGGTGACAATGAGTCCAGCCTCGCCTGCCGCACGTTCCGCATAAAACGCGGCAAGCTTATTAAAACCTTGCTTCTCCTCTTCCAGCCCCAAGTGCATTGATCCCATCAGGGTGCGATTCTTTATAATAGTGTGGCCCAGGTCCAGGGGCTCAAAAAGATGTGGGTAGTGAGGATTTTTCGTCATGTTAGGCGACCACTTGTTGGCTAAGTTTGTTTACTGACAATATTTGCTACACAAAAAATTACATTAATTTTGTGCGATCTTTTTAGTTTTCGTTAGGATATCAGTGTTTAGAGTAAAAAATAGTAGTAGTTAATGATATGACACAGCGCAGTAGTTGGACGAAATCATTGTTCGTAGGTCTTTGGAACGGCTTGAATTTCGTTCGTAAGCTTTTCTTCAATATCGTATTTATTGTCATAATCGTCGGCCTCATTGTCGTTGTGATGTCTGACAATAATAAAATTATTGTGCCTAAACACAGCGCTCTGGTGCTGAACCTGAACGGCGATCTGGTGATCCAGAAAACCTCCGTCGACCCGTTTGAAACCTTCATGCAGGAAGCGTTTGACCAAAAAGAGGATAACCCGGAAGTACTACTACAGGACGTTCTTCTCGCCATTGAGAATGCCAAACAGGACCGCCGTATTAAGACCTTAATACTCGACCTGCATGGACTGCGTCGTGCGGGACTGGACAAGCTACAACAGATCACTGCTGCCATGGAGGATTTCAAAACTTCAGGCAAGCCTATCTACGCGATTGGCGATTACTTCACGCAAAACCAATATTACCTTGCCGCTCATGCCGACCACGTGTATCTGAATCCAATGGGCGGTATATCCCTGGACGGCTATGGTACTTACCCATTGTATTTCAAAGAAGCACTGGAGAAACTTAAAGCCACCACCCACGTTTTCCGTGTAGGTACTTATAAGTCGGCTGTCGAACCCTTTATGCGGAACGATATGTCAGAGGCCGCAAAAGAAGCCAATGCAGAATGGCTGGGAGCCTTATGGCAACAATATAAAACAGACGTGGCCCGAGCGCGGAACCTTGATATTGATGCCTTTGACGAAACCTTTGAAGACTTTTTAGCCAAGATTGAAGCGGTCGATGGCGACCTGTCTGCCTACGCACTGGAAAACGGCTGGGTAGATGCACTCAAAACTCGCGCACAAATTCGTGCGGAAATGCGTGAAATTGTGGGCAATGATGATTCACGACTCGGTTTTACCGCTATCGGCCTGAATAGTTATCTGCGTGTCATTAAGCCCGCAACCATACTGATGCAAAGCGATTTGGATAAAGTCGGCATTGTGGTGGCCAAAGGCACCATATTAAACGGCAATCAAAAAGACGGCACTATTGGCGGAGACTCAACCGCTCGCAAATTGCGTAAAGCCCTGGAAGATGACAGCGTAAAATCAGTGGTGCTGTACATTGATTCTCCTGGTGGCAGTGCCTTTGCGTCAGAAGTTATTCGTCAGGAAATTGAAGAGTTAAAAGGTGCCGGCAAACCTGTGGTCGCGGCGATGAGCACCTATGCGGCATCAGGTGGCTACTGGATTGCCGCCAGTGCAGATGAAATTTGGGCAGCTCCGAATACCATTACTGGCTCTATCGGCATATTCGGCCTGCTGATGACCTATGAAAATACGCTGAATTATCTTGGCCTGCACACTGACGGTGTCGGTACCACAGATTTTGCTGGCTTCAGCCCTGCTCGTGCACTGGATCCCACGTTGTCCAATATCATTCAGCGAGGCATTGAGCACGGCTACCAGCAATTTATTTCGCTGGTGGCCAAAGAGCGCGACATGACCATGCAGCAGGTAGATGAAATTGCCCAGGGCCGTGTATGGATTGGTAATAAAGCCCACGAGCTAGGCCTCGTCGATAACATTGGCTACCTGCAGGACGCAGTTAAAGCGGCAGCAGCGCTGGCAAACCTGGAAAGCTATGACACCAAATATATCGACCGCGACTTGAGCAGCTCTGAGCTATTCTGGCAAGAATTCTTCGGCCAGACGGCAGCATGGATTGGTAAACTACATTTCGCTAACAGTGACAGTCAGCTAATTGCTATGGTCAGTCAGTTGGTCAGTGAGTTTGACAATATTACCAAGCTGAATGACCCCCGTGGAGTGTACGCATTCTGCTTACAGTGTGAGTATTGAATAAAGTCTCGCTGCCTGACGAGGTAAAACACCGCGTGCTCTGCCGAGTAGAGGACTGTTATGCAGAGCTGAACGCGGCTCTGCGAGTTAACCTGCCTCCCCCTAATATACGCTTTGACCTTCGCGGCTGTGCCGCGGGTCAGGCGCGGCTTCACAATAATACACTGCGCTTCAACCCTGTTCTATTGCTGGAAAACCCAGATCCATTCATTCGTGAGGTAGTGCCTCACGAAGTGTGTCATTTAGCGGTACACCATGTGTACGGCAGAGTCCGTCCCCATGGACAACAGTGGCGTGCCTTGATGACAGAGGTATTTAATTTGCCAGCAAGCACCACACACCGTTTTAACACCCATTCTGTACAGGGCACTACTGTGCCCTACGTGTGTCGCTGCGGTATTATCCAGTTAGGTATCAGGCGTCACAATAAGGTAGTAAAGCGTCAGGCAACGTACCATTGCCGCACCTGCAAGCAAGTGCTGGTGCAAAGTTAAAACCATTGTTTGGTGAACACGCGGTCCAGCTCGTTAAATGCCGTCTTAAGTAAAGTGGCAAGCTCTTTATAGCGCGGACGAGATTTAACGGCTTGCAATGCCAGACCCTGGCTGCGCATCTTGGCATGAATTTCTCTGTACCAGGCACTTACGGACGGTGGCAGAGGCTGATTGGCGCGATTACCCAACCACAACAAGCCCTGCATCGGTAGACTAATGAAAAATGCCGCGACAGCAATCGCCTGAGGCAGATATGACGTGCCCATCTGGTTAACCATCGTGATCGCCGCCAAGACCGCGACCGGTGGCATCACCTTGAGACCAAATTTTGTTGCTGCAATAACTCGACATTCAGGAAATAACGCATACAGTTGCTTTTGCATCGGCCATTCGTGCATATAGTCCTGACCGTCCCTGAACATTGAAGCAATGGATTGAGCCATCTTAGTTCACCTGTACACTGTTACCTATTGAGTATATCCATCGGCACAATTATTGCCACCAGATAAAAGTATAATAATGTTCATTTACGAGGGCTTCAGGGCAGTAGTTCAGGACGCTTCCGGAAATAAATAGTCAGTTAACAACGACATATCGTGCCACTGCGCAATGAAGGAGGTTTTTTCTGCTTCACTCAATAATTTTTTCGCCTTATGCGGCGCATACTTACCCACATACTTGAGCTCATCTCGATAGTACTTATCAAACAGCGGATAAGCACGATGCACGCTAAGCCAGCCCGCAACAATGGTTGACGTGCTGTTAATCTTTTTGAACAGAAGAAATTTCTCGCTATCCAGCTCATCCATTTGCCAAATTTTAAAGCGCTGGAATCTTGCTGTCCGGGGCTCTAACGCAATGGCAAGAAACAACTCACCAACATGGTCACCCTCTTTTTCGTTCTGTTTAATCAGCAATGACAGCGCATCCAAAAACTGCGATGCATACCAAAGCTGCTTTTTCATCGCTTCGGGCGCTTTCTCCAGTGCTGTACAAAACGCATTATCATTAAGTCGGTGTGTATCACTGATCGCGACTTTTACTGTGCATGGCATGTTTTTTCGGGTTGATAAAAACGCAGGTACACTGTCGTGATACTTCGCCACTACATTGCGCATTGCCAGACATACACCATGAGGAAGGTCATCATTGTAGGTCTGGACAACGGGAATGTTGCGCCAGGTCAGTAAGTCCAACCAATACTGTTGAGCGAGTTTTGCATGCTCTGCAGTGACCACCAGATTGACGGTATAGCCTTTAATCGACAGCACGCGATAGTTTGCCTGAAGTCGTTCGGGTTGACCGGGAGTTGCCATATACTCTGTTGACAACATCACCTTATCACCTTTCCTGAACGGCATTCTCTGTGAGCACCTGACGCTGATTTGCTCAATCCCCAAAGACGTTGAATAACCGTTAATGGAAAAGTTATCTTTCTTCAGATTGAGCGACTGGCGCACAGGTAACTGCATCGTCGGCGATGATGTGATCTCAAGCAGAGAAAGTTGACTGTTTGTGTTCTGACGCACGCTGACCAGGTGCTGATTAAACGTTTGGATCTCTTCTTTACTGAACTTATCACGTTGTGCTGACCATTTGCTGATAACATTGTCTGGCACCTTATCAACAGTGACAAGAATATCGAGATTCGACAGCAATGGCGGTAATTTCGGCGCGATCTTAAAGGCTGACTGTTCGCTGCTATCACTGGCTCGACTCTTCTCGGCCGTAGCGTTATCAACCGTACCAGCCAGCGTACTGGTTTTCAGCAACGCGCTCACATCAATATGACGCCGCCTGACAATAAACAAACCAGAGTTATCTTTGGATAAGGCAAAGTCAGCAAATCGCTGTGTTTCCTGCGTCAGTTGTGCCGCGTAAAAATGCCATTGATATGGATTATCTTTATGCTGTCGCCGGAACACGATTATCGTATGCTCATCGTATTCGCCTTTGAGCGGAGGCAGGATAGCCTTCAGTAATGAGCTCAACACAGACTGGTTTTGAGAAGTGAAAAACTGGTCCACATCCACCGCCAGCGGCGAGCAGGTGCGCAAGCGTCCCTGGTAGGCACTATCCTGTAGTTCAGCTAAGCCTTTGTAATAGGGTAACAATAACTGTTCATAGACACGGTTCTGGGCTGACTCAAGGGTGTTATCCAGCGACACCTTATAGCGAAACTTATTATTTCGTATTAACTGAATGGCAAACTGGCCAAACTCACTGTTATGCGGCAGGTCAAGCAGCTTAAGGAACAAAAACGTGTCCTTTTCGGTGCGTTTTTTACCCACTATCTTGTACACCACCAGCTTTTGCGCGAACAGGTACTCATCTTCGAAACTGGTAAACTGCAACGCGACGTGGTTCACTTTCAAATCATCTGACGTTCTGATTTGCAGGCCTGTCGCAGAGATATCTACGGTAACCGCTTCCTGAGTAACAACATTATCCAGCTCATCAGCATGGCACAGGTCTTCCGGCGTATCATGCAGTGAACTGCTGAACACGCTGACCCTCACACCAAGGTTCATACGCTCTTCACTTCGTGCCACACGCGCACCGAGTTGAAGCGGCTGCAGATCAAACCTGGATGCCAGGGCATTAACGTGAATTCTATCCTGTTCGCGGTCAATAAATGCGATGATGGATTCGTACACACCGAAGGTATACGTGCCGTTATATCCTGCCAATGCGTCGAGAAAGGCCTGTCGGGTCAATGGGTCCAGATAATGGATAATGCCTTCGTATGCAACCTTTTCCACCACGGCTTCGAGCTCGCGACTACGCATATCAATCGGACGCTGGCAGGGTTTAGCCCACTGCTTGATAAGCGCAACAACGTTGAAAATATCGTTAGCTGATGCCCCCTGCCCCACATGTTCAGTAACGCGTGCTTTAAGATTTTTATTGTTAAACTCTGACCGCAGGGCAAGTGCTGCACTGTGAATGTCCTGTTCTGACAGCGGTTGGGGCATAGGACCTGTTTTGAAAATTATCGTTTTTATCGTTGGTGTTAGTGTATTGGTCTACCAGAACACTTACAATAACTATTCAGAGTTGGACTTGAATAAGATATTTCTATCCCTACTTTAAGAAAATTCGCCAATTAATTTGATCGTTTTGGCCGGTAACACCGAAAACAGAACAGTATCACTATAATCATACGTTTTAGCATCATTGGAGCTCCACATGGCTGAACCAAGACACGTTCGTCTTCTCATTCTCGGGTCAGGACCCGCTGGTTATTCTGCGGCAGTATACGCTGCACGCGCCAATCTTAATCCCGTTCTCCTCACAGGGATTCAACAAGGTGGCCAGCTCACCACGACAACCGAAGTCGAAAACTGGCCAGGTGATCCTGAGGGATTAACCGGACCAGACCTGATGGTTCGTATGCAACAACATGCCGAAAAGTTTGATACCGAAATTATTTTCGATCACATCAACGAGACCGACTTGTCAAAACGCCCATTTACACTGAAAGGCGATAACGGTGTATACACCTGTGATGCGCTGATTATTGCCACTGGCGCATCGGCGAAATACCTTGGGCTTGAATCAGAAACGGCATTTCAGGGCAAAGGCGTATCCGCCTGTGCCACCTGTGATGGGTTCTTCTATAGAAACCAAAAAGTGGCCGTAGTGGGTGGTGGCAACACTGCCGTAGAAGAAGCATTATACTTGAGCAATATCGCTTCAGAAGTCCACGTTGTGCATCGTCGCGACACGTTCCGCAGTGAAAAAATTCTCGCAGATAGACTGATGGACAAAGCCAAAAACGGCAACGTTGTCCTGCATCTGGACAGAACACTGGATGAGGTGCTCGGTGATGAAGAAGGCGTAACGGGTATTCGTGTAAAAGACACCAAGTCTGACGCCACTGAAGTCATCGACGTAATGGGCGTCTTTATCGCTATCGGTCACAAGCCTAATACTGATATTTTTGACGGTGAACTGGAGATGAAAGACGGCTATATCGTCGTCAACAGTGGTCTGAATGGTAATGCCACCCAAACCAGTGTACCTGGCGTGTTCGCCGCTGGTGATGTCAGCGACCATATTTATCGTCAGGCCATCACATCTGCGGGAACTGGCTGTATGGCTGCCCTCGATGCCGAAAAATTCCTGGATGCCCTGGAAGATTAATCGTCCACATTACGCCCGGCCTGTCTGTCAGGCCGGATGATATCCCATGCTTGAACTGTATCAGCTATCACAACGACTAGCGTTTCCACATCCCAAACATGCTTTGGAAGAGCCCAATGGTTTGTTGGCCTTTGGGGGAGACCTGTCGATAGACAGGCTGGAACTTGCCTATCGAAACGGTATTTTTCCATGGTTTAACGAAGGCGAGCCGATACTGTGGTGGTCGCCTAATCCCAGAGGCGTGCTTTTTCCAGAGCACTTTCATTGCTCCCGAAGTCTGACAAAATTTATCCGCCGACATCACTACACGATTACACTCAATCACGCATTCCCAGAGGTTATCACTGCCTGCGCTACAGTGCGTCGAGGACCGGCACTGGGAGCCGACAGCATTGCGCCTGCGCCAGATGACGGTAGCTCGCATACCTGGATAACAGACAATATGATTGAGGCATACATCAAATTGCACCAAGCGAATATTGCTCACTCCATTGAGGTATGGGATAACCAACAGCTGGTCGGAGGGCTTTACGGCATCGCACTGGGCGGCGTATTCTGTGGGGAGTCGATGTTTCATTACGAAACAAACACATCAAAGCTGGCATTTGCCACGCTGGTTGCTTTGATGAAACGTCATGGTATGACACTCATTGATTGTCAGTTACCCAATCCACATCTGCACAGCCTGGGTTGTGAGAGCCTGGCTCGCGATGCATTTCTGCAACGATTGAAACATGCACAGACAATCATTACAGATGATGACATGTGGCAAGCCAGAGAGATTACAGAACTGAGTAGAGTCTATTAATGAAGTTTGGCCTGACGCAGGGGTTTTCTTGCAGTTACTTGCCTGCACAAACAGAGCAGTTGCTGGTGTATGCAGATGAAGGAACGCTCGACCCTGTCCAATATGAAGCGCTTATTTCCTGTGGTTTCAGGCGTAGCGGCGATCAGGTATATCGCCCCCATTGCCCAGCCTGTAGAGCGTGTCAGTCAATCCGCGTGCCGGTCACGGAATTTACACCGTCAAGGAGCCAGAAGCGTATTTTGCGCCGCAACCATGACCTGTCATGCAAGATCAGTCGTCATGAACGTGAAGCGCATTATCAGCTGTATGAGCGCTACATTAACACTCGGCATAAAACTGGCAGCATGTATCCAGCCAGTGTGCAGCAGTTTCACAGTTTCATCCGTTGCGCCTGGATTGCGCCCCTATTCATTGAGGCTTATCTCAACGACGAACTCGTAGCGGTCGCAGTAACAGACGAATTACCCAACGCGTTATCAGCACTTTATACGTTTTTTGCCCCCGACATGGAGGAACGTTCGCTCGGCACCTTCATGATCTTGCAACAAATTGAAAAATCTCTGCAGTTAGACAAAGCATTTTTGTATCTCGGTTATCAGGTAGATGACTGCAGCAAAATGAATTACAAGCGCAATTTTTACCCACATCAGCGTTTCTATGCTGATAAATGGCATCACTGCTCAAAAAATACCAGCTAGCGCTTTACACCGACGGTCAGATTGGGTAAGGTCTGCGCGGCAAAAATTACAGTACTTTGAGGTAGCTGCTTTACATGGCAAAAGAAGATTGCATTGAAATGG
Organism: Aestuariibacter salexigens DSM 15300; assembly: GCF_000429145.1. GTDB lineage: Bacteria > Pseudomonadota > Gammaproteobacteria > Enterobacterales > Alteromonadaceae > Aestuariibacter > Aestuariibacter salexigens. Next base: position 912,600 of record NZ_AUBH01000001.1, read on the forward strand.
AAGGAACGGTGCTGGACACCCTTCCAAACACGATGTTCCGTGTCGAATTGGAAAACGGACACGTCGTTACTGCGCATATTTCAGGAAAGATGCGTAAAAATTACATCCGCATTCTGACCGGCGACAAGGTCACCGTAGAATTGACGCCCTATGATTTAACCAAGGGCCGTATTATCTACCGCGCTCGCTGATTAATGTCATAAGGTAGCGCCATAATCCTTTGGCGGTGTCAAAACATCAAAAAGCCCGGTCTAGACCGGGCTTTTTCGTATGTGGTTTACGTTTCTTATCAGGCTTCAGACTTTTTCAGCTCATCCATTGACTGATAGGCAAAGGAAAGCTTACCGCCTTTCAGACCTACTTTGGCAACACCGCCATTGGCGAGTTTTCCAAACAACAGTTCGTTGGCCAGCACTTTTTTGATTTCTTCCTTGATTAGCCGTGCCATCGGACGGGCGCCCATGGCTTTGTCATAACCCTTTTCAGCCAACCAGCTTCTTGCCTTGTCTGACACTTCAAGTGACACGCTCTTAGCGTCCAACTGAGCCTGTAATTCAATAATAAATTTATCAACCACCTGCAAGATGACGTCTTTACCCAGATGATTAAACCAGATGATGGCATCCAGTCGGTTGCGGAACTCAGGGGTAAACACCTTATTGATCTCACTGAGCGCATCATGGCTGTGATCCTGCTGCTGGAAGCCAATCGATTTACGCACGGTTTCCTGCACGCCCGCGTTTGTAGTCATCACTAACACCACGTTACGGAAGTCGACTTTACGGCCGTTGTTATCCGTCAGCGTGCCATGATCCATTACCTGCAACAGAATGTTGTAGATATCACTGTGCGCTTTCTCAATCTCGTCTAGCAATACCACAGAATAGGGATTTTTGATGACCGCGTCGGTTAACAAACCGCCCTGGTCAAAACCCACATAACCTGGAGGCGCGCCGATTAGACGACTGACGGCGTGACGTTCCATGTACTCTGACATATCAAAACGCACCAGCTCGACGCCCATAATTTTGGCTAGCTGCTGGGTCACCTCGGTTTTACCAACACCAGTGGGCCCTGCAAACATAAAGCAGCCGATAGGCCGTGATTCATTACCCAAGCCCGAGCGCTGTAGGTGAATAGCGTCCGCCAGCGTATCAATAGCCTGGTCCTGACCAAACACCACCATTTTCAGATTTCGATCCAGGTTCTTGAGCACTTCTTTATCAGATGCAGATACAGACTTTTCAGGAATTCGAGCCATTTTAGCAATAATGTGCTCAATATCACCGACATTGATGGTCTTTTTGCGCTTTGAAGCAGGCAACAATCGCTGGCTCGCGCCAGCTTCATCCATCACGTCAATCGCCTTGTCGGGTAAATGCCGTTCATTGATATATTTGGCTGATAGCTCGGCCGCCGCCTGAATCGCTTTCTGCGTGAAACGCACACTGTGGTGCTCCTCGTAGCGAGACTTCAGTCCCATCAGGATCTTGGTGGTATCACTGACACTCGGCTCGACAATATCCACTTTCTGGAAACGTCTTGCCAGTGCCCTATCCTTCTCAAAAATGCCCTGGTATTCCTGGTAGGTGGTGGAACCAATACAACGCAATTCGCCGCTGCTTAGCTTAGGTTTAAGCAGATTTGACGCGTCCATTACACCGCCGGAGGCCGCTCCCGCACCAATGATGGTATGGATTTCATCGATAAACAAAATAGCGTGAGGGTCTGCAGTTAACTCTTTCAAAATGCCTTTCAGACGTTTTTCAAAATCACCACGGTATTTGGTCCCCGCCAGCAAGCCGCCGAGATCCAGTGAATAAACCGTACTTTGCGCGATGACTTCCGGCACCTCTTCATTAACGATACGGTACGCCAAGCCTTCGGCAATTGCGGTTTTACCTACACCTGCCTCTCCGACAAGCAATGGATTGTTCTTACGGCGTCTGCAGAGGATCTGAATGGTTCGTTCTAACTCATTGTCGCGGCCAATCAGCGGGTCAATTTTACCCTCGCGGGCCATGGTATTAAGGTTGGTGGAATACTTGTCCAGAATTGACGAGGACTCTTCACCTTCAGCCACTTCTTCTTCACTGTCCTGGCTGGGCGCAGCTTCATCATCATTTTTACTCACGCCATGGGAAATATAATTGACCACATCCAATCGGGTGACGTCGGCCTTTTTGAGGATATAAACGGCCTGAGACTCTTGCTCGCTGAAAATCGCCACCAGTACATTCGCACCGGTAACTTCATCTTTGCCCGATGATTGCACATGAAATACCGCACGCTGTAACACACGCTGAAAACCTAACGTTGGTTGGGTTTCCCGGTCGCTATCAGCATCATCAAGAATAAGTGGTGTGGTGTCTTTTACGAAATCGGTCAATTCAATTTTAATTGCTTCAATATTGGCACCACAGGCCTTCAGGGCATCTTTTGCTTCTTTATTGTCCAGCAACGCAAGTAACAAATGCTCCACCGTCATGAATTCATGGCGGTGCTCTCGGGCGAATATAAACGCCTCATTCAACGTTTTCTCTAACTCTTTATTCAGCATTTGACCTGCTCCCCACTACTAAGCCTGCTCCATCGAGCACATCAGCGGATGCTGATGTTTTCTGGCATACTGATTTACCTGCATTACCTTGGTTTCCGCAATTTCGGCTGTGTAGATACCACAGACTGCTTTGCCCCGATAATGTACGGTCAACATTAACTGATTCGCTTTCTCCGCGTCCATATTAAAAAACCGCATCAACACTTCGACAACAAAATCCATCGGTGTGTAATCATCATTATTGAGCAACACTTTGTACATCGGCGGAGGTTGGACCTTTTTCTTCACCGCCTCCAGCTGCTTTTCGCCGTCTATGCTCATGATGTTGTCTTTACTCATACAAAAATAATAGTGTGATTACCGGCAAATTTATCAGTTTTTTTGCTTTTTTATTAAATATGCAAATTCGCCTTGACAGATACCGGTTAAAATATCTACAGTTTTGTTAGTGACTACGCGCAAGCCCTGCGAGTGATCACCCTCCACTGCTGTAAGGTGTACCCGTTTACACTTCTATTGTGGGGTCATCCAAGTGTCAGTTCAAGGGATTAAGAGGAAGCAGAAGTATGGCGGTTGGCAGAGTTAAATGGTTTAACAATGCAAAAGGGTTTGGATTTATCGTTCCTGAGGATGGTGGTGAAGATATCTTCGCTCATTACTCAACCATCCAAATGGAAGGCTATCGCTCTTTAAAGGCAGGCCAAAGCGTTACCTTTGATATACAGCAGGGTCCGAAAGGATTGCATGCAGAAAATATTGGTATCGATGACGAGCCTGAACGATAGACAATTCCACCCATCGGACGAATACTAAAAAGCAGACCCTAAGGTCTGCTTTTTTTATGTGTAAATGCGGGGCAACACTTGCCCCACGCTTACCATTATGCGCCTTGCAATGCCTGCTTGAAGGTACTGCTTGGGAACATGGCCGTACTGGCTTTGTCTTCATCCGGCATGTAGTAGCCACCGATATCTTCCGGTGAGCCTTGCGTAGCGTCAATTTCCGCTAGAATAGCTGATTCATTCTCAGCCAGTCTGTCGGCCAGCGCTTTGAACTGCGCGGCAAGTTCAGCGTCTTCGGTTTGCGCCGCCAACTCCTGAGCCCAGTACATAGCAAGATAGAAATGGCTACCGCGGTTGTCCAGCTGACCGGCTTTGCGCAATGGCGACTTGCCATTATTGAGCAAGGTTTCAGTCGCTTTATCCAACGCTGTGGCGATCAGTTTAGCGCGGCCGTTACCCTGTTTGATGGCGACGTCTTCCAATGAAACCGCCAGTGCCAGGAACTCACCCAGCGAATCCCAGCGCAGATGTCCTTCCTCTACAAACTGTTGCACGTGCTTAGGCGCACTGCCGCCCGCACCGGTTTCATACAGGCCACCACCGGCCATCAGAGGTACGATTGACAACATCTTGGCGCTGGTACCCAATTCCAGGATAGGGAACAGGTCAGTCAGGTAGTCGCGCAGCACGTTACCGGTCACAGAAATAGTATCCAGACCACGAATGGCACGCTCCATCGTCCAGCGGATAGCGCGTACAGGCGACATGATGTGGATTTCAACACCATCAGTATCATGCTCAGGCAAGTATTGGTTTACTTTTTCAATAAGCTGACAATCGTGCGCACGCTCATCATCTAACCAGAACACTGCAGGCATGCCAGACTGACGTGCACGGGTGACAGCAAGTTTTACCCAGTCGCGGATAGGCGCATCTTTGGTCTGACACATACGCCAGATATCACCTTCTTCTACCTCGTGCTCAATCAGTACCGTGTCATCCTGATCAATGATGCGCATGGTGCCGTCGGCAGTCATTTCAAACGTTTTATCGTGAGAGCCGTATTCTTCCGCTTTTTGTGCCATCAAACCTACATTGGGTACCGTGCCCATAGTGGTTGGGTCAAACGCACCGTGCGTTTTGCAGAAGTTGATCATTTCCTGATAGATAGTCGCGTATGTGCTCTCAGGGATCACCGCTTTCGTGTCGGCAGGACGACCATCTGGTCCCCACATCTGGCCTGAGTTACGGATCATCGCAGGCATTGATGCATCAACAATAACGTCACTTGGTACGTGCAGATTTGATATACCTTTATCCGAGTTCACCATCGCAATGGGCGGACGGTCCAGATAGCAAGCGTTGATATCGCGCTCAATCTCGGCCCGCTGAGACTGGGGCAAATCAGCGATTTTGTCATATACGCTGCCCAGTCCATCATTCGGATTAACACCCAACTCATCGAACAGGTCGGCGTATTTCTCAAACAACTCTTTATAAAACACCTTGACGCAGTGCCCAAATACAATCGGGTGAGACACTTTCATCATGGTGGCCTTGACGTGCAAAGAGAACAACACGCCTGTTTGCTTGGCATCTTCAATCTGCTTCTCAAAGAACTCACACAGCGCTTTTTTGCTCATGAACATGCCGTCGATGACTTCGCCAGCCAGCAGGTCAACGCGCGGCTTCAGCACGGTCACATTACCGTTTTTGTCGGTGTGCTCAATCCGCACATAGCCGTCTTTGGCTACAGTGACTGACTTTTCCTGTGAGTAGAAGTCGCCTTTGCCGCCCATGTGTGCGACGTGAGAGCGAGAGGCCTGGCTCCACTCGCCCATGGAGTGCGGATGCTTTTTCGCATAGTTTTTCACCGCTGTAGGCGCACGGCGGTCTGAGTTACCCTCACGTAATACCGGGTTCACAGCACTACCTAAAATCTTGCCGTAGCGCTCTTTGATCTCTTTTTCTTGGTCATTTTTTGGCTCAGCAGGATAGGCGGGTACCTTAAAGCCCTTACTATTGAGCTCTTTGATGGCGGCATTAAGCTGAGGAATTGAGGCACTGATATTAGGCAGTTTAATAATGTTTGCGTTAGGGTCTTGAGTCAATTCACCCAGTTCAGCCAATGCGTCTGGCACACGCTGATCTTCGTCGAGGTAATCGGCAAAGTTGGCCAGAATGCGGGCTGCCAGTGAGATATCACTTAGTTCAACATCAATATCTGCTGCAGAAGCGAAGGTGCGTATAATCGGCAACAATGAGTAAGTCGCCAGCATCGGCGCTTCGTCAGTTTTGGTATAGATTATTTTTGACTTAGTCGTGGTCATTACAAACCTCAATGTTGTTGACAGCCTCCAGCCACGATATCCGCAGTAGGATGACTTGTTTTATTGTGTTGCGTGCTGCGTTTCGTCCGCTAGGTCAAACGGGCACGTTCATCATCGACAGACTTGTTATGTGTTGCAGGTCAAACGGATCACATTGGGTGATGGATGACACGTTTGCTTGCCCTGCGCGCTGACGATGCAGAGATAAACAGGCGCAGATGATATACGTCGCGAAGGTCAGTGTACAAGCCCGTGCTGGCTTTTAGTTATAGACCAAATATACGACTTTGGTAGCGCTGAGGTTAACACCCTGGTCGCTACCCAAGGTAGAATGAGGTCACGTACAGGTTTTTCAATTGAGAGTAGCAGACTACTAAACTGGTCTGATCAGCACAGGTTACACATGACATCGTCCAGCAAATCGAAAATCGTGTTATTCAACAAACCTTATAGTGTATTAAGCCAGTTCACCGATGCGGATGGTCGTAAAACCTTAAAGGACTTTATCGATATACCAAATATCTACGCGGCAGGCAGACTGGACCGTGACAGCGAGGGATTACTGGTACTGACTAACTCGGGCCGTCTGCAACACAAACTGGCCAACCCGAAACATAAAACTGGCAAGACCTACTGGGTGCAAGTAGAGGGTGAGCCGGACGATGCGGCTCTGCAGGCATTGCGAAAGGGCGTAGAGTTAAAAGACGGCATGACAGCGCCCGCTAAAGTTGAGCAAATTTTGCCTCCATCGCTGTGGGAGCGCGATCCACCAGTGCGCTTTCGCAAGAGTATTCCAACCAGCTGGCTGGCAATCACCTTATCTGAAGGACGTAATCGTCAGGTACGTCGCATGACCGCGCATGTCGGCTACCCTACCCTGCGTCTGGTGCGTTACCGGGTTGCCAACTGGACCATCGATGGCATTGAAAATGGTGAGTATGTTGAATTGTGAATCATTGCTGCTGCAATTTTATCCGAAAAAGCGTCCCAGGCCAGATGCAGTAATGGCGGTATTCTGCTAGAATCCGCGTCCGTTTTTTCAGCTTCAATTTTTTAGTCATGGTGCAACTTCCAAACGACAGTCGCTCTGCAGACCAAATAAAAGTGATCATCGGCATGTCCGGTGGTGTGGACTCTTCTGTTTCTGCTTATTTGCTGAAGCAGCAGGGTTTTCAGGTCGAAGGATTGTTTATGAAAAACTGGGAAGAAGACGACGATGATGAATATTGCGCAGCCGCCGAGGATCTGGCTGATGCACAGGCCGTTGCGGATAAACTGGGTATAGAGCTGCACACCATTAATTTTGCAGCTGAATACTGGGACAACGTATTTGAATACTTCCTGGCAGAATACAAAGCAGGACGTACGCCCAACCCGGACATCATGTGCAATAAGGAAATTAAGTTCAAAGCGTTCCTTGAGTTTGCTGCAGAAGAGCTTGGCGCAGATTACATTGCTACCGGACACTATGTGAGACGGCGATTTGAAGACGGCCACTGGAAGCTTATTCGTGGCCATGATGACAATAAAGATCAGAGTTATTTTTTGTACACGCTGGCAGAAAAGCATGTCGCTCAGACACTGTTCCCGATAGGTGACATCGAAAAGCCACGGGTCCGTGAAATAGCTGCTGAGCAGGGTTTAATCACGCACGATAAGAAAGACAGCACAGGCATTTGCTTTATTGGTGAGCGCAAATTTAAGGACTTCCTCGGGCGTTATCTGCCGGCCCAGCCGGGAGACATAGAAACGTCAGAAGGAGAAGTGATCGGACGTCACGACGGCCTGATGTATCACACACTGGGGCAGCGCAAAGGTCTGCATATTGGCGGCTTAAAAGATTTTGGCGATGCACCCTGGTATGTGGTTGATAAAGACGTAAAGCGCAACGTCCTGGTCGTAGGGCAAGGCGCCGATCATCCAAGGCTCTACTCACAGGGCCTGATTGCCAATCAGCTTGACTGGGTTGATCGTAAAGGCCCGGCATCAGCGGTTAAAGCCTGGGTGAAAACCCGGTATCGTCAGCATGATATCGCCTGCACAATCACACCACTTGACGATGACTGTGTACGCGTCGATTTTGAACAACCACAAAAGGCCGTGACTCCAGGACAATCTGCCGTCTTTTATGACGGAGATGTTTGTCTCGGCGGCGGCATTATTGAGAGTTACATTCGTTAATATGGCAGATTACATGCAGCATATTGCCCTGGCTGGGGTATGCCAGGCGGCAGCGTTGGTACAGCAGGTCGCGCGCACCGGAAGGTGTGATTTAAACGCCTATCAGGCCACAATTGATAGTGTAACCGTTACCGATCCACAGCAACCTATCGACGTGTTTGGTTCGCTGGACAGTCTGCAACTTGGATTTCAGACCCTGGCAGCGCAGTTGAGTAACCAGCCACAAGCTAAAGATGCAGAAGTTACCCGCTATGTGGCGAGTATTCTCGGTCTTGAGCGAAAATTAGCGCGTAATAAAAAGGCCCTCGCTATGCTGGGTGAACGAATTGGCCATACCCAACGTCAGCGTCAACACAGCAGTGCAGAAGATAACGCACAGCTGGTTGCCAGCCTGGCAAGTATTTATTCAGACATTATCAGTCCTCTGGCTCCCCGTATTCAGGTCGCAGGCAATCCTGCCAATCTGACCCAGACGGGCAATCAGAATAAGGTGAGAGCGTTGCTGCTGGCGGGCGTCAGAGCAGCCGTGTTATGGCGTCAGATGGGCGGCAAACGTCGCTATATTCTGTTTCGCCGCAGTCATATTCTTCGTGCAGCAAGTAACGCGCTGCAACAGATTAACTAGTTACTACTATTCAGGAGCACTCCATGCAACTTTCGTCTCTCACCGCTATCTCTCCGGTAGATGGCCGTTATGGTAACAAGGCTGAGAAACTGCGTACTATTTTCAGTGAGTTTGGCTTGCTTAAATATCGCGTACGCGTTGAAGTGCGTTGGTTACAGGCGCTGGCTAACGAGCCGCTGATAGGTGAAGTGCCGGCATTCAGCGATGAAGCGAATGCCCGCCTTAATCAGATTGTCGATAGCTTTAGTCTTGAGGATGCGCAGCGTATTAAAGATATTGAGCGCACCACAAATCACGACGTTAAAGCAGTTGAGTACTTCCTTAAAGAACAAGTCGCGGACGTCGCTGAACTGAATGCGGTAAGTGAATTTATTCACTTTGCCTGTACCTCAGAAGACATTAATAATCTGTCTCATGGACTGATGCTTAAAGAAGCCAGAGATCTGGTCGTGCTGCCTTATTGTGATCAGATCATCAATGCCTTAAAAGCGCTGGCTATCGATTATAAGGCCATTCCAATGATGGCCAGAACTCATGGACAGCCTGCGTCACCCACCACCATGGGTAAAGAGATGGCGAATGTGATGATGCGCCTTCAGCATCAGCGTGAACAAATTGCCAAGGTCGCATTGCTAGGCAAAATCAACGGTGCTGTTGGCAACTACAACGCCCATTTATCAGCCTACCCAGACGTAGACTGGCATCATTTTTCGGAACAGTTTGTCACGTCTTTAGGACTGACATGGAACGCATTCACAACTCAGATTGAACCCCATGACTACATCGCTGAATTGTTCGATGCCATGGCCCGTTTCAATACGATTCTGATTGATTTTGACCGCGACGTATGGGGATACATCGCACTGGGTCATTTCAAGCAGAAAACCGTGGCTGGTGAAATTGGTTCATCGACCATGCCCCACAAGGTTAACCCAATCGATTTTGAAAATTCTGAGGGTAACCTGGGTCTGGCCAATGCCGTATTCGGTCATTTGTCAGCTAAGCTGCCAATTTCTCGTTGGCAGCGAGACTTGACCGATTCTACTGTGCTGCGCAACCTCGGTGTTGGCGTTGGTTACTCACTGATTGCCTATCAGGCAACGCTCAAAGGTATATCCAAACTGGAAGTGAATGAAGCAAGTTTGCTTGCTGAACTGGATAACAACTGGGAGCTGTTGGCAGAGCCTATTCAGACTGTTATGCGCCGCTATGGTATCGAACAGCCTTATGAGAAGCTCAAAGAGTTGACGCGCGGCAAGAAAGTAAATCAGCAGGTAATGGCAGAGTTTATAAACAAACTAGACTTGCCGGACGAGGTCAAAACAGAGCTGAAAGCCCTGACACCGGCAAGTTATATCGGTCGCGCGATCGCATTTGTGGATCAGTTATAATCCACGTATAGACCATGACTAGTCCTAAAATAAATTGACACTTTTTAGGTTACGTAAACGCCCGGTGTACTTCATCGGGCGTTTTGTATTTTAAGGCCATATGTGGCC
>NZ_AUBH01000002.1 GCF_000429145.1 Aestuariibacter salexigens DSM 15300
GAGCTGGGTTTAGAACGTCGTGAGACAGTTCGGTCCCTATCTGGTGTGGGCGTTGGATGATTGATGGGAGCTGCTCCTAGTACGAGAGGACCGGAGTGGACGAACCGCTGGTGTTCGGGTTGTGATGCCAATCGCATTGCCCGGTAGCTATGTTCGGAACGGATAACCGCTGAAAGCATCTAAGCGGGAAGCCGGCCCAAAGATGAGTCATCCCGTGACCTTTAAGGTCTCTGAAGGGTTGTTGAAGACGACGACGTTGATAGGCAGGGTGTGGAAGCGTTGTAAGGCGTTAAGCTAACCTGTACTAATTGCCCGTGCGGCTTAACCATACAACGCCAAAATGGTTTTGGTGTTGTGTGAGCAACATGACAAGCTAATAAGACGATAGAGTGGATACTCTAGACGATTGAGCTGATATCAGAATTCCAAATAGTTAAACCAGTTTATGCCTGACGGCAATAGCGACACGGTACCACCTGACTCCATTCCGAACTCAGAAGTGAAACGTGTTAGCGGCGATGGTAGTGTGGGGTTTCCCCATGTGAGAGTAGCACACCGTCAGGCTCCTATTCGAAAACAAAGAACCCAGCGAAAGCTGGGTTTTTTGTTTTTGGTTAGCAACTTACGTTGCTATCCTCATGCCAAACCAAATCCATGGATAGACAAAGAGAGAAGTGCTCTGCGTAACTTCACTTTTTTAAACCCTCCATGGTGCCTGGTTACAGCTCGGCCATCCACGGCCTCGCGTTCATCGCTTTCGGCGTGCCACTGGCACTCCTCATGCTTCTTCGAAGCACCGCTCTTCACCCCCATGTAGAGGGCACTTTCATAAACGGGTAAGTAGATGCCGGAGAGTTGCTGCGCAACTTCCGGCATGACCGAAGGGGTAGGCAACCTTCGGTATGACGAGGTTTGCAATGCACCTGCCGGTATGACAAAAGCTCGTCATGCTCGCGTGCTCTTGGCGGGCATCTTTGTTCTTAGGCAATAATCGGTTTGTGAGGTCTTACAGATCTTTTGGCAAAAATGGTACGGAGTGTAAGTGACTGATAATCGCATCATGGTCGATGCTCACATTAAACGTATCTAACCATGCCAATGCCGAACTCAAGTCATCAAAGAACTCGTGCGTTGTTCCGGCTTCTGTATAGCAGTTCTGCAATTGGCTCTTGATGGTAGATTTAATATCCGAATCACATATAACGATTGCTAATGCTTGTAGGCCGAGTTTCTGTCTAATTTTTGATTGAGACAAAAAAATATCAAAAGTAGAAGGAGGCATAATCGCTTCGCCGGCTAGGCAGCTAATCTGTGCCCAAGGGTTTGTCATGTCGACTTGCTTCATGACCTCGGCTAATTCACGACAACCATTTTTCATGGCTTCATCATTCCAGGGACCCCTTGCGGCGAATGTAATCACCTGGCCGCAAGTCGTAGATAAAAATTGTCCGTGTTCGCGCATCGGTAATGCTTACTTCGTAATATAATTTAACCCAACGATATATTTATAGAGTATACATCATTAATTAATAACGTATCTTATCTTGCTAAGTGTGGTATTGAACGCAATTTCTAAAAAGTTTTAAAATTTTGTGAAATATTTAATTCAGAGTCTAGTTCTTACATACTGACAGGTCAGAACATTTGTTCATCTATAAAGGAATCAGTTTATGAAACAGGTTAAGAAATCTACCATCGCTACTGCACTGGGTGCAGTTGTTATTGGTTCGCTCGGCGCAGCGAATGTGAATGCTACCGAAAGTCCGTTTGGCATAGAAACGCTGGAGTCTGGTTATATGATGATCGCCGCTGAAGGTAAATGTGGTGGCGATAAGGCTAAAAAGGAAGGCAAATGCGGAGGCGACAAAGCCAAGAAAGAAGGCAAATGTGGCGAAGGCAAATGCGGTGGTGACAAAGCCAAGAAAGAAGGTAAGTGTGGCGAAGGCAAGTGCGGTGGCGACAAGGCCATGAAAGAGGGCAAGTGCGGCGAGGGCAAATGCGGCGGCGCTAAGGCCATGAAGGAAGGTAAATGTGGCGAAGGCAAATGTGGTGGCGACAAAGCCAAAGCACATGCGAAAGCCATGAAAGAAGGTAAGTGTGGCGAAGGTAAATGCGGCGGTGACAAAGCGCAGGGTAAAGCACACGCTTACGGTCATGACAAAGCCAAAAAAGAAGGCAAATGTGGAGAGGGTAAGTGCGGAGGCGATAAAGCCAAAGCACATGCTAAAGGCCATGATAAAGCCAAGAAAGAAGGTAAGTGCGGTGAAGGAAAATGTGGCGGTATGGCGTAAGCCTGCACCCGCTAGCGGGGCCGGCAATGCCGGCCTTTTGTTTTTAGTGATGAATGTTCGATTCACATAGGGCTTATTCACATATGCCACAATTGTTATCCGGAGTGGGCTTGGGATTACGCCGGGAGATGCTTGGTGAACTCTTGCCTGATATTCCACAACAGGTCGACTTTTGGGAAGTTGCACCTGAGAACTGGATCCCTTTGGGAGGCAGGTTTCAAAAGCAATTATCTACGTTTACCCAGCAGTGTAACTTCGTTACCCATGGCCTCTCGCTTTCAATCGGCAGTCCTGCTCCACTTGATGTTAAATTCGTGAAAGAAATCAAAGATTTTTTAGAGCAGCACAATATTCTCTATTACAGTGAACATCTCAGCTATTGTTCTGGTGAAGGTCATATGTATGACCTTATGCCTATCCCTTTCACAGAAGATGCTATCAGTCACGTATCAGACAGAATAAAGCAGGTTCAGGATATTCTTGAGCGTCCCCTGGTGATCGAAAACGTATCTTATTATGCGGCTCCAGGTCAGCAGATGTCAGAACTTGAGTTTACCCTGGGTGTACTGGAAAAAGCTGACTGTCTAATGCTCCTCGATGTGAATAATGTGTATGTCAATTCGATAAACCACGGGTACGACCCGAAAGAGTTTTTACGCGCTATTCCAAGTAACAAAATAGTCTATGGACACATCGCCGGGCATTTTGACGAAGACGATGATCTGAAAGTCGACACCCATGGTGCGGATGTGATTGAGCCGGTATGGAAACTCCTGGAGAAGGCATACTCGATCCATGGTGTGTTCCCAACACTGCTTGAACGCGACTTTAATATTCCCCCTTTGCCTGATTTGCTTCGTGAGGTAGAGCGCATCAAGCAGATACAACAAGCTTATTTACCCACAAGTAATCGCGATCGTCAGGCATCATGAGTTCTTTTTCCCATACCCAACAGGCGTTCATGCGTCATATTCGAGATCCCGAACGTCATCAATTTGATGGGGGCATAGAGGAGCGTCGATTAAAGATTTATCGTGAACTGTTTTTCAACAATATTCTTGGATTTTTACAAAACGGCTTTCCTGTGCTGCACGAGGTGATTGGTGAACAGAATATGCAGCGGTTGGCCAGAGGGTTTTTTGCAGAGCACGATTGCCGTTCGCCTTATTTCGTAGAAATCAGTAAAGAATTTGTAGAATACCTCGCCAACGAATATGAACGACAAGACCAAGACCCAGTCTTTCTAGCAGAACTCGCACACTACGAGTGGATGGAGTTAGACGTGAGTACACGTAAAGATTCTATTGACGACAGAGTGTGGCGTGAACAACAAGTGAATTGTGTGAGCTTTTCGCCACTCGCATCATTAGTTAGTTATCCATTCCCCGTGCATCAAATACGTGCAGACTTTATGCCTGAAGAGCCCGCTGAACCTACCTATCTCGTGATATTCAGACAAACGGATGACGAGGTTAAGTTCATCGTTGTTACGCCTGCGACGGCATTGTTACTGAATATTGTTGAACAGTATCCAAGTATAACCGTGAGTTCACTGATAGAGCATATGTCCCAGGCAATGCCTCAAATATCTGCGGAGCAGCTTACAAAAAGCCTGGGCGATACTATGACTCAACTGTTGTCCCAGCAGATTTTATTGCCCGACTAGGGCTGTTATTTCAGCCCTCATTGGATTACCATTTGCGACCTGATTTTGACACTCAGTGGAACTCATAATGGCAGACGATCAGAACTTCAAAGAAGTTTACAACGTATGGTATTTCCTCGGTGCAGTCGCTACGCTAGTCGCGCTCCCGCTTATGCACGTTATCCTTGGTTGGTTGACTTTCTTTTTCGGCGTGTAAACCGCATCTAAGCTCACGATATTTAAGGATTGCTGTGTCTTCTGATTATATTAAGTCGGTAATTAAGACTATCCCGGATTATCCTAAGCCAGGCATCTTATTCAGAGATGTTACGTCGGTGCTGGAAGATCACGATGCCTACACCGAAGTATTAAAGAAGATGGTAGAGCGCTTTGCTCCCATGAACTTCGATAAGGTTGCTGGCACCGAAGCCAGAGGGTTCCTGTTTGGTGCCCCGTTAGCTATCGAGCTTGGTGTAGGGTTTATACCCGTCAGGAAACCCAATAAGCTGCCCAGGGAAACGATAAGCGAGACTTACGAGCTTGAATATGGCATGGATACGTTGGAAATACACAAAGACGCAGTAAAAGAAGGTGAGAAGGTGTTGATGATCGACGATCTTCTCGCAACCGGAGGAACCATGGTTGCCACTGCTAATTTGATCAGACGTCTCGGTGGTATCGTTGAACACGCAGGGTTTGTTATCACCCTGCCTGATATTGGTGGTGAGCAGAAGCTCAACGAAATAGGTGTGGATTGTTTCGCAATCTGCGCATTTGAAGGTCACTAACACGGATGAGTTATCAGGTCCTGGCACGCAAGTGGCGTCCAAATACATTCGCTGAATTGGTTGGACAAGAACACGTCGTCGCCGCTATCTCTAACGCACTTGATAACAATCGATTACACCATGCTTATCTTTTTACCGGCACCCGTGGAGTGGGTAAAACAACCATTGCGCGAATATTTGCCAAAAGCCTGAATTGTGAAACCGGAATGAGCGCCACGCCCTGTGGGCAATGTGGTACCTGCCAGGAAATAGAACAGGGCAATTACGTTGATTTGCTTGAAATTGACGCCGCTTCCCGGACCAAGGTCGAAGACACCCGTGAGCTGCTTGATAACGTTCAGTACAAGCCGACGCGAGGACAATATAAAGTCTATCTGATAGACGAAGTGCATATGTTGTCCAAGCATAGCTTCAATGCCCTGCTCAAAACGCTTGAAGAGCCACCGCCACATGTGAAATTCCTACTGGCGACGACGGATCCTCAAAAGCTGCCTATCACGATATTGTCACGTTGTCTGCAGTTTAACCTTAAAGCTCTTTCCAGAGAGCAAATCAGCTCACAGCTAGAGCACGTTCTTGGTCACGAGAATATTGTCTTTGAGCAAAACGCACTGGCGCAATTAGCGAGAGCTGCACAAGGAAGTATGCGGGATGCGCTGTCACTGACAGATCAGGCTATTGCGCAAGGCAACAATGTCGTCAGCCTGCAGGTCGTCACTGACATGCTGGGGCTGATGGACAAAGGTCAGGTCATTAAGTTACTTCACGCCGTAGTAAGCGGCGAGCAGACAAAGGTGTTCGAGATAGTAGAACAACTGGCTGCACTGGCGCCTGACTTCCAGCACGTGTTAGCGGAAATGCAAAGTCTCCTGCACCAAATTGCGCTGACGCAGTTTGTACCAGATGCCTGCAAGCTCGAGACGATACATGCAAAAGCGATTTACACCTTAAGTAAAAGTGTCGCGCCTGAACTGGTACAGTTGCTTTATCAGATTGCTTTGCAGGGACGAAAAGACCTGCCACATGCCGCTGATCCTCGCAGCGGATTTGATATGACCCTGTTACGTATGCTGGCGTTTAAGCCGGACGGCGTAAGCTTACCGCCACAAGAGTTGACAGCAGCGTCGCCTCGGTCAACGTCAGTATCTTCGCAAGGCGATGATGTCTATACTTCGTCACCGCCAGCGGATGAACAACAAAGTGAACCAGCAACCGATGATCACTCCCACTACGACGTGCAGGCATTGGAAGATGAGCAACAGCATATAATCGACGAGTCCCAGCAGTGGCGCAACGAGCCACCTATGTCTGAGCCTGACTATGCCGCAGCACAGCCGCAGCCAGAATCTCAACCTGAGACAGTAAGCGAAACATCGACGGAACAGAACAGACTCAGCGCACTTGAGCAAATGCTGGCGCTCAAACAAAAGCTCAAATCAGGCACTGATAATGTGGAGGACGCCTCCCCGTCAAAAAAGCCTGATGCCGATGCTCAACCGGATGATGTGGCCGACACACAACCGGTAAAGCCACTCGCAGCCGAGCCCGCGCTTAACGCGCAGACTCAACCCAATGTAGAATCCAATGAACTCGCTCCAGCGCAGGTATCCGGCGACGAAGATCTGCCTCCCTGGCTAACCGAACCGCTTCCTGAATCAGACCGGTACATTCCCCCAGAAAGAAATGAGCAATCGTTTGAGCAGCCGGTTCAGGTTGATTCTCATGCGCATTTGAATGATAGCGTCACCACGATAGTGGACAAAGAAGTGCCGGCATTTCTGCAATCCGGCGACAAGGTGGTTAACGCGAGGCAGCTGGATAAATGGGCGGATATGATAGAGCACATGTCGGTAGAGGCATTAACCAAGCAGCTCGCCTTACATTCAAGCATGTCTATGAATGGCAATACGGTTGAGTTACTGCTCAGTCAGGATAAAGGCCATCTTGATACCGAGCCGGCCCGCGCGCAACTGGCGCATGCGTTGAGTAAGGCGCTAGACCGGAATATAACGCTAGACGTACGTCTTGGTGAGCCTGCCAATACGCCTTACGCATTGCAGCGTGAAATTGAGCGTGTACGTCAGGAATATGCGGTGAGCGTCGTCAATGAAGATGCCACAATCGGAAAACTGCGTGACATGTTTGCCGCTGAAGTAATACAGGACTCGATAAAACCACGTTAGGTGGGTTTTCGTATCAGAACCAATCAACTTATGAGAGAGAAACGTTATGTTTAAAGGCGGAATGGGTAACATCATGAAGCAGGCGCAACAAATGCAGGAGCGCATGCAGAAATCTCAGGAAGAACTGGCCAGCATCGAAGTGACCGGAGAGGCTGGCGCAGGTATGGTTAAGGTAACGATGACCTGTAATCACAATGTGCGCCGTGTAGAAATTGACCCATCTTTGATGGACGATGACAAAGATATGGTGGAGGATCTTGTCGCAGCAGCCTGTAATGACGCGGTGCGTCGTGTGCAGGAAACCAGCAAAGAAAAAATGGCTGAAATCACCGGTGGAATGCCTCTTCCTCCTGGCTTTAAGATGCCGTTCTAAGACGCTAGCGATCGCCCTTAAAGATGAAAACCACACCTCTTATCAATCAATTGGTTGACGCGTTCAAAGTCCTGCCTGGAGTAGGGAATAAAAGCGCACAACGTATGGCGTATCACCTACTTGAGAGAAATCGGGAGGGGGGTATCCAGCTAAGTCAGGTGCTGCATGATGCTATGCAGCACGTCAAACACTGTTCTCAGTGTCGAACGTTTACTGAGGCTAGCCTGTGCGATATTTGTGCATCACCGACCCGAGCTGACTCCGCGCAGATATGCATTGTTGAATCTCCACAGGATGTACTGGCCATCGAGCAAACTGCTGAATATAAGGGGTTATACTTCGTACTGATGGGACACCTGTCACCCATAGATGGCGTTGGACCGGCAGAGCTAGGGTTGGATAAGCTCAATGAGCTAATGAGCAAGGATACGGTCAAAGAAGTGATCCTTGCGACCAACCCAACAGTGGAAGGTGAAGCGACCGCACACTACATCGCGCAGATGTGCAAAAGCCAGGGCGTTAGAGCAACTCGCATCGCACACGGCGTACCGGTGGGGGGCGAGCTTGAATATATTGATGGTAATACGCTAAGCCGCGCATTATCTGGTCGCTTAGACGTGTAACGTCGCTCACATTTGATTTATCCTCACAGTTTTTATGGTTAGCCGCTTGAAAAGTGGCTAACTGCCCCTACTTCCTACCTCAACGAACTCTCAACCGTAATTCAGGAGACACTTGTTTATGGCTGACGCCGTCCACCAAGAAACTCATGGTTTTCAGACCGAAGTAAAACAACTGCTTCATCTGATGATCCACTCGCTATATTCAAATAAAGAAATCTTTCTTCGTGAACTCGTATCCAATGCGGCAGACGCTGCAGATAAGCTGCGTTTCAAAGCGCTGTCTGATGACAGCCTGTATGAAAATGATGGCGATCTGCATGTTAAGATCAGCGTGGATGAAGATAAAGGAACCGTCACGATTAGCGATAACGGAATCGGTATGACCCGAGACGAGGTCATCGAAAATCTCGGTACCATCGCAAAATCAGGAACCAAGGACTTCTTCAGCAAGCTGTCTGGCGACCAGGCCAAAGATTCTCAGTTGATTGGTCAGTTTGGTGTGGGTTTCTACTCGGCTTTTATCGTTGCTGACAAAGTCACCGTGCGCACTCGTGCAGCCGGGCACGCAGCCGATCGCGGCGTTGAGTGGGTGTCTGAGGGAGAAGGCGAATTCACCGTCGCAGACATTACTAAAGAGACGCGCGGTACAGAGATCACCCTGCATTTACGCGAAGATGAAAAAGAGTTTGCTAATAGCTGGCGCTTAAAATCTATCGTCAACAAATACTCTGAACATATCAGTATTCCAGTGCAAATGTGGAAGGACGAAGTGCCAGAAAGAGATGGCCCTGATGGTGAAAAAATTCCTGCCCAGCCGGGTGAATGGGAAACCGTCAACAAAGCAACGGCACTGTGGACTCGTGATAAGTCAGACGTCACAGACGAAGAATACAACGAATTTTACAAGCATATTTCACACGACTTTGGTGATCCATTAACCTGGTCTCACAACAAGGTTGAAGGTAAAACCGAGTACACCAGCCTGTTGTATATCCCGGCCAAAGCGCCGTTTGATATGTGGAATCGCGAGCAGAAGCACGGTTTGAAACTCTATGTACAGCGCGTCTTTATCATGGATGACGCAGAGCAGTTTATGCCTGTTTATCTGCGTTTTGTGAAAGGCTTGCTGGATTCAAATGATTTACCACTAAATGTGTCTCGTGAGATTTTGCAAGATAATAAAATCACCCAGGCAATGCGTCAGGGCTGTACTAAGAAAGTACTGCAAATGCTGGAACGCATGGCCAAAAATGACGCAGAAAAGTACCAGTCATTCTGGAACGAGTTCGGTAATGTCATGAAAGAAGGTCCTGCTGAGGACTTTGCGAACAAAGAGAAAATTGCAGGCCTGCTGCGCTTTGCTTCAACGCACAATGACAGTGATGTGCAAAATGTGTCACTGGCAGATTACATTGAACGCATGCAGGAAAAGCAGGACAAAATCTACTATGTCACGGCCGATTCATATCAGGCTGCCAAGAACAGCCCACACCTTGAGATCTTCCGTAAGAAAGGTATCGAGGTACTGCTGATGTTCGACCGCATTGACGAATGGCTGATGTCTCACCTGACTGAATTTGACGAAAAGTCATTCCAGTCAATTTCAAAGGGCGACCTGGATCTGGGCGAGCTCGATGATGAAGACACCAAGAAAGCACAGGAAGAAGCTGAAAAGCAGGTTGAAGGTCTTATCGATAGAGTGAAGGCTGCTTTAGGTGATCAGGTAGCAGACGTTAAGTTCACCCATCGACTTACAGATTCGCCGGCCTGTATTGTCGCTGATGAACACGGTATGACCACGCAGATGGTCAAGCTTATGCAAGCGGCAGGGCAACCAGTACCTGAAGTGAAATATCACTTTGAAATGAATCCGGAGCATCAGTTGGTTAAATTGATGGCTGACGTGCAGGATGAAACGCAGTTTGGCAAGTGGGCACAGGTACTGTTTGACCAGGCTGCGTTGTCAGAGCAGGGTAGTCTGAAAGACCCAGCCAGCTTTGTTCAAAAGCTAAACAGTTTGTTACTCGACTTGGCTAAATAAGCCAGTATAGAGGCAACTAAGGTTTAAAAACGGGCGTTAATGCCCGTTTTTTTTATGGAGTCTCTGAAATACCTAATTAGGTAATCTATTTTGCTTTCAAGAGTGGCAACTGCGATTTACAAGATCTCCACCATTAGTCTTAAAAGTGCTATTTTCGCCTCTTGCAGCCTTGTTTAGTCGAATTTTAGCGTGTAACCTGCCGCTAGCTTTGAAAATCATAAGAAATATTGGAGGACGCTGCATGCGTATCATTCTGTTAGGTGCTCCGGGAGCGGGTAAAGGCACCCAGGCACAATTTCTGATGGGACGTTATGGGATCCCGCAGATTTCAACCGGCGATATGCTTCGAGCTGCTATTAAAGCGGGCACAGAGTTAGGCTTGGCGGCAAAACAGGTCATGGACGCGGGTAAACTGGTGTCAGATGATCTGATCATAGGACTGGTCAAAGAGCGCATTGCGCAAAGTGATTGCGCGAATGGTTTCCTGTTAGATGGGTTTCCACGTACCATTCCTCAGGCCGATGCAATGAAAGATGCGGGCATTGAAATAGACCACGTAATCGAGTTTGATGTTGCCGATGACGTTATCGTTGAGCGCATGGGCGGTCGTCGTGTTCACCCCGGTTCTGGGCGTGTTTATCACGTTGTGTACAATCCACCGAAGCAGGAAGGAAAGGACGACCAAACTGGTGAAGAGCTGATCATTCGCGATGACGATAAAGAGGAAACCGTGCGTAAGCGTCTCGCGATTTATCATGAGCAGACCAAACCTCTGGTGAATTATTACAGTGCTGAGGCCGATGCTGGACACTGTGCTTACCATAAACTGGACGGTACACAGCCTGTTGCTGATGTAAGCGCTAAACTGGCCGATATGCTTGGTTAGTTCGTTCTCAACGTATATTGATAGAAAGCCCGCCGGTTCAGGCGGGCTTTTTTTATGCGTGGCATTGATTTATGCTGATCTAAACTCGACTAATAAATGTTCATTATGCTCGTACCTGTTACCGCATTTTACGCCGCACTGCTTTGTCTATGTTATCTGTATTTGAGTATGCTGGTGATAGCCTATCGTCGTCAGCACAAGGTCAGTCTGGGATATGGCGAAGACAAGCATCTGGAACAGGTTATTCGCTGTCATGGCAATTTCGCTGAGTATGTGCCAATCACGCTTTTTCTCTTACTTGTCGCTGAGCTGAATAAAGGCGCGCCCGTCTTTCTGCATCTGGCAGGTGCGAGCTTGTTGTTTGGTCGGGTGTTACATGCCTATGGCCTGCGCCATCATCATGGCGCAAGCTGGCAGCGAGTATGGGGAACCCTTCTTACCTTTTTCGCGATGTTAGGACTGTCGGCGCTGGTGCTTATCGAGTTTTATCTCTAACGCAATGCGTTAGTTAGGCTGCTAACAGCTGGTCTTGTTGAACCTGCTCTCTTACCGCGTGTAATATCAGGCGCTGTCGTTTATCCAACAACATTTCCTGAGTGGCGCGTGTGGAAGCACTATTGAATAGGGTAGTGAGACGATTGAACTCAGCGACAGTGCGTTGACCGAGCGCTGCTACGCGATATCGTATGCTAAGAGACTGAGCGCTCATTACCGGCTGTTTTGGAAGTAATGCGTGTCCCGCAAAAAATCTGTCGTAGTTCATTGTCACCGTACCTCTACTCTCGATGTGTATTTCTTTATCGGCACAACGGTAGTGAGACTTTAGGGATAACGCGCTTACGCCCTTTTAAAAAAAGAAAAACGGCGCCATGAGGCGCCGCTATTCGGGAACACAACACTTTTTTAGGACGACAGACCGGTTAGTTATTCTCTATCAGGTTACTGCCGATCTCGATACGGCGAGGCTTCTTCGCCTCTGGGATGACACGTTCCAGGTCGATATGTAACAGCCCGTTTTGCATGTCGGCGGTTAACACTTTGACGTTGTCACCAAGCTGGAACTTACGCTCAAAATTGCGTTCAGAAATGCCTTTGTGCAGGAATTTTCTGTCTTGCTCATTGTCTTCTTTTGACTCTTTCGCGCCAGTGATGGTTAACGTGTTTTCTTGCACTTCGATAGAAATATCATCAGTGCCGAATCCCGCCACGGCCATAGTAATTCGGTATTTGTCTTCACCCATAAGCTCGATATTGTAGGGTGGATAGCTTGCCTGCTTCTCATTTCGTGTTGCTGCATCTACAAGTGCAGCCAAATGATCAGAGCCAATGAATGAACGGTAAAGTGGAGATAGATCGATAGTACGCATGGTCATATCCTTTTTTTAAGCAATATGTTTTTTAAAATTGCCCCGCTTCGCGGCGGCGTGTCTGTCGACCCTTTCGGCGCCGACAACATAGAAGTGGGGTGATGCAATTTTTTTTCAAGTAAAAAAATTAAAAAATTTTTATCCCACTGTTTTATATGAATTATTTTGGGTTTAAATCAATGGGACATTAAACCTGTCGGCTCGCGGTAAGTAATAATTGTCGGCATCGAGTGAGACCAGCACCCTGAGTGCTTTGCCCTGCAATTCTGATGCAGGAACAAACCCATAAACTCGCGAGTCAGCGCTGTTGTTTCGGTTATCGCCCAGCACCAGATAGTGCGCGTCCGGCACGACCGTTTCTGCAAAAGATGACATGGGTTTTGGTGCAGGTATCCATTGCACTGGATGTTTCACGCCAGCCAGAGATTCGCTCCACGTGAAAGACAAGTCAGACTCTTGATAAGAGAGTGGGGCGCCGTTCAGATAAAGCCTGTTGTCATGCATAGCAACGCGATCGCCGGGCAATCCAATGACTCTTTTTACCATTCGAGACTCTGCAGCGCTGCTGTTGAACACCACAATATCGCCGCGCTGCGGCGAATCGATATCTATCAAGCTGATATCCGTAAATGGCACCTCTAGCCTATAGGCCATTTTATTCACCAGAATTCTGTCGCCCTCAACAATAGTGGGCAACATTGAGCCAGTCGGCACTACGTACCAGTCAGCAAAGCTGCTGCGCATCATAAACAGTAAACACAATACTGTGATAAAGCCGAGGTTTTCTTTGATTAGGTTTAACATGAGGACTATCTGCACCAAATAAAACAGATATGAGTGTAGTGAATTGCAAAAGAAGAAGTTGCGTCAAGCTGTAAGGGAGTGTTTCAAAGACACCCGCCTGCGCGGGTGCGACGAATAGATGGACGCGGGTGCGACGTCAGCCAACGTCATGCCGGCCGACTAGTAACGTCATGCCGGCCCAATCATAACGTCATGCTGGCGCCCGAGCCGGCATCTAGGCTTTTTCTTCCAGCGTGCCAATCTCCAACAGCGGCGATGCATCAATATCTTCTGCATCCATCATGCTGGCGATACGCTGCATGGTCGCCACCATCTGACTCTGCTCCCATTCTTCCAGCTGTGCGAAGCGATTGGTAAAGTGTTCCTGCAGAGGTAATGGGGCGTTTTCCAATATCTCCTGACCGGATTGAGTCAAAAACAATCCAACCCGTCGTTTGTCCTCAGTGCTGCGGATACGCTGCACAAGCTCTTTTTTCTCCAGCCTGTCGAGGATGCTGGTAACCGTTGCTGGACTTAACGTGATATTTTGCGCCACCTGCCTGACCATAATGCCAGGTTGCCTGTCGATATTTTGCATAACCAGAAGCTGTGGACCGGTTAAACCGACATTTTTGCTCAGTTGCTTTGAGCGTAGGTCGATTGCTCGGATCACTCTGCGCAGTGCGACAAGTAATTCTTCATCTTTTTGCATGCTGCATGTTCACTGACATAAACATTAAGGCCTGTAATTTACCTCAGTAAATGGAGGAAGTGTAAGTGTTTTTGGTATTGGTCAATAATGTCATTCAGTACCGCCAGCTTTGACCAACCCATAATGTCGTAATCTTGTCCACCCTCATGCAAATGCACTTCTGCACGGTAATAGACGACCTCTTCATCGTAATCTTGGCAGGCATACTCTGGCTGGTTGTGCCGCGCTAAATACACACCATAGACGAATGGCTGTGCATCACCCTGCTCAATGGTTATCTGCAAGCCATGCTTCACAGAGGAAACCTCTGCGTTGATACCTGTTTTTTCCAGTTCGCTGCGCACCGATTGCATGGCTTCACGCACTGTTTCATTAACAAAGCTTTCAACTCGTTGTTTGTTAGGGAAGTCCACAATCGTTCGCAACCTCTCCTGCCAGTCCGCAGAAGCTTCATGAGGGTGAGTAGGCACCACGTTCATTTGCAGGCTTTCACGTTTGAACTTGTCCACCCTAAGTGCCTTGATCAATCCCAGCATTGCAGCTATCAATATCAGAGCAAATGGCAGCGCAGCAGCAATGGTCATGGTTTGTAATGCGCTAAGTCCACCAGCCAGAAGCAGAGCCGCAGCGACGATGCCCACACCGGATGCCCAATAGATTCGCTGCCAGACGGGCGTATCATTTTTGCCGTAAGAACACAGCATATCGACGACCATGGCGCCTGAATCACAAGACGTGACAAAGAAAATGACCACCATAATGATGGCCAGGAATGTCAGGACACTGGCGAAGGGAAATTCCTGCAGAAAAACAAACAGCGCCACTGAGGTATTTTGGCTTACCATCTCACCAAGCTCCACGAGACCTTGCTCGAATACCATTTGGATGGCTGAGTTGCCGAACACTGTCATCCAGAATAGGGTGAATGCGGTCGGCACCAATAACACGCCGAGAACAAATTCACGAATGGTTCTACCGCGGCTAATTCGTGCGATAAACAACCCCACAAACGGAGCCCAGGCAATCCACCAGCCCCAGTAAAATATGGTCCAGCCACCAATCCAGTCGGTTTTCTGATAGGCGAATAGATTAAAGGTATTGCGTACAATGTCAGACAGATAGGCACCGGTATTTTGTAAAAATGCTTTTAACAGAAATACAGTGGGCCCTAAGACTAAAATAAAGACCAGCAATGCTATCGCCAGGACCATATTGGTTTCAGACAACCGACGTATGCCCTTATCCAGACCAGAGACAACAGACACAATGGCAAAACCGATGATAATACACATCAAAATAATCTGATTGGTCGTAGTCACGCCGATATTAAACAGGTAGTCAAAGCCAGCATTAATCTGAGATGCGCCAAGCCCTAATGACGTCGCGACGCCGAAAATGGTGCTCGTCACTGCAAAGATATCGACGACATGTCCAGCCCAACCATGGATGCGATCGCCAATAAGCGGGTACAACGCGCTGCGCAGCGTTAAGGGTAAACCGTGACGAAAACTGAAGTAAGCAAGAACCAGTGCTACAACGGCATAGATTGCCCAGGCATGCAGTCCCCAGTGAAAAAACGTCATTTTCATCGCTTCTCGCACCGCTTCTACTGTACCTGATTCGGCGGTTGGCGGGGAAAGGTAATGCATGATGGGTTCAGCCACACCGAAAAACATCAGCCCAATTCCCATGCCCGCAGCGAATAGCATAGAGAGCCAGGTCATGGTCGAGTAATCCGGAGAAGCATGATCTGGTCCAAGGCGAATATCGCCATACCTGGACATTCCCAGAAAGGTAACCAGCAACAAAATCACCGCAACGGTCAGTACATAGAACCAACTGCCGTTATCGACAATCGCGCTCTGCGTGGCGTTAAACAACGTATCGGCAAGATTAGGTGACACCAGCGCGAACGTGACTAACACCAGAATCAGAACTGACGAGCTGATAAAAACGTGTGGATTCAAATGTGTTTTCTTCTCTGTCACGGGGACTCAACCACCTTGCAAACTGATGCGCAAACGATAGCAGAAACTCACAGAAGTTGAAGCAATAAAGAAGAGTGAAAATAGTTAGAAGGCAATATAAAAATTGATCTGAAAGTGAATGATTGGGGTAACTGATATTCGTGATTATATATAAAAACAGAGACTTAAGTATTAATGCACTTTTTTGTCAGTATGTAATACTAGTTAGAGAGCAATAAATAATAACGAATAAAATAATGAAAAACTGTTCTATTCAATGAATAAGCAAATTAACACTCAACACTGAGGAAATACTGCCCCATGAAGATGAACAAAGTAAGCTGTGCAGTACTTGCAGCCTTAACTGCTGTGAGCGTACAGGCGCAGGAAGACGATCAAAAAGCCAAAAAAATAGAAACGATTGAAGTGACGGCGACAAAACGTGCCGAATCGATACAGGACATTCCTGTTGCGGTCACTGCACTTAATGGACAGGCGCTGGAAAATTTAGGTGTTGATAACTTCCAGGACTATGTTGAATACCTCCCTAATGTCGTGTTCCAGGGCACAGGACCTGGCCAGAATGAAATTTACATTCGTGGCGCTGCAACCACGCAAACCAACATTGCGGTATCCAGCGTGCAAGCGTTGCAGCCTGCTGTGGCCTTCTATTTGGATGAACAGCCGGTCTCTATGCAAGGGCGTAATCTTGACATCTATGCAACGGATATGGAGCGGGTTGAGGTGCTACCTGGTCCACAAGGCACATTGTTTGGCGCGAGCTCTCAAGCCGGTACGGTTCGACTCATCACTAAGAAACCAGACTTTGCCGGTTTCGCTGCCGGATTTGACACCAGTGTGAGTTTCACCAAAGGCGGTGAGATGAGTAATTCGGTAGAAGGTTATTTCAATTTCGTGCCTTCAGATGATTTAGCCATTCGTATTGCCGCTTATAACGAAAGGCAGGGCGGTTGGATCGACAACGTCCTGAATGAGCCGGGCAACGGCGGCTATATTGGCAGTGCTGTGGTGATTGACCGCATTTCCGGCGGGGTATTGAGTGACCCGGCCAACACGCCTGTGGTACCGCCAAAAAACGACAGTCTGGTTGAGGATGATTTTAATGACGCAACCTATTCTGGGGTGCGCGTTGGGGCAAAGTACCGGATCAATGCAGATTGGGACTTATTAGTTCAGCATACTCAGCAAACGTTGGACACAGAAGGTGTGTTTGCCTACGACCCTAATCTCGAAGGTGAGTCATCAACCAACCGCTTTATTCCCGAAGATAACGACGATGAGTTTGGATTAACAACCTGGACCCTTGAAGGGCGTCTGGAGCAGTTGGATATCGTCTATACCGGTGGTTATTTAGACAGAGATATCGACTCCACCATCGATTACACCGGTTATACCAACGGCGGACTGTTTGCCGCGTATTATGTGTGTAATCACTACGAGGCGGCGACCCCGGCAGATGAACGTTGTTTGGATCCAACCAAATTTTACAAGGAATCCACACAAACTAGCCGTGTGACCCACGAATTAAGATTCAATACAGATCCGAACAAAGACTGGCGTGTCACCGCAGGTATATTCTATGACGATCAGGAAGTGGCCACTGTTGGTAAATTTAATATTGGGAATACCGACTTAGGCTTCTTTAACAATCTGCAACGCACGCTGGTTGGTACGGAAGGTATCAACAGCGACGGCGGCCCATTTGAGTCGGAAATCAGCTTTGTTAACGACGTGACCCATACCATTGAGCAAATTGCCGTATTCGGTCAGTTGGAATATGACCTCACCGATACGTTAACAGCGAGTTTCGGCGCTCGTTGGTATGAGATTGACGATACGTTCAAAGGCTCGACCACCACAGTGGACGTGAGCCGACGTATTAAAGCTTTTGCCACCTTAGATCCGGACGAATTGATTGCGGTCGGTGAAGACCCTGCATTAGTGCAACAGGCCGTGAACAGTGGTCAACTTGAAGTGGGATTGTTGGATGACAATGGCACATTGACCGTTGATGACACTATCCTTAAGTTCTCGCTGGATTGGAAAGTTAACGACGACGTATTACTGTTTACTACCTATTCAGAAGGCTTCCGTCCGCCGGTTACCAACCGCGTCGGCGGTGGACTGGCGACCAATCAGCAGGGCGCATTCGATGGCTTCCGTATCCCAGTATATTCACTGACCGATACGCTGGATAACTATGAGCTGGGTATGAAAGGTGACTTTTTTGACGGCATTCTGCGTGTCAATGCAACGGCCTTCTATTCTGAAATCACCGACTTGCAGACGTCCCGCTTTGACCCCACCAACATCAGCTTCCTGGTATTCACTGATAATGTGGGTGATGCAGAGATCAAAGGCTTGGATGCCGACTTAACCTGGCTGGCAACAGACGACCTGGTGATCAATGCGGCCATGAGTTTCCTCGACACCGAGCTAACCAGCATCAATCCTGAATTGGTAGGTATTTCGCCTGGAGTAGGCTCTGAGTTACCTTTCTCAGCCGACTTCTCGGGTAATATCAGAGCGCGTTACTTCTACGAGCTGCCCGATGGCATGACTGGCTTCGTTAACGGCTCAGTGACGTACACCGGTGACCGATTGTCCGGTATGGTAATGGATGCCTTTGTGATGGAAGAGGCAACCAGCCTGATTTATGGCACAGGCAGCGGCTTACCGATACAGCAGGAAGCAGCCGTATATGACGGTGTCACCTACACAGATACCAATGGACAAACGTTCCGCGGTGGTCGCTATGTTCAGGAAAGCTACATGATTGCCAGCGTTGCATTTGGTGTGCAGAAAAATGAGTGGAAAGCAGAGCTGTTTATCGACAATTTGTTTGATGAATCTGCGGTGCTTTACATTGATACGCAGCAGTTTACGCCAAAAGTCGTAACAAACCGGCCTCGTACTATAGGTTTAAGATTGTCATATGACTTTTATTAAGTTGTAAGCACCGAGCGTGAGGGGCAAGCCATTGGGCTTGCCCTTTTTCGTTGATGGTTTAACAATACACGTCCACTTTTCATTGCAAATACAATGTCAGAACAACAACAGCTAACCTATATCAAGCAACTTATCCAGCAGTCGCAGCTGGCTCAGGCCATGCAGCAAGCCTCAGCGTTGGTGTCAACGTGCAGTGCGGAAATTCGGGTTGAGGCGCTATACATGCTCGCCGTAGCTCAGCGCCTGTCAATGCGTTACGAAGAGGCACTACTCACCATTGAATCAGTGCTGGAGCACTCACCTAATCATGCCAGGGCGTATCAGGAGAGAGGTTACTGTGAGCAGGCACTGAACCGCACGTTGCCGGCAGCCAGTGCATTTTACCGGGCAACGCAAATCAACCCGGCATTATTGTCTGCCTGGCGGGCCTTATTGCCACTGTATGAATCCCTGTCCAATCAGCCAGCAGTAAAGATAGCCACGGAGCAGGTGGAGTATCTGCATTCACTCCCGAAACAGGTGCTCGGCGCGCTGGATCTCATGTATGAAGGCAAATTATCGCTCGCTGATAAGGTCTGTCGTCAATATCTGCAACAACAAAAACATCAGCGGGATGCGATGCTATGCCTGGCTCAGATTGGCATTCAGATGAAAGTGTACAGTGAGGCAGAATTTATTTTAGAAAGCTGCGTGGAGCTACATACAGACTTTTTTGCTGCCTCACTTGAGTTGATTAAACTGTATGCCAAACAGGCTAAGTTTGCCGATGCACTCACGCTAATCGAGCGTTCGTTAGACAAATTTAACCATCATCCACAACTCGTCGTTGCCAGAGCCAGTGCGTTGGTTGGTGTAGGAGAGCTGAACGAAGCGATTGCGATTTATCAGCAAGTACTCAAAAAAGATGACAAGCAGTATGCCATTAACCTGCTGCTTGGCCACGCTTATAAAGCCAAAGGCGAGTTTACTGAGGCCATCACCCAATATCAGCATGCTTATCAAAATCGCCACGATCTTGGCGATGCGTTCTGGTCTCTGGCGAATACCAAAACATACCGTTTTACCGAACAAGAAGTCGCTCACATGCAGGAGCAGGTTTACGCTCCCGATGTTGCTATTGACGACCGTATTCATTTCGCTTTTGCATTGGGGAAAGCACTGGAAGATCGCCAGCAATACGATGAGTCGTTTCGTTATTATGCACAGGGCAATGCCCTGAAATCATCCGTATCTGGCTATGACATTGCCCGCACTGAAGCCTATATTGACGGTATTATCGAGCACTTTACCCCCGCACTTTTTGAGCATCATGGCGGGGCAGGGTGTAGCGATGATGCGCCTATTTTTATTGTCGGACTTCCGCGCGCGGGTTCAACGTTGCTGGAGCAGATCCTGGCGTCCCATTCACAGGTTGATGGCACCATGGAGTTGCATAATATCCTGAGTTTAGCCGCCCGACTGCAAAAAAGAGGATATCCACAAGGCATGGCAGAGCTGCCAAGTGATTATTTACGCCGCTTCGGTGAGCAGTTTATCGAGCAAACTCAGGTCTATCGACAGGGGGCTGCGTATTTTATTGATAAAATGCCGAATAACTTTATGCATGTTGGTCTGATCAAACTGATCCTGCCGAACGCTAAAGTCATCGATGCAAGAAGAGAGCCCATGGCATGTTGCTTCAGTGGTTTCAAACAGCTCTTTGGAGAGGGGCAGGAGTTTACTTACAGCCTGAATGCGATAGGGCGTTACTACCAAGCCTATGTCAAACTAATGAAGCACTGGGACAAGGTACTGCCGGGCTTTGTGCTTCGAGTACAACATGAGGATGTGATTGACGATCTGGAGGGGCAGGTAAGGCGCATATTGGACTATTGTGGTTTACCCTTCGAGCAATCCTGCCTGTATTATTACAACACGGAGCGCACCATCAAGACGCCCAGTTCAGAACAAGTCAGGCAGCCGATATTCCGCTCTGCTATGCAACAGTGGCAGCACTTCGATGACCACCTTACCGAGCTTAAATCGGCCCTTAAGACAGGATAATGTTGCCTCTACGTTGTAATCTTGCGCGCCTCCCGATAGGATGAAACCTCTTCGTATTAAAAGGGCTGATGAGTTGTTACAGTCTGCACGCCATTACAAGTACTTGTTTCGAATCATTGCCTGCTGTGCCTTGCTGGTAATTAGCAGCAGTGGTAATGCAGCCCAGCCACTGATTGTTTACACCGAGCCCTCTCCGCCATTTCAAACACTTGAAAACGGAGTGGTGACTGGCATTGCAACAGATAGAGTGCGCGCGTTGTTGCAGCGTGCCGGGGTTGAAGCGGAATTTGAGATCTATC
Organism: Aestuariibacter salexigens DSM 15300; assembly: GCF_000429145.1. Taxonomy (GTDB): domain Bacteria; phylum Pseudomonadota; class Gammaproteobacteria; order Enterobacterales; family Alteromonadaceae; genus Aestuariibacter; species Aestuariibacter salexigens. The sequence continues at coordinate 20,972 of NZ_AUBH01000002.1, forward strand.
CCTGGGCGAGGGCAGTGAAAAAGTTCGAAGATACGGGTAGTGCGCTTTTGTTTGGCGTGGCCCGAACGCCTCAGCGCGAAGACTTGTATCACTGGATTGCCAAGGTGGCGCGCTACGAACTGAGTCTGGTGGGCTTAGCCAATCGAGACGACATTGTTATCGACGATTGGGATGCGCTTAAAAATTTCAGCATAGCAGTACAGCGTCGCGACATCAGCTACCAATGGCTGAAATCTAAAGGACTCGAGGAAAATAAACATCTTCTGGTGTGCCCAGATATCCAGTGCTCCTGGCGCTATGTGATGTCAGGCCATGTCGACATGATCCTTGAAGACACCAACCTGATTGAGCCTACTGCAACTGAATTTGGTTACGATCCTGCTAAGCTGCGAGCTGTTCGCGACGTGCCAGACCTTGCCGTTGATGCCTATCTTGTCGCACACAAATCAATGCCCATCGAGCTGATTAAAAAATTACAAAACGCCGCCGAAGACTAGCGGTGGCGCTCTCGCAACACCTCAATAACATCGTGTAGTGACAGACCGCTGGCCTGAAGCAGCACAATCAGGTGATAGAGCAAGTCCGCAGATTCGTTTTTTAATTCATCCAGGTCCCGTACAGTCGCAGCGAGCGCAGTCTCCACGCCTTCTTCACCGACTTTCTGGGCCATTCTTTTGATCCCGGATGCGTACAGCTTGGCGGTGTAGCTGGATGCAGGATCGGCATCCTTTCTGGCTACCAATAGCCGTTCGAGATCGGCGATAAACGTCATGTCAGCAATCGCCCCATCAAACCAGCAGCTTTCCTTACCGGTATGACAGGTAGGACCTTGTGGATGGGCCAGAATAAGCAGACTGTCTGCATCACAATCCGCACTAACGCTCGCCAGTGTAAGGGTATTGCCAGAGGTTTCGCCTTTGGTCCACAGGCGCTGTTTAGAGCGGCTAAAAAAGGTCACATTACCCGTTTGCAGCGTATGTGCCAGCGCTTCCTCATTCATATAGCCCTGCATCAGGACTTTACCGCTAGTGGCATCCTGAACAACGGCAGGTAATAGTCCCTGCATCTTTTGCCAGGCAAGTTCAGCCAGATTGCTGCTGTCTATTTTCATGGTGTTCTCATACTACGTTATTGACGGATGCTTATACCTTGTCCAAGCAGCCAGTGCTTAAGCTCGGGGATCGCAATCACTGCTTTGTGAAAGACAGATGCCGCCAGCGCGCCATCTACATCAGCCTGCGTAAACACGTCAGCGAAGTGCTGCATCTCGCCTGCGCCTCCGGAAGCGATCAGTGGTACCTGACAGAGTTTGCGAATGTTTTGCAGTTGTACGATATCGTAACCGCTGCGTACGCCATCCTGATTCATGCAGTTAAGCACAATTTCACCGGCTCCGCGTTGCTGTACTTCTTGCACCCAATCTGCCGTTTGCCAGCTCGTTACCTGGGTACGCGCTTCATCTCCGGTGAACTGATGGACCTGATATGCGCCGGTCTTTTCATCAAAAAAGCTGTCAATCCCGACGACCACACACTGCTGACCAAAGGTATCGTGAAGCTCGGTAATGAGCCTGGGGTTGAGAAGGGCAGGTGAGTTTACCGATATTTTGTCGGCGCCCATTTCCAGGATTTTGCCAGCATCTTCAACCGTTTTTATACCACCTGCGACACAAAAAGGAATGTCGATCACCTCAGCGATACGGCTGACCCAACTCTTGTCGACGGTGCGCTGGTCGCTGGACGCGGTGATGTCGTAGAAGACCAGCTCGTCTGCTCCTTCCTGCGCATAGCGCTCGGCAAGCGGGACAATATCGCCGACAATCTCGTGGTTGCGAAACTTTACGCCTTTAACAACCACGCCATCGCGTACGTCAAGACATGGAATTATGCGTCTTGCCAGCATTGAATCGCCTCCTTTACTGTAAACTTGCCTTCCAGTAATGCACGACCCAGGATCACGCCCTGTACGCCGCTCGGTTTCAATCGCGCGATATCTGCAAGACTACCAATGCCGCCAGATGCCTGCCATTGAACACTCGGGAATTGCGCAACCATCTGTTCATATAGCGCCTCATTGGCACCTTGTAAGGTACCGTCACGACTGATATCGGTGCACAGAACATGGCATGCACCGAACGATAGAAACGTTTCGAGCAATGACTCAAGTGCCACGCCCGAGTTTTCCTGCCAGCCATGGGTCGCGATGAACTTATTGCCGTTATCATCAATATTGACATCCAGAGCCAGAACAACGCTTTCGGCGCCGTAGTTGGTCATCCACTGTTGCACCAACTCTGGCTTTTTCACTGCCAGCGAACCGATAACAACACGTCTGACACCAATATCAAGAAGCTGGCTTACATCCCGTTCATCACGGATCCCGCCACCCGCCTGAAACTGCATACGACCGGTATCGACCATTTTTTTGATCAATGTCAGCTGTCTTTTGTTGGTATCTTTGGCGCCGGTCAGGTCGACGATATGTAACCAGGTTGCGCCATCGTCGGCATACTGGTGGACCACTTCCACGGGGTCCAATTGATACGCAGTCTTCTTGTCATAATCGCCCTGATACAGACGTACTACCTGACCATCAATTAAATCAATTGCTGGGATGATCATTACAGCCTCATAAAGTTTTCAAGCAGTTGTGCACCGGCATCACCGGAGCGCTCCGGGTGAAACTGCACGCCAAAAAAATTATCGTTGCGCAATGCCGCTGAAAACGGCATACCATAGTCGCAGGTCGCCAGCGTATGTTGGTAAGGTGTGACGCAAAAGCTATGTACAAAGTAAAAATAGGTACCCGCGTCAATGCCGCGGAACAGTGTTTCATGCTCTTTTGGCACCACGGTATTCCAGCCCATATGCGGCAAACGTAAGTCACCTACCTGCATGCGCTCGACAACGCCTGGCATCAAGTTCAGGCACGTGGTATGCCCACCAGGCCCTTCCATCGATTCACTCACCATTAACTGCATGCCAAGGCAGATTCCAAGCGTCGGCTGAGTCAGCGCCTGAATACAGGTGTTTAAACCCTTGGCCGAGATCGATGCCATCGCAGCATTGGCGCTGCCCACGCCTGGTAAAAACACTTTATCTGCGGCCTGTATTCGTGCAGGCTGGTCACTCACCGTCACAGTGGCGCCCAAACGCTGTAATGCAAAGCGCACAGATGAGATATTGGCGCAACCGGTGTTAACGATCACGATGTCCTGTGCCATCACAGTGCTCCTTTACTGCTGGGTAGTGCATCGCCCTGTTTACTGATGGCCTGACGTAATGCGCGGCCAAACACTTTAAACAAACTTTCTACCTGATGGTGAGCATTGCCTTCTGTGGTGGAAAGGTGCAGTGACAGGCCCATCGCCTGCGCCAGCGAGTAAAAGAAATGCGGCACCATTTCGGTTGCCATTTCACCCACCGAATCGCGGCTAAACTCTGCATCAAATTTAAGATAAGGACGATTGGAGATATCCATAATGCACTCTGCGCGGCATTCATCCATCGGCAGCGCGAAGCCAAACCGGCCTATTCCGCGTTTATCACCAAGCGCCTTTTTTAGCGCCTCACCAAGCGCCAGCGCGGTGTCCTCGACGCTGTGATGATCGTCGATGTGCAAGTCACCCTCGACGCTAAGTTGTAGCTCAAACCCGGCGTGCGTCGCTATTTGGTCAAGCATATGGTCGAAAAAGCCGATGCCAGTGTGGATAGCTGACTTAGCTGAGCTATCCAGATCGACGAACACCCGAATGTCGGTTTCTGACGTTTTGCGTGTCACTTGCGCGGTTCGCGAGCGGGCCAGCAATTGACTCTCGATGGCGGTCCAGTTCAAAGTCTCCCTGTCATAGCGTAAGCCACGAATGCCCATGCTCTGCGCCAGCTGCATATCAGTCTCACGATCGCCAATCACATATGAGCGGGTAAAATCGACTTTGCCATCACTCAGATAAGATTGCACCAGCCCCAGCTTGGGTTTGCGGCAGCTACAGTTATCAGCGTCAAAGTGGGGACAAATCAGTACGTCATCGAACGTGATCCCCTGGCTTTCAAATACGCCCATCATTTTGTTATGAGGCACGTCAAAATCGGCCTGCGGGAAACTGTCTGTGCCCAGTCCGTCCTGATTACTGACCATGACCAGTTTAAAACCAGCCTGCTGCAATTTTAATAGGACAGGAATGACATAGGGTTCAAATACCAGCTTTTCCAGGCTATCCAGCTGTTTGTCGATAGGTGGCTCTTCAACCAGCGTGCCGTCGCGGTCAATAAAAAGTATTGGGTATTGGGTGCCGGCATCCAGGCTCATGCAGATATCCCCTGTTGTTGGAAAAATGTGGTGAGCAGAGCGACGAAACGCTGATTCTGCTCGTCATTGCCTACGGTCACACGCAGACAGTCGTGCAAATTATACTGTTTTGACTGGTCTCGGATCAGCATACCCTGTTCAACAAGGTAGGCCATCAATTCCATACGCTGCTCACAGCGAAACAGAATGAAGTTTGCATTGTCATCGCCAACCAGCGTGATGCTGGGAAATTTGTCTAGCGATGACTTCAGCCATGCTTTTTGCTGATTAAGCTCACTGACCTGTGAGCGCATCTGCGCAACGCCCTGCTCAGACAGCGCCTGACAAGCGATTTGTGCGACAGGCTCAGGTACCGGATAAGGCGCAATAACCTTAAGCAGTGCCTGAATAATATCGCTGGATGCTAACGTGAATCCGCAGCGCAGCCCTGCCAGAGCATAGGCTTTTGACAACGTGCGCAATATCACCAGGTTGTCATATTGAGCTAACATCGGCGCCGTACTGAACTGTTCATCGAACTCAATGTAGGCTTCATCCACCACCACCAGTGCTGAATCGGCAAACCCTTCAAGAATGGCAGTAAGCTGCTGCGGGGCGATACGGGTGCCAGTCGGGTTATTAGGTGAACAAACAAATACGACATTGACCTTTCCTACCCATTTCAGCATGGCGTCGACATCAAGGGAAAAATCCTCGCATAGCGGCGCTTTTTCGATGCCGATATTGCATGTTTCAGCGCTGATGGCATACATACCGTAGGTGGGTGGTGTGATGAGAATGGCATCTTTGCCGGGCGTACAAAAAGTCCGGATCAGCAACTCAATGCCCTCATCGGCACCGCGAGTACAGATAACCTGATCATAACGAACGCCAGCATATTCTGCATAGCCCTTGATCAGACTGGCAGGCTGACAATCAGGATAACGGTTAAAACGGCTATGATCGATATCATAGGCGTTTGCAAAGGGCGATTCATTAGCGTTTAGCCAATCCTGGCCGCCAGAAAACAGGCGTCTGGCCGACTCATAGGGCTTTAGTGCTTTTAAATTATCACACAGGAGTTTATCGACAATGCTCATCGCTGCTCTCCTTGTAATGCCGACAAGCGTATTGCGACTGCTTCACGGTGCGCATCAAGGCCTTCTGCATCAGCCAACGTCATAATCGCGGGCCCAATTGCCTTAAGTCCTGACTGACTGAGCTCCTGAACCGTAAAACGGCGCATAAAATCCATCAGTCCCAGACTTGAATAATTGCGTGCGTAGCCGTAGGTCGGTAGCACGTGGTTTGTGCCGCTGGCGTAGTCCCCGGCAGATTCTGGTGACCATGGACCCAGGAAGATGGAGCCGGCGTTGGTGAGAGTGGGTAACAACGCCCGCGCATCATCCGTCTGCACTATCAGGTGCTCTGGTGCGTAGCGATTGCTGACCTCAACACTCTGATTAAGGGAAGAGGTAAGAATGTAGCGACTGTGGGATATGGCTTTTGCGGCAATCTCTTTTCGAGACAACCTGGCAAGCTGCCGCGAAACCGCCTCCTGAGTCTTTTCGATTGTCGCGCGATCATGGCATACCAGCACCGCCTGTGAGTCGGGCCCGTGTTCCGCCTGAGAGAGTAAATCTGAGGCGATAAACTCAGGGTTAGCCTGTTGATCGGCAATGACCAGCACTTCGGATGGACCCGCAGGCATATCAATAGCCGGACCGCCCGGAAGTTGGCTGACCTGCTGTTTTGCCTCAGTCACGAAGCTGTTACCGGGACCGTAAATTTTATCGACCTTGTCTATGCTTTGTGTGCCTAACGCCAATGCAGCAATCGCCTGCGCCCCACCACACAGGTAGATTTCTTCAATTCCACATAGCCGGGCTGCATAGCGGATTTCTGCGGCGATAGTGCCATCAGGGCCCGGAGGCGTGCACAGTACCCGGCGTCTGCACCCTGCAACCTGGGCGGTGACACCCAGCATCAGTACGGTTGAAGGCAGAGGCGCACTTCCGCCGGGGATGTATAGTCCCACAGCATCGATAGGCGCATGTTTCAGTTCACAGGTAACGCCGGGAGCCGTCTCAATCCGGATATCCTGCGGCATCTGTGCCGAGTGAAAGGTTTTTATCGTCGAGTAAGCTAACTCAATAGCGGCTTTTACTTCACTGCTCAGTTCGCCTGAAGCTGCACTCAGAGCGTCGTTGGACAATTTTAGCTCGTTGAGCACGACGCCATCGAATTTTGCTGTCAATGCCTTAACTGCATCGTCACCGTTGTCTTTCACCTGCTGGATAATGTCGCTCACAGCGCCGCGAAGAGCCATATTGTCTGCCATTGCGGGACGGGACAAAAGCGCGTCACGCTGCATGTCGTTTAATTCAGACCAAATACTGAGCGTCATGATTTACCCCATCATCTTCTCAATAGGCATAACGAGTATGGAGCTGCAGCCAAGGGCTTTCAGCTTTTCCATGGTTTCCCAAAACAGTGTTTCGGTGCTGACCACGTGGATCGCGACCACGTCCTCGTTTCCTGCAAGCGGCAATACAGTTGGGTTTTCTGCACCGGGTAACAGGCTTTTGACTTGTTCCAGATAAAGTTTCGGAGCATGCAGCATGATGTACTTGCTTTCTTTTGCCTGCATGACGCCGTCAATGCGCGGCAACAAACGGTTGATTAATTGCTGTTTATCATCCGAAAGCTCGCCCGGACGCTGAATAAGCACAGCTTTGGAACGGAAAATAACATCTTCTTCCTGCAGGCCGTTGGCTTCCAGTGTTGCGCCTGTTGATACCAGGTCACATATGGCATCGGCGACGCCTGCGCGCGGCGCGACTTCTACTGAACCTGTGAGCATCACCGCGGAAGCATTTACACTATGCTGCTTGAAAAAACGCTCCAGCAGGTAAGGGTAAGTCGTCGCGACTTTCTTACCGGCCAATGACTGCACACCTTGATAATCAAATTCGGTGGGGACTGCAATAGACAGACGGCAGCCGCCATAATCAAGGCGGCGCAATGTGGTATATTCAAATGCTTTGCCTGACGCCTGTCGTTCCAGCATTTTTTCTTCGAGTTCGTTCTCGCCAATGAAGCCCATGTCAACCACGCCATCCATCACTAAACCTGGTATATCGTCGTCTCTGACTCTGAGCAGGTCGATAGGCTGGTTGGTGGAATGGGCTATCAGCAAGCGATCCCGGATCTGTAATTTGATACCGATATCCTTGAGTAACTGGATACTGTCTTCACTCAGTCTGCCGCTTTTTTGAACGGCAATCCGCAGTCGCCTGCTATCTGTCATGATGTTGTCCTCAAATTCTGTAAAAATTTTCTGGCCCATAACGAAAAACCCCCGGAAGGTCCTTCCGGGGGTGTAGATTCTTTACTCTGCGCCGCTGGAAGGAAATCAATAACCTTCCAGCACCAACCTGAAAGGTTATGCCATATGATGGTGATGATGTGTTTGAGCGCAGTAGTTGTTCATGTTTTGGTAAACGAGCCTTTTCTGAAAACGCGTAAACGGTAGCCAATTGCACCGGCGAATGCAACAGCTAATATCGTAAAGTGATGTATTAACTATAGCTGAAAGGAATATAGATAGACAAAAAGGTGAAAAAATAACCAATTGGGCGTAAAGTGTTAGAGCGTACTGTCGATATTTACAGTGAGAATTAACAAGAGTGTTAGTATGTCTAGCGATTTGATTTTTCCTATTCTGCCCCGCGAGGGTAAAGTGCCCATTCAGGGAGAAAAGGAAGATGTCCAGCAGGTGAGTAAAGAAGCCAAGCTGCGAAAGCTAAATGATGAGGAGAAAGAGCTGCATGCAGAAGAGATGGAGGTGCGTAAAAAGCAGCAAAAAGAACACCAGCATGACGATACCAAAGGCGAACAAAATCCCCATTCAAATGGCGATGCAGAGTCAACTGAACAGCCGGATGAAGAGCCACAGTTAGACGATAACGGCAAGCCCATCAAACATCTGGATATCTATATCTAATAACTGGCTAGTTGACTATTTTTCTGGCGCTTAGGGTCCATTTGGAAATTTATTGATGCACTTCAATGACATTCCCACACAACAGACTATGCTTAAAAGAGCAATGCTTTTGCAAGGATAGCAGTATGTACACAACGACCATTTCAGATATCGAACTGCTGCCAATCCAGAGCCAGATTGAATGCCTTGGCGAGGATGGGCTGGAGCCGTCATTCGAACGCTGCAACAAGCTTCATCATCTCCTCGACCGGGAGTTTGCTCATAACCGAATCAATGTGAGTGAATACATCACGCTGTCGATGCAGGTACTGAGTAAAAAGACTTATTATAAAATGTAGTGGCTTAGATCAAATCTGGCATGCTTTGCAAAAAGTTCCAACTGAATCTGACAGACAGAAAAAGACAATAAGCGGAAGTCCGTCATTTCTGCTTTCTCTTCTCGGATTTATGTAGCCAATTATTCGTCGTAAATCATCGATTCTGTGATCACTTTTACGTATTACTGATACTGAGTAGACTGAAATCAGCAATAGCTTTGAGCGAGTTGCAGGCGACTAGTCTGAACTCTGCGAGGACCTGTATTGTGTCATGTTGCTGCCGTTCAAGTTTTGAAGTTTTTATGGCATATCTGTAATTCTAGCGTACGCTATTTCTAATTTATGGAAAGCCAGTCGATGCCATCGGCCTGAATTTTGTTTGACATCAATATCAAACATCCGTTGCTTTTTCCTAAATATCTTGGAGCTAATTATGCAAACCGACCCTGTTCAGCTTTTCATTCAAGCCTGGAAGACAATGACGGAGAGGCTGCCATCGCCTTTATATGAGGTAAGAGAGAACTTCACTTGTTGCCTTACAGATACGCCAAACATGTTCTATAACCTTTGGATTCAGAGTAAACCCTGCACAACACGCGACAGTTTCGATGGTTTGCTGGGGGCAGCGGGCGCTCGCAGTAAGGAGCATGCCCATCCGACTGGCGGAATAATATGTCCTCAGTGGTGTCCCGCCGACTGGGAGCATCAGATAAAAGCGTACGGGCTTGCTAATCTAGTACCTATGATATCCATGGAGACCGATGAGCTGCTTCCTCCGCGCAGGCCTTCGGCTGAACTGGATATTCTACGAGTTATCGATGATAAAGGAGCGCGTGAACTTGCGGTGCTTAACGCACATGCTTATCACATGCCCGTCGAGCTGTTCGATTGCATCTCTACAAAAGAATTTTGGCCGAGCGATAGCTGTGCGTTTGTCGGTTATCTAGACGGGCAACCTGTTTCGTGTGCTGCTGCACTACCAGTGCTGGGTACTGTTTACATCGCGTTGGTCGCAACCACTGAAGAAGCCAGAGGTAAAGGTTTTGCTGAAACCGTAATGCGCCAAGCTATTGCGACCGGACAGCAGATAATGGGCACCAATCGAACCACATTACATGCATCGCTGTTGGGCCACCCCGTTTACGAAGCAATGGGTTACTCGTCGTCCACACATCTTACACTGATTGGGCCTGAGAGCTGACCTTATATGAAATCGTAAACTTCCATTTTTTACTTTCGTCCACGTTCCTACTCATTGGCGGCTATCTCGGCTTTAGACAAGCAACAGAAATTCAATGGGTAGTTTGATACTCTGATTTGACATGGCGCTTTCCCCACAAAGAAGACTCACATAGATTTAGGAAATCCTAGGATATTCATTTGGAAAATCGAAAGATTGAAGTACTTGATTACGATCGCACTTGGCAAAATAATTTTCTCGCTGAGAAGGAAATCTTGTTTTCGATCCTTAAAGGGTTGGTAGTAAGGATTGAGCATATTGGGAGCACCGCGATTCCTGGCCTCCCTGCAAAACCTATCATTGATATTCTTATCGAAATGGACCGAATCGAAGTGCTCGATAGTATGGCCGGGGATTTCCGAAAATGTGGTTACGCAGTTAAAGGTGAAAATGGCATCCCAGGTCGACGCTACTATCAGAAAGGCAGCAATGTGCGCACTCATCACGTACATGCTTTTCAATCAGGCTCACATAATCTGATAAGACACATGGCCTTTAAGGAGTACCTCACCGCTCACCCTGATATAGCGCGAAACTACGCAGTTATTAAAAAGCAGGCAGCGTTAGATTGTGATGATGACAATAAGTTGTATATGTCGCTAAAAAACGACTTTATTACAAAACACGAACCAATCGCTATCGAGTGGTACGGTGAAAGGGTCAGTTAGCAATTTCGCAACAGAATGCCCTCTAACAACAACATTTACCTTCTTGAATTGGCGGACACTTAACTGTTCCGTAACTGCAAAAGACGCAGCAATCACCCGTAAGAGGCTTCAAAACCTTACTACAACCTTTGCAGTCATAAAAGAACTGACAAGCATCCGTAGGCATGACTTCTGTTGCTTCATGTCTACATTCTGGGCAAGTTATTTTGGACTCACGAATTACTTCGCTATTTGACAAAAAAAATTTGCTCATCGGGAACACACGATTTGTAAATTTTAGACCGTAAATAATGAAAATTGCGAGCTTCCGCTTTTAGCGAAATTCATTACACTGAGCACCATCGAAATCCGACCGTCTGCAATACGTACCAAGGAGACCCTGATATGCATCAGGATGACGAGCGGTTGTGAGTACTAGAGAGACTTATCAGATTGGGTAATGTTCTTTCACTGAAAGTGTCAAGTTAAGTGTGACTTATCCGCGTAATGACTTTCTTTGACGTCACAGCGACATTCAGTGGGGCCTCTTATACTGCTTCATTTCTGTGAATTGAGTGTATCTTTAACGAAATCAACACATTCATGTATCTCTTTCAATTTAACGGGTTTATGTAATATCTTGGTTATTCCAAACTTCTCGTAACTTTTGTCATCAATCAATTCATGATAGCCGGTTACCAGGATGGTGACAGCGCTGTAGTTTATTTCTTTTAACCTCTTTGCAAGCGCCAATCCATCCATCTTTGGCATCTTGCCGTCTGTAAAAATCAAATCAAAGGCACTCCTACTGCAATGTTCGAGAGCCTCTACACCGTTAGATGCTGAGAACACCGCACAATCGTCATAATGGTATTTCAAGTCCATTTCGAAAAGCTCAACGATTGTTGGATCATCATCTACCAGCAGGATTTTCATCTATATTTTTGACCTTTAAAACAAAACTGACGGAGTCATCTGATTGAACAAAGTATAATTCGGACTGAATTTCTTCTGCTAACCTCTTCGAGAGTGACAAACCAAGGCCGGTTCCTTCACCAACGTCTTTTGTCGTAAATAGCGGCTCAAAAATGCGTTCCTGGATGTTGTGATCTATCAAGGGACCATTATTTGTAAAGATCAAATCTATTCCATTCCCATTCGCTTCTATGCTGATGGTTAACGTTCTGTCTCCGTCATTTTCCTGAAGTGCATGTATGGCATTTGATAAGAGATTATTAACAATTTGGAAGACATTGAGCTCGATTGTATTTACGGTGTTGGGTGAACTGTTTTCATATGCTTCTATTAAATGAATGTCATTTAGCTTAATTCTTTGCTCATACAGTTGAACAGATTTTTTTAACACCTCGCAAATATTGACGTTGCCAACTTTGCCTGACTCTTTTCGTGATAGCCTTTTTAAATTCTTAATTATGTCACTAATTCTCGCGACGGTAGTGTCGATGTTATGCAGGCACTTCCTTCCGATTTTATCTTCAGGGTCAATAGAGTTTTCTAACATCTCAGCGCTGCCGCTTATTATTTGCAGGGGGCTGTTAATTTCGTGAGCTATCCCGCCAGCAAGTTCTCCTAAAATAATTAATTTTGAATTATTTATCGCATCTAGTTTTAAAAGTTCTCTTTGCGTGACATCTGTGAAGTAAACGAGAAGAAAACTAATTTCAGGCTTTTTGAAGTTTATCACCCTGAAGTATTTATTAAGCGCTTTGCTATACACGGGATCTTCAATAACTTGCTCGTTATTATTGAAAGCGCGTATCGCAGAATCGAAGTGTCCGTTCTCTACAACATCAGGAAATAGGTTTAATACTGATTCACCGACGATCTGCTCTTCGCCATCTACGCCTGCCTCTGAAGCAGCTTTGCCGAACACAATACTGCTGTGGAAGTCCACAATTTTGCCGTCATCAATTATAGGTTCGTATTTAAGAATAGACCCAGTGCACCCCTCCACTAATGTTTCTAAAAGATTCTTTTGTTCCATGATGAGAGCGGTTCTCTCTTGAATTTTTTCTTCTAATTGAGAGTTAAGTATTTTTAGCTCCTCAATAAGTTTAAGGTGCTCTGTAGGTGATGGTAGCTTAATCAGCCTCGGTAATAACTTGAACAACATGAATGCTGTCACGACGCTTACAATAGCAGTCGCGACTTTAACGAACATTGCTAAAACGTATGCGCTGTTCCAGTAATTGTATGCTGAGATTAAATGAGTGATGCCACACAACTGTATGAAAAGAAAGAATAAAATAAGTAGTTTTTTTGAATCGCTATTCAGATCTGGTCGATTCTGTTGAAAAATATAAATTGCTACAGGTATTGAGGTGTATGCGATAAAAATGAGTATCTCAGAGGCAACAATGGGAAAAAGCAGTTCAGGTTTCCACAGTATACAATGACCATGGGGCATGAAAGATGAAGTATCAATGCCAAAAAACATGAAACCTCCTTATTTCTAATGTATTGATATTTATGAGAAGTAACTCCTTTGCCCATTAAAATAACAAAGTGAGTAATGGGTGGTTTTCTTGTACACGTACACAGTATCGTACAAGAAAGTCATCACCGCCAAATCATATGAGGCTCAGTTCCCAGAACATGGCAGTACCCATTTTGGGGTCCAGCTCATACCCGGCAAACCCGTAATTTCTGTAAGCTTGCTGTGCTGTGGTATTACCCTCTAATACCTCGAGAGTGATTTTGCAGCAACCCTTATGACGAGCGAACTCTTCTATTCCGTTTAGTAACAGTCGACTTAACCCTTTGCCGCGGTGCGATTCGCGCACCATGAAGTCGTGAATATTCAGAACAGGTTTACATTTAAACGTGGAAAACCCAAAGAAGCAGTTGCTCAAGGCTACTGGATTGCCGTTCTCTAAAACAAAAAATGACACCGCGTTAGGCTGTTGCTGAAGCGCGTCTATTAAATTTTCTCGTGAATAGGTCGATAAGGGCGCGCCGCCGCCTTGCTCATCTCTGGCATATTCATCCAGCAAGGTAATGAGCCAGTCTGCGTGCTGGGTGTGGGTATAATCAGCCCGAATAACTTCAAACGCCATCTCATAATCTCTTTGTGTAAAAAACAGACTTGGATTGTAACGATAAAAACAGCTCTGGTCTGCAAGCCTGTACTATCATTAAGTAGATTGCATATCCCACATGGAGCAAACGGTTTGCAGGTTTCCAGTATCTTGAATGAATTTCTCAATGTCAGTATTGCACTGTCGCGAGAGAAAAATACCAGTCAGCTTTTGGAACATATTTTACTCTCAGCCAAAAAGCTCTCTCATGCCGATGGGGGAACCATTTATTCACTGAACGATAACAAAGAGCTGGTGTTTGATACCTTGTATAACGACACGTTAAACATGCATATCGGCGGGTCGTCCTCTACCGCTATCGAATTTTCACCAATCCCTATTTATATCGATGGTGAAATAAATATGAGCAGCGCTGTATCTCATTCTGCAGCTACGGGGCAACTGATCAATATTGACGATCTTTACGAGGACAGTCAGTACAGTACCTCGCGCGCCAAGGACATTGATAAACGATATAACTATCGGACTCAGTCGGTACTAACGGTGCCGATGAAAAATCACGAGAATGAAATCAATGGCGTATTGCAACTGATTAATGCCACGGACAGTGACGGAAATACTGTTCCATTCAGTGACGACGTTGTCAGGTCTGTAGAAGCGTTAGCCTCTCTGGCATCTGTGGCGCTGACAAATCGCCAGCTCATTGATGCGATGGAAGAGCTGTTCCAGGCATTCACGCGCCTGATTGCGAAAGCGATTGACGAAAAGTCCCCCTACACTGGCGGGCACTGCCGACGGGTTCCTGAACTGACCATGATGATCGCAGAAGCGGTGCACCGGCATGATGAGGGACCATTAGCCAGTTTTACTATGTCTGATGCGGACCGAAAAGAACTCGATTTGGCCGGATGGATCCACGATTGTGGAAAAGTGGCGACGCCAGAATACGTCATGGATAAGTCGAAAAAATTAGAGACGGTATTCGACCGCATTGAGCTGGTCAAAACCCGCTTTGAGCTCGCTAAGCGAGATGCTGAAATTGCTGCGCTTAAAGCGCAGCTTAGTGCAAGTAATGACGCTGAGCGCGACGCTATACAGACACAGCTGGATAGCCAATTAGAGCAACTATCCAAGGCCTGTGATTTTGTTGAGAAAGCCAATACCGGCGGCGAATCTATGCATGAAGATGATCAAATGCAGCTTGTCACGATAAGTGAGCTGGCCTCAGTCACGGTGGGAGGAGAGACCACACCCCTGTTAACCGAAGAAGAAATTTATAATCTTAAAACAGCCCGAGGGACGTTAAACCCGGAAGAGCGTCAAATCATTAATCGGCATATGGATATCACCGTCGAAATGCTCGAAGCATTACCCTTTCCTAAACATCTTCGGCGTGTGCCTGAATTCGCTGGTGGACACCATGAAAAAATGGATGGTACAGGCTATCCGAAAGGGCTCACTCGCGATCAGATGTCATTGCCAGCCAGAATGATGGCGATTGCCGATATATTTGAGGCACTGACTGCCGCCGACCGGCCGTATAAGGATGCCAAAAAGGTCAGCGAATGTCTGCGTATCATGGGCTTTATGTGCAGAGACGATCATATCGATCCAGACTTATTTGAAATTTTTGTCAAACAGCGTGTTTACTGGCAATACGCTGAACAGTTTTGTAAGCCCGAACAGATGGATGACTTACCTATCGAAAAAATACCGGGTCTTGAACATTGCGCGTAGACATGGAGCGCATTTAATACAGACCAAGCTCTGCGGCTTTGATGGTGTCGACAGAATCAAACTGAATTAAACACCCTGCGCGGATCATGGTTAGCCACGCTTTGCGCAGCGCGTCAGGGCGCTTCCCCGTCCAGAACGATGCGGTATTTTCAATATAATCAACGACTGGCTCAACATGCCCGTCACGATATAGTTGCCGAACCAGTGAGAAATCAGGCCCAAACGCTCCTAATAGCGCTGAATTTGCTGTTTCAAGAGATGCGAACAGCGCTTTGAAGGCAGCCTCTTCATTTCCCAGCCTATATGCTAACCATGCTCGGGCAATACCAACAGCATGGGTTTCGGTGCTGAAATTGTCGAATACATCACCGGCGATTTGTTGCTCTACACTCATGGCATCAGCATGCTCGAAGAGTAGGTCGATGTTGGCGGCTACATCATTGAGAGGATCAAATTGCGCGCTGTAGAAAAGGTGCCGGGTTAAACTTGCAATCGTCCGGTAGGCGTTTGCACCGTTTTTAACGGTTAATTCATAATTTTGTCGCGTCTGTTCATATGAACGCCGGTCTTTGGCTTCTAGTGCTATAAATCGCTGCTCTACGTAACCCAGATATGCTGGGTCTTTGCAACCCAGTGCATAGTCTGCCTGGGCTGCTGTATGATAAAAAGCCAACAAGCTAGATGCTAAATAGATAAGGTTTTTCACTTTCGACAGCATTCTCAATACAACAGAGTTAATGAACATCACTTCTGCGTATGGGTGTAGCTGCCATCCCAATCCCTCGGTGGCGGATTAGTAGCAAACAGGTGGCAGCGCTTAGTGACCAAGGGCAGGAGATCGGGATAGGGGAATCTCCCATCCAATTTAATTTCCAGAATGGCTGCCCTGGCGGGGCCAAATTCGCGGTCAAAGTAGCGTTGCATAGTAGCGTTATATTTTTCTGTTACAGGCTTGAGTGCCGCCTGTCGGCTTGGCGGTACAGGTGCATAAATATTGACTGGCTGCGTTTTACCCTTGACTTTGACCTTATCAACAATCAGGTAATCATACTCAGGGGCGAGCGCAGCCGTGGCCTCGCCGAGTAAAATGCTCACGCCATAAAACTTTGTAAGACTTTCCAGTCTTGAGCCTAAATTCACCGCATCACCCAACACGGTGTAAGCTCGCCTGAAGTTCGAACCCATATCACCTACGTTCATTTCACCGCTATTTATACCGATTCCGACTTCCACATAGGGCTGACGTGCTTTGAAAAACTGTTCGTTCAATGCCTCTATTGCGTCGAGCATGGCAAATGCACCGTCTATGGCATGCCTGGCGTGATGCTTATCTTCCAACGGTGCACCCCAGAATGCCATCACCATGTCACCGACGTATTTATCGATGGTGCCGCCGTTGGCAAGGATGGCTTCAGTGATTGGAGAGAAATATTGATTTAACCAATCTTTCAACTGCTGCGCACTGAGCTCTTCCGATATGCTTGTGAAACTTCGTATGTCACTGAAAAGCACTGTCAGCTCTTTGCGTTCACCGCGCAGTGACACCGCCTCGGGCTCAGCCAGCATCTTGTCAATATGCGCAGGTGGTACATATTGATCAAACATGAACTTGATGCGCGTACGTGTCGCACTTTCCGAGATAAATCCCCGGGCAATAAAGTAAGTTGTCACAACCAATGAAAAAAACAGTATGGGGATGACAGCAACGTCAAGATAGGCGTAAGACCATAACAGCGCACTCAGCAGTAACGTCGACAGGATAAGCGCTGCGCTGACGGCAATGGTCAGCCAAGAGCCCAGCCGCGGAAGGATAATAATAACCAATAACCCGAAAACAAGTAGTAGTAGCGCAACGGCGCCGTCTTCCCAGTCAGGCTTGTAAGGCAGGGCATGTTCAGACATCAGTGCATCAAACACAGTGGCGTGGACTTCGACACCCGGATAATTGATGCCGACAGGTGTCACTTGCAAATCACCCAGTCCGGTCGCCGTGGCACCAACAAACACGATCGATTGGTCAAACTGTGAAGCGTTAACCTTGCCATTGAGAATAGTCGAGGCAGAGGTATAAGGGTAGGGGCCACTGGGCGCAGAAGGTGAGGCTAATGTTTGCACGCCTGTGGGCCCCTGATAAGGCACCAGCATCTGGCCATATTTATCGGTATGCACATAGCGATGACCAATATTAATTCCTTCAATCAACCTGACGCCCGACGATTCATGCCATAAAGGCGTTATGTCATCAATGAGGCTATACACCCGATAAGCCTCGAGGGCGAGCGAGGGTACCAAGCCATTATCAATGCGCAACAACAACGGCGTACGACGTATCGAACCATCTTCATCCGGCAGAGAGTTCATAAAGCCCTGACCCGTGGCTGCATCCACCAGCACGGGTGTTGGGCTAACAAATCCGGAAAATTCTGGAATAAACGAAAACACACCCTCGTCCCCGGCAACAGTGCGTTGAATAACCGAGGGAAAGGCATTTTTTCTCAATGGGCTATGTAATAGCTGGGTCGCCAGTACCACGTCTTTATTTTTTATGGCATCAGCGAACTGCCTGTCATAATCGTATGGGTAACTGAGTTGTCTGATACGGGCCTCACCTCCAGAGATCTCGCCGGTCAGTGAATCCAGTACATCAGCCACCGGATTAGCCTGAGGCTCTGCAAAAAGTACATCAAACACAATGACCGCTGCGCCAGCCTCGCTCAGCGCATTGACAAGCTGTGCAAAACGATCGCGGTCCCATGGCATGCGACCGACTTCCTGCAGGCTCTTTTCATCAATGGCGACGATCTGGATATTGGCACTGCTACCAGGCCATGGTGGCAAAAGCCTTAATTTGCTGTCATACACCAAGGCTTCCAGGCGGTGTTTAAGTACAGCCGAAATGCCAGACTCATTGAGCTGCCACAGCACACAAATGACCATGGTAAAGAACACAACGACGTGCGAACGATAGTGTTTAAGCTGGCGATACAGAGCGTTCAAATTATATGATGTTGTCCACAGTTAAGGCTGAACCGTTACCATCACAGTTGCCACGCTGTCACGGCCGGCCGCGTTGATTATGCGGTAAATAAACCTGTCCTGACCGCTATAACCCGCTTCCGGGATGTATGAGAAGCTACCATCATAACGCAATGTCGCACTGCCGTGATCTGGACTAACGTACAGTTCTGTTCGCCACTGGGGCAAGCGTCCGCGATTAGCAAATTGCATCCGGATCAGTTGCGCATCGACGGTAGCCAGCCATATATCGTCATTATCATTGCTGATTGCCAGCCCCGCGGCGGAAAAATCGGTGCCTACCGGAAAATCAATATACCGTACGAACTGACTATTGGATGAAAACTCAGCAAGGCGTCGCTGATCGCTACTGACAAAATATAAATGGCCGGTACGGTTGTTGTACCCCATATCACCGCGCACCATGCTAAAGCGGTTGGCAATGCTAAATGTACTCAGCGTGTCACCGGTTCTTGGATCGATTTGTGCGACCGTGTTTGGCATATCAGAGGCTAGGCCGCTTTGAATAACAAACAGGGTGTCAGTCACACTGTTATAAACGCCACCCACCACCTCACTGCTGCCAAAATTGGTATCAAGCCTAGCCAGTAAACGACCAGACTGGCTCTCAAATGCGCTCACTACCACCGTATTAGATTCACCGTTGAATAGCAGTATTGTGCCCTGTGGCACGGTCGTATCGACCAAGGTGAATGCCTCTGGCGCTATATGTATATCTGCATTATCGCCGGCAAGCTCTGGGAGCGTAATTGTATTTACGATCTCACCGTCCAGAGTGAACTCATATAGCATCTCGGAGAACTCACTGTAGGTAAACAAGCGCTGGCGATACTGGTCAAACCCGACGGCAACAAAGTCGGTGACGCTAGAAGGCTGGATGATAGAGGTTGCTTCTAGTCTGTCCCCAACCGTGCCTGTATCTGCATCGCTGTCATTGGCTAGAATCTCATCTCCTGACGCGGAGTATGACTGGTCGGTCTGTACACTGATCTGATCATCATTTGCCACGGGACGGGATTTATCACTTAAACCGTATTTACTGCCAGGGATATCCATGAATAAATTTTGTAAAGGTGCCATCAGGATTGCATCTGGATACAATCCAACTTGTCCAATATTGCACGTAACACCTGCGGGAAGGCCTGTACAAAATTCATTTTGTCCAATGAAGGCGTTAAAGTTAAGGGAGTTTTCAAATGGCTGATCAGGAAAGACAGCCTCAATGACATTCCCACTGTCTGGATAAAGACGGAGCTCAAACAAAGCGTCACCGACTTCAGTAAAGACAAGGGATGAATCTTCAGGTGTTCTGGATTGGGCAATTACGGGAGAATCACCAGTTCCAGACCAGCGCTGCACAAATGCATAGCTACCAGCAGCGCCGGGTGAATTGCCGCTAGAAGCGGACTCCTGATAGCGCCCCACCATCGAACAAACTGTTTCACCCAATCGCGTGCAATCGCCAATGCTATATCGGCCAGTGCCAATCCGGTTACCCGGTGCAGTTTCCCCCAAACCGATGTAAAGTAGCTCGCCGCTGATGCTAAGTGACTCGGCAAACAGCATTTGTGGAATAGATTCAATGGAAATATTTACTCTCGCCGTTGCAGATAGCCCATTCTCATCATTAATCTGATAATCAAATAAGTCTGAGCCTTTAAATCCGCTATCAGGTTCATACAGGAAACTGCCGTCAGGCTGCAGCGTCAGGATGCCGTGCGACGGTGCCAGGACCGGCGTAGTGACAACACTGATAGCATTGCTGTCAACGGACACATCATTGGCAAGTAAACCTTGCTCAACACCAATGTCCAGATTGGTTGATTCGCCGATATCATACCTGTCACCCACTGCGATGGGCGCTCTTCCAGCAGAGGTGACGGTAACGGTTACCGTACCGGTGTCCTGTGCAACACCATCGCTGACAATGTAGTCAAAACTATCAATGCCACTGAAGGTCGACTCAGGGGTGTACGTGATGGTGCCGTCTGATTCTATAGATACCTGACCAGACGCCGCCGAGGCATCTAGTACACTCAACGCATCGCCATCGACGTCAATATCGTTACTCAGCACGTCAATGTTCACCGATTGCGTGCTGGGAGTGCTGGCTTCATCATCCACTGCCTGCGGTGGGTCGTTAACGGCAACAATCGTAACGTTTATCTGTGATGATGCACTGCCGCCGTTACCATCGCTAATGCTGTAATTAATGGTTGCCGTACCATTTACGTCAGCCGGTGGCGTGAACGTAATGCTATCTTGCGTCACACTCACCGACCCTATATCGGTGGTTGCGTCGGTGATGGATAAGGTATCGCCATCCGCATCCGTATCATTAATCAGCGGCAGTATGGTGACGGCTACATCCTCATCGGTCGTCGCTTCATCCGCGGTTGCCACTGGCGCTGAATTCACCGGAGGAGAAGTTGAGCCGGGCAGTACCATTTCTGGATTCGATGTGCTCTCGCCCGAGCCGTCAACACCGCGCACCAAAAGATAGTAGGTGGTGGCTGGATCCAGTCCGCTAAACTGCTGACTGTTCTGCTCAACGGCCAGTAACGCTTGTCCTTCAGCAAGCTCAGTATAGGTAAAACGGGACACGCCTGGCTGTGCTGCAAGATAGAGATTGTAGCGCAGTAGTTGTGGATGAAGCTCCCAGTTCACATCGATCGCATCGCCCGCTGACGAACGTGTGGCCATCAGTCCTGCAATCACAGGCGGCTGCCATTCAATGGACAGCTGCGCCACCTCTGTGGTATTGCCGAGTCCATCAGTTACCCATAATGACAGCGCCACGTTACCCGGCTGCGCGCCATAATCAGCCGGATTGATGCCATCTACCGAGGCCGAAAACCTGTCGCCGCAAGAACTACAGATACTGAGCGTCTGTGCACTGTTTGCAATGGTCAGGTAAACACTGCGCAGGCCATTGCCATCAGTCACTTCTACGGACACGCTGATATTGGATGTGAACAGTGTCTGCGCTCCAGCGGAGCTCAGTTGACCCTGTGACTGTTCAGACACGGGGGGCAGGGTAGGCGGTTCATCGACTGCGCCATCTGAACCGCCACAAGCCGTCATCAGACAACATAAGCTGGTAGCCGTGAGGGCGCGGGTAAGCATGTTAGCCACACTCATTGCTGTTCTCTCAAAAGAAATTGTCCGCCTGCGGCGATGTCAGGCGAGCGGATTTCAAACAGCTCAAAATTTCCTGCTACCGCACTGGCGCTATCAATTAATAACGCTCTGATAAACCCATCGGCAAGCTCATTGTTGTGACTGGCGAAGTTAACAGTGACATCCAATTCATTGGACTTCACTACGCCATTAAACGCGGCAAACCATTCACCACCGGGATCGTCGAAAGATAGGTAACCTGTTGGGATCCGGGCGCTGTCAAAGTCCAGTGTGACTGACATAGCAAAGTTCTCCACACTGCCCAGACTGCTGGAAACAGTTGCATTCTCGACGGCATCAAATTGTGCCTGCCCCTGCCTGCCGGCGAACCGATCGTCAGGCTCAAGGTAGCGCGTCGCATCCCGGTCGGTATCGATACCTGCTTCGCCTGTGACCAACAGCGCTGGGACCATGGACTCAGGCGCTTTGCCGGTGGCGATTGTATAGGCCAGCGTGTAGTCAGTGTCAAAAGCCGTCATCAGCTCGTCGCCTGGAAGCGGGCTATGCCCTGAAGAAAAGGCCAAAGGGTTAGCAAGTAAAAATTGCACATCGTAGTCTTTAGTGACTACGGCAAAGCGATAAGCCTGACCGTCGCCAAGTGAAAAGGGGGCAACACCTGATGCGCCAACGTCGACATCGATAATGCCTTGCCATGCCGCGAGATAAAGATCTCCCTCGACCAGTTCAGCCTCATAATGGGTGCCACGCACACCAATACTTGCTAATGGGGTATCGAGTCGATAATTGTCTTTGCCAGTTTGCAACTTGCCGGTCACGGTACGCAGGCCGCCACTGATCAGGCGCATCAGTACGCTGCCCTGTAATGAGTCCGGGTCAAACTCATAGTTGGCAATCGCCAGCTCTGTTTCGGCCTGCAACGATAACAAACCGCCATCCGCCATACGTAGCTGTGCAGCGCTTTGTACGCCTGTGAGCACATTGTCTTCTAAAAACACCGGATCGCGACGCTGTAATTCTCGACTGGCATCCGCCTGTGAGGCGATAACGTCGCCTCGCGCAATAATGGCTTTTCCCGCATCAGGTGACTGCGCG
This sequence comes from Aestuariibacter salexigens DSM 15300, assembly GCF_000429145.1. GTDB lineage: Bacteria > Pseudomonadota > Gammaproteobacteria > Enterobacterales > Alteromonadaceae > Aestuariibacter > Aestuariibacter salexigens. Next base: position 43,534 of record NZ_AUBH01000002.1, read on the forward strand.
ACCGCTGTAAAGCAGGATATTGCGAGACAAAATACGCCAAGAATACAGCGCGTAATAACTCTAGAATTCATAACGGACTCCTATCCACACCCGACTGCGCTGATAATCGTATAGGGCAATATCACTGTCGTTGGACACGTAGTTGAGTTCGCCCAGTGCCTGCCATTTACGGCTTAGCTGATAGCGTAAGTGCCACCCGAGTCGCAGGAATGTATCGTCGCGAGGGGCCTGAAAAATAGGGTTAATATTGTCGTAGTCGGCTTGCAATACATCAACGTAGAGTCGGCTCAACCAACTTGTATCAACGTTGCGCTGCCACTCATATCCAACGCAGACAATCTCCCGACTGACCACATCACTGATATTGACTTTACCCTCATCAACACTGGCAAAAAGCTGTGCGCGGTGCAAACTACTATCGCGTTGATATTCTGCAAAAACAGACAGCATCGCGATGTCTTTATCCAGCGCGTCGGTCTGCTTGTAGCGCTCCTGTGCAACGGTGACATCGGCGCCGATGGCGGTATGTGAATTAATCGGTCTGGAGACCCCTGTCAGTATCCCGGTGATGGAAAGATAGCTGTCACCGTCAAGCCACATAGGCCGGTAAAAACCGCCGATATGCCAGTTGAACGACTCCAGGTCGGTGCTGTAATTGAGCGCGATGCGCCCGGTTGTGCGATCAAGTGCCAGATCATCACTAAACCCTGTGTGATGTATGGATGCTGAGGCAGTCCATGAGGAGCGTTGGTCCAGAGGGCGGACGTACTGTGTGCCAATGATCAGGTCAGAATAGGAGGAAGAAAACTTCTGACTGCTTTCAAACAGCAGGACCTGACCAAAATCGGGCAAAATGATGGTTGAATCATTAATACCGCTATTAGGGTTGCTATCACTGCCAACGCTTAACTGTAGGGCATGTTGCCAGCGGTCACGCTGAGTCGCCAGGCGAGTATCTATCGCGCCAAGATAGTCATTGACTGCCGAATCTAGGTCATCATCAAGCCTGCCTTGCTGCAGGATCAACAACTCCTGCCTAGCGGCTTCAATATTGCCCATATGAAAATACGCGTTTGCCAGCGCAAAACGGGCCTGTGTCGATGACGGGTTGGCAAATAGTACCCGTTCGAAGGCAAATGCGGCGGTATGCCAGTCTTCTACCTCGCTCGCGGCTAGACCAAGCGCGAAATCAAACTCAGGATCGCCCTCGAGTTGGGATAGCTCAGACAGTGCTAGCCGGTAGGCCTGTTGCGTCTGCTGCTGGTTTAGTAATTGAATAACCTGCTTTGCGGTATCTTCCTGTGCGATGCTTGGCGCTAGGCATAAAACATATGCCCCAGCTACGGATAATAGGGTTCTTGCCCAGTGAGTGAAGTGTCGCTGCAACATCCTGTGCACTGTCTTATCGGAAGTGTTTAGGTTTTAGTATAGACAGCAATTTTAAGGGGCAACGGAATATTTATTCTCTGCAACTTATGTAAGCAAGCACGGTGTCTCGCTGCTATGCTCAGTGCTCGTTGCTTACAATGAGGGAGTTGCCATGAGCACGTTAGTTCGACGAGAGGGAAGTGATAATCAATGTAAGGACGGCGCATGTGACGCAGTTAGGTGGGTGGTGACGCCGAAACAGCGGGATCTTGGTGGCTTTTCCGTACGGCGATTGTTGCCTGCCAAAGAAAAACGTATGGTCGGGCCATGGCTGTTCTTTGATCACATGGGGCCTGCAGCTTTCCCGGCAGGAGAGGGGATTAATGTCAGGCCTCACCCGCATATTAACCTTGCGACCGTGACTTATTTATTCGAAGGTGAAATCCTGCATCGTGATTCGCTGGGAAGCTATCAGCCTATACGTCCCGGCGATATTAATTTGATGGTGGCAGGCTCTGGGATCGTTCACTCCGAGCGGGAAAGACCTGAAGTGACCGCGCAGCCGCACAGTTTGCACGGCTTACAGTTATGGTTAGCCCTACCAGAAGAAGACGAAGAGGTTGCACCGGCATTTTACCATTACCCTGATAACGATATTCCTGCCTTGAACATTGATGGGGTGCCAGTTCGTGTCATGATTGGCTCGGCGTACGGGGTCACCTCACCGGTCAAAACCTTTGCGGAAACATTGTACATAGAAGCTACCTTAGCAGCGGGGCAGCGTCTGATTTTGCCGAGGTGTGAGGAACGTGCACTGTATGTGGCATCCGGACAGATTGATATAGAAGGCACACAGGTCGGCCAATACTCCATGGCGATCTTAAACAGTCGTGAGGGCGTCACTATTGAAGCGACGCAGCCATCGAGGGTCGCGTTGATAGGTGGTCAGGCGATGACGCCGCGGCACATGTACTGGAATTTTGCCTCCTCACGAAAGTCTCGAATTGAACAGGCCAAGCAGGATTGGCAGGCAGGCCACTTTGCCAACGTGCCCGGCGATGAAGAGGAATTTATCCCCTTACCCTGACAGGTAGGGTGACCTTTTCATTAAAAACGTCCGTAGCAAGTGCGTGTTGGTATGATGAGAACGCAGTGTGAAGATTGACGCATTTATTTTTGATCTGGACGGTACCCTGGTCGATTCGAACCTTGATTTTGCTGCCATGAAACAGTATCTCGGCTGTCCACGGGATGTCGATCTGCTCAACTTTATTGACAATATTGCGGATAATAATGAACGTCAAGCAGCCTATGATTACGTCGTCCAGCAGGAACTGATTGACGCTGAACAATCACGTTGGATACCCGGTGCCGCTGATTTTATCGGCGTGTTAAATGCGCAAAACTATCCTGTTGCCATTGTCACCCGAAACTGCGAGCAGGCCGCTCGCATCAAGGTGATGCAAAATGACGTTCCTGTTAAGACTATCATCACCCGCGAACATGCCCCTGCGAAACCCGATCCGGCAGGTTTATTAATGATGGCAGAAGCCTGGCAGCTGCGACCTGATAATATCCTGTATGTCGGTGATTATCTTTATGACTTGCAGGCAGCAAGTAATGCGGGGATGCGCAGCGCCCTGTATGTGGCAGAGTCTATCCCCGATTACGCCCATCGTGCAGACCGAGTATTCAACCAGTATGTCGAACTGTTTGACCTCCTCGACAGGGAGCCTGCGCTGACCTAGTCGTGCAGAATGTCGAAGGTCAGCCCGGCCTTATCCTGTAAGCGGGTGATCAGGGTTTCGCCAAACACGCTGGCAGGTGTCCAAAACCCGCCCTTAACCTGATCCTTGGCAATATCCTGTGCAAGACACAGTGCTGATTCGGCAAGCATTTTTGCGGTTGAGCCATAGCCGGGATCGCGATCGCCGGTCACCTTGGCTTTCAGCAGCTTGCCTTTTTGCGTTGTGCCGTAAAAACGCAGGTCATAGAAGCCCTTTTCCTGCTGACTTTCACTCGGGCCCTCGCCAGGCTTGGGCATGATGTAATTTTCCAGCAGCCAGCGCGTCGGTGGCAGCGCGGCGCCGAGCATAAAGGCGCCAAGTCCAAGAGACATCATCCAGCCTCGCGCTGCGCCCTGCATATCCTTACCGGTGAACATGGCTTCATCATACTGGAAGCGTTCACCGTACTCTTTCTCGAGCAGTGCATTGGTGCGGTGCACGATGCGGGTATTGATAGCTGCCATCACAAAAGGTGCGATCCACCTACCGGTGATATCTTCAAATTTGGCCTTTTTAAGGTTTTCCTGATAGGTCGCAAAACCATGATCAGCGGGACACAATGCGTAGGGATTGGCCAGCAAACGTCGTAAATTTTTATCTTCTGCAGCCTGCTTCGCGACATTCATCAGGCTGGCGACCGTACCGCCTGACGCGCCGCCACGTATTGCTTTGACGCGCATGCGCACGTGCTGACAGGGCTCACCTTCACTTTGCAAAGCATATTGTTGCAAATGATACACGCCAAGATCGGAGGGAATGGAATCAAATCCGCAACAGTTCACAATGCGGGCGCCGCTTTGCCTCGCGGAATCTTCATATTTATCCAGCATCGCTCGGATCCACTGCGGCTCACCAGTGAGATCAACATAGTCTGTTCCCAATTCGCAGCAGACCTCTACCAATGGCTCGCCATACAAAGCATAGGGGCCGACGGTACTGATTACGACTTTGGTCTGCTCACACATCTCTTTCAGCGCAGCCTTGTCAGCCGCATCCGCGACCATGACGGGCAGCTCAAGGGCATCACCGCCAAGCTTAATTTGCAAATCCCGCAGCTTTTGCTTGGAACGTCCGGCAATGGCCCATGATACCTTGCCGCTATTACCGTACTCATTCCACATATAGCGGGTGAGAATCTGACCGACAAAACTGGTTGCACCATAGACAACAACATCAAAGTGTTGAGATTGGGATTGGCTCTCAGGCATGAATAGGGCCTCGTTATGTAGCGTAATACACAAATATGATGCACTAAGGGTATGCAATTCACTACTATTTGTACAACCAGACAATCAAATGGAAGGCGTATGACTCAGCGTTACACGATGACGTGCATTGAAATAGACAAACAGGATTTAAACCACACGCAGGTTATTCAGCAGCAGTGCGACGAAAGTGCGCTGCAACCGGGCGAGGTGCTGTTGGCAGTCAAGGGATTCGGATTTTCGGCTAATAACATCACCTACGCGGCATTTGGTGAGCGGATGGGATATTGGGGCTTTTTTCCTGCTAGCGAAGGCTATGGCCGCATGCCCATGTGGGGTTTTGCTTCGGTACAGGCGTCTTGTCACGATGATATTGCAACGGGGCGGCTAATTTACGGGTATTTCCCACTGGCCACCCATCTGGTTGTTAAAGCCGATCATATCAGTCGCTCGGGCTTTGTAGACGTTGCGGAACAGCGTAAAAGCATCGCGCCGGCATATGATTTTTATCAATTCTGTGACACCGATCCCGGATACGATCCGTCACAGGAAGCATGGCAGGCCAACTTCAGGCCGTTGTTTATCACGTCATTTCTACTTGATGACTATGTGGCAGAGCATATTGGCAATATGGCCGCCGATATTTATTTGACCAGTGCTTCCAGTAAGACCGCTTACGGCACCGCATTTCAGTTGCTTAATCAGCGGGATAAGCGACAGGCAGAATATCGGGTCATTGGGCTGACATCACCGCAAAACGTCGCCTTTACTGAATCACTGGGATGTTATGATGAGGTGAAAAGCTACCCACAAGTTGACGATGTGACATCCTCGAATCCTCCCTGGATCCTCGATTTTGCGGGTAATAAGGCATTGCTGGTTGACCTTCAGCAACGCTTGTCTGCTCAATTGCAACAATGTCTGTTTATTGGTGCAACGGATGTCGGCTCACTGGCCAGCAAAGACAACAGAGACGTGAAAGGTGAAGTGTTCTTTGCGCCTGCGCAATATAAGAAGCGTGCCGAGCAGTGGGGCGCTGACGAGTTAATGAAAAAATTTGGTCTGGCATGGATGCAGCTTGCCACACAGATTAAAGGCACGATGCAGGTCGAAAATGTACAGGGAAGTGACAAGATCATTGCCCTGTATCAACGTGCGCTGGCAGGCAATATGGATAACACGGTATTGCCGTGGGTGACCTTTTAGACTTGCAGAGTCTGCGATCAGTGGTGTCGCCACCACTGGTCGCTACAAACCGGGATACCCACCTGTTTAAGCAAAGCCCGGGTCTTTAATCTGTCTTCACGATTCAGAAACTCACCAATGATCACCTGCTGTCTGGGATTCACCAGAGTCAGGGCGGGGATCTCAAATACCGTATTGGCTTCAATCACGTCCAGGTGGGTCACGTGTCTATCCATCTTGATACGCGTATGTGGTCGGTAGACGCCGGTTTCTATCGAAATGTTGCTGTCATCGATAGCGATGATTTGTTGCTGATAGGTGGCGTAGGACACCCGATACATGAGTAACGCAAGCAGACCAACTTCAAATCCTGCAAACGGTAACACGACCCATGCACCAACGAACGACCAGGCAATTGCAATAGAAAAGACAAAAAACGCCATAGCGCTTATCAGCCATTTTGTCTGTTTCCAGCTTGCTGACCGGTTGGGCATTAAGGTAATAACCGCGCCGTCAGAGCGCTGTTGTAATGAAACCAACGCCTAGCTCCTCTACTTCGATGTAATAAATACCTTAAAGCATGTCGCCAAGATCAGGCCAGTAAGTCTTAACAAACGGCTATTTCGGGTTACTATCTATGTTAGTACCCTTCCATTGGAATGACTTATGCTGAGTTTAACGCCCTTAGAAGCACGCATTATCGGCGTCATGCTAGAAAAAGAAATCACTACCCCTGACCAATACCCACTGTCTTTGAACGGCCTCACCACGGGGTGTAACCAGAAAAGCAACCGCGAACCGGTCATGTCACTGACTGAGGCTGAGGTGCAGGATGCCGTGGTCAGCCTCAAGGCGAAGCGAGTGATGACAGAACAAAGCGGGTTTGGCAGTCGTGTTGTGAAGTATAAGCATCGTTTCTGCAATACCGAATTTGGTGATTTGCAACTGTCTGAACAGCAATTGGCACTGATTTGCGTGCTGTTACTACGAGGACCTCAGACTCCGGGTGAACTGCGCACGCGAACACAGAGGCTTGCCGAATTTGCCAGCGTTGACGAGGTTGAACAGGTGTTACAGTCACTGTATGAACACAATGGTGACTGTCTGGTCGTTAAACTGGAACGGGAACCTGGCAAACGAGAGTCCCGTTATCAGCAATGTTTTGCACCCACTGATACCAATGTGCAAGAAATAGCAACAGAGCAGGGCGAGACACAGCACGTCACGTCAGATGCGGAAGCGCGTATACAGCAACTTGAGGAAACGGTGGCCCGGCTTGTTGAGCAGGTTGATGAGCTACAACAGCAGCTTAACGAGCTTTTGGAATAACCGCTATCGGTTGGCCATCATGCCTTGTAACGCGGACATCGCCTGATGGCGGCTGTCCCATCCAACCAGAATATGGTCATGATAAAAACCCGCCAGCATGTTGGCACTGATTTCATGCTTCGCCAGCTCACCCGCTACAGCAGCAGTCAGCCCTACGGCATCAAGGCTGGAATGGACATTCAGGGTTATCGCCGCATAAGGACCTTGATAAGTTAACTCCCTGTCCTCAGCGATGTGCAGAGGAATGATTAACGTCATGCCTTCTACTTCATTGATGGTTGCCAGCGGCTGCAGATCGGCAACCTGATCAACCCGCACAGCTTCCAGGCAGCAATAGACATAGGGCTGGGCATGCAGATCAGGCTGCATGCTGCTAATCAACTGATCTAATGCTTTGATCGCTTGACTCATTTTGAAACTCACCTAATCTGTGGTCCATTGTTATCGATAGCCTAACGTGCGAAGCAAGGAGCAGTCTATGTTAAAAGCAACGCTGGAGCAGTGGCGCATGTTTAAAGCCGTGGTCGACGCCGGTGGTTTTAATCAGGCTGCTGAGGTGGTGCACAAAAGCCAGTCGAGCATTCACCATGCTGTAAATAAACTGGAGCGTTCGTTAGGCGTGTCGTTATTAACCCTTGAAGGACGACGGGTAAAGTTGACGGGTGCTGGCGAGATGATGCTGCGCCGCGCGGCCTATCTTCTGGAAGAAGCTGAGCGCGTCGAACAAGTGGCCCACAGCCTTGGGCAAGGGACCGAAACGCAGCTGCGCATTGCGGTTGATGAAGTCTTTCCGCCAAGCATGCTTTACTCAGTACTGGATGCGACATCAAAAGAGTATCCATTATTGCGAATCGAGCTTATGGAGTCAGTACTCAGCGGTGCCAATGCGCTGCTGGACGATAATAAAGTGGATATCGCCATTTCACCCTTTAGTTACCCCAGTGGATTCAGTGAAGACTTGTGTAATATTGAGTTTATCGCCGTCAGCCATCCTGACCATCCCTTGCAGAGCATGGGCGATGGGCTGGACATGGAAGATCTTAAGCAGCACCGTCAAATCGTTGTACGCGATTCAGCACTGCGCAACAAGATGGATGCCGGCTGGTTGGGCGCCTACCAACGCTGGACTGTTAGTCACCTGCGAACCTCCATCGATATGATCGTAAATGGCCTGGGATTCGCCTGGTTGCCCGTCAGTACAATTGGAGAATTTCTCACGTCTGGTCAGCTCATCCCCATTCCTCTGGCGCAGGGCGCCGTACGCAATGCAACGCTATATTTGAATTTCAAAGATGGTGACCTGCTTGGCCCTGCAGCACGCGCGTTTATTGGTGAGTTACGCTTGCAGACGTTGCAGATTGAATCTGCGGATTGTTATATTTGTTCTAAATAGTAGAATTAAAATGGCGTTATTATCTATTTTATATTCTCTTAATGTGGACGTATGATTCTTCTATAACCTTTTGGGGAGATGATTATGGATTACATTCGCAAAGCTAATGAACGTGGTGTAGTTAACATGGGTTGGCTGCAAAGCAATCACAGTTTTTCTTTTGGCAGTTATTATGACCCTCAGCATATGGGTGTGTCTGTGCTACGCGTGATCAATGATGATGTGGTACAGCCGGGCGCAGGCTTTGGTACCCATGGTCACCGTGATGTGGAAATTATCTCGTACGTGATAGATGGCGCACTTGAGCATAAAGACAGCACGGGTAACGAGTATGTGGTACCCGCCGGTGAGGTGCAGCGCATGAGTGCAGGGCGTGGAGTCATGCATTCTGAATACAATGCGTCGCAGACGGAGCCGGTTAACTTTCTGCAAATCTGGATCCACCCAAATGTTAAAGGCATAGAGCCTGAGTATGAGCAGAAGCGCATTGAGCAGGATGGACCATTAACACCGATTGTCACACCAAACGGTGATAAAGGAGCGCTGCGTATCAACCAGGATGCCAGTATGTACCGGCTTGAATTAGAAAAAGGCGAAGCGTATAGGTTGCAAACGCCCGACAGACAGGGATACCTGCACCTCGTGCATGGTAGTGCTGAAATCAACGGTGATGTGTTTAACGCCGGGGATGCGATTGCACCTCAGGTAGGTAAGGCACTTGACGTAAACGCCACAGAAAAGCTCGAAGCGTTGTGGTTTGATTTGCCGAAAGGTTAGGGGACGCCGGCCTAAAGCCGGCATAACGTCTGGCTATGTCGTCTCCGCGCAGGCGGAGACCTCTCTACGCACTTGCCGCGCCATTTAAATGCAAATTAAAGAACGCCAGTGTGCGTTGCCAGGCTAGTTCAGCCGCATCCGGATCGTAGCGTCCGGTTGAATCATTATGAAAGCCGTGTCTGGCGCCGGGATACATATGCATGGTGTAATCAACACCTGCTTGCTTTAAGTCTTCCTCATATTCAGGCCAGGTGTCGTTAACACGCTTGTCTAATTCGCCAAGTTGAACCAATAACGGGCTCTTGATGTTGGCGCGCAGCTCTTTTGCTGCCGGTGTGCCGTAAAAAGGCACGCCAGCATCGATAGTGTCAGGTGCCACTGCGGCAAGCCAGTTGACCATGTAGCCACCGAAACAGAAGCCCACCGCGCCGAGCTTATCCGTTGTGGCACTGTGACTTTTCAGGTATTTCGCTGCAGCCAGAAAATCCTGTTCGATTTTACTGCGCTCCAGACTGCGTTGCATGGTGCGCCCTGCATCATCATTGCCGGGATAGCCGCCCAGAGGATGCAGCGCATCGGGGGCAAACGCAACGAAGCCGGCTTTGGCCAGACGACGTGCCACGTCTTTAATATAGGGGTTTAATCCACGATTTTCGTGCACAACCAGCACGCTGGCCGCGGGCGCCTTCATCTCCCGTGGCTGCACCCAGTATCCTCGTCCTTCGCCATGGCCGTTTGGAGACGAGAACGTCTCATAGGTGGCGATAATGTCCGGATCGTTAAACGAGATTTGCTCTGCTTTGGCGTAGTTAGGTGTCAACGCACCGGTCAGCACGCTCAGACTGTAACCCGCTGCGACCAGCGTAGACAGTCTCTGCATAAATTCACGCCGGTCCATTCCGCCGTGGGCGTAGTCGTCATACCAGTCAAAGGCTTCGGCCGGAATAGGTGTGTTGTTTGTGCTCATCTTGGTTCCTTGGCGAAGTGAAAGTTGCAAACCTGTATCACTTAAACACTGTTTTGGTGGTGAAAGATCAGGTTTTTTCATCAGCTCAGATGCTAAGCTGTACAGTACGGAACATTTTTTGTGCAGCGCATTATGCTCGGTTCGGCTTCACCATCACAGCAGCAAATCGTATTGGCAATGGTCATTGGTTCACTCATTGTTGCGGTGTCCATCGCATTGGTGTTTTTTCTCTCTCTGCCGTGGTGGGCTATTGCGGTTGCAGCCTTCATTGCCAGTGTTGTTGAGTACATGCTTATTATTCGACCGATGCAGCTGACGCGCAAAAATAGGAATTGAACGTGGTATCTTCTCAGCACGCACAACCATTCACACCTGAGCCTTACGTTAAATTTACCCACCCTGAATGGAGTAAAAATGCGGTCATTTATCAGGTTAATACCCGACAATATAGTCAGCAGGGGTCGTTTGCTGCCGTTACTGCAGATCTGCCAAGGATAAAGGCGCTTGGCGCGGATATCGTCTGGTTGATGCCGATCCATCCCATAGGTGAAAAGCATCGAAAAGGCACGCTGGGAAGTCCTTATTCAGTCAGAGATTACATTGGCGTTAACCCAGAATTTGGCACGCTGGCTGACCTACAGGCGCTGGTTAAACGTGCTCATCAGTTGGGAATGTATGTGCTCCTGGACTGGGTCGCTAACCATACCGCGTGGGATCATCCATGGGTGACATCACATCCTGAGTGGTATGCCAAAGATCACAATGGCACCTTTCGTCCATCTCCCTGGTGGGACTGGCATGACATCATCGAGCTTGACTATGACGTGCCAGCGTTACGGAAGGAGATGATCAACGCCATGTGTTACTGGGTAGAGCAGGCCGATATTGACGGTTTTCGTTGCGATGTTGCTGGGTACGTGCCTAATGATTTCTGGCGGCAGGCGCGTGCCGCACTGATGAAGCGTAAACATGTTTTTATGCTGGCAGAGTGGGAAGCGCGTGACTTACACGAATACGCGTTTGATATGACCTACGCATGGAGCTGGAACGAAGCGATGCATGCTATTGCTCATGGCCGCGCGCACATTCATGCGATTTACAAGTATTACTCATGGAATGAGCGTGCCTATCCCCGGCAGGCATACAGGATGACGTTTGTCAGCAATCACGATAAAAACGCCTGGGACGGCACACAATATGAGCAATTCGGCGATATGCTTGAAGCCGCGATCGTACTGTCTGTGATTGGTGAGGGGATGCCGCTTATACATAACGGTCAGGAAGCGGGTGAGAGCAAACGCCTGGCTTTTTTCGAAAAAGATCTTATCGATTGGCAACCGCATTCCATTGGTGAGCTGTACCAGCATTTGATCGCTCTGAAAAAGCGCACGCCGGCACTGTGGAACGGCGAATATGGTGCGCGAATGATCCACATCCCCAATAGTCAGCCTGACGAGGTACTGAGCTTTGTGCGTCAGCAGGATGGCCAGAAAGTCCTTACTGTGCTTAATTTTTCATCCCAGCGACTGAGCGTAAGTTTCGATGACGCGCTCGCCTACGGTCAATATGCAGAAGAGTTACGGAGCACGCAGATTAGTGTTGCACAGGGCACCAGCCTGACACTGGCACCCTGGGATTATCATGTGTTTGTTGGCGACGCTGGCTGACCACTGTCGGGCTGTGAGGACAGCTCTTCACTAAGCTGACGGCTAACTGCCTGCGGCGAGCCGGTGTGTCGGGTTAGCAGACGATAGGCCACTGGTACTATAAATAACGTGAAAAATGTCGCCGCAAACACGCCTGCAAGTATCACTGTTCCTATTACTTCACGGGTTTCTGCCCCGGCACCGCTGGATAATACCAATGGAATAGCGCCGGCAATTGTGGTCAGTCCGGTCATCACAATCGGGCGGAAGCGTGTTTCTGCCGCTTCAACCAGTGCGTCATTGAATGCCTTACCCTGATCCCGTAATTGGTTCGCAAACTCGACAATCAGAATGCCATTCTTGGCCGCCAGACCAACCAGCATTATCAAACCAATTTGCGAATAGATATTCAGGGAAAACCCGGTCAGATAAAGACCCAGCAGACCGCCTCCCATGGCCAGCGGCACGGTGAGCATGATCACGAATGGGTGAATGTAGCTTTCGAACTGGGCGGCCAGGACCAGGAATACGACCGCCAGACCTAACACGAACACAAAAATTATCGAGCTGCCAGAATTCACAAAGTCTCGGCTTTGGCCTTTGTAGTCAATAATCGCTGTTTCGGGCAGTTTCTCTCTGACCACTTGCTCTAGATGCTGCAACGCTGCGCCCAAGGTAAAATCAGGCGTTAGATTAGCCTCTAGCGTAATAGCACGAACGCGGTTATAGCGAGACAGCGTTTCTGCTGCGCCGTATTCATCGATACTGATCAGGTTGGATAAAGGAATGAGCTGTCCGGTGCGCTCGGAACGCACGTAAATGTTTTTAATGTCATCGAACGATCGCTGTGCGTCGCGTTCACCTTCTACTATAACGTCATATTCCTCACCACGATCGAGGAAAGTGGTAACATTGCGGCCCCCCATCATGGTTTCCAGCGTACGCCCTATCTCCTGAATGGTGACACCGAGAGCGGCAGCACGGTCGTAGTTGACCACAAAATCCAATTGCGGACGGGTCTCTTTATAGTCGGAATCCAGCCCTTCTAATCCGGGATTGTTGGCGTTGAGTTCCTCAAATACGATATCGCGCCACTGGGCTAATTCTTCGTAAGTGGCACCGCCAATAACAAATTGTACTGGCTTGCCAGTGCCGCCGCCCAGCCCCTGACGCATTACCGGGAAGGCGCGCACACCGGGTAGCTCAGACAGCGACTGACGCACTTCGGCCATAATCTCAAAGGCATTGCGTCGCTGTGACCAGTCCTCGAGTATTACAATCACAATGCCGCCGCTAAAGTTCTCGATGCTGCCCCAGGCCCGTGGCGCGCGCACCAGCAGACGTTTAACCTCGCCGTTGTCGACGTATTTCATCATCCGGCTCTCTATTTCATCCATGTAGGTTTGCATGTATTCAAAACTAGAACCTTCAGGACCGTTAACCAGTACAAAAAAGGCGCCGCGGTCTTCCTGAGGGGTAAATTCCTGTTTTACATTGGGGTAAAGCCACGCAGTACCAGCCACTAACGATACGAAGACAAGACCAACGGAGACGGGCGCATTGAGTAACGTACGCAAGGCTCTCATATAGCCATTGCGCAGCCAGTTGACAGCGCTGGAGGTAACACGCACCGGCAAAGCAGGGCGTTCGTCTGACTGTTTAAGCAGTTTTGAAGCCAGCATAGAGGATAAGGTCAGCGCAATAAGCGATGAAAATGCCACTGCGGCAGCAATGGTCAGAGCAAATTCGGTAAATAAGCGGCCTATATCTCCCTCGAGAAAAGTAATGGGCACAAACACCGATATCAGTACCAGCGTAGTCGCGACGACCGCAAAACCGACCTGACGGCTTCCTCTGAACGCGGCAACCAGTGGTGTTTCCTTATAGGTCTGTAAACGCCGGGTGATGTTCTCCAGCACAACAATGGCGTCATCAACAACGAGCCCAATTGCCAGCACCAACGCCAGTAAGGTAAGCAAGTTGATAGAAAAGCCCAGCAGATAGACCATGATAAACGTCGCAATCACAGACACCGGTACCGTCATGGCGGGAATAAGCATGGCACGCACGCTGCCCAGGAACAGGTAGATCACCAGCACAACGCAGCCAATCGCGATAAATAGTGTCGTGTACACCTCGTCGATGGCGGCCTCGATAAACACGGAGGCATCGTAGCTTTGTTCGATGGACATGCCTTCGGGCAGTCCCTCATTAAGACGCTTGGATAGTGCCTTAACATTGCGGGCAACCTCAATGGTATTGGCTGTTGACTGCTTGATGACGCCAATGCCGACCATGGGAATGCCATTGCCACGGAAGAAGGTGCGATCTTCCTCAAGGCCCAATTCGACCCTGGCAACATCCCCCAGTCGAACCAAATATCCATCGGCGCCTTCAGCCAGCACCAGTGCTGAAAACTTTCCCGGGTCGGTAAAATTTCTATCAACGCGGGCTTTGAACAGGCGCTGCTCTGACTCGAGGCTGCCTGCTGGTAATTCTACGTTTTCGGCACGTAACGCCCGCTCGACATCTGATACGCTAAGCCCTTTTGCGGCCAGTTTCTGTCTGTCCAGCCATACGCGCATCGCGTAGCGCTGACTGCCGCCAACGCGGATACGGGCGACACCGTCCAATGTTGAATATTGGTCAACCAGGTAGCGTTCGGCATAGTCGGTCAGCTCCGGAACTGACATGTCAGTACTGGCCAGGTTTTGCCAGATAATCACGTCATCGCTGCTGTCGACCTTCTGCACTTCGGGCGGCTCCGCCTCTTCGGGCAGATTATCCTGCACGCCGGCAATGCGATCTCGAATGTCGTTTGCCGCGGCGTCGACGTCACGTCCAATAGAAAACTCGATGGTCACATTTGATTCACCATCCTGTGACGAAGACTGAATAAACTCTATGCCTTCCACGCCGGCAATGCGCTCTTCGATCACTTCGGTGATGCGTGTTTCAACGATATTGGCAGGGGCACCAGGGTAGGCGACCTCAACCGTGACAATAGGCGGGTCTATGTCTGGGTATTCTCGTAGCGACAGACGTTCAAACGACACCAAGCCAAACGCGATGAGCAGCAATGAAATGACCGATGCAAAGACCGGGCGCTTTACTGAAATATCCGACAGGATCATGATTTACCCCGCCTTTTTTGCTTGTTCAATTAATGCCGCGATGGATGTCGACTCGGTTTGCGTGCCGGTGATGGTAACTTCGCTGCCTGGTGCAGCACGGGAAGTACCATGGGTGACCACTTTATCGCCTAATGACAGACCTGACAGTATTTCAGCCTCACCTTTGCGACGCGCGCCTAATTCGACTTCCGTGCGTGATACTGTTGTTTTACCGCCTTGCGATTCAATGCGCAGGACAAAGCTCTTATCCCCTGATGGGATCAGCGCTTCTTCCGGTATCACCAATGAATTTCTTGGATTGGCAGCAATAGTGACGGTCATCAATAAGCCCGGCTTTAAGCGCTTTTCGGGGTTATCAATCAACGCGCGTACCAGCACCGAGCGGGTAACGGGGTCGATTCTGCTGTCGACGCTGAGTATCTGACCTTCAAAGGTTTCTCCGGGGTAGGCATCGCTGCGCGCAGTCACCGGCACGTCTGGACCCAATACGGGCAGAAATACCGACGGAACAGAGAAATCCAGCTTCATCACGCTATCATCATCGAGCGTTGTGATCGTCTGACCTGGCTGAACCAGCGAACCCACGCTGACATTTCGTAAACCCAAGACTCCATCAAAAGGTGCGACAACGGTGCGCAGCTTGATACGGGACTGTGCCGCGCGAATACGCGCCTGCGCTGTTTCCACCTCGCGCTGCTGCTCATCCAGTAGGGACTCCGTCGATGCATTGGTGGCGGTAAGCTTGCTCAGTCGTGCTACCTGTTTTTGCGCCTCATCCAGGCGGGAGCGCTCTTCTGCCAGCTCTGCGAGCTCTTCGCTATCATCCATCTCGACCAGCACATCGCCCTTCTTGACCCGCTGACCGTCCTGAAAATATACGGCAGTGATCATCTCTGTCACGTTCGCTGTTAAGTCGACACTTTCATTGGCGCGTAGTGTGCCTAACGCCTCAACCTCGTCAGCAATAGCTTTATTCTCAACGTTGGCAACAATGACCGGCGTTTGTGCTGCACCTGTCAGTGGCATGAATAAAAGGAACAGTAGAGACAAGAATGACCTTTTCACAGAGACCTCATTGGTTTTTCCATTGCCTATGGGTACTGTGATTATGGCAAACAAGATTAGTTGGAATACCGAATAATCTCATATCGATTGTTCGAAAAAGTCGAAAATATCCATTTTTGCGTGGCTGTGATGTACATTTACACGAAGAGAAGGAGGAAAAAATGTCACACGTACGCTGGGGAGTGCTGGGAGCGGGTCGTATCGCACGAACCTTCTGTCAGGATATACGCTTTGCATCCAATGCACAGCTCACCGCCATTGGTTCCAGACATGCCGCGCGAGCATCAACGTTTGCGACCGACTTTGTCATCCCTCATAGTTTCGGCAGCTATGCTGAACTCTGTCAAAGTAACGCGGTGGATGCCATTTATGTTGCGACGCCACATAACTTTCACTTCGAGCACTGCCTCCTGGCGCTCGAGCACGGCAAACACGTGCTTTGTGAAAAGCCTATTACGGACTCGCCTGAACAATGCGAAAGACTATTTACTCTGGCGAGTCAGCAACAATGCTTTTTAATGGAAGCCATGTGGACACTGTTTTTACCCGCAATCCAAACGGCTAAGTCCTGGCTGGATGCCGGTCGCATCGGCGAATTACTGCATATCAAAGCCGATTTTGGTTATCCAATTGAATTTGACGCTGAAGGCCGCCATTACAACCCTGCACTGGCGGGTGGCTGCGTGTTGGACATGGGCATTTATCCTCTCGCATTGGCGCTTTACATGGCAGGCCAGTTGCCAGACAGCTGGACAGTTAATGCGCACATTGCCGACACCGGCGTAGAAGACGATGTAGTGATGCTGGGACAATGTGCGGGAGTATCCCTTCAGCTTGCAACATCATTTCGAACCCGTTTGCCCAATACGGCTTATCTGATTGGCAGCAAAGGATACATTCGCATCGATGATTTTTTCTGCGCCCATGAATGTGTGCTATGTGTCGTGGATGAGGAAACGGACAAGTTTGTCGACCGGCGCCAAGGCTCTGGCTTTGAATTTGAAATTGAGACCGCTTCACAGCATATTTTGCGTCAGCAGCATCAGTCAGACGTCATGACCGCTGCATTTAGCCTACATTTACAACAGCAAATGGATGGGATCCGCGCATTATGCAACCTACAACGTCAGTGAGAGGCCGGGCGCTCGAAGTTCTTGTCGTGTTTTTTTTATTGGGACTGACATCGTTTGGTGGTCCCGTTGCGCACATTGGCTATTTTCGTCATGCATTGGTTGAAAAACGCCGTTGGATAAGTGAACACGACTTTACGCAGCTACTTGCCCTTTGTCAGTTTTTGCCGGGACCTGCGAGTAGTCAGCTGGGTTTTTTACTTGGCTATCAGCGAGCCGGATGGTGGGGAGCGGGTTGTGCCTTTGTAGCATTCACCCTGCCATCTGCTCTAGTGCTAGCTGTGTTTGCCTACTGGTTATCGTCTAACAGTTCTTTCGAATTGGGCGCGGTAATCGATGGCCTGAAATTGGTCGCCTGCGTCGTTGTATTCGATGCCGTGCTGGGCATGTTCCGCAATTTGTGTCCCGATCGTGAGCGACAAACCATCGCGATAGCGTCAGCCGTCATTGTAATTTTCGCTGATAGCGTGTGGGCACAGCTTGCCGCGGTATTCGCGGGCGCTATCTTCGGCTTGTTGTTATGCCCAGCCAGTCAACGTAACGCGTCTGGCATCACTGTCTCGTATGGAAAAAAAGCCGGGGCAGGGATGCTAACGGTGTTTTTGGCTCTATTACTGACATTACCATTTTTTGCCCAGAGTCATGGCGGAGTCGTTGCTGTTATTGATGCATTCTATCGTGCTGGTGCATTGGTGTTTGGCGGTGGACACATTGTACTACCTCTACTGGAGGAGGCCGTTGTCACGCCGGGCTGGATACCTGCTGATACCTTCCTGGCCGGCTATGGTGCAACGCAGGCTGTGCCCGGCCCCATGTTTACCTTTGCCGCCTTTCTTGGTGCGTCGATCGCCACGCCGTACTCAGCCGCAATGACGTCGTTGATAGCCGTTCTGGTCATTTTCCTGCCTGGCTTCTTACTGGTGACAGGCATGATCCCCTTCTGGCAACAACTGATGGCACAGCCCAAAGCAGGCGCTTTGGTTGCCGGCGTCAATGCCGCGGTAGTCGGGTTATTGGGCGCGACGTTATACGATCCGATTATGACATCAGGCATTCAGCGGCAGTCAGACTTGCTGATTGCTATTGTCGGCATTGCGATATTATCAATATGGAAACGTTCACCCTTGTGGGCAGTGTTATGGTGTGTGGGCGCGTCGCACGTTATATCACTTTACTGATAATTGCCGCGAATTGATTCTACCGCTTCCCAAAACAGGTCAATCTGTTCGGCATGTCGCTGATAGATGTCCTTGGTGAAAGCAATGTGGATGTCCTGCTCGATAAACGCCGGCTGTTTTTTACGAATAATATTGTGCTGCTGTAGGGTCATTACCATGTTATCTCCCATCTCCTCAGCAATCAGATAGGCATCGAGCTTGTTCATGCCCAGCATCGTGAAACCTTCCTTTATGCTGTAGTCGATCGGAGAGAGCCAGCCTTGCTCCTCGAGATAGTCGCGCACTACGTAACCCAATGGCGCACCGATGCCAAACTCGAGATTGTCTACATCCAGAGGTTTATTAATGTTCTCATAAAAGAAAAATTGTGCCGTACGCAGGCGGGTGATGTTTGCGCTCGATTCGCTCCCTTGAGGAAAGGCTAAAAAGCGCGCGCGCTCCGGTGTCCAGAATAACGCATATATACCGTCTACACGATTATCCTGAGCCATCTGCAGACATCGATTCCAGGCCCGATACTGGACATTGAAGTGGATACCCGACTGGTTTCCTGCACGGATAATCTGGTCAGTAGTCGAACCGGTGATCACTTTGGTCACGTCTGCATGTTTGGATAATTCAGTGCATACTGACAGCGTCAACGCTGCCTTTTTTGCATTGTCGTTGGCAGCGGCTACAACACAGAAAAACAAAGGGGCAAAGAAGAATGCTCTCACACGTCTATTAATATATTGTTGTTTTAGTAACCTTAGCATAGTCAATCTGATACAAAAAAGCCTGCGCAAGCAGGCTTTTTACTCTTGCTGAACGTATCTCGATTGCTTAGAAGATTTGTGCCAACAGCGCAATAAACACCATAACAACCAGCAGGATTGCCATTCTGCGTGTTAGCTCAGCAGCAGTGGTGCCGTCGTGTTCATTGTAAGAAGGCAATCTATGCACGGCTGCATCAATCTGACTCTTACTCCAGTCTCGCAACGTGGCAAGTCTGTACGATACCCAGGCGCCGGTTATCGGGAACAGACGGCGATAGAACCACTCCATATCCAGATTGACGGAGCGGAGTTCTGGTGGATACAGGCCCTGTTTGTTTAGCCACACGAACGCGAGTGCTGAGAAGAACAGCAGCTGCAGTTGGGTCAACGTATGCGTAACATCATATGGCACATAACTGTTTTCCCACGGCAGTAACTGGTACATCAGCTGTGGATAGCTACCAATTGCGATACACAGCACCGACGCAATGCCCATGGCAATAAGCATATTGGTTGGCGCTTCTTTAACACGGAGCCCTGAATCATGGTGGAAGAAGGCAAAATACGGAATTTTAATGCCTGCGTGGTGGAATACACCTGCTGAAGCAAACAACAGCATCAACCACAGGTATTCATGACCCGCCTCAATCATGGCCGCCATCACCATCGACTTTGATACAAACCCACTGAACAGCGGGAATGCAGAAATAGACGCTGCGCCGACAATACAGAAGACGGTTGTTTTGGGCATCGATTTATACAAGCCGCCGAGGTCTGAGCCGTTTACATGGCCAACCCGATGCAGTACGGCACCCATAGTCATAAACAGCAAACCTTTAAAGATAACATCGTTGAAGGCGTGCGCTACGGCGCCGTTAAGTGCCAGTGCGGTACCGATACCGATCCCACACACCATGAAACCCAACTGGTTGATCAGGCTGTATGCCAATACCTTGCGTAAATCGTTTTCTATTACTGCATAAAAGATAGGAAAACAGGTCATCGCCGCGCCGATGTAGACCAACAACTCTTCGCCAGCGAAGGTTCTGGCCAGCGCATACACCGCCACTTTAGTGGTGAAGGCGGACAGGAATACCGTACCTGTAGGCGTGGCCATAGGGTAGGCATCGGTCAGCCAGGTATGCATGAATGGGAAGGCACATTTGATACCCAATGCAATAAACACCAGCCATGATGCAGCAGAATCCAGACCAATGTAGCCAACATCCAGCGAGCCTGTTTGCTGATATAGCATCAACGCGCCAATCAACAACAATACCCCTGATAACACCTGGATCACCAGGTAACGCAGGCCAGCAAGACGGGCTGTCTGGGTGCGTCTTGCCCAGATTAAGAAAACCGACGTTAAGGCCAGCATTTCCCAGAAAATAAAAACGGTTACCCAGTCACCCGCAAATACAGCACCAAGCGCACTACCAGCGTACAGCAGCCCGGTCGACTGTTGCAGTTTATCATCCACATGCACCGAATAAATTAATGCCAGCAATCCAGCAATATGGAACAGGTAGCCAAACATCAGACTGAGTTTGTCGACTTGCATTAACTGTAAGTCAAATATCACCAGTGGCACAGTGACGATGCTGTCGTAGGAATGCGTGAAAAACAGATTCAGGCCACCCCAAATGGGGGCCAGCAGTAATAAATAACGGGCCTTGCCGCTAACGAACAGCGCCAGTAAAGCGGCAATATAAAACGGAATAAAGGGAGGAAGATCAGCAATCCACATCAGTGTTTTTCCTCCCCGTGAGGCGTGTCATTTTTACGCGTGTCGAGCAGCTCCTGCTCGAGAGGTTCGTAATAATCTTCTTTGCGCATCAACACCTTGCGCATTTCTTTGGCAATGACGACCAACACCACGCAAGCTACAAATCCGTATAAGGCATAAAACGCCGGAATTTCTTCAAATGAGACATAGATATGACGGTGTACCACAAAGTCCAGTACGACAAGGATCACGCAGATGGCGTAGAACACCCTAAGGATCCAATTCACATTGTTCGGTTTGTCGAAGAAATCAGCTTCTTGCTTTTGTTCGCTCACTGTTAACCTCCTGCCATGGCAAGGTTAAAGAAGGGCTGCGGGTAAAAGAACAGCACGATACACATCAGCGCGGGTACTGCCATACCAATAAGACATGGCAGCGGCGCTTCTTTGATAGCCATTTTTTGATCGGACGAGACAAAGAACCCACGCACCGGTATAGCGGCCAGATAAACAATGTTGAGCAGAGAGCTCAGCATCAACGTACCCAACAGTGCCCAGCGCGTGAATTCAGGTCCGCTGTAATCAATGCTGCCAAGCAGCAGATACCATTTACTCCACATGCCGCCAAATATTGGCAATCCGATGATAGATAAAGTGCCAATTAAAAATACCCCAAAAGTAAACGGCATTTGTCGACCGAGTCCATCCAACTCACTGACTTTAGTCTTGTGCGTGGCCACCAGAATGGCACCTGCTGCGAAAAATAGGCTGATTTTCGCAAATGCGTGCATGGCAATGTGTAAGCTACCGCCGAGCAGTCCCAGAGAGTTGGCCAACAACGCGCCAAGCACGATGTAGCTGAGCTGGCTGATGGTGGAGTAGGCCAGGCGCTCCTTAAGATTATCGCGGGTCATTGCGACCAGTGAGCCAAGCAGTATGGTGAGCATGGGTAACCAGATAAGCCAATGTGTAGCGCCGCTCTGGGTTAAGAAATCAGTACCAAACACAAAGCCGACGACTTTCACCATTGAAAACACACCTGCTTTCACAACGGCTACTGCATGTAATAGTGCGCTCACCGGCGTGGGAGCCACCATCGCTGCGGGTAACCAGCGGTGCAGGGGCATCACTGCCGCTTTACCAATGCCGAAGATAAACAATAGCAACAGGGGAGCTGCCCATTTAGGGTCAAGCTTGCCAGCCAGCATGCCGCCGGAGGCAAAAGTGGTATCGCCCGCGACGTACCAGACAATAACCAGCGCAGGTAAGAAGAACGCAATCGACGAGCCCATCAAAATGCCGAGGTAGGTGCGTCCTCCTTTGCGGGCTTTATCGTTACCGGCATGGGTAACCAGCGGGTAGGTTGTAACGGTCAAGATTTCGTAGAACAAAAATAGCGTAAACAGATTATCTGCATAGGCCACCCCCATTACGGCGGAGATCGCGACGGCAAAGAAAGTATAGAAGCGGGTCTGATTTTTCTCGTGATGGCCGCGCATGTAGCCGATGGCGTAAATCGAGGTCACTATCCACAGGCTGCTGGCGATAAGCGCGAACAGCATGCCGAAATGTTCAACTGAGAACGCAATCGTCAGGTTTGGCATGGGCTCAGCGACAATCAGTTTAGCATCACTGTCAGTAAACTGGCCAAATATGAGGATGTTAACGATAAACAATATGACTGCCGTAACAAGCGTGGCCGCTTCACGAATGTTCGGGACACGGTCGAGTCTGCTGACGACGATGGCGCCGGCGAGCGGCAACAACATACTGATGGCAATTAGCATTGTCATACTCATGGCGTTACGCTCCTGTACCTAATAACGATCTGACTGCATCGCTAGCGGCACCGAGTGATAACTCAGTATCGATACCGAAATAGATGTTGGCGATGACGATAAGCCATGTTGCCACCAGCATTAACATAGGCGACTTCGCTATTGTGTCGCTGCCTGAGTCGACGTTCTGCACTCTCGGCTTTTGCGGTGCAGCAAAATACAGGGCTTCAACCAGTTTCCACACATAAGCGATGGCCAGAATAGACCCAACCAGAATGACGATAACTACGCCCCAGTGATCGGTTTGCATGGCACCTTCCAACAAGTACCACTTGCTGATAAAGCCTACCGTGCCGGGCACGCCAATCAGACTCAGGCCGGCAATCACCATGGCACTAAACGCGTATGGCATGTCTTTGCCTAGGCCATACAGGTCATCTAATTCTGTGCTGTTCGCACGCAGCAGATAAATACCCGCCACCATGAACAGTGCGGCCTTCATTAGCGCATGGTTAAACAAATGTAACAGCGTTGACGTCATGCCTGACTCATTGATTAAGCCAATGCCAATGATCATGTAGCCAATTTGCGCCACGCTCGAGTAGGCCAGAAGGCGTCGCATGCCGGTCTGTTGAATGGCTCTGACTGAGCCATAGATTACGGCAACTGAACCAAGCGTTATCATGATGGTTGGAAGCATCTCGAGCCAGTACTGCATCGGGAATACGTCAAACAAACAGCGGATCAGTGCGTACACTGCCACTTTTGTTGCTGTGGCTGCTAAAAATATGCTCACAGTCGACGGCGCATAGCTGTATGAAGCGGGCAACCAGCTGTGTAGCGGGAATACTGCAGCCTTTAACGCAATACCAACAACGATAAACATCAGCGCTGTGCTGACCAGTTGCAAGTTTTCAAATTCTGCAAAGCGGGTTTGAATATCAGCCATATTCAGGCTGCCCGATGCAGCATACAGCATACCTACGCCAAGCAGAAAGAAGGTGGCACCAATCGTTCCCAGGATCAGGTAGTTGAACGACGCAAATAAAGCCTTGCGATTCTTGCCAAGGCTGATCAGGGCGTATGATGATAATGACGATATTTCCAGGAAAACAAACAGGTTGAATACGTCACCCGTCAGTGCGATGCCCAACAATCCCAGTAAACAAAGCTGGAACATCGCATAGAACATCGGGATAAGATGGTCCGGAATTTCCTTTTCTACACTGCGTGGAGCATACAGCATAGTCGCTGCGGCGATACCGCTGACAATCAATGCCACAAGTGCATTGAGTGAGTCGATGGTGTAAACAATACCCCATGGCGGCTGCCAACCACCGAGCTCATAATGAATGACCCTGCCTGTGGTCACATCCATCAGGATCCACAGGGAAATGCCAAAACAGACTACGGTGAGAACAAAGGTGATTAGCCAGGCCAGATTTTTGCCGCGCACTAGCGCTGTGATGGGGGCGGCAAGAAGAGGCAGTACTACCAATAAAATACTTATTTGCTGCATCATGATTTGGCGTCCAACTCCCTGATTTCATCTTCTTCGATGGTGTTGTATGCCTCTTTTATACGAATGACTAGCGCAAAACCCACCGCAGTGGTCGCCACACCCACCACAATGGCCGTCAGCATCAGTACCTGAGGGAGGGGGTTAGAATAGGTCGAGAACCCTTCTGCCACGATTGGCGCTGTGCCATCTTCAACTTTGCCCAGACTGACATAGAAGAGAATAACGGCGGTTTGAAAAATACTCAGTCCGGCCAGCTTCTTGATCATATTAGTGCGGCTCATCAGGGTGAACATGCCTACCATCATGACCGCGATAATCAGCCAGTAATTAATGTGTCCAATGATATAGTCCATCATTTCGGCAAGACCCTCCGCGCAAAGGTAAAGAAGATCAGCAGCATGACCGAGCCAACGGTGATGCCGACGCCCAACTCAATAAGAATGATACCGATGTGCTGACCCGCGACCGGCTCGGACGCCAGTGCACTATAGTCCAGGAAATTACCGCCCATCAGCATGGCGACGACGCCCACACCAGCGTAAAGCAACACGCCGAAGCAGGCTGCCACTTTTAACCAGTGGTCTGGCAATACTTTTATTGCAGATTCAAGTCCATACACGAGCGAGTAAAGCAAAAATGCAGAACTGAATATAACGCCGGCCTGAAAGCCGCCGCCGGGGCTGTAATCACCATGAAACTGCACGTAAAAAGCAAACAGAATAATGACGGGGATCAGCCATTTGGCAACAACCCTGAGGATGAGTTTATCCTGCATCTTTTTTCTTCCCCTTGACTCGTGGTTTTTCTGATCGCAGCAGAAGTAACAGAATCCCCAACCCAGCAGTCAACACTACGGTGACCTCCCCTAGGGTATCGAAGCCTCGATAGCTGGCCAGTACTGCCGTTACGAGATTGGGTACACCTGTCTCAGCCTGACCTGACTCAATAAAGCGCGCTGCCACTTGCGTGTGCGCAGGTGCGGTTGGGTCGCCCAGTTCGGCGATGTCGTGAATGCCGTACATCAGAGCCACGCCCATCACTACTGACAGTAATAATGCCAGTGATGAATTACGGCCCTTGTTTTCAACTTCGTGGCTATCACGCACAGAAGCGATTGTGACCAGCATCAACACGGTTGAAATACCGGTGCCCACTGCAGCTTCGGTGAAGGCAACATCAGGCGCATCCAGCACCACAAACAGCCCCGCCACTAACAAGCTGTAGAGGCCAAATAACATGGCCATGGCCAGCAGGTTTTTAATGCGTAACACCGCGATCGCCATGATCACCAGAAACGACAGGAGTACGATGTTTACAAGCAAACTCATTTAGATGCGCCCTCATCGTTGTTGTCAGTCTCAATATTTTCACTTAACGGTCTAAAGCCCCAGTGCCATGCGCCGCTGGCAAGGGCGAAAGAGGATGTCGGACTGGTAAACAGTAAAAACAGGAAAATGAACAGCAGTTTGACCGTGACCAGGGTCAATCCCGACTGCAATGCCAAACCGAACAAAATCAAGAAAGTGCAAAGTGTGTCAGTCACACCGACAGCATGAAGTCTGGAAAACATGTCTGGCAGGCGGATCAAGCCGATGCCGCCAATTAAGCTCAAAAAGCACCCGAGAGCCAGACAAACGATGGATAAAATATTGATTATGCTCATGCGTTTTCCTCTTCGTCTTCTAAGTCTTCACGAGAGAAGCTGTTGGCATAGTGCTTGCCACGTTCAACCAGCCTCAAAGCGGCAATGACGCCCACGAAATTGAGTAGGGAATACAGTAACGCGATGTCTAAAATGTCAGGACGACCAGAGAAGAAGGCGAAAACTGAGACGAGCAGCACCGCTTTGGTACCGAACATATTCACCGCCAGAATACGGTCGAATACCGTCGGTCCCAGTACCGCTCGCGCAACACCCAACGCCATACTTACCAGGATCGCTATCCCGGCCGCCAGATAATAGATTTCCATCAGAGTGAGTCCTCAGCGCGTTGCTCTCGTGCTATGGGTGGAATGATTTTCTCCATATCCCCATCCAGCAAATCTTCAGCACCTTCAGCGCTGATGGTATGTACATACAGGTCGTTACCTTCCATATGCACGCTTGCTGAGCCAGGTGTCAGAGTAATGGCGTTAGCGTAAAGTACTTTGCTCAGGTCATCTTCAAACGGCATGTTGACTTTGATAAAGCGGGCCGAGACCGGTTTGATGCCCAATACGCGTAAGGTGACGTCAATGTTTGATATCAGTATGCGCTTCGCCAACCGGGCAGTAAACTTAATAAATTGCCAGTTTACCAACAGAGGGAATTGTTGACGGTCAGCGTCGACCATTCTTGTGGACAACCAAATTACCATGAGAACGGCAATTACGCCGAATGTCAGCATCAATGGCTGGAACATTCCTGATAACAATAGCCACAGGATGCCCATAAAAACGCCAAGCCGTAGTGTATGTTTCACTTCGCTTCGCTCCTCGATTAACGTGAACGTTAATGCGTACGCTTCAGGCTTTTCGCACTGAATTTGTTATTAGTATAGTGCGCTATTTTTAATAGTTATACGCCGAACAATCAAGCTCTTAGTGTCCTGTTCGCTGGTTAATTAGGCATCACATCGTTGCGTTTAGATGCTTTTCAGCGAAGACCTTTTTGCAAAACTTTGGCATAATCGCGCTAATTTTTATTATTAAATCGTATTATGACCCGGGTGTCAGCGCTTTTTAGTGCAAAAGGAAAGTTATCCGACCACATCGCCGGCTTTTCGCCCAGAAAGGCACAAACGTCAATGGCTGAGCAGGTCGAACAGGCCATTGAAAACAAGCATGCCTTGATTGTTGAAGCTGGCACCGGCACCGGTAAGACGTTCGCTTATCTTGCTCCGGCATTGGAGCTCAAGACTAAAGCCATCATCTCTACTGGCACCAAAAATCTGCAGGAGCAGCTGTTTCATCGGGATCTACCGTTGCTCAGAAAAGCCTTAGGTTCAAATCAGCGCACCGCGTTATTGAAAGGCCGCGCCAATTATCTGTGTCTGAATCGGTTGCGTCAGCATCGGGGTAACAGCACCTTACTTGACGGACAGACTCTGTCAGAACTGACTCAGGTAAGAACTTGGGCATCGACTACCACCAGTGGTGATATTGGCGAGTTGAAAACCCTGCCTGAAGATGCGCGGGTGATTCCGTTAGTGACCTCCACGGTAGATAACTGTCTGGGTAAAGATTGTCCCGACCTGGAAGATTGTTATTTATTCAAGGCGCGGCGCAAAGCCATGGAGGCCGATGTCGTTGTGGTGAATCATCATCTATTCTTTGCGGATATGGCACTGAAAGACACCGGCTTTGGCGAATTGATCCCTGAGGCCGACCTGATTGTCTTTGATGAAGCCCACCAGATCCCGGATATAGCCAGTGAATATTTCGGTGAAGCACTATCCACCCGTCAGCTGCAGGACACCTGTCGGGATATATCGATGCTGTATCGCACTACGCTTAAGGATGCTCAACAGCTTGATAAAGCCGCCGAGAAGTGTCGCATGCTGAGTGCTGATTTGCGGATCCTTTTCCCGGATACGCCGCAGCGAGGTAACTGGCAGCAGGCCTTGCGACGTCAGGAAGTGAGCAGTTGCCTCAGTCGCATCAGCGAGAGTTTAAGTGGCCTGTATGAGGTGGTAAAACTGCATCTGGGACGCGATAAAGAATTGGATAACCTGTTCGACAGAGTCAGCGAGATGCGCTCACGACTGACCACACTGACCGACACCTATCAGACTGGTGTGAGTCTGTGGTATGAAACCACGCAGCGCCACCTGGTAATGCATCTTACGCCTTTGAGCATTGCGGATAAATTTCGCGGTTTTGTGGAGAGTCCAAAACGAGGCTGGGTTTTCACATCAGCCACGCTAGTCGTCGATGAGTCTTTTGACCATTTCCAGCGATTAATGGGGTTGAGCGATGCTCATACGTTGGCCCTGGGCAGTCCCTTTGACTATGCGAAACAGGCTATGCTATGTGTGCCACGCTTTTTGCCAGAGCCCAGCAGTCCAGCGATGCGCTCGACTTTATTAGACATTGCTAAGCAACTTGTCGATGCCAGCAACGGTCGATGCTTTTTACTGTTTACCAGTCATGCAGCATTACGAGATGTCGCAGCGCAGCTATCTGAGCAGGTGGATAACCCGATTTTAGTGCAGGGCAGCACGACCAAACAGGCCTTACTTCAGCAATATCTGGACGATCCACGAGCGGTGCTGCTGGGTACCGGCGCATTTTGGGAAGGCGTAGACGTGCGGGGCAGCGATTTAGTCTGCGTAATGATAGACAAACTGCCGTTTGCCGCACCGGACGATCCTTTATTGCAGGCCCGCATTGAAGACTGCCGCAAACGTGGATTAAACCCTTTTGCCAATATTCAGATCCCGCAGGCAGTGATCACCCTCAAGCAAGGGGCGGGCAGATTAATCAGAGATGAGACTGATAAGGGCGTACTGGTGATATGCGATAATCGCCTGGTAACAAAAGACTACGGAAAAACCTTCATTGCCAGCCTGCCGGAAATGAAACGCACCCGCACGCTGTCTGAATCATTAGCATTTTTACGTGCATTAAATGAGGAACAACATGAACCTGTTAGCGATTGATACGGCCACTGAGGCATGTTCAGCAGCCCTGTCAGTAAAGGATAATATCAGCAATCTGTTTGAAGTATGTCCTCAGCAGCACAGTCAGCGCTTACTGCCGATGGTCGACAGTTTGTTACAACAGGCCAATGTGAGTTTGCAGAATCTGGATGTATTAGGTTTTGGTCGTGGGCCGGGAAGTTTTACGGGGGTTCGTATTGCAACGGCAATGCTTCAGGGATTGGCACTCGGTGCAGAATTAAAGTGTGCCGGCATTTCCACCATGGCCACTATGGCACAGCAGGCCATTGAGCAGTGCAGTGCGCAAGATATTGTGGTGACCATTGATGCACGAATGGGAGAAGTGTATTTCGCTCATTATAAAAATGCAGAGGGCGTGGCTACTCTTGTGGGACAGGAAGCGGTGCTCAGTCCGCAAACGGCGGCATCGCTTTTACCGACAAGGGCATTTCACAGCGTGGGGACAGGCTGGCAATCTTATGCACAGGAGTTGGCTTGCGAAAACATGACTGGCACGGATATTCTTTACCCAGATGCGAGGTTTATGATTGCCCTTGTTCAACAAGCCGTGAATAACGGTGATATTTGTGACGTAGAGCAGGTAGAGCCAAGTTATGTCAGGGATACGGTGACCTGGAAAAAGCTGCCAGGCCGCGAATAATTCCGGTACGATTCTTGTTTACAGTTTTGAGTTTAATGACTCATTGTGAATCTGTAATCGGGTATGCCACCCGATGTTGATGATGTAAGTTGTATGGAAATCGAATCGTCTTTAGTTGCGTCGCAAAATGCTCTGGTGACCAATCCGGTCAACCGGCAGCCAGAGCGTGAGGCCGAGGCCAGACAGCAGCAACAGCAGCGTGAGACCACCGAACTACCGCGTACCCAGGTAGTATCCCGACAGGCTAGTGCTGAAGCATTCGAGCAGGCCGAACGGTTTCGACAGCGTCAACAAACCTCATACGATCAGCCCGGCAGACAGGGACAGCAAGCGGTGAACGCCTATCAGAGTCTGGCGATTGAGCAACAGCGTGAACAGGTGCGCACTATGCTCGGCGTGGACGTCTACGCCTGAGGTGATTTTTCCAACACTGTTCAGCTTGTCTTCAGTTTTCATGTGTAATGCTCAATAATGTATTAATACATGTGTTTTTTTGAGGCATGACAGGAGGTTACCGGTGAAGCATGTCGTTTTTGTGTTGCTGGCAGCGCTGGTTTCAGGGTGCGCATCCATACCGGATAGCATACAAGTCGAGAAATCTGTACAACTGGTGAGCTATCAGCAGGTTGCTATGGCACCTGAACAGCAGCAAGGCAAGATGGCGCGCTGGGGCGGCGTAATCGCTGACGTGAAAAACCAGGCCGAGCAAACCTTACTTGAAATCGTATCTTACCCGTTAATTTCCTACGGCAAACCTACGACCCGTGGTGATAGTCATGGACGTTTCAGAGTCTATGTGGACGGTTTTTTAGACCCGGTAGTATATGAAAAAGGCCGCACTATGACCTTTACCGGCACTGTCAGCGGTATTGAATTGGGGCAGGTTGGGGACCACGTCTACCATTACCCCACCCTCAACGCAACGGGTTATTATCTTTGGAAAGATACCCAGCATGTTGATGTCAGCGGCGTGATTTGGGGGGGAACGTATTGGGATCCTATGTGGGGATACTACGGCTGGAATACCTGGCCACGATATCGTCGGCCACATTATTATCGTGGCAGTATCCGCATAAACGGGTCGAATGAATCGTCAGGAAGTCCGGCAACACCTTCATCGTCAGGCAAGCAGGATACCTATCGGCATGAAACGGCGGAAAAGGGCTTGAAAAAGCAGCGCTGACGGCATCACAATGCCGTTATTGTGGCAACGTAAAGTAAGCAGGCGGCAACATATTGCCGCCTTTTTGTAGGAGCCTTCCTTGCAAGACATCACCATTTCTCTTCCGCATATCACCCTTGCCGGGCTTGAGTCAGGCAGTCCTAAAGATATTCCGATATTAGCAGTACACGGCTGGCTAGATAACGCTGCCAGCTTTGTGCCATTGATTGAGCATTTGTCTGGTCGGTTGCCCGATCTCTATGTGGTTGCCATTGATCAGGCCGGGCATGGTCTATCAGATCATCGGCCACCCGGTGCGAACTATCATCAAATGGACTACGTGCAGGATATCTTCGAGTTGATTGAGACAAAGGGATGGCAAAAAGTACACCTACTGGGGCACTCAATGGGAGGGATCATATCCAGTTTATTTGCCGCCACGTATCCAGATAAAGTGGCCAGCCTTGTGATGATGGAAGCCTTTGGTGCGCTGACCAAACCCGCCGATACCAGCACGGCACAGCTGCGCGAATCCATTGAGTCGAGACACAGGCTGATGCATTCGGATGTCAGGCACCCTGTATCATTGGATGCCGCAGTAAAAGCCAGATTAAAGGCCGGTGGCATGACCGAAGCGGGAGCCAGATTATTAATGCAGCGAAACCTGACAGAGGAAGATGGCACAGTAAAGTGGCGCACAGACAGACGTCTGCGCAGTGTGTCATCGCTGCGCCTGACTGACGATCAGGCGCGTGCGTTTGTCGCAGGCATCAAGTGTCCGACTCTGGCAATGTTGGGGGAGGACGGCTACGAGCGAACGCGCACGTTGGTCAACACGCGAAGAGAGCTGGTTGACGATCTTAAAGTGGTGACGTTATCCGGAGGTCACCATCTGCATCTGGATAATCCCGCAGATGTGGCGGCCGCGTTGCAGTCTTTTTATCAGACACTGTAGAGCGCGGTACAGGGTTAAAATTAACGTTTAACTTTGTATACCCTTTGGTTAGACTGGACAAGATAACTGGTCTAGCCTGTTATGACGCGTGCGGGACACCGACTGGCACGTCGTAACATCCAATATGATAAAAATAAGCCGAGGGAAGCACCGTGGATAAAATCTGGCTTGAACATTACGACCCCCGTGTCGCAGCTGATATTAACCCCGAGCAGTACAGCTCAATTGTCGACATTTTCGAACAGTCTGTCAGTAAATACAAAGACGGCACAGCGTTCATTAATATGGGGCATTCGATAAGTTTTAATGAGCTGGACGCATTATCCAAACAGTTCGCGGCTTATCTGCAAAACAGTGGCTTGCAACGCGGTGACAGCGTTGCGGTCATGATGCCCAATCTGTTGCAGTATCCTGTGGCACTGTTCGGCATACTGCGTGCCGGCATGGTGGTGGTGAATGTCAATCCGCTATATACCGCCAGAGAACTCAAACATCAGCTCAACGACGCCAATGTTAAGACCATTGTTATTGTCGAGAACTTTGCCTGTACCTTACAAGAGGTGCTGGCAGAGACTACCGTTGAGAACGTGCTGCTCACGTCACTTGGCGACATGCTACCGGTGCCAAAGCGCTGGGTCGTCAACTTTGCCGTTAAGCACATCAAGAAGATGGTGCCGGATTATCAATTGCCCAATGCCGGTCGATTTACTGACGCGCTGAAACAAGGTGCAAAACAGACCTATCAACGTCCCGATATAAAAAGCGATGATCTTGCGTTTTTGCAGTACACCGGCGGTACCACAGGCGTATCAAAGGGTGCCATGCTGACCCATCGAAATATGGTGGCTAACCTCGAACAGGTGTCATCGTTGCTCGCCACCGTAGTAGAAATTGGTAAAGACATGGTAGTGACTGCATTACCCCTTTACCATATCTTCGCGTTGACCAGTAACTGTCTGACGTTTGTTAAGTTTGGCTGTCCCAACCTGCTTATTACCAATCCCCGTGACATGCCTGGTTTCGTTGAAGAACTCAGCAAGTATCCGTTTACTATTTTGCCCGGCGTCAATACCTTGTTTAATGGTCTATTAAACACCCCCGGATTCGCTGATCTGGACTTCAGTAACTTCAAATTCGGTCTCGGCGGCGGCATGGCAGTGCAGCGTCCGGTGGCCGAAAAGTGGCAGCAGGTCACCGGCACAGTGCTACTGGAAGGCTACGGTCTGACTGAATGCTCCCCGGTGGTAACCTGTAATCCTCCGCATCTTGAAGCGTACAAAGGTTCTATTGGCATGCCAGTGCCCTCTACCGACATCAAACTTTTGGATGACGATGGCAATGAAGTGGCGTTTGGTGAGCCGGGTGAAATGTACGTCAAAGGACCGCAAGTCATGCTTGGTTACCTGAACCGACCGGAAGCGACTGACGAAATAATAAAAGATGGGTGGCTCGCCACCGGTGATATTGCCAAAGTGGATGAGCAGGGCTACTTCTACATTGTCGACCGCAAAAAAGACATGATCCTGGTATCGGGTTTCAATGTGTTTCCTAATGAAATTGAAGAAGTGGCGGCAATGCATGAGGGGGTAATGGAGGCCGCCGCAGTGGGTATACCTCACGAGGTGTCTGGCGAAATCGTTAAACTGTTTGTGGTGAAGAAAGATCCAGCCTTGACGGAAGAAGCGGTTATCGAACATTGTCGACAGCACCTTACCGGTTACAAAGTCCCGAAAAAAGTCGAGTTCCGGGACGAGCTTCCAAAAACAAATGTTGGTAAGATACTGCGCAGAGAATTACGTGATTAATCGCTTTCGCGCCGCTAGTTAACCTAAGGAAAACCGGCATCTGCCGGTTTTTTTCATATGCACTATACCCTTGTTACATCATTTCAGCAGTTATCTCAGGTGTGTGAGCAGGCCCAACAGTCTGCCATGGTGGCGCTTGATACAGAATTTGTGCGCACGCGCACCTATTATCCCGCACTTGGCTTAGTGCAACTTTATGACGGTCAAACACTGAGCCTGATTGATCCACTGGCCATTGATGATTTGACGCCCCTGTGCGACCTGTTGACCAATAATAACGTGATAAAGGTCCTGCACAGCTGTTCAGAAGATCTCGAGACGTTTTTGCATGCACTGTCTGTAGTGCCGACTCCAATATTTGATACGCAGTTCGCTGCCGGGCTTTTGAACATGGGACCCTCACTGGGCTACGCAAGACTGGTTGAGCTTATGCTTGATGTCAGCCTGGATAAAGGCGAGTCCCGCACTGACTGGCTAGCCAGGCCTCTGACCGACAAACAGCTACACTACGCGGCCAATGACGTTGAGTACTTATTCGCCTTGACGCCGACATTACTTGAGCAGATCGATGCATTGGGTCGTCGCCAATGGGTATTTCAGGAAATGGCACAGCTTGCCGAGAAAAAACGTGCCCAGTTGCCGGATGAGTTTGCCTATTTGAGCGTAAAGAATAACTGGCGATTGCAGGGCGAGTCGTTGTTGCTGCTCAAGCTCATCGCAGGATGGCGTGCCAGGCAGGCCAGAGAACGCAATCTGGCGTTAAATTTTGTTCTCAAAGAGTCCGCCATGCTGGAAGTGGCAACCAAAAAGCCTGCGCATCGCGGCGCATTGTATGCGATGGAAATCCTCAATGCCCATGAAGCGCGCAGACATGGAGACACATTGTTGCAGTTTGTGGCCAGCGCGCGGCAGGCTCCTGAACAGGACTATCCGCCGCGGGTGAGACGTTTGAATGATATCAATCAGTACAAGAAAACCATGCAGGCGATTAGGCAGTATTGTATTGACGTTGCCGAGCGTGAGTCGCTCAGCGTCGAAATGCTGGCATCGAAAAAGCAGATCAATCAGTTACTGAAATGGTGTTGGTTCGAACTTGACGAGACGCGTCTGTCGGGTATATCGCCAGATCTTATCAGCGGTTGGCGCAAAACTCTGTTGCAGGCAGGGCTTGAGAATATTTTGGGTAAATCACTTAACTGTTAAGGATGGTTATGCTGTGTGGTATCTATAAAAGCAGCAAAAAAGATGAAACGTATTTGTACCTGAAAAACAAAGACGACTTTTCTGATGTGCCTGAGGCGCTGCTGCAAACCTTTGGTAAACCGCAGTTTGTCATGGTAATGCCGTTAAACAAACCGCGTAAACTGGCGCTGGTGGAGTGGGATAAGCTGCTCGCTGAATTAGATGAAAAAGGATACTACCTGCAGCTTCCTCCACCCAAAGAAAACCTGCTCAAACAGCATCTTGAAGCGCAAAAAAAGGAGTCTGATTAATCATGTTGAAGCGCGTTGTCATGTTGCTGATGTGCGTCAGCATCTCCACATTTGCGCAGCAAACAGATGCAGAATTTGCGGAATATGTCAGCAACCTGAAACAGGAAGCCTTGCAGAAGGGCTTTCAAGCACCGCTTGTAGAGCGGGCATTTGCCAACCTGACATATAAAAAAAAGGCCGTCACCGCCGATCGTAATCAGCCTGAAACCAAGTTAACCCTTGATCGCTATCTGGCAACCCGGGTGCCAGATTGGAAGGTTCAGCAGGCGGTAGAAAAAGCCGCGGAATACGAGTCGTTGCTTTCTCAAGTCGAAAAGACATACGGTGTACAGAAACGCTTTATTGTCGCGCTGTGGGGCAACGAGAGTAATTTTGGGCGTATCCAGGGTAGTTTTCCTGTGGTCGGCGCATTGGTCACGCTGGCATTCGACGGGCGTCGTGAAGCGTTTTTCAAACAGCAGTTATTTGCGGCGTTGACTATTCTTGAACAGGGCCATGTTGATTTTGAGCAGTTCACCGGCAGCTGGGCTGGTGCAATGGGACAAACACAGTTTATCCCAACATCCTTCCTGAATTACGCGGTAGATTTTGACCAGGACGGCAAGAAAGATATCTGGAGCAACCCGGCCGACGTATTTGCCTCCATCGCCAATTACCTTAGCAGTGAAGGTTGGCAAGGCGACTTTACCTGGGGTAGACAGGTAAGCATGCCTGATGCGCTTGCCGCTCAAAATTATGCGGGCCTGAGTAAAGAGCTGATGCAGCCGCTGTCGCGCTGGCAGGATTTGGGGGTACGCCGTTATGATGGTTCAGATCTGCCTGACGTCGATATTAAGGCGTCGCTGATCATGCCTGATGGCGAAAAAGGACGTATTTATCTGGTTTACAACAACTTTCATACCTTGATGCGTTGGAACCGCTCCTCCTACTTTGGCGTATCCGTCGGGTATTTGTCCGACCGTATAAAGCGAGGTTACTGATGTATTGTCATCACTGGATTGACGGTCAAGCCACTGCTACACCAGCCGGTAAAGTCGTATGCGTAGGACGTAATTATCTTGACCATATCAAAGAGTTGGGCAATGACATTCCAGAACAGGCGCTGCTTTTTATCAAACCCGCATCGGCGCTGTGCGACATGCGCCAGCCATTGTGTATCCCAACTGATAGAGGTGAGTGTCATAATGAGTTGGAAGTGGCGTTATTGATTGGCAGCGAATTATCTGGTTGTGCGTTGACGGATAGCCAGGTATCAAATGCTATTGTGGGCGTTGGTCTGGGACTGGATTTGACTCTGCGCGACGTGCAAAGCTCGCTGAAAAGCAAAGGTCAGCCGTGGGAGCGTGCGAAAGCCTTCGATAACAGCTGTCCATTAAGCCCATTTATGCCAATGACTGAATCGATTGACCTTAACGATTTACATTTTTTACTGACAATAAATAAGCAGGTTCGCCAGCAGGGGCATACTGCGTTAATGATGCGGGACGCGCTCAGTTTGGTGAAAGAGATAGCGTCCATTTTTACGTTATTGCCAGGTGACGTGGTATTAACCGGTACGCCGAAAGGAGTAGGGCCGCTATTGCCGGAAGATGAGGTTGACGCGGAACTGACGGGGTACCTCAAGGTGCAGACTCAGGTGAAAGCTCGGGTGAAAGCTCGGGTGCAGCCATGACACAGAAACCCTTCTGGGAAGTCGTTAAGCTCGAGGACATGACCGACAGCCAGTGGGAAGCGTTATGTGATGGCTGTGGTAAATGCTGTCTGCACAAATTTATCGAAGACGATGACGCCGATGAGGCGCAGTCAACTGACGTTATTAATGCGCATGAGCAGGTGCACTACACCAATATTGTGTGCAGCTTGCTAAATACTAAAACCTGCTCATGCACACGATATGAAGAGCGCACAAAACTGGTGCCTGATTGTGTCAAACTGACCAAAGAAAACCTCAAAGACATTTTCTTTATGCCACCCAGTTGCGCATACCGCCGCCTTCATGAGGGTAGGGGGTTACCTTCCTGGCATCCACTGTTGCACGGCGGTAAAAAGAGCGCAATGCACAAAGCCGGAATGTCGGTCAGAGGAAAGACAGTATTTGAAACCGATGTTGATCTCGACGAATTCGAAGACTACATTGCGCGCTGGCCGCTCAACGACATCGATTAGCTACAGGCTGTCTTCGATATTATAGTTGCGCAGGATTTTTTCTATCGTGCCATTTTTTCGTAACGTGATGATGGCTTTGTTTAACACTGGCAGCAAATCAGCGTGCTCTTCTCGCAGTCGCATTCTGACGGGGCCCGAGGTATGCACCACTGCAAATGCAATATCCAGCTGGTGTTGCGACGCCCAATACTGAGCGCAGTGTTGCTCTAGAATGATAGCCTCAAAGCGTTGTTTCTTGAGGCCCAGAATTAAGGCTTCTTCGGATAAGAAGTCGACCCGTGAAAACTTTGCATCATCAAAATAGAAGTAGCCTGCGATGGTGCCAATAGGTTTACCATAATAATCCTCGTGCTCCGAGTACTTATGCTGATGCTCGGGTGTGGTGACCAGATATTCAGTAACCGAGTACAGTGGCTCACTGAGCACGAAACCTTCGCCTGGTGTACCATCCTCCATCCATTCCAGCACATTAAAATCGAAATCAACCAACCCGGTATTGAGTGCCAATGCCGCTCTTTTCGGCGGCATATGAACCTCTCGTATCTGGATCCCACTTTGCTGCTGCAGGGCATCCATCAGCTCTGCATACACGCCAGGTTGACCAGGCTCCAGGCCACGCTGATAGGGTACCCAGCCAGAATCAAGACCCAAGTCATAATACAAGGTGGGTGTATCTGCCTGGCCAGGAAAAGGAGACAATAAGGCAATCAGCAGCGTGAATAAGAAAACAAAGCGGCTATTCATTGTCATCATTTAATCACATAGTTTCATGCCGCTGAGCAGTTCACCGTCCTCGACATAGTCGATCACTTCGCCATCTCTTATCAGCACGGTGTCTGACCTGAAGCCTGTCATGTTGCCGAACAGATTCTTTGAGTTAACCTGCACGCAGACAACATAACCGTACTTGATGCCCGTCACCTTATCGCCGATCCAGCGCCGTTTAGGCTCAGCAAAGCCATCGAACT
This sequence comes from Aestuariibacter salexigens DSM 15300, assembly GCF_000429145.1. Taxonomy (GTDB): domain Bacteria; phylum Pseudomonadota; class Gammaproteobacteria; order Enterobacterales; family Alteromonadaceae; genus Aestuariibacter; species Aestuariibacter salexigens. Next base: position 81,328 of record NZ_AUBH01000002.1, read on the forward strand.
CGATAGTATCAGGATCGCGCAGAGTCGCTCGTAAGTATTGCTCAGCAATCTGCTGATAATTGCTCGGATAGGCGCCATAGTCTGCGTCTTGTGTCTCATTGGGAGAGGGCAGGCTTTGACAGGCACCTATTAGCAATGTGAATAAAAAAACAAGGCAATAACGCATAGTTAAACTAAGAGTTAATTTACGTGCTTACAGGCTATCAGAACAGTATCAGGTAGCGCCAGAAAATCGCGCTTCCAGTAGTTCAAAAATCAATCTTGCAGCAAGTTTTGCCGTTCGTTGGTCCTGGTCAAACGCTGGATTCATTTCAGCAATATCCGCCAACGGCCAAGCGATGCCACGTTGCCTGACCTGCTCTCCCACCCAGCGGACAAGCTGAATGATGTCCGAGACATCCACACCCAGGGCTGATGGTGCGCTGACACCGGGCGCCACCGCAGCATTAAATGCATCCAGACAAATGGTCAGATACAGGGTATCGACCTCGTCAAGCATCGCCAAGACCGTTTCTGACATGCGAGAAAAAGTACACTCTGTGTCCAGCACGTAGCGGGTGCCCGTTTGCTCTGCGCGCGCAAATAATGCCTGCGTATTGGCGGTTTTGGCGATGCCCAGACAGGTGTAATGAAACGATTGTCGCTCAGCCTCGCAGTGTTGGGCTATCTGATAAAAAGGCGTGCCAGAGCTGGTATTCGGGGCGGGGGTCCTGAGATCAAAGTGAGCGTCGATATTAATAATACCGATGCGGCCTTTATCAATTTTTTCGATACCCTGATAACTGGCCCATGCAATTTCATGGCCGCCACCAAGACCGATAACAAAGCGCTGTTGGGCAAGCTGCTCACTGACAGCCTGTGCAAAGCCCTGCTGGGCCTGCGCGAGGTCATACTGAGCGACAATATCACCACTATCAGTTAGCGTTGTATCCGTGTGCCAGGCGAGATTACACAGGGCCTGACGGATCGCATTTGGACCCTGTTTCGCACCGGTGCGTCCCTTGTTGTTAGCGACGCCCAAATCGCAGGCAAAACCAAGCAAGGTGGCTTGTGCTTTATCGCTATCAGCGCGGGTGATGTGTTGATGCCAGCGGGTGCCTGATGTTCCATCTTCACTGTCGGTGCGCCCCTGCCAGGGAAAGGTTCTGACTAACGACATGGCTGTCCTCCAATCCAAACGTGCTGTGGCCTGATCTGACCCATACTGGCGACAAGCTGCGCCGGGTGTGTCATGTCCCACAATACCATATCCGCATCCTTACCTGGCGCAATGATGCCCTTATTCGGCATGCCGAGTGCCTGGGCTGCGTGTCTTGTGACGCCTTTGAGCACCTCTTCCGGCGTCAGACGGAACAACACGCAGGCCATGTTCATAATGGTCAGCAGTGAGCAAATTGGCGAGCTGCCGGGGTTAAAATCGCTGGCAATGGCCATGGGGACTGAATGTTGACGCAAAGCCTCTATGGGGGGCAACTGTGTTTCCCGTAAAAAGTAGAACGCGCCGGGCAGCAATACGGCGACGGTGCCAGCCTGTTTGATGCTGGGTATATCCTCAGGTTGCAGATATTCAATATGATCCACTGACAAAGCCTGATAGTGACTGGCCAGTTTCGCTCCTTTCAGATCGCTGAGCTGTTCAACATGCGCTTTGATAGGTAAGCCCAACTTGTGTGCCGCCTGATAAACCTTCTCACACTGTGCAGGCGAAAACCCAATGCCTTCACAAAACACGTCCACCGCATCGACAAGACCATTATCATGTAATTCGGGCAATACCTTATCAGTGACAAAGTCTATGTAGTCATCAGCACTACTGAATTCCGGTGGTAGAGCATGGGCACCCAGATAGGTCCGTGACAGACACTGTGGCATCGCTTTATTAAGCTCGGTCGCGACACGCAATAGACGCTGCTCAGTGTCAAGATCCAGACCATAGCCTGATTTGATTTCAACAGTCGTCACGCCTTCATTTAATAGCGTCTGCAGGCGCTGCTTGCCCGACTCAAATAATGCATCTGCCGATGCATGACGAGTTGCATTCACGGTAGATGCAATGCCGCCACCGCGCTTGGCAATATCTGCATAGCTCACCCCCTGCAAACGTTGCTCAAACTCCTCGGCGCGATCGCCAGCAAAAAGCAGGTGAGTGTGACAGTCAACCAGCCCTGGGGTCAGCCACCCGGACTGTGCATCAACATGATGGCGTGCTTGTGTGTGCTCGCCAACACTGACAATTTTGCCTTCTGACACCGCCACACAGGTATTAAGTATTTGACCGTACGGCGCTCCGTTATCGTCCATGCTGGCAATGTTCACATTGCTGATAAGCATATCAACTTTAGACATTCACTGACCTCATCATAGGTAATGGGTAAAGTTTACTTGTATGTACTTGTATATACAAGTTGTTTGAAGTAGAGTATCGGCCAATAATCATCGGCACTGTTATGTCATGTTGGCTCGCTATTCACAGATCAAACTCGCTATCCTCGAACAGATAGAAGCTGGCGACATGCGTCCAGGAGATCGTGTGCCATCTGAAAATCAGCTCACTGAAGAGTTTGGTGTGAGCCGCATGACCGCGCGCCGGGCGCTGACAGAATTGGTAGACGAAGGGATCCTGATGCGGTCGCAAGGCATTGGAACCTTTGTTTCTGATGACCGGCCGATGAGTTCAATGCTGACCATTCGTAGCATTCACGACGAAATAACGCAGCGTGGCCATCAACACAGCTGTCAGGTTATACAGCTCGCTGAAGTCAAGGCTTGTCATCAGATGTCAATCTGGATGAGTGTGACTGAGGGCGATAGCCTATATCACAGCCAGATTGTGCATTTTGAGAATGGCAAGGCGATACAATTTGAGGACCGCTTCGTCAATCCGCTGCTTGCGCCGGCTTACCTGCAGCAAAACTTTTTAACCATTACCCCCAATCAATATCTTAACAAGGTGGCGCCGCTCACTGAGGCGGACCATGTGATTGAAGCGATGTTACCGGCTATGGACGTTGCGCAGAAACTCGACATTGCGGTGTCCCAACCCTGTTTAAAAATAAGCAGGCGTACGTTTTCGGCACAGGGCGTGGTCAGTTATGCGCAGCTTTATCACCCTGGTCATCGCTATCGTCTCGGCGGACACCTGGACTTTTAACTGGAGAAACTATGCATCGTCACGACCCGACACGCGTGATCCGCGCGCCGCGCGGCACTGAGCTGAATGCCAAAAGCTGGCAGACTGAAGCCCCGCTTCGTATGTTGATGAATAACCTTGACCCTGAAGTGGCTGAGCATCCGCAGGATCTGGTGGTATATGGCGGCATTGGCCGCGCAGCGCGGGACTGGGACTGTTATGACGCGATAGTGGAGACTCTGAAACGGCTCAATAATGACGAGACATTATTGGTGCAAAGTGGCAAGCCTGTCGGCGTATTTCCCACCCATGAGAATGCTCCACGCGTGTTAATTGCTAATTCAAATCTGGTACCACACTGGGCGAATTGGGAGCATTTTAACGAATTGGATAAAAAGGGCCTGATGATGTATGGCCAGATGACCGCTGGCTCGTGGATTTATATTGGTTCACAGGGCATCGTTCAGGGCACCTATGAGACCTTTGTCAGTGTCGCAAAAACGCACTTTAATGGCGATGCGACAGGGCGCTGGATTTTAACCGGTGGTCTCGGTGGCATGGGCGGGGCACAGCCTTTGGCGGCCACCATGGCCGGCTTTTCGATGCTGGCGGTTGAGGTTGACGAGAGCCGTATCGATTTTCGTCTGAAAACAGGCTATGTGGATCACAAAGCTACCTCACTGGCAGAAGCTATGGCGTTAATTAATCAGGCGACTGAACAGGGTAAAGCAATCTCAGTCGGACTGTTGGCGAATGCCGCCGATGTGTTCCCTCAGTTATTGAAAGACAACATTATCCCCGATGTTGTGACTGACCAGACGAGTGCCCACGATCCGCTAAACGGCTATCTGCCGCAGCATTGGACCATGCAGCAGGCAAAGGAAAAACGTGAATCAGCGCCTACCGAGGTGGTTAAAGCCGCCAAGCAATCCATGGCGGTGCAGGTTGACGCCATGCTTGGTTTTCAATCCGCGGGTGCCGCGGTGCTCGATTATGGCAACAACATCAGGCAAATGGCCTTGGAAGAGGGCGTAAAAAATGCGTTTGATTTTCCTGGATTTGTGCCGGCTTATATTCGTCCATTGTTCTGTCAGGGTATAGGTCCGTTCCGCTGGGCAGCCTTGTCGGGTGATCCTGAAGATATTTATAAAACGGATGCCAAGGTAAAAGCGCTTATTCCCGATAATCCGCATTTGCACAACTGGCTGGACATGGCCCGTGAACGTATTCAATTTCAGGGATTACCGGCCCGTATTTGCTGGGTTGGCCTGGGTGAAAGGCAGAAGCTTGGGCTGGCCTTTAATGAAATGGTACGAAATGGTGAGCTTTCTGCACCGGTAGTCATTGGCCGTGATCATCTGGATTCAGGCTCTGTTGCCTCTCCCAACCGTGAAACCGAAAGCATGATGGATGGTTCAGATGCCGTATCTGACTGGCCATTACTTAATGCACTGCTAAATACGGCCGGTGGTGCCACCTGGGTGAGCTTGCATCACGGTGGTGGCGTGGGCATGGGCTTTAGTCAGCACTCCGGTGTCGTGATCGTTTGCGACGGCAGTGAAGAAGCCGATAAGCGTATTGCCAGAGTGCTGCACAACGACCCTGCTACCGGCGTGATGCGTCATGCCGACGCAGGTTATGATATCGCCAAGGAGTGTGCTGTTAAGCACAATCTTGATCTGCCGATGCTGAACAAATAATGGGGCTGAGTATGACTGAATTTGCACTGAAACCGGGTCAGCTTAGCTATGAGGACATCCAGTCTGCCCATCTGATTCATCAGCCTATCGCACTTGATCCTGCAGCAATACCCGCGATTAACGCTGCACAGCAAACTGTCGATGATGTTATCCGTCAGGGCAAAACCGTGTATGGCATCAACACGGGCTTTGGTCTTTTAGCCAATACGCGCATTGCGGCCGATGATCTTGAGTTACTGCAGCGCAGTATCGTGCTCTCCCACGCCGCCGGGATCGGTGACTTTATGCAGCCTTCAACGGTGCGGCTGATGATGCTGCTTAAAATCAACTCGTTGGCACGAGGTTACTCCGGTGTCAGGTTGGAGGTGATTAATGCACTGATCGCGCTATACAACGCTGAAGTGTATCCTGCCGTGCCAGAGAAGGGTTCAGTTGGTGCATCTGGCGATCTTGCGCCGCTGGCGCACATGAGTGCAGTGCTGCTCGGTGAAGGCGAAGTTTTGATTGATGGTATGCGCTGCGCGGCCAGTGAAGGGCTGCAAAAGGCCGGACTGACACCGCTTTCACTGGCACCGAAAGAAGGGTTGGCGTTGCTTAACGGCACCCAGGCATCGACAGCGTTTGCACTGCAGGGATTAATTTATGCCGAGAATGCGCTTTGCAGTGGCATCGCGATAGGGGCGCTGTCTGTGGATGCAGCATTGGGTTCTCGTGCGCCATTTGACGCTCGTATTCATGAAGTGCGCGGTCATCAGAGTCAATCTGATGTGGCTGCGGCATTCAGAACGTTGCTGGACAGCTCTGAGATTGAAGCGTCGCACAGTAGCTGTGAAAAAGTGCAGGATCCCTATTCGCTGAGATGTCAGCCTCAGGTGATGGGCGCCAGCCTGCAGCAACTGCGTTTTGCCAAACAGACTCTTATTACCGAGGCCAACGGTGTGACCGACAATCCACTGGTATTTGCCGATAGTGGTGACATTCTGTCGGGAGGCAATTTTCATGCAGAGAGTGTCGCCATGACAGCCGACATGTTGGCGATTGCACTGTCCGAGATTGGCAGCCTGTCAGAGCGTAGAATGGCACTATTGATTGACAGCAACCTGAGTGGACTGCCGCCGTTTCTGGTTGAAAATGGCGGGGTTAACTCCGGTTTTATGATTGCTCAGGTGACCTGTGCGGCACTGGCCAGTGAGAATAAAACCCTGGCGCATCCAGCTTCAATTGATTCGTTGCCAACATCGGCTAATCAGGAAGATCATGTATCGATGGCGACCTTTGCTGGCCGTCGTCTGCGCGATATTTTTGATAATGTTGCGGGCATTCTGGCCATCGAGTGGCTGGCAGCGGCGCAGGGGATAGACTTTAGAGCGCCATTGGCCACCAGTCAGGCACTGCAAAATGTGCATGGGTTGCTACGTCAACATGTACCTTTCTATGACAAGGATCGCTATTTTGCGCCGGATATCGAGGCCGCCAAAGCACTGATAGAAAACCATGGATTGAGCAAGGTTGCTGATTTGCAACTGATGTAACACAGATTGCAGGCGGCTGCTGCCGCCTGCGTTTTGGTTAGAGTTTTTTGGCCGACAGTAAACGTGCCCCTAGCACGCTGATGAACAATACTGAGTATATGGCAAACACCACCACCATCCACTCAGGCATAGCAAGCCCCGCAAACACCCAGTCTATCTCGCCGCAGTCGCCGGTAGCAGCAAACATTGACGGTAGCCATTCGTGCAGTAGTAGCCAGTCAGGAAAATTCGGTACGATGTCGCAGGTCACGAAAAACGGATTACTCGCACCCAGCATATCGACGTGCTCGCGGGCAATAAAAAAGCCCCATATGGCACTTACACCCCAGCCGATAAACGCCAACAACCGCGTGATGGTATTGTTGCTGAATAAAGGCAGCAGTGCCGCCACACCAATGGCTATCGTTGCCACTCGCTGGTAAATACACATAATGCAAGGCTCAAGTCCCATACTGTACTGGAAGTACAGCGCGGTCAGGACCAGCGCCAGAGAGGATAAGAAAAGCAGCAGCCAGGACCAGCTTTGTTCTGGCCATTGGCCGATAGATGTAAACACTTTCATTGTTCTCGCTATTGTTATTGTTGGTTTATCTGATTCACGTTAGCGTCAGTGGCTCCCTTCAACCGCGCCTGGCATTTCCAAGTGATGGTTTATCAGATGCAGGTTGTAGAGCATTTCCGTTGCATCGAACAGCACAAAGTACGTGGTGACCAATCCAACGATGGTTAACACAAAGGTGTAAGGTAACGCCATATAGACCATTCTACCGTATGACAGTCTAAGCAAAGGCGCAATGGCCGAGGTGAGCAGAAACAGAAACGCGGCCTGCCCATTAGGAGTCGCAACGCTGGGCAGATTGGTGCCGGTATTGATGGCCACTGCCAGCATGTCGAACTGATCCCGTGTGATGGCGCCTTTTTGCAGCGCGGTCGTCACTTCAGTAATGTAAACGGAGCCCACAAAAACATTGTCACTGACCATAGATAAAACACCGTTGGCAAGATAGAACATGACCAGCTGCGTCTTGCCTTCATAGGTCAGCACCCAATCTATCACCGGCTGAAACAGTCCCTGGTCGATAATGACTGCGACTACGCCGAAAAAGACACACAGCAAGGCAGTAAAGGGCAGGGCTTCTTCAAACGCTTTACCCAAGGCGTGCTCTTCAATCACGCCGCTGGCAGACGTAGCCAAAACGATGACCGACAGCCCAATCAGACCAACCGCCGCGAGGTGAAACGCGAGTCCCACGACTAACCAGACGCCAATCAACGCCTGTAAAGTCAAGCGGGCATTGTCACGTGGCGTGCGTTCAGCGTCCATATGGGAATCGTAGTCGATAAGGATTGAGCGGACAGATTTAGGCATCTGCGCGCCATAGCCAAACCAGCCGGTTTTTTCCAGTGTCAGTGCCGTTAACAGGCCGCATATAAACACCGGTAATGTCACTGGTGACATACGTAGAAAGAACTCGCCGAATCCCCAGGCGGCCTTATCGGCAATGATAAGGTTTTGCGGCTCACCCACCATCGTCATTACCCCGCCAAGGGCCGTGCCGATAGCCGAGTGCATCATCAGGTTGCGCAAAAATGCGCGAAACTTATCGAGGTCGCCATGATTCGGTGCGCTTATCTCATCATCGGCGGTATGGTCATGTTCGCTTTGAAATTCCCTGCCTGAGGCAACGCGATGATAAATGGTGTAGAAACCCAATCCCACCGCAATGATGACGGCGACAACGGTTAACGCATCCAAAAACGCTGACAACACTGCCGATGCCGCCATAAAGCACAGTGACAACACGGTTTTGTTCTTCACCTTTATGACCAGTTTGGTGAACAAAAACAGCAACAGGTCTTTCATAAAATAAATACCGGCGACCATAAACACTAACAGCAGTAATACTTCAATGTTGGTTTCGATTTCGTGCATCATGTGTTCGGGCGAGGTCATGCCAATAAACAGTGCCTGAATAAGCAACAAACCGCCCGGTTGCAACGGGTAGCATTTCAGCGCCATGGCCAGAGTAAAGATGAATTCAGCCACTAACAGCCAGCCGGCAGCAAACGGACTGACCATAAAAATCAGTGGGTTGATGACCATAAACGTGATGATGGTCTGTTTGTACCAGTCGGGTGCATGGCCCAGAAAGTTTTTATAGATAGAGCTGACGAGCGAGGCTTGCATGGATATGTCCGAATTAAACACAGGGCGTTAGGGGATGTTGTAAGAGCTGCCGCCGCCAAATGCAAGGCAAAACTGCCGTTATTCCGGAAATTGCCGAATTAACCATCAGCATCGTCCATTTTCATACGTGTTTCAGTATGTACATTCACAGTGACAAGTTAAATTCATCTGGTACAATCAGTTGAGATTACAATAATGATAAACAATACACGGTTGCTGAATGATCTATAAAGCGCAGAGTCCCGCAGGGTTCGCCGAAGAGTACATCGTCGAATCAATCTGGAGCGGACGTTTCCCTCCAGGAACCATTCTTCCCGCTGAGCGTGAGCTATCTGAGTTAATTGGTGTGACGCGTACCACGCTGAGAGAAGTGTTACAGCGACTTGCCCGTGATGGCTGGCTGACCATTCAACATGGCAAGCCAACCCGCGTAAATAATTTCTGGGAAACCTGTGGTCTGAACATTCTGGAAACACTTGCGAGGTTGGATCAGGATGGCATTCCCGAGCTGGTCGACAACTTGTTGGCTGCGCGCACAAACGTGAGCGCCGTATTTATACGCGGTGCGATTCGAAATAACCCTGAAAAATCCAAAGAACTGCTGCAGCGCTACCGTGATGTGGAGGAGGACGGTAAAGCTTTTGCGGAGTACGATTACAGAATGCTGCACGATCTGGCGTTTGCCTCTGGTAACCCTGTCTTCGTGTTGATGATGAACGGCTTCCGTGGCCTGTATTCCAGAATAGGTGGTTACTTCTTCTCATTTGAGAAGTCCCGACAAGTGGCGAAAGATTACTACCAGGCGTTGCTCGACCTTGCCGAGAAGGGCGACTATGAAGCAGTACCGAATGTTATTCGCTCGTACGGTATCGAAAGTGGCAAGATTTGGCAGGAGATTCGTATGGACATGCCAAAGGACCTCGTTGACTGATTTTTATCTTCAATAAAATCAATGTGTTATATAAAAAGGCGAAAAAAATTCAAATTTTTCGCCTTTTTAGTATGTGCTTTCTAATTGCAAAATTTATTCTTTCTCCAGGCTAAAGATTGATACCCAATTCAGGGCACCATTAGGAGAAAATATCATGACTAAGACTGAACAGTTCAAAGCTAAAGTTTCTGAAGCAGAAGAGTTTGCACGTAAGATCTGGTTGGCAGGTTTGGGTGCATACGGCAAGAGCATCGACGAAGCACAAGGTCGTTACGAGAAGTTGAGCGCTGACGCGAGCAAAGTTTTCGAAGAGCTTGTATCTAAAGGCGAAGGTCTTGAAGCAGAAGCGAAAGGCAAGTTCAAAGCGACAACTAATGAAGTTGAAGAGCGCGTGGCGGACGTACGCAAGAAGCTGGGTCTGGACAACGATAACACTGACCAGCGCATCGACGAGCTGTCAGCGAAAATCGACGCTCTGACTGAAGCTGTTGCTAAGCTGGCTGCTAGCAAGTAAAGCATTGCTTAAAGCCCGGCCACGCCGGGCTTTAACTATCTCGAGTCAGGCAACGACTGTTTATAAAAGCGAGGAGAGTGAAGATGAGCACAATGACAAAAGCGAATCAATTTAAGTGTGCAGGTATGGGCTCTGTCATGAAAAGTGCAGAGGCATTGACACAGCGCGCTGATGAGCTATACCAAGGATCCAACGCTTTTATAAATGGTCTGCTGGTAAGAGGCGAAGTGGTTGAAGCACAGCTGAAAGCGCGTGTGGCAACAACCAGGGCCAACTTTACATCCACCTTAAAGGGGACAAACATGATTGACCAAGCTTTCAACAGCTTTTTGGCTAAATTTGGATTGGTAGAAGACAAGCGCGAAAAGAAGCTCGATGAGTTGTCGACTAAAGTCGACAATTTGGTCGAGGTCGTTGCCAAACTGGCGGCGATGAAGGCTGCAGAAAAGCGTGCGCAGGCCGACAAACCGGCTGCAACTGCGGCTAAAAAGCCTGCGGCCAAGAAGACAACGACACGTAAAGCTGCCTCAACCAAAACGGCTGCAACAACCAAAAGTGCGACGGCAGCATCAGATTCAAAGCCTGCGGCAAAGGCGACCACAACGCGTAAGCGCGCCGCCTCGGCGAGCAAGACGACAACAAAGCGTGCTTCGACAGCCAAGACAGCAACGAAAACAGCAAGCAAAGCGGCAGACAAGCCTGCTGATGACAGTAAAGAGTAACGCTTTAACGATTCCCTTCCTTAGCCCGCGATAGCGGGCTTTTTTTTGCCTTCCTTTCACCATTGCGAAATATATCTGTTGACATATGAAATTTCATATATATGATTTTTCGTATGTGAAGTTCTCGTTAGCAATGCCATGAGCCCATTACAGCTTTTTAAGTGTCTGTCAGACGACACCAGACTCAAATCCGTTTATATCATCCAGGCACTCGAGGAAGTGTGTGTCTGCGATCTGATGACCGCATTGGATCTGGAGCAGCCTAAGGTGTCCCGCCACCTCGCAGAACTACGAAAGTGTGGGGTATTGCAGGATGAACGCAGAGGAAAATGGGTCTATTACCGGCTCCATGCCAACCTGCCCGACTGGGCAACGGAACTTATTTCCCTGTCAGCGGCAAAAAACACACCGTATTTTTCTGAAGCTTTGGCCAAGTTGCATACCGCACAGCAGGCTTCAGACTCCCTTTGTTGTTAGGAACACTACATGAAAATTCTCTATATATGCACGCACAATCGTTGCCGCAGTATCTTGTCCGAAGCCATTACCAACCATGTCTCGCAAGGGGCAATTATTGCAAAGAGCGCGGGCAGTCAGCCGTCAGGTCAGGTTCATCCGTTATCGATTCATTATTTGCAGGAAGCAGGCATTCCCGTAGCGGGCTTGCAAAGTCAGTCCTGGGATGAATTTGAAGACTTCGCCCCCGATGTGGTTGTGACAGTGTGTGATTCTGCAGCGGGTGAAGCGTGCCCTGTGTGGTTCGGCAACACCGTCAAAGTGCATTGGGGATTGTCTGACCCTTCAAAAATTGAAGGCTCGGAGGAACAAAAGGCCGACGGATTTCGAGCATGTATCGCCGAAATTACTGAACGCGTGAATAAGCTCATGCCGCTCGCTAACCAAGCAATGACGGCACAGCAGCTTCGTGAAGCACTTGCCGCGCTAGGAGCAAAATAACCGATGTTAAACGATCTGAGTTTACCCAATGTGGACAGTGAGCAGTTGGATACACCAACGTTAGAAAAGTGTCAGTCTGCGCCCAGTCAGCATGCCCCTCGTATTTTGCTGTTGTACGGCTCGTTGCGTGAACGCTCTTTCAGCCGACTGGTTATTGAGGAGAGCGCACGCTTGCTTGTTCAGTTTGGCGCAGAAGTAAAGATATTTAATCCTGAGGGACTGCCCCAGCCTGACAGTGGTGATGAAACGCACCCAAAAGTGCAGGAATTGCGTGAGCTAATGCAGTGGTCAGAAGGGCAGGTATGGTGTTCACCAGAGCGTCATGGCGCGATGACCGGGATCTTCAAAAGTCAGATTGACTGGGTACCGCTCAGCATCGGCAGCGTGCGTCCAACCCAGGGCAAAACCCTGGCCGTCATGCAGGTGTGTGGCGGTTCTCAATCCTTTAATGTGGTCAATCAACTGCGTGTGCTGGGCCGCTGGATGCGTATGGTGACCATTCCAAATCAATCAAGCGTGCCTAAAGCTTTCCTTGAGTTCGATGAGTCAGGCCGAATGAAACCGTCGGCATTTTATAACCGCATCGTCGACGTGATGGAAGAATTGATGAAATTCACACTGCTGCTTCGGGATAACAAAGACTATTTCGTCGACCGATATTCTGAACGGGTGGAAACGGCCGAGCAACTTCGACAGCGTGTTAATCAGCGAGCCAGTTAGGAGCAAATATGGGACTTTTTGAACGTTACCTGTCGGTTTGGGTAGGGTTAGCGATCATCGTTGGTATTGTATTGGGTAGTGCCATACCAGAGGTCTTCCAGCTAATCGCCGGATTTGAATATGCCCGGGTAAATTTGGTCATTGCAGTGCTGATATGGCTAATGATCTACCCCATGATGGTGCAGATTGATTTCTCTTCCATTAAAGATGTCGGCAAAAAACCCAAAGGATTGGCGCTTACGCTAATCATCAACTGGCTGATAAAGCCCTTTACCATGGCGGCGCTGGGCTGGTTATTTTTTAAAGGCCTGTTTGCCGACTGGGTTGACCCGCAAACTGCCAGTGAATATATCGCCGGTATGATCCTCCTCGGCGTGGCGCCCTGCACGGCAATGGTGTTTGTGTGGAGTCAGTTAACCAAAGGCGACCCTAATTACACGCTGGTGCAGGTGTCGATTAACGATATCATCATGATTTTTGCGTTTGCGCCCATCGCTGGGTTATTGCTTGGCGTAACAGATATCACCGTACCCTGGGATACGCTGTTTTTATCCGTAGTGTTGTATGTGGTTATCCCGCTTATTGCTGGTGCAATCACGCGCAAAAAGTTGGATAGGGGCAGTGACCATTCCCGCTTGAATCATTTCCTGGCGGGCATGAAACCCTGGTCTATTATCGGTCTGCTTGCGACCGTGGTCTTGCTATTTGGATTTCAGTCACAAACTATACTGACCAACCCGCAGGCTATTGTGCTGATCGCTATCCCGCTGTTGATCCAGACCTATGGCATATTTGCTATCGCCTATTTAATTGCGAAAAAACTCAGGCTGACGCACAACGTGGCAGCACCTGCCTGCATGATTGGCACATCCAATTTCTTCGAACTTGCCGTGGCGGTAGCGATTTCACTATTTGGCCTGCACTCTGGTGCTGCCCTTGCCACTGTCGTTGGCGTGCTGGTTGAGGTGCCGGTCATGCTATCGCTGGTGTGGTTTGCTAACCGCACTCGACATTGGTTTCCGGGCTGATTTGCCTAGTGTTTAGTTATTGAGAAGCTCTGGCCTGCTCGATTCGTTGCGCCAGAGCTTTTGATAAGGCGTCTACCAAATGCGCATGCTTTTTATGTATTACATGATAGGTGGATTCTCGCCCCACGGTGTAATACGAAAACTCTGGGTATTCTTGCCGCGTCAGCGCATCACTGGGCAGCAGTGCATAAGATAGCCGTCCCTGCATGAGCAGTCGCTGAACCTGGCTCATGGAATCCAAGGTAAAAAGCTCTGCCTTAATCTCTGGATAACGGGCATGGATGACATCAAGCTGGCCGTAATAGGTCGCCAGCGTTTGCTCAGGATCATTCAGCACTGAGCTGTCGCACACCGTTTGTTGAACACAATACAGGTCAAAGTAAGCTTCAACCAAAGGCGGAGGCACGATCATGACGTTTTTAAATTGCGCAGCGGTGCTTTCAAATCGGGTCGCATCGGCGTCAATCAGTCCTTGATTAAGCATTGTCATGCCGCGTTTCGAGCCGACCGCAATCAGCTCAATATCCTGACCGATGTCGCTGTAAGCCTGTTCAATGATGGGCAAGTAGTATTCAACGATATGAGGATGATCTAAATATCCGACCAGGAAAGACTTTGACGAATTCGCCTGAACATTCCATGCAATGATAACAAGTGTAAACAAAACAAAGCGCATAGGGCACACCTCATGCAAGCAGCCAAACCTCTGCAATTAGTGTAGACCAGTTAGTTAATGCGTGACGAAAAAATGAGCGGTGGCAAAGGTAATGTTGCCACCGCTGAGTTCTTTATCAGGCGCTGCGTTTTTCCACCACAGATAAACGGCCGGGATGGCCCAGTACTCTGGCCTCCCTTTCTTTCAGCGCTTTCAGGTGCTTGCGGAAGGTTGTGCTGATGGCAATATTGCGCTTGATAGTATTGATGTGCGGCCAGGTGGCACGCTCACCGCTTTCAATCAAATCGGTAATGGTTGCTAATGTCGGATTAGAGAGAATACGGCTGATGTTGCCAAGGTTTCGATCCGGCAGGATATTTACATCGCCCACGTATTGCTGTTCGATGACCGAGCGTACCTTATGTAAAGCAAGCTTCGCAGCTTTGTTTGAGGTCAGGTTTTCCATCACATCAAAGGCAAATACGCTGTTCATTTTGGCCAGGTTAGCCAGGTGACGCATGGTTTTTGAACCAATACTGTCGCTGTGCTTTCGCTCTCTGGACAAGAAGGGTACAGCGATAGGGTTAGTCTGACTAACGATACTGTGGTTAACACCGTACAAGCGCGCCAGACGGCTAAACGGCATATCCGCCATCAGTGAACCATCGGCAAATCGTCGGTTGGGAATGTAGGGCAGAATATCACCGTTAGCAGCTTTGGCTTTAAGCTGCACCGGGTCGAAAATTACCGGTACTGCGCAGGACGCACGCACCGCCTGGGTAATAATGGCATTGGGCGATGTTTTGGCGTTGAGCAAACGGGAATATTGGTGCAAATCGGCCGGTGAAACGGTGACCGTGATGTGCTTACCGGTTTTCTGAAACGCCTCTTCAAAGGTCATTAAATCAAACAGTTCAATCAGCGCGTTTTCAAGGTTGCGACTGTTAAGTAAACCGCGCTTGCTAATGCCACGCCACAGTCGCCAGGAGTGGAATTTTTCATATATGAACTCTGGGTTCACGCATTCAAGCAGTTCATCATGGGTGCGGGTGCCGACCATAGCCGCAATGATGGAGCCTGCGCTGGCACCAGAAATGACGCCTGGCAGCAAATCGTGCTCATTTAATGATTTCACTACGCCACAGTGGAAGAAGCCGAGGCCTGCACCACCGCTTAACATCAGACAGCTGCGTCCAAAGGCGTGTGCAGTCTCTTCAAAAAAGTGCAGCTTCTCGTAAAAGTCGACTTCGTTCTCATCGGCTTCGTAGATAAAGTCTAGCGCCTCGCACACTTGTGCAATAAATTCTTCAATCAGCAGCTTGGTGCCGAGCTTGGCCTGATGGTTGAGTGCCGGGTTAGCAATGTTGCCAAGGTTACCATGGATCCCCTCATGCAGAATGGACATCAGTCCAATGGCGTCGCCACGGCTTTTGGCCAGCTTCATGCGCTGTACCCGTTTACGGATCAGACGGTAGTCGTACTCGCGGCACGCTTCTTTGGCTTTCCACTCGACGGCACCGGACAGTTCATCATGTTCGGCCGCTGCCTCGGTGTATTCGTCGTAGTTTGACGCGTGCTCCATCACTTTTTCGAGCTCGGATAACCGGCTGGTCAGTAGTGGCATGGTAAGACCCTCATAGACTGCTTAGTATGGAATCTAATGCTAAAAATTAGAAAGCGCTACCAAATAACATACATTTTACATTTAGAACACTGACGCATAGGTATAAGTTCACTGAATGATGGAGATTTATGCAGTATCGCGTATTTTTTAGACGTATTGGCGCCACGATCGCCACTTTATCGCCGATCAGCAAACATTAGTGATTGACCATTGCGCAGGCAATCGATAGCCTTTCTGTGGGGCGATTGGGCCCCAGCCACAACTTCAAATAATCTTAAGGCGCAGTGCTTCCTGTATGGATTGGATCCTCGAAAATTTAAGCCTGTTATCCATACCATTGATTAGCGCGATCGTTGGATGGGCAACTAATTATCTTGCCGTCAAGATGATGTTCTATCCTATTGAGTTTATCGGCATTCGGCCCATTTTTGGCTGGCAGGGACTGATCCCCGCCAAGCGCCGTGAAATGGCTGAGATTGAGGTCGAACTGGTACTGGGCAAATTGCTCAGCGTACAAGAGCTGGCTGGGCGTTTGGATCCCGATAAGTTGACAGAATCTATTCAGCGGCGCCTCAAACAGGTGGTGCGTAAGATTGTCAACGATGTGATGAGAGAGTCTGCGCCAACGCTATGGGCCAGTTTGCCAGTGCAGGGAAAAAACCTGGTCTACACACGCATTGAAGCGGATATCCCAAACGTCGTGGCAAAAATGGTCGACGACTTTAAGCACAACATTGACGAGATCCTTAATATTGAGGAGCTGGTGGTAAATCAGCTGGTTGATAAGCCCGAGCTGATTAACGAGATTTTCCTGACTGCCGGCGATAAAGAGTTTCCGTTTATTGAACGTTCCGGATTGTATTTTGGTTTCCTGTTTGGTCTGGCCACCGCGGCCTTCTGGTATTTTTATCAGGCATGGTGGATTTTGCCACTTGGCGGGCTGATCGTTGGCTATGCAACTAACTGGATAGCCATCAAAATCATTTTTGAACCGAAGCAGCCTATAAAAGTGGGGCCGCTAACCGTGCAGGGCACTTTCCTGAAACGTCAGAACGAAGTGTCCAGAGTGTATTCAGACATTATCGAACAGAAGCTTATCAACCCCAAAAACATTACCGATATCATTCTCAATGGCTCGGGTTCTGAACAGCTTCTTGAACTCATTGAACTGCACGTTAACGATGCGATTGAACGCTACGTCGCAATCGCCCAGCCCTATTTCGCACTGGGTGTGGGCTCAGAAAACTACTTCAGAATGAAACAGCTTGCTGTCAAACAAATGTTTGATAACTCAGACAAATATCTACACTACGCGTATGAGTATGCGAATAAGGCCCTTAGAGTTGGCGATGATCTGTGTGAGCGCATGCAGGCCCTGTCTCCGGAAGAATTTGAGGGTGTATTACGCCCCGCTTATCAGCAGGATGAGTGGAAACTGATCGTGACCGGTGCCATCCTTGGTATGCTTGCAGGGTTTATGCAGCTTTACCTAATGGGGATATAGGAGGCGTCGGTGAAAACAGCGGAAAGGATATTAGTCACGTCACTCGCGCTGTTCAATCAACATGGCGAGCCAAATGTCACCAGCGTTGATATTGCCATGGAGCTGGATATCAGTCCCGGTAATCTGTACTACCACTTCAAAGGCAAGGAAATTATCGTTTCGGCCTTGTTTGAGTTATATCAAAAGCAGATGACACAACTGCTCAACGCATCCATCGGAAGAGAACTGAGCGTTGAGGAATTCTTTTATTACGTGTATCTGATCCTCGAGAAAATCCATCTGTTCCAGTTTTTCTATCGCAGTCCGGCCGATTTGGCCGACAAGTATCCGGATATTCACAAGGGGTTTGTTAAACTGATTGCCACCCAGGAGGCAGTGATTGAACGTCAGATCCGCCAATTTGCTGATAACCAACAGTTTAATGCCGGAGCGGCACAGCAGTCGCAATTGGTAGAAGTCTTCAGCCTGGTGTTTTCGCAGTCGACAAACTTTTATATGCTGAAGGGCATCGATGAGTCCCATCAGGTCTACCGCAGTCTGGCAATGATTCTGGCAGCTTGTTTGCCTTATCTGTCGATAGACAGTGAAGAGTTATTAAATTTGCAAGCGGCGGTTGCCGAGCATGCTATGGGTGGTCTGGTTGATGATTCAGTCAGACAAGCCTTACAGGAAAACTGATATGGCCAGGAAGATTACATTTTTAGATAAAACCTTCTGGATCACTGAGTCAGAAGATAATCCTAAGCATGTCGCCTGTCTGCAGATCATCAAAAAACCAGCCAATGCCTCAGCGTCGTACGTGTCTGACTTATACCATGAAGCGAAACAGCACAATGAAGCCAGCGAACCCTTTAACTGTCGGGTGGTCAGTTTTCTGCGCTTTCCACTGATGCTCAAAACCGTCGACAAGGTTGATATGGATTACCATATCAAAATGCACCATGTCGATGACGTGACGGACAGAGAAGCGCTACACGAATTTATCGCCAGATTGCATGAAGAAATACTCGACCGAGACAAACCGCTCTGGCAGTTTCACCTTATCAGCGATGATAAGTCCGACACTTTTGCGATTTATGCCAAAATACATCACATCTATGGCGACGGCGCGACACTGGTGCGCTGGTTCCAGGCCGGCTACCTCACTGAGCCATCAGATAAGCTGACGCCGCTGTGGTATAGCAAACGTAAACGACGTGAGCGCCCGAAACCTAACATTTTCAAGCAGATCGTGCGCGGAGCCTGGGAATTTATCAATGTGGTCAAAGATCTCTTGATCGTGCTGATCCGCATCTTTATGAAGATCCTAAGAATCAACCGCCACTACATGCCCGTACCCTTCACTGGTACACGCACGGTGCTGACAGGTCAGGTCAAGAAAGGGCGCTGTGTATCGACCATGGATATTGATTTTAATCGGGTTAAAGCGCTGGGCAGACGGGCTAGGGCGTCCGCCAATGAAATACTGCTGACTGCCTTTGATATCGGCGTACACAGATTCTTGCAGGACTATGGGCAAACCTTTGAAAAGGCGCTGTTTACCAACATGCCAATTAACCTGCGCAAACCGGGGGACCACACTGGCGGCAATAAAATTGCCATTGTACCGGTAGAGCTGGCGCATGATGAGCATGATCCATACTTGCGCATGCGGCAAATTATCGCCAACCATCGCATCGTTAAATATGCTGCTATGCACGCCCGTCCCGGCGCATTCAGCTACTACACTATCTTGATTCAGTCATTTGCCCTGCTGTTTGAAGTGTTTCGACTGTCGGATTGGGTCAAACCGATTGCAAATATTCTGATCTCTAATGTGCCCGGGCCGGAAGAAACTCGTTACCTGAAAGACGCAGAGCTGCTGGCGGTGTATCCCATCTCTACCATGACACCGGGCGGGGGGGTAAATATTACACTGATGTCCTACGATGGCACGGCCAACGTTGGCATCGTATGTACCAACCGAAAGGTGGAGTCTCTTGAGCCATTGGCTGAGTATTTTGCTGAGGCGTTTGAGATGCTGGAACGTTCAATTGACGATCCAACGCTCAATATTGATGACATTGGCGAGCATAATCCGGAAGTACCGCAGTCGATCATTACCGAAGAGATGACCGGTGATGAGCATCACGATATCGCGCGCTTGTCTTATGCCAATACGGATTAATCGAATCGAAAACGTAGCTCGTTGTTTTCAATCACCACGCGTTTACCCCATTTAGCAAACAGGTATTCCTGCCAGTCCGTCTGATCCATGGTGTATTCAAAATGCTCCTGCTCGGCCAGTTCGGTGACAAGCTGTTGAAGCTGCGGTTTGTGATAGTCCAGCACGCGCTGTTTGTTGCCATCAAAATACAACCTGACATAACGTAGCGCCTGTTCTGATACGCCGGCGGTCAGCAGGCTAATGGCGCCCTTAAATGGTCCTTTGAGCGTGGTGGCGAATAATCCTGCTACCGGAATAGGTAAGAGTTTATCTAATACCGCGGTGCTGTCATTCAATAAGGCATAATCATCGTCTATCAAATAGATATCTTTGACTTCGATATCTTGCATCATCACTTTGGTGGTCTGCGCTTCATAGTGTGGGCGGGCTGCAATGATGACATTCAAATGGGCACGATATAACGGATTGCCGACCGCGCTGATAGCCAGACTAGCGAGGATTTGCACATCAATACGCTGTCGCTGTTCGTCGAGGTGAACTTCTGCCTTGTGCAACGTGAGTTCGCCGCGCCCGACCGGTACCGGCACCTCAACTTCCATACTGCGCGGGAAATGTCCGGCCAATAGCGCATTAAGCTCAGTGATGGTGTAGGCATCATGGGTCAGTCGTCGACTTTTAATCAACAATCTGGCAAGCAAGATTTGCCATTTCTCACGCCAGGAAAAGTGTTGCAAGACCGTTTCTGCCTAGTAAAGTTAGCGATGTCGCAAGTGTGTAGGCGGCACGCTGGGCTTGTCAATAGGCGCTCTATTGGTATCACGTTGGTGAAATGTAATAGGTGTTAACATTTTGCTAACGCATGGTGGCCTTTTTTGCTAGACTGGTAGGATGTCAGAGCAGTGAGTTTTCTTATGTCTACCACACTCCCTACACAGTTTGATTATATTATTGTCGGCGCAGGCTCCGCTGGCGCGGCCCTGGCGCATCGACTTAGTGAAGACGCTGAGGTCAGCGTTTGCTTGTTGGAGGCAGGCGGTAAGGATCGTAATCCTCTTATTCACATTCCCTTTGGGTTGTCCTTGATAAGCCGAATAGAAGGTATCGGCTGGGGATATAACACCGCACCTCAGGTTAATCTGAATGGTCGCGAACTCTTTTGGCCGCGCGGCAGAACGCTGGGCGGCTCCAGCTCAATTAATGCCATGTGTTATATCCGTGGTGCCAGTAACGACTACGATAACTGGGCTGCTCAGGGCGCGTCTGGTTGGGATTGGCAGTCTGTTCTACCGTATTTCAAAAAAGCCCAGGACCAGCAGCGCGGCCCCGATGAGTTTCATGGCGTCGGCGGGCCTTTGACGGTCAGCGATTTGCGTCAGGTTGATGAGCTTTCTCAAACCTTTGTTGATGCCGCAGATAATGTTGGTTTAGAAAAAGTCAGTGACTTCAATAGCGACAAACGTGAAGGGCTAGGCCTGTATCAGGTGACTCAGCGGAACGGTCAGCGTTGTTCGACCGCTAAGGGCTATCTGTCAGATGCACGACAACGTCCAAATCTGACCATTATGACTGGCTGTATGGTTGAGCGCATTATCATCAAGCAGGGCAAAGCACAGGGCGTGCAGGTCCGCCGTAATGGCAAAGTACAGCGCCTGGCAGCCGCGCAGGAAGTGATTTTGAGCGGCGGCGCTATCAATTCGCCACAGCTTCTGATGCTGTCAGGCATAGGTCCACGCGAACACCTGCAGGATAAAGGTATTCATGTGCAGGTTGACCTGCCTGGCGTGGGACAGAATCTTCAGGACCACCTTGACGCCATTGTGCAGTATTACTGTAAAGCCCATGAAGGGTATGCAGTGGCAGCGTCGGCACTGCCTAAATATATCGGTGCGGCGTTTGAGTATCTATTTAAGCGTAAAGGCATTCTCTCTTCTAATATTGCAGAAGCCGGTGGTTTTATGAAAAGCTCGCTCGCTTCTGACGATCCGGATATCCAGTTCCATTTTCTGCCGGCTATCCTGAAAGATCATGGTCGTCAGATTCAAACCGGTTACGGATTTGGCATACACGTATGTAATCTGTACCCGAAAAGCCGCGGTGAGATTCGCCTGCAAAGTAATCACCCAGACGATCACCCCCTAATTGATCCGCGCTATCTGGAGCATCCAGATGACGCCCAAGTCATGATAGAGGGGATCAGAAAAGCCCGTGAAATTCTTCAGTCACAGGGGTTCACGAAGTATGTTGGGCGCGAGGTGAGTCCCGGCATTGATCAGATGAGCGATGAGCAATTGCTGGAGTTTATCCGCAGCAACAGTGAAACCATTTATCATCCTATTGGCACCTGCAAAATGGGGCAGGCAGATGATCCAACCAGCGTGGTTGATGAACAATTGCGGGTCAAAGGCGTGGATGGCTTAAGGGTCGTTGATGCATCGGTTATGCCTTCATTGATTGGTGGTAACACCAACGCGCCTACTATCATGATTGCGGAAAAGGCGGCTGATATGATCAAACAGAGTCGCAAGCTGCAAGCACTTACCACGCCTCAACAGTCTATTATCGACAGCACCGACGACACGCCGCTTCGAGAGGTCGTGACGTCCTGACCTTATCCGTCGATAGGCAAACAACGATGCGGCTTTCACAGCAAATGTGAATGCCGCTTTACTCTTTACACATTTGTAACAATTTCCCTGTCTACACGCTTGCAACAGACGGTGTTAACTGATAAACCTTTGTATGAGCTCGATATTCTGCCGAGTCTTATGCTTAGCAGAGTCGCGCGTGATAGCCGCAGGACAATGCTGCACACATTGCCCTGCGTCGTGGTTAAAGGCGTAACAGACACACACACAACTTACCCGGCACTCGCCGGTAAAGGAAAAAACATGCCTATAAAACAAAAACATCTTAACCGTACGATATTAGCAACAACGATCAGTACGCTATTATGCGCACCGCTGATAGCGCAGGAAGCAAATTCTGAGGACGACGATTTTGAACGCATTATGGTAACGGCAACCAAGCGTTCTACAAGTATTCAGGACGTGCCGTTCTCGATCAATGCGCAAACCCAGAAAGACATTGAACGTTCCGGTGCAACCAGCCTGGAAGATCTGACCCGCAACGTCGCGGGTGTGTCCATCCAGAACCTGGGGCCGGGACAAAGCCAGGTCGCCATGCGTGGCGTGTCGGCCGGTCAGATTGTCCGTGACCAGCCTGGTGTAAAAGAACAGGTTGGCGTGTATCTGGATGAGAGCGTGATCTCCTTGTCACTGTTTACACCTGATCTCGACCTGTTCGATTTGGCCCGCGTAGAAGCGCTGCGTGGCCCACAGGGCACACTGTTTGGCTCGGGTTCGATTGGCGGTACGCTACGTTACATTACCAATCAGCCTGAATTCGGGATTTTTGAAGCGTCGGTTGAAGCCAACGTCAACACCGTCACCGATGGTGATACAGGTGGCCATTTGAAGGCTATGGTCAACGCGCCATTGAACGATGACACACTGGCATTCCGCGGTGTGTTTTACAGCACAGAATATGCAGGCTTCATCGATGCGCTCGGTGAAAACGGTGCCCGCTACAACGATGTAAATGGCGGTGACCGCACCGGTGGTCGCGTCGCCTTGGCATGGCAGGCAACCGATAACCTGAAAATCACGCCTCGTCTGGTGTTTCAGGAAATCAACATGGACGGCTTCAACCGTCAGGAAGTATTCAACCTGTTTGCCAACCCCTACACCAGCGCGCGTCCGGCTATCCAGCTAGGTGAGCGTGAGCAGTATCTGCTGCTCGAGGAAGGCTTTGAAGACGATACGCTGATCGCTGACGTAACCGCAGAACTGACCACGGATACTGTCGACTACACCTTAGTGTACAGCTACACAGACCGTGACATTCTGGTGTCCCGTGACGCCAGTGCTCTGACCGGTAGTGTCAGCGTAGACCTTGGCTTCCCGGATGCTGCCGTATTATTGCCGTCAAACTTGCAGGACCGTACCACTGTCGAACAGGACACGTTAGAAATCCGCGCGGCCTCGAATACCGGCGATGCGCTGCAGTGGTTAGTGGGGATGTTCTACTCAGATACCCAGCGTAAGTACAGCCAGCGCTTACCGACCCCGGGTTATGACGCCTATGTGGACGCAGGCTTCGGAGCTGGTACATCAGCAGCCGTTGCCAATGGCATTGCACCGGTCGATTCGCCGTATTCTGCAGACTTGCCCTATGATCTCGAGCAGCTTTCTGTATTCGGTGAGCTCAATTATGAGGTTAACGACAAGCTGGGTCTGACATTTGGTACACGCTGGTATGACTATGAAGAGACACGTCGCTTCTTGTCAGGTGGTCTGTTCGCCAACGGCGATGACCAGACGGATTCAACCGAGTCAGATGGTATTAACTCTCGTATCATTGCTAACTACAAGCTGAATGAGGCGACCAGCGTTAACGCACAGATCTCGCAAGGCTTCCGTCTTGGCGGGGTAAACGATCCGCTTAACGCAACCTTGTGTAACCCATCCGACCTGGAAACCTTCGGTAGCTTCCAGGACTACGATGACGAGAAACTGGTCAACTACGAGGTAGGCTTCAAAACTATCGAACGTGGCTGGACAGCCAACTTCGCAGCCTTCTACAACGATATAGAAGACTTGCAGGTGACGCTGGACGCAGGTTCGTGTTCTTCGCGTATCTCATTCAACGTGCCTGAAGCGCACACTACCGGTGTTGAATTTGAGATCACCAAGCAGGCGACGGACAACCTGTTCGTATCCTTTGCGGGTAGTTACATCCAGTCTGAGTTTGATACCACTGTAGTAGACAGCTCGGGTGCCGTACTGGGCGGTGTTGCAGAAGGTAACCGTCTGGCTTCTGTACCAGAAGGTCAGTTTGCCATTGCCACAACCTACAACCTGTCAGAGCCGGTGTTTGAATCAGACGACACCTACTTCTCGGCCTCATGGCAGTATGTGGGTACGCGTTTCACGCAGCCTAGTGACCAGGTAGAGGGTGCAGGACGTTTCGTATCGGGCCTGCCGTTTGGTGGTGCACGAGGCACGGAAGAAACCAACCTGGATCTGGAATTGGGCAGCTACAGTATAGTGAACCTGTCTGCTGGTCTGGTGTATGAGGATTGGGAGATGCTGTTCTACATCAACAATGTGTTGGATGAGAATGCACTGCTGTCATTTGACCGCGAGCGCGGTGGTCGTGCACGTCTGGCATTCAGAACGAATCAGCCACGCACGTTTGGTGTGACCTTCCGCATGCACTTCCAGTAAAAACTGGTGTGATAATGAAAAAGCCCGCTTCATGCGGGCTTTTTACTATCAGACGTGCAGGCCAAAGGGATCATCAATACTGTGTGACGGCGCTGTGAACCAGCATGGGCCTTTCTCGCCCATATAGAAATGATCTTCCAGCCTGATACCAAATTGCCCAGGTATTACCAGCATAGGCTCATTGCTGAAACACATGCCCTGTGCCAGTACCGTTGGATTATCTTTGACCAGATAAGGCCACTCGTGAATATCCAGTCCTAATCCGTGCCCGGTGCGATGTGGACATCCAGGCAGTTCGTACTCTGGCCCCAGTCCAACTGACTGTAGGTAAGTCCTGGCAGCCGCATCAACGTCACCGCAGGTAGCACCATACTGTGCGGCATCAAACGCGGCTTGCTGGGCCGCCTTTTCGTGTTGCCACATGCCTCGCTGGTAATCAGTGGGTTCGCCAAACACATAGGTGCGGGTGATATCTGAGTGATAGCCATGCAGTCTGCAGCCGGTGTCAATCAGCACCACATCGCCGTATTGCAGTGTTTGTGGTGTTTTGACGCCATGCGGAAACGAGGTCGCCTCGCCAAACAGGACAATACAAAACGAACTGCCAGTGGCGCCAACCTGTTTGTGTGCCTGGTTGATAAAGTTCTGTACTTCGGTAGTGGTGATCCCTTCGCGCAAAATACTTGCCATCGCTTTATGTACTTCCAGAGTCATGTCCATGGCTCGTTGGATCAACGCAAGCTCATTTGTAGATTTATGCATGCGACAATGCGCGGTAACCGGCTGCGCGTTGACCAGAGAGAATGTCTGGTTAACCGTTCTCAGACCATCAACGATGAAAAACGGTGTGCTTTCGTCAATCGCAATCGTGGCGTTTTTTTCTATTCCTAATTTGGTGAATACGTGGAATAACAGCTGATAGGGGTTTTCATGCTCGTGCCACAGGGCCAGTGAAGCATCAATCACCAACGCGTCATGAATAGAGCCAAGCTCAAAGTGCGGCACGATATATTGCACATCGCCACGTGCCGGCAGTACTGCGCCAACCATACGTTCGCTTGGATACCACTGTAGGCCGGTGAAATAGGTCAGGTTAGTACCCGCATTTAGGTACATGGCATCAATACCATGCACCTGCATAAAATGCTGCGCCTTACTGAGCCGCTGGCGGTATTCCTCTTCACCAATCGGCATGACATCAGATGTCATGTTCTTCAATTTATCGAGAGCTTCCTGCGGCGTTGCGCCGCCAACGCCTACCGGTAATTTATCTGTCTGCATAGCCTGCCTGTATCAGAGTGTATGTTGCTGTGTATCAATCCATTGATTGATACGTTTTTCCAGAATAGAAAGGGGCAGGGCACCACCGCCTAGCACTTCATCGTGAAACGCACGGATATCAAACTTATCGCCAAGCGCCTGTTTGGCCCGCTCCCTTAGCTGGAGAATTTTAAGGCGGCCAATCATATAGGCCGTGGCTTGTCCGGGCCAGACAAAATAGCGACGTACCTCGGCACGCATGGATTGTTCTGAGCGAGGGGAGTTTTGCTTAAAAAAGTTGAACGCCTGCTCTTCGGTCCAGCCTTTGGCATGGATGCCGGTATCCGCGACCAGCCGGATGGCCCGCCAGATTTCTAACACCAATCTGCCAAAATCAGAATAGGGGGCCTGAAATGCACCCATTTCCTTAGCCAGTAGCTCGGAATAGACCGCCCATCCCTCGACAAAGCCATTGAATGAGGCCTGGGTACGAAACTTCGGCACTCCGGTCAGCTCCTGAGCAATGGAAATTTGCATGTGATGGCCCGGATTGCCCTCATGATAGGCAACGGCTTCCATCTCGATAATGGGCATGGCGGTCATATCAGACAGGTGCGCATAGTAGGTACCGGGCCTTGAACCGTCTGGCGTGCCGGAATTGTAGTGTTGCGCCATGCCGGGCTGCTCGCGAAATGGCTCAACGCGCCTGACCACCAAATCAGCCTGCGGCAGCACGCCAAAATAATCGCCTAAGGACTGATTAATAAAGGCCAGATAATCTCTGGAATCCTGCAGGTAAGCCTCACGACCTGCATCGGTATCAGGATAGAAAAAGCGCCGATCCTGTTTATTATCTTTAACGTGTGAAAAGAAGTCCTGCAACGACCCTTTGAACCCCACTTGTTTCATGATGGCCTGCATATCCTGGCGGATACGTTTAATCTGCTGCATACCGAGTTCATGGATCTCATCTGCAGTCATGTCAGTGGTATTTTGTATTTTTAACGTGGCAGCGTAGTAGTTTGCGCCATCTGGCAATGCGCCGACCCCTTTGGCGACCTTAGCAACATTGGCAAGATCGGCCTGCAGCCAGCGAATAACATTCTGATAGGCGGGTTGGAATTGCGTTTGTAATGCCGCAATAACCTGCTGCTCGAACGCGCTTGCCTGAGCCTTTGTGATCACGTCATTGTTCATCAGTGTCGCAATTTTTTGTTTTGCATCTGCGAATACGGGGGCGTCAAACTCAGCGTTGTTGAACGGACGACCAGACAATAAATTCTGACAATGTTCAATCACTTCGGTGTAGGAAAAGTGTGGTGGCCTGACGCCTTTCTCAGCATGCAGTTTTGCGCGCACCAGAAGCTGCTCTATGGCGCGACCAATGCCGCCGATACGACTGACATAGGCTTGCATGTCATGTGCTGTTGAAACCTTATGATTATTAATTAAAAAGTTGGGCAGCCGGACATGAATGCCCTCCATCTGATGGAAGATAAAGCGGTTATAGCGATACTGATAGGCCAGCTCCCGGTATTCAGCCTGCTGCAGGAACACGTCATAAGAAGTCTGCTGCTGCGCTGACAGTGCCTGATAATCATAGTTATCGCGAAGCTCAGCAGCAGCATCCCGAAACCAACTGACCTCGGCAAGATCGGCAGCTTCGCTCATGTCATCAATGCTGTCGTAAAGGTCTCTACGCCCCAGCCGGGTCAGTGTCATAGGCGAGAACTGAAGGTATTCCTCATATTTTACAGCAAACCAATCTTCAAGGGATAGGGAAGTGCTGGGCTGAGCCAGGCTGCCAGCGCTGACCAATAAAATTGACAAGAGCAGAATAAGTCGAAGCATCGTGTTGTCGCGGTAAATCATCATGCTTCATTCTGCACACAGGCAAGGCGGTGTTGTCAATTCCTGTAGAAACGCGATGAACTGGACTGCTGGGGCCGCTAAGCGGATGGCACATCGGTCTGATGGCGTGTGGATATGACATACTTGCACACTGGAATGTTAATGGCTTGTGAAGAAGCCGGTGCTAAAAAGGAACAAAATCATGAACAAGGTCCGCTCGTTCGCCCTTTCATCTGTGTGTGTGGCGTTATTATCAGCATGTGGTGGCTCGGATGTCGCTCCGCCTGATGCGCCAGACTGGACGCCAACCCCGCAGCCAACACCCGCACCTACACCAGCCCCCACTCCAGCGCCGACTCCTGCACCCACACCTACGCCTACTGGCAGTGATATCGATGGATACACGCTGGTGTGGCAGGATGAATTTGATGGTCCGGAACTGGATACTGATACCTGGAATTATGAAACCGGCGATGGTACGGATTTTGACCTGCCACCAGGTTGGGGTAATGACGAACTGCAGATTTATACCAGTAACGCGGACAATGTATCGATAGGCGAGGACGATGGCGAGAGCGTGCTGATGATCACCGCTCTCGACGATGGGCAGGGGGGTTACACATCCGCCAGGATAACCACCGAAGATAAAGTCAGCGTGCGCTATGGCAAGATTGTGGCGCGCATTAAGTTACCTGAATCTCAGGGACTGTGGCCGGCGTTTTGGTTGCTAGGCGATAATATAGATGAGGTCAGCTGGCCCGGCTCAGGTGAAATAGACATTATGGAATTGGTCGGACACAAACCCGATGAAACCTTTCATACCATTCATTACGTGGATGAAAATCAGTCTTATCAGGTAAACGGTCAGGAATACCTGAATGCGACCAAATTCAGTGAGGGCTACCATGAGTTTATGCTCGACTGGACGCCTGAGATGCTGACGTTCAGCGTGGATGGTAATGAAGCCCACTCGATTATGCTGACCGATGGCATGAAGGAGTTTCAGCGCAGCTTCCATATCCTGCTAAATGTAGCGGTTGGCGGCAGACTACCGGGTAATCCGGATGACTCCAGCGTATTTCCGCAGACCATGTATGTGGATTATGTGCGCGCGTATTCACAGGATGGCTTTACTCCAGAAGCACCACCTGAGCTTAATCTTGAAGAAGAAACCGTTGGTGGCTCAGCGGGCGACGCCGATCCAAATGCTGCGATTCAGACCGGCTTCACCGCTTTTGGTGAGGTTGAATTTGCCCGCTTTGGGGCAGGTGGGGAGCCTGACTGGTACAACTCGGATAATGCAGTAGACGGTGATAACAGCGTGCAGTTTGCCTATCCAGGCGGCACCTGGGGCGGCGCATGGATCCTGATGCAAACGCCGGCCGATCTATCGGCATACGCTGATGCGGATTTGGTGTTTGCGATGCATCGTCCTCAGTCTGTCGTCGCACTTGAGCTGAAGCTGGAAGGCGCGAATCAATCCAGCGATGCATCCTTGTTTTTACAGGACTACACCTCGACGGACCTAGGCAACGGCTGGGAAGAGTTCAGGATCCCAATTGCTGACTTTACCGCCGCGGGACTGTCGCTCGATCAGGTTGCTATTCCGTTCGCATTATGGAATCCACAGGATGCGGACGGTAACTTCCCTCAGGCTGACATTCTTTTTGACGCCATTCGACTAGAATAAGTCTGTAAAGTTTTGCGGTCCCTCGATGCTACGGAGAGGGACCGTAAACCATACATGTTAAAAAATTGACCGGGCCAATCAATGACCCCTGCAATTAATCAGGCCAAACAGGCAAAACTTGTCTTTCACATCCACGAGTACGCGCATGACGCGGGTGCTGAGTCTTATGGATTAGAGGCTGCTGAAAAACTTGGCATTGATCAATCCAGAGTCTTCAAAACCCTGGTGGTGCAGATTGACAGCGGCGAGCTGGTTGTCGGCATTATTCCAGTCGCATCTAAGCTGAGTATGAAGCACATTGCTAAAGCAGCAGGGACAAAGAAGGCAAAAATGGCACAGCCGGACGATGTTGAGCGCGCTACCGGCTATGTTCTGGGTGGCGTAAGCCCGTTGGGTCAAAAAAAGCGCCTGCCCACCTTCATCGATATGTCAGCACAGTCTCTTGACACGATATACGTAAGTGCAGGGCGGCGGGGACTGGAGATCGAATTAGCACCCGAGGATTTACGAAATATCACTAAAGGCAGGTTTTGTGAGCTGGCGCAATAAGCGCCCGCATACGTATTCATGCCCAGTTTAGTTTTGCAGCGTCTATAGTGTGATTAACGCAAATTTTCTCTGTTAAACCTGCATGGATTCATTACGTTCGTACGCACTCTTCTTTGTGACTTTTTTACTTTTCGATATGGCCTATGCTCATCAACCCGCAAGCGTTGATGTCGGCCGTGTCGAGAGAATTTCCTCACTTGAATCAAAACATGTGCCTATGCGCGATGTGGATGTGTGGCTACCAGAGGGGTATCCAGCAAAAGGGACGCGATATAACGTGCTGTATATGCATGATGGGCAGATGCTGTTTGATGCAAGCACTACCTGGAATAAACAGTCCTGGCAGGTTGCCAATACTGCGCAACGTTTACAAGACGAAGATAAAACACCACCTTTCATCGTTGTGGGAGTGCATAATGGTGGCGCGAACAGGCACAGCGAATATTTTCCTCAAAAGCCATTTGAATGTTTATCCAAGGACAAACAAAACGATTATCTGAAACTACAGCGTTCGCCCGGCCAACCGCTGTTCACGCAGACTCCTTATTCCGACAACTATCTTCGCTATTTGGTCGAAGAACTGAAGCCCTTTATCGACAAGCTCTATGCAACCAACCCGGACGTTGACTCAACCTTTATCGCAGGCTCGAGTATGGGAGGGTTAATTTCCTGGTACGCATTGGTTGAGTACCCAGACGTGTTTGGTGGTGCCGCGGCGATATCTACCCATTGGCCGGGTATCTTTGATATACAAGGCAACCCTCTGCCTGAAATCTTTAAAGACTATCTGACAGCGCACCTTCCGCAAGGTGGCAACCATAAATTGTATTTTGACTATGGTGATGCCACGTTAGATGCGCTGTATCCACCGTTACAGCAATCTGTTGACGATGCCTTGCGAAAGTTGGCGAGCCCCGATATTGAATGGCAAACGCACTACTTTAAAAGCGCAGCGCACAAGGAAGAGGATTGGGCTGCGAGGTTACATGTGCCATTGGTATTTTTACTGAACTAAGCACAAATGATGGCATAGCCACCACATGCCAGCGCTGCTTTGTGCGATAAGACTTACTGTCAGCTTTCTTTACAACTGTTCTGAAATTTACTGAGTAATCTTGCCTAAGTTAAATTTAATTAGTTGATTTTTATTGCTATTTTTATTCTGGCGTGAATTATGCCTGATTTGACTTCTAGGTAACTATAGGTACATGGGTATAGCTAATGTGTATCTGGTTACAAGGAAAGATGTCTTGTGACAGTACTTCTTCGATTTATTCGCCTGAATGCACCTGCCACGCAGTTTTCATCATCAGTTTTCCTACCAACTATCCATTTCGTTTTCAGATCTATCCATCTGTTTGAGGAAGATGTTTGTGTATAAGTTAAATCGAATGTTAAGTATCTATGGTGTGTTGTGTGCGTGTGTTTTAGTAGTGGGGCAGGCTCAGGCGGCGCTATTGTTAAACGGTGATTTTGAGGATCTGGACACAAGCATGTGGCAGCGCACTCCCACCGCATCTATTGGCGGCCCTGCGATACTTGGCAGCGCCTCAGGGCAATTGACAAGTGAATTTCTTAACATTGGCGATTACGCCGTGTTGTTTCAAACAGTAGCGTTGGATGGTTCCGACTTTAGCCCGGGCGACCTTATTCAGCTTAAAGTGCTGGCTCAGTTTCTTGATAGACAAAACACATACGCGAGAAGTTTTATTGAGCTTGCATTCAGAAACGGGAACAGCGGCGTGTGGGGTGGTATCACCGATGTTGACTTTTCAAGTGCAGTCAGAGTCGAATTAACCGAATCCATTACGTTACAGGAGCTACTCACCTCGGTGGTGGAAATTCCTGAGTTCATTACCAGCGATGCTTTTGGCTTAAGTGCTACAACGGGCATTCGTATAGCATTGGCGATGGGGCCCATTTTACAGACAGGTGAATTGACCCGAGTCGCTTTTGATAACGTAGAGTTGACCCGCGTTCCAGAGCCCTCTGTTTTGATGATGTTATTGGTAGGCTTTATTGGAATGTTGCGACGAAAGCAGACACGTTAGGCGCAGGGAATATTCTTAAAGGCCACAGCGCGTCTGCTCCGGGCGCGCTTAGCATCCACTTTTTGCAACTTTTGTGTTATGACGCTACCTGACGATATTGATTGGGCGTACAGCCCTGATGGGATTTAAAAACCCTGTTAAAGGTCGCCAGTGAGGCAAAGCCCGATTCCATACTGATCACCAGTATCGTCCATTGTTTACTGTCCTCACTGGTTAACAGGCGCTTGGCGTACTCGATGCGGTAGTGATTCACAAAATGATTAAAATTGTCGTAGTCGGATTTTTCCCTTAATACCTTACTGATCTTGTATTCGGGCTCGCCTAGCGCGTTGGCAACATCAATCATTTTCAGTTCTGGTTGCAGAAAAAGTTGCTTATCTGTCATCAGTTGCTTAATGGATTGAAGTAAGACCGCATTTTCATCTTGCTCATCATTTTCAGCAATGCGATTGAATCCCAGTGCCTCCCGATGCTGATACTGCATCCACAATACCGCATAGGTTGATACTAAAATACAACAGGCGGCAATGCTTCTGACCCACAGGTAAATGATATCTATCATTTCCGCTGACATGGGCAGGCTGGGCACAACGATGCGGGTACTGATAACGGCTATCAACATGGTGCTGGCAAACAGCATCTTCTGCTGACGCAGCGACTTACTGCTGGAAGAGTAACTCCTTATTGCTTCCCAGAATCCTAACAGCAGTACGGCTGAGGACAGCAGCTTGAGTAATTCACTAAGAGAGCGTTTAAACCATGCTACGGTATCCTGCTCAATCCACTGCAATGAAACAAAGATATCCAGACTGCGCATCAGCAGAATAAGCAACGCGATAACACCGGCGAGGACATAGTGCTGAGTGGAAAGTGCTTTACCTTTTCTAAATAGCGTTCGGGCGAGCAACCAAAAGACGTTGCAGGTGGCAAATGTGCCAAGTGCTACTAATTGTTGCTCAACAGCAAAGGATGCCGGCAGCAGCTCACTGCTCGCCAGCAATAAAAGTGACAGTGCCAAAATCGCAAATAACCCGTGCTCTAAACGCTTAGGTTTGAAAAGGAGCAAAGCAAATATGCTAAGCAGCGAGGTGACAAGCAATACACTATGAACAATGTCTGTGTTCATGATTTCTACACTGGGCAAACAACGGCGACACACTATCACATATGAAATAGCCACAAAATCCGTGTTTTATCACATTTTCATACTCTCAAATTCTGAATTTGCGGAGTTTTCGTACCGTCCCGCATGAAAAATGGCTTCATCTGATTGATATAGGATGAAACACTTTATGAGCGATACAGCGATCTCAACAACACCAGCAGGTAACCCGTCACACACCATCAAATCCTGGTTGTCAGGTTCAGTGAAAGTATGGGTGAGTGCGGTACTCATTGGGCAATGGATGTTTGGTTTTTACATTCTGGCTCAGTTCACTATGCCATGGCTTATGGGACAGCTTGATGAATCTCAGTTCTCACACATGATCCGAGGCTATAAAAACGGCGAGAGCTTTAACAATTTCGTGTTGTTATTGCATGTTATTCCCGTGATGGTTATCAGCATGAGTGCGACCTTGCAGCTTGTGCCCTTTATTCGAAATCGCTATCGCACGTTTCATCGCTGGAATGGTCGCGTGTTTCTCATCGTCGGTTTCTTCGGTGCCGTAAGCGGTCTCTACATGACCTGGGGTATAGGCAGCAGACTGAGTGATATTGGTGCCCTTGGCGTGACCTTGAACGGTCTGCTCATTCCGGTGTTTGTCTATTTTGCCTGGCGTACTGCGGTGTACAAGAAATTTGCTGAGCACCGGCGCTATGCTGTTCACGCCTTCATTTTAATCAATGGCGTATGGAGCGTGCGTCTGTATTTGATGGCGTGGTTTATGCTCAATCAGGGGCCACTGGGCAATACCCGTCAAATTGATGGTCCGGCAGATATTGCTATCTCTTTTGCATCTTATCTGTTGCCAATGGCTATAGCCGAGCTTGTATTCAGAGCCGAAAAGGCACGCTCATCGAAAATGATATTAGCTGCAGCAGTAGGAGTGACGTGTATGGCATTGCTGACCATGCTTGGAGTATTTGCTGCCAGTTCAATGATGTGGATACCCAGAATTAGTGCGGCGTTTTAATTGGAAACGATGAAGGCAAGTGGCATGACTGAACAAGACTGCATCAACATTGAAACTGAAATTTTGGCTGCGTTTGACAATCTTGTGCAGTCAGCAGTCTCGTTAAATGCTGCTAGCTATTTCTCGCATTTCGATAGAGGGAAATTTGTTGGGCTCAACAATGAAGGAAGCTCATGGAAGTCATTTGCTGAGCTCTCTAGGCAAATTTCTCAGGGGTTCTCTGCCATCAAGGAAGTGACGTCGCTTAATTTTACTTACGTCGATGTTTCCATCATTGATACATACACTGCAATCCTGGTAAATGAATATACACAGTCAGTTCGACTTTCATGTAATGCTGAGTTGTGTCAATCAGGCGGTGGAGTGCAGGTATGGTCGAAGCGAACAGGGAGTTGGAAGCTGGTGAGTGTCGCAGCGAGTAATAAGCCGCGATGACTTAATATCCGTGATGTTGGGCGATATTACTCTCGACACCCCAGCTCAATAAAGTCCGAGCGTTCAAATAACGCCACATACTTCCGCTCAAGAAAGTCAGTTTGTGTGACCCATTCATTGATAAGGCTGCTGAGAGACACATACCAGTCAAGCGGTGCTTCGCGATACTGCGTACCGCGATCAAATACGGCCTCGTTGATGCGATTGACAACGGACAGGTAGCTATCCTGCTGAAAATCAATCAGAGCGCCAATTTCTGTGGCCAGCTCAAAGTTCGCATGCAGCAAATATCCGGATTCTCCGGCCAGTGTCCACGCCGAGTAGCGCAAAGATTCCTGGATCAGCATACTTTCAAGGTCAGTTTTGGGTGGCCTGCCGTCAGGTTGTGCCTGCAGTAATGAAATAGTGCCTTTAACGGAAGCGAGCATGCCTTGCTGTCTGGGAATGTAGTCATTCTTGAGCAGGATCTGATTAAACGATAGCTCAGATTTGACATTGCATAGCGCAATCAGGGTGCGCTCTTCGATGTCGCGCTCTTCATCCCAGTCCTGCAGCGCAAACGCAAGCAATATACTGGCACCAATAAGCGCAGATTCAGCAAAAACGGCGCGCCATTTTAGAGGCTTGTCTCGTTGTTTATTTAGCAGCATGATGTCTCACAACCTAAACATGATGTCTAAAAACGAGTGATTACGCCTGGTCATTGTCACTACATCATCCAGTCAGATAACAGGCCTACGCAATATGCCAGAAGCGCAGCCGAGCCACCGGTGAATAGGGTTGTTAGACCGGTCAGCCAGCGGTTCTGCCGAAGCGTTTGTCCTTTCACAAAGCCAATTAAATAAAACATGATAGAAGCCAGAATAGCACTGATGGTGAATTGCTGTGATATTTGTAGGCTAAAAAAGAATGGGATCAGCGGGATCACGCCAACACAGACAAATGCGCCAAGCGTAGTGAGGGCTGCGGTGACTGGGGCGCCAGACTGATGGCTTAAGCCGTGCTCTTCAACCAGCATGGTATCCACCCACAGCGATGGATTTTGCGTGATGGTGTCTGTGATCTGTTCAAGCACGTCGCCTTCAAACCCTTTGCGTCGGAATATTTCTCTGATCTCTTCACGTTCGCCTTCAGGCACCAAGGCGATATGCTCGCGCTCCTGATCAATAACGCTTGCGACCGTATCGGCCTGGGTTTTCGCGGCTTCATAGTTACTGACCGCCATGCTGTAGCCGTCAGCAATCAGATTGGCCATGCCAAGCACCACCGCAACGGTGCTGGTGAAACCGGCGCCATACGCGCCTGCTACCAATGCGAACGTCGTCACACAGCCGTCAATGGCACCGAGCACCGCGTCACTCAAATATGATGGCTTTGGCGTTTTGGACAGCCTCTCACTGATGATATGCGGCTGATGCTGTTCGACAAGTCCTGCCAGATCGCGGTGCTTGGGCATAATGCTATTCCATTGCGTCTAGCACTAGACTGACAAACTTGCCGATTTCTCTGGGTTCAAGCCAACGTGTCACGATCACCAAATCGTTACTGCGGTCGATGACAATAAAGTTGCCGCCAAACCCGGCTGCATAAAATATGTCTTCATTGTCAACGTCCTGCCATTTACGCTGGCCCTGATTGAGCCACCACATATAGCCATAGCTGTCATGGGCGGGTGACGGCTGGATAGCCATATCCAGCCATTGTTTTGAAATCAGCTGTTGCTCCTGCCATTTTCCGTGATTGGCAATCAGTAAGCCGAAGCGCGCATGATCTTCGGTGGAGATAAAAATACCGCCGCCGGAGTGACCGCCGCCAGTGACTGACTGCATCATCTGTCCATCGACATTGACCCAGGCATCATCATATCCAAACCAGCGCCAGGTGCTCGACGCGCCAATAGGATCCATTAGCTTGTTTTTTAATACCTGGGGCAGCGGCGTACGCCACACGTGCAGCAGAGAATAGGCCAGCAGGTTAACCCGGACATCGTTATATTCCATCACTGTACCGGGCTCTCTCAATTCACGGTAACGCCAGTCATCCAGCCCGCCGGTGCTAGGTGGACGGTCTGCCCAGTCTTTAATACCAAACAATTGACCAGACCAGTCAGAGGATTGATTTAATAAGTGCTCCCAGCGCACCTTGCTGTTGTGCGCACCGTCAAACGTGCCGTCCCACACATACTCTGCAACCGGATCGTTAACGTCGCGGATCAATTTCGCATCCCACGCCAGCCCGGCCACCGTAGTGAGATAGCTCTTGGTCACACTGAAGGTCATATCAACCCGGCGGGTGTCGCCCCAGCTGGCAACTTGATAGCCGTTTTTCAGGATCATGCCGGCAGGTCCGCCGCGCTTTTTGGTCGGCCCTAACAGCTTGTGAAACGGTTCGGCCCGAAACCCTTTGAGAATGGCCACGCGCAGGTCTTTTTCACCAGAGTATTCATTGTTACCGGCAAACTCGACGGCTAGCTGTAACGCGGCAGGATTAAATCCAGCCTGCTCTGGGGATATCGTTTGCCATTCGGCCGGCGGGGGGAAGTAGGGCTCGTCATTAGCAAGTACGTTGTAGCTGACGAAGAAAAGTAGTGTGGTCAGAAGCACTTTCATAGCAGTGTCTTGTAAGTAAATGATTGCTCATCTCCATAGCCTAGCATGAGATAAACCGAGCAACATACTGACAAAGTGCACTAAATCACTGTAAACCGGTATCGTCGCTGAGTACAATAGCGGCTTTTTACGGAGCAGCAGGTCAGTATGCGAATTGCCTTGGGTGTAGAGTACGATGGAGCCGCGTTTTACGGATGGCAGCGCCAGCGTGAGGTCAGCAGCATCCAGCAACACATTGAAAGCGCTCTGAGTAAAGTGGCAAACACACCCATTGAGGTACAGTGTGCCGGGCGCACTGACGCAGGCGTGCATGCCACCTATCAGGTGGTGCATTTTGATTGTCCGGTTGAGCGTCCCGAACGCGCATGGACGCTGGGCATGAACGCGAATTTGCCCGACAGTATTGCGATTAAATGGGCCCGTCAGGTGGATGATGAGTTCCACGCCCGTTTTAGCGCTACGGCGCGACGCTACCGTTATCTGATTTACAATAACAAGATGCGCAGCGGCATACTTACCCGCGGTGTGACGCACGTGCATCGTCATCTGGATGCAGACAAAATGCATCGCGCCGCACAGTGCCTGCTTGGCGAGCAGGACTTTACTTCATTTCGCGCTGCGCTGTGCCAGTCTAAAACGCCGTTTCGTAATGTGATGGCGGTATCGGTGTTCAGGCAGGCGCAGTACGTCGTCATAGACATACAGGCAAACGCGTTTTTACACCACATGGTACGCAATATCACCGGGTCTCTGATTGAGATAGGTTGTGGTCATCGGCCTGAAAGCTGGCTGGCTGAGCTGTTAGCTAAAAAAGATCGCACGGCGGCTGCGGCAACGGCCAAACCGCATGGATTGTATCTGGTAGATGTCAGCTATCCCGATACATTTGGCGTGCCTGCGTCCACGCTGGGCCCGTTGTTCTTGAATCCGTAACACCTCAACAGACCAGTTTTGTTTTCGTGTGACGGGTGTTCTATGCTTTAATGTTGCGAAAAATTTTAATCAAAACAACAGACTCTATTTTCAGTTGCTACGGTCAACTTAGACGTCAACGACAGGAACGTTTTAATGAGTTGGATACAAAAGATACTGCCACGCACACAATCGGCGACCAAAAGTAATGTACCGGAGGGGATCTGGACAAAGTGCGGCTCGTGTCAGGCTGTACTGTATAAAACCGAGTTGGAGAAACTGCTCGAGGTGTGCCCCAAGTGCGATCACCACATGCGCATTACCGCACGTGCGCGCCTGAATCATTTCCTCGATCAGGGCGATAGAGAGGAAATCGGTGGCGAACTTGAGCCGCAGGATGTGCTGAAATTCAAGGATTCGAAGCGCTATAAAGACCGCATTGTGGCAGCGCAAAAAGCCACAAATGAGAAAGACGCACTGATTGTCATGCAGGGCAAGTTGAAAGGCATGCCGCTGGTGGCGGCCAGTTTTGAATTTAGCTTTCTTGGCGGTTCTATGGCGTCAGTTGTAGGCGCTCGCTTTGTCGAAGGCGTCAATATGTGTCTTGAAAAGAACATGCCGTTGGTGTGCTTTTCTGCCAGCGGCGGCGCACGTATGCAGGAAGCGCTGCTGTCCTTGATGCAAATGGCCAAGACCAGTGCGGCACTGGCAAAGATGAGCAAAAAGGGACTGCCTTTCATTTCAGTCCTCACCGACCCAACCATGGGCGGCGTATCGGCCAGTCTCGCCATGCTTGGTGATGTCAATATTGCCGAGCCGAAAGCCTTGATTGGTTTTGCTGGCCCCAGAGTCATTGAGCAGACTGTGCGAGAAACCCTGCCGGAAGGCTTTCAGCGCAGTGAGTTTTTGCTCGAAAAAGGCGCTATCGACATGATTGTCGACCGTCGTGACATGCGCGATAAAGTCCATTCAATTCTGTCTAAACT
Source organism: Aestuariibacter salexigens DSM 15300 (assembly GCF_000429145.1). Lineage (GTDB taxonomy): Bacteria > Pseudomonadota > Gammaproteobacteria > Enterobacterales > Alteromonadaceae > Aestuariibacter > Aestuariibacter salexigens. Next base: position 120,463 of record NZ_AUBH01000002.1, read on the forward strand.
GCATCATCAACACTAAATGACCTCGAACATTTCTGGCCAGCGCAATGCAATGCGCGACTGGCCGCTTTGCCGTTGGCTTGCTCACCTTGAAGCACTTCATCCCGTAGGTATCGAAATGGGACTGGAACGGGTGACACGTGTGCTCAAGGCCTTGCAACTAGATTTATCTGATTCCAGAGTCATCACCGTCGCGGGTACCAATGGCAAGGGCACTACTTGTGCAGCCCTCGCTCAGGCAGCACGGTTTCTAGAACTGAACGTTGGCGTGTACAGCTCTCCCCATTTGATTGACTACAGGGAGCGGGTGACCATCAACAACGCCATGCTGTCAGAACAGGACCATTGCGAGGCGTTTTTATATGTAGAGCAGGCGCGTGGTGATATCAGTCTTACCTATTTTGAATTCAGCACGCTGGCAGCGCTTTATCTTTTTGCCAAGACTAAGCCTGACTGGATACTGCTTGAAGTGGGACTAGGGGGCAGACTGGATGCGGTAAACATTGTTGATCCTGAGCTGGCCATTATTACTACCATCGGTATAGACCATATCGACTGGCTGGGTGACAACCGCGAAGATATCGGCCGGGAGAAGGCCGGCATTATGCGCACCCATGTCGACACTGTACTGGGCGATGCCGAGGCGCCGCAAAGCGTGTTGGCCTATGCCGACGAGATAAAGTCTACCGTTTACCGACAGGGTATCGAGTTTGCCTTCAGGGTAGATGGGGACAGCTGGAGCTGGCGCCAGCAGGAGCTTGAACTAAGCGGTTTGCCGCTGCCGCTTATCCCGGTGCAAAACCTCTCGACTGCGCTGATGGCGCTCAAGCGGCTCGGTGTGGAGGTGAATAGTGAGATCGCCGTGAATATGTGCCAGCACACCAGTGTGCCTGGTCGCATGCAGAAAATCGCCTCGTCTCCTGACGTTATCTGTGATGTGGCTCATAATCCTCAGGCTAGTGCATTGCTGGCCAAACGGCTTGCCAATAGCTCGCCACGGCGTTATTTTTTTGTTGTTGGGATGCTTGCGGATAAGGACATACCTTCGACCCTTGCACCGCTTTTTGAATTCGATGCGTGCTGGTTGCCCGCATCACTGGATGTACCACGAGGGGCGGATTGTGCTACATTAGCGTCGCATCTGGTCGGACAACATGTGGAAGGCCAGTTCAGTAGCGTAACCGACGCATATCAGCGTGCTCGTGAACTTGCGTATCCTGACGAAGTCATTATTGTGTTTGGTTCTTTTTTCACGGTTGCTGCGCTTGTAGATTCTGTGAACTAACTAATTAATGGATTGAGGCACTCCGTTGGCAACGGCATTACAGAACAGACTTGTGGGGACCGTCATTCTGGTCGCTCTGGCAGTGATCTTTCTGCCGGATATTCTTGACGGCGAAAAACAGCAAAATCGCGAGCTCTTCGTTGATGTGCCGCCTCAGCCCGTCGTCAGGCCCGTTATTGCGCCAGAAGCTTTTCCTGCGGAAGAAGTCAAACAAGCCGCGTCACGCCCGGTAGAAGTGGTTGACGAACAGGCTGTTGATGATCCCGCGCCGAACAACGATGCCGATGAGCAGGCATCTGAAGAGTCCGCTTCACAGACCTCCGAAAATGACACGCAAGACGAGGAGCCCAGTGCGTTAGCAGTGCAAAGCGACACTTCCAGCCTGGCCGATCAGACAGTAGTGGAGCAGGACCCGGATATTCAGCTGGAAAACTCAGGCTGGGTTATCCAGCTTGGCAGTTTCCGTCACCAAAAGAATGTCAGAGACTTGCTGACTAAGCTTGAAAAGGCCGGTTACCGCGCCTTCAGCCGTCCGGTACAAACCAGCTCTGGTGTGTTGACCAAAGTGTTTGTCGGGCCAGACCTGCAGCGCGATAATCTCACCGCGGCGTTGCCGCATTTGAAGGAAGAAACCGGGCTGGTCGGTCGTATCACACCGTTTACCGTTGAGTAGTGTGGAGCTACGACACTTAACACGTAACAAACGGTAAAAGTGCAAGATTTTCAAAAAGCGTTTTGTTAGAATGCGCGCCATCCTGAATGAGCCGACATCGTGACCACGCTGTGCTGTCAATCCAGCCTGACGTGATGGCGAAAATTGGCAGCATGTCAATGTGTTAATCATCATTGTCATGTCAACTCAAAAGTGACTCCTACGGTGTTATGAACTGGATAGACTTTGCAATAATTGGGGTGATTGTCCTGTCGTCCCTGATCAGTCTGGTTCGTGGATTTGTCAAAGAAGCGGTGTCTCTGGCAATCTGGATTGGCGCATTTTTTGTCGCCAGTCAGTTTTACGCCGACCTTGCCGTGCATCTCACTAATTTTAATGACGAGCTTGTCCGTAATGGCGTGGCTATTACCATCCTGTTTGTTACCACGCTGATTCTGGGCGGTCTGCTCAACTATATTATCGGTCAACTGGTTCAATATACCGGTTTATCGGGCACTGACCGCGCACTCGGTGCGGTATTTGGTGCGCTTCGCGGCGTGCTGATTGTCAGTGCAATCTTGTTTTTTATGGACAGCTTCACACCATCCTCCAACAGCGAATGGTGGCAGGCGTCGATGTTGATCCCTGAGTTCTCAAAAATTATTGAATGGTTTTTTCAATACATGCAGCAGAACTCAAGCTTTCTACAACCCACAACATAGGTAAATCTCATGTGCGGTATTGTTGGTATTGTTGGTAAAAGTCCTGTTAATCAGTCGATCTATGACGCATTAACCGTGCTTCAGCACCGTGGACAGGACGCCGCAGGTATCATTACGATTGATGAAGGAATGTTCCACCTGCGTAAAGCCAATGGTTTGGTCAGGGATGTGTTCCACACCCGTCATATGAAAAGACTGACGGGCAACTTCGGGATTGGCCATGCCCGCTATCCCACGGCGGGAACCTCGAGCTCTGCCGAAGCGCAGCCGTTTTACGTGAATTCGCCCTTTGGTATTGCGTTCGCCCATAATGGCAACCTCACTAATGCCCATGAGTTACAAAAAGATGTGGTGAGAATTGCTCGCCGTCATATCAATACCACTTCAGACTCCGAACTGTTATTGAACATACTCGCCCATGAATTACAGGATGCCAAAGGCCTGACAATTACGCCGGAAGAAATCTTCGACGTGGTGACCAAAGTTCACCGTAAAATACGCGGTGCCTACGCCGTGGTCGCTGCCATCATCGGCAACGGCATGCTGGCATTCAGAGATCCTCACGGTATTCGACCTCTGGCGCTGGGTAAGCGAAGCACAGAATTTGGTGATGAGTATATGGTGGCGTCAGAGAGCGTGGCGCTGGATGCCGTCGGGTTTACTTTTATTCGTGACGTGGCGCCAGGAGAGGCGGTTTATGTTACAGAAGACGGCGAGCTGTTTACCAAACAGTGTGCAGAATCACCGAGCTGCAACCCATGTATTTTTGAATTTGTTTACTTTGCTCGCCCTGATAGCTTTATCGATGGGATTTCGGTCTATGCATCACGGGTCAATATGGGCCGTAAACTGGGTGAAAAGATCCGTCGCGAATGGGCCGATCTGGATATTGACGTTGTCATCCCTATCCCTGAAACCTCAATGGATGTGGCGCTGCAAATCGCCACCACGCTTGAGCTTCCCTATCGTCAAGGGTTTGTAAAAAACCGCTACATCGGTAGAACCTTTATCATGCCTGGTCAGAAGATGCGTAAAAAGTCAGTGCGTCGCAAGCTCAATGCGATTGGCTCTGAATTTAAAGGCAAAAACGTGCTGTTGGTCGATGATTCAATTGTACGCGGTACCACGTCTGGGCAAATCATTGAAATGGCCCGTGAGTCTGGCGCCAAGAAAGTGTATTTTGCCTCCGCTGCTCCGGAAATTCGCTTCCCTAACGTGTACGGCATTGATATGCCATCTGCCAATGAGCTTATCGCCTATGGTCGTGAGATCGAGCAGATTTCCGAACTGATCCAGGCGGATGGATTAATCTTCCAGGATATTAACGATCTGGTAGAAGCGGTACGCGAGGAAAACCCGGCGATAGAATGTTTTGAAACCTCAGTTTTCGACGGCAACTATATCACTGGAGACGTCGATCAGGCTTACCTTGAATTGATTGATATGGCGCGTAATGAAGGTGCTAAGCAGCTCAAGTTACAGACCGAATTAAGTAACCTGGAAATGTACAATATCGACCAAGAAGACTAAGCACGATAGTCGCGCATAAAAAAACGCCCGCTCGATATCAAGCGGGCGTTTTTGTTTGTATTTGAGTTTAGTGGGTGTAGACCGGACCCATGCCCATATTCCACAAAATCACCGAGCCTACCATCAGGATGACCAGCAATATCAGCGCGCAGGTCACAACTGAGCTTGAGTAAATGAATCCTTTTTCTTCCGGCATATGCATCAGAATTGGTACGCCTGAGTACAACAGGTAAATCGAGTATGAGACCCCAATAAGGCCAACCGTCATCAGTACCCATAATTCAGGATAAAGCGCTGCAAAGCCAACCATGAAAATAGGCGTTGCCGTGTAGGCCGCAAGCTCCAGAGATTGCGTGTACGTGGGGGTGGCGTCGAACGCTTTGGCCAGTTCGTGGATCATGATGGCCAACGCCACCACGCCTGCGATAAGCCCGAAGTACATACCAATGCTCATCGTCATTGCGCTGCTAGCCGTCAGTTTAATCAGGTCTCCGGCACCAATACTCCAGCCAATATGAGCTGCTGAGTAGTATCCACATACCGCAGGGATCAGCGCAATAATTGCGATATGGCTTAACGCATAAAAATAACTTTCGTGGCGGGTATCAATATTATGCCACTCTTCTCTAGGGTGGGTATAAATGCCCCAAAGGTGGTTCAGGATCATACAGGTACTTCCTCATGCTCTGCGTGGATGGCGAGTCGCCAAACTGTTTGCGCGTTACGTAATACGATTAAAATATCGCCTTACTTGTAATAAAGATGATAATTTTTAACAATTATTTCACACGAGTGTCTTGGAAATTGGCGATTTCGTCAACAGTTTTCTCGCAATCAAGCGTCTTTATTAGCGTGACGTTGCCTGACCTTCGTTTTTTGTGATCTGCATCATGTCGCAAGCGATATACATATTTTCAAAAACAATAATCATAATCTGGAGAGCAAAGCACCATGCCGTCTGTGCAAATTCACCACCTTTTTAAGCCCACAGCCCTGGCACTGTTAACTGGCCACATGTTAACTGCTACGGCGCAAGACGTACCTATTGTGCAGCCCGGCGCGCCCGGGCAGGAATCCCGGTCTATTAGTGCCGAGCAGGCAATTGAAATCAGTGATACCGGTTACACCCGTGATGATGTCAAATTCATGCAGAACATGATCCCTCACCACGGCCAGGCGGTGGAGATGGGTGAACTGGTTGCGCAGCGTACGAATAATCAGGCGCTGCTGGATATCGCTGGCCGTATCGAAAAGTCGCAGGCAGATGAAATTGCCTACATGCAAAGCTGGCTTGAAGAGCGTGGAGAAGCGACAGAAGTCCCTCACCATATGCATATGGACCATAGCATGATGGGCATGGCGACCAGCGAACAGATGGCTGAATTGGCAGCCGCAGAAGGAACCGAGTTTGATCGTCTGTTTCTGACTCTGATGATCCCGCACCACGAGGGTGCGGTGCGCATGGTCGAAGACCTGCTTGATCAGCCTGGCTCTGCCTACGACCCGGTGTTATATGACTTCGTTAATGACATCATTAACGACCAGAATGCCGAAATAACGCGCATGAAGGACCTGCTGGATGGCTTGTCAACCGACCCGAGAGTCGGTTTGGCTGCCGGACTGCATGATGCTGGCTCTGCTATCTCAAACTTACAACTGGTCGCCTCTTTACCCAAGCCTAAAGGTTTTTTCGACCCGAAGAATCCGGCGAATATTCCGCCCATCAAACCTGACGATGATGAACAGGAAGACGCCGGTAAGACGCGCGATGAGCAGGACGGTGATGCCAAAACCAATTGGAGTGAACGCAATCCGCTGCTGAGCTTCTGGAACACCGATATGGCGTTTTCAGAAGACATTTTGGTGGCTGGCAGCTACCACGGGTTTAACGTTTATAAGCTTTCTGAACAGGATGCGCCGCAACTGACCGCATCGGTGATTTGCCCGGGCGGGCAGGGTGATGTGTCTATTGTCGGCGATCTGTTGATCATGTCGGTTGAGCAAACACGGGGTCGCATCGATTGTGGTCTTGAAGGTATAAGTGAAGATATCAGCGATGAGCGATTCCGCGGCCTGCGCATCTTTGATATTTCCGATTTAACCCGCCCACGTCAGGTGGGGCTGGTGCAGACCTGCCGAGGTTCACACACGCACTCGGTGGTATCGGCTGACGATGAGAAAATTGTAGTGTACAACTCCGGCACATCCAGTGTGCGGGAAGAAGAAGAGTTGGCAGGCTGTATAGGCGAAGTGCCCGGGGATGAACGCACTGCGCTGTTCCGTATCGATGTGGTTGAGATCCCGGTTAACGACCCGTCCAAGGCACGCATCACCTCCAGTCCTGCGGTTTTTGCTGATGACGAAGGTAGGGTAGCTGGCTTATGGCTGGGTGGCGATCACGGTGACGATACGCAAACCACCAGCCGCACCGATGAATGTCACGATATTACGGTGTTCCCAACGGCCAACATTGCCGCGGGCGCCTGCTCTGGTAACGGTATCATTCTGGATATCTCGGATCCGTTGAATCCCAAACGTATCGATGATGTGACCGATGCAGGGTTTGCCTATTGGCACTCAGCAACATTCAATAACGACGGCACCAAAGTACTGTTTACCGACGAATGGGGTGGCGGTGTGCAGCCGCGCTGTCGCGCTTCCGACCCGATGGAGTGGGGGGCGAATGCGATTTATGAAATCGTAGATGGCAAACTCGAGTTCCAGAGCTATTACAAAATACCCGCGCCTCAGTCAGAGCAGGAAAACTGTGTGGCGCACAATGGCTCGATTGTACCTGTGCCGGGCCGGGACATCTTTGCCCAGGCTTGGTATCAGGGGGGACTGTCACTGATGGATTTCACCGACCCCGAGAACCCGGTTGAGATTGCCTACTTTGACCGCGGCCCCATACATGAGGAACGACGCGTCGTGGCGGGGTATTGGTCTACCTACTGGTACAACGGCAAAATTTACGGTACCGAGATCATTCGCGGTCTTGACGTACTGGAGCTGCTGCCGAGTGAATTCTTAACCGAGAACGAGATCGCTGCCGCTAAACTTGCCAATATGGGAGATGTATTTAATCCCCAGCAGCAATTCCCGGTTCGCTGGCCTGATGCGCCGGTTGTCGCGCTGGCCTATCTGGATCAGATGGAACGGAAAAGCAGCATTGAAGCATCGCTAGCATCAACGTTGAGACAGCTCATGGCGGACGCGCAACAATTAATTGATGCACAGAGCAAAAATTCTGCGACGGCTGAGCAAATTACTCGCATTGCACGCGGGCTTGAGGGCAATAGTGAACTGCGCTCAACACTCATGGGCATTGCTGAAGCGATTTAGTGCAAGCTCTGGACTGGCGGTGCAAGGGTAACCGCCAGTCTACAATTAACGTCAGCTAAAAATTACGTTCTTAATTTGTCCGTCTTGAAGTCCGACACTATCGCCCATCCTTCTTTCTTACGTTCTAAAACCATCTCGTGAATTGTTTTTCTGAGTATCAGAGTCACTGTGGCAATGTTGTCTGATACGCTAATGTCTTTGATGATTCGGTTATCATATATCTTGTTTGTGTTTACTCCTTCACCACTCAATGTCTTTGTCAGCAAGCTTTCTCGAGAGACTAAGTATTTTTTTCCTGAAACTGCATTCACATAAACTCCTTGGAAGTCATCTCCGATGATCTGGTCCATTGCTTCTTCGTTCGCGCTGTACCAAGCCTCTACATAAACTTGTATGAAGTTATAGATATCTAGCTCTTCATCATTAAATTTCGACTTTTTGCTGGACTCAGTCGTGTAGTTTTGTAGAGCATTATAAAGTGCATGATTTACCTCAACCGAAAAATCCGGATTGATTCCTTTGCCCTGCCAATCATCTCCATTAACCGGATTGAAGGTTCTTCCGACACTGATCGAGGCGCCAAATCCCCCGTTTAAGACAAAGAAGTCATTACTATAACCACCACCTCCCGTAACTCCACCAATGATGGTCGCTCTTTGTAAATTTTGCATGCTAAAAGCGAACGACTCTGCAGCAGAAAATGTCTGCCCAGAAACTAGAATTTTCAGAGGTTTTTCTGCAAAAATCTGACTAAGTTTATTGGGTATTGTCCAGCGATCTAACCTAATAAGTTCTTTCGTCACTCTGTCTCTCTGTTCGTTAACAGACAACAGTGTTGGTTCAGTGAAAAAGAAGCTACTTAAGAAAGTGACTGCTTCTGCGTCACCGCCCCCACATTCTCGCAGGTCGATAATGATTTGATCGCTTTCGCTGAATGTTGAAAAAGCCATATTGAGAAATCTTTTTACTCGTTTAGTCGATTCCAATCGACTAAACGAGATGTATCCGGTCTGATTAAGACCGTCTCTGCTTATCTCCCCAATATTTAATACTCCAATTTCAGCCAGACTATTTCCCTTTTTAATTGAGGGTGTAATCTTCTGCCCATGATGTGCAAGACCTGAGGAGGAGTCGTGTTCGGATAATGTTTCTTGATGATTGCTTGATGCCGGTTTTTCAGATGCCGGACTCTCACCGTCGTAAAATCTTTCAATAATATTGGAGAACTTTACAGGGGGAATTAATGCCAGATGTTTATCTTTGTGAATTAATTGAAGTTGATTGTTTAGGTATTCTGTAAACTTATTTTCTTCACGCGGAAGTTCTTCCAGCTTATTTCTCTCAATGTCTTTTGCCATATTTTTTAAAAATACAGCATATTTCTCTGCTTCTTTTGGCACGATGTAGTGTTCGACTATGGCATTTGCATACTCTTTTATTACTAATAACTGTTGCTCTTGAGATAAACCTGCTACTTGATTTGTATGATTAGCTGCCTGAACGTGAAGAGGTAACACATTGATTAATAACCCTGTAAATAGAAGACTCACAAGAAAAGATGGGCTGACAACAACGAGTTTTTGTGACATGGCTTATAACCGAACCGTTTAGTAGTAATACTGACGTTCAAAGTGCCGCTATGCGTTTTTTAAGTCAACATGACTTGCAACGCCAAATTGATACAAAATGTGAGTATAGGGAAAAGTGTCTACTGAACCGACAGTCTCGCTCAACATGAGTACTGGCGAAGTAAGTCCTTAGGTCTCACGTAAATCCGACAAATAGCAGAGTAAATGATGGAAGTAATTTCGCACAATGGTCATCAATATCACTTAGCGGTTGGCTTCAGAGATGATGAAACGCTTCGGAGCGCATTTAATTGTCTCACTAGAAGAGTCTATGGCTTCGATTTCGAGGACTGGTATCTGTTTGGTGGCTGGAGTGAGAAATATATCCCCTATGCGCTGCTGCAAGACAATGAAATGGTGTCCAATGTATCGGTCAGCATCATTGATTTTCTGGTGGATGGAGAGCAGCGCAGGTTCATTCAAATTGGCACGGTAATGACCACGCCTGAAAAAAGGCATCAAGGCCTGAACAAGCTGTTGCTTGAACGAGTCCTGCAAGACTGGCGTGGAAAGCACGACCTAATTTACCTGTTTGCCAATAACACTGTGCTTGATTTCTACCCGAAGTTTGGTTTTCAACGAATCGAACAATGGCAAAGCTCCAAACAGATTATAACTACAGATTCTGACTACAGAGTGACAAAGCTGGATATGTCACTGCATGAACATAAGCTACGTCTGCAAAACTGCATCAACCTCTCCCGTCCCATTGCACAGCTATCCATGCTTCAGAATTCGTCACTTGTGATGTTTTACTACACCGTTTTTATCGCTCAAAACGTATATCTTATTGATGAACTCAATGCGCTCGTCATAGCCGAATTTGAGGGTGAAATGATGTATTTACAGGATGTCTATTCACAGCATGATGTTGCGCTGGATGATGTGATAGCCGCGCTCGCAACAGATACAACGAACAGGGTGGTATTAGGGTTTACACCGCTTGATAACAGTGACTACGAAGTCGATATTACGATCCCTGATGATATCCTTTTTGTGTTGGATGATATTCATGGATTACTGACAGACAAAAAAGTCCTGTTCCCCGTCATGTCTCATGCTTAATCATTGTATTGATTCACGATAAAACAGTTCACAACGCTAACTATGGCTGTGGTCAAACACGCGCGAAAATGCGGGCATCAGCGCTTTGAAGATCTGTATTGACTGGGCGTTTGTTGCGTATAGTGTTTAAACGCTTTATAAAAAGATGAACGTGAATTAAAGCCCGTCAAATGTGCTATATCCAGCACGGAAGTGTTGCTGCTTACGAGCAAACGTTCGGCTTCTGTGATTCTAGCCCTATTAATAAAATCAAAAAAGGTGGTATTCAGGTGTTGCGTAAGCGTCTGCGAAACATATTGTGAAGGCTCGCCAATATGTTTCGCCAGCTTGAGCAAATTTACGTCGGGGCCTAGGTGGAGTTTTTCTCTGGATATGGCCTCTGACAGCTTTGCGGCGATACGCTGCATATCCTGGTCATTAAGCGCGGAACGCTCATAGGGTTTCTTGTCGGGCTTTGTCGCAGCTGTGTCTTTTTCTTTGAAAATATCTTCAAATCCAGGCCGTTGGCGCACGCCATTAATGGATATCGTCCAAATTATACTTGTCAGAAGTATCAAAACACCGGTGTCAGATAAATCGAAGGCTCGCAATTGATCGCCAACGGCTAATACAACCAGGCTATAAGCCCATGTCAGTACAATCAGTGCTGAAGTGATAACAATCCAGTGCAGCTTCTTTCCAAATTCATCTGCAAAGTGCAGTTTCAAACGTTTTCTGTATCGAATTGTCCGATAAATGATATTCAACATGTAACCAAGACTCAGTAGACACCAGCTTACGACGGATAGGAAAAATAAGACGGACAATACATTCAGAGATGGATTATTCGTCGCCTCTACCGCAAAGAACATTTGCTCAAATTCTTCCCTCGGCATAACAACCAAGGCCATGCTTAACAGCAGCGTGACTGGCAAGGGGATAAAGTGTTTCAGAAGTGCTCTATGCCAATGCCATGCTTTGCTTGCAATCGTGGCATCGTGATATAGCCAAAATACTGGGATGAACAGGAAAAACACCGTCGGGATAAAACTGACGTACAACTGAATCAACAAAGGGGTAAGCTCAAATAAAATGGTCCCTGCGGAGAAATAAAGTAAGCAAAGTAAAACCCCTATCAGAGGTCCTCTTGAGTGACTTTTGGGGATCAAGAACAGCGCAAAAGTCGCTATCGCTGTTGCGAACGAAGAAATAAATAAATCCAGCATCACTTAATAGACTGGTTGCCGATGCGCTGAGCATAGCACGAGTACTCTTGAAACTGTGTGCGCTACGTAACCAGGACAGATAAGCATCATTATCGATATGGATAAGCGACAATAGATTGTCCTGCCTATGTGGCGCGGACGATTTTACAACACGGTATTGCCTAGAATGCGGGCTTGTTGTCAGACATTTCACTAATAGCAGAGAGGAAAGAATCTTGTCTGAATGTAATATCAAGATAGATAACGACATCAAGTTCAGGCGTGCGGGTGCAGTTGCATTTTTTATGATGCCACTATGCTACGTGTGCATGTTTGTGGTCTTTGGTGCACTTCTGAGCATCCCGCAAACCGATGTCATTAATGACAAGATTGCGTACATCGCATCGAATCAGGACATGATAAGTGTTGCTTACCTGTCTGGGTATCTTGTGTTCGGTTGTTTATTATTAGTTGCAGTTCAAGCCACTCATAACATGTTATCCCATCGTCAATCTCACCTGCTCAACAGCGCAAGCATTTTTGGCTTGATATGGGTAGTGCTCATGATGTGTGCCGGTATGACCGCGCTTGTTGGCATGCAGACGATGAGTGATATGTATTCTGACGGCAAGGGATCCGCAGAAACCGTCTTTTATATCTACGCGACAGTCGTCAATGCATTAGGCGGCGGTATTGAATTTCTAGGAGGCATGTGGGTGCTTTTGGTAAGCATGGTTGCCCTTCGTCAGCAGCAATTTCCCAAGCCACTAGGTCTGTTTGGATGTTTGGTTGGTGTCCTGGGGATCCTCACGATATATCTTGCTATACCGGGCTTTAAAGATGCGTTTGGCCTGAGTCAAATGGTTTGGTTCATATGGTTTGGTGTGGCAATGCTATCTAAAAAGTCGCTGGCGTCTTAGAACGACGCTTAAGCGGCAAACCGCTTTACTGATTGATTTCCTCTCCCCGTTGACCTGGATCAAGCGCACTTTCTCAGCCTTGATGCAGGATAGCTCCCAAGATTGGCGAGATATGTGAAGGAGAGAGCTTGGTCATCAGCGCATTTACCGCGGTGAGCATTGTTGCCTTGCTAACACTGTTATTGGCCAGCCTGCTTGCCGTCGCCAGCATCAAACTGCGCGTAGACGAGGATCCGCGAGTTGCGCATGTCTATGAGTTATTGCCACATAACAACTGCGGTGCCTGCGGTTTCCCAAGTTGCCAAATGTTTGCAGAAGCGCTGGTGGCAGGCAAGACTGCGCCCGCCAACTGCACCGTCAGTAATGCATCTGACAAACAAGTTATCGTCGATTATTTGCATGTTGATGCGGGTCATCAAGTCAGGAAAGTGGCGAGGCTGGCGTGTGCCGGAGGCGATAACGTCGCAACCAGACAGGCGCATTATCAGGGTGAAAAAAGCTGCGCTGCTGCCACCCAGGTGGCCGGCGGCGGTAAAACCTGTACATGGGGCTGTCTGGGACTGGCTGATTGCGCCAACGCCTGTGATTTCAATGCTATCACCATGAATGAACATGGTCTGCCTGAGGTGAATGAAGCGCAATGTACAGCATGCGGAGACTGTGTGATTGCCTGTCCAAAAGATCTGTTTTCTTTGCAACCTGTGACGCAGCACTTGTGGGTCAGGTGCAAAAACCTTGAACAGGGTGATGAAGTACTACAGCACTGTCAGGTGGCCTGTACGGCCTGCGGACGCTGTGCGATGGATGCCCCTGACAATCTCATTAGCATGCAAAATAATCTGCCACACATTCGCTACCCGGCATCTATGTCATCCCAGCAGCCAGACAGCACGCGCCGCGCCATTGAGCGCTGTCCGACCGGCGCTATTGTGTGGTTTAGCGATACCGGCACCGCACAGCATGGTGCGGCTGCCAGACAGATTATCAGACATTCAGCGCTGAATTCGGAGCCTTCATGAAGCCACATCAAACTATTCCACACGCCAGCATGACATGGAGAAAAGCAGGATGAGCGCAGAACACGGTAATTTTCCCTATCCAGGTAAGCGTGCAGCAATGGATGGCAACAGTGCTGTGATCATGTGTGAAAGAGAGAGCAGTGACGCGGCAGGCGCCTATCCGATTACGCCCTCCACGCAAATGGGTGAACTGTGGGCTAAGAATGCCGCTCAGGGACATCTTAATATGTCCGGCAGACCGTTGATTTTTATTGAACCAGAAGGCGAGCATGCCGCCGCAGCCGTCACTGCCGGATTAGCCATGACGGGGCTGCGCTCAGCGAATTTCTCTTCCGGTCAGGGTATCGCCTACATGCACGAATCCTTGTATGCCGCAGTAGGTAAACGGCTCACCTATGTACTTAACATCGGCGCCCGAGCGATGACCAAGGCGACGCTGAATGTGCATGCCGGGCATGATGATTATCACTGCGTTGACGATACCGGCTTTTTCCAGCTATTCGCAGCCAATGCCCAGCAGGCTGCGGACTTGAACATTATTGCCCATCGCATCGCGGAGATGTCACTGACACCCGGCATTGTGGCGCAGGATGGCTTTTTGACCACCCATCTTATTGAGTCTCTGCTCTTACCCGAACCTGAATTGATCGCAGAGTTTTTGGGCCGCCCGGATGACATCATTGATACACCAACCGCCGCACAGCGGATGATATTCGGTGACAAAAGACGACGTATCCCGCTGCTTTGGGATGTAGATAATCCTGTGATGTCCGGGGTGGTACAAAACCAGGACGCCTACATGCAGAGTGTGGCCGCTCAGCGTCCCTACTTCTTTGCACATGTGAAATCCATTGCCGATGAGGCGATGGATCAGTTTTACCGTCTCACCGGACGGCAGTACGCGCGGATTGCGGGCTATAGGATGGACGATGCAGAGTATGTGATCCTCGGTCAGGGGAGTGTTATCCCCAGTGCACAACGCGTGGTTAACTATTTGCGCGAGACCCGCGGGATCAAAGTGGGTGTGGTAAATATGCTGATGTTCCGGCCTTTTCCTGCAGATCTGCTGACACACATGTTAAAAGGTAAAAAGGCAGTCACCGTAATGGAGCGGCTGGACCAGCCATTGGCAGTTGAGCTGCCCTTGCTCAGAGAGATACGCAGTGCCGCCGGTCAGGCTCTAGAGAACGGTCGTCATCCTAAACATCTTCCCTACCCGGATCTGGCCAGCTACTCAAGCCTGTCTGATTTACCCGAATTTTTCTCGGTGTCATTTGGTCTTGGCAGTCGCGATCTGCAACCAGAGGGCATTATTGCTGCGGTAGAAAATATGCTGCCTGACGGTGCGCACAGGAAACATGCCTATGTGTCGATTGATTTTTTGCACGACCAACCTCGTACGCCAAAACAGGAGATCTTTCAGCAGGAACTCGTCGACAGCTATCCCAATGTGGGAGAGCTGGCGCTAAAAGGCAGCGAGAATCCGAACCTGATGCCGGATGGTAGCATCACGGTGCGTTTTCACTCCATAGGCGGGTGGGGAGCCATTACTACGGGTAAAAACCTGGCCATGACGCTGTTTGAATTACTCGGCTATCACATCAAGGCCAACCCTAAGTATGGCTCTGAGAAAAAAGGCCAGCCAACGACCTATTTTCTATCCGCTGCGCCAGAGCCAATAAGAATCAACTGTGAATACTATTTTGTCGATGTGGTGCTGTCTCCTGATCCGAATGTGTTGCAGCATACCAACGCGCTGGCAGGGTTGAAGTCTGGCGGCATTTTCGTGATCCAGAGCGAGCTGGGTAAGCCGGATAAAGTCTGGCAATCCATTCCGGAGCACTATCAGCAGTACATCGTTGATAACGACATCAGAGTCTTCTTTATTGATGCGTTTAAAATTGCGCGTGAAGAGGCAACTGACTCTGATCTGCAACTGCGGATGCAGGGCAATGCTTTCCAGGGGGCATTCTTTGCTGCATCGTCAGTCATGCGTGATGCGGGGCTGGATGAGCATAGGTTACTGGATGCCATCCGCCGTCAGCTTCAGCACAAGTTTGGTGAGAAAGGTGCGCGTATTGTTGAGGAGAATATTCGCGTCGTGCAGCGTGGCTTTGATGAGATCTGCGAAATCACCCGTAAAGATGTAGGTGTGCAGACCGTTGAGATACAACCAGTTAAAGCCGCCAGTGCTCAGCCAATCATGCTGAAGCGTTTGCCACAAAGTCATGCAGCGGCGACAGATATTCACCGATTCTGGGAACAAACCGGCAGCTTTTATGCAAAAGGGCAGGGCAGCGACAACCTCGCCGATCCCTTTATGAGCTTAGGTACCATACCAGCTTCTTCTGCCACATTCCGTGATATGACCGGCATTCGCTTTGAACACCCTGAGTGGATAGCCGAGAACTGCACCGCCTGTGGTAAGTGCTATACAGTGTGCCCTGATACTGCTATTCCCGGGCTGGTCAACGATGTGTCGCAGGTATTAGACACGCTGGTGGCGAGGATTAAAAAGCAAGGGACGGATGTGCAGTATTTACCTCGCGCGGTACGCCAGTTGGAGCCTATTCTGCACTCGTTGTTTGATGAGGCGGGCGAGTCTGCTCGCGTGGCTCCGCTTGTCAGCGAAGGGATCAAGCAAACCATTGCCAATTACCGGGACAGCAACGGCAACCCATTGAATGAAGACGACAATGCCAGGCTTGAAACAGAAATGGCGGCGCTGAAGTCCGAGCTTAATGGCTTTAAATTTGCCATTACGACGCCGTTTTACCGTTTACCAGAAAAACAGCAAAAAGGCAGTGGTGGATTATTTAGCGTCACTGTGAATCCCTATACATGCAAAGGCTGCAAAGAATGTGTGCAAGTCTGTGAGGATGATGCCTTGCGCACGGTCAGGCAGACCCCGCAAAGCATTAGTGAGCTTAAAACTAACTGGGACCTGTGGCTCGATCTGCCCAGTACACCAGCAAAATACCAGCGCATTGATGATTTGCAGCAAGGCGTAGGCGCGCTGACGCAACTGCTGTTAGACAAGCAGGCATACTCGAGCACGACCAGTGGCGATGGCGCGTGTCTCGGCTGCTCTGAGAAAACCGCCATTCATTTATTCACAGCCACGGTAGAAGCGCTGATGCGCCCACGCGTCAGCAAGCATCTTGCCTATCTGGATGATTTGATTGGCAGATTGAAGCAGCACATCCGAGACAGGCTCATGCAAAGTGTTGATCTGGATGACACCGATGCCATCGACCGGGTCTTACACGCCCCCCATCAGCATGATCTCTCACTGGCAGAGCTGGCGCAGGGCGTGTCACGAGGAAGTAATGCAGAACCCATTGACCCTGACTGGCTTGAGCGAGTCAATCACCTGCTCGCCAAACTCAAGCATTTACGCTGGTGTTATACCGATGCTGATAGCGCAAGGGGGCGTTCTGCGATGGGGATGGTCAATGCCACGGGCTGTAGCTCAGTGTGGGGCAGTACCTTCCCGTTCAATCCCTATCCTTTTCCGTGGGCCAATCATTTATTCCAGGACGCCACGTCCATGGCGATGGGCGTATTCGAAGGCCATATGGTTAAGATGGCTGACGGATTTAAAGCCATTCGTAGCGCAGAGCTGGAAATCAAAGGGGCTTATCGGCGCGCTGAACATGATGATTATTTTGCACGGTTTAACTGGCGAGACTTTACCGATGAGGAGTTTTTACTCTGTCCACCGGTCGTCGCCGTCGGCGGTGACGGTGCCATGTATGACATTGGCTTTCAAAACCTGTCCAGAGCCATGATGTCGGGCAAACCCCTTAAGATCATCGTGCTGGATACCCAAGTCTATTCCAATACCGGCGGTCAGGCCTGTACCTCGGGCTTTATGGGGCAGGTGTCGGATATGGCCGAGTTTGGTCAGGCCATCAAAGGCAAGCAGGAAGCACGCAAGGAGATGGGCCTGATTGCCATGGCACACCGCACGACCTATGTACTGCAGAGTACCATTGCGCACGCCAATCATATGCTGGAAGGCTTCATTGAAGGTCTGCAGAGTCGCCGCGCAGCACTATTTAATATCTACACCGCCTGTCAGCCTGAGCATGGCATCGGCGATGATATGGGACACCATCAGGCGAAACTGGCGGTTGAGTCCCGCGCTTATCCGATTTTTAAATACAACCCGGATCGTGGTCACAATCCGGCTGACTGCTTCGAAATGGATGGCAACCCGGCCATGGATGAGGTGTGGCCCACCTATGCGCTTCACTATGTGGATGACGGCCTGGATAAATCAATGTCACTGCCAATGACATTTGCCGATTTTGCGATGACAGAAAATCGCTTCCGTAAGCACTTTAGAACGGCACCGGTGGATACCTGGCATGACAATATGATGTTGCTGGCAGACTATATCGAGCTGCCAAAAGATGAACGAGAGGGACGTTATCCGTTTATCTGGATGCTGGATAAGCAGCAACAACTCGGCAGGTTATTGGTGGACGACACAATGGTGGCATCCTGTGAAGAGCGTCGTGACTTCTGGTTAATGCTCAATGCCATAGCCGGTACCACAAAACAGGATTCACCAGCGTTGTCCTCTGAACAGCAAATTCGCCAGCAGGTCGTGGCACAAATTGCCAGCGGCCTGATGAAACTGGCGGCGCAAAGCGAACCGGTAGATACCTCCTCGTTGGACATCTCCGAAAAAGTTGATGCGCCAGCTCCTCAACCCGCGTCAACTAGTATGGCACCGTGGATTGACAGTGACAGCTGCACTGCCTGTGATGAATGTATCAAACTAAACGCGAAAATCTTCGCGTATAACGACGACAAGCAGGCGTATATAAAAGATCCGCAAGGCGGGCCGTACCGGGATCTGGTCAAAGCAGCCGAAAAATGCACTGCACAGGTGATCCATCCTGGCCTGCCGATAGATGCATCAGAGAAAGACATTGATAAATGGGTAGCGCGCGGGGAGAAGTATAATTGAGCCTGCTCGATATGCTTTTTCAACGTCACCCTACGTTTGACGGCGGTGTGCATCCACCGCAATCAAAGGCGTTGACTGCGGATTTGCCGATCCGTCAGTTCCCTTTTGCGCCGGTACTGAATATTCCACTGAATCAGCACATTGGACAGCCAGCCATACCGGTTGTCAGAGAAGGACAGGAGGTGGAGCGCGGCGCGCTGCTTGCGAAACCAGACGGTTACATGTCTGTGGCACTCCACGCACCGGCCAGCGGTGTGGTAAGGCGTATTGGTTTAATGCCCTCGATAACAGGAAAAATGGTGCCGGGCATTTATTTGCAGCCGTTTCCCGGCGCCACGCAGGAAGTTCAGTCTGGTCAGCCCTGTAACATAGAAACCGCCTCTGCTGAGGATATTATTCAGGCTATTCAGATGGCCGGCATTGTCGGTCTAGGCGGCGCTGCGTTTCCAACCCATGCCAAGCTGAAAGCGCCTGCAGGGAAACACATCGACACATTGATCATCAACGGTGCAGAGTGTGAGCCTTTTCTGACCAATGACTACCGGGTCATGCTGGAGCAGCCTGATGAGATTCTGACAGGCATTCATTATTTACTTAACGCTACAGGCTGCCGACGCGCCGTGATTGGCATTGAAGACAACAAGGCTGCGGCGGCACAGGCGCTACAAACCTGTCTAAGCGGAAAGCACACGTCGCTAACAGGAAAGATTGAAGTAGTCGTGGTGCTGACGAAATATCCACAGGGCGCTGAGAAAATGCTGATTGAAGCCCTTATCGGCAGACAGGTACCCAGGGGAGGGTTACCCCATGATGTTGGTGTGGTGGTAGTAAATGTCACCTCTGCTGCCGAAATTGGACGCTTATTACCTCGCGGGTTGGGTATTCAGGAACGGGTTATCACCATCAGTGGTCCGGCAGTGAATAAGCCTGGCAATTACCGCATTCCTATTGGCACACCGCTGCGCTTTGCACTCGATTATGTGGGCGTGAGCGACTCAATCACCGAGGTCTATCTGGGCGGACCGATGATGGGACAGGCGTTGCCTAATCTGGATATTTCCATCACTAAGGGGACATCGGGTTTTACCGCATTTACTGACAGCCAAACTACATCGCCGCATCATGTTTTCCCTTGTATTCACTGCGCATACTGCGTTGATGCCTGTCCAATGCACCTCAATCCATCTCAACTCGGTTTACTGGCAAAGCATGGAGAGGTAAGCAAAATGGCAGAGGATTTTCACCTTTTTGATTGCTTCGAGTGTGGCTCCTGCGCGTTTGTGTGTCCTTCACATATCCCACTGGTACAACAGTTTCGGGCGGCTAAAGCCGAAGTCAGAAAAATGGCCGCAGTGCATACCGGGGCCGATGCATGAGTGCACTGAATAAAACCCTGCAGATCAGAACTTCTCCTCACCTGACGGCGGGTTACAGCGTCGATCATATAATGCGTCATGTGGCATGGGCACTATTACCCACCTGTGGATTTGCGGTATTTATATTTGGTCTGGCCGCGTTAATTACGCTAATTGTCGCCAGTCTGACCTGTGTGCTGACCGAGCACGTTTTATGTAAACAAAGCGGCAAGATCAGCAGCGTCAACGATTACTCTGCGCTGGTGACCGGGCTGCTTTATGGTCTTACCTTGCCGCCCGGCCTGCCAGTTTGGATGGTGATGGTCGGTGCAATCATCGCCATCGCGCTGGGCAAGTTTATGTTTGGAGGCCTGGGCTGCAATATTTTTAATCCAGCACTAGTCGGTCGGGCGTTTTTGCAGGCGGCCTTTCCTTCGGCCATGACCAGTTGGGGACCGGCGATGGCCAGCGAGCGTTTTTCCAGCGTGCCGTCCAGTCTGCTGGCATGGCCATTTCAGGCGCCGGATTACAGCAGTTGGGCAGATGGTGTGAGTAGTGCAACGCCATTAGCACTGATGAAATTTGAACAGCAGCTTACCCAGCATGCTGATTTGCTCAGCGGTATGACCACTGGCTCCTATGGCGAAACCTGTGGGGTATTGATACTGGCAGGTGGTACTTATCTGGCAATCAGAAAAATGCTCAACTGGCGTATTCCCCTGGCTATTTTTGTCAGTGCCGGCACGCTGAGTGCAATATGCCATTATGTCAGCCCTGAGCTTTATCCGGGGGCGATATTCACCTTGTTCTCAGGCGGATTAATGCTTGGTGCCGTGTTCATGGCGACCGATATGGTGGCCTCGCCGATGACCTCAAAAGGCGTCATTGTTTACGGCGTATTGATTGGTGTGCTCATCGTCATTATCCGAAACTGGGGCGGACTGCCAGAGGGCGTGATGTATGCGATTTTGCTCGCCAACGCAGCATCACCTCATATTGACGCACTGACCCAACCTAAGGTGTTCGGCTCTCAATCTAAAGCCTCATCGGAAGGGCCCGAATAATGGCCGCGATGACATCATCGTTAACGGCGTTGTGGCCAATGTATCGAAGTCTGGTCGGACTCGGCGTGATATGTACCGTATGTATCGTTGCTGTGGTGATGGTGACGACTCCGGCTATCAAGCAAAACCAACAGGATGCCATGCACCGCGCCATTTTTGCGGTATTACCGGGTACCACAACCATAGGGGCGTTTACGTATGATAGTGGCGCTGATGCCTTTTCCACCGTGGTGCAGGGTGGGGCTGGCAGCACACTCTATGTGGGCTATGATCCACAAGGGCAATTAGTGGGTGTCGCGATTGCTGCTGAGGGGCAAGGCTACCAGGATAAAATTAAAATCATTTACGGCTATTCACCTGATAAGCAGACAGTTATCGGCATGCGGGTGATTGAAAGCCGGGAAACCCCAGGGCTGGGCGATAGAATAGAAACGGACTCCGCATTTCAGGCAAACTTTATCGCGTTGGATGTGCGTCTCAATGCACAGGGCAACGACCTCGTGCATCCGGTAGAGCTTGTAAAATCAGGTCAAAAAACGAAGGCTTGGCAGATTGACGGGATAACAGGGGCAACCATCTCCAGTCAGGCTATCACTGACATGATTGCGCACAGCGTGTCGACGTGGTTGCCTCGCGTGCGTGATCACATTGCGCAGCTGGAGCAGCCCCATGGATAATCAGCAAGCAACAAGTGCAGATACCTTTATCAAAGGGCTATGGCGTGATAATCCGGTGTTTGTGCAGGTGTTGGGTATGTGCCCGGTTCTGGCGGTGACCAATTCAGCAGTGAATGCACTGACCATGGGACTGGCAACGCTGTTTGTGCTGTTGATGTCCAATATCATGGTGTCGTTGCTGCGCAACTGGATCCCCAAAGAAGTCAGGATCGCGAGCTTTATTCTCATCATCGCCACCTTTGTGACGTTAGTCGACTATGTCATACAGGCAATCAGTCTCGATCTGCATAAAAACCTGGGGGCGTTTATCTCGTTGATTGTGGTCAATTGTCTGATCCTCGGACGGGCTGAAGCGTTTGCCTCAAAACATCCACCTCTCTCCTCTGTGCTTGATGCACTGGGCATGGGTACAGGTTTTACCTTTGCACTTTTGTGCATGGGCAGCATTCGAGAATTGCTGGGTAACGGCAGCGTGTTTGGCTGGGCATTGTTTGCTGATAGCTATCAACCCTGGGTAGTGATGATATTGCCAAGCGGTGGCTTTTTTACACTGGGTGTCCTGATGTTAGTGATCAACCGCATCAACAAGCGTGTGGCACTCAGTAACGCAAGGAGTGAAGCATGAACAGCGAGTCGGTGGCCACCATTTTCATTAATGCGGCGCTGGTGAATAACTTCGTGCTGGCGTACTTTCTCGGCATCTGCCCGTTCCTTGGGGTGTCTGCCAAATTAGCCACAGCCACGCGTATGGGCGCGGCAGTATGTTTTGTCATGCTGGTCAGCTCATTAAGTGCCTATGGCATCAATATGCTGCTTGAGGCGACCGGCGCGACCTTCCTGAGATTAATTTGCTTTATCGTGGTGATTGCCTCGATGGTGCAGTTAGTAGAAATGTTTGTGCGCAAAAGCAGCCCAACGTTATTCAAGGCATTAGGCATATTTTTACCCCTGATCACCACTAACTGCGCGATCCTCGGGCTTGCGCTTTTTCAGACCAATAAAGGATACGACATGATCCAAAGCGTATTTTACGCCTTGGGTGCTGGTGTCGGTTTTACCCTGGCATTGGTTCTGATGGCTGGAATAAGAGAGAAGCTTGCGCTGGCGACTTTGCCTGACAGCGTGGATGGCACAGCGATAAGCCTGATGATAGCAGGGATCCTGTCTCTGGCATTTATGGGCTTTGCCGGCTTAGGTTGATCATACGTAGGAGAACAGTATGAAACTGCAAGACTATGATATAGGAGAGCGCTATCAGGCGACCGTGATAAACAACCATGCGATCACGCCTGCAAACGCTGCCGACGAACTGCGTGAGCTGACACTTGAGGTAGATAAACGGGGCTTCACTATCGATATCGGTCAGAGTATTGGCGTGATTGTGCCGGGTGTCCCTGAGATCGGCCACGACCATCATTTCAGACTATACTCCATCGCCAGTCAACCGGTGTGTAATGACAGTGGTAACACGGTGGTGACGATTTGCGTCAAGCGTTGCAGCTATATCGATGAGTACAGTGGCGAGAGTTATAAAGGAATTGCTTCACATTATTTGTGTGATAGAGAGACAGGTGATCAGTTACAGATAAATGGTCCTTTTGGCACACCATTTCCCGTTCCACAAGATAAGCAGGCAGATTTATTACTGGTCGGCATGGGTACCGGCATTGCGCCATTCAGGGCATTTGTTCAGCATATTTATCGGGATGTCCGCGACTGGCAGGGGCGGGTACGGCTCTTCTATGGTGCCCATACAGGGTTGGAACTGGCCTACATGAACGATCACCAGAATGATTTCGCCCAGTATTATGACGAACAGACATTTGAGGCAATTCAGGCGTTAAGCGATCGCGGCTACTGGTCTGAGCGAGGTGCGGTGCATAGCATCCAGACCGCCATTCAGGACAGAGCTGAGGAAATACTCGACATGTTGTCCCAACCTCACGCTTACATTTACGTAGCCGGATTAAAGCAAATCGAGGAAGGGCTCAATCAGGCGTTTTCTGATGTGCTTGGCTCTGAACAACAATGGCAAAAACGTAAGGAGGAGCTTGAGATAACGCAGCGTTGGATAGAACTCTTGTATTAATTTAACATTAGATTAATTCGCTTCTTGGGCAAAGAAGCGTTCTATGTCGTCTTTTTTATTAAGTGCATCAGTGTAGCCTAAATCAATTAACTCATCGCAGAATGCATGGGTGAATAGCAAATAACTTGCTGCTGCCACGCCACCACCTTTGACCGAGGCACCACTGCAACCGAGAAAAAACTTCAAACTTTTTGGCAGGCTTTGAATACGACGACTTGCGATGGCATCAATTCGCGTACTTGGTGAAATAATGAGACTGTCGATTTTGCGTAGGTTGTCAGTTTCTCGCATTTTCTTGCCTGGTATCAAATTAACTAAATTATTGATGCGCTCCAATCGCTCTATGTCGCCCTCAATGGAGTCAATGAAAGCGCTATTGAACACTTGCCCCAAAATTTGCGCAACAGAGGGTTTATGCTCCACAGAAACACATTTTCCAGCCTGTCCCCAAGGACCCGCAGCTAAATTTTCTGACACGCCGATAATAAGTAAACGCTCTGCTCCAGTATGCAGTGCGCAGCTAATTGGTGCTGTCTGGCGCATTGCGCCATCACCAAAATATTCTTTACTAACATGAACCGAGGGGAAGATAAGAGGAATCGCCGAGGAGGCCATTATGTGGTCAACCGTAATTGGCATTGGCGCGCCTACACGACGGTATCTGCGCCAACCTCTCAGTGATGGATGCCCCTGAAAAAAGCTCACTGATTCTCCTGAATGATAGCCAAGTGCTGTCACGCACAGCGCGTGCAGTTGTCCTTCATCAATTCGCTGTTGGATGTTTTCAAAGTCTACTATTGATAACAGCAAATTGCGCAGCGGACTGTTATCAAGTAGAGCCAGAGGCACATTATCATGATACCCATCAGTGAAAAGGGAGCTGACGACTCGCAAGGTTCCTTTAAAGAGATCTAGCCATCCAGTATTGATAACATGTTCAAACTCAATTTGCTTCCATACGTGGGCTAGCTCGTGAGCTGCACGATGGAAAGTACCCAAGTGCGCTGCAAGCGCCACTGCGTTTATCGCACCAGCAGATGTGCCTGATATTATTTGAAAGGGGTTTTTTAGGTGGGGTAATAGTTCAGAAACAGCTAGCAGAACGCCAACTTGATAGGCTGCCCTGGCGCCACCGCCGGATAAAATCAGCGCATTTTTTGCCATAAAGACCTCGAGCAGATGCGTATTTCCGAGTCATGAATTACATCATCTTTGCCAGAAAAGCATACCTGCCAAGGCTTCTTCCTTATATTCCCAATATAGTTCAGTAAGTTAGTTTTACAACTTCGGTTGCATCGAGGGGAGACAGGAAAATTCAGCAAGTCTGATTACGCTGCAGTTAAACGATTCCGCCCCTCATGCTTTGATTGATACAACGCATTGTCCGCTCTGGCCAGCATACTCGTTGAGGTGTCACCGCTTTTATACATTGCAAGGCCGCCACTGAAGGTTACGCTGATTTGCTGCTGTGTGTCGGCATCGGTGATGCTTTGAGTAGCAATTTCTTGCAGAAATCTCTCACAAATCGCGTAGCCTTCATCAATGCCGGTATTAATCATTAAAATCGCGAATTCCTCGCCACCATAGCGACTCACGATGTCCTGCTCGCGACAGCACTGACGACAAGTTCTGGCAAATTGCTGCAACACGAGATCGCCAGTCAGGTGCCCGAAAGTATCATTAACTTTTTTGAATTCATCGATATCGGCCAGCAACAAGCACAAATCCTGGCCATACCGTTCTGCCCGACTAAGCTCTTCCTCGAGCCTTTCCACAAACGCCCTACGGTTATATAGCCCCGTCAGAGAGTCATGACGAGAGAGTTGCGCATAATGTTGCTCAGACGTTTTGACCAATGATAGGACTTTTTCCAGGTCGATTTTCGCCTGCAGAATTTGAATGTTTTTCTGATAAGCCCACCATGCAGATACGCTGATAAACAGCCAAAACAGCATAATTAGTATCGGATAGAGCCGGCTATCCGAGAGTACTTGCTGACCTAAAAATACGTCTGTTGCATTTAGGGTGACCGTCCATTCCCGTCCAAATAAGGTAATACGTCCGGCCACGGTGTTCTCAGCATGGTCGTGCGGGTCTTGTAAGTTTCGTGTGGCCGAAAAAACCGCAGCAGGTTGGTTATCGTCGGTAATAAAAACATTGATACCCTGACGATGCAGCTGTTCAAGTTCTTCAAGTAATGCATTTTCGATGCCGTATACGCCGGCAATATAGCCCATAATTTGCTGCTGTCTGGCCTGTAGCGTATCTGGAACCATTCCAGACTCATAGACAGGCACCGTAATTGCAAAACCAGGTGGTGGGTTTTGTACATTGGCAGACAGGACAACGTTAAACAGTGGACTTATTTGTGCTTTACCCGTGTCGCGGGCCTGCCATTTTGATTGCATACGTTGCTCGGACCACGCTAAATCCAGTCCGATAGTGTTGGCCGCTTCCGTATTGGCCAGCATAAACAAGACCGGCACATGCTCATCTCTTGACGCTGCCGGGTTAGGATTGCCGCTGCTATCGGTTTCCCACAAATCAAAATCGGCAAAAAAACGCTGTCTGATGTCATTTACAAAAGCGTCCCGCTGCTCGCCCAATATGATGGGTTGCCATTCTATAATCAGCCAGCCGTCGCCTTGCAGAGACACCTCCTGACTGTAGGCAGTAAATGTCTGTGGCGATAGATCATCTGTTAGCGCAACAAACGATGATATAGACCTAAGCTTTTCAACCTGGCTCTGCAGGCGTTCAGACATGACCAATAAAAAACTGTTGAGTTGATGATTGAGGGTACTGTTGGCGCGTAGGGTTTCTTCGCTCTTCAGCGTTAGGTGAGTAAAAAACGCCAGTGCAGAAAAAATAACAAGGGCGATTACGTTAAACGCAATGTACCGGCGGTTATAGCGAAGTTGGGTCATCGCAGGTCCTTGTTAATCCACTTAACGATGATATTTTATCTGCGCAACAGACGCAATTTTATACAAAGCGATTTGTCAGCAGATGTAAAAGTGACTAAATTATAAGAATGAAGACTTTATACGTGCAGAAGTAATGGCGTTTCATAGTCACGGCGAACTAAATATCTGGGTAGACCATAACATTGTTTATATGGAACTGTCCGGCAACTGGAATTTAGAGAAAGCCAAAGATTTTATTCACGAACTCAATTACACCATTACACCGCAGGTCTCCCCGCCATTTGTCGCGGTGGCAATGCTTGATAACGACTGGATGCCAACTGCCGACGCGATCCCCTATCTATTTGAAGCCACAAATCGAGCGATCAACATGGGGCTGGTGCGAGAAGCATACGTATCCAGTTCACCTATCTCATCCAGAGTCACTAAACGCTTTGTGGTGCCAGAGGACAGCGAGCGGTATCAAAGCCGTGAATTTGTTGACTTAGATGACGCCGTGCAGTGGTTGAAAGAAGGCCTTTCGGGGAGCGCTGCTGTAAAACAAAAATGCGATTGAGTTCTTAATCATCTGTTGTATCCTTTGCAGCCACCTTAAACCCGTATAGAGATCTGAGTTTTTGCAACAACTGTTAGCCCCTATTCATCAATTTTTGCAGTTCAAAACACCTGAACAGTGGATCGCGTTTGCCAAACAGCCCGACAATCTGTCAGTTCTGCTTATTGATCACTGTAATTGCGAGCTCAAAGCCGCGCAAACAGCTATGCTACTGATCAGAAAATATGCGGTGGATAAAGACAACGCGGATGAACTGCTGGCGTGGCTGAAACCCTATGAGGATTTTGTCTATCGCGGCATCGGCGAGGGACAATTCAACGGCCAGCACAACGGTTTGAAACGAGTTATCAAGGCTAATGGCGAACACCCGATTGGCGATGATTTGGTGAATAAAATGGTGTTGTTGATTAAAGAGGAACTGCATCACTTTCAGCAGGTTCTGGAAATCATGCAGGCCCGAGATATCGATTATCAGAATCTCACGGCCAGCCGCTATGCGCGTGGGCTGATGAAACATGTAAAAACCCACGAACCGCAAACCTTAATCGACAAATTAATTTGTGGCGCGTACATCGAAGCACGAAGCTGTGAACGTTTCGCAGCATTAGCGCCCCATCTGGATGAAGAATTGCAGCGTTTCTATATCTCGTTGCTTCGTAGTGAAGCCCGTCATTATCAGGACTATCTGACACTGGCGGAAAAGCTGGCAGGTAAAGACATCAGTGACAGGGTGAGGTACTTTGGACAAGTGGAAGCAGAGCTTGTTTCAACTGTGGACAATGAGTTCAGATTTCACAGTGGCGTGCCGCAGGGTGTTGCCCGACAAAGCGAAGTCGCGCAGGATAGGTCCTGCGCATAACGTCTATCAATTTGCAGGCACGTATCCTATGCCATCAGGACCGTCACCAGTGGGCAGTCTGAACAACTCCTCACCACTTGAAACGTCGATAACTGCAACCTGATCGACATTGTAGAGCGATAAAAACAGGACCTCTCCTGCTGGGTGAAAAGTTAGCCCTTTGGGCGTCACGTCTTCCGGCAGCTGCACGCGGCGAGTTCTTGTCAATGTGCCCGCGTTGTAAAAGTCCAGCGTGTTCTGACGAAGATCCGGCACAAGAACGGTTTTTTCATCCGGTGAATAGAGGATGCGATAAGGCCAGGTGTAGTCTTTCCAGCGCGCTTTCAGGGTGTCTCTTTTCGTATCAAACACGCTAAGCCAGCCGTCTTTGTTGCTGCCAACCCACAGCGTGCTGTTGTCTGCTTTTACGGTGATGGCTTCAGGTGTCTCAGGCATGTCTATGTGACGCAGGAGTTTTCCTTGTTCGACGCTTAACACTGACACGTTATCGGCAGTCATGTTGGGCGTATAAATGACCTTTCCAGATGCGGGTAACGCAACCATATGTGAGCCACCTGCTTCGGTGGCGATGACCTGGGTGATGACACCGCTTTCAACATTGACGATGACGGCATTGTCCGAGCCCTCTGACGATACGGCGACATGCTTTTGGTCGGGCATAAATAGTACCCCGTGAGGGCGAGGATAGTCTGCCAGAGAAATGGTACGCTCGAGTTTGCGCTCGGCAATATTAAACACCGACAGGCTGTTACCGCCTACATAGTCAGTGACCACCGCCCAGCGCAAGTTAGTATCAATGGCCAGTTCGTGTGGACCCTTGCCCGTGGGCAGGGTGGCAATGACAGTCCTGGACTGAATATCAATAACACTGACGTCATCGCCAAGTTTATTGACGACCCAAAGTTGGCCATTCAGCGTTGCGGCATTCGGTTGGGCGAATGACGCTGAGAGGAACAGCAGCACGCTGCTAAGTAGAGGCAAAACGAATCGCATAGTACACACCTTTTCAAAACGACTTTCACTATACGCGGTTATTGCACCTCACGTTCACATTCATCGTCGTCGCACGTCGGTTTTTTATTTTTCTTATCAGGCTGCTCCACGATAACGGTATCTTTTGTCTCTAATGAATAATGCTGCTCGCGGATCAGCGCGAATATCTGCTGATCTACCAGACGCGCAATCAGCGCTTCTAACTCCAGCCGCCGTTGATAAAAAGGCGAATGCTTGCTGACGGCAAAGTAGTAACGTGTATGGTCGGCTCGCTCAACATCGGTCAAAACGATTTTATCCTGCAAATCTCTTTCCTTTAGCGCCGGCAGGGTACTGTGAATAAAGTGATGAAAAAGCTCAGTGCGCCCCATCAAGACTAAATTGATTTTTTGTTCCAGCGTGCTGACTGGGACTAATTTCATGTCCTGTTGCACGGAGAAGCTGTTCTGTAAATCAGACTTTTTGGCGATGGTTGTGGCCAGTGTGACGCCTTTCAGATTGTCATTATGATACTTATGCTGATTTTCTTTTAACGCGAAAAAACCGGTCTTTATGGTTTCATAGCTGGGCTCAAGAAATACAAAGTCATCGCCGGCTTCAATGCCTTCCCGTAGACCCACCATAATATCAATATCGCCATCACGCAGGGATTTCAGCCTGCGTGCAAAGGGCATAGGCAGCACATCCAGTTCAACATCCAGCTGTTCGGCAATCTGAGTCAGGA
Source organism: Aestuariibacter salexigens DSM 15300 (assembly GCF_000429145.1). Taxonomy (GTDB): domain Bacteria; phylum Pseudomonadota; class Gammaproteobacteria; order Enterobacterales; family Alteromonadaceae; genus Aestuariibacter; species Aestuariibacter salexigens. Next base: position 150,032 of record NZ_AUBH01000002.1, read on the forward strand.
ACTGATAATGCAAGCCTTTAGGAAATTCGGGAGAAACAGAGGAATGCAACACCTCTTTGGCAAAAGCATACGAGCTGCATAGGCAGAACAGACAAAGTGCAGGCAGCGTGTTTCTAACAATCCGATTCATAATGCCTTCTCAATGCCAGTGATATTCAACATTAAAAGGTCAACATCGTAAAATCAATGGGGAAGCGGACGATTAATCAGTTCGGTGCGCTGTGGCGTGACCTTCAGCATGCTGCCTTGATCGTACCAGTCACCTAAGACAATACGCTTTGCTGGCTGGCCGCCAACGTTAAGGTCATGGATTGCTGGCCGATGGGTGTGGCCATGGATCATGTTGGTGACGCCGTGCCTCTGCATCACATTGACCACTTCTTGCGGCGTCACATCCATGATGTCCATCTGCATGGTCTTTTTGCGCACATCGCTGTTGCGGCGGGCGCGGGCGACCATTTTACGGCGCAGCTCCAGGGGGATCATCATCACCAGTCTGGGCCACCACCAGCCCCGGGCTTTCTTACGAAATTTCATGTACTCGATATCCCGGGTACACATTTCGTCGCCATGTAAAATGACGGTGGGGGTGCCATACAGGTCGATCACATACTGCTCGGGGAGTAGCGTCATGCCGCAGCGTTTAGCGTATCTTTCGCCAAGTGCAAAGTCGCGATTGCCGTGGATAAAATAAATCGGCGTATGCTGGCTAACAGCCTTTAAGGCGTCAGCCACTTGCGTGGTAAACGGGTTGATGTCGGCGTCGCCAATCCAGTATTCAAACAAGTCGCCGAGGATGTACAAGGCATCAGCTTCGGTTACATCACTTTGCAAAAAAGTCAGCAGGCAGTCGGTGATATCCGGCCGGTCTTCGCTCAGGTGTAAATCGGAAATGAAATAGGTAAATGACATGGGAATGGCAGGCAGCGATAACGCATCACTGCCTGCGGTCGTCCATTACTCGCTGATTTCAGCCTTTTCGATAACGACATCTTCCACAGGCACGTCCTGGTGAAAGCCTGCGTTGGCGGTTTTGACAGCTTTGATTTTTTCGACCACGTCCATACCGGCAGTCACCTCACCGAATACACAGTAGCCCCAACCATCCATGCTTTCAGAGCGGAAGTTCAAAAAGTCATTGTTATTAACGTTGATGAAAAACTGCGCGGTTGCCGAATGCGGATCGTTGGTGCGCGCCATAGCGATGGTACCGGCCTTGTTGGCAACGCCATTGTTGGCTTCGTTTTCAATTGGATCGTTAGTGCTCTTTTGCGTCATGCCCGGCTCAAAGCCACCGCCCTGGATCATGAAACCATCAATCACGCGATGGAAAATGGTATTGTCGTAAAAGCCTTCTTTTACATAATTCAGGAAGTTTTCAACGGTTTTAGGCGCCTTGTCAGCGAATAGTGTCAGGCTGATTGGGCCAAAGTTAGTGTGCAAAGTAACCACAACTTATCCTCATAAATGGAGTACTGAAAGGCGCGCAGTGTAGCGTAAAAACGGTTTTTGGTCAGCATGCTTTGCGGTTTTTAGCTGCAGTGCTAGAATCTGCGGCCTTCCACGCTAATTAACTAAAGAGAAATTGCTTCAATGCTACAGATATACAATACCCTTAGCCGCAAGAAAGAGCCGTTCAAGCCTTTAACGCCAGGTAAAGTGGGTATGTATGTGTGTGGTATCACCGTGTACGACGTGTGCCATATGGGCCACGCCCGCACCTATCTGAGTTTTGATGTGATGGTGCGCTATCTGCGCCATCGCGGATTCGACGTGAATTACGTACGTAACATCACAGATGTAGACGATAAAATCATAGCGCGCGCCAATGAGAATAACGAAACCACCGATGCGTTGACGGCCCGCACTATTGCCATGATGCATGAAGATTTTGCCGCAATTAATCTGCTGGAGCCGGACGTCGAGCCGCGGGTCACCACGCACATGGATGAAATCATTGATGTTATTCAGCGTCTGGTGGACCAAAAACATGCCTATGTAGCGGACAACGGTGACGTATTATTCGATGTCTCTACCTTCGACCAGTACGGTAAGTTAAGTCGCCAGGACCTCGATCAATTACAGGCCGGTGCGCGGGTAGAAGTGGCCGCGGGCAAAGACGACCCGCTGGACTTTGTACTGTGGAAAAGTGCCAAGCCCGGAGAGCCAAGCTGGTCTTCGCCATGGGGGGACGGTCGTCCTGGCTGGCATATCGAATGTTCGGCGATGAACAGCAAACACTTAGGGACTCACTTCGACATTCACGGTGGCGGCTCCGACCTTATCTTCCCACATCATGAAAATGAGGTGGCGCAGTCGTGCTGTGCGTTTGATACCCCCTACGTGAATTACTGGATCCACACCGGCATGGTGCAGGTCAATGAAGAGAAAATGTCTAAATCGCTAGGCAATTTTTTCACCCTGCGTGACGTGCTCAAGGAATATGACGCGGAGACGGTTCGCTATTTTCTGCAAAGCGCTCACTATCGTAGTCAGCTGAGCTACTCAGAAGATAACATCAATCAGGCCAAGGCTGCGCTGGAGCGACTGTATACTGCGCTGCGTGGGCTGACACCTGACGATGTGACGGCAGACACCGCTGATTCTGAATATGTAAAACGCTTCAATAAGGCGATGGACGATGACTTCAACGTGCCAGAAGCCATGGCCGTACTGTTTGATTTGGCCCGTGATATCAATAAGATGAAATCAGATATTCAGCAGGCCAACGCTCTGGCGGGGCAGCTTGTCTATCTTGGCGGCGTGTTGGGGATCTTGCAGGAAGACCCGGAAGCTTATTTGCAGGGCGGCGGCGCTGATGATGAGGTTGCTGAAATCGAAGCGCTTATTGCCAAACGTAATCAGGCTCGCGCAGACAAAGACTGGGCGGCCGCAGACGAAGCGCGCGACGCGCTTACGGCGATGAGGATTGTGCTGGAAGACGGCCCTCAGGGTACGACTTGGCGTCGCGGATAATCTCGTTACCTGTAGATTCTTTCAGAGCCAGCGCCGTACGCGCTGGCAATACTGAATAAAGCTTACGCCAAATATATCCGTAATAGCACGTTCCTCAGGAATGATCTGAAAGCGTGTAATGTACGCGATAAAGAGGGGTGCTAGCAGCAACGATGGCCAGGCGCCCCAGCCAAGTTGAATTCCCAGCAGACACAGCGTCATACCAACATACATTGGATTGCGAGTAAACCGAAAAGGACCACTGGTCACCAGTTTGGATACTTTTCCCACCTTGGTTGGGTCGACAGTAGTACTGGCGCGTCTGAACTCGACGACACCCCATACTGCAATAGCAAAGCCTGCGCTGATCAGCACCCAAGTGGCTAACATCATATTTAGAGGCGTCATTGTGGGTAGAAACGCTGTCATGACGCTGGCGACGGCAAAAATGGCAAGCAGCAGCAGGGGGTAGACTTTAAGTTCGAGTGCGCTTAGGTTCACTGCTCTGTGTTCTCTGCAGTTTCTGCCATGCGTGACCTCACCAATTCCTGCTGAATATCAGGATCGAGTTCAGGCGGCGGGCCAAATTGGTTATCTTTTTCTTCCAGGCGCTGTTTCCATTTCTGCTGGCCGACATGCTTCTTAAGCAGTTCAATGCATTCGTTCACCACCAACAGCGCTTCCTGATCGAGATTATGATCGTCAGAACTAAAGTCAGTAATACCTTGCGCAACGAACTCTTCGACTTTCTCAGGTGTGATATCGCGCAGCAGATTTATCACGGAGTGAGTGACAATATCGGTAACCGCGGTTTCAAGCTGCCGGCCAATGGTGCTGCCCAGGACAGGTACCAATCCCAACGTCGATACCTGTGCATTTTCTCTTACTGCTTTGCCAACGGCCTGTTTAACGTGACTGCGCACCACCTCGCCCTGCATGTCATCGGCAATGGTATTACCGATATGGGTGAGCATGGATGACGCCCACTTCGACAAGATAGGTTTACGTGTGGCGATAACCTGCTCACTGATTTCGTCAATCAGCGGCGAGCCATCGGCAATTTCTTTTTGTGCATCGCTGAGGACTTTAATGACAATTCGGTCGCTCAACTCTTCAACCAGGGCATCGTAATAGAACGCCAGAAAGCGGAACAGAGCGGTATCGTTCAGATTAATAATTTCATATTTGTGCAGGCGATAGAGAATAGAAAAAATCCGTAAAAATCGGAATATCCGCGTTGAACCTAGCGGTATACAACCAAGTAAGTCATACCATCTGGCGAAGGGGTAAAAGTACCAGCGCATATACTCACGACGATGAATCGCCACGCCCCACCGAACAATAAACTCGGTTAGGAAGATGCCCACAAAGCTCAGGTCAATCAGTAAAAAGTTGTCATGCACCGGCGCGTAAGCCGCGACCGAGCCAGGCAACAGCCACTCAAGCCCTGACTGGAATACCGCTGTGCCGTACAGACTGTCGAATATCAACCACAACAGATTGATAAACAGGATCCCCAGCATCACCAGATCCAGCACCAGCCAAGGTGTTTCGTGGCTGTCTTTAAGGTTCTGGCGATTAATCTTCAGCATGGTGATCAGGTCCGAGTGACATCAACGAAGACTTTGAGTTTCTGTCCCGGTTGCAGATATTTACTGCGATCGAGTTGATTCCACTTGGTTAAATCGGCAATTTTTACGTTAAATCTGTCAGCAATACGGGCCAGAGAATCGCCGCGTCTGACCGTATAGGTGAGGGTGCGCATCACGGCATCGTCGCGCTGTTCCTCGGTCACCTGATTAACCCATACAACCAGCTCCCGTCCGGGCATCAATGGATCGGTAGGGGCCATACCGTTCCATTTGGCAAGGCTGCGAATGTTGACCTTATATTCACGGCTGATATCCCACAGCGTATCGCCACGTCTGACCTTATGGGTAAGCTGATGGGCACCGCGAGGTGTCGACTGGGTATCGGCCAGACGCTGGTCGACGGTCAGGCTGTATTCATCCAGTGATTTCAACGCTACTGGCACCATAATATGGTCGCCGGCGCGGATCATATTACCGTTGATGTCGTTAATGCTGCGGATCACGTCAACCGAGGTATGGTATTGCTTGGCGAGTTTAAGCAGGCTATCACCGCGTTTAATTTCGTGTCTGACCCAGTTTAGGCGGTCCCGTTCGTCCAAATCTGCCAGCGCCAGTTCGAAGGTCTCGGCGAGGTCAGCAGGCAGCACTAATTGATGGGGACCATCAGGATCGGTTGCCCAGCGATTAAAGCCGGGGTTCAACGCATGCAGGGCATCAATATCCAGTCCAGCAAGTTCAGCAGCAAATGCCAAATCGATCTGTGAGCCCGTGTCTACGACCTTAATGACCGGTCGGTTGTCGATGCTTGGCCAGTCAAATTCATATTGTTCGTGATTGCGCAGGATATCGCTCAGCGCCAGTAATTTGGGCACATAAGCGCGGGTTTCCCGCGGCAGATCCAGTGACCAGAAGTCGGTTGGCTTGTTGCGACGGGCATTATTGCGTATTGCTCTTCTGACTCTGCCCTCACCACTGTTGTAAGCGGCTAGCGCATGCAGCCAGTCACCGTCAAAATATTCAACCAGATATTCAAGGTAGTTCAGTGCGCCTTCAGTTGATGCAATCACGTCGCGGCGACCGTCATACCACCAGTTTTGCTTCATGCCGAAGCGTTTTGCGGTGCCCGGGATGAACTGCCACATGCCAGCGGCGCGGCCATGGGAATACGCAAAGGGATCAAACGCGCTTTCTACGATAGGTAATAGCGCCAGCTCAATGGGCATATCACGCTGTTCGATACGCTCGACAATGTGATAAAGGAAGGGCGCCGCACGTTTGTTGACGCGCTGCATATAATCGGGGTGTTTCAGATACCAGTCTCGCTGCACGTCTACCCGGCGATCGTCTGGCACGTGCAGACTTAGCTGCTGTCTGACCCGTTCCCACACATCAATAATAGGTGAAGGCTCCTGTTCGGCCTGTGTTTCTTCGACTCGCTCTGGCTCTGCTTCGGGCAGTGCGATGTCAACCGCATCAACAGGGTGGCTGACAGGGTAGGTGCCTTGCTGTGCCTCGTCACAGTCTTGCTGCTCCTGTTGCAGCTCATGTTCACAGCTCATCTGTGCTATTGGCTGTGACGTCTGCTCTGCATTGGCTGCTGTCTCATCTGTTGTGTCAAACAGGCTGGTTGACTGACAGGCTGACAACATCAAAACCGCCGCGCCTACTCCTAAAATCTTATAAAACCGCACACACTGCTCCTTTACTTCAATACCCGCATTTTACGGCCTTTTCTCTGTGATAGCCAAATACAGACAATAGGAAGTGCAAAACTATCCCGCTCAGAAATTATCTTTCCAGCCACGTAGTGCGGCAAATACCTGTTCCCCGGCGATGTCTGACTGGCCACTGTGCGTTGCTGCCGACGCAATTACATCCGGCTGGCCTGTGCGCACAAAAGGATTGATATCACGTTCGTTGGCAATATTGGAGGGAAGTGTGGGTTTGCCGTGTTGACGCTGCTGCTCGGCCCAGCGTTGATACTTTTCGAGAGCCGCATTTTGGGGATCTACGGCACGGGCGAATTTGAGGTTGGCCAACGTGTATTCGTGGGTACAGAACACTGGCATGTCTCCGGGCAGGGACATCAGCTTGTTTAAGGATTGATGCATCTGAGCGGGCGTTCCTTCAAACAGACGGCCACAGCCACCGGAGAACAAGGTGTCGCCACAAAATAGGCCGATATCACTGACATAAGCGATATGATCCAGCGTATGTCCTGGCACAGCCAGCACTGACAAGGTCAACTGAAGCTCATCCAGGCTGACACTATCGCCTTCAGCCAGGCGATGAGAAATCGTGGCTATATCATTGTGCGGGCCATATACGGGAATGCCGGGAAACGCGACCAGTAAATCGGCAATGCCGTCGGTATGATCCCAGTGATGATGGGTAATCAAAATGGCCGTCAGCGACAGGTTGTTATCTTTGCAGTAGGCCAGAACCGGAGCGGCATCGCCGGGGTCGACGACCACAGCATGGTTATCTCGCTGAATGCACCAGATGTAATTATCGTTAAACGCAGGGATAGGATGAATTGATAGCATGGCGATTGACTTTGTATTGTTTCGAACCTGGATTGACGTAATATAAAAACTCACGTCATGTACTGCAAACCGCATCTGCGCTTGGGAGTCGAATGAAAGCGGCCTTATTGGCAGAAAAGCCCCGCTATCCAACCAACTGGAATGAACTGCCGTTGGGTGAAGACATACAGAGATTACAGGCTGAGGTCATCGCCGGGCACAGCAGAATGTTCTTTGGCTACCACATGGTCAGACTTGGGGCGCTATCTTCACAGTTAACCATGACACAGTGCCCGATTAAACACGTGGTGAATCATACAGAAACGCTGTGTGAATTTACTCAGGTCAGAGGTAAGTCTCGTGAATTGCCGTTCGCTGAAAACAGTGTGGATGCCTTTGTTCTGGCCCATGAATTAGATTTTGCGCGTGACCCTCACCAGATATTACGAGAGGTGGATCGCACCATTGTACCCAATGGACATGTGGTAATTTGCGGGTTCAATCCGTTGAGCATTGCAGGCCTGACCCGTTTGTTGCCAGTAAAGCGTGGCAATATTTTACATGAGGCGCGCTTTTTCACCTGCGGACGTATCAAAGACTGGCTTCATCTGCTGGGATTTGAAGTATTAAACGTAGAGCACGTGCTGTTTTCGAGTTTATTAATGGACCGGCGCTTTAGGCCCGACAGTCGCTGGCAAAAATGGTGCAGCCGTTTTGTGCCATTGACCTCAGCGGTGTATATCATTATCGCCAAGAAGTGTGAGATCCCGCTGTCGGTAGTCAAACCGACAGCGAAACTCAAACCGCGTTTTGCGCCAGTGAGCGCCAGTATGCGGCAGTCCTGATTATTTGACCTTCATGCCGGGCTGAGCACCCTCGTGCGGCTCCAGGATCCACAGGTCCTGCCCCCCCGGTCCAGCCGCCAGCACCATCCCTTCAGACAGTCCAAAACGCATTTTGCGCGGTGCCAGGTTGGCTACCATAACGGTAAGCTTGCCCTGCAGCTGTTCTGGTGAGTAGGCAGATTTGATCCCGGCGAAGACCTGACGGGTTTCACCGCCCAAATCCAGTTCAAGGCGCAGCAGCTTGTCGGCCCCCTCAACATGTTCGGCTTTTGCGATTTTGGCGATGCGCAGATCAACTTTGGCAAAGTCGGCAAACTCAATGGTCTCGGCGATGGGATCTTTGGCCAATGGGCTATTGGGGTCAATTTTCGGGGTGGCTTCAAGACTTTCTTTGGAATCTTCGATCATAGCGTTTACCTTATCCATGTCGACGCGCTGCATCATGGCTTTGAATTTATTGATATCGTGGTCTCTCAGTACCGTCTGGGCGCTGTCCCAGGTCAAGGTATCGTTGAGGAAACCTTCTGCCTGTTCGGCCAGCTTCGGCAGTACGGGCTTGAGATACACCATCAGAATGCGGAACAGGTTAATGCCCAGTGAACACACATCGTGGGTGAGCTGCTGTTTGCTCTCATCTTTCACCGTTACCCACGGAGCCTGCGCATCAATAAACTGATTAGCACGGTCGGCAAGGGCCATGATCTCGCGGATGGCTTTGTGATACTGACGCGACTCAAAGTGCGACGCGATAGAATCGGCAGCGTTATGGAACGCGCTGAGTAATTCCTGATCCAGGATGTTGGATGACAATTTGCCGTCAAACCGTTTGCCGATGAACCCGGCGCAGCGACTGGCAATATTGACCACTTTACCCACCAGGTCGGCGTTCACTTTTTGGCTGAAATCTTCGAAATTCAGGTCGATATCCGTGACGTTGTCACTCAACTTTGAGGCAAAGTAATAACGCAGATATTCAGGGTTGAGGTGCTCAAGATAAGTGCGGGCCTTAATAAAGGTGCCGCGGGATTTTGACATCTTGGCGCCATTCACCGTAACAAACCCGTGCACATTTACGCCAGTAGGCTTGCGGAAGCCAGCGCCTTCCAGCATGGCTGGCCAGAATAGACAGTGGAAGTAGGTAATGTCTTTACCAATAAAGTGATAAAGCTCAGCGTCTGAGTCGGCATTCCAGAAGCTGTCAAAATCAATATTGTTGGCGGCGCAGTAGTTCAGGAAGCTGGCCATGTAGCCAACAGGTGCATCGACCCATACGTAAAAGAACTTATTTGGCGCACCTGGAATTTCAAAGCCGAAGTAGGGCGCATCTCGGCTAATATCCCACTGCTGCAGACCCTGCTCAAACCATTCTTCCAATTTATTGGCCATTTCCTGTTGAATCGCGCCGCTGCGCAACCAGGCTTTCAACATGTCTTCAAATTGAGGCAGGTCAAAAAAGTAGTGCTCAGAATCTTTGAGAATAGGCGTCGCACCAGACACCACTGAGCGAGGATCTTTCATTTCGGTAGGGCTGTAGGTGGCGCTGCACACATCACAGCTATCGCCATTCTGATCTTCCGCGCCGCAGTTAGGGCAGGTGCCTTTGACGAAACGATCTGGCAGGAACATGTTCTTTTCCGGATCGTATAGCTGACTAATTGTGCGTTTAGTGATGTAGCCGGCGTCATCCAGACGCTGATACACGCGCTCACACAGCTCACGGTTCTCGTCAGAATGGGTGACGTAGTAATTGTCATATTCGACGAAGAAGTCGAGCAGGTCCTGGTGGTGCTCAGCGCGGGTTTGCTCTACCATTTGCTCAGGCGTAATGCCAAGCTCCTGGGCTTTGAGCATCACCGGTGTGCCGTGCGCGTCGTCAGCACAGACGCTAAAACACTGATGGCCGCGCATTCGCTGAAAACGTGTCCAGATATCGGTCTGAATATGTTCAAGCAGGTGGCCCAGATGGATTGACCCATTTGCATAGGGCAGGGCACTGGTAACAAGAATTTTACGCGGGGTTGTTGCCATTGGTGTTATTTAGCTTCGTCAGTTAAAAAATGGCTGCAAATGGTAGCGGAAATGCCCGTGTATTGCATTACGAAAATGACCCGAATAAAGGCGAACAATGATTTTTAGTCGATCCCCTGATAACAACGAAATTCCCGCGCTCGCTGATAGCGCACTGGCTGACTATTACTCGGTGCCAGAGACACAGACAAAAGGATGGAGTGCGTATGGCAAAGATGGGCTAACTGTGACCTTGCCTTTTGCAGTCGTCAGTACCCACAAAAAATTAGAGAGATGGTTAATTCAGGCACTTGCCGCCAAGCAGTTGGAATTGGATGAAGTGAGTTTTATCACGTCGGTGAAGCCTTCGAAAACGCAGCACAAACGGGTTCGCAATATTAAAAACATTATCGCGGTGGCGTCAGGCAAGGGCGGCGTCGGCAAATCTACCACCAGTGTGAACTTGGCGTTTGCACTGATGCAGGAAGGCGCCAGAGTTGGCATTCTGGATGCCGATATTTACGGGCCTTCTGTGCCGATTATGTTGGGTAACCCGACCGCGCATCCACAGAGCGAAGACAACCGGCACATGATCCCGCTGGAATCCCACGGCGTCGTGGCCAATTCTATCGGCTATCTGGTGCCTGCTGAAAACGCCACTATCTGGCGCGGGCCTATGGTATCCAGGGCGCTGCAGCAGCTGGTCAATGAAACCTTGTGGCCTGAGCTCGATTATTTGATTGTGGATATGCCGCCGGGCACCGGTGATATTCAGCTGACGCTGGCGCAGCAGGTTCCTGTTACAGCAGCAGTGGTGGTGACTACGCCTCAAGACTTGGCGTTGGCCGATGCCATAAAGGGCATTGCCATGTTTGAGAAAGTGGATATTCCAGTGCTGGGCCTGATTGAGAACATGAGCTATTACCAGTGTAAGAAGTGCGGTCACCGTGAGGAAATTTTCGCCTCAGAAGGTGGGGCAAAGCTGGCCAAGCAGTATAATGTGGCCTTGTTAGGGCAATTGCCGCTGGATATTGATATCCGCACCCATGCCGATGGCGGCGAGCCTATTTTACTGGCAGATCCAAAAAGCCCTATCAGTGATGCATACCGCTACGCCGCACGACGCCTGTCTCGTTCACTGGCACTGACACTGCCAATAGACAACGACACCATAGAGTTTGTGGAAAAGCATTGAACATGCAGGATCACGGACTCATAATTGCAAAAAACCTTTTATTACATATCGAGATACGCTGAATGCGCCTTTGTGACAGAGATATCTACCAGCATCTTCAAGATGGCATTATTAAAATTGATCCACAGCCTGACTATTCACAGATCAGCGGCGTGACTGTGGATATCCGCCTTGGGAATAAATTCAGAGTATTTGAAGATCACGCAGCGCCGTATATCGACCTGAGCGGCACTAAGGCCACGGTGCAGGCGGCGCTTGATGATGTGATGAGTGATGAGATTGAACTGCCCGAGGGCAAAGCGTTCTTTTTGCATCCCGGCGAGCTTGCATTGGCGATTACCCATGAGTCAGTGACCTTGCCGCCTAATATCGTCGGCTGGCTGGATGGTCGTTCCTCACTGGCAAGACTAGGTCTGATGGTGCACGTCACCGCACACCGTATCGATCCGGGCTGGTCAGGTAATATTGTGCTGGAGTTCTTCAACAGCGGCAAACTGCCGCTGGCGCTCAAACCTATGATGAAAATAGGTGCGCTGAGTTTTGAAGTGTTATCCAACCCCGCTGAGAAACCTTATAACGCCAGAGCAGATGCCAAGTACAAAGGCCAGGCAGGTGCTGACGCCAGCCGCATCAGTGCCGATGATAAGGAGTAGTCAGTTTGCGCTGCTCATTCTCTGCCTGACTACATTCAATGTTCAGGCAGAGCAACAGCGCGCAAGGGATCTCGGTATTGCGCCGGGTATTTTTCAGCCCGGTACTCATAACGCCATCACAGACGTTAAAGGCGTCAAAGTAGGGCACGTCACCCTGCATCAGGGTAAATCCATTCATACCGGGGTGACCGTTGTGATCCCCGCCGAGGGTAACCTGCGCAAGCGTAAGGTCCCCGCTGCCATTTACATCGCCAACGGCTATGGAAAACTGGCTGGCATCAGTCAGCTACAAGAGCTGGGTGAGATTGAAACGCCGATTGCGCTGACCAACACGCTGAATGTGGCTGAGGGGATTGCCGGCATTGTGGAGTGGACACTCGCGCAGCCAGGCAATGAAGACGTGTATTCGGTGAATGCCGTGGTGGGTGAAACCAACGACGGTCGCCTCAATGATATTCGTAAACGAGCTGTCACTATTGAGCATGTCAAAGCGGCCATTAGTTCGGCAAGCAGTGGTCCTGTACCTGAAGGAAACGTTGGCGCCGGCGCCGGTACCGTCGCGTTTATGTGGAAAGGCGGCATTGGTACATCGTCACGACAGCTGCCAGAAGCGTTAGGTGGTTGGACACTAGGTGTGCTGGTGCAGTCCAACTATGGTGGCATACTTACCATTGACGGCGTGCAGGTCGGCAAAGCACTCAACCAATATTATCTGCAAGATACCGTAGAGCGGCAAAAAGCCGATGGCAGCATCATGATTGTGGTGGCGACCGATGCGCCGCTATCGTCACGCAATCTGGAAAGGCTGGCAAAACGTGCGATTGTCGGACTAGCTCGAACCGGCGCAGTGGTGAGCAACGGCTCGGGTGATTATGTGATTGCGTTTAGTAATCATCCCGACTTACGAAGAGACGATAGCACCGACACACTCAGCACATCTGTACTGCATAACAGTGATATGTCACCGCTGTTTCAGGCCGTCGCCGAAGCCACGGAAGAGGCCATTTACAATGCGTTATTTATGGCAGAAGACCTGGATGGACATCGCATGAATGTGAAGGCATTGCCACTGAATAAAGTGCGTAAGCTGGTGGCTGAGACAAAACAATAGCGTGCATTAACGTAGGATCGCACAACAATTCACCATACAGCACCCACACCACGCTTAAGGCGTTGCAAAGTACCCGAAAATAAGTACACTTAGCGCCTCTTTCGGTCGGTGTGTAGCGCAGCCTGGTAGCGCACTGTCATGGGGTGTCAGGGGTCGGAGGTTCAAATCCTCTCACACCGACCAATTTCTTCTTTTCCCCAAATTTTCAAACGACAATAACTGGTAGCATTAGCGGAGACATTGGCGAACAGAGACAGCGTCATCACAGTCCAGAATCGCTGGTTTATCGTTTTTGTCAGTGCTACCAAAGCTCTTTAATCAAAGATAATTTGCCATCCTTAAAACCGAACAATGCAAGATACTTGTCTGTGGGTTGCCATGCACCATGACGGTTAATAATCCCGTGTGAATACTCAACTGCCAGATGATTTTTACCAGATATTGAGTTCAAAACTCTTATTTGGTTTGTAGCAGTTTTTGTGTATCGACCTGAATCAAGATTACGTTTAAATGCCTCTCGCCATTCATCTCTAGAAAAATCTGCCTGATACTCAACATGCACATATCTCACCTCGGCATGAGTCAGTGCGAGAAGATCATCAATATCCTTGAGTGAAGAACCGCGCTTTGAAACCTTATCAAGGGCTGCAAAATACTGTTCCACTAACCCAAGCTTGCAATTTTCATCACAGCTTTTTGCGCCCGCTGAACTGCAAAATACGATGAGAAAAATGCTTACTACTACTTTAATTTTAACTATTCCTTCCATGCACTACCTCAAAAGATTGTTTACTTGTTCCACAAGCATGTACCAGTTGATTTGTCTTCTATTCATCTTCCTCGATATTACCAACGCTATTTAGTTTGCAAGGTAACAAACCGTAACAATGGATTTCGATGGATTGTTTATCACCGCTTACTGCGTCAGCATTGTCATTCCGCTTCCCGAATTAGTCTATTCAAGGTAACCGTGTGAAATGAGAGCCGTTCCATTTTTGAAGATAGTCTTTTGCTGTCTGCTATCTTATCCAGTTTTTGGTGAATTGGACTTTTTGCGCAGTCAGCCCCACTCAACAAAGTACGTTTGTCCTCCTTGTTATCATGTCGATGACGTGTTTGAAACCGCAATATATAGACAGCCCGGGCAGTGCAAGGTATGTGGGATGACCTTAATTGAGAATCCTAAAGAAAAAATCATAAATGATGTCTCCATACACCAGGGAAGCGGCAACCTTCTCATAGATGTTGGGAATGAGCAGGACAATCGATCCGTGCGTGTTTTTTATTACGCTCCTAGCGCCCTCAATGATGAATCAAACGTCTTGATTGTTTTACCAGGAGCAGGGCGAGACGCTTGGGGGTACCGTGATGCATGGAAAACGGCGGCTGAAAAACATAGCGTCTTGATATTGTCACTTTATTACGATGAAAGCACTTATCCAGAATTTTGGAATTACAACCTTGCCAGAATGATTGCAAACGTTGAGGTCGACGAAAAAAAGTCTCAGATTAAAGACTTTACGTTAACTGTAGATCCTGAACGGTGGCTATTCGGAGACTTCGACCGTGTGTTTAAATTTGTCGTAAATGCTTTAAATATGAACACAGTTTCCTATGACTTATTCGGGCACTCCGCGGGCGGTCAGATTTTGCAAAGATACGCTTTGTTTCACACTACAAATAAAGCAAATAAAATAATCTCCGCGAATTCTGGCTGGTACACAGTACCTAGCTTTGAAAATGTCTTTCCATATGGTTTGTACAATTCGCCACTTGAGGATATCGATTTAGAATCCGCGTTTAGACAAAACTTAGTGTTACTTGTAGGTGAAAAGGATGATGCTAACGAAACCAGGGGGCATCTTGTGCGGAATGACAAAGTCGACCTACAAGGAACGCACAGGCTGGAGCGTGCTAACTATTTTTATAAAACAGCAAAACGCGAAGCAAAGCAGCAAAAGCTAGATTTTCATTGGCAGCTTAGGATTATTGAGAATACCGGCCATGACCATGCGAAAATGACAAAGGCAGCTGAACAATATCTGTATCACTGAGTTTCGCAAGCACAATGTTTTACCTTAGTAATCTTTCAAGGTGAGATTGTTTATACATGTACACCTGGCAGCCTGAGATAACGGTGAAAGCAAGACAAACAATTGCTCCTAGCAATGCTGCATTATTATCTGACGATTGGGTAAGCGAGATAAGATGATGAGCAGATAAAAGCGAAGACAGATACGCAATTACACCCGCCACCAATGCCAGGTTGACTCTATCCCATCTACACAGTAATAAAGCAGGTGCCCATAAGAGCGCAGTAAGCTGAACCGCGAAAATAAAGAACAGCATCGTTACGTCGAATAAGTAACCGCACAATATAATGGTACTAATCATGATGGCACTGAGTAGACAGGTATCCTTTAACATTAACTTGTAATAACCGAAAAGAATGTTGACCTGTAACGACTTAAACATTCCATCAGCACCATAGTGATGGGCGAGCCCCCTCAGTTGAGGCGTATTTTTCCTGACATCCAATAACATCGCTAATGGGCTGATTGCGAGGAATATATACATCACAGTCTCATGTGATATGTCCGCAGAAAATGGCAGCAAAGCCAATAAAACGGTGAACGCGGCACCATGAGCAAGTGTTAACACACCCATGCGGTTCAAAGGACTTGTTATTGCCCAGGAGATATCTTTTTTACTCGAACCAATCTTAGTTATTACCCATCTTCCGACGAGCGCTTTCAGCTTAAGGTGCATGTCTTCCCATATGACGTCAGAGTTAGCGGATGTGTCGGACTCCTCAAAGGTGTTGATGTTTGCATAGTGGGAATGAGCGAACAGGCGAACAGCGAGCACTGCAGCAATTATTATCAAAACCGACGCCAAGTATCTCTCGTTTATATCAAAGGTTGATAAAACGTAAAGTATTGCTGGACAAGATGGCCACAACAGTCTTTCTGCATAATGTTGCGCAAAGTTAAAGTATAAGCAGCATATACCTACGCAGACGGGTAAAAAAAAGACATAATCTACGAGCGTAATGTTGTAAAGCAGTGGCCACGTAAAGCTGATATTCAACAGCAACAATATCGACAACGTAGCAGCACCCAGATGACGGCGATAGGATACGTTAACTCGCCAAAGAAAGTGACTTCTAAATACACGTAATGCAGAGCCCAAACTCAATGCAGTGAAACAGCAGACCAGAGTCGTCATCATAAATAACTGAGACTTGATTTGTTGGTCTAAAACGCCACTTGAGTGAGACTGAATTAACAGGACCTGAAAAGCGACCATTAATAAGCCAATCAATACGGTGGTGAGCTGAGAATAACCGAGCAGGTGG
This sequence comes from Aestuariibacter salexigens DSM 15300, assembly GCF_000429145.1. Taxonomy (GTDB): domain Bacteria; phylum Pseudomonadota; class Gammaproteobacteria; order Enterobacterales; family Alteromonadaceae; genus Aestuariibacter; species Aestuariibacter salexigens. The sequence continues at coordinate 166,273 of NZ_AUBH01000002.1, forward strand.
CGACATGCATGTAACCAGTTATGCATAGGATTGTTCGCTCTGCGTGATAGCTAAATACCAGTCTTCTAGCGACATTGGATGAATATCAACCTCTACTCCTAATTGTTTCCATCGCTCAAAAACGCTCCTGTCCAGAGGGCGCAGTACCTTGCCATAGATTGTTTTTCCTTCCATGATTGGGGTGGTTATTCCGCTGATACTGATTGCTTCTGTACCGTGAGCTGCGTTTTTCAGTGATAACTTGATATTTCCAATCCCGTTTTTGAGTGACGTCATTGAGTGTTCAAACCTAATTTTTCCATTTTGCAGTAAGGCTACGCGACTCGACATTCGCTCAAGATCTGAAACGATGTGACTGGAAAATATGATGGTCGATTTATAGTTAGCGCAATGCGTCGATAATTCGGATAGGACGGCATGTCGTATATTTGGATCTAAATGCGCTACAGGTTCATCAAAGAGCATCAATTCCGGTCGGGTGGAAATCGCCTGAATTATTCGTAAAACCTGACGCTGTCCTCCAGACAGGGAGCTAATGGTCTGCTTGAGGGATAGATCCCAACGGGAGCAGAGTGCTAAGGCATAGGCTTGATCCCATCCGGAGTAGAAGCCTCCCAGATAACCAAGGTATGTTTTCACAGACATCCAGTCAAAACCTCTGGTGTCCTGGGCTACAAAAGTGATTTTTTGGCGCTTTTCTGCAGGTAACTTTTCCCATGGTTGATTGAAGATTGTAATGTCGCCGCTATTAACGTTATTAAGCTGTAATATTGACTCTAGTAGCGTAGTTTTCCCGGCACCATTACGCCCCAGCAGGGCAACTATTTCCCCCTGGTTCACACACCAGTCTAACTGGTTGAGTACAAGTTTACCGCCGTATTTTTTGGTAAGTGATCTCACTTCTAATATGGAATTTTTCATCGTTTGCACCCTCTAACGAAGCAAAGGGCAGAGATGGCCAAACCAAAACCCGGGATCGCATGCATCAACATACCCGGATGACTGAGTATGTTTTGCATTGTGGGGCGATAGTAATAAATGCTCAGCTGGCTTAGTTTTTCATCAGCACGCCGCGCCGAGTCTTGGATAAGTTGTCGAGCGACGGAGGTCACAACAGTAAATTGCACACTGAGCAGTAGAAAAAATAGTTCAATACCTATTGCGTCAATGAATATCCCCAATATAAAGGTATCTGGGCGCATTATTAAAAGGGTAAAAGCAATGATGCCTACAGTTTTGATCGCGAGCTTTTTCATATTTCTACACCGTCAAAAAGCGACGTGAATATTTCACTTTAATTATCCAGAATACCATTATCGCGAGCACGAGGAATACTGGGATAGCTAAAAACTCGATTCTTCTGATAGCTTCTGGCAATAGCTTTGCCTGTCCTAAAAAGAATGCCGCCGTAGCCATGAATAGAGGAAAAAACATTCGCCACAGGTGACGGAACAATCGCTTACTTCCTTCTGCTCCGTTACGTTTTATATGTAAGAGGTCACTTGCTGCACAGAACAGGGCAATCCCCCCAAAAGCAACAAACGCTTGCCATCCGAAGCCACCTATTTCTCCCTCAGGCGAACGTGAAGCTACAACGGTATAAGCCACATAACCAATGCATAGTTACCGGGCTTGTTCGGTATCGTTAAGCAGTCCAGCGTAGTTGTTCAGGAAGGAGTTGATTGGAAACTAGTCGACCTTTTTCGTTGAGCAACCAGGCCAGACATAGGACGATATATCTCATTTAACGAGCGGCTCGTAATATACCTCTCCGAGGCCACAGACAGAAATCTTTTCTGTAAAGTAGGTGAAAACTAAAGAGGTGTTTTCAGATACGGTGAAGAGCTGAACAATCAGCTCCTGCAACAGTGACCCACCAACTAGAGCATAATTTGGTAAGAAGCTATGTTAATTTCAATTACTCCTTTAAGTTGAAGTCCATAGGGGTCTTGGACAATTTCAATGTGCCTAGCACCTTTCTCATTCACCCCAGCAACCAGATAAATGAAATAGTAGGAGATATGCTTTTTCGCCGCCTCCCATTCGTTTCTAGTCATAATTAGCTGGTTGATTGACTTGCCGACGCTTGATTTAACCTCAATGTCCACTGGTTTGCCGTGTTCGTCAAATGAAGATATGTCCCAGCATGGCCGCATCATGTTTAAATTCCGGACTGAATGACCGTCTTTGTCTTCTCATTGAACAACTCGTTATTAAGTGAAATGCTACCACTTAAAACGGTGTTCGGGTTTAGTCTGCCGCTACATTTCACTGTCAGCTTATTTTACACTTTTCGTTTTCTGAAATTTATTTAATCTGTATATCTCTGTTATTTAAAGGTAAATAAGAGTGGCATTATTATTGCAATATCACGGTATCTTATTAATTAAGACATTAACACTGACTCAACAGGTTATATATACAATCAAAGGAAATAGTATGAAGCTTAAAATGATAAAAGCGGCTTTTCTCGGCTTGGCATTAGCGATTGGTGGTTCTGCTAATGCAGCGCTGGTTCTCATGGTGGACTTGTCGGTTGAGAATCAGATTACCATTAGTGCGACGGATGGCGCATCAAGCTCAACTTATTCAGGTAATGATGGTTTTACCGGCTTTTCTTTGATGGACTTATTTGCCACGCCTATTAGTTTCGCTGACCTCGGTATTAGCTTTATCTCGGGAAATATTACCAGCGCCAACCAAGTCAGTAACGATAATCCAAATTATTATTGGCTTTCTAGTGCTACTTTTTTCAATATTTGGAATTTTTCCCCTGACCTTGGTATGACTTTTGATGAAGGCTCTTTAGCTTTCACTGGGTCTGTAACTTGGGCGGTTTCAGCTGCGGGCTATTCAAATTTGCTTGCCGGTCCTTTAGGAGGTGATGTTCTGGCCCCTTATGATGGCATCAGTACTCAATCGGCGCTTTTAATAGGAACGTGGGAGAGAGTTGAAGTCCCAGAACCATCAACACTAGCCATCCTAGCGTTAGGAATGATCGGTTTAGGAGCACGTCGCTTCAAAAAGTAAGATCAAACTTCATCTTATGCATTAGGGAACTGCGGTTCCCTTTTTTTGTGCCTGCAATCAATCAGCTTCACGATAGTGTAATTGTAAACATCCCCTAATTCAGGTGAAAAGCATCCAACTTGCCGCACCAAACATGACTGCATTTTCTAAAAATGACACGAATCCTAGAGGTACATTTGAGTCACCGCCAACACAGGCACATTTCAATTCCCGTTTATCTATATAGACAGTCTTGATAACAGATATCCCGCCTATGCCCCCGATAAAAAGCATGATCGGAATGGAAACAACAGCCAAGGTGCCGCTTAACATTAAAAACCCGCCCAGCAATTCGGCATAAGGATAGATGAATGCATAGGAGACATAGCGTCTCGCTAATAAGTCATATCCCAGAAAGCTATTCACAAATCCTTTTATGTTTTGCAGTTTAAGTAAGCCAAGCAAGACCATCGAAAACCCGATGAAACTCATTGCTATAGATTGAATACCTATTTGAGCGGGTGCCGGGAGTGTGGTTGCGCTGGTAAGCAGTACCGCTACTATGAATACCGCAATGACAGGAAAATAACTTGTCTTGTTCTCAGTATTCTTTTTATTTCCGAAGAACAGTTGTAAGTCTTCAAAGCCTCCTATGCGTTTGCCATCGATAATCACCTGAGGTGTCGTTTTCACATCAAGTTTGAGCTTGAGTGAATCAACCTCACTGCGACTTTTGAGGACGTTATCTTTTACCTTATATCCCTGACGACGGAGTAGGTCTTTCGCACGAAGACCATAAGGACATGTGTGTGTGCCTGTTTCCATTCGATATAACGTAGCTATCTTTGCCATAAAAATGGTCCTGTTTGCTTAGAGAAGCATGATGTTAAACTGCGTACCTGAGTACGCTGTCAATAGTAGCACCTGCAAAAGTATCCCAGAGGTAAAAATGAAGGTAAGTGAATTCGCCAGAAGAGCTGGCGTTAATGTAGAGACGGTGCGTTTTTATCATCGAGAGGGATTGTTACCCATACCTAAATCAGAAGGGGCCTACAGGCACTACACATCCGCCCATGTAGAGAAAATGGCGTTTATAAAACAAGCTAAATTAGCGGGTTTTACACTCGAAGATATTAAGCAGCTTGGCAAACTAGACTCGTTACGAGATAAAAACCAGATCCGCAACATGTCTGAGCTGAAGATGCGAAATTTAGAGAACAAAATCGCTGAATTACAATCCGCAAAATTGTTTTTATCGGAACTGGTTCGGGAATGCAAAGCAAGTAAAGATGCCCCGTGTCCGATTCTTGAGACCCTGCAAGACTGACTGAGGGCGTTTTTTCTCACGTTAAAAATCGAGCTGCGTATATTTCAGGATGAAAAGTACTTCACATTGCGTATCATTGCATGACATACATGACAGCCACACCCAATCAAGCAAAAGGAATCTATGAAAAATTTAACTACTTACTTGTTAGCTATTGCATTCGTCTTTTCAAGTACGGCATTTGCTCATGTACAGCTGAAAGAAAGTAAACCTACTGACAATGCAATGTTAAGTAGCTCCCCACAATCATTATCTTTAACGTTCAGCAGCGATGTGAGACTAGTAAAGGTAATGCTGGCAGGCCCACAAGGGAAGAAAGTCGACTTTGGATTTAAACCTGTTAACGCTGCGAGCGACAGCTTTTCCTGGGATTTACCTCAGCTGTCTGCAGGCAACTATAAAGTAGATATGATTTTCTTCGGTCAGGACGGTCACAAAATGACCGAAACTCTGAACTTTATGGTTCACTAATTCTGGCTGTAAGAATATGGAAACGGCTATTTGGAATAGTGCGATAGTCATATCAAAACTATTCTTTTATTTTGGCTTTGTGTTAGCGGCTGGATATGCATTTTTCGCGTTCAGCAAGCCTTGGGCGAATCAGTCTGCCGTCAAACCTGACATCCCCAAACTGACAATAACACTCGTTGCCATAGCTTTGCTTGCCAACGCTGTGTGGTTTTTTGCCACCACCGGGCTGATGGCAGAGGCTGGCCTACAAGGCGCATTCGACTCGTTTATCGTGAACATGATGTGGAGCGCCGCGATAGGAGATATCGCGCTGTTTCGTGCAGTTGGGCTGACTATGGTACTTCTGGCTGTGATGCTCGCTTCAGTAGTGACGTTATCCAGGCTTCTGCGTGGTGGCATTCAACTAATACTGGTCGTAGCCGCACTGTTTCTGGCTTATTCGTTTATCCAGCTTGGACATGTCTCAGAGCTTGGCTTCACAAATCAATTACTGCTTCTGTTCCACGTTCTGGTGATGGCATGGTGGTTTGGTAGCCTTTATCCATTAAAGCGTGCGTGTGACGCATTAGAGGATGAGCAACTTATCCTGATGATGGAGTCTTTCGGCAAGCAGGCCAGTGTGATGGTTGTTTTATCAGTAGTGGCTGGTGTTCTTCTTGCGATTGAACTCATAGGGAGTGTAAATGCTCTTTTCACTACCAGCTATGGCCTGACGCTGTTAGTTAAACTTGGTCTGGTTGTAAGCATTTTGGGAATCGCTGCAAGAAATAAGTTGAGGCTTGTTCCTGCAATACAAAGTGGCGAAGGACGAGCATTACTATCTCAATCCATTGCCAATGAAATGATAGTTGCGGTGCTAATTTTGTCGGTCACTGCCGCATTAACAACGGTAGTTGGGCCTGAATTTTGAACAAGAGAACAATAATTATGAAAACGAGAAAGAAACATTATGCGATAGCTTATTGGATGTGTGTTTTTTGTAGCCTGATAGCACTTAAGGCGTTGGCTCATGACACTTTTTTATTGCCTGTCCAAAAGATATACCCAGTCAACGATGATGCAGAGATACGCATGTCGAGTGGGCTAAGTTTCCCAGAGCAAACCTGGGGAGTGGATGAAAACCGCATTGATTTGGCCATCTTTACATTAAACGCACAGGCAATAGATTCTCCATTCTATGCCAAAAATAAAGAGTATTTATCAATAAACTTAAACGGGTCAGAGAGCGGTGTCATCACTGCGGCAATCAGTACCAAAGTTCGCGCAGGTGCAATAGATAACGACAATGTCGACGAGTATTTAGATGAAATTGGCGCAACATCAGACGTAAAGCAGGCATTTCATGCACTGCCGGGAAATCCGTCCTTGCAAAGAAGTTACGTCAAACATACCAAGACGTTTGCGTGCGTCACGTCCTGTGATGATAAAAGGAACTTTATGTCTACGCCCGTCGGGCAAAAATTAGAATTTATTGCAGTGTCTGATTCAAATAGTCGTTTTCGGCTTCTTTTTGAAGGAAAAGCTATGTCGAACCATAAAGTGAAAGTGAAAAATACGTCAAAAGAAACGCTGACGCTTATGACAGATGAAAACGGCAACGTTGATTTAAATGGCAAGATGTCGGGGTCAGTAATGCTTGCAGCCGTTGCACTGACTTTACCTGACAAGCCAGATGGGCTGTATCATAGCGATCAAGCGACGTTGGTCTTGTCACTTTGACGAATGCTTTGAACTTTTCGAATAGACACAGAAAAGCCCCGCAACAGCGGGGCTTTTCACAGTGATCCTAGTGCCGCTTATGAACGACTGGCTTCAAAGGCCCGGTCGATCAGATCTCTGACGTAAAACCGGTGGATCTTGGTGGCCTGATCGCCACGGTTTGAACTTACCAGCTCTTTAATTCTGTTTAGCTCATAGGTCGCCATGGCTTTTGCTATGTTGTCGTGCTTGCTGGCTTTTTCAAGACCACTGGCAGCAATCAGACGTTCAACGTATTCCACCTGCAGATTTCTACGGAAGCTGTTCACATCGCCTTTGCGGTCAGCTTCAAAGATAGCGTTGGTCAAATCTGTCATCATCGCTTCAAGGCTGTACTCGTTTCCATAGAGCGAGGTGTCCGTCATGCGCGTCAGCACATTCGGATGCAGGAAGTGATCAAGTGCACGTTTTTGCGCAGTCAGCAACATCTCATGCAGTTTAGGATCTTCATTATCGCCAAAGCCTGAGAAGCCGCGACGCTGACGTTGCAGATAGGCGAACAGGTATTCCATATCCGCAATCGCATCCGGCGCGAAGATGTAATCAGAAAGCACGCTCATTGCGCGTTTTTGAGTATCCAACGGAACAGGCGTAAACGGCTGCGTGTAGCCGGGCTGGCCAACTACTGCGCGCTCGACATAAACGCCACCCACGTAGCGAGAAATGACCCCTGATTGCCTGTTCATTTCATTCATCAGAACGTTTGCACCGACAAGCAGGTCGTTATGGCTACGTCCATCACTCAACAGCTTGTCTTTGAGTGTGGCTGCCATCGATTTAATTAGCTCCAGTCGGTCTTTGGCGTACTCAATCGCATCACTGGACATATCCCATGTGTTGACTCGGGGGTCAATGTGGCGGCCAGCCTGGCGCATATCATCGGCATCGTTGGCAAACGCCAGCTCAGGCTCCATTGAGCGAGACAGGATTTGTTCCAGACGTGCCTCTTCAGCTTCTGGGTCATCCAGCGCTTGTGAGTAACCATACAGGATGGCCCAGTCGTCATACGGGCCGGGTTTCTCAGAGTAAAAGTCACCCTGTTCGACGCCAGGAGGGGCGTAATTGATCGCCGGATAATCCATCACAGAGCCAGCTAGCACGCCCTGTGTTTTAGCCATATCATGCGCATCATCTGGCGAATGCATTTGTGTCGCGCGCATGTTGTGGTTCAGACCCAGCGTATGTCCCACTTCATGTAAAATAAGGTAATACATGGCCTGACGCATCATGCGGTCTTGCTCAATATCGCCCATACCGTTGGCCAGCGCTGCGGTTTGGCCGAATGCCATATTCATACTTAAACCATGGCCCAGCGAACAATACAGTTGGTCTTCGCCTTCCAGCTCAAACTCTGGCTCACTGGCGTCAACACCGTCTGTGAACATTCTTGAGGCGATCCAGCGGCCCTTCATGAAGTTGTATTCGAGCATGATATCAGCGGCAATGATCTCGCCAGTAAGAGGGTTCGCAATGCTCGGACCGTAGCCACCGAAGGGCGGCCGAGGTGAGGATGTCCAGCGCAGCACATTGTAACGCACATCTTCTGCTGACCAGTCCGCATCGTCTGGCTGCACTTTGACTTCAATGGCATTGCTGATACCGGCTTTTTCAAATGAACTGTTCCACGCCAGTGTGGCATCGCGAATAGTGTCGCGCCATTCAACCGGGGTAGTGTTCTCAATCCACCAGACGATCGGTTCAACTGGATCAGAGACCTCTGCATCCGGGTCTTTCTTGACCAGATTCCAGCGATTAATCACATCACGGTAATTGGCCGTTTGATCTGATGTCATATCATCGAAATATTGCGTGAAATAACCGATGCGGGAATCATCACGGCGCGGTTTGAAGTCATTTTCAGGTAATGCAACAAACGCATGCTGCAAGGTCAGCGTGGTATAGCGCGGGTCCGTGATTTCAGCACCACCGCGGACTTTAGGTGTGTCATTTTCATACACGTAGTCGACGGTGATGTGCGTGTTTTCTGGGAAATTGTTGATGTTCAGAATGCGCGACTTGTCTTTACTGAACTTACCGGGCTTAAAGCGCGCTTTCTCGCGATTGGTATCAGAGCTCGGCATCGGCTCCACCCGATGAAGCTGTTCGTTTTTAAACACCTCATCAAGTTTTATCAGCATAGTATTGTCGTCTTCGAATTCAATCTTGGTTGAGACCAATACCGCTTCACTGATATTCGCGTCTGCCGCTTTGCTTAATGCACTGTCAGGGTCGAAATAAAACCGCGGTGTTTTGGACACAATATCCAAACGGTCAAAATGACGTCTGAATTCAATCAATCGATATTGTCTGAATGCGCCACGAAAGTGACCCGCGTCCACAACGCCATTTTGGGTAGACGCAAAGTACAGAATAGGCTTGTCGAGCTGGGCTTTATCTACCGCCACATATCCTTCACCTGTTTTAGGATCGCGATAAACATTGAACAGTCCTTCGTAGCTCGTTTTTCCTTCGATGGTATCAGCGAGGGTTTTTTCCTCTTTCTCTTCGCCATCTTTTTCTTCATGGTTATCAGCATAGGCTGACGTAAATGTCAGTGAGGTGGCGATCAGCAATGCACGCCATCCGAGAGTAGGGTATTTCATCATTTACTATCCGAAGTGGTAGGGGAGAGTCACCGTGCGACTCAATTTAAAAACCGTAACGTTATACTTCTTTGCAGAGTCAAAAGATTAACAAAAATGTTACAGGCTATGTCCGTATAGCCTGAGCAGCAAAATAGAATTGGTCGGATTAATGGTGTCCGCGTTTGGGTAAAAATACCGATGGGCCGCACAGTGCCGCAATAGTGAATAAGCCTATTAACAAGCCTGCCCAGGGTTCAAACAAACTAAACGCCATTGCCGTGATCACCATGGCACCACGTTCGGTTGCATCTGTTACCAACGACAGTGCCAGTGTCGCGCAGGCAAAAGCAGTAAGTATCAATGTTACTGCTAGTGCAACGGGCAACAGCGGCTCGAGTAACGTCACCAATGGCAGCAGGATGAATAAGATAGGTAAGCCTAAAATGTAAAAGCTGCCAATACTGTCGAACAGGGAATGATTGGTTTCTTTTGCTTGAGTCCAACGTTTCAACAATACCACCTGAATACCGGTCCACAGCGCGCCTTGTGTGCTGAAAAATGGCGCTGAAATACCCATCATAATGTTCCTGATACCTGTAGCCAGATGTGCGCGGCTGGTGTTGACATCAAGCTTCTCGTCTTTTCTCTCCTCTTGTGCCTGATGGATCATTTCATTACCGGTTACCACGTCACCAAAAAAGAGTATGTAGGTAATCAATGCCAGTGGAAACGAGGAGATAAACACTTCAAGTGGCGGCCAGCCTATTGCGAAGGGGGACGCTTTTGCCCACAGCCCTGCAGTGGCGCCTGCGATATCCAGAATTTCCCAGCGGATATTAAATTCGAGCTCTGTAGTGAAATACCCCACTGTACCGGCAATGATAAAGCCCGGCAGTAATCCAAGACTTAAGATCGTTGCGATAAGCTTATTACGCTGTGCAATGTGTTGCAGGGGTTTCGAAAACGCCGCAAGCAGACATACAACCACGCCCAGCGTGCCCGCAATGGGAGCCGATTGAAACACATTCGCCGCATCTCCGTCTTTTGTTACACGTAAAAAGGCGGCTATCGCGGCGCCAAGGATGATCCCGCCTTTAAGCACATTGGGGACGGACTGTATAAGCTTTGCGCCCCAACCGGTTAGCCCCAATACAATCAATATCATCGCGAAATTAAGAGAGAGTGCGGTCATGGCTTGAAATTGAGCGACATGGTCACCTAGGTAGGCGGGCGCAGTTATAAACGCGACAACAAAGGGTATCGCAGGGGTAAGCCAGCCCGGCGCATAAGGGTCGCCAAACAGCATCCATGAAAACGCGATGAGGGTACTATGGATGAGGGCCATAACCACCGCTTCTTCAAATGATAAGCCCAGCAACATGGTGAAATACGGCACCAACGCCAGACCTGTCGCACCAGACACGGCGAAGCCTTGCAGCAAATCTGAAAGAGATAACCGAAGGTGAATAAATGGGATACGTGCGGTAAAGGGGCCCCACTTGAAACCGGGTTGGACTTGTCCATGCTTTCTTAATTTTATCATTGTTATAAAAATGTAAATTGCAGTAATAACTTTTACTTAATAACAACAGAAAAAGTGCATAATCTCGAGACATTATCTGCGTATAGTAAACTTCAGCAATTGATGTACAAATGTGTCAGAGGGACGTTGAAACGCCATATTTCATCGACCAAAAATGCATCAAAATGTAACAGCTGTTGTTGGTCGCTTTTTCAAGTTCAACAAACGAGTAACGCGCAACGAAATGCGCTTTCAGCCCTACTATACAAGTGCGATATCAAAAAATTTACCAAGCGAGGGCGTTACCATGAGATTTGCAAAACCACTTTTCGCAGCAGCACTGTTCACTATTACAAGTTCACAAGCACTGGCTGATAATATAGACACTACAGCAGTCAATGACTCCGTCTTTGCGTCATTAGCACTCGAAGTCGAGATCATAAAGCAATCATTGACCCAGGACGCGCATGCCGATGTTATGTTCACTGTGAGTACGTTTCATCATCAAATGAGCTATAAATCTGGCACAGAACGAGCGATGCTGGCGCGAATGCAAGATGACGTTTTACACAGTGCGGCGGAGTGAGTATGAGATATAAGCTGACGATATAGATGTTGGAGATAGTCGGTCTGCTGTTCATCGGCATCAATACTGTCAGTGCAACATCCCTGACGCCACCTGGGATGGGCCCTTATCCGGTGGCGTCTGAATTTGTGGGCTTAAGCTCTGATGAGATTGAGCATTATTTGGTAGGACGACCATCGTCAGAGCTCTCACAACATCGAACTTGAAGTGGTGTGTACGCTACCAGCAAGGATGTATCGTCTGGTCGAACATGCAGACGTTGATTTTACGGTAAACGTCAAAGATACCAGAGCCCTTGCTCCCCAAGTTGAATTTATAGAGCCCCCACTAAAACAGCTGGTCATCAATCTTTATCGTGCTGGCGGTAAAGATAGCTTCACATCCATTGCCGCAATTCGTAATTTTGATTACAACGGAAGTCGTCAGGAGCTGGTAGGAGAACACTATAAATTTATTGATTTGCCGACAGCGGAATCAGCGCTGCAATTTTTCCTCAAGGGGCGTAGTGATGCGCTCATTTCTTATCAGTCTAATGTGAAGCATTTGCAAAAATATAACGCCCTGATGTTTGCTGACAACGTGACCATCACACCCATTCGCAGGGTTAACGCTTACTTTGGGATTGCCAAAGGCTCTGAACATTTTGAGTTGTTAAAGCAGGTGTTTACTGACTATGCCGAGCAAAATGATTTGAAGTATTTTGTGCAAGTTATGGCAGAAGCGGAATAACTGTCAGCGATTATTTTGAAGGTTCAGTCGGTCAATATTTTGACGATGAAGTTATAAAAAAGGACTCAGAAATATCTGAGTCCTTTACACGTTTAATCGTCTCTTTTGTTAGTCAGTGGAGTGCTCATACCAAATGCCGTATTTATCACCCTGCCACTTCAGGAAGTGGAAAAAATACGCCGAGCCAAGCAAGATAAGCCCGCCAGCGAGTGCTGGCTCACTCACAAACCCTGCACAACAAAATAAGAATCCGAATGCATGGGCAATGACTTCAATTCGTGTTGCAGAATCTCGGGTTGGCCTTAACTGCAAAAAATTAAACATAAACCAAATTTTTAAAAATAACGGCAGTGCACGCCAGTTTTCTGAGTTTTTATCGATCATAGCCTTCTCCTGAATTAACTCATCAATTTCTACATCCAAGGCTGCAGCAATACACTTCATCGATTCTGCACTGGCATTGTGCCCGCTCTCGATTCTCTGAATCGTTCTTACGTTTAGGCCAGACATTTGTGCAAGTTGTTCTTGCGACAAAAGACGACTAATTCGTAGAGGTTTCAAAGTAAATGTCTGCATAAGCAACCTTGGGTCAGGAGTGTTAATGAATTCTAGCAATGTCGGTTACGAAATCACCCCGACATTTGCCCGACAGTGCCTAAAAACTGTGTATTGAAGGATTTTACGTTTAGAAATCTGAATACCCAATAATAGGTTCGGCACCTATTTCAAAACAACGCGCTGCTCTTTCTATACATATATGCTGTGTGCCCGGGACTGAAGCAATATCGTTATATTTAGCAAGCGTCATTTTCTGCGAAGATATTCCATTAATCGACGTCACCAGATCACCAACGTGAATATCGAGTTCGCTGGCAGGTAAGTCTGGGGAAACATAGCGGACAACAAACTCTCCACTTCGAACTTTTCTAAGCTCCAGACCTGAGAGATTGTAGTCCGTCTTAAAAGGGGCCTGGGGAACAAGGTAAAAAGCATCACTCTTATAGTCGATGATAGTTTTAAACTGATTCATCAAGGCATTGCCAATCACCCACCAGTCATCTTCATCATCACCAGGGATCAGATTGACCTTAACATTGTTGAGGTGAATATCGCCCAGCGCAAGCGATGGTAATGTGACTCTCTCATGCTCTACCATGCCACTCAATCCAAAGTCCGCCGCCCGTACTCGTGCTGAAGCAATGTCCAACTCGTTGTTGTCGACATAGGCAGTACTTAATTTCACATAGTGACGACTACCAGTATCGATAAGGAATTCACCCTCTATACTGTGTGATGGATTAAATGCGAGTGAGCCCTTCACTGAAATCTTGCTGAGAAACGTATCAAATTCAAGGTACTGCGCATTGGGAACGGGTTGATAAGGCTCAGTTGAGATAACGATGTCATTTACATTGGCATCAAATTCCCATGAAAAGTGGCGCATCAAATCATGGCCGATAACGCCATCAAAAATCGCTTCATCATCGCGCAAAAAGTATTGGCTCTGGGAGACGGGGATCAGGGCCGCACCCAGATCTTCAAAGTAGATATCACCGAGTTCAAGTTTGTTGACCGTTGTCTGATATGCTGCACTTTTGTCTTCTTCGCCCCAGCCCTTCAGCGCCAGATCAAATCCCCGCTCAAGCTTCAGGCGTCGAACCTTGGGGGTGTCCATCAGGATCAAAAAACTGGCGCCGCTATCAACCAGAAACAGGAGTTCCTGGCCATCTACTGTCGCATAGACGTAAGGCTTTTCACCTTCATAGACCGATTTCAGTTTGACACGGCTCTCACCGCCAACTATTGGTGTGACATCAGCGTTGATACGTGTCATTCGCAGCGAATTGACTGTGCTACAGCCAGAAAGGAGTATGCTAAGAGCCAGGATGCTGGCCCAGGTAAGCATCAAGCGGAAGTTTTTGTTGTATGTAATTTGCATCGTTATCAGTACCATTGGGATCGGACGTGCAAGAATAGAAAAACCAGGTGAAAAACAGGTGAAATTCACCCGGATTTCACTTTGTTTCTTGTAAGGTGAACAGAATGACTGCAGGCCAGGATAGATAGATTGAAGATTCTGCTGATAGAAGATAACCCTACAATTGCGCAGCAAATTGTCGAATTCCTTTCAGGCCATAACTGGCATGTCGACTACGCTCACAATGGACAGCTGGGTATTCAATTGGCAGTCAGCGATATTTTTGATGTTGTGCTACTGGATCTGAATCTGCCAGATATGGATGGTTTGCAGGTGTGTGAGGCGATAAAGCAAAACGCAAAGGTTACACCGCCAGTGCTAATGGTGACGGCACGGGATCGGTTCGAAGATAAATCGGCGGGTTTTCATCAAGGTGCTGATGATTACCTTACTAAGCCCTTTGACTTGCGTGAACTGGCGCTGCGCTGCCAAGCATTGGCTCGCAGAGACAACCTGCATCAGCATAAAAAGATTGAAGTGGGTGAGTTGAGCATTGATTTAACCGCCAGGTCTGCTAGTCGAGCAGGTGAGACGCTTGCATTGACTCATGTTGGGTTTGAACTGCTGGTCATATTGGCGCAACATTTTCCACAGCCTGTGTCTCGCTCCCTGATTCTTCATAAATTATGGGCAGACGCACCACCAGACAGTGATGCGCTCAAATCGCACATTTATTCGCTGAGGCAGGAATTGGATAAGTCTTTTGCCTACCCAATGCTCAAGACCGTGATGAATCTTGGCTACCAACTGGTCGTGGATAAATGAAGTTGATCTCCAGTATTAAACATCAAACGCTGCTCATGTTTGTTGGACTGAGTCTTGCGCTTACGGCGTTATTTCTGACACTTGCCGGCATTGCTGCTTTTATCGTAGAGGACAAAATCATTTTTCGTCTGCTTGAGATGGAAGCCAGTCACCTCGAACGCAGCTACGCCCAGTCTGGTCAACTGGATGAATCCCGGCTCGACTTCGTCGACGTATTTGAAAGCAAAGATGCACTGCCGACATTTATTATTCACGCGATTGAAAAAGGAACAGATGATAATGAAGTGTTTACAGCCACAGACGAACATTACCATTTCCGCGAGCTAGACCTTGGCGAAGATAAAAAAGGGTATTTAGTTGCCGAGGTCTCGCCGCTATTGACGGTCACAACCACTCCCCAGTTTTACGGCTTTTTTTTAATAGGGGTGGTGCTGGCCTTAGTCATCGGTGTGTCATTAGCGATAAAATTCGCCTCCCAGACGGTGCAGCCCGTGCTTGAGATCACTGCAGCGTTGAAGAACAAGGATCCATTACCTAAATTACGATACGAGCTTGGTTACCTAGCTGACACCATGCAGCAGGCCATTGATGGGCTATCGCGCAGTTTGCAACGGGAGAAGGACTTTTCAACGGATGTAAATCATGAATTGCGAACGCCTCTGACCATTCTGAATAATATTGTCACGCTTGCTGAAAATCGCGGTTTGACTGCAGAGGACCTTGGCCAGCTTCGCCAAGTGAGCAGGCAAATGCAGCATACGATTGACGTATTGTTCGCGTTGGCAAGAGCTGAATCGTTGGATAAGCAGCCTTGTCTTTTAAAATCTCACGTCGAGCAAAACATTATGCAGTGCATGGCAGCGAAGAGAATGTCATTGGATGTCGAACTTGTCATCGACGACAGCATGATGGTCACTTGTAATCCTGTTTTACTCGATCTGCTTTTAACCAACCTGATCAATAACGCCATTACTCACGGCGCCAATGAGGTGCTACGTATACAGGCAAGCGAAAAAGGCATAGCGTTCCACAATCGTAGTACTGCTTCACTTTCGGGCGATGTGACACAGCGTGGAATAAAAGGTAAAGACAGCGAAGGCATTGGCCAGGGCTTGTATCTGGTTACCCGAATCGCAGAGCTATTGGGCTGGCAATACCGGATTGAAAACGCTGACGCGCAATTTTCTGTTTATATTTCACTCTGATTTCACTTCACCTCATTTACCCTGTATTTGAACTAAATGAGGTGGGTTACATGATAAAGAAACTGATTATTTCCCTGGTAGTCATTGCGGCGCTGTTTGTCTCGATGTTTTATGGGGCGCGAGCTTGGCTTAAGAGTGCGCTACCTGAGCGAGCATATATTGAGGCGTTGAAACAAACTACGCCTTCAGACCTTTCCTATATCAACGAAAACGTACCCGCTTCTCGAGGCAGGATCCTGACTGTGCTGACCAATGTTAACAGCATGGGAGAGGGCGAAAAAATAGGGTATGAGCACACAGAGTTGGCGCGAGCGTACTGGGTATTTACCGCGAATGGATTTGATGTTGACTTCGCCAGCCCGCAGGGCGGAAAACCGCCCGTCGTCATCGATGGAGATGATATGGGAGCATTTGACTATGCGTTCCTTAACGCCACTGATATTCAGGACAGAATTGATGAGTCTATACCCGTGTCCAAGATTAACCCCCTCGATTATGCAGCGGTTTACTTTGTCGGAGGAAAGGGCGCCATGTTTGACTTCCCCGATAACCCAGACATCCAGCGTATCATCAAAGCACTTTATCAACATGATCGCGTTATCAGCGCGGTCTGTCATGGCCCGGCTGCATTGGTAAACGTCACACTGGATGACGGCACGATGCTGCTAGCTGATAAGGCAGTGACAGGCTTTACCAATGAAGAAGAGCTATTTTTGATCCCTGATGCAATAACGATATTTCCATTCTTGCTGGAAGATAAGTTGATACAGCAGGGAGCGCTGTTTGACAAAGGGGACCGCTATCTGGAGCAGGTCACTCAGCATGGCAAGGTCATTACCGGACAGAACCCCTGGTCAGTATGGAAAATGGCAGAGATGGTGGTAGCTGAATTAGGCTATACGCCAAAGCAGAGAACTCGCACGCCTGAAGAGCTGGCGATTGATTTGTTGATGACATACGAGCGAGGTGGATATAACGAAGCGTACTCGGCTATGATAGCTCAGCCTCAGGCCTATCAGCGCATTACAATATTGATGCACGGTATCGTGTCATTTATGGAGTTTGATATTGGCAAAGGCATTGATTTGCTGAGACTCACTCACCACCTCAAGGAACTGGCTGGAGAGTGAGAGGCCATACTCAGAAAGCATAGCTGAGTGCCATCCACCAATGTCGTGACTCGATAGAAGGTGTGCCGTCTGCACCTAGAAGGTCTCCTGTGCCATTGATCGGATAGAGGGCATCTTCTTGCCAGATATTTTTGAGCACTGCACTGATTTCCAGGTTATCGAGCGATGGAAGCCGCAAGCTGATGCCTAGGTTGGCTATATGACCGCCATCTATCGTGTTACCGGTAGGGGCGTAGTATTGCCAAAAATACACATGTTCATATTTAAGTGAGAGTTGTCCGACGTCTAATTGTTTAGCGTAATCGACATGCAGACGTGAAATATTTTCCGGATAAGCCGCGACTTTATTGCCAGGTAACACATATCCACCGATAACACCGTCATCAGCGTTGACTACACTGACATGTGAATGACTTGCAGAGACTAAAAGGTTGTCATACTGGTATCGTATATCCAACTCAATACCATGCTGGGTAAGCTTGCCCGTCTGATTTTGATAATACCAGTTACCGCCCCAGGTACCGATGTCATCAGTACCAATCTTGTCACCGAACTGCAGACCGATCCAACCATTTGCTTCTGCAGCCAGGATATCCTCAAAAGTGTTATAAAAAATGATGCTGTTAATTTGCAGGCTTTCTTGTGAATACTGGTAAGAAAGCTCAATGCTTTCAATCGTTTCAGGCTCGACAGGGGTTAACTGTTTAATGTTGTTCCCGGCAATGCCGTCAAAGTCGAAGTCACCATTTGATTCAGCCCATTCGTTGGCAACAGCAAAATTAGTTTGTGCAAGCAATCCGTCCTGTACAAACCCCCCAGCAAACTGAACGCCCACTGCACCTCTGAAACCAGTTTGCCATGTAAATCTGAAAAGGTGACGGTTATTTATGTCGTACAAGGCGCCAATACGGGGGCTGAATTGTTCTCCCCAGTTAGGATGATCATCAAAACGTACCGCCGCAAAAAAATCGAGCGTGTCGCTGAACTGGTAAATATCTTCCAAAAATACGCTGCGGATTGAGATGCTAGCGGGCTTTACCCATGTATTTGATTGGTTAAGTGCGTTACTGCGGATGAAACCACCCGCACCGTCACTGGAAAAGCCCAACAGCTGGATTTCTTCATTTAAAATGTAGTTACGGCCGTCCGCATCGGTTCGACCGAAATTGTAGTTCACGTACTCTGCGCCGAGTGCGACGCGGTGATTGGGCAGCGGTTCGTCCCAATTTAACAGGAATGTGACACCCCTGCGTATTTCGCCTGTCCCACCCATTTTTAATCCGGGCGTGACCATATCATCAGCAGTCGCACTTGCAGCCGCACTGCCATCTTCAACAAACGGAGCAAATTGACTACCGAACGCTTCAAAGTTAAATCGCTCAATGGTGCGAACATTGTTCCCGTGTGAGAACAGCTGATAATCATCCTGAGTATAATTAGCACTGACTTTCACGCGAAGTGTATCGCTTAGAGGTTGCTGGTAGTGAGCTGAAATGCCTGTGATGGTTTGTTTGACCACTTCTCTGTCGCGATAAAAATTATATAAATCACGCTGGTGTTCAAAATGATACAGATCAATATCAAGACGCTGATGAGACAGATTAGCAAACAGGCTTTGATGTTCATTTCGCTTGAGATGATGGTTTCGTTGATAAACGCTGAGTCCTTGATCAATACGGGTCTGTGCCCACCCACGGTTGGACATCGTCTGGCCGTCATAATCCCCTTTTGAGAGAAACAGATAGGCTTTGGTGTCATCATGAAAATACGCCATATCCGTACTGATTTTGCGATAACCATGTTGACCAAACTTGAGTGTTGCCGTTGCGCCAGGCTTATCAGGCTGTCGCGTAACAATATTGATTACGCCCAGTAACGCGCCCTGACCCAGTGTTACGGAACCTGGCCCTCGTATCACTTCAATACGTTCAATCATCTCCATGTTGATGCCGTTGAGTAGTACATCCGGCGCCCCCCAGAACCACTCTGTGTTGAGGCTTTCACCATTAAGTAACAACATCGTTTTGGAGTTGTTATCTGGTACGACACCTCTGAATCCGGCAATGGTGTCATCTTGATCTTCAACCAGAAAATAGCCTGGTACATATATGGTGAGCAGTTCGTTGAGCGTTCTTGCGCCAGAAAGGCGTATGGTGTCAGCAGTAATTGTGGTAATTGAGGTAGGTTGTTTTCGAAGTTCAGTGACTACATTTGAGGCGACGGAGATTTCAACATTAAGTAATTCTTCGAGAGATAAGGACAAAAGTGAATCAATACTACTCTCAGCACTTGTATTGGCTGCAAACATCGCGCAGCACGCTAAAACTAATCGATGATTGATAACGCTCATCACTGTCACATCTGTACACTACGATGTAAGTAAAGCGCGCGACGTTGAGAAAGTCAAAGTACTTCGGTAGGAACCCTTAGCTGAAGCCGCAACGTTAACTTGAGACGGGTAGAGTCAGCGTAAAGCAAACACCATTGGCATCATCCTCGAGATGCAGGTGCCCGCCCAGATGGTTATGCACAATGTTGTAGCAAATATGCAAACCTAGCCCCACCAATCCCTTGTGTCGCTTTGTGGTGTAAAAGGGCTCAAATAACTGACGTTTTTCGTCTTCAGTCAATGGTTGTCCATCATTCTGAAAACGCATCGTCAGATTCGTTCCCTGTTGCTTACACGCTATGTTTAAGGGTGTTTTTCCGTCACTTGAGCTATCGCCATGAAGCGCCGCATTACACATCAGTTGTGTCACCACATTAACAAGCGCTGTTACATTACAATGGATGTGTAGGTCACTGTGGCAATCTATGTCCAATTTCAGGCGTTCTCTATCGTCACCATTGAGGTGAAAATGGTATGCATCATCGAGCAGTTGCCTGACAACCACCTGTTGCGAGTCCTTTGCTAATTCATCGGCAGAGAGCTCTTTGAATCTAGAGATTAAATTAGCCGCGCGTTGCTGATTGTTTGAGATAAGCTGCACTGCTTCCCGACTATTTTCTATCAACTTTTCAAGCATACTACGGGACAGTGTTTGAGACGTTAAGCGCGTGCTGACTTCATTTAGTTCATGTTCAAGGCTACTGGAAGCAGTGATAATGTTGCCCAGTGGTGTGTTCATTTCATGTGCGACACCGGCAACCAAAAAGCCCAGTGATGCCATCTTTTCAGATTCAACCAACTGGTCTTTGGTTTCCAGTAATGCCTGATGGGTTAACCTCAATTTCTTACTGCGACGCAGGAACGCGATAAATACAAAAGTGATCAGTAACATCAGTGTTACAATGATGATGATGACCAGATTCTGTGTACTGATCAGTTCATCACTTTTTTGAATCTGTTCGGTCTGTTCTGCAATTATGATTTCTCGCTCCGACAGCCTGGCGGATGTTTCACGTATGGTTTCTTCTTGACTACCTATTTTGCGTTGTTGTTCTGCGATTAATCCTTCATTGCGTTGAATTTGTTTGAGTTGGTTTTCCAGTGCCAACTCTCTCTCTTGAATGGTCTTGTTGTTTGCCGCGAGCGTGCTTTTAGCTGTCCTGACATCGTCATTTAAGCTCATCACCTGCACTTCGAGTTTTTTGACTTCTTCGCCTTCAGACATTAATTGCTGCCTGATCGCTTCAAGACTCTTTTCTGCCTTGGCGATATCATTTATCTGCTGTTCGATGGTTTGTTGTTGTGAATCGATGATGGCAGTTACGTCTGCAAGCTGTTGCTCTTTCACTGCTACTTCACGCTGCAGCTCTTTGAGTAACTCAGCGATGTCGACCTCTCGTCCACCGAGTACGAGCACGTCAATGTCGATGGGGAGGTTGTTATAAGCAAGCGTGTAACGATTAAGCTCAAATGTCATGCGTGTACCGCTGGTGAGCAAATTAATGTGTGTCAGCTTGCTGTCTATCGCGTTAATCGTGATAACGAGGATAGGGCGCCGGTCAATCAGTGAAAAAAGTTGCTCCAGACCCTCTTGTTTATTCTCGTCTACGATGATCACATTGGCATCGACAACCGCCGTTTGAATCGTCTCGCTACGTGCTACCACAAGCGATAAGTCCTCAATGCTGCGGGACCCAATCAGTGAAAGTGCTGAAAACAGCTCAGTATCTTCACCAAGATAATTGAATTTAAGCGTTTGTTGAGAGGTTACCTCTCGCCACTGGATAGATTCTGATAGCTGATATACGTAGGCGGCAATCAGCGATTCTTTAGTAGCTGTTTGCGCTTCTGCAGTGGTACTTGCAGCTAACCAAATAAGCAGTGCGGACATCACCACAGAGATTATTTTAGAGGCAGTATAGCGGTTTGTTTTCGGAGTGATTTTCCACATGCGCAAGATTGGTTCTTCGTGTTATGCATCATATAAATTCAAGCTATATCGCTAATATAGCGCAGTACTTGTGTCAGTGTACGTTTTATCGAAAAAAGCGTTGTTTCACGGTGATACGTCTGTCTTTCCTTCCAACTATGTTTAACTGCAAGCATAGAAGAAAAGCGCAATTCCATGTAAGTTATGGGTATCAAGTCCCGCTAAGAGGAATGCTGTGTTATGTGGTATCAAAAATCCGTTGGTCGTCGATTACTCGTTATGGTGTTGTCAAGCATGGCAGCACTTTTCCTGCTTTATGGTATCTGGCAAGTTAGTCAGGTACGAGAAGCGACCGAACAGCGCGTGCAAAGTGATGTGGCAAACCTTGTAAAGCTCAGAGCAACAGAAATTCAGGGGTTTTTGCATGCGAAAGGACAATTGATCCACAGTATTTTCTCTAATCCACAGGTGCTGGACTGGTTTGAAAGCTACGATGACCGTGGCGGCGATATTGCCGACATTGAGCAGTATCAAGCCGTGACGGAGTACTTCCGCTTCTTCTCAGACAACGACAACGCCATTAAAAGTATCTTTTTTGGTTCGGCCAATACCTTTGAATACTTTGACCTGAATGGCCGCTATGACAGTGACAGCTACTACACGAACAAGCGTCCGTGGTGGCAGGAAGCCATCAACGCCGATGGGTTATATGTGACCGAGCCTGCGGTCGACCTGAACGACGGCTCAATTTCAACCACTGTCAAAACCGTCGTTGAACGAAATGGCCGCTTTTTGGGGATTGGCGGTATGGATATTCTGATCACCACGGTGGGTGAAATGCTAAGCCAGATTAAATACGAGAATGTCGGACAGGCTTTTCTGGTAACCGATAAAGGCGTATTGGTTTACTTTCCCGGCTTTAATGAATCTTTCCCTCCCGGCTCCCTGTTAACTGCCGTAGACACGCAGTTTGCAGACAGTGAAGGTTTTTCTTCCGCACAATCCTACATGGCGTCTGCAAACAGCGGCAAAACCGACGTGCAGTGGAAGGGCGAGCATTATCGTCTGATATTTGACCAGGTGGCTGATGATTACCCATCGGTAAATTGGAAACTGGGCTTTATGGTACCCGATTCTGTGGTAGATGAGCCGGTTAATACGGCAGCGTTCTTTACCGCGCTTAACTTGCTGATTGTGTTAGCAATACTCGCGGCGGTGATCATGTTTGTGATAAAGCCGGTGTTGAAACCGTTAACGTCGATGTTGTTAACCATGCGCGATATATCCAGAGGTGAGGGTGACCTCACGCGCCGCATTGATGTTGATCGTGAAGACGAAATTGGACAACTTGCCAAAGAATTCAACGTGTTTGTTGAGAAGGTGCACGGTCTGGTCAAACAAACCAAAGCGATTACCGCTGAGGTGAGCAGAACTACGCGCAGCGTGATGGACTTGACGCAACATTCATCGGAATTATCAGAGCAGGAAAAGCAGCAGATAGACTCTGTAGCGCTGGCCAGTCAGCGTTTGGCTGATACCAGCCGACGGGTAGCTGACAATACTGCTGATGTCACCGCGCTGGCAGATACTGCTAAGTCCGATATGAATAGTGGCAACAATGCGCTGAGCTCTACCGCACAAGAGATTCAGGCACTGTCTGGAAACATCAATGCCGCGTCATCTATCGTCAGTCAGCTCGAGCAGGAATCTGACCGCATAGGCGAAGTGCTGGACGTGATCAGCCAGATCGCCGACCAGACGAATTTACTGGCGCTTAACGCGGCAATCGAAGCGGCCAGAGCCGGTGAGCAGGGAAGAGGGTTTGCCGTCGTCGCTGATGAAGTTCGCACACTGGCGAGTCGCACCCAGGAATCTACCCAGCATATCCAGGAAATCATTACGCGGTTGCAAGATACCTCTCACGAGGCCAACTCAACAATGAAGACCAGTAATGAACAGGCTGATAAAGGTGCGACGCAGGTCAGTGAACTGACCGAAACACTGGATTCGGTTGCTAACAGCATGAATAACATTGGTCAGCGCATGCAGGGCATTCGCGAGGAAAATACCACGCAGGCGGATTTAACCAATGAAGTTGCGCAAAGCATTGAGAAAGTGAAGCAGTTTGCAGAGCGCACCGCCGACGACCGTGTAGCCGTTTCTGCCTCTATTCAGCAGCTCAGTGCGCTATCAAAAGATCTTGAGCAGGTGATCGATAAGCTGAAAGTGTAGATAGGTCGAGTGTTTGCGGAAGATTCTTACTGACAATTAGGAAAGTCATCTTTTCCTGCTGCCTGATTTAGCATAGGTGAGGAGCTAGTTGCTAGACTTGACCGTAAAGTGTCCTCATAAATACACCGCAGTGAAATTCAGTACACATGGTAGCTTTGATGTTACCACCGAAAACAATATGTTAATTGCCAAGTCCTTCGGCTCTTTCAATCTGGAAGGGGCCATCGACTATTGCAATGCGATTAAACGTGCCGTGGAGCATATCAATCACAGCGCTTTTGGTGTGCTGATTGACCTCACCGAATTTGAGGGCTGTACGCCCGATGGCTGGCAGGAAGTGAATAAGCTCACTGATTTTCTGCTCACGACCAATATGAAATCCAAGGCCATTGTTGCAAGCTCAGCGTTTACTGTCGCAGCGGCCAGTAGCGTTTATCAGAAAGGGTTACAAATCAATACCCGCGCGTTCGAAGATTTGAACGAGGCTACTGATTGGTTGAACAAGGAACTTGGCAACCAATGAGTGCATTGACGCGTTGCCTAGTCGCTTTGCTCGCCATGCAGTGCCTGAGCGCAGCGGCAACAGAAATGACGCTGTGCGCAGACCAGCTTGGTATGGCGCCATACTATGAACTCAAGGACAATAAAGTAGTTGGACAATTAGTTGACAGGGCCCAGGCTGCGGCCGCTGAGCTTGGCATTTCGCTTAGCATTGAAGCAGCGCCGTTTAAACGCTGTTTGCTGAAAACCATTGAAGGCGAATACGACGGCATACTTGCTGCGGTATATCTGCCTGAGCGGGCAAAACAGCTGGCATTTCCATCGGCTGCGGGCACCGGCTCTCTGGCAGGTGCGACCAACTTTGCTGAAGTATCGATGTTTGTGCACAAAGACAGCAATATTTCGTGGGACGGTGAGCAATTCCATAATCTATCAGGTGCTGTGTCTACACCGCCTGGCTGGTGGACCAACGATTTTTTTGAAAAGCGTGAGTTGCGCTTGCCGTCGGGAGTGTCGCCAACTAAAGGTATAGAGCTTGTCGCCCTAAACCGGTTGTCTGGCTATGTAATCTACAGTTTTTACGGATGGAATGAGGCGCAACAACTCGGCGTTGAGAAGGACTTGCGTGCGATACCTATCCCAGAGCTTAGCCACCCCTGGTACATTCCATTTCACAAAGCTTTCTATCAAGCAAATAAGCCCTCAATTGAAGCATTCTGGCAGCGCTGTGCAAAAACAGAAGAACCTACGTTGTAAAGCCAAGCTTTATCATTTAATTGGGTAAAAGTGTTTGTAATACGTCGTAAAGCTCTCGCTTATCTATTGGCTTAATGAGATAGGCATTCATACCGGCTTCTATGCCTTCTTCTCGGTCCTCTTGCATAGCATTTGCCGAGAGGCCGCAAATGGGAAGGTCTGCGTAACCAGCATCTCTTATCTGCTTGGTTGCAGTCAGTCCATCCATGTTTGGCATCTGAATATCCATTATTATCAAATTAAAACGGTCTGGTGAGTCATTAATCATGGATACCGCTTGTTGACCATCTTCAGCAACTTCAACTGTTAGTCCCACATCGACCAATAAACTAACGGCGACTTCTTGATTTATTACATTATCTTCTGCGAGCAACACAGTACCGGTAAATTTGGGAAGTCGATCGGAATCAATGTCACTGTTAATCGTCGTTGTTTTTGAAAACGTTTTACATGCTTCATGCAGTTTTTTTAATGAAAATGGTCGGACAAGGATCTTGGTATCAAACTCTTTCTCAGAAAAATGAAGCTGAGAAAAATAACGGTGTTCAGTTATGACGACAATGTTACGTGTAATACCTCGAAGCGTCAGCAAGTAGTTTTGAAAAGCTGGCTTCGTTATTAAGGCACCAGCGTTAACCATCACCAGAGTACTTGCAGGGTCAGGCAATTCGGGGATATGTAATTTCTCGCCGGAATGTTTGCAGTTAAGGCGCATTGCCTCGCAATATTTTAACACTTGATTTGGTGGCGGTTCGCCGATGACGACCAAATTTGATATCGGCAGGTTATCATCGATAAATCGCTTAGCATCATCAGCAATTTTTAGACACAGATATACCTCCACTGTCGTTCCTTTATTTTGCTGTGATGAGAGTTCTACATGGCCGCCCATTAATTCTGAGAGTTGCTTGACTATTGCAAGGCCAAGACCTGTACCACCATATTTTCTGTTTGAGTTTCCATCTGCTTGCGAAAAACTACTGAAGATCGTTTTTTGAGCGGCCTCAGAGATACCAATGCCAGTATCCGAAACAGTAAAATTCAGGTGTAGTTCATTCCCATTCTGCCTCTCTATGAGCACCCGAATGCCAATACCTCCTGTCTCGGTAAATTTTATGGCGTTATTGATAATGTTAAACAGTATCTGGCTGATTCTGATGCTGTCGCCCAGTAATTTATCTGGTATGGCAGGGTCGATAAAAAGTCGCATGTAGAGGTCTTTTTTATCTGCTTGAGATGCGACCGATTCCACTATGTTTTCGAGAATAGTGTTTATCGAAAATGGATGGATTTCGAGGTCCATTTTCCCGGCTTCAATTTTTGAGAAGTCCAGAATGTCGTTAATGACTGACATCAGGATTTTGCCTGAATATTCGATTTTATCGACGTAGTCCCGTTGCTTGTCGCTCAACTTTTGTCGTTTCAATATCTGTACAAGGCCGATGATGCCATTCATCGGCGTGCGGATCTCATGGCTCATATTCGCAAGGAACAGGCTTTTAGCATTGGTGGCGTCGATAGCTTTGCGCTTTTCTTCATCTAACTGGTCATTTAGCGCTTGCTGTTCTAGGACAAGATTTTGTGAATCTTCTAGCAGACGTTCAGTGAGTTCATTTTTCTGCATGAAAATATCTGCAGCTGTGGCGAGCTGTCCTATTTCGTCACTCCTTTCTCGATAGGGGATGGCGGTAACCGTTCTTCCCTGTGCTAAGTCATCAAATATACTCGTGATGGTTTGAACCGGTCTTATTGCCCTTCTTGTAATGAAAAACACGGCCGCGAATGCTGTGACGAGTATCATGGTAGTGAAAATAAACAGGCGAGTTTCGGTATTCCTCTCTACAACACTAACCTGACGGACGATACTTTCGAGATTAAGACTCTGCGTGTCTTTCAATCGTTTGGCGAGATACAGGATCTCGTTGGCAGAGCCGGTCATCACCACATTTGATAAAAATGAAAATCCTCTTGTAACCCGATTAAGCTGCTCAAAATTATCCTGAAGTTCGCGCAATTCAGCATTGATTGTTAGCGTGTCTGTTTGCTCTGAAACAAGTGCGAGGGCAGCGTCAATGTTGGCTTTAAAGTTGTTTCTATTAGTCGCTGCAGGTTGTCGTAAATAACTCATTGCATCCGAACGTGCACTCGCTATGTGCATTAATAAAGATTGCTGCAGAGTATCTGGCAGACTTGAAAGTTCGGTCGACTGCGCAACATCGTCAAACTTGCCCAACAACGCGTCATTAAGCAGGCTTCCCTGTTGCCTTTTCCCCTCTAATACACTCTGTAAATTAACGCGGTAGTCATTCAGATGGCCCTGCATTCTTGTTATATAATCTTCAACTTCTCTCGTAGAAGATTCTTGCGATAATCTCGACAAAAAAAGCAGCTTTTCATCTATGGATGTGAGCAATTGGTTGATGCGTTCACTTACACTTGCACTAAGCGTTTCTTTTACTATCAGAACGTTACGCTGCATATCGATAACGTCACGTTCCAATTCCGTGGCAATCACAACCGCTTCATTGGCATTTTCAACTTGATTGAGTGTGTCCTCATAAATCTCCTGACTGGAGACCAGTAGATAGATTTGAGCGAGCAAAAGTACGGAGAGTGCAATGACAACAAGCGCTAGTTGCCTGCCTAGGGAACGCGAGACCGGATTAACCACTTATGTACATCCTTAATGTTAACAGCTCGGATTTGGTCATTAATTAGCTGATAAACTCATACCATTTTTGCAGGCTGTAATCATAATTTGGCATAACAGTATTCCACACTGCAACGTTGCTGAATCGCTCAACATAGCTGCCACCGGTACGCGTCTCTCCCTTTCCGACCGATATATTGCCGTCAGTCCCGCGCAGCTCAGACTTGGCCGGTTTTCCTTCATACCAGTAATCCCATTCATATTGGGAGAGTAGGGGTTTGGAGCGTTGCGGGTTTGAAATGTAATAACCCTGTCGAGCAATAAATGCGCCTGGCCAGCCTGACAGCCACCAATTCATATAATCATAGGCCATATCTTTGCTTCTTCCCTGCGTTTGTGAAGACAGGCACATTACGCCATGCCAGCCCCGGTAGCCTTCCTTTGGGGCTGCATAAACGACTGGAATGCCATTTCCTTTAAGGGCAGAAATACCGGGTGAAAACATACTTTGGATGGTGGTTCGTCCACTTTTCATAAAGTCGACTGACTCGGGAACGGATGTCCAATAACCACTGAAGTGACCTGCTCTTTTGTACTCGCCTATAATATCAAACAGTGCGTTCAGTTCATCTATGGATAAATTGCTAATATCATTAAATGTCATCAATCCCTTGGCCTGTACAGCCAAAATAAGATCGAAAATGCCAATAGTAGGGGCATTGACAATGCCCACTTTTCCTCGGTTACTCTCATCGAGCAGCCAACCCCAACTTTCTGTTTTGTAAGGAACGCCTTTTGGAATAACCCGAGTGTCATAACCGAATGAGTCAACATTGTGTACATAAGGCAAAAAACTTATCTTGTCTGTCGGCTCACTCCCCAGTGAGTCATCAGGCTGAATGTTTAAAATTCTATTTGGAGCGTCTCCGGCGCCAATTTTTGCATCAGGTCTCAGTTGTCCTGTTTTGGTTAGAGAGTTAATCTCATTCCAATAGGTAAGTCTCGCTTTTTCAATGGGTTGTATCGCGCCAGCTTGCCATAGGACATTAATGCTGTCTGACCATTGTTCATAAAGATCGAATGACTCTGGAAACATCGAGGCCTTTTGCAATACAGCGGCGCTGCCTCTTGGTTCAAATTGGATAGAGAAACCTAAATCTCTCTCGGCTTGTTCTCTAAGCTCATCTTGCAATGTGACATGGGTGCCTAAGACTCTTAGTACCGTTGACTGACGAGCGAAAACATAAGGCGCTTTAGCTGCTGCAACGCCAGCTAAGCTTAACTTTGATATCGTTTTTAATGCTTTTCGACGTGAACGATTTATGTCATGCAATTTGTTCATGGACTGAACTTATCAATGTATCCAGGGATATAACCAGTGTAGACAAACATTTAATGATAAAGACAAATTTATGCATACCTATCGACCCTCTGAAGGTCACGGACTGAAACATAATCCTTTCGCGTCTATTATCGCGCCTAGGCCGATTGGCTGGATCTCAAGTAAAGATGCCTTAGGGAACGTCAACCTGGCTCCTTACAGCTTTTTCAATGCGTTTAACTACACACCGCCTATCATTGGCTTTAGCAGTGTGGGGTATAAAGACACGGTCAGTAACATCAGCGAGACCGGTGAGTTTTGCTGGAATTTTGTCAGTCAGTCGCTGGCCATCAAAATGAACCAGACCAGTAAAGCTGTGGCGTCTGAGTGTGATGAATTCGAGCTTGCCGGACTGACCAAGAAACCGTCCAGCGAAATCTCTGTTCCCCATGTGCAGGAAAGCCCGGTGGTCATGGAGTGCAAAAAGTCTCAGATCGTGCAGCTTAGCTCGGCTGCAGGCGAGACCGTCGAGTCTTATATGGTGTTGGGAGAAGTGGTATGTGTTCATATCCACCAAGACATGATTAAGGATGGTGTCTTTGATCTGCTTAAGGCTGATCCTGTGCTCCGCGCAGGCGGTCAGGGTGATTATTTCACACTTTCTGCCCAGCATATGTTTGAGATGATAAGACCGCAGAGCTGATCGATCAGACTGCCATCCTTTTAATCGCTAATTCATCTATGGTAGCCTGAGAACTGGTCCGGTTTTGACCAATGTTAGCGATAGAAAGAGACCTTATGCACAGATTACTCGCGGCCAGTTTACTGACACTTTTGGCTGCATGCGGTGGTGGAGGTGGCGGCGAAACCGCTCCGCCTCAGCCGCCAACGCCGCCTGATAGCGGCGATAGGACAGCACCACCGCCTCCCACCTTTACTGTTGGTGAAAATCAGGGCGGTACCCTCACTATTACCGGTTCTGCTGAAGCGGGCAGCCGTGTTGATTTGACCTACCCGGATGGTCAACAGCAGACTATTACCGCTTCCCAGACTGGCGACTTCGGGCCTTCAACCAGCGAGCTCCCACAACCCAACGGTGACATTGTGATCACGGCGACAGATGAGGCAGGCAACCGCTCCGACGCCGCAATCAGTACCTATACCGATGCTATGCCGCCCGGTTCTGCGACTTATACGATTGACGTAAACAGCAACGGTACACTGTCCGTTGAGGGAACGGCTGAAGCACTGAGTTCAGTCAGTGTAACCTTCCCCGATAGTGCTACCGTAAGTACCACGGCGAACACGGATGGCCAGTATGGTCCCGTCACCAGCGCCGTGCCACAGACCTCAGGCACGCTAACGCTTAACGTCGAAGATTTGAATGGTAACGCGGCGTCTGCACAGAGTGAGGTCTATAACGATATTACTGCACCGCTGACGCCGACCCTGAATGTAATAGTTAATGAAGACAATACCGTCAGCGTTGATGGTATTGCTGAGGGACTCAGTCTGGTACAGGTGGTATTTCAGGATGGCACAACGGGCTCTACCCAGGCCCAGGCCAATGGACTTTTCAGAGCGGTAACCAGCAGTTCGCCGCAGGCCAGCGGTAGAGTCATCGCCAGCGCGACTGATGCGGCAGGGAATGTTTCAGAGCAAGCCAGTGCCACTTATGAGGTAGAACCTGAAAATGATCTGTGGGAGCTTGCTGACGATGAACAGGCGCAGGATATTGTGCGCTTTCTTACCCAGTCTACCTTTGGACCGACAGAACACAGTATTCATTATCTGATGGCGACTGACGCCGACTATGCTAGCTGGATAGATGGGCAGATAAACACCGAACAAACCATATTGATTGATAAGTTTGAGAAACGTCTGCGAGAAGCCGGACTTCCCATCACCAGCCGCGCAAATCTTGATCATGCCTATCACAAACAGCTAATTGCTAACGATATGCTGATGGACACCTTCGCCTATGGTGAAGATCAGCTGCGTCAGCGCGTTGCTTTTGCGCTAAGTCAGATATTTGTGGTGTCCGAGACATCCGATACGCTGTTTAACAATGCCAAAGGTGTGGTGGCGTATCATGACTTGCTGGCCCGCCACGCGCTGGGGAATTATCGCGACCTGCTCGAAGCGGTCACGCTGAATCCCATTATGGGTGAATACCTGAGCATGATCCGCAATGAGAAAGCAAACAGTGAAGAAAATATCCGCCCGGATGAAAACTATGCCCGGGAAATGATGCAGTTGTTCAGTATTGGCTTGGTCATGCTGGATCAGGATGGCACTGTGCAGTTGGATGAACAGGGGCAACCTGTTCCTACCTACGATCAGGAGATTATCAAAGCCTTTGCCCGCGTGCTTACCGGCTGGACCTACAATAATGCGGGATACTGGGACTATGATGGCTGGCTGTTTGGAGACATGCAAAGCCCGATGATCCCATTTGAGGCATACCATGATAGCGATGAAAAGACACTGTTAAATGGTGAAGTATTGCCGGCAGGTCAAAGCGCCTATGAGAACCTGACGGGGGCGTTAGATAATGTGTTCAATCATCCCAATGTGCCGCCTTTTATCAGCAAACAGTTGATCCAGCGTCTGGTCACCAGTAATCCCAGCCCGGAGTATGTTGCTCGCATCAGCGCGGTATTCCGTGACAATGGCGATGGCGTGCGAGGCGATTTAGGCGCAGTGGTAAAAGCGATTCTGCTGGATGAAGAAGCGCGTTCGGGGCATCTGGACGCGCCAACGACGTTTGGCAAACTCAAAGAGCCGATGCTTAAATTTACTGCGCTTATTCGGGCATTTGACGTAACCGCCATGCACCCGGTCAATGATAGCGGTGCGCTGAGGCCGACCCTACGCTGGTTCTGGCCTGGCATTGCCTCAGGTCAGCGGCCTTACGGCTCTCCGTCGGTATTTAATTTCTACCGGCCCGATCACAGCCCGGCTGGTCCGATCCGCGATGCGGGTCTGGTGGCACCAGAGATGCAAATCCTGAATGAAAGTTACATCACTGCGGCCACTAACTTTGGCTCAGCGACTATTTTCAACTCGTATGACTTTATCCTCAGCGATTGTGAGGACCGGCGACAATATCTGGATGGCTTTGGCTGCCCGTATCCGGATTTTAGCGATGAAATAGCGCTGGCTGGAAACGTTGAGCGACTGCTGGACAGACTAAATTTACTGATGATGGCAGGGCAAATGTCAGACGTGACACGAGACGCCTTAACCACGCTTGCGTCACAGCAGTCCCAGGGCCGTTACGTGGTGGCTGAAGTGGTGCATCTGCTGTACCACTCGCCGGGATTCGCAGTACAAAAATAGCGAGGGATTATGATGAAAAAAACAAAGTACACCTTATCCCGCCGCGATTTTCTTAAACGCTCAGCGCTCGCAACGCTTGGCTCATCGAGTCTGTTTTCGCTGACCAGCCAATTTAGTATGGCGCAGGCGCAAACGGGAAATTTCTCTGACTATAAGGCCCTGGTCTGTGTGTTCCTTTACGGCGGCAATGATGCCTTCAGTATGCTGATGCCGTATTCGCAGAGTGAATACAACAGCTATGCCAATACTCGTCGTAATCTGGCTATTTCGCGCAGCCAGATCATCCCGCTTGAACCGAATAACAGTCAGCCCGCTGATTACGGACTGCACCCTGAGCTAAGCGATATCGCCAGTCTGTTTGCTGACAACAAACTATCGTTTATCAATAACGTCGGCACCTTGATTGAACCGACCACCCAGACCGACTACGTCAATAAACGGGTTGCGCTGCCGCCACAGCTCTTCTCTCACAATGACCAACAAAACTTTGTAATGAGTTTGCAGGCCAGCAAGCCACAGCAGGGCTGGGCGAGCCGTATGGCAGAAATGATGATGGACATTAATGAGAATAACGAGTTGTCGATGAATATTTCTCTGTCTGGCGCCAACACGTTACAGATGGGCGGGGCAATATCACCCTACACATTGTCAGCCGGTGGGGTGAGCGAGTATTGGAGTATTCGCCCGCGCAGTGACGAGATTTGGGACGTAAACCGCGTGGCGGCGTATCGCAAGATCCTTGATCAGAGTCATTCCCATCTGTTTTCGCAAGCGTTCGCAGATACACAAAATCGCTCGCTGCTGCTGGGTGACCAGGTGTCTTCAGCGTTGGCCAATGTGTCACCGCTGGCTACAGAATTTACCGAGGGGAGCCGACTGGCTGCCAGTCTCCGGATGGTGGCGAATCTCATCGCTGCACGTTCCAGCCTCGGCATGAGTCGCCAGATCTTTTTTGTCGGCATTGGTGACTATGATACCCATGGTGATCAGGCGAATCGTTATCCTGCGCTGATGCGTGAACTCAACCATGCTTTTAAATCGTTCTATGATGCGACAGTCGAGCTGGGCGTGTCAGATAAAGTGACGACCTTTACCGCCAGTGATTTTGGCCGCACGTTGACCAGCAATGGCGATGGGACCGATCACGGTTGGGGCAGCCATCAGATGGTGATGGGCGATGCTGTTGATGGTGGTAAGTTCTTTGGCACCATGCCAGAGTTGGTGATTGGCAGCAATGATGATATCGGCGAGGGGCGGATCATTCCTACCACCTCGGTCGATCAGTATGCGGCTAGCCTGGCGCAGTGGTACGGGTTAACGTCATCACAGTTGTCTGACGTATTCCCGTATCTGGCAAACTTTAACGACCAAAGCCTGCCGCTGTTTATCGGGTAATAACAAACATATGCGCGGTTATTCGCCGGGGTGGTATTTTCGCACCGCGCGTTTTTCTACGTCCTCTCGGTAGTAGGCGGCATCCTTAAACTGCATATCAGCGTAGCGCTGTGCCTGGTCGTAAAAGTGTGGTGAGGCGGGGTCGCCGCTCTGTCCGCCTGCAAGCATGGTTTTGGCTTTGACCTTATCGCCAAATTCCACCACTGCGACAAAACTGTTACCCCGGTAACCATAGAGTTTTTTGGTGCCTGTCATTTGCCTTGAGCCGAATGCGGCCAATGCGCCCCATCGGCCAGAAGCCATGCCAATCGCCAGACTGGGTTCATTATCGTCAAAGCGCCCGTTAATTTCGCCATCTAGGCGCTGCAGACGGTTTACCTCGCCCCACGGCTTGTTCCAGCTGCCGTAATCACTTTCTAACTTAGCTAACGTGGCAGCGAACATATCCAGGCGCTCTTTTTCGGGCGTGCCGCTGCCATAGTAATTAATACGTTGCATATAGCTCATGTCATTTGGACGGGGACCATGCTCGGCGTAATGTATGCCATAGAAGTGTGCCAGCGTCATCGCTACTGAATTCGCCGACGAACGCCTATCCCAACTGCGCAATTCCTCTATAGCCGCTGCCAGTTCGCTATAGTCATCTTTATTGGCGTCAAATGCGGTAACCAGACCCGGTATTAATTGCTCAAAGCCGGGCAAATAGGGATCGTGAGCCAGCGTGATAAGTGAATCCAGG
Source organism: Aestuariibacter salexigens DSM 15300 (assembly GCF_000429145.1). Classification (GTDB taxonomy): domain Bacteria; phylum Pseudomonadota; class Gammaproteobacteria; order Enterobacterales; family Alteromonadaceae; genus Aestuariibacter; species Aestuariibacter salexigens. Next base: position 200,593 of record NZ_AUBH01000002.1, read on the forward strand.
GTGAGATTGTCTATATCAGAAAGCACGCGTACTGCATTTATGCCCCGGAAGTTTTCCTGATCTGGGGCCATATAGGTCGGGTAGTCCTGCGGGTTAGGGCTAAACTCAGCGGCAGACGTGAAGGGGGTTGAATTGGCATTCTGGATCCAGCCATTTTCAGGATTGATCACGGTGATGATTTCATCAACAGTATGTTTATCCTGCCAGTCGGTCGCCGGATTGCTGCCATCGACAGGTTTAGCATAGTCAAATTGCGGGTCCCGTTTAGGGACAAAGTTGCCATGGAAATAGGCGATGTTGCCATCCGCATCTGCATATACGGTGTTGTTTGACGAGTTGGTGCGGATATCCATCATCTCTCGGAATTCAGCCAGGTTATGGGTTTTGGTGCGAATGTAGGACTGCTGCAATGCATTAACCGGATCCCAGTTGATGCGCGTGACAGTCCACTTTCCATCTACCTGATGCGTAATAGGGCCCTGATGAGTGTGGTACATGGTAAAGGTGCGTTCACGCATGCCGTCTGCAGTTATATATTTCAGTGTGACTTCTGATTGCTTAAGCTCAAGGGCTTCATCGCCGTAGTTGTAGTAGAGCTTCCCATTACGTTCAAATACATCGTGGGTAAACTCATCAATAAAATCGACATAGGTCGAGGTATGCATCCAGCCGTTATGTTCATTGAATCCCTGATAGACGAAATACTGTCCCCAGGTAACCGCTCCGTAGGCATTCAGTCCTTCTTCACTGACTACGTGCACCTCGCCACGAAAGTAGAAGGACGTATGCGGATTGATCAGTAACATCGCGTTGCCAGATTCAGTTAGTTCACCGGCAATGGCAAAGCCATTCGAACCGCTTGGTTCTTGCCCGTCGTCCGCAACGGTGCGTGGCGCATCCTGACGCTGACCATAAAAAGCCTTAATGCCAGCAACGGGAATCTGTTCAATATCGCCCCCTATCGAGCCTTCAAAAAAGAAATAAGGCATCCAGGGTTCGAAACGGGTTAACAATTTTGGTTTGACTTGCGGATTCATGGCCAGATAGTAATTCAGACCATCTGCCCAGGCGTCGTTCAACGTCTTCAGCCATTTTGGCGAGCGTTCGTAGTGTGCTTTAGCCTCATCTATGTTCATGTACAATCTTGCCCGCAAGTCACTGAATAGCGCCTGTTCACCCTCGACTTCGGCCAGGCGACCGATGGCCCAGTAGTAGTTGCGTTCAATGCGTTTAAAGTCATCTTCAGCCTGAGCGTAGAGCAAACCAAATACAGCATCGGCATCGGTTTTGGCATAGATATGAGGTACGCCGAAGTCATCTCTTATAATTTCTACTTGCTCAGCGCGCGCTTGCAGGCGGTCGAGTTCTGTATAAGTTGAGGATGAGGGGACTTTAGAGCAAGCGCTCATGATAACCAGACTGATAACCAACAGTCCGTGACGAACCGGCATGTGCATAGTGATTTCACTTTAGCCGAAAAAGGGTAGAAAGAATCTAGCAGGTGGAAGAGGCAGGGTCAAAACCGTGTAATTGGTTGAAGCAAATGTTTACTGCGGCGAATTTAATGCAAAAAAATACCCGCCATCTGGCGGGTATGCGAAACTTTTTATCAGTGGGCTTTAAACGGTAACGTTTGCTGCCTGAGGGCCTTTCTGTCCCTGCTCGATTGTAAAGTTTACCTGCTGTCCCTCGACAAGCGTTTTGTATCCTTCACTTTGGATAGCACGGAAGTGTACAAATACATCTTTTCCGCCCGCTGTAGGTGTGATGAAACCAAAACCTTTATCTTCGTTAAACCACTTGACTGTGCCTGTTACATTAGACATTGCATTTTCCTTTAGAAAAAAATTAAATGGCACATAGTGCCGATGTTGCCTTGTTGGAATTACTTACTTGGAATGGCTAATGGGTGGAAACGTCGGTGTGGATTGCGAAGCAATTCTCAGAGGTTAACTCGCACGAGCAAAGATCGAAATAAATAGAACTGTACAAAAGCGCAAAGAGCATAACAGCTTAGCAGGTCATAAGCGACGTTTATTTTTATTTTCACGATCCCCTTGCAGTATTTAAAATTTTTTTTGCACTTTTACCCGAAAGCTAAGTTCTTTGTTCTGAGTAACTCTACTTCACTTTACTTTGCACTAATGACTGTGACCGACTAGTGTGAGTAATAATATTAGACTCTGTAAATCTAGGGCGGTGCTGATGCCAAATCTGGAAATCATTAAAAATCTTTATGCCTCTTTTGCCGCAGGCGACGTCGAGGGTGTGCTTGCCGCCATGCGCGACGATATCGTATGGAACGAAGCAGAGAACTTCCCATATGCAGACAGCAACCCTTACGTCGGGCCTCAGGCTGTGTTGGAGGGAGTATTTGCACGTTGTATCGGCGAATGGGACGGGTTTGCTGCGAATATGACCACATTTTTTGACGCCGGCGATCACATCATTGCGACAGGACGCTATGCTGGCCAGCACAAGATCTCAGGTAAAAGTATGCAACCTCAGGCAGTACACATCTGGACGTTGAAGGACGGTGAAATCACCCACTTTCAGCAACACATCGATACCCTTGCGGTCGATCAGGCAATCAGTTAAGCCGATATTATGCTGATACCACTGTTGTTGATAACGCTATTTAGCGTTCTTTTTTGTGTCTGGATGGCAAAGCGCAGGCACGCCAGCGTGTCGTACTGGCTGGCGTTGAGTCTTATATTAGGGCCGCTGGCCATCCCCTTTGTGTTTTTTGCCAAACCGATTCAATCATCAGAGGATCTGTAAGGTTCGCATCATTCGGATAATTGCTGTATGCTCGCCAGCCGCATGAGAAAGTAAGTCTTATCTTCAGCATTTTGCGGTCCCTTTTTCATTTTAGACACCATAACGAATGACATTTGAATCCCTTGGATTAATATCCCCGCTGTTAACAGCATTAAGTAAAACTGGCTATTCTGAGCCATCTCCCATCCAGCAAAAAGCCATACCACCGATACTTGACGGTAGCGACGTTATGGCTGCTGCACAAACGGGGACCGGTAAAACCGCGGCGTTTACGCTGCCGCTGTTACAACGCTTACACGACAGTGGGCAGTCTGCGAGGAGTAATCACACCCGCGCGCTTGTGCTCACTCCAACACGAGAGCTTGCTGCGCAAGTGGCGGAAAACGTTAAAAATTATGGCAGGGATCTTAAGCTTCGATACAACCTGGTATACGGCGGCGTTAAAATCAATCCCCAAATGATGCAGCTAAGACGTGGCACTGATGTACTGATTGCCACGCCTGGAAGGCTGTTGGATCTTTACCAGCAGAATGCGATTAAGTTCAACCAGTTGGAAGTGCTGGTACTGGATGAAGCGGACAGAATGCTGGACATGGGGTTTATTCACGATATCAAGAAAATCATGGCGCTGTTACCTAAAAAGCGTCAGACCCTGATGTTTTCAGCAACATTTTCTGATGATATTCGGCAATTGGCCAGAAGCCTGGTGGACAACCCCGTTGAGGTGTCAGTCACGCCTCCAAACACGACGGTTGAGCGTATCGACCAGCGCGTGCACCCAGTGGATAAAAGCCAGAAGACCAAATTACTGGTGCACCTTCTCAAGCAACATAACTGGTTTCAGGTACTAGTGTTTTGTCGCACCAAACATGGAGCTAACCGTCTTACCACTAACCTAAACAAAAAGGGCATTAGCGCTGCGGCCATTCATGGCAATAAGAGCCAGAACGTTAGAACCCGGGCATTAACTGATTTTAAAGCAGGTGATCTGCAGGTGCTGGTGGCAACAGATATAGCGGCGCGGGGAATCGATATTGCTGATTTACCCTATGTCATCAATTTTGATTTGCCCCATGTCGCTGAGGACTATGTGCATCGCATCGGCAGAACGGGCAGAGCTGGTAAATCAGGACTGGCATTGTCACTGGTCAGTGCCGATGAGGCCAAACAACTGGCCAGTATCGAAAGCCTGATCAAGCTGTCAATTACGCGAGATATCATTACCGGCTTCGAACCGCTGCAAAATCTGCCAGTGTTAAAGCACAAGTCCAAACCAAAGCGACCTAAAAAGAACAAGCCAAAAACGCCAGTCTCTGAGAGCACTAGGGCAGAGGCGAAGCCTGCGGCTAAACCTCGTCGTCGCAGGCGCAATGTTGCCAATGCGAGCAAGCGTAACGCAGCAGATAAGGCATAAGGCTTAACTGGCGCTACTGTGCAGTATAACCGCCGTCTACGGCATGCAGGCTGCCGGTGATAAATTGTGCATCATCGCTTAACAGAAAGCTGGTTAGCGCAGCCACGTCTTCGGGTTGACCTATTCTGCCGAGCGGCTGCTCTGCCGCTTCCTGTTGCAACACAGATACCTTATCTTCGCCGCTTTTATTAACGTACTTATCAATCGCATGATGGAAAAGCGGTGTTTCAATCGTGCCGGGGCAGACCGCATTCACGCGAATGTTGTATGAGGCATAATCCAGCGCGGTCGTTTTAGCTATCGATGCCAGCGCCGCCTTGCTCATGCCGTAGGCAAAGGAATGACGTTTGCCCACGAAGGACTGGTCTGAACCCATCAGCACAATCGCGCCAGACTGCTGCCTTTTCATTGCGGGTAAGACGGCTTTGATTGCCGCGTATGCACCTTTTACATTGACTGCAAAAATGTGCTCCAGCGATTCCTCGCTAGTCTCTTCAATGGTGGCAGACAGATGAAGACCAGCATTGCATACTAGCCGGTCGATGCGACCCGTGTTTGACAAGATCTGTTCTATCGCCTGATTAACATCCTGAACATGACTAACATCGCATTTAAGCCACTGGGCATTAGCAACAGGATGGCTGAAATCAGCAACATCCAGATTATAAACGCGAGCACCAGCGCGCGACTGCTGCTCAGCGATGGCCAGACCTATTCCCATGCTAGCGCCGGTGACGATAGTGATAGCCGGTGACATGCTTATCCTCTTTGTGAATGTACCAACCACATCATAACATCAGAAGATGGAGCCTGTGCGGCATGCAATTCACCAGTACCTTATATTTTTTCACCACATTGGATGAAAATCAGCTAAAGTCTGTAGACGGGTGAAATAGGCGTTCGGGTGTAGCGCTGGCGTGTGAGTGTCGCAGTTTGAACATTAAGAGCATGGTCTATTGGCAAAATTTTGTGCTGGCGTTATGCGTTGCCGGTGCCACTCTATCGCTCCCGTCATTTGCTGAGTCAACATCTTATCAGCTCGAAACCTTTCCCAGAATTCCCACTTATTTTCGACATATATCCGTGCAGGACGGCCTGTCGCAGGTCACCGTGGCAGATATTCTGCAGGATAAAAAAGGCTTTATGTGGTTTGCCACCCAAAACGGTGTCAATCGTTATGACGGTTATGAATTTATTCAGTACAAACGCGATAAAGCGCTGGATGGTAGCGGCCCAATTGGCGAATTTGCCTATAAGCTTGCTCTGGATGAGCAGACGTCGGATATCTGGATTGCCACATCAGGCGGCTTGAGCCGTTACCTCTACGCATCGGATAGCTTTAAACATTACGCCTTGATGGGGACAGACGGCGAACAGCGCTCTATCGTGCCTACTATCATTGTCGACAGGAATGGCCAATTATGGGCGGGAACCCGGCAGGGTTTGTTTTCTTATCAACCACAGTCCGACAGTTTCCAGTCTGTTGAATTATCAGTATCGCCAGCGACCTGGATTGTAGATGTCGAAGTGGATAGCAGTGGTGAACTGCTGGTAGCCACTACAGAAGGGCTGTTTGCGATTAATCAGCAAAGCGGCGAAGTTAGCAGCGCGCTACAGGGTGAACATGTTACCGATATTGAGCTTTTACAAAATGGCGATTTGTGGATAGCGACGGTCAGCTCTGGTGTGCTGGCGAAAACTGACGGACAACAACTTGCTGAGGGATTACGTTCCATACTAGGGATCGCATCTGAGATTGTCGATGGCGGTGTGAATTCAGTAAAACAACTTAGCAATGGCGACATTTGGGTAAGCGCGAATACCGGTCTCAGTATTGTGAAAGTGAATGGCACGCTGGTGTCCGTCGATATGGTCAAAAATCAAATGGCGGATAACCTTCTCAGCGCTGCACACATGACGCGCACGTTTGAGAGTCGCTCTGGCCTGGTATGGCAAGGCACCTGGACCAGCGGCTTTTCGGTATTCGACCCGGATAGCCAGCAGATCAATTCATTAAACGCCCGTCCGAATACCTGGGTGCGTGGGCTTGAAGCGGATGCAGATGAGAATGTCTGGTTTGGCACGCCCGCTGGTATATGGAAGCGCAACGAGCAACGCAAAGTTGAAGGCCCGTGGCTGATGCCGACGCGCGAAGATGATGATTCATCTGTCACCCAAAGCTATATCCGCAGTATGTCCTATGATGCTGACAAGAAAATGATGTGGGTGGGAACGACCAATGGTTTGTATACGCTGGATCCAGCCGACACCACTCTGCAAAAAGCCGACATTTTGCAGCAAGACAATATTTTCTTTGTCACCTTAGATCCCTACGGTTTTTTATGGATTGGCACCTTTAATACCGGACTATACCAAATTGACCGCAACTCGCTGCAAATCAAACAGCACTGGAATGTCTCGACCATCACCCATGTGTATGCGGACGATGAGGATATGGTATTGGCCGGCAGCATTAAAGGTCTATTGTTTATTGACAAACAATCCGGCAAAGCGATGAATCTAAGTGACGATTCTCGCCCACCTGAACAGCGCAGCCCAAGGGTTGTGACCTGGATTTCCAAGTCAAAAAGTGGTGACTTTCTGATTGGTGCTCAAGGTTCGGGTGTGTCGCGCATGAACGTGTTGCGCGATAACATTACGTTCTTCCCTATACAACCGGGCTCGCATTTATCGACACTATCGGTGGGGGGAGTCAAAGAGGACTCTAAGGGTAACCTGTGGGTCAGCACCACAGAGGGGATTGCAAAAATTGAGCAAGGCTCCGAACATATTACCTACTTTAATAAAAAGAACGGCGCCTATTCCGAAGGCTATTACATCAACCACAGTTTACAGTTGAGCAGCGGCGAGATCGTATTTGCTGGTCCTAAAGGGATGTCGACGTTTTTCCCGGATGACATTCATTTCTCGACATGGAAGCCGGAGGTCGTGCTAACCAAGCTTTTAGTGCTAAACAAACCTGTCACACCTTCGGTCGAGCAAAGTGCCACTGCCATATTGAGCAAACCTATTCACATCGCTGACGCTATTGAACTGGGTCCAGAGGATAATATCTTCAGCGTTAAGTTCAGCGCGTTAGATTTTTCCGCACCGGATAATAACCAATACGCATTTATGCTAACGGGCTTTGATAAAGACTGGAATACTGCGCTGGCTAAATACCGCGTCGCCACCTACACCAATCTAGATCCCGGCACTTATACACTGCAGGTGAAGGGGACGAACAAGGATCAGGTGTGGAGTGATAATATTGCCAGTCTGAAAGTCGTTGTCGTGCCCCCCTGGTATTGGAATAACTGGTCCAAGATACTGTGGCTAGTGTTAGCGTTAACGCTTATCACCCTGCTATATCGCTGGCGGGTATGGGCATTGAAAGAACGGTCCGAAAAACTCAGTCGGCTGGTTGAAAAGCGCACTCGAGATTTGGAAGAGAGTAATCTTAAATTGCGCAAGCTCTCCTCAACGGACGAGCTAACTGGATTACGAAACAGACGTGACTTCAGAGCTCATGCGGATAATGAATTGGATCGCTACCGTCGCACCGGTACACCGTTCTCGATATTAATGATCGATCTTGATGATTTTAAGGTGATTAACGATGAAAACGGACACGCCTTCGGCGACCGTGCCCTCGTTGCAGCAGCCAATCTGATGTCCGAAAAAACCCGTAAGCATGACCTTCTGGCCCGCTGGGGGGGAGAAGAGTTTATTATGCTGGCGGTCAACACCACGCTGAGCGAAGCCACTCATACCGCTGAGAAGATTCGCAGTGCGATAGAAAAGAAACTCAGTGAAGTTGAGGGGCAGGAATTAAATATGACGGTCACAATTGGTGTGAGTGAAATTCAGCCAGACCAAACGCTGGATGACTGTATAAATCGCGCTGACAAGCTGTTGTATGAGGGTAAACGTAACGGCCGTAACCAGGTGATTAGCTAAAGTCTGGATTCCGGCCGTGACGGCCGGAATGACAAAGTGTAACGGCCGGAATGACAAAGGTGAGTCATGCCCTCATACCTTTTCGTCGTGCCCTCGAAGGAGGGCACCCCATATCAGCGTGCTAGCTGCGCCTTAATAAACGCTCTGGTGTCTTTTAGCAGCGCCACTCTCGAAGGCTCATTCACGTACATCATGTGTCCGCCGTGATAGTACAGATAGTCAATTCTGTCTGCGCTGATGCCGTGGCGATTTAGGGTATATTCAGCATCAAAAAAGGGTGTCACTAAATCATAATATCCGGATGCCACCATCACTCGTAGTGAAGGGTTACTACGCAATACATCCGCTAAATCGTGTGCGGTATTGACGTATGCCGGCTCCCAACCCTGGCCGTCCGGTACCGGACGCCAGCGCCAGTTGTCGGACAGCTCCGGATCGGCTGGATTAAGATATTTTCGGTTCCAGTTGATGTTCAGGTCGTGCTGCATGTAATGCATCAGCGCTGACTTATAGGCGGGAGAAATAGAAGAGGACGCATCTTCACCGGGTCCTGCCGCAACATCATCGCGTTCATCTTTGATGTAGCGACTGTCCAGCCTGCCCACGGCAATGCCTTTATCTCTCAACAGCTGTTTAGCGAAACGATAGCCATTGATACGCAGGTTTACGTTATTAATATAGTCTTCGCTCAATCCGGTAAATGTCTTCAGACCCGCCACGATTCGCTGACGCTCCTGTTCGCTTATCCGGTTTCCTTTGAACAGTGCTGGAAGAAGGTCGTTTGTAGCGAACTGCCTGCTTTGCTCGATAAAGGCTTCAAAATCTCCGGAAGTATCCACTTTGCCGTGATACCAGGCGGTCGCCGCCATGGTCGGAATATAGGTAACGTAGGAAATGATGTTGTCATCCACATAAGGCGTTGAGCCCTGATAGTCGAGTGCCTGGGAGACGAATATAATGCCATTCACGTTGATCACGTGATTGTTGAGCAGAACATTGGCAACGGCCGCAGCACGCGTGGTGCCGAAGCTTTCGCCAAGTAAAAACAGTGGTGAGTTCCAACGTTTGTTGTCGGTCAGCCATTGCGCGATAAATGCAGCGATGGAACGCGCGTCTTCAGTCAGCCCCCAAAACTCGGTTTTCTTTGTTTCACCCAGGGCGCGAGAAAATCCGGTGCCTACTGGGTCGACGAAAACCATATCTGTAACATCCAGTATGGTTTCAGGTGCATCTTTCGTTTGGTAGGGCGCCGCGCCAGGATGATCGGCATCACTTGGAACCACAATCCGCTTGGGTCCATAGCCACCCATGTGTAGCCAGGTTGATGATGAACCCGGGCCGCCATTCCAGATGAACGTGACGGGCCTGTTGTTTTTGTCATCGACCAGATAATCGAACGAAAAAATGGAGGCGGTGGGTTGTCCTTCGCCATCTGTAATATAGGTTTCACCCGCCGACACCCGATAGCTTAATCGGTCGCCGTTAAACGAGCCTTTATGAGATGATTCAAAGCGCTGTGCTGGCGCTATATCCGCAGTCTTGTCAGCTGTGTTTTGGCTCTGCTCAGCAGTAACCGGCGCACTCGTAAAGCAGACAAGCGCCAGTAGCGCTGTGTGAGCGAGAAAATGGCGCGGTATTAACATAATAAAATTCCCTTGTGATCAAAAAGTAATCAACGTGCTGATGTAATGTGTTTCTGCAATGAAAAGTCGTAGTTTTCATGGTTTCCTGAGAGGCATTTCGAAAACGCTGAAAAATCTATACTACGCCAGTTTTCATTTATTATCAGACGCTCAATTTGCGAGACGTTTTCAGAGTCCAGTTTCTTGAGTTCAGAAAACAGTACCGAATCGGTGTCATGGATAAAATTGGCACCACGTAAATAATCATAGGCCATGATCAAGGCCCAGCCAGCTTCCATGAAGTGACCGCCAAAACTCACCGTCAGGTGCTGTTGTTTTATTAGCTCAATATTGCTCTTCGACCAGTCAAAACTGCCCACTACGATGGATGAATTTTGCTGCCGCAACACGTCGATAGCGCCTTGTGCTATATCAGGCCCGGCCGTCCACAGCATATCAATATCCGGTATCCGCTGGAGCAATACGTTTGCGGCTCTTTCGCTACTCTGTCTGGTCCAGTCTGTATACACAGGCGGTATGACTTCCAGACCCAGTTCACCAGCCTTTGCCTGGGCACCTTTTACGCGGTGACTGTTAACCGTAGAACGAGTGGGACCGGCCAGAATTGCCATGGTTTTGCCTGATGTGCGCTGTGCAATGGCATCGACCAGTTGGCCACCGGCAAGTTGCTCGTCAGGAGAAATATGTTCAATCCATCTGGGAAACATGGTTCTGGGTAAACCTGTAAGTTTCAGGACATTTTCATCCAGACTGGTATTAAAGGTCAGAAAAGGAACACTGTATTTGTGCAGCAGACTAATCTGCGAAAATTCTCCACCACCATACAAAATACTTATTACGGCATCAGGAAGTTCTCGGTCCGGGATATCCATGGTCTGCTTGATCAGTTCCTCAAAACCAAGTCGATTATCGCTATATTCCTCAATCACTACCATTCGTGCATTAACGCGTAAATCATCGGCAACCGCTTCTGCAAACTGCCTGCTCGAGCGCCAGAACAGGTTATGGCTGTCACCGGGTAAAAAAAACCAGACATTCAGGGGCTCAGGCGTATCAACACATTGCTGCTCGGCATGAAGCGACGAGGTAACAGTCAACAGCGCTAGGAAAAACAACGAAGTGAGGGCGTGCAGCATAGCTGCCAATACTCTGTTAAACCCGGAAGATAAACTTACTTTCAAGAAAACGCCTGTACTACTGCGTGCACATTAAAACGAGTATAACAGTCAATTATTAATGCGTCTTGAGATTACTATTCGACTAAAGCGGCGCCCAGATTACGTCGTAACTGCCTGATTTCTTCAAGCGTACGCTTCATTTGAATGCGACGTTGCGATGTTTCATTCCAGGCAAAAGCTAGCATATTTTTAAAGATTGGTTGAGTAATGATTTCCGGCCGCACAAGCTCGTCGTTAATCATATCGGCATGCCTGACCCACATGGGAATAAACTCATCATCAAGCCCCTGCATGTAGTTCTTTTGCAGAGTATCAATTAATCGATATTGGCCATTTATTTTTAGCAACTGACGTTTGATGTCGTCGTCTCTGAGCAGTTTAAAATCACCGCTTTCGCGCATGGATAAAAATGTGAAATCCTGAGGCGTGAAGAAAAAATAGGCATTCACCGTACTGGCTGCCTCAACGGCCCAGCGCTGTGCTTCCTTATCGCTGGCTTTGATGGGATTAGTCTGAAAATAACCGATGGCTTGCTCGAGCTTGTTCGCTTTGTTTTCCAACTGCGGGATCAGACTATTCAACTGTCTTTCATCTGTCGCAAGATCTTCACTAAGCTGCGCCAGATAACTTTTTTGTTTACCATCGTTTTCCCAATCCTGCACCGTGTTTTCCATCCATAATGCCAGATAGATGCCGACGACCAGCAGGGCCAGGTCTTTCCATAACTGAGCAAAACTGGATGCCCATCTTACATGTCTAGGGGTAATCATAGGTGCACATCCTAAAAGGGTTAAAGACATAGAATAGTCATAAGTCGCGCAAAAACCCGCGCAAGTTTAAACAGTGGTAATTCAATCTCTGAAGAATCAGAATGCTTCCAACACTGACGCAATTGCAGGATCAGAGGGTGCCGAAATAGAATGGAGCATAAAGAAGAAGTCGTTCATATACATGGTTGTGGAAGTGCGTTGGACGAGAACGCCGCACTCTCTGAGATGTTACAGGATGGCAACAATCAACTTCGACATCTTATATGGCATTATCAAGGCAACCATGTTGTGTTAGGGCGCAGTCAAAAGCCAACGGACGCAATGCAATTGCGGGCGCAGCAATATGATGTTGGAGTCTGTCAGCGTTTATCGGGTGGTGGCGCCGTTTTGGCATCAGAAGGGTTGGTGAGCGTCAGCACCGTCATCCCTACCGCACATCCCATGGCACACAATGATCTGATTGCCTGTTTTCAATTGTTTGGTGCTATTTGGCAGGCGGCGTTATCAGACCTTGGCGTGCCGACTCGTGTCTGTGACAAGGTTGATAAAGGGCCTGAAAAGCACCAATGGCAATGTTTTGCTGGTGCCTCCCACGGTGAGCTATTTGATACCCAAAACAGAAAGCTGGTGGGTCTGGCGCAGGTTAGGAAGCGTCATGCTATTGCAGTGATGATGGGCGTATATGTGCAGCCAGTGGATTGGCTTTCATTGCACCAGATTTATTTGGGTTACACTGAAAAGCAAGATGTTGAGTGGATAAAGAACCGCACGAGTCATCTTACAGCTTACGCTAGCGTGCAAGATCTGACGGGCTTGATGCAGCGTGTCGATGAATATCTTATTAAACATCGTATGCACATTTAACTTCCCGCCGTTCTTGGTTAGTCTATGAAAAACGCTACAGACGACGCCATTATGAAATCTTTCATTTTATTCTGTTTTTTGTTGTTAGCCTCAGGGCAGATATTCGCGGCCGAGGCCAGCGAAAAGTTAACCAAGCTATTGGATGAGATCTGGCAATATGAACTGTCCATCAGTCCACGTTTTGCCACATCGATGGGCGTGCACGATTATGACGACCAGCTTGCCGACATTTCGCCACAGGCACTGGCGCGTCAGGCAGAGGTTTTTTCGACATTTATGCAGCGCTTGAACGCACTTGACGTAGAGGCGCTGACGCGGGATGAGCAAATTACCTTGTTGATGCAAAAGTACCGGGTGCAAAACGACATCGACAGCTACCGCTTTAACGCCCACTATGTACCGCTCACGTCAGAGTACGGGTTTCATGGCTCGTTGGGTGGACTGGCCAATTCTACACGCTTTAAAACAGCCGAAGACTACCAGAATTACTTGGCCAGACTGTCTCTCTTCCCCAGACAGTTTTCTCAGCATATTGCCTACATGAAAAAAGGCATGGAAGTCGGCATGGTGCAACCTGCCGTGGTGTTACAAGGTTTTGAAGACGGTATTAAGTCGTATTTCGCTGAACCTGTTGAACAAAGTCGCTTCTATAAGCCCTTTACCGAAGGCGCTATTCTTGAATTTGAGGATGACGTCAGAGAAAAGCTTCAGGCAAAAGCGTTTAAGGTTATTCAGGACGACGTATACCCATCCTATCAGTCGTTCTATACGTTTTTTACCGAGCAGTATCAGCCCAACGCCAAGCAGGACATTTCCGCCCTGACGTGGCCGGATGGCGAAGCCTACTATCAAAATCGGGTCGAATATTACACCACCACCTCAATGAGCTTCGACGATATCCATGAGCTTGGTCTTCAAGAAGTCGCTCGGATCCGTGCGCAGATGCAGCAAATTGTCGATGAGTTGGAATTTGAGGGGGATATCAACGACTTTATCGAGTTTTTACGCACCGACCCACAGTTTTATGCCAAAACGGCTGACGAGCTGCTGATGTTCGCCTCGTATGTTTCAAAGCAAATGGACGCACAGTTACCCAAACTGTTTTACAAACTGCCGCGCACGCCTTACGGCGTGGCACCGGTACCAGATAGCATTGCGCCTAAATACACGACTGGCCGTTATGTGTCTCCTCGTCGTGATGACCAGCCCGGTTACTACTGGGTAAACACCTATGCACTGGACAAGCGTCCACTTTACGCCATCCCCGCATTGACCCTGCACGAGGCCGTTCCGGGCCATCATTTGCAGATTTCACTGTCTCGCGAATTGGACGACCTGCCAGAGGTGAGGCGTTATACCTATATCTCAGCCTTTGGTGAGGGGTGGGGACTCTACTCAGAATACCTGGGCAAAGAAGTCGGTATATATAAAACGCCTTATGAGGAATTTGGTCGGTTAAGTTATGAAATGTGGCGCGCCGCCCGACTGGTCGTCGATACCGGTATGCATACCAAAGGCTGGTCCCGTGACAAGGCAATGAAGTTTATGCTTGAGAATACCGCCTTATCCGAGCTGAATGTGAACACTGAAATTGACCGCTATATTTCATGGCCTGCTCAGGCCCTGTCATACAAAATTGGTGAGCTTGAAATCAAAGCCCTGCGTAAGGAAGCGGAAGCAGCACTCGGCGATAAATTCGACCTGCGTGCGTTTCATGACGCGCTGCTTGCCTATGGTTCGGTGCCGTTATCCGTCCTAAGAGAAAACATCGGCTTATTTATTTCAGATCAATGAAACTTATAAGAGCATAAACTATCATTTAGGGGCGTAACTTACTGCACGAGCCTTTTGTGAAGGAAATAATCAGTTCGTTGACTAAGAGCAGTTCTGACCATTCTCATATTGGACTGGCTATTGCTAATGCCTCATCGGTTCTATTGTGGGTCGCAGACGCTACTAAACAGTGCGTTTTCTTCAATCAGGCATGGCTGCAATATCGTGGCCGAACGCTGGAGCAAGAGTTTGGCTACGGTTGGGCTGAGGGCGTTCATGAAGACGATTATCAACGTTGCCTAGACATATACGTTACTGCGTTTGATGCAAGACAGCCATTTTCAATGGACTACCGACTGTTACGTAAAGACGGTTCATACGGTTGGATCCAAGATGATGGATGTCCATTTTATGACGAAAACGGTGAATTCAAAGGCTATATCGGCTCGTGTTTTGACATTACCGAGAGTAGGCGCCTGCTTGAAGCGCTTGAACAGAAGAGCCAACAGCTTGAAGAAGCCAATCTGCGTTATCAAGAATCGGTAAAAGCCGCAAATATTGGTTTTTGGGATTGGGACCTGGTCAGTAATCAAGTGAGATTTTCCAGAGAATATAAACGCCAAATTGGTTATAACGACGATGAACTAGCTGATGCGTTTGAATCCTGGGAAAGCAGAGTCCATCCAGATGACCTTCCTGAAACCCTCAAACTTATCGAAAAAAGTATCGCTGAATGCACTAAAAAGCACGAAAGTGAATTTCGATTTCGGCATAAAGATGGCCATTATCTGTGGATATTTTGTCATGCTTCGGTGTTGCAGGATGAGGATGGCAAGCCTGTCAAAATGATAGGCTCGCATATCGATATTTCTGACCGGAAAAGATTGGAAACTGAACTTATACAGTCTCAGAAATTGGAAGCACTCGGACTATTAGCGGGTGGCGTCGCCCACGACTTCAACAATCAGTTGGCTAGTGTGATGGGCTTTGCAGACTTGATTTTGGACAGTGAGCAACTCGAGCAAGCTAAAAAATACGCGGAAAAAATCACGAATACAGCTGAACATGCACAACATCTGACTAAACAACTATTAAGTTTTGCCAGGAAGCAGGATATTACCTTCATACCCATAGATATTCATGATGAGATTAATGCTGCAATTGACCTGCTTAAGCACTCCGTCGATAAGCGGATCAAAATATACACTGACTTTTCCGCACCCAAGTCTGTTGTGCTTGCAGATAAATATCTGTTGCAGAATGCTCTGTTAAATCTGGGGTTAAATGCGAGTGATGCGATTCTGGAGTCAGGCGATATTGAAATATCGACCAATTCAATAGATATAACTGATTCAAGCCAACATGTTATTGCGGGAACTCTGACGCCTGGTAGGTATATCTCAGTTAAAATGAGAGATTCCGGTATTGGAATGTCAACGGAAGATATTGAAAAGGCTATTGAGCCTTTTTATACAACAAAGCCGCTTGGTAGAGGAACCGGCCTAGGGCTTAGCTCCGTGTATGGGTCAATACAAAGTTTTGGTGGCATGATCACCATAGAAAGCGAGCCAAACGTGGGTACCACTATTGAACTGATATTACCGTTGAGCGATAAAGAAATCCGAGTTGAACAGTCTATTGAGGACACAAAGGCTGCGCATAAAGAGCGTTCAATGACTATCTTGGTAGTTGACGATGAACCCACTATCCGCGAAGTCTGTGCTGACTTTCTAGTCGCTCTCGAGCACAAACCACTTCTCGCGTCTGACGGAAAGGAAGCGATTGAGATTTACACAAAACGATGGTCTGAAATTGACCTTGTGTTATTAGATATGATGATGCCCGAGATGAATGGACGTGAAACATTGAAGGCGCTCAAAGTGATCAATCCGGATGTTAAGGTCATAATGTGTACGGGCTTTATGTCAGAAGATACAGTGGCAGGAATTAAAAAAGAGGGGGCGCTTGATGTACTTGGGAAGCCTTTCAGACTCAAAGAGCTCGCAGAAAGTATTCAAAGATATAAGTTATAAGCAGGTTAATCCTAATCAATTCTATAAAATCTCTGACGTTTCATACCTTGCCGCCTTGCGGGCTAACTCATAGACGAAATATGTCACGCCAATAAGCATAGCGAGTTGTATTACATCATAACGTTGCAGATAATCTGTTGGCCAAATAAATGCACTGACCACATTCATGGCTTGCTCGATAAAGAAGCGAATGATTGTGCGAATGCCAAGACTATCAATAAAACTTATCAAACCTGGCCAGTTAGCAATAAAGTCTCTTACCTGGGCTAACTCAATAAAAAACAGCTGAATTAACGCGATAATTCCGTAATACCCACCACCAAATCGTAGCCAGTTATCCAGCAGCGAATGTCCGGTTTTAAATTTCTGCTTATTTTTTTTGGCTTGTTTTTTCAGCTGCTTGGCATTGATGGTGTGGCTTGCATCACCCAGGCCGCGGCGGAATGCGACAATGTGTAAACCATAGCCTATCGCAAAGACGATAATGCTCATGTAAAACATTTCCCAGATAAGGCTCAGCATCCCGCTCTCCTATTCAACATTGCATGACGCAACAAACATTGCGACCATGGGATACGTTATGAGTATCGGTATAACACTGAGTCTGCGTCAAGTAGAGAGGCGAGGAAGCGTATGGCCACCAAGTTAAATGCATTAGATTTGGCATTTTTGTCATTGGAAAAGCAAACCACGCCGGTGAATGTTGCCAGTCTGGTCGTGCTGGAAGTGCCTGACGGCTACACAGGTAACTATTGTCGGGATTTACTGGATAAACTGGAAAGGCAGCCCGCAGGGCCACCGTTTAACCTAAAACTCAGTTCAGACTCTGTGGCGTCATTACCCAGTTGGGTTGAAGACGAGAATTTTGACATTCATTACCACGTCCGTCATTCAGCACTGCCTAAGCCGGGGCGCATGAAGGATTTGCTGGAACTGGTGTCTCGCTTGCACAGTCGTTTACTTGATAAGGGCAGACCGCTGTGGGAGTTCCATCTGATTGAAGGATTGGAAAACAATCAGATAGCGATTTATATGAAAATGCACCACGCGTCGATTGACGGCATGGGTGGCGTAGAGCTGATGGAAAATTGCCTCAGTTTATCTGCTGATGATGAGGTCGTGGCGCCCTGGACAGGTAAACGCGAGCGTAACAAGCTTCCTGCTGTGCAGTCACCGTCACTTAAAGATAGCGCCGGTAAGCTGGTAAAACAGGTGAGTAAAAGCAGTCAACTGGTTCAGGACCTGTCAAAGATGTTTGTTGAACAGGGACTGAAAGCCGTTGGATTTAAAAATGCCAGTGCGCCCGCGCCGTTTACAGCCCCCAAATCGCTGTTTAATGTACCTATCACGGGCGCCAGACGATTTGCCATTAATACGCTATCGCTCGCAGAGGTCAAGGAAGTGGGTAAACAGGCTGGGGCGACGGTGAATGATATGGTATTGGCGGCATGCTCAGGTGCACTGCGCCGTTACATGATGGAAAAGCAGAATATTCCCAAAAAATCGTTAATTGCTACGGTACCTGTATCAGTGAGGCAACTTAATCGGGCAGGTAACCAGATTACCTATGTGATGGCAAATCTGGCGACAGATGAAGGCGATGCATTGAAGCGGTTAGCAAAAATAGGTGAATCGACGCAAAGCGCCAAACAGGAAGTGCAGGAAGTGTCGATAGAAGCTGCGACCAGTTTTGCGGTTGTGGCGCAGGGGCTTGTGGCCGCCGCTAACCAGTTAAATATCACCAGCATGATGCCGCCCTCGGCCAACGTGACCATTTCAAATGTGCCTGGGCCCCGCCAGCCGCTTTACTTTGGTGGTGCCAAAATGCTGGCCACCTATCCACTTTCTGTACTGATTGACGGTCAGTCGCTAAATATTACCGTGGTCAGCTATTGCGATACCATCGGCTTTGGATTCCTGGCATGCCGGGATACCATCCCAGATGTGGATAAACTGGCCGGTTACGTCGGCGATGCGTTTGAAGATATCAAAAACCGACTGGCGCTCAATGAACTGTTGGGCAAGCCATTGTAATCTTTGCTGTTGCCGCACTATTCAGTGCGGTGTGGCGAGCGACGAGGCATAAAAATATCATGCAGGTTTTGCAGGTATTTCTCCGCACTGCCGGTGTTAAAACACGCGATGCAATCCTGCTCTGTGACCAGCTTCCGCTTTTTGGCTTCGGTAAGCGCACCTATACAGGCAGCGCCTTCCGGGCTTATCCACATCTGATATTGAGCAAAGATTGCCTGACTGATGTCATGCATGTCCTGCTCGCTAACCGCTAATGCTGCACCATTGCTGTCCCGCAGTATGCGCAGCACCGCTTTATGACCGACGCCACCGGGCACGTTAATGCCAGTCGCAATGGTATCGCCGCCGTTGGTCGCAACGGTGTCATCCAACTGGTTATCCATGGCGTGCACGATAGGCGTGTTGTTCTCGCTCTGCACGGCGATGATGCGCGGACGTCTTGAATCAATAACACCCAGTGATTCGAGCTCATCAAAGGCTTTCCACATCCCTAAAATACCTGTACCACCGCCGGTTGGATAAAATATGACATCTGGCAGTGACCAGTCATGCTTAATGCCGGGCCACGGTTCGGCCAGCTCCAGCCCCATGGTTTTCTTGCCCTCAATACGCCAGCCTGGCTCCTGAAACGTTGCGCAGTTGAAAAAGCCCTGTGGCACAAAGTGTTGCTTCATAAATTCGCCAGCCTCGCGGATCGTACCTTTAACCAGATCAAGGCTGATATTCTGATCTTTCAATGCTGCTACAGCGACGCTGCCCATTATGTTTTGCGGCGTATCATCGGGCATCACCACGGCGACCTGGTAGTCAAGCGACTGTCCATAATGTGCCAGGGAGTCGCCCGCATTACCCTGTGTCGGCACCGTCAATTTGGTGAGACCATAATGCTTGGCCATTGTGGCAACCATAGACATGCCTCTGTCTTTGAAACTGCCGGTGGGGTTAGCCCCGTAGCCTTCATAAGGCTGACCCTCGTCTTTCACAAAAACCTGCAAATTAAGTGACCGACACAGTGCAAAGTCACGAATGTCGACGATGGGCGTATGCCCTTCGCCGAGACTGACGACCTTGTCTTGCTGATGTTGTTTATTAAAGGGCATCAGAGGCCCGAATCGCCACATGCTTTTTTCTTGTGGCGAGTACCACTGCATGTCTGGAAAGTCAGCCTTTATCTTTGCCATGTCCAGTATCATCTGAACCGGACGATGGTCACGTGGACACAGGTTCATTGGAGTCTCAACCGGGTAGGTTGTCGCACATTCGGTGCATTGATAATGCTTTACGTAGCGCATGCCGTCTTATTCACACTAACCATTTATGTCAATGTTAGCGCGATACGGTCGGCGGTGCGCAAAAGATCGATTCAGACCGCAAAGTCAACCTGATGCACGGCGCCAAGCGAATTGTCATCGCTCAGATATACACTGGTCTGTCGCAGCTGGGCAACGGTTTGCCCCACGTTGTCTGTAAAAGTGAACGGGGTAGCGCTGGAAAATAAAGAAATGCCTTTAATGCCAGCCTCTTGCAATGAGCGTTGCTGGTTACGGCCATCCCATAATGATAGTGATGCGAAGCGTTCGTCTGTCTCATCAATCCAGCCACTATCATCACTATCCAATTGACGCAGTTCGGCAAAGCCATCTCCAGATTTTGCACCAAACAGCTCCATTCCGTTGTCTATCTCGCCATTTCCATTTTGGTCGTAGGCCAGATACCAGATGTCTTTTGCCAATGTGGGAATGGCTTCTGTCTGACCGTCTCCATCGAGGTCGAAGTCATGAGAACTATTGCCAATCAGATTTGTCTTGTTACCCAAATTAAACAACAGAGGATCCTGAAGCTCACGAATACTCATCGTCACTTCTCTTTCGATATCCAGCTGCCGTGAAAACTGCACCGACATCGACAACGTCTGCTCGTGCTTCAAGTCCTCATCAATCATGCTCAACGTTGTCGCATAGTGAAGCTGTTCCGTCTCCTGCAGGCGTTCTCTGACTCTGATTTGTGCAGACGGACCACGGCTGGCATTTTGCTCTGTTTCAGCGGATGAGGATGCTTGTTTGACTTCAATATACTCAACCAGATTTTTCAGCGCCGTGGCAAAGTCGTCGCTGGATAGACTTTCGATAAGAAATTTTTTGGCCTGCTGCTCCGCTGTCAGGCGGTTCTCAACGAGTTCATCGGTTAGTGATGGCGCGTCAGAAGAAGATGGTGGCGAAGCGCGATCCGACATGGTTAAGCTCGCTTCACGATGTTCCTGACGCATATAGGTGTGCTCAACAGCACTCACTTGTGTACTGGTGTTTATCATAACAATACCCCTCAACAAGGCTATCTGCTGAAAATATGAACAACTTTAATTTTTATAATCGCTAAGCGGGGTGATGGGTGAGATGAACAGGAGTTAACCATGACTCTGCCGAGATCATTTCAGAGTAGACTACTGTTTACATGGTATTAACACTACCCAGATTCCTGGGTGATAGTCAGACTTGCTGTAATGATTAAAAAAACGTACCCCTTGTCCTGTCTTTGCGCGGCTCTAGTGATGTCATTGAGTGGCTGTGGTGGCGGTGGCAGTGAAACCCAACCTACGCCAACACCTACGCCATCACCGGCACCTGCACCGTCGCCTACGCCAGCGCCCACGCCGACACCAACACCCGTGACGCCTGAGCGAGTAGGACATTCTGTGGCGAGAATGTGGAATGAAGCTGTGCTTTACGGAGTACGCAATGACTTTGCCCGACCAACCGTGCATGCGCGGAACCTGTTTCATATTTCTGCCGCTATGTATGACGCCTGGTCTGTATTTAATGACGAGGCAACAGGATTCTTATATGGCAACGAGGTTGCCGGGTTTTCCTGTCCTGCAACAGAATTTGATATTCCCGTTGATGTGCTGCCTGAGCAAGAGCGTGCGATAAGCTATGCTGCTTATCGCATCATAAAGCACCGTTTCCGCTACTCACCGGGCGTCGGGTTCATTTACGCGCATGTTGATGAGTTAATGGAAGAACTGGGTTTTGACCCGGATATTGAGCAAACTGAACACGCCGATGGTAATGCAGCGGCCTTGGGCAATGCGATTGCCGATTGCTACATTGAGTTTGGTTTGCAAGACGGTGCCAACGAGCAGGGCTTTTATGAAAATCAGTATTATCAGCCGGTGAATCCGCCGTTAGTGCTGGATTCAGAGATCCCCGGTAACCCTGATATCGTCGACTTGAATCGCTGGCAACCGCTTGTGATAGAAGGCTTTATCGATCAGGCGGGGAATCGCACTGAAGATGCGCCCGAGTTCTTGAGCCCCGAATGGGGCCAGGTTGTGCCGTTTTCCTTATCAGCGAACGACAAAACGATTTTTCAGAGAGACGGTTTCGATTATCAGGTCTACCATGATCCTGGTCAGCCACCCTTAATCGGCACCGATACTTCTGCAGCGTACCAGTGGGGTTTTTCTCTGGTCGCCATCTGGTCAGCCCATCTTACTGATGAAGATAATGTGATGTGGGATGTGTCACCGAATCGGTTAGGTAACATCTCTCAATTTCCAAGCACGTTTGAAGAATTTCAGTCCTTTTATCAGCAGTTAGAGGGGGGAGATGCCAGCATAGGCTATGCTGAGAATCCGATAACAGGCGAGCCTTACGAACCGCAAATGGTGCCAAGAGGAGATTACGTGCGCGTGCTGGCGGAATTCTGGGCAGATGGCCCGGACTCTGAAACGCCACCGGGCCACTGGTTTACCATTTTAAATACGGTCAGCGATCATCCACAGCTTGAGAAGCGCTGGGCCGGGCAGGGTGAACAGTTAGGGAATCTCGAGTGGGATGTAAAAACCTACTTCGCATTAGGTGGCACCATGCACGATTCTGCCATCGCAGCATGGGGCATAAAGGGCCGGTATGATTATCTGCGTCCGGTGTCTGCTATTCGAGCAATGGCAGAGCGAGGACAAAGCAGTGACCCTGCGGCCGCCTCTTATCATCCTGATGGACTGCCTCTGGTGCCTGGATATATTGAACTGGTCACTGCAAACGAACCTCTGGCAGGTACCAATGCTGAACACGTTGGCAAGATTAAGCTGTATGCCTGGCAGGGGCCGGATTATATCAACAACCCTGTGGTTGATAAGGGCGGCGTGGACTGGATCCTGGCAGAAAACTGGTGGCCATATCAGCGTCCTACCTTTGTTACGCCCCCCTTTGCTGGTTACGTATCAGGACATTCAACCTTCTCACGCGCCGCGGCTGAGCTTTTGACCGAGATGACGGGCTCAGCGTTTTTCCCTGGCGGTATGAGTGGCTTTAGCGTAGAGGCAAATGATTTTCTGGTGTTCGAGCGTGGTCCCAGTGTGTCATTTTCACTGCAATGGGCAACGTATCGGGACGCTGCCGACCAATCAGGCTTGTCGCGAATTTGGGGCGGTATTCATCCCCCGGCAGATGATATACCGGGGCGTCGTATTGGCGAGGTAATTGGTAAAGAAGCGTTCGACTATCTGTCGAATTACTTCTGATAGCCTGACTCGTCAGTCGTTATTCAGCGGGTGGTCGATTACGATAAAGTGGTCGGCCGCGATATCTGTTATCACAGTGTCCTCAACACCTGTTTCTGGCCATTGTACGCGTATCTCATCAATCTGCGTGTGTCGCGCCAAGCCGAAGTGCGCCTCAACCGGGTTTTGCGACACATATAATCCGCCCAGCTGCATCTCGTGAGTCAATGTCAGCTCTCCTGCCTTAAGGGTGATGCGAGCGCCGACCCCCTGCGGGTTATCTCGTGTGCCGGTCAGACGAATGTTGGCAAAATGATTTCCCTCGGCCGCACTGTCGTTTCGATAAAGAGTGGGTGATTTGCCGCTGTTGGCAATCAAAAGGTCAATATCACCATCGCGGTCATAGTCATAGCACACTAAGCCTCTTCCCATGTCGGTATGGGTGATCCCTAACTGTTGGGTTCGCTCAGTGAAGGTACCGTCACCGTTATTCATGTATAGCTTTGCCGGTGTCGACATAAAATGGTCAAAGTTGCCGCTCTGGGTTTGTTCTTCAGTCCAGCCGTTATAGCCATTGACGACGAAAAGATCGGCAAAACCATCGTTGTTGACGTCAGCAAAACAGCTTCCCCATGCCCAGTATCCCTGCCGTACGCCGGCATAGTCAGTCATATTGAGAAAGTTTCCGTTACCGTCATTCTGATATAGACGATTGCCATCAAACAGACCGATGGTTAAAAATTCTTCACGGGTATCACCGATGGCAGACACAAACCAGTCAATGTCACCGTCGTTATCATAGTCTGCTGTTGCGGCGCCCATGCCGGCACGATCGCTGACAACCACAGGGATGGTGTCGTCAATAAACTGCATGCTGCCATTATTTACCAGATACTGGCTGGTTCCCCAGTCGGCAGCAATGAGCAAATCCGGCAGACGATCTTCGTTAATGTCAGCAAAGATGGGCGTAAAAGAAAACTCATCACCGGTGGAACCTGCAGGTAGTTTGTCAAAAGGCTCAAGTTCAACCACTTCACTGACGTCCTCATACTGGCCAGGACCGGTACGTTGCCAGAGAAACTCGCGACTGTGCTGTTCATTTTCAGGGTGCCAATGGGTGAAGAATAGATCCAGGTCACCGTCTGCATCGATATCGCCCGCTGCCATCGAATAGGTATCTTTGCTCATTTCTATGTCGACAAGGTGGGAAATATCGTCAAAGCGTTGCTCACCCTGATTAGCAAAAAACTGAATATAGGGCTCTGCTTCGAGCATGGTGACCAGGTCCTGGTCGCCATCACGGTCAATATCGATAAAACCGGCCGAATGATTGGTGGCGAGCACACGAATGCCTGATGCCTGCGTCGCATCGTCAAACGCGAATGAGGTATTTAGGGTAAACAGCTTGCCGTTTTCATTGCGGCCATGGGTCACGTAGATATCCAGATCGCCGTCGTTATCAATATCGTTTACTGCGATGCCCCCGCCAACCCGCGCAGGAATGCTGTCACTGGCATCTGTGGCAACATCATAACATAGGCCTGCAGATGCTGTTACATCCACAAATACGCTGCTCTGTGCGGACGTATTGTCACCGCAGCCCCCGCGACCCAATTCATTCGAGTTGGATACCGCAGTCAGGGTGTAGCCACTCGGTGGCGGAGGTGGAGTAGGCGTTGGAGCCGGAGCCGGTGCAGGCGATGGTGTAGGGACCGGAGTGGGTGAGGCGTCACCGCCACCACCACATCCCAGTAGCGCAAATACAACAGCGGTCGAAATCGAAGAGCGAAGAAATGTTACCCGAGCCATACGTACTGGAACCTCTGAGAGTACAAAGCTTACATGTGTCTGAATTGTTAATAATGTAAACCGGCTTGAGTGTGAAACCGACCAAATTGAGGCTAAGCGGGTGTTTTGCGTGTTAAGACGGTCAGTGGAAATTCTGTCAGTTTGTGAAAAGTGGACTATCTTTGGTGAGTGATACGTTCAGTAGCATCGGTGTAGTGGTTGTTCAAGGAAAGCCGAATGCAGGATTGAAAGGCGCATTTTTTCCAGCCATCCGGCTGATTTAAGG
Source organism: Aestuariibacter salexigens DSM 15300 (assembly GCF_000429145.1). Lineage (GTDB taxonomy): Bacteria > Pseudomonadota > Gammaproteobacteria > Enterobacterales > Alteromonadaceae > Aestuariibacter > Aestuariibacter salexigens. The sequence goes on from NZ_AUBH01000002.1 coordinate 225,618, forward strand.
AGATAACAATGAACAACTTTTCTAAAAGCGTACTTTTTTCCGCGGTAGCTACCGCATTTTCAGCAAATAATGCACTAGCCGACAGTCATTATAGCTTTGAACTTGTAACTTATCCCGGAGCTGAAAACACCAGTATTTTTGGTCTCAACGACCGCGGTTTTGCGGTCGGCCCCAGTGATGGTGGTAACTTCTCGTATTCCCTTAAATCAGGAGGAATATCGGACCTGGAAATAGGTGACCTCGAAGATGCAGCTGTTTTAGCCACCTCAGACTCAGGCCACTATGCTGGCGTATGGGATGATGCGGAAAATGAATGGCGCCTTTCATTTTATATGGATAAAAAAGGCAAGGTTACGACATTCGAACACCCTGATGCGTTGGATGTGACTAACGCAAGAGCGATGAACAACAATGGTCTTATTACAGGTTACTTTTCGGTAGAGAAATCTACTCCGTTTGCTTATGTCGCTGCGGATGGATTTATCTACGATGTGAAAAAAGGCACGTTTGAGACCATCGTACCTAGCATGTTTACCATTGCACAAGGCATAAACAACGATGGTATTGTTGTCGGCAGCGCACGATTTTGGCCAGAGGAAGACCCATGTATTGACGCGTTTCCGCAATACACAATGATGGGCTGGGTTAGAAATAAAGGTGGAGACGTAACCTATTTCACTATCAACGGCATGCCCACGCGTGCAAGAGGCATATCTGATTCTGATACGGTTGTTGGATTCGCCTTCGACCCTTCTGATAATACCAATAAAGGCTTTGTCATTGATATTCCGGAAGGTCAGTGCGTAACAGTAGAGGTGGACAGCGCAGATATGATGGCTGCCCCTGATGCGTTGGCGACGTACCCTCAGGCAATAAAAAACTCTGGAGAAATTGTTGGCTCAGCGGTTGTAATTGACGGGCAGGGTGAACTGGCTCAAGTAGGGTTTGTGGCAAGAAAGCAATAATCTCGTTCCATGCTGGCTGATTCATGGGTCAGTCAGCACTGTCAGGCTTTTTTACAGATTTATTACAGTGCACGCTTAATAGTGCGAATGATCAGATGTAACGCGCTGATATTAATAAAATTTATTTTTAGGGTACGCTCTATGCATATTTTTCCACAGCGTACCTTTTTCAACTACGCGATATAAAAAACACTCATCATATTTTGGCTGTTCCTGTTGTTTTTCGTTGTGTTCAGGAGTGAAAGTGATGAAACAACAGGGAACAACGATGTCAGTTTGTCACTTTATTCCTCGCGCTTTGCGAGCTGCTCCTATTACGTTATTTTCACGCTATGCAGTAATTTTTTCTCTCGGATGGTCACTGGCTTTTTACGGCCAGGCGGCAACCATCAGCCAAAGCGTTACCTTTGAAACCTTAGGTCAAAGTATGTGGGGCACCGGCGGCTCTACTCAGATCCAGGATGATTTGTTTATTGGCGTTGAATGGGATTCGGGCAATAAGAAATTGTTTGAAGTGGGGGATGCAACCTACGGTGGCAACGGTCTGCGCGTCGACGGCCGCACAGACGGCCGGATCGGCCTGGAAACGGGATGGTATATCGATAGCGGTACGGTAAATACACAGTTACCTTTCCAATTCTCACTTGACCTACCTGACGCTGATGAACTTGTTACCAACCGCGTAGTTTCCATGGGGGTGACTGATGCAAGAATTCAAAGCGGCGCGTTCCTCGAAACCATTGCCCCGACTATACAGGCCTACGCCAATCTGATTGTTGAAGCGGAAGCGTCGCTCAAAGCGACAGGCTGTTACGATGTCTGGCTGGATGCTGACTGCGGTAACACCGGCTGGAAGAAACTGATTGATATTGATGCAGATATCGAGCTCTTATCCGTTAATCGGGACCCGGTAACGGGTAATCCCGATGGCCAGATCCGCGTACTTGACGGATTTAAAGACTTGTTTGCGGTAGGCTCTACTGCGGCTGACGTGGTGAATGTTGAAGAAGTAGATGACCCTGACAATCCGGGAGAAAAAAAGAAGAAGAAAGTTTCCCTCGATTTAAAACCGAAGGTAGAAATTGGCTCCACGCCAATGGTGGAGGTGGATGTCAGGATCCCGACTATTCGGGAAGAAGAGACATTAGGCAGTGCTCGTTCAGTGATGACCAATGGCGTGGAAAACATTGGCAGCAGCGTTTTGGGTACCAGCGGCTCGGATGAGTTTCTTGAAATCGGCATCGATATGGACCAGATGTTCACCACACTGGCAGGACTGCCACCGCTTGGTGTGACTGCCGGACTCGATTTTGGCATTGGTAGTGTCAGCGCGACTGCTGACCTTCTTGATGTCACCTTGTCACCAGCACTTGAGCTGACCCAGGAATTTGACCTTAACATTACTGATATGCGGGTCAGCTATGCCTTTGACCGCGCGGTTGAAGCGGGTCTGAAAGGTCAAAGCCGCTCGAATCGAAATAGCCTGAACAATCTCGCATTGGGACAACAGATAGATCTTAAATGGACCGGACCGGACATTGGTATTACGCCCACCTACGACATCGATTTGAGTCTGACCAATAAAACTGGCATCACCATCAACAGTTCGCTTTCCATCGATCTTCTCAGTGGCAGCGTGTCCGGAGATGTTGCGGGGATTGATCTGGGGACGAAATCGTTTGGGCCTTTGGTGAACCTGCCATTTAATGGTCCCAGCTTTGATTTACCGCCGCTATTTAATGACAGTTTTGCGCTGGGTGGTTTGAGCAACGAAACAGGCACAAAACTGTTACTGACCACGGCTCAAGCGTCATGGCGAGAAGGACGGGACGGTAACTGGAATACCAATACCAACTGGAAAAACAACGCAACGCCCATCGGCAATGATGTGGTCATTCGCGGATTAAGTTCAAACCGCTCTACAGTCACTATCGACAGTGAAGTGAGCAGTGGCAATCTAAGTCTGTTTGGCAATAGTCGGCTGAATATCAATAGCCTTAATGGGATCCTTAATGTGGGAGGTAGCAAGCTCCACAATGAATCCAACATCGTGCTCACTGACGGACGTATCGTGTTTACCAAAGACACCACCTTATCTGGTGATGGCAAGATTTATCTGCGCGATTACAGCGGTCGTCTGACATCACAAGGCTCGCGAAAAACGCTGGATGTCATCGGTCAGGACATCATCGCTGACAGCGGCGGCGGCCGAATCAATAGAATTAATGTCAATCTGCGTGGAGACAGTACTCTTAAGGTAACGAGCGGCACCTTAAGATTACACGACACTGTCATTACAGGATATGACAGTAATAAACGCAGTATAACTGGCTCTGCGGGCACCACTATCGACCTAATGAATACGGATATTCGCAACGTTGATTTCGCAGGTAACGTTAAAATCAGCGATTCGTTCAAAACGCGATGTAACTCATATTTTGCAGGTTTTTGCACCAGTGAGACAGATCACAATGTGAATTACTGGCGTACAGGCGGTGACCGGCTCGCCAGAAACGATGGCACCATTACACTGAACAATACAGGCAACATGGACGAAAAACGTCTGTACCTGGGTGGTCCTAGTGGTGGCACCCTCACTTTCGAAAACAATGGCACGATTAACGTAGTCGGACGCAGTGGTGAAGAGGCTTTGCTGGGCACAATCACCGGCAGCGGCGCCAACTTCTTATTATCTGGCACGGGCTCGCTCAATCTGGCTGGCGATGATGCAGAGTTTTCCAGCTACCAGGGAAGAGATTCACTGACCAACGGCGCACAGCATACGATTAGGGGCTGGGGGAGCGTAGAGGACTTTACCAAAGTAACAAATTACGGTGCGATTGTGGCTAGCTCGACGGGAGAGTCTCTGGCGTTCTTTGACACCGATATCGTCAATCATGGCGTATTAAAGGCTGACAGAGGTATTCTAGACCTAGACGGTGGTTTCTTTTCAACCGTCAACGTGACCAACAAGGGACGTGTTGAAGCTGTCTCTGGCGGTACGGTGAGAATGTATAAGGTGTCAAACATGACGTCGGCAAACGGTACCGTAACCTTAACTGACGGTGAGTGGGTAGCCAGCAGCGGTACCATCGCTTTCGCACAGAACTATCAAAGCCGATTTGATAATCGCGCAGATATTACGCTGAACGGTAGTGGCAGAATTACCGTAGACGGCGTCAGTCTTGAGAACTTTGGCAGATTCACAAATACCGGAGCGGGCACGTTCACGCTTGGACAGGGTGCTACTTTCCACTCGGATGATGTAGATAACTACGGTTTGATAGCCATGCGTGGAGGCTCAATGGAGGGCTTGTACAACTACGCTGGTGGACTGGTTGAAGGTTTCGGTACGATTGGCGGCATTTGCACTAATACGATTATTTTCTGTACCCAAGATAAACTTTACAACCGAGGTACGATAAGAGCTTCTGGTGGAGAACTGGTTTTGAAGGGACTGACAGCAACAGACAGTTCATTCATTAACACAGGTCGCGTGGAAGTGATGGGTGGTGCGACCTTGCGTTATGAAGAGCTTGGGATTGGTGATTTCTTTGGTAGCGGCTCGGTATTCAAGAGCAATGGCGGTACCTGGGCAGCCTATGGTGAAACGCAAGCCGCAAACATCATTTTGGATACCTCCAGCTTTCTCAGTCTGTTTGGCAGTGGAGGTGTCGAAAGTCTGCAAAACGTGAATTTGGTCTTGAGCGGGCAATTCGCTAACTTCTACACCGACCCTCTATCGGGTGGCAATGTCAATCTTAAAACCTCATTGACCACCATTGGCAGCAGTGCATCACTTAGCCTTGAAAATGGTCAGGTGTTTGTTGCCGCAAACAACGTTGACAACAATGGGTTGCTGAATCTGGCCAAAGGCACCTATCAATCTACCAATCTGCGTAACGATGGCACCATTGCCGGACACGGTACCTTAAACGTTGCTGCGCTTGATAATAATGGTGCATTGAACGTGTCTGGCGGCATTATGACCTTGAACAGTACTGTCGCTAACACCGGCGGTAGCATCAATGTGGGCGGTCAATATGGCGATGTATTGCGCGGCACCTATACGATTAACAATGGTGAGGTGAGCGTTGGAAAAGGTGGGCTGATGGATGGTCAGGGTACCCTTAATAACGTCAAATTGACGAATATGGGCACCATTACGGCTCGAATCGGAGCCTACACCATTGATACCGCAGCAGGCTCGACAAACACCGGCTTGATTCAGGCCAATGCGGGCGGTTCTCTGGCGCTTCAGAATGGCACTATCAACAATGCTAACGGCATGATAAAGGCCAACAATGCTTCAATCACACTAACCGACTTCACTGTGCTCAATGGGGCGGTCGAAGTGATTGGCAAGAATGCGGCGCTGCGAGGCTACGGAAATCTTGAAAACGTCGCCTTGAAGGTGTCAGAAGGATTAATTTCTGCCAATGTGAACGGCCAGAAACTGACTATCGACCCTTCCACGGCAGCAGAGCTCTATCGCGCCACGCTGCAGGCGGAAAATGGCGGTACGCTGCTGATCACAAATGGTGATTTTAACGCTGCTGGCGGCACGCTAATCCGCGCCAAAAACGGCTCTATTGTCGAGATGTTAAATATTGTGATGGTCGGAGGTCAGTTGGTTACCGAGGGATCGGGCAAGATCATTGACCTTGGCTCGAGCAATTTTACCGATATGACATTTAATGCCAATACCGAAGTGGCGAGCGGCGGCGAGTTCAATTTCTACGGGACCATTGTTAATAAACAAAGCATCACGGTAAAGGATGGCGGTGTGCTGCATCTGCATGATGCACGCGTGACCGGCTTGTCATTAACGGTCAATCCTGATGGGACAGTGTCGGAAACAGTAGATGAAGGACTGCTGCGCATTGAACAGGGTGCACAGCTTATTCTCGATAGCGGTCGTATTGATAATCAGCGTTTGCAAAATCTCGGTCAGATGATGGTAAGCGGGGCAAACCCAAGCCGCATAAACGTGGTTGGTGACACTTTCTTAAATCAGGGCGGACTGACCATTAGTAATAGCTCGTCACTGTTTATCGACAATGCAATGATGGAAAATCAGGGCGATGTTGACGTGCAAGCAGGTTCCGAAATGACTGTTCAGGGCGTCTACACGCAGACTGACGGTACTACCCATGTTGACGGCACCTTATCAGCAGATGAATTGGTGTTCGAAGAAGGATCGCTGTCCGGCAACGGTACTATTGAGGGTGACACGGTGATCGGTGAGAATGCGACCATCAACCCTGGCAATTCACCGGGCACGTTAATTTTTACTGACGACCTGGATCTATTCGGCACCTTTATTGTCGAAGTGGAATCCACCACCAGTTTCGATTCATTGAATGTATTTGGCGATGTCACGTTCGATACGACCACGCTGTTTGATTTCAGATTCGGACCTGATTTTTCACCGCTGAACCTGTTCTCACTGGATTTCCTGTTAGCGGCTAATTTCATTAATGCCAATGTGCTGAGTCGTGCTAACTTCGCATTTAGCGGCTTATCTGACAGCTTTGATGTCGACTTTGTATTTGGACAGGGCAATGGACTGTTGTCACTGGTATTTTTTGACACGCAGACATCCAACGTCGATGTACCGGAGCCTGGAACTGTGGGCTTGATGTTGTTAATGATATCACTGCTAATTTTGCGCCAGCGCTGTGCCCGCGCGGCGTCTCGGTAGAGAGAATACTGTAAACAAACATTAGGGCTGTGCGCTACACTACAAGTTGAGGTAGTAAGTGGTAGATTGATGAGATGAGGGTTTTAAGGCCGGCCACATGGTTTTTGGTGCTTGTTATGTGTTCCGGTGCGGTATGCGCACAGTCAAGGACGATTACGTTTTTTGTGTCAGAGCAGCCCCCGTTTGAATACAGTGATGAAAACGGTGCTGCACGGGGAATAGCCATCGATCACGCTGATGCATTGTTTGCGCAGTTGGAATGGGATGTAAACTATGCGTTTAACTCGGTCAGTCGTGGCGTGGTAAACCTGCACGCAGGTGAATACGATATCAGTTCAGCGGTTAGCCCGGCCGACGACTTGCGAGAGCAATTTTACGTCAGTGACCATCCTCTCTATGAAATTACGCTCAGCGCCATCAGGCTTGCCAGCACAATGCCGGTTACGTCGGCAGAACAATTGAGCGATAAGCCCTATGCGGCCATTTTTGAAAATAGCTTCGCGTTTATCGAACGTCGGCTAACACAGGGAACAACGCTTCCTCAGCGTTACAATGTCGACAGTTATGAGCAAGGCATTAGGCTGGTTAGCCTGGGCAGACTGCCTTACTTTTTGACCTACGCCCTATCAGATTTGCCAGATTCAAACGTGCACCTGGAGGTGGATACGCTGATGACGCTGCCAGTTTATTTGATTGTGTCGAAACAGCATCCTGAAGGGCAGGCTCTGATGCTGGCAGTTAATCGGGTACTGACAAAATGACTATGCTGAGAGTACTTTGTCTGGGTAATCCGCTGCACAGTAATGACGCCGTTGGAGAATGGGTATTCGATGCGTTACAGAGCGTAGACTTTGGGCCTTATGTTGAAGTGATCAATGGCGGTATAGGTGGACTGACGTTGCTGCCATATTTTAAAGACTGTGAATGTGTGCTGATTGTTGACCTTATCAAAAGCGACCAGCCTGTCGGCACCCGTCAGTTGCTTACAGACCTTCCTTCACATCTAAAGCAGCTACCAACAACAGTTGCCACCCATGGCGGCGATCTGACCACCCTGCTGTCCATGCTACCTCTGTACGTGCCCAACCCGCCGCGCATAGACCTTTTATCAATGAGTGCTGAACATGTCTGTTATTTTAGTGAAAATTCGTCACAAGAGATTCGCCAGGGGATTGCTGCACTGTGTGACGATGTGAAGCACTACATAAGCCGATATCACGTATCCGGCACGCCCGCTTAGCGAGAATATTCTTTCTCTCATCGGTTCTTTTGCGCTGCATCAATAACTCTTTTTGCTAGTCACGCATTCTGTACCACAGGAATTTCAAATATGGGCTTAAGACATGGAAAAGGGCTTCCTGCCCAGAGAGAACTTATCCCAGTTACATGCCGTGTTATGTCAACAGGGGTATAAAGTCATTGGGCCGCAGGTCAAAGATGGCGCCATCGTTTTTGATGGTCTGCGTGATATAGCGGATCTTCCATGGGGAATAGTGGAGCATACTGAGGCAGGCGCGTACAGGCTGGAAGATACCGGAGATAATCGGTGTTTTGCATGGAATAATGGTCCGCAAGGACTGAAACCCTGGCTGTTTAAATCTCAACAAACCGTCTGGCGAGGTGAAGCTACGTCCGACGGGATCCGTTTTAAAAGTGAACAGCCCAGCCCTCAACCATTGGCATTTATTGGTATCCGTTCCTGTGATATTTCAGCACTTTATCTGCAAGACAAACACTTTATGCATTCGGCCTATGCCGATCCCTGGTATACGGCACAGCGCAAACAATTGTGCCTGATAGCGGTTAATTGCAGTCGCAGTAATGATACCTGTTTTTGTGAATCAACCGGTGACGGCGTCGAAGCCACCTATGGTTATGACATTCTGCTGGATGAGCTTGACGACGGATATCTGGTCGATGTGAAAAGTGAGCGGGGCAGAGCAATAACGGCAGCGTTACCGCTACAACCAGGCTCTCAACAGCATCATAAGCAGGCACAGCGACAGCTCAAAAATGCGCGCCATCAACAGCGAGTGATGCCAGACGCAGAGCAGTTATTGAAGCTGCTTGAGCATTTAAATGATAAGCATTGGCAGGATATCGCCGAGCGCTGCCTGGCGTGTGGCAACTGCACATTAACCTGTCCTACCTGCTTTTGCTCAAAACAGGAAGCTGAAGTGGAGCCGGTCAGCGGAGAACATCATCAGGTCAGGTATTGGGATTCCTGCTTCAGTGAAAAGCATGGCTACATTGCAGGTATGCAACTGCGTGGCGACGTCAGTCAGCGTTACCGACAATGGATGACCCACAAACTGGCAACATGGCAGGCGCAGTATGATCGCAGTGGATGTGTGGGATGTGGTCGTTGCATTAGTTGGTGTCCTGCCGCCATCGACATTGTGGCTGAGGCAAACCTGATATTGGGAGATGACCATGACTGATTACGTGCCGATCAGGGCGCGACTGATGGTAACCACTGAAGAGTCGCCCGGACTTGCTACATTGCATTTAAAAGTGCAAAGCGAGACGCCGTTCACCTTTCAGTTTGGTCAATTCAATATGCTTTCCATGTTTGGTATCGGGGAGATCCCCATTTCCATTATGGGCTGGCAGGACGGCCTTCTGATGCACACGATCCGAGCGGTAGGCCGCGTTTCGACTGCCATGATTGGAATGCAAAAAGATCAGGAATTAGGGCTACGCGGCCCTTTTGGTAAGGGGTGGCCGCTTGAAAAGTTTGAAGGGCGTGATCTGGTATTCATTACTGCAGGATTAGGCTGTGCGCCGGTCGTTGCCGCTATTAATTACGCAGTGGCACATCGCAATCGCTACCGTCGCATTGTCATTTTGCAAGGGGTAAAGCATCACAATGATTTGTTATGGCAACCCAAATACGATGCCTGGCGAACCATGGGGGACTGTCAGGTCTTACTCGCCGCGAGTGAGGAATCAAAGCGCAAGCATCATTGGAAACTTGGCCTGGTGACAGCGCTATTGGACGATGCTGAATTTGATCCCCGACACTGTGCGGTCATGATCTGTGGTCCGGAAATCATGATGCTGGCAGCGATGCCATTTTTACAAAAACATCAAGTGCGGGATGAAGACATTTATCTGTCCATGGAGCGAAATTTCCAATGTGGAATGGGCGCTTGCGGGCATTGTCAGATAGGTCCGCATTTTGTGTGTCGGGATGGCCCCGTGTTTCATTATCCTGACGTTAAGCCCTGGCTCGGGGTTAAGGGGTTTTAGCATGCTACAGCGTCCGCTCAAAGTGGCCATTCACAAGCTCACCTCCTGTTCCGGATGTCAGTTGGCGTTCATCAATCAGGGGCCGAAGCTACTTAAATTGCTGGAGTTTGTTGAGTTCACTCATTTTATTGAAGCGGGATTGTTTGCGCCCGACCAGGAAGTGGATGTGGCACTAATCGAAGGCAGCGTCTCGACTCACGATGACCTAAAGCGTCTAGTCAATGCGCGACAGCGAGCAAAGTTGCTCGTTAGCATCGGTGCCTGCGCAACCAGCGGGGGCGTTCAGGCACTGCGTAATATGGCTGACGACAAGGAAAACTGGAAGCGTGCCGTGTACGCCCATCCAGAATTCATTGAAGAGTTGCAAGACTGCACAGCGGTCGCGACACACGTTAAAGTCGATTTTGAACTGTGGGGGTGTCCTGTTACCCAACAGCAGGTTACTGAATGTCTGCGTCAGCTGCATGCTGGTGTAAAGCCGAAGGACAATGCCGAGAAGCTTTGTATGGAGTGCAAACGGCAAGGTAATGTATGCGTGCTGATCACCCAGCAGGCGCCATGCCTGGGTCCGGTTGTGCGAACTGGCTGCGGCGCCCTGTGCCCATCTTTTGGTAAAGCCTGCTATGGCTGTTTTGGTCCATCTGAACAACCCAACTGCGAGAGCCTTACAAACCGAATGACAGGTTTTGGATTGATGCCTAACGACATCGTCCATCGCTTTGCTGCTATTCACAGTCAATCACCGCCGTATCAGCAGCAAATCGCACGCTGGCGTTTGCAGGACCTTGAGGGGAGTGACTGAATATGAGTCGCGAAATTAAGCTTAATGTGCCTTTCATTACCCGAGTTGAGGGGGAAGGGGCGCTGCAACTATCCGCCAAAGGCGATGAAATCGAGTCATTACAATTACAAATTTTCGAACCACCGCGCCTGTTTGAACGATTTTTACAAGGTAAGCCCCATACTGATGTCGCAGACTTAAGTGCCAGGATCTGTGGGATCTGTCCTATGGCCTATCAGCTAACTTCAATTCTTGCCATGGAAAGCCTGTTTGAGATTGAACTGCCAGATCACATTGTGGATTTGCGACTGTTAATGAATCTTGGCGAGTGGCTGCAAAGTCACGCTTTGCATATCCATTTTCTGGCGATGCCTGATTTTTACGGCTACGACAGCGCGGTGCAAATGGCCGCAAAACATGGTGACCTGCTGACCCGCGGGATGCAAATTCAGGAAGCAGGAAACACGTTAATGCGACTGCTTGGAGGCCGCTCAGTGCATCCGATAGGATTGCAGGTGGGGGGATTCGCAGCTTTGCCTGATAAAGGTGCCTGGCAGCATGCCAGACAGTTGGTCAACGATGCGATACCTGCAGCAATTCAGCTGTTGCAATGGACAGCAGAGTTGCCGATTCCAGATCATTCGCAGGACTTTACCTATGTGAGTCTGCTAGGCGAAGACAGTTACCCCATTAATGGTGGCAATATCGCCTGCAGTAATGGCTTGACGATCACCGCACAGCAATACCCGCAGCATTTTAAGGAGCATCACGTCAGTCATTCGACCGCGTTATATTCACTGGTGGATGGACAGGACTATCTGGTTGGCCCTCTTGCGCGGGTCAACAATAACTATAGGACGATACCAGAGCACATTCGTCATCTGGCTGAGCAGTGTGGCTTGGAATTTCCCAATATGAACATGTTTACCAGTATTCAGGCCAGGGCACTGGAGTGCCTGTGGGCCTTGTTTGAAGCGCAACAGATGTTGCAATACGACGTACCGAAAGGCCAGGCACACGTGCCATATAAGGTGAGGGAAGGTGAGTGCAGCTTTTGTACTGAAGCGCCACGAGGTTTGATTTTTCATCATTATGAACTGGAACAGGATGGCACCGTTGCTAAATGCACCATTATTCCTCCCACCAGTCAGAATCAGGCCCGTATTGAACAGGACCTGAAACAGTCGGTGAAGCAGTATGGCTTACATCACTCTGATAACGAGCTGAAGCTGTTTTGTGAGCAGGTGATCAGGAACTACGATCCCTGTATCTCCTGCTCGACCCATTTTCTGGACTTCACGATAACACGCCAATAACAGACGTTTATTTGGCGTGCGTCGTATTGGAAATGGTCATGGCACTGTTATCCAGAACACGCACTTCACGCTGCGGGAAGGGTATTTCAATATTGTGTTCACGCAGTGTCTCAAACACGATCAGCAGCAAATCGCCGCCAACTCGATTTTTGCCGTCGTCGATGCCAAGCATCCAGAATTCAACGAACATATTGACACCAGAGTCGCCAAATGAATCAATCTCGCAGTCGGGACGCTCTTCAAATGGGATATCGTCGCCTGAGATAACTTGTGGGTGTTGCGCCACCGCCTCTTTAATGATGTCACACATGGCGCGAATATCGGTCTTGTAGGCAACTGAGAAATCGATACGGTAACGCTGTTTGGGATCTTTGTGTGTCCAGTTGATCATCAACGAATTGATGAACTTTTCGTTAGGCACCAGAATATCTTTACCATCGTAAGTTTCCAGCACCGTATAGCGCATACGAAACTCCCGTACAAAGCCCTTGCTGCCGTCATCAAGCTCAACGTAATCACCTGCGGTAAGTGATTTATCAAGAAGAATAATGATCCCTGAAATAAAATTAGAAGCGATGGATTGCAGGCCCAAACCAAGGCCAACACCGACTGCTCCTCCAAATACGGCAAGTGCGGTCAGGTTGATACCCATAACGTTGAGCAACAAAATAAACACTACGCAGAACAGCGCGACTTCAAAGACCTTGGAAAATACTTCTTTAGTGGTGATATCAAGTTTCTGCTGGTTGCGAATAATTTCATTGCCGACATTGCGTGACGCTCTGCCCAGCCAGAACAAGAAGGTACCAAATACTGCCACTCTGGCGACGCCGTAAGCTGAGATATCAACGTTACCCACCGTCACCGACATGGACTCCATGACTTCTATGATGGCGGGCAGGACATCAATCATATGCAGAAACACAATAGGCAGGCCGACCCAGCGCATGAAAATGGCAAACACGTCACTGTCCACAAACGCATTGATTAAAGTATTTAAAAACAGCATGACAGCCACAACCAGTGCAATATTGAGCAGCCAGGCGTCGAACTGGAACTGCTCACCCATGACGGTGGACAGTTTCAAAAACGTAATAGCAAGAATAGGGAACAGGATACCCTTGAGTTTATATATCAAAATCAAAAGGGTGTGAGCGCCTTCTTCAGGCGCTTTGTTGGTTGCCGCAAGTTTGCTTTTCACACGTGAGGAAAGAAGGAATGCGACGAGATAAATAGACAGAATGATGGACAGCTGAGTAGCAAATTCAACGCTAAGTATCTTGGTAAGGGTACTGTTGGCTAATGCCTGTACTTCCTGTAACACGTCATTAATTGACATAAATAAGTCACCACGTTTTTTTATTTGTGTACCTTGTAGTTAGCTCTGCGTCAAGCGACTACAATGTTGTTATTGGCCACAAGTGTAGCTGTGACTATTTCCAGATGCGAGTCTGTCAGCGTTTTTCCCGCACGTATGTTTTTGCGTTAGTTTCGGCCCTGTTTTTTGTGATGTGTGCAAACTCTGCACACAGCCAGACGCTTACTATTGGTTTTATTGAGCGGCCTCCCACTATTTTTAAAAACGCGGATGGGTCATTGTGCGGAGAGTTGGGAAAAAAGGTTCATGATATTATTGATCGCGCTAATCTGCGGGTAAGATTCACGCCAACAGAGCCTGACAGTATTGATAATTTCGCTGCTGACGTCTCTCTGGATGGTCTGCTTATCACACGTACGCTTGTCACCGACGATTCCCAGTTTGTGTTTAGCGACAAGCCGCTAATCGAATTACAGTTTTATGCCTATCATTTAGATGATGTCGCGCCCGTCTCGGACTTTTCTGGATTGGCTAATCGTAGCATCGTCAGCCCCATACAGATAGACGTGAAAAGGGGACCACTTAAAACCGCCCTGGACGACCCTAACCTCAATATCAATGTAGTGGCAGTGCAAAGTGAATTTGAGCCACAATTAGAATTATTGCACCGAAACATTGCCGACTACGCGATCAGTTATTTTAGCCCAAGCAATATGGCCTTGCTGTTTTCCCCACGTATAAATCAACGGGACTATATTGCCAGTGAGTTATTCTCTATCCCAATGCACCTCGCACTGCGTTCAACAGTAACGGATGCTGAGCAGCTTTTAGCGGTACTGAATGAGGCGATGTCTGAGTAAAAAGCGAAGCGCTTTACACCAACAAGGACTTCTGTGACTATTAGCGTGAACTTCACTATCACACCCACGCTATGCAGGACTTAACAGACATCAAGCCAGCGGAGTCTCAGGCTTCCTCACCCAGTCAAAATAAAATCCGCAGATTACAGGATAAGATCCCTGGCATAGAGCAGCTGCGCGCACTGTGGGAAAAAATAACGCGCCGCGAACCCAAGCCCAGACCTCGTATATCTTGGGGAGAGAAGTTCAGGCAACTTTCAGTGTCTCAATGGCTCTACTTCGCCGCGTTTATATACATGCTCAATTCGTCTACCGATTCAAACTGGGCCGACGGTGACATCATAACCATCGGGCTGATTGCGGGAGTTGGGTTAGCCAGAGAACTGTGGCACTTGTTCCAAAAAATGTGGTATTCGATGCTAGGCAGGGGGGTGATTGTCGTACTTTATGCCGCTACAGCGAACTTTGCACTGGCCATAGCCGCGTTGAAAGTCAACGCCATTGCGGGCGTGGAGCCGACGCCGCTTAAATTCACTATCGGCTTTACCACGCTCATTATGCTGCCGATGTGGATATTTGCCGCCTCTGTCGTGTTTTCGTCCATGTTATTAATGATAGGGAACTTATGGTCTCTGTTTTCTCTGTTGTTACGCATTGTGCGCATTCGCGTGCCGATCCATTGGGAGGACCGCTCATTCGCAGGGTTCTCAATGCTATTGCGACTGATATTGCTGCCGTTTGTGATCGCCGCCATCTTTTCGGTTACTGAACCCTATTTAAAACAAATCTACGTATTTGAATCGCCACTGCAAATAGTCAAAACAGAGATCGGCGCCGGCGTTGCCAAGGAGCTTGAAGGACTGTCAGATGAAGAGCGTTTGGTGAAGCTTCGAGAGCTGCAACAGGCAGGTGTGATAGAGATGAGTGAATTCAACAGTGTTGTCGATGTTGTTGAAGATCAGGAAGAGGAGCCGCGTTCACTGACTATCGACCGACTTATCGCAGGTTTCATCTATCAACTTGAGACCTATCCTTATTCAACGTGCCGAAAAGCAGACAACCAGCGTGTGCTCACGTTGGATGAATATTCTATGTTGGTGTCGGAACGCGATGACAGTGAACTGGGGTATAAATTCAGTATTCAGGCCTGCGTGCAGGTGCATAAAGAGATTGATGGTTGAGGCTGCAAGCAGTCTCAGCTATTAACAATGTGATATTTAAATAAATTAGTTTGTTAAAAACTCCCTCTGTTTCTATCTTTAATGTTGTAAGGCGTGTGCCGTTTTTTGCAAAGGAATCCCTGCAACATGCTATCCCGAAATAGTTCGATTAAAGCGCAAATGGCGCTGTTTTTGATTGCCATCGTTACGCTGTTGTCTGTGATCTATGGTGTGGTTGCCCTCACCAGCCTCACATCGTTCTCATCAGAGCAAGTTAAACTTAACGAATCTCGCCTGGAACAGACGGTGATTTCGCGAATGAAAGTGGCAGGTGAATATCAGGCTAGCAGGGTAACGGCGTTGATCAACGAAAGTTTCGCACTTGCTATCGGTTTGGCCAAAATATTGGCTGATACTGCCTATCCAGGACAACCATTAAGCCGAGAGGACGTCACCCGACTGACTGCGTCCACGCTGGAGGGCAGCAGAACGATAAGTGCCATGTATGCTCAGTTTGAGCCAAATGGATATGATAATGACGATGGAAATTGGACAACATTTGGCTCGCATTCGACACCGTCTGGCTCGTTGGAAGTGTATTTTGTCAAAGAGAATGGGGTTGCCGTTTTATACCCAGTTGAAAGTGAACAGGAAAAATATGCCGCCAATAAAGATGACAATGGTATTCGTGAAGCTGAATGGTACTTATGCAGTAGAGACACGAAAAATAACTGTGCACTGGACCCATACCTTTATGAAATAGATGAGGGTAATGAAGAACTGATGACGACATTGTCTGCCCCTGTTGTGGTGTCAGGGCAGTTTCGTGGGCTGGTAGGCGTAGACATCAACTTACCGGTTGTGCAGCAATGGGTAGAGCAATATGCAACATCGCTGTTTGATGGAAAGGCGGATATTGAGTTAATTAGCCAACGAGGTCTATTGATTGCCTCAAGTCAGTTTGAGAAGCAGCTTACCCAGCCCGTCAGTGACGTCAGTCAGTCATTACAAAGTGCGCTTGGCAGTAATCAGGAATTGTTGAAAAGTAAAGGTGTCTGGATGGTTAAAGTGCCGGTAACCATAGAGCAGGCGGATACTACCTGGACATTGATTATTTCTATTCCAGAGCAGGTGGCCCTGCAAAACGTCACCGAAATGAAAAACAGTGCAAGTGACAGTTTGCAAAGCACTACCACCACGTTTCTCGTGTTTGCCGTGCTGTCTGCGGGAATTGCCGTGGCGGCGGCGTTTTGGCTGACCAATTCAATCACTGCACCTATTCGTGTGGTGTCAGATTCGATTTCTGAATTGGCAGACAAAGAGGGAGATCTGACGCAGGTGGTTGATATCAGAAAGCATGCAGAGCTTATCAACCTGGCCAATGGTTTTAACCGCTTCATCACAAAACTGGCCGATATGATTCGCGTATCCAAGCACAGTGTACAAGAGTTGGCATCCCAGCAGAAACAGCTGCATACCATCTCTAATGAGGTGGAAGGTGACACGCAACGTCAACAAGCAGAGCTGGATAATGTCGTGACAGCCGTAACTCAAATGGCGGCAGCCGCCTCAGAAGTGGCTAAAGTTGCTGCAGATACTGCGGCCGGCAGCAGTCGCGCTTCAGAACTGGTCAATGAAACGCAAACTGCGCTGAGGGAGAGCGTACAAAACGTTGAAGCCTTGGCGCGCGGTATTGATGTTTCTTCACAGCAGGTGAGTCAGGTCGCACATCGAAGCGCAGATATCTCTGGCATTGTTGGCACTATTCAGTCGATTGCTGAGCAAACGAATCTGTTGGCGTTAAATGCGGCCATAGAGGCTGCCAGAGCCGGAGAGCAGGGTAGAGGGTTCGCGGTTGTGGCTGATGAGGTACGTAACCTAGCGGCACGCACGCAAAGCTCCACACAGGAGATTGCAACGCTCATCGATAATCTTCAATCTGATGTAAACAGCACGGTGAGCTCACTGGAGAAAATCCATCAGTCTGTATCGGACACCGTGGGGAAAACAACAGAAAGTCTGGACAGGCTAAACGAGACGCTCGCCAGTGTTGAAGAGATAAGCGAAGGTGCGACCCAGGTTGCCAGCGCTGCAGAAGAGCAAAGCACGGTTTCAGAGGATATCAATATGCGTCTGACGTTAGTGTCGGATAGCAGCCGGCACCTGGCTAAACTGGGCAATGAGTTACAGGCACAAAGCATCAACTCAAAGAATTTAGTTGATCAAGTTGAACAACAGCTTAGTCGATTAAAAGTGTGATGCTGTCTTTGCGTTGATTAAAATGAATACGAGGCGCCCACAACAACCCTAGCGTCAGCGGTATCGTCATCACTTATATCTGTTGAATAGATAGCCAGAAATGTATCGATGCCGTTGAATGTTTTGGACAAGGTTGCGCCATAGTCTGCGTAGTTACTGCCCAATGCATCTTCGCCGAATGAGTAGCCGGCATTCAGCGTTAATAGTAAGTCATAATAGGGTAGGGCTATGTCGTGAGAGGCACCGATGTAGGTCACGCTCTCTCCGCTTTGCACGTAATCAATTGCATGGGCCAGAGTCAATGTTGTGTCGCCAAATCCTGCGCCGATGATGACTTCCCCATAATCAGACTCATCTTCGCTCTCGTAACCTGTGTAGGTGTAATAAACCAGACTGACGTCTAATGTCATTGCACCAATGTCTTCAGAAAAACCGAGGTAATAGTCAATTTCAACGTTTGCATCATCGCCAAAATCGACGTTTGACGCCCAAGCGCCAATATACATTCCTCCTTCATGAGCATAGTCAATGCTACCCTGAAGCGCAGGGCTGCTATCTGTTTGGCTTATGCCGCGAAAAACATAATCAGAGACGACTGAGGCAGTGGCACTAAGTTCAGCGGCGGCCTGATGTGACAGAAAAAGTAAAGGTAAACCAACATAAATAGCAGTGCGCATGGTGAGTTCTCGGTATCTTTTGTTATTCGTTTAAAAGTAGCCCTCAAATGATCTTGGTGCAATGAAAAACCACTCTTAAATCAATCTACTTAACTGGTTGCGAAATCCTTATTGGCGTTCATACTATTCATATTCGATAAAACCAATGGTAAGTATTTGTCTTGACGGCCTTTTACACTGCGTTAATTGCTTTAAATCTATTTTGCGCCGGCGCATTTTTTCTTACCGGTAAAAAATACAAACAAAATCACTTTCTGGCACTGGGCGTGTTAAACGTACTGGTGTTCTTGTTTAATGCACTATCCCTGCGCTTGCTTAGCGAGTCTAATCTTCATGTTGCGGTCGAATACAGCAAGTTGCACACCGCTGTGTTGCTCATCAGTTATCCGGTAATTTGTTACGCATTTGGTTTATGGGCAAAATTTAAATATACCATCCAGGTGAGCACACTTTTTGCGGCACTATCTGTACCGGTGGTGGTGGTAAATTTCATGATGGATGGCACCATCAGATATGGTGCGCAACCGGAATTAGTATCATATACCACCATGTTCGGTGATGTCGCATACCTGCTAAAAGGCAGCCCAAATGCATACTATATCTTTCTGCATCTTGCCTATCTGGTGAACACGTTTGTACTTGCTTACTTTTCATGGCGGTTATTAAGACGCCATCGCTCACTTATTGCTTACACGCTTCTGTTCACAATCTTGTTACAGCTTGGTAGCAGCTATACCGGCTACGCTTTAGATAGAATGCAGGATTTCTGGGTGTATACCGGCGGCATTCCCTGGACCTTTTTATCTGTCGTTATCGCAGTATCAGTGGCGGCAGGGTTTGCTGATAACGCCAGGCGTCTACAAGAAGAACAAGACCAAAGAAATGCTATGCAGGACCTGTTCGCAGCATTGGCGAAAATATCCGTATCGGGTTCTCGTGCTAACTTTTATGTTGAAGCTGGCCGGTTGCTTGCCAAGTTTAGTCGAGCCGATTATGTCATCATCGGTTTTCCGAAAGCGGATGATGCCATGCAGATACAAACCCGTGCATTTATCAAACATCAGAGTGTTAAAGATAACTTTTCCTATCACCGACGTGGTACTCCCTGCGAGAATGTGCTGTCAGATGATACCTGTGTTTATGAAGATCATGTCGCTGATTTGTTTCCAGAAGATGCCATGCTGGCCGATGAAGGGATCGAAGCCTATATCGGTTATCCCATAGTCGATGCCACAGGACAGACAATTGGACTGATTGCCTTATTGTTTTGTCATCCTATTAAAAAGCAGCAGAGCACCGTGCAAACCGCACTTGATGTTTTCGCATCGCGACTTAGTGCAGAACTGCGTCAGGAACAGAGCAATGAAAAACTCAGGCAGATGGCCTACGTGGACTATCTGACCGGCCTGCCGAATAGAGCAAAGCTGATAGAGAAACTTCAAAGTTTCACACACAAGTCAAAGCAAGTCGGCATGGACTCTGTGCTCTTGGTGTGTGGTATTGACCGGTTTGCAGAAGTGAACAATAAATTTGGTTACGATGTGGGTGACAGGATCCTAAAAGTGCTTGCTGAGCGATTAAAAAACTATGCCAGCAACGATATGTTTGTCAGCCGCACCAGCCGCGACGAGTTCGCTATTGCGTTACCCCCGACAGAGGGAAAACCAGGCGCTATCATCGATCTGCAATGGGCAGCCATCAGCGCTTTGATTGAGAAAACCTGTGTAATTGGTGATCGTAAAATTAATCTGAGCTGCTCGATGGGGGCAGTGGTGTTTCCTTCTTATGAACTGGGCTCTTTTGATCTGCTCAGCGCAGCAGAGTACGCCATGCACCTGGCAAAAGATGACGGACGACGTCGCTACAGGGTGTACGAGCACAAGTTGGTAGAAAGCATAGAACGTAAACGCCATATTGAGCTCTTGCTTAATGAGGCGCTGCAAAAAAATAGTGGCTTGTCAGTGGCCTATCAGCCCAAAACGACCCACGATGGAAAGTTGGTAGGTGCGGAAGCATTGATTCGCTGGCACCACGATGACGATGGGTTTATTTCCCCAGCCGAATTTATCCCCGTGGCAGAAGAATCTGGACTGATCTTTAGACTTGGGCTATGGGTGATGGAATCAGTATTCCGGCAAATGCGAGATTGGCAATCCAAGGGGCATGCATTGGTGCCAGTTTCCATTAATGTGACGGCATCGCAGATTAACGATCCTGATTTTGCAACCGGGTTACTTAAGCTATTGGCTGAATATGCCATTCCAGCATATCTGGTTGAACTTGAGCTAACCGAATCGGGCTTACTTGCCAATGTCGACAACGCTGTAGAGGTGTTATCGAGTCTCAGGAAGGAAGGGATTAAAATAGCCTTGGATGATTTCGGTACTGGCTATTCTTCCCTGAGCTATCTATCTGAATTGCCCTTGGATGTGCTGAAAATTGACAAGTCGTTTGTAGATAAAGTGGGAGAACATCGCAGTCAGGAATTGATCCGTTCAATAATCGCGATAGGTAAAACTTTGGGTTTAAAAAGCGTGGCTGAGGGCACTGAACACAGGCATCAGGTTGACACACTAGCGTCGCAGGGGTGTGAAGTGTTTCAGGGATATTATTTCAGTAAACCGATTGCTGCCGCTGAATTTCAACGTTGGTTGTCGGACGGGCAAGACTAGAATAGTTCAATATCGTCGTGATCTTCAGGCTCTTCCTGAACGGCAGAGTCATCAATTTCCAAGTTTTTAGCGCATTCATCCAGCAGGTTAACTACTGACAGAAAGGTTTCGTTTGACGCATCTTCATTGAGCTTTTTCTCAATTAAATTAAGGAAAAAGCTTTCCTGTACTTCTGTCATGTCCAGTTCATGGAAACTCACACCGATCGTTGCTGCGATATCCTGCATTTTTTGTTTTCTGTCGATTTCCATATTGGCGATCGCCTGCTTGACCATATCAATGGTGTCATGCAGCGACGCTCTGGTGGTCTGCATGGTGATGACGTTGAGTAAAGAGACAAAACGACTACCAACCGCGGGGACTAACTTGGCGAATAAGTCAATTGCGGCATCGTAAGACAGGGTGCCCTCGGTTGGCATGTTTTTGACCAAAATAGACGCAGTTGGCTCGTTAAAAATCGTGCGTTTACCGAAATGATAAATTCTGCCTTTATCGTGAAGAAGCTCGAAGACTTTTATCTCGTTGTCGCTGCAGACCCGGGTGTCTACGTCAAAGTGGTAGCGCGCGTCGGCGACACGAAATTCAACGGCACAGTGATAGCCTTGCGCAAGTAGGCCGTTAGTCAACACTTCCATAAAGCGTTCAACGGTTTGGCACTGGTTAAGCTGGGCTAACAGTTCCAGGCCGCTGCCATATGCCGCAGCCTGCTTCATAGCCGTTTCAGCAAGGGTGCGCTTCTTGGCGTCATCCTGCTGTAAGGCATTGATCTGGGTGATATCCCGTGACAGGCGCATAACACGTTGATGAAATGCGACTACATTAAAAGGCTTGCCTATGTAATCACTGGCGCCCAATGAATAGGCTTCTTCGACGGTTTTCTCTGCCAGATCTCCAGATAAGATCACGACAGAAGGACGGTTATTAGGATTGAGTGCAGCAACGTGACGACAGATGTCTAATCCGGATTTCACCGGCAGGTGGATATCAACAATGATAAAATGAAAATGCTGTTTGCTTATCTCGTCAATGGCAGTTTGCCCATCCGATGCCAGCGTCAGATCAAAATCATCTTCCAGCATCAGGCTTAGCACTGACAATAAGTCGTCGTCATCCTCAGCAATCAGCACAGGGTGCTTCATAGGCGATGTTACTCCACTCAATGACGTCGCAATCTCACGTTGTTAAAACCTAGCATGCTATTGCGCTAAAAAGGTTGACATAAATCACTAAAATCATTTTGACTTAACACTAGTCTAAGATTCTGACTAACAAAAAGTTTTTTTTTAAAAAAAAACTAAATTTTGCCTTTCACTTTCAATTAGTGCTGCTATACCTAATGCATAGTGAAAGAATTCTTATCCTTTATAAGTAAAACGAAACGTTACAAGGGAGCACTATGGCTAAAATTTTGACTGTCGACGATTCTGCATCCATGCGTGCGATGGTGACCTTCACCTTAAGCGAGCAGGGTCACGAGGTAGCAGAAGCCGAAAATGGCCAAGAAGGGCTGAATACGGCGCGCCAGCAGCAATTTGATTTGGTCATTTCAGACGTCAACATGCCGGTCATGAATGGTATCGAGTTCATCAGCACACTGCGCAAGGATGAAGGCTATCGATTTACACCAATCTTAATGTTGACGACAGAATCCGGTCAGGATTTGAAAATGCAGGGTAAGCAGGCTGGTGCAACAGGCTGGATAGTCAAGCCGTTTGACCCACAAAAACTGGTTGCTGTGGTCAACAAGGTCCTTAAATAAGCGAGTGCCGTAGATGACAGATCCAATGGAGCGTTTTCGACAAGTATTCTTCGACGAGAGCGCCGAAGCATTGGACACTATTGAACAGCATCTGCTGGCACTGCATTTGCCTGATGTCGATGATGAAGTAATTAATGACATCTTTCGCTCGGCGCATTCTTTGAAAGGAGGCAGTGCCACGTTTGGCATGAGTGCGCTGGCTGACTTCACTCATGTAATGGAAACACTCCTGGACATGGTTCGTGCTGGAACCCGCAGCATGGACCAGGCAGTCGTGGATTGTTTGTTTGAGTGTCTCGATTGTCTACGCAATCTGGTTAATCATTATCAATTTGACGAGGCCGTTAACGCGCAACAAATTGAAGCCGTTAAAGCAAAGCTGCAGTTTTTGATTGATGATGTGGCCTCTGGCGACGGACAGCAGAGTGAACAACTCGCTGAGACAGGTGCAGATCAGGGGAAGCACTGGCAGATTGCGTTTGTGCCTTCTCCCCAGCTTTTATTATCCGGCAATGAGCCACTGCGTTACCTTGATGAGTTGTCAGAATTGGGTGACTTAGAGGTAACCTGCAACACAGAACGAGTGCCAGAACTTAATGATTTGTCTGCTCTGGACTTACATATCGAGTGGCAGATAGACCTCTCAGCTAATGACATTATAAGTAAGGAAGACTTGTCAGAAATTTTTCTGTGGATTGAAGATGACGCGGAGTTAACTTTTACTTGTAAGGACGCGTCTTCATCCAGCAGCAATCAACAAACTGATGCGCCAACCCCTGATGTCAGTAAAAAAGCAAGCACTGCTCCGTCACCGTCTAGCGAGGAAGCCACAGCCGCACCTTCTCCATCGTCTGCAACGGCACCTGCACAAGCTAATAAACAGCGGGCGACACAGTCGATTCGTGTAGAGCTTAAGAAGATTGACGGTTTGATTAACCTGCTCGGCGAGCTCGTCATCACTCAATCTATGCTCAGTACTTTCAAAGATTTGGAGCGTTTTCCACAGCTGCAACGTTTGCAAGAAGGGCTTGGTCAGTTGGAACGGCATACCCGAGACTTGCAGGAAGGCG
This sequence comes from Aestuariibacter salexigens DSM 15300, assembly GCF_000429145.1. Lineage (GTDB taxonomy): Bacteria > Pseudomonadota > Gammaproteobacteria > Enterobacterales > Alteromonadaceae > Aestuariibacter > Aestuariibacter salexigens. The sequence continues at coordinate 249,411 of NZ_AUBH01000002.1, forward strand.
TCATGCAAATTCGTATGCTGCCAATCGATTTCTGCTTTAGCCGGTTTCCGCGCATGGTGCGGGATTTATGTATTCAACTCGGTAAGGAAATAGACGTTGAGATCATCGGTGAGACCACGGAGGTGGATAAGACCGTCATCGAGGAATTAACGGATCCACTCGTACACCTGGTGCGCAACAGTATTGACCACGGTATCGAGCTACCTGCAAAGCGTGAAGAGAATGGTAAGCCGCGACAGGGTAAGCTGACGCTAAAGGCGTTTCATCAGGTTGGTAACATTATCATCGAAGTGGGCGACGACGGTCAGGGGCTGCCAGTTGAGAAAATCAGACAAAAAGCGATTGAAAAGGGTGTGATAAAAGGCTCTGAGCGACTTAGCGAACAGGCCATAAAAGAGCTTATATTTGCGCCGGGTTTTTCGACCGCGGAAAGTGTTACCGACCTTTCTGGCCGCGGCGTAGGCATGGATGTAGTGCGTCGCAATATTCAAGCGCTAGGGGGCCAGATTGAAGTACGTTCAGAAGAGGGACAGGGTACAACGTTCAGTATCCGACTGCCGCTCACCCTGGCCATTCTGGATGGTCAGTTAATAAGCGTAGCGGGAGAAACTTACGTTATCCCCATGCTGGCGATTATAGAGTCTATTCAGATCTCATCATCGGCCATTAACCGGGTTGGCAAACAGAATGTGTCGTTTAAATGGCGAGATCAGTTTATTCCATTACTGAATCTGGCAGAGACCTTTGGCTGTCACAACAGCGGCGAGCCTCTGCCCGACACATTGCTGGTTGTGGTGGTCGAAAGTGACAAACAGCAGTACGGCTTGATTGTAGATGAGCTGTCCAACCATCAACAGGTCGTGGTGAAGTCGCTGGAAGCCAACTATATCAAGGTGGATGAGCTATCCGGTGCGACCATATTAGGTGATGGCTCAGTGGCGCTTATTCTGGATGTTGGCGCTCTGACGCAGCGGTTGAAGGTGCATTAGATGGCGCTTGATGACATGAAAAATCTACAGTCTACAGACTCGCTTGCTGATGATAGTGATGATGCTGTAAGCCACGAGGAATGGCTAAGCTTTTCGCTTGATACCATTACCTATGCCGTCGACATTCTTAGAGTTCGCGAGATACGAACCTGGCAGACCATGACAAGGGTGCCATATGCGAAAGACTATGTCGTTGGCTTGATTAATCTGCGGGGAGCCATTGTGCCCATCGTCGATTTGCGTGCCCGGTTCGGACTTTCTCGCCGCGAGGCAGACAAAGAAACTATCGTACTGATCATGAGTGTTATGACCGAAGACGGTGAAAAAACCATGGGGATTGTGGTGGACCGCATTAGCGATGTGATCAACCTTAATACCGACAGCATTGAAAGTGCTGAAAAATTTGATTTAACCATCTCCAATCGCTTTGTGAGAGGGATCACGGATGTGAAAGGAGGCATGGCCGTGTTGTTAGAAATAGACGCCGTATTGGATATCGCCGACTTTTAAGGTCGGTACTTTAGAAGAGGAAGTGATATGAACACCAACCAACAGACAATATTCACACTTGTCGGCGTGTTGCTCGCAATCGCACTGGCACTGTCGGCATGGCAGTATCCATCTAATCCGTGGATTTTAGCCGTGTTCGCAACGCAGTTGGTGACTGCTGCTGCCATTTTCATGTGGGCCAAGCGCAACGCTAGCGTGGTCGAAGAGGCGATAAATGAATCACAGAGTAATGTCGATATGGTTGCTGACAAACTCAGTGCATCTGAATCGGCCATGGCGTCAATGACTACCAATATCATGATGGCTGATGCCAATCTGGACATCACCTTTGTGAATGATTCACTGAAACAGATGTTGGCCCGAAATGAACAGGAAATTCGTCAGCACATTCGTAGCTTTAATGTGAACTCGTTAATCGGCACGAATATCGATACCTTCCACGCCAACCCTCAGCATCAACGTCAGATGTTAAGTCGCCTGACCAGTACTTATGAAACCACTATTAAAGTCGGCCCTTTGTCTTTTGGACTGGTGGTCAATCCGCTCAGCGACACTAAGAATCGCGCTGCCGGATTTGTGGTGGAGTGGCACGATCTTACTGACAAGCTGAAGCAGGAAGCGCGTCAGCGAGATAATGTCCGACTGCAGGTCGCATTGGATAATGTAAATACCAATGTGATGATGGCCGACCCTGACTGCAACATTATCTATATGAACAAGAGTCTGCATGGCATGATGAAAGCAAATGTAGATACCTTCCGTTTGCTAAAGTCAGATTTCGACCCCGATCGTCTGATTGGCGTGAATATTGATATTTTCCATAAAAATCCTTCCCATCAACGCAATTTACTGGCGGACCTTAGAACCACTTACAATACCGAAATCAGCCTTGGCGAAATGACCTTTGCACTCACCGCGACGCCCGTATTTGACGATGCAGGAACGCGCCTTGGTACGACGCTTGAGTGGGAAGATGTGACCGATCGCAATCGCCGAGCGTTGATTGCAGAAGCGAATGCCCGTATCAAATCGGCGCTCGATGGCGTGACGACGAATGTTATGGTGTCTGATGCAGAACTCAATATCGTTTATATGAATGACTCCGTACAGAGTATGTTAAGAGACGCCGAGTCTGACCTACGTAAAGAACTCCCCAATTTCAACGCCAATAATTTGCTTGGGCAGAATATCGATCAGTTCCATAAAAACCCGGCTCATCAGCGTAATATGCTGTCCAAGCTGGAAACCACTTACAGAACCCGAATTCAGGTCGGCCGTCGTCGCTTCAATCTGATTGCCTCACCGGTATATAACGAGGCACGTGAGCGTATCGGCTTTGTGGTCGAGTGGGCCGATATCACCTTGCAGGTTGAAACTGAGCAGGAAGTGGAAAAACTGGTGACCAGTGTCGCGCAGGGCAATCTTGGCGCACTCATTAGTACCGAAGGCAAAGAAGGTTTCTTCCTCAACATTGCCAACGGTCTGAACGACCTGTCACAAACCGTCAACGCTTTTGTCAGGGATGTAAATACGTCGCTGCAGCAGGTGTCTGATGGTGACATGCGTGTGCAAATCACTAATGAGTATCAGGGCATGTTTGGTGAGGTTAAACAGGCGCTTAACAATACGACAAGACGTCTCAACAGTGTGATATCAAATATCAAAACGAGTGCAGATTCGATTCGGTCGGCTAACCATGAGCTCTCTCTTGGTAACGATCAGTTGTCAGAACGGACAGAGAAGCAGGCGTCTAATCTCGAGGAGACAGCAGCAAGTCTGGAAGAGCTGACCGGCAATGTTCGCAGCACCGCGGATAATACATCAACAGCGAATACTGCTGCGGGTAAAGCACGCAATCAGGCCAAAGAAGGCGAATTGATAGTGTCCAAAGCGGTGACCTCAATGAATGAGATCACTGAAAGTTCAAACAAAATCAGCGCTATTATCGGTGTGATTGATGAAATTGCCTTCCAGACTAACTTACTTGCACTAAATGCATCAGTAGAAGCCGCCCGAGCTGGAGAACACGGTCGTGGCTTTGCGGTAGTGGCTAATGAAGTGCGTAACCTTGCTCAGCGCTCTGCCACCTCAGCCAAAGAGATTAAAGAACTCATTGATGACAGCTCTACTAAGGTGCAGTCGGGTAGCGATCTGGTCAACCAATGTGGTGAATCCTTAAAAGAAATCATTGCCCATGTTGACCAGCTGTCGACGCTTATTTCAGATATCGATAATGCTACCAACGAGCAGGCTAGCGGTATTGCTCAGGTTAATCAGGCGGTAGCCGAACTAGATGATATCACACAGCAGAACGCGGCCCTGGCTGAAGAGGCATCATCGGCCAGTCAGTCCTCCGTGCAACAGGTCGATGATATGGTTGAGCGCGTGTCATTCTTCAAAGTGGAAGGTGGCGATGAGGCCCCCATGATGGCGTCAGCGCCTGCCAAGCAACGAGTGGTGGCCAGACAGCCATCGGCACCGGCGTCTGCGCCAAAGGCGGTGAAAGCGATGCCACAGACCAATGATGAAGATTGGGAAGAGTTCTGAGCAATGATGCATCAGTCTGCTGACTCACTGGAATTGCTGAATCTCAATGTCAGCAACGAATCCTTTGCCATGCACATTACCGACGTGCAAGAGATTCGTGTGCTGGAAGGCTTGCGACGCATGCCAAACGCGCCGGACTGTTGGCTGGGTGTAATTGATTTTCGCGATCATATGATACCGCTTATTGATTTGCGTCTGGTATTTGGCGCACGGGAGAACCCCATTACCGACAAAACCGTGGTAGTGGTGGTGCAGATAACCTTGGGTAATACACCTCGTCTAGTGGGCCTGGTGGTCGATGCTGTGTCGGATGTCATGAGTATCGCTGTGCAGAAGATTAAGACGCCGCCGGATATGAATGATAGCAGTAAGAGTGTGGTTGCTGGCGTGTTTAAGCACAATGACCACATAGTGTTGTTGCTTGATCTGATCAATCTGGTGAGTGCCAAGGATTTTGACAAGATACAGTCTCAGCTCTCAGTAGTAAGTGACGGAGTGGAATGACGCGAATTGTCAGCTGTGTTAACCAAAAGGGCGGCGTAGGCAAAACCACAGTATGCGTGAATATGGCTGACGCGTTGGTGCAAAAAGGCAACAACGTACTGGTAATTGATATGGATCCACAGGCGCATTGTTCACAGCACTTTGGCATTTTTAGTAAGCCTGAGCATGGCGTGTATCGTGTTATTCAGTCTGAATCCAGTCTCGACGATGAAGTGGTAGAAGTATTTTCAGGGCTGAGTGTGGTGCCTGCCGGTCAGCAGCTGATTCGACTCGAATCGGTGCAGATGAAACCGGGCAGGGGACTGCGACTGCGCAAAGCCATTCAGGCGATGCGAAAGCAGTACGACTTTATTCTGATTGATTGTCCGCCTTCTAATGGATTTTTGGTGGTCAATGCGATCGCTGCCAGTCAGGAATTACTGGTGCCGGTGACGCCTGATTATTTTGGATTGAGTGGGCTGTCGGAGATGACCCAACAAATCAAACGATTTGAAAGGGTCATGGGTGACTTCCGTCGCTGCTGGATTTTGATCAGCCGCTATCAGAGTCGTAAGGTCAGTCAACAGGCAGAAGAAAAGATACGCCACTATTTCAAACAGGACGTGATCAAGCAGGTTGTACGGGAGCGTACCGTGCTTGCTGAGTGTCCCGGTCATGGCATGCCGGTGTCACGTTATGCGCCGCGCAGCATGGCATGCAAGGAGTTTCGGCAGGCTGCCAGCCAACTTTTGCAGGAGGAACGCTAGGTGAGTAAAAAATCTCAAACTGATGATGAAAAACTTGGTCACGATCCTCTCGAGTGGCTTGCTGAGGAGTCTGTAATGGATGAGGACGCGCGGCTGCAGGAAACGTCGAGTGATGGCGACCTTGAACCGCAAGAACCATCTGAGGATATGCCTGACCGGGTGGATGAAAACGGAGCAGAACAGCTCAGTTACCCATTGCCAGAGCGTTTGACGGTGCAGGTCGTAGAAGCCATGCAACAGGAATTGTCAGCGCTACTGGGTAATGCAGGGTTACGTGAACTATCGCTGGATGCGCAAAATTTATCCATGCTTGACTCGTGCGGTTATCAACTATTGGTTAGCGTCCTGAAGACCTGTCATGCTAGACAGGTGAAGATAAAGCTACATGACGTGCAGGAAGCAGTGTTATCGCAGCTTCTTCTATTAGGTGATCATGACCTGTCTGCCATTCAGGGAGAAGTATAATTTTGAAAGCGGACAAAGAGTTTGATTTTTCTTTCAAACAGTTCGACCGCCTCCGCCGGTTGGCACATGATTATTCTGGCATTCATGTTACCGACGATAAATATGAGATGTATTATGCGCGGCTCGCAAAGCGTCTTCGCGCATTAAAACTGAACAATTTTACTGATTATATTACGCGGGTAGAGAAAGATAAGGATGAATTTCGTGAATTTATCAACGCGATCACGACAAATGTCACCGCTTTTGAGCGCGAGCCACATCACTTTGCTCATTTAAAACAGATTATCTCTAGTTGGTCAAAACCCACCATAAATATTTGGTCGGCAGGATGCAGCACGGGACAAGAACCCTACAGTATTCTGGTCAATATTTTACCGATTTGTAGACAAAAACGCATTAACGTAAAAATGCTGGCTACTGATCTCGATACTGACGTCTTGATGAAGGCCAAAGCCGGTATCTATCCACTGGAAGCGATTGACGCTTACGACATTGATACAAAACGTAAGTTTTTTAAGCGAGGCAAGGGCAATAAAGAGGGGTTTTGTCGGGTCAAACCTGAGCTCACAGGAATGATTGATTTCAAACAACTCAATCTGATTTATCCATGGAAAATGGACCAAACATTTGATTGTATTTTCTGTCGTAACGTATTGATTTATTTTGAAATGGATAAAAAACTGGAGATCCTTGATCGTTACGCCGCGCAGCTTGCTCATGATGGAACCTTGTTTCTTGGTCACTCCGAGTCGATACCCCGTTCCGATACAAGCTGGCAGACCATTGGCAAGAATATGTATCAGAAACGGTCGTTATGAGTGCTATTCCTCCTTGTCTGCCGGGTTTTGAACATATCAACCGGTTCATGGACCGGCAGTTACATTTGCCCACTGCTAAAATTTTACCGGGTGAGTTCTACGTCACAGGCAGGCATGAGTTGATTACTACCGTGCTTGGATCCTGTGTTTCGGCGTGTATATATGATGAGAAAAACCATGTGGGTGGCATGAATCACTTTATGCTGCCACAGCAAAACACCGCAAAGATTGACGTTACAAGTGAGTCATTTCGATTTGGTGATGTGGCAATGGAGCGTCTGATTAATGAGGTGATAAAGGCGGGGGGAGAGAAACGCCACCTCAAATTTAAGGCATTCGGAGGCGGCCAAATTATCAAAAAGATGACGTCAATCGGTGAAAGTAACATTGAGTTTCTGAAAAAGTTTATGGCGTTGGAAGGCTTTTCGCTGCTCGCCTCGGATCTGGGTGGCAGGCATCCGAGAAAAGTCCGTTTTGACCCCCTTAGCGGCAAAGTATGGGTGAAAAAGTTAGAGCATTTACACAACGATACCATTTCACAACGTGAAGTCAGTTATCAGAAAGCGCTTGAAAAACAGGAAGAATCTTATGGCGATGTGGATTTATTTGAGTAGGACACGGGTATGGTACGTGTAGTCATCGTTGACGACTCCAAGCTGATTCAATCAGTGTTAAACACCCTGTTCGAGAAGGACGGGCGTTTTCAGGTCGTGGGCATTGCCGAAAATCCCCATGATGCCCGTCAGGTCATCAAAGATACTGACCCGGATGTGATCACGCTGGATGTGGAAATGCCAAAAATGAATGGTATTACCTTTCTACGCAATTTAATGAGACTGCGGCCCACCCCGGTGGTGATGATTTCTACGCTAACCGCCAAAGGGGCTACAGTGACGATGGAGGCGTTGGAGTTAGGCGCGCTTGATTTCGTTGAAAAACCGGCAGATCTGGCTCACTCGATGGAGAGTTACCAGCAGGATATTTGCGACAAGGTATATGCCGCATCCAAAGTGTCACGCTTGAAGCTGTTGGATTTGCAGCAGCGGTTGTTGTCCGATAACGCCGCCTCCGCGGCCCAAACGGCGGCACCTTCTGTTGCGCAAGTTGCCCAGAGCAGCCAGCCTGCGGCGCCAAAGGGTATCGTCGCGGCACACCGAATTTGTGCCATTGGTGGTTCAACGGGAGGGCTGGAGGCCCTAAGCCATTTGCTTAAACATGTCAGTTTTTGCCAGCGTGAAACCATTGTCGTGGCGTTGCACCTGCCTGCTGGATTTACTGCATCTTACGCCAACCGTCTCAACTCTCTTCTACCTATCGATGTGAAAGAGGGAGAACAAGGGGAGGTGCTCAGACAAGGATGTGTCTACATTGCGCCAGGAGGACGCCATATGGCGGTGAAGAAGCGTCAAAGTAACTATGTCATCGTACTTGATGATGGTGAGCCAGTGAATCGCCACAAACCCAGTGTCGATGTGTTATTTGATTCAGTAGCGTCAGAAATTGGCGCCAGTGCAATAGGTGTGATCCTGACCGGAATGGGCAGAGATGGCGCCGTTGGACTAAACAATATGGCGCAAGCCGGCTGCGTAACCTATGCTCAAGATGAGGCAACGTCGGTAGTGTGGGGAATGCCGGGAGCGGCATATGAATTGGGCGCGGTGAGTGACAGAAACGTACTGCCACTGACTGAGTTAAGTCAGCGTGTGACAGCCTATTATCGCAAGTAGTGAAGATCGCGAGCAGTTCAGTGGAGGTATAACGTGAATGCTTTAAAACAACTCGTTTACGTGAGTGAAGTAGAAAAGGACATGTTTACATCGGATACGGTGACACAAATCCTCAAAGTAGCGCGCAGTAACAACCCTGAGAAGGGTATCTCTGGAATGCTGGTGTGTAACTTTGACCATTTTCTACAAGTTCTTGAAGGACCCTCAGATGAAGTCCGTCATTTGTTTGACAAAATTGCTCATGACAAACGCCATAAGAATGCCAAGGTGATTGGCGAAAAAGACATTGATGAGCCGCAGTTTGATAAATGGGCAATGGGCTTTGCCAATACGAATAAGGGCATATGGCCTTACGCTGACCAGTCATGGGCAACGCTCAGTAAACAACAGGCGATGGAAGTACTGAGCTTTGCTGCGTCGCAGTCAAAAGCGATTTAAGTCTTCTAGAATGAAGTAAAAGTAATCACGAGGTATGTGTAGCATGACAGTTGATTCTCAAACAGTGCGCACCTGGCTACATGATATCGCTAACCGCGCGATGTCATTAGGTGGCCCGATTACTCTGATGCGACTGGGCAAAATAAAGGCCGATCAAGATCAGTTGATGGCTATGGAGCAAAAGTTTGAAGCACTGTCCGATGCCATTAATTCCGCGCGCCATCAGCTTGCTGCAAACGTCGCGAAATCTGAATCCCAACAACTGCTCGAAATTACCTGCATCAGTCAATGCGCGGTAGATACAAATGACAGTGAATTCGAATACATACTCAATGATATTCGTAGTGAATCTGCCGAGCGAAACAGCAAATGGAATATTAACGGCTTTTTACTGTATTCCGACGGTATATTTCTGCAGCGACTGGAGGGTAATTCGGAAAAAGTACGACAACTTGCCGCCACCATAGCTCTGGATCCTAGACACAAATGCGTGACTTTTCTTTCCCAGCAGCCTATTTCTCATAGCGACCAAGATAGGTGGAAATCTATGCTTTTCTTCAGTGCAAAACAGGAAGATAAACTAGCAGAAAGTTTGCACCGGCTTCAACAACTGGTGCTAGACTCAAATGACGCAAGTCAACGAAATGCTCTGTTGAACGATTTGACAGACATGTTGAAGGACAAATCAGCATAATGGCTAACGATGAAGTAACTAACTCATTTTCCATCGTTATCATTGAAGATGATAAGGACATTATTGATGTGCTGTGTCACTACGCCGCTGCATCGGGCGCGAATGCCCACGCCTTTTCAGAGGTTGAACATATTGACCATGGTGTACTGGCCAACGCTGACCTGATCTTTCTGGACTTAATGCTGCAAAGCCATGACGGTCTGGATGTGGTAAAAATCATGCAGGATCATCAAATCACCACACCGATAATTATCTGTTCGGGCATGGATGCAGGTATTATTAGTTCGGCTCAGGACCTGTTACAAGACTATGGATTGAGTTTCGCTGGTAAACTGCTAAAGCCCTTCACCTACGCGCAATTTGAGGAAGTACTGACCCGCAAGCAGCAATCGGACAATGTGCCAATTACTGGCACTGAAGCACAATCAATACAGCTATCCCGTGTTGATGTACAACAAGCACTGAATGCCGGATGGCTGACGTTGGCCTATCAGCCAAAGCTAAACCCATCTAACGATATGATTTGCGGAGTTGAGTGTTTGGTGCGCATGGAGCATCCTCTGTTCGGCACCTGCATGCCCGGACAGTTTTTACAAAAAGCAATTGCTGCTGGTTTAATGACCAAGCTTACCCAAACGGTGATTCAAAAAGGCCTAGAGGAGCTCTGTCATTCTTCCATACCTGAACATGTCACCATTGCTTTTAATATCGATCCGGGCTCTCTCAGTCATGACTTTCTGGCCTGGGTGATTGCAACAGCCGAAGATTATGATGTCAGCCCAAAAAGAATCTGCCTAGAGATAACCGAAGTGTCTGCACTAGAGCTGACCAAAGACATTAAAACTATTCTGACTAAGCTACGTATCCGGGGCTTCAGCATTTCATTGGATGATTTCGGCACCGGTTATTCTACTATTCAGGAGCTTAACGACTTACCGTTCAATGAGCTCAAAGTCGACCGCTTGTTTGTGTCTTCGATGCTCGAGAAGGACACATCGTTTGCTATCGTGCGTTCAACGATTGAGCTTGCCAAGCGGCTAGATTACACCGTTGTGGCAGAGGGGGTCGAAACTCAGCAACAGTTGGAAAAACTTATTGAGCTGGGCTGCGGGCAAGTGCAAGGGTTTTTATTCTGTAAGCCTGTTAGTATTGAATTGTTGGAAGGGTTTTACCAACAAAGTCTGGATAATCAAGGCCGCGATAACATCTCTGAGTAAGCGCGACAGAGGAAAGCCAGGAGAGCATCAGGATTATGAAGAATATTAACAAGTTGGACTCTCTGCAACTGCAAGGCCTATTAGAAATTTTGCTCGAGAAAAGCTTTGAAGCAGTAATCATTACTGACGCCAGTGTCGATGATCATAGGATCCTGTATGCCAACCCGAGATTCTGCAAGATGACCGGTTACAGCAAAGAAGAGCTGTATGGGCAAAGTCCACGCATTTTGGGTGGCGAGAAAACCAACCCTGAAGTGATCAAACGCCTCAAAGCATCACTCGTTTCTGGCGAGCACTTTATTGGTGCGACGACAAACTATCGCAAAGATGGCACTAGTTACCCCGTACAGTGGAATATTTACCCTGTTAATGACAATGAGGGGCAGGCGCAATTTTTTGTTTCTATTCAGAAAGACCTGTCTGATTTACGACGTTCCCTGACGCGATTAAAGTCGTCGAGCGGGTACTTCAGACAGTTTTTGATGGAATTGGAACAAAAGAGGCTGCTGGATAAATCTGAAGGCTCTACAGCTGCCCAAGATAAAGTAGAGAGTGAGCTGAAGAGCAACGTCCAAATGCTATCGGACTACGTCAATACCAGTGACGCAACAAGCAACGATGAAGAAGATTTCTTTGATTTCGATGACTTCGCTATCGATTCAGACATCGATAGCGTCGGTGCAGACATGGAAAAACTCAGTGCTGTAGAGCTTTTTACCTCTACATCGATTGATGAATCGGTGCTAAGAGACCTAATCAGCATTGCTGCAAGCCTCAAAAAGTATGCCGAGGAATATGACTTACAGGACTTATTTGAATCAGATCGCAAAGAGCTAATTGAAGAACTGCAGGAACTGGCTAATGCGATCTTCTTTATTGAAGAATTCATGGATATCTCGGTCAGCTTAAGTGAGCTGGTTGTCGGGATGTATCACCGGGTTGAAGAGCCCTTTGATGTGATTATCGCCGAGTCTCTCAAAGGTTTGATTAATGACCTTTATATTTGGATACAGGAAGTTTTTGAAACACGGACATCGTCAAATATTCACTGGTTGGATAACAGTATTATCGGCAGTTGTAAGCAGGTGCTGGTGTTTGTCAGATTGCAAGAGATAGAGTGATACCAAGTAAATAAAGCGGTTGCTCGAAGTGAATCGCAACGTGAATGAGTAAATGTTACACAGGATCTTAATGTGCAAACAAATTTATTGTCATCCATAGTCAAGCTGACTCGCTCTCGCAGTACAGATAATTTGGAAGTCAGTTTGCTGATGACTATTACCGAGTTAATGAAGTGTCATGAGATACAGTTGCTTGAGAGTTACGTTGTAAATGGCGAAGTAATTATCGAGGTGTTGCTTGGTCTGAAAAAGACGCAGGATACTGGGGAGATGCGTTGGTTACCAACTCACACTTCACCATCGCATACTGAACAGGTGACAACGGCGTGTCGGCAGAGAAAAAACGTTCGCAAGTCTTTGAAATCCGGTGAGCTTAGGTGTGTCCCAATAGAGCTGTCAGAGACAGAGACTAATTGCCTAATGATAGTTGCTGATAGCTTCACTGCGGAACAGACGCTGATGCTCGACGCGTTGGTGCAGATCTACGTTAACTATAATATTCTGATACAACAGTCTGAAAAAGATAAGTTAACCGGGCTTCTAAATCGCAGCTCACTTGAACGTCGTTATAACTCCTTGGTTGAAAAGCAAATGCAAATGCAGCGCGAACTTCAGGCAACCAACGAGAAGCGAAACCTCTCCCAACAAGATAGTACGTGGTTAGCGTTGATCGATATTGACCATTTTAAAAAGATCAACGACACCTTTGGGCACCTATGCGGTGATGAAGTCCTGCTCAGACTGTCACAATATATGAAGGGCATGTTTCGTAAGTCAGACCTGCTATTTCGCTACGGTGGAGAGGAGTTCCTGATTATTCTGGAGCCTATTTCAAAATCAGCTGCGGTTCAAAAACTGGAAGCATTCCGCAAATTTGTGGGCCATGCTGATTTTCCATTGATAGAAAAGATTACCATCTCCATTGGTTTTACTAGTATTTCTTCAAATGAATATTACCAAAATGCGATTGAGAGAGCTGACAAAGCACTCTACTACGCTAAAGAAAATGGCCGGAACGCCGTGTATAGTTATGAAGATTTAAAAGAAAAGGGAGCAATCTACACAACTGATATCGATGCCGGTGATGTAGATCTGTTTTAGGTCCGCTATTCAAACATTGCTATCAACAAGAACAAGGAATGATATTGACCATTCTAACGGCATTACGAACTGAAACCTCAGCACTTCATCATGCAATAGAAAGTCAGTATCCGATGTCTGTTTTTGCGCAGAGTGACTTTACCACTCAAGAATATGCGTGTGTGTTGAGGTGTTTATTGCGATGGTACGATGCTGTACTGCCTCCCAGTCGAGCTGGTTTATCTGGGACGCCCTTTGCAGCGCTTTTGGACGATGAACTATCACAGTTCCTAGTCAAAGATTTGCAAATGCTGGGGCAATTTACACGATTGTCTACGCTTCAAAAAGCCCCGCTCGTTATGAATACCTGGCACTGTATTGGCGCTTGTTATGTGATTTTGGGGTCGAGTCTGGGCTCTGCTTATATTCTCAAACGCATAAACGTCTGGAATAAAAAACAACCTAACCCATTACCTGTAGCGTTCTATTCAGCCAACAAACAACAAAGCGCACAGTGGAAAGCGTATATTGAGCTGCTCGATGACGTTAATGATAATAATGCACATATGGTAGTACAGGGTGCAACGTTGATTTTCGCTCAACTACAACAGATTATGACTGAGCTGACTATTTGTCAGCCTGACCTCTCACACTGTTAAAGACCTTCTCTAAACAGACCTCCAAGTCTTTATACTTAATCGGTTTGTGTAACAGAAAGCTAATGGATACACCCTGAGCGGTAAGCTCGTCCATATTTTTTGTCATATCGCCTGTCATCATGACGCGCCGCGAAGGACATGACGGGATAGAGTTCAGCATTTCCTCGCCTGTCACTTCCGGCATATGAGAGTCAATAAGCAGTACATCATAATCGCATCTGGATATTTTCTCCAAAGCGTTGGCAGCCGAATCTGCTTCATCTACCTTGCACCCCATCATCGTCAGTTGACTGCAAATTGAGGCTCGTAAATCGTCTTCGTCATCAATCACGAGTGCAGATAACTCGTATTTCTTCCTTTTTGTGGGGCCGTCTGCAGACTTGGGCGTTAACTTACTTAGCTTCATTTTGATTGAAAAGGTCGTACCCTCTCCAACCACGGAGTCGACCAGCAAGTCACCTCCCGCTTCACGCAGTAAGTTCCGTGATATAGATAAGCCCAGACCCGTGCCTTTACCGCGTTCTTTAGTGGTGTAAAACGGCGAAAATATTTTTTCTATTCTTTCTTGTGAAATCCCATGTCCCCGGTCAGACACGTCTAAAAATAAAAACTTTCCTTCAAGTCTTTCAGTGATGCGAATGGTTCTATCTTCAGCATCGTGTGTCGCATCTTTTGCGTTATTGATCAAATTCATTAAAACCTGTTGTAGACTAGAGACATCGATGGCCGCATAACTTTTCACTGCGTCAAATTGGGTTGTGATAGTCACACCATGTTTTTTCAACAACTCTGACATCATGTCTGTGATCTCGTTTACTGCAGACGGGACATGGCAACTGGTGTTGTCGTCTCTCGCAGAGGCCTTTCTCGCCAGGCTTTTTAGTCCTGCAACAATTTTACCTACTCTCTCTGTTGCGGCTAAAGCGCGTTGATTCGTATTGATAATTTCATCGTAGAGTGGTGGACTTTCTTCCAATGCAAACTGTTGCAGCTCCAGGCTGCTCATTATTATCGCAAGAGGATTATTGATCTCATGACCTACGGTTGCCGCTAATTCACCCAACGACACGAGTCTGCTTTGCGAAGCGTAGTGCTGTAGGTCATCTTTCATCGCTTCGTTGCTGATTAATTCATCGGTAATGTCAACGTTGGTGCCTACTACGCGAGTAACTTTTTGCTGATCGTCCTGTTCAATGGTGGCATGCGCCCGAATAGTACGTATACCTCGAGTTGGATGCATAATACGAAACGTAAGCTGGAAAGGGCGATGCTCATGTACGCATCGTTCAAATGCTAGAGACGCTTCTTGACGGTCACTCTCACAAAGCGCATGTAACCAGATTTCATACTTGGCAGTAAATTTGCGCTTGTCGATACCATACATATCGAACATTCGGTCACTCCAGTATAGGTGGCCGGATGCTACATCAAGACTCCAGATGCCAATGTCGCTACTTTCAGAGACAACCTGCAATTCATGGTGACGCAGTAATCGCAGATTGACCAGATATCCTTCCATGAAAATGCGTTGCAACTCATCTATCAAAATCTGTTCAGATTTTTTCCAATCCTGACATCTGTCGTGCATCACTTGTTGCCACTGCTCAAATGAACGTCGAGGTGACAACGTTGTAGCTTGACCTAAATGCTCTATATGCTTTTCACTGGGGTTACCTGCCCAGTTGATAACCTGCGTGGCCTCTTTACGAAATAGCATAAGATGGACAGCAAGCTCAGGTGTGTGATCATCCACGATAGGCGAAATGATGCATACCCCTGATATGTTAAAATCCAAAGGCTGATTTGGGATAAAGTCCTTGAGGCAATGTATATATCGCACATGCTGATTTGTGATTATGGACTTCGCAAGCACCTTCTGTATTCTGTCTGCGCTTAGCGTCTCACCAAAGCAGCGGATGTTAGCGCCGTCAATCAACGCCAGTCCACAGCTGCGGGTTAAGCCTTTAATGTCTTCTATTAACCACTCATTTCCCTCAGGGTTCTGCAGAAAACGTAGCATAGAAAGTGCACTGAAATGGCTACGGGCGATGGCTTTATTATCCAATCTAAAACCGACGTTGAGGCGCTCGATCATTAGAGACACGATCAGCGCCAGTGACTCGCAATGCGCTCTTTCCTCAACGTTAAGGTACCTTGCTCCCTGATAATGATGACAGGCAATCAGCCCCCATAACTTGCCTTCAACAATGAGTGATAGTGTCAGTGTAGCGTTCACGCCCATATTCTTGAGGTACTGAATATGTATCGGGGATACTGCTCGACAACCAATATATGTCATATCAAGTGGCGTCCCAGTATCATCAAACATAAGTAAAGATTGCGTGGAGCTATCTACATTTTCAATCTGTCTTACTAACTGTTTGGTGTAGAGCTCGCGAGCCTGTTTTGGGATGTCGGTTTCTGGATATTGAAGGTGTAAAAACGGTTCGAGATGAGAAGACTTGTTCTCTGCTATTACGCTGCCATTCCAACTTTCATCGAATTGGTAAATCATACAGCGGTCGTAACCCGAGCATGAGCGTAATATTTCAACGGTACGTTCAAATAGCGCCTCATGCGTTTCGCATTTAGTTAATTGACCAGATATATTTTCAGGGCGGCAGTGTGGAAAGTCGAATGCGGTACCCGCTGATTCAGCTAGCTCCAGCTCAATCGATAGCCAATTTTCATGACTGGGTATCGTTGCGCACCTGATACTGTAATTAACGTTATTGATTGTGACGAGGTTTGAGACCGTACAACACGTCTCACCGTGTTCTGATTTGGCCAGGTTAGTGTTTTTAAAAGGCGGCAAGGTCGCAAGCGGTTGATGCACTATTTGATCAGCAGATAGCTTCAACAGTGTCGAGACGTTCTCTGATATACCGCGTATTACACCGCCTGAATCGACAATAATTAGCCAGGCAAAGCTCTGCGTTTTACCGGGAATATGAATGGGCTCTTTTTCACAATCTGAAAAATCAGGATGATTATGTTTGTGGTGTGAAGACAAGTCGCAGTCGTCCATGAAAAGTGAGTACACCTAAACTTGGTAAAGCGGAGGTAAAAAAGCAAACCCTAGATGAAAGAACGATGATCCATAACAAACTCTCCTGTGATAATGACCATAACCTTGCAGCTAAGTACAAGGAAGAATCTCTCGTGTCTTTTCAAGAATATCATTGGCACGTGTAGGCTTGAGGAAGACCGCAACGGCGCCCGCGCTTAAGAATGCTTCTTCTTCATGCTCGTCCGCATACCCCGTCATGATGAAGATAGGTAAAGACGGAACAATTTTATGTACTTTCTCCGTAAGTGATTTTCCGTCCATGTTCGGCATCATAAAATCAGACACTAGCACATCGATATTGTCGTGGTGTTGCGTTATGTAATCCAGAGCAAGTTGGCTATCGTTAAAACACGTCACGTTGTGCCCGGCATGTTCAAGTAACGCCTCCATACTTTCCAGCAATGAAGGCTCATCATCAACCATTACAAAACGCAGTTTCTCTAACACATTACCACCGCTGACTGCTAAAGAATTATCAGTTAAGTGTGTTCAGTGAAGTGACGAAGTGAAGTTCTCACCTTAATGTGTTATCTCCATACCTCGCTTTCACTGGCCAAAGTTTCATTTTACATTCACCAGCACACTATACTTTAGTCTAATTTTAAATTAAAAAATGAAAACTGCCTTTATATTTTTATTCATGCTTTATTCGAAAAAAATAAAATTTTACCAACGAGGCTTAATATGTGCTGTTCAAGCCATTAAACCTAAGCGTGTTGATCTCAACGAAGGCTGACTTGCTTGATAATGGTGACGGAGTCAAATCTTTCGCATCGACAGTAGGGGCAGCAGAGCTTTATCTTAGAACTCCAACGCCTACACAAGTTTATCCTGCGTTTTGGTTTCAAAGTCTGACGCATCATGTCGCTCATGCAGCTGATCGTGCGGCTCTCCCCAAGTGCGATTGACCATGCGTCCGCGCTTGGCCGCTGGACGTTTGTTGATCATATCTGCCCAGCGAATGACGTGGGTGTAGGAGGCAGCATCGATGAACTCCCCCGCGTCGTATAGCTTGCCTTTTACCAGCGCGCCATACCATGGCCATATTGCAATATCCGCAATCGTGTATTCATCACCACACATATACTGATGCTCCGCCAGATGCTGGTTCAGCACGTCCAATTGGCGTTTAATCTCCATGGTGTAACGGTTAATCGCGTACTCGTATTTTTCCGGCGCGTACGCATAAAAGTGTCCAAATCCGCCACCTAGCAAAGGTGCACTGCCCATTTGCCAGAACAACCAATTCATGCATTCGGCTCGCTTTGCGGCGTCTTTGGGTATAAAGGCAGAGAACTTATCTGCCAGATAAAGCAGAATTGACCCTGATTCAAACAGGCGAGTGGGTGGGGTGGTGCTATGATCCACCATGGCGGGGATTTTTGAGTTTGGATTGACCTTGACGAATCCGCTGCTGAACTGTTCGCCTTCCATAATATTTATCAGAAACGCATCGTATTCAGCCTCGCTGTAGCCCGCTTCAAGCAGCTCCTCTAGCATCATGGTGACTTTCACGCCATTGGGCGTCGCCAGTGAATAGAGTTGCAGGGGATGTTTGCCTGTTGGCAGTGCTTTATCGTGCGTTGCGCCAGCTACAGGGCGGTTGATATTCGCAAACTTTCCGCCGCTAGCGGCATCCCAGGTCCATACTTTTGGGGGCGTATAGGTCGGGTCTGACATGCGGTTGTTCCTCCAGTTACACGTGCCCTATTTCAGGGCTGCATCAATGGCATAATGACAGTGGATTTGTAATGCATCATAGCAGGGCAATTCACAACGCTGGTCGTCCAGTAACATGCCAAGCTCTGTACAGCCAAGAATGACTGCCTGACAGCCACGTTGGTTGCGATAGTAGCGGACGATGTCAGCGAGTGTCTGCTGTGATGTTTCGGTTGTTATGCCGCGGCATAGTTCATCGTAAATGATGTCGTTGACCTGGGCCTGGTGCTGCTCATTCGGTACGGTTACCACAGGCCCTGAATCTGCACTCAGCCTGTCTCGATAAAAAGCCATGCTCATGGTGTATTTGGTGCCGAGCAGCAATACCTGTTGGATGCCATTGGCAATCAGCTGGTCTTTAACTGCATCGATGATATTGCATACTGGCAGGCCCGTTTCACGCTCAATGTCATCTGCGCAATAGTGCATAGTGTTCGTACATATGAGCAGCTGTTGCGCCCCCGCTTTTTTCAGGCTCCTGGCAGCGTTGAGCATGTCCTCTGTCGCTTGATGCCAATTGCCACTGGCTTGGTACTCGGCAATATCTGCGAAATCAAAGGACCAGACCAGTAGTCGCGCAGAGTGCAGTCCGCCAAGCCTCTGTGCAACGAGTCTATTCAGGGTTTGGTAATAAACAGCGGTACTTTCATGACTCATGCCGCCAATCAAACCGATAAGTTTCATCTCAGTTTGCCGTCATGCGAGTAGCTGCCTCATGCCTGTCGAGCAGGGCGTTTTCTATTGCCGCTTTCAGTTTCTTATAAAAGGCCTGCTGTGGCTGGTACAAATTAAAATAAACTGGACGCTGCTGTTGCTGATATAGCGCCAAGCGCTCATCAAACTCGCTGCGCAGTTCTTGCTTGCGCGTGTCAGTGAGTTGCTCATCAGCCTCAAGAAAATCGATGGCCTGCTGCTGCAAGCTCAAGGCCTGTGCAAACTCCCCGTTATTGGCATAAGCGGCAGCCAGGGTATCCACATAACTGTAGCGTTCGGCATGCTCTTCATCGTCTACCACTTTTTTCGCCAGTTGCAATGGATAGGTGGGATCGGTAATAGGATTTTCATCCAGAGTAGCCAGAAACCATGCCACGTTGTTGGTAGTAGTAGGGAAGTTGGTCATGGCGTAGTCATCAAGAATGTTTGCAGCCCGCTTCATGTTCACTCTGGTACCATAGCCATTGCTGTGTATACGTGCCATATCGTAAGCTGACACGATGGTATTGTCAGTCTCGTAAGCGCGTTCCATTAACCATGCGGGACTGGCCTGTTTAGGCATGCTGTTGAGCTCAAGTTGGTAAATTGACGCAAGGTAGGCCAGCGCCATTGGATAGCCGACATTGGCCAACTCGCGTATACCTTGCTCGCCACTTTCCTGATCCTGCGGTTCGGTGCCAAGGATAAACAGTAAGATATTGCTCAGCAGTTTTGATTCATCACGCTGCCTGCTCGCCAGTGCCAAGTAGTCAAACGCCGCTTGCCAGTCCTGATAATCACCTTCAACGCTGTATAGGAATGCCATTTTTTGTTGGGCCCGATATGAGCCTTCCTCAGCAAGCGCTGAGCAGGCCTCCAGCGCTTCGCTAGGGGCCGCGTCAACCAGTTCATTGCAGACGGAAAGTGACTGTTCGAGCTGCTCATTATTGTTGGTTGTGTCTCGGTTTTCTTCGTCTCGTGAACCTTGAGTGCCTACGTAAACCCAGGCGGCAACAATCAGTGCTACGATAATCAATAAGAGCCAGTTTGAGGCCACAAAACCTCGTTGGCGAAGTCCTGATGAACGGTGAAATGTGCTCATGCTATTTGTAAGAATTCCTTAAAATTGGGTTTCCTTGAGTCTGATTCGTGTTATGCCGATATATGTTGTAAATTGAATCACTTAACTCAATGACCTACATCATTATGCAGTCTGCGGCAGAAGTAAACCAACAGCTATCGACACAACGCATCAACAACCTGTTTGATGCCACTTATACTCTTGCCATCGGTCAGCCGATCATCGGACTTATATGCATTAATCTGCTCTCTGCTTCAGTGGACGGGTTTATTGTCGGTTGGTTTAGCGTATTGCTGCTGCATTCAGTGCTTTTTGTTATCGCTCAGCGACAATACCGAAAAACAGCTGTAAAGCCGCAACACGGTGATCTTTGGCTGCGTCGTTTGATCATGCTCACTGCCATTTTAGGGTTAATCTACGCGACGGCCTGGACAATATTGATCCCGACGGCGCAAAGTCACACAGACCTTGTCGTCCTCAGCATTTGGATGACAATACTGGCCGCATTAGTCTGCAACACGCTGTACGCTGACAGAATTGTCATGCTCGTGTTTGTGGTTTTCTGTGTCGGCGTTGGTATTACGCTGTTAATCCACAATGCAGGTACCTTCGGTATGTGGTTGAGCGCTTTATTACTGGTTTTTACTGCACTGACACTACGAACTGGCCATGTGCTGCGACTTGCCTTCAACACAAGTGCTGGAGAGCACCTGTTATTACAGCAAGAACGCGCCCAGCGCACCGCGCTTGAACAAAAGCTGGCGCAATTATCGTTCAATGATAGTCTGACCGGCCTGGCCAATAAACAGGCCTTTACCCAGCACTTCACCGATGAACTTAACCGCGCAGAACGAGCCGGTAATCCGGTAAGTTTGCTTATCATCGATATCGATGCATTTGGATTATTCAATAAACAATACGGCCACGTGGCGGGTGACAGCAGTATTCAGCGTATTGCGGAAATATTGTCCAATTCTTCCCGGCGCGCAGGCGAAATGGCTGCCCGTCTGGAAGGCGCAACGTTCGGCGTGATCTTGCCGAGTGTCACCGCCCCTCATGCATTTGTGGTGGCCGAAGCAATACGTACGGCAGTGCAGGCATTACGCATTGACCATGCGTCGAATCTGGCTACGGGGGCGAATGTCGTGACGGTTAGTATTGGCGTTATAACTGCCGTGCCCAATAAAGACAAACACGCGGAGTATTTTACACAGCACGCGGATGCTGCATTGAAAAAAGCCAAGTCATCCGGACGCAATGGTATCCATCAGGTTACTGAGTGCTAACACCTGAATTTAAAAGGAATAAATCACGCCAAAGTTGACGGTTGAGACATCTACGTCAGAGCGCTCAACGTGCTGGTAGTCGAGGTTAGTAGACCAGTTTGGGGTGAATCGATAACGCCAGCCCAGTGCGCCGCCCCAGCTTGCTGAATCGTCACCGCTGAATGTGGTGTCGTGATACTCCGATAGCAAATCGGTTTCGTTGGTACCAAACGCGGCATATACCTCGTTTTTTTGAGTGATGGCGACGCTTGCGTTGAGCTGAATGAAAAACGACTCAACATTATATTCCTGCCAGTAATTGCGGTCCTGGATCACAAATGCTGGCGCCGGAGGTTGCTGGCCATTCAATTTCACATCAACACTGAAGGCAGGGGTAAACTGCAGTCCATAGTCGCGAGCTGACGTTTGGCCGATAAAACTGTCCAGCGAAGGAAGAGAAGCAATACCGGAATGAGGCTGATAAACATCTTCTGCTGCACTGACGGAGAGCGTCAGGGACAGTCCATACAGCAATGTGATGGCGCGAAGCGTGTTCATAGTCGTGTGTCTCTTAACATTTGGCCCACTCTTTTGGTGAGCCTTATTTTCAGTGTAAACGCTTCTTGTGATAGTGCGAATATTATCTGCAGAAAGTGATAGCCATCCCAATTTTTAGGTTAAAAAATAACCAGGTTAAAATTGATCGAACATAATACGGTTACCATCTGGATCGCTTAGCACGAAATGCGTCGGTCCATCAGTACCCTCAGTCGGTTTATCAATATGATATCCCGCCTCCTTAATCGTTTGTTCGATAGCCCGTGCATCGGTGGGGTTGAACGTCAGAATATTGTCCTCGAACATACCTTCAAACAAACCTATATGTGTCGTACCGTGGGTCATGATCAACCATTTGTCTTGAATAGAGCCACAGTCTGGCTCGGCAACGAACCCCAATGTTTCATAAAAGGCTTTTGATGTAGCAATATCCTTTACGGCGAGACTGACTGAAAAGCGACCGATGTCCATAAAAATGCTCCTGAAAATAAGAAAGTGACACACTGCGAATCACAAAGCATAGTGCAACGTAATGCATTTGCATCTTGTTAATAAATTGTTAAACCACTAAGGTGTGATCCGCGTAGACAAACACTAAAACCAATAAAGGGTCTATTATGAACATACAAGAGCTTGCAACATGGACAAATCGATTAGACGAGGCGTCTGATGAAATATTACTGGGATTAAGGCTTGTGCTTGATGAGCCCGATCCGGTTGCCAGTATTGAGCAGGATCTGCAAGATCTTTTTACCTATCCCGAACGTCTGCAGGAAAGTTATCGTCACGAATGGGTAGCCTATGTTAAACGCGCACTTGCTGAAGAACTCAGTAGTGAACAGTTGAACGATCGTCATATTCTGGAAGCGTTTTTACAAACCCGGCTGCATGAGCGGGAAATGTGGATCAACCGTGTGATGGATTCAGGCATTCGGGCAATTGCAAAAACCACAGCACTGTTATCATCGGACAATGTAACGCGCCTGCCGAACGCTCATCGTCAGGCGGTGGAAAGAATGGTCGAATAAAGTGAACCAACTTCCCATATTGTACGTTTGAATGCATAGATAACAACCGCCCCGCAGATCGCGGGGCGTTGTCGTTTTAATAGGCTAGTAAATAAGAACAATTTTCATTTTTATCTACACATAGGTGAAGACAATGTCGAACGTAAACAGACGGGATTTTCTTAAACTTTCAGGTACCTCACTGATTGGCATGACGTTAGGTGGCGTGACGCTGCGCGCGTCGGCACAGGAGCAGGTCAAACTAGACGACCCGACTGCGAAAGCCTTGCAGTACACCCACGAGTCGGCAATCGAGGGGCAGGCATGCAGCAACTGCATGCACATACAGGGTGATGCAGCTGATTGGCGTCCCTGCGCGTTGTTCCCGGGCAAATTAGTGAACAATAACGGCTGGTGTGCGGCCTGGTCTAAAAAGCCCTAAACCTTATCAAGTTGGTATAGTAGGCGATGCCTGAAGGCCCTGAAATTCGCCGCGCGGCAGACCAGATAGCCGATGTGTTAGTGGGAAAAACCATACAGCACATTGAGGTTGGTCTGCCGGCACTACAACCTTACATTCCTAATCTTACCGGACAGACGGTGACTCAGATTGAATCTCGCGGCAAAGCGTTGCTAACGCATTTCGACTGCGGACTGAGTGTTTATTCCCACAACCAGCTGTACGGAAAATGGGTGTGCGGACGTCGCGGACAGCTTCCACCCAGTAATCGGTCTTTGCGTCTGGCATTGCATACCGATAGTCATTCGGCAGTGCTCTATAGCGCATCCGATATTCAAGTACTCGATGAAACCGGTCTTGCAGCGCATCCGTTCTTGCGGAAAATTGGACCGGACATACTCGCTGCTGAACTGACGCCCGCTATTATTGCCGACCGGTTACACCAGAAAATCTTCCAAAATCGAAAGCTTGCTATTTTATTTCTGGATCAATGTTTTATTGCGGGATTAGGTAACTACTTGCGCAGTGAAATACTGTTTGCAGCCCGAGTGCATCCAGACCTGACCCCAGCACAATTAAGTCACGAACAAGTGCGTAAACTTGCCGACGCGACATTGCACATTTCACGCCGAAGCTATGACAGCGGTGGCTATACGGTGCCCGAGCATCTGCTCGGTGCATTACATCGCGAGAAAGGGGACTTTGAGCGCGTTCGTTTTATGGTATTTGATCGAGAAGGACTGCCTTGCCGGGAATGTGTTAAGCCCATAGTTCGTATTACGCGTGCCAGTCGCCGGCTTTACCTGTGCCCGGATTGTCAGGCACAGATAAGCTAACAGCTATGTATCAATGGCGATTCTGCCGACGGGCACAGCGCTGCGCCTGATGCCGGGAACAGGCGCGAGTATAAACAAGTCACCGTTATTACCGGTCAGCGTTCTTGTCACGCCAGACTGACTGGCAATATTGGCATTGCATTGCATGTGTTCAGGCTCACCGTGGGTCGGCACCGCAATGTTCGGTTTTACCCATTTGTACATGGTTTCCAGCTCTTGCTGGCAAGGATGACCTGATGCATGGATGGGAATATCACTGTCTGCGGCAAGAATGACGTTAATGTCACGGCTTTCGAATTTTTTCACCAGCGATGCCACTTTATCTTCGTTTCCCGGGATCAACATCGCACTAAAAATGACGGTGTCGCCCGCCTCAAGATCGAGCTCACGACAGTTGCCATCGGCGAGCTTGTTTAGCATGGCCCGGGGCTCGCCTTGGCTACCTGTGGCAACGGCTAAGACTTCTTCACGGGGCAAAAAGCCCAGATGCATCGGGTCGATATGCAGTGCTTCGTCAGGCCAATGACCGCTGACCCTGGCAGCCGCGACCATGTTTCGAATACTGCGGCCTATCAGTCCCATATAACGACCACTGTGACAGGCAACCTGACTGAGAGTAATGAGTCTGGCAATGTTGCTGGAAAAACATGACACCACAACTCGTCCAGTCGCATTCTTGACATGCTGCATTAACCCGTCAAAACACTGCCCCTCCGATACTGAGTGACCAGTAATGGTCGCATTGGTCGAGTCACACACCATAGCCGTGACATTTTCACTGGCCAGTCTTTGAAACGGTGTCGGGTCGAATGGCGTTCCGCTGACCGGTTGAGGGTCAATTTTCCAGTCTGCCGTATGCAACACCGAGCCTGCAGAAGTGCGGATCATCAGCGCTGCTGGCTCTGGGATTGAATGGGTGGTGGATATCCATTCCAAGTCGAAACCACCGACACTGAACTTGCCGTTATCTGTCATGGTGTAGATGGGCATGTTCTGCGCAGCTGTCTGACCACGCAACTTACGTTTCAGCACTTCGGCGGCAAATGGGTTAGTGAATACCGGCGCTTTGAGCCTTTGCCACAAGTAGGGCAGAGCACCAAGGTGGTCTTCATGGGCATGGGTAATTATAATACCCGCCAGCAGCTGGCGGCGGCTTTCAATAAAACTTGGGTCCGCACTGACAACCGGATATTTTTGTTGTGACATTGGGTGAAGCGGCTCATCGAAGGTCACACCGCAGTCCACCATAATCCATTGACCATCATGGCCAAATAGATTGAGATTCATGCCTATCTCTCCCGTACCGCCGAGCGGAAGAAACCAAAGATCATGCTTAGTGGGCGTCAATTCTGCCTACTCTGTTTATTGATTTTGCTCATTGATACGTCACTTGTAACAAATAGGTGCAGATTAGTCATTGCAAAACCGATGTCGGCGAATTATAACTACAGCGTTGATTAATCACGCGTTTAAGAGACGCCATAATGTCTGAAAAAATGAAATGCGAACAGTGCAAGTCACCTGTTACGCCTGACCATATCCATGAATGCCCCTATTGTTATGGAGAGTTTTGTGCCCGCTGTGCGGATAAACACATGCGCTCCTGTAGCCACTCTTCCAAGAAGAAAACACAAAAACGCGAGCAGCATAATTACGAGTGATGAGCATGCTTGTCGTGCGTAAGACTCTGTCAGTCGGGTAGGACGAGTCAGACAGCTATGCCAATTTAACAAGGACGTCAAATGAGAAATGTGACTACGGCAACATTCACTCTGGCCATGGCATCGGCAATGACGCTGATGCCTTGCGCATCTATTGCACAGCAGCAAACCGCAACAAGTGCAGAGGCTGATGAAACTGCGCAAACAGAAGTGAAATCAATTTTTGATGAACGTAAAGCGAAAGAAAAATCGGCTGTAGATAATCCGTTTTCTATCACTCAGCATCGGCGTAACTACATATTGCCTTTATCTCATATCAAGAACCCCAATCCGATTGGTGTGACTGAGCTGGATGAGGAAAATGTCGATAATCTTGAAGCGAAGTATCAGATCAGTGTGAAGTTGCCAGTCTACCTAGAGGGTAATGACGACTCGGGCCTTTATGTTGGGTTTACCGCGGTGTCATATTGGCAGCTGTATAACAGCGAAGTCAGTAAACCGTTTCGCGAAACCAATTATGAACCAGAAATCTTTTATGCCTGGCGTAACGATTTTTCCGCCCTTGGCTTGAAGTTTAACGAATTTAGATTTGGGTTTAATCACCAGTCCAATGGTCAAAGCGGTCTCAAATCCCGCAGCTGGAATAGGCTGTTTGCGTCAGTATTGTTTTCTGATGACGACGACTTTTACTATGCCAAAGCCTGGTATCGCATACCCGAGGACGACAAGCTCAATCCCTTAGATCCAGATGGCGACGACAATCCTGATATCACCGATTTTATCGGCCACGCTGAAATAGGCTATGGCACCCGGGTAGGTAATGTAGATTTGCTACTGTTGCTCACCAATAACTTTGATTTCAGCGACAACCGCGGCGGGGTAGAAGTGTCCCTGTCTTACCCTCTGACCCAGAGATATGATATCTTACTACAGTATTTTAATGGTTACGGAGATTCTTTGATCGACTATAACCGCCATCAAGAGCGCATCGGCATTGGTATTCAGCTCAAGTTCTTGTGAGTCCTTTGACTGCCTCTAAAGCAAGCTTTAAGAAATGGATGCTTGTTGGTATTGCTTTCGTACTTGTTGTGTTTGTGTGGGTGCGTTATTTTCTGGTCCAACCCGCTGTTAGTGCGAGTCGCTACGATGCACCATTGATCAGTGACCAATTATCCTATCAGCAACATATCAAACCTATTCTCGACTCTCGCTGTGTCGTGTGTCACGGCTGTTATGATGCCCCCTGCCAGCTCAAGTTAGGGAGCTTCGACGGTATCGTGAGAGGCGCGCATCCTGATCCTGTTTACAATGGTGAACGTCTCACCGCTGCCTTACCCACACGCCTGTTTGAAGATGCCAATACGGTCACCGAATGGCGTAAAAAGGGGTTTCATCCCGTCCTAAGCGAAGGCGAAGCAAACCCGGAAGACGACCTGACAAACAGCGTGCTTATTGCCATGTTGGAGCAAAAGCAAGACCACCCTCTACCTGAAACGGAGCGATTACCCGACTCCTTTGACTTTGACTTAAACCGCGAACTGAGCTGTCCCAGCGTCAGCGAGCATGCGCGTTATGAGAAGAAATATCCACTGTGGGGAATGCCTTACGCGTTGCCCGCGATCAGTAATACTGAACATCAGCTTATACGTGAGTGGGTAAAATCCAGTGCGCCTACGGCGCCAATTCAGCCGTTACCTCAAGCATTGCAAAATCAGGTCGCAGCATGGGAGCAATGGTTCAACCAAAACGGCAATAAACAAAGGCTGGTCGCACGGTATCTGTTCGAACATTTGTTTATGGCACATCTGTATTTTTCTGATGAAGATAACCCTTTGCGACCAAAGGTTTTTTTCAGGATATTCCGCTCGCGCACACCACCCGGAGAGCCGGTCGATATTATTGCGACCCGACGACCTTTTGATGACCCCGGTGTGGACCGAGTTTATTACCGTATCGTACCCGTCACCGAAACTATTGTAGATAAGCTGCACTTACCGTTTGCGCTAGACCAGGAACGCCAACAAAAGTGGCAAACGTGGTTTTTCAGTGATGATTATGAGGTTGTGTCTCTGCCCGGATATGATAGTAAGACTGCCTCTAATCCATTTATCACATTTGCACAATTGCCCACCCGGGCGCGCTACCGTTTTATGCTGGATGAAGCACAGTACAGTATCATGCAATTTATTAAAGGGGCGGTGTGTCGCGGGCAAATAGCCCTCAACGTGATCAACGACCATTTTTGGGTGGTGTTCGCCGATCCGGAGCTGGACCTCGCAGAATATGATGAAGCCTTCATGAGCGAGGCGCGCAGTACCATTAAACTGCCTGCTGAGGCAGACAGTAATGCACTGCCTCTGAACTGGATAAATTATGCGCGCAGTGAGCGCCAATATCTGAAAATTAAGTCACAATATATCGCCGAGCATGTTGAAGGGCAGATCCCCATTAATCTTGATTTGATATGGGATGGCGACGGCAATAACGACAACCTGGCACTCACTATCTTCAGACATTTTGATGCGGCGAGCGTGGTCAAAGGACTTGTTGGCGACCGACCGCAGACAGCATGGGTGATCACCTATCCGCTATTCGAGCGTATCCATTATCTACTGGTCGCAGGTTACGATGTATATGGCAACCTCGGCCATCAGTTGAATAGTCGAATGTATATGGATTTCCTGCGTATGGAAGGCGAGTTTTATTTTCTGTCGCTGTTACCCAAGGCGGTCAGAGAAGACACCCGTAAACGTTGGTATCGAGGTTCGGTCAGCATGGTTGAAGAATACGTTTACAGTGGCAATCAATATTCACCGAAAACAGATATAGCGTATGACACTGAACAGCCTTTGTCAGAGCTGTATGCGCGTTTAGGCCAGTACGTGAATCATGCGCAGAGTCAGCGTCACCTGAAAAATGGCCGGGTATCTGCTGATATGGACGCCGCTACTACCTTATTGAATCAAGTGACATCGACGCCAGCACAAATACTGCCCCAGGCGTCATTAGTGCTAGTCGATCACGACGATGGTGAAGCATCGCTGTACACCTTACTCAGCCACAATGCTTACACCAATATTTCCCATCTGTTTGGCGAAATGGACCGCAGAATTCCCAATGAAGATACTGTTACTTTTGCCCCCGGCGTAATGACGTCCCACCCTAATGCCTTGTTTGAAGTTAAGGTCTCGCAAATGCAAGAATTCGCACAAACAATCGCCAGGATGAACAACGAACAGGATTACCGAGAGGTGATGACAAAATGGGGAATACGCCGCACCGACCCAGACTTCTGGGCATTTAGTGACCGGTTGCATCAACACTACCGCAACGCCTATCCTATTGAGTTCGGCTTTTTCGATTATAACCGATTGGAAAACCGTTAATTGTCCCACGGGGTAGTCAGCCACAGGCGCGCTATCTCCACAACGCTTTAACACGAGCAGGAGGTTTACATGACATCCAAGCAAGTTAAGCAATCTTTATCCGTTGCCGGTACGGATTATGAGTATTTCAGTTTGTCGGCACTGCAAGCGCAGTATGACCTGAGCCGACTTCCTTATGCAGCCAAAATTCTGCTGGAAAACTTACTGCGCCACGCAGATCAACCCTTTGTCGAATCAGAACATATCGATACGTTGGCAACGTGGGACACCAACAGCGAACAAGAGACGGAAATTGCCTTTGTGCCATCAAGGGTGATTTTGCAGGACTTTACCGGCGTACCAGCGATTGTCGATCTGGCTACCATGCGCGATGCAATTGATGAGCTTGGCGGCGATGCCAATAAAATTAACCCGCTAAAGCCTGTTGAACTAGTCATCGACCATTCTGTGATGGTCGATGTGTATGCACAGGCCGATGCCTACCAGAAAAATACTGAAATAGAAGTGCAGCGAAACCGTGAGCGATACCAGTTTTTACGCTGGGGGCAGCAGGCATTTGATAACCTGAAAGTCGTCCCACCGGGCCGTGGGATTGTGCATCAGGTTAACCTTGAATATCTGGCCAGAGGAGTATTCGAAGAAGACAAGCTCTTGTATCCGGATACGCTGGTGGGGACGGACTCTCATACCACCATGATCAACGGTATGGGCGTGCTTGGCTGGGGTGTTGGCGGTATAGAAGCAGAAGCCGCTATGCTCGGACAGCCGATTTCCATGTTAATCCCGGAGGTCATCGGTTTTGAGATCAAAGGAGAGTTGCAGGAAGGGGTGACAGCGACCGACTTGGTACTCGCTATTACCCAGCAGCTGCGTGAATTCGGAGTGGTAGGCAAATTTGTCGAATTTTGCGGTGAGGGGCTTCAGCATCTGACTCTTGCCGATCGCGCGACGATTGCCAATATGGCGCCGGAGTATGGCGCGACATGCGGAATATTCCCGATTGACGAGCAAACAGTGCGTTATTTGCAACTGACAGGGCGCGACGAAAAACACATCGAACGTATTAAAGCCTACTGTCAGGCACAGGATATGTGGGGATATCAATCTCAGCAACATGCCCAGTATCACGCCAGATTAACCCTGGATTTATCTACCGTAGAGCCCAGTATTGCCGGTCCTAAACGGCCACAGGACAGGATCCCGCTGACGCAGGCCGCATCGTCTTATTATGATTGGTTGAAAGAGCAGGATGAGTACATTATCGCCCCCAGTGATCCAGAGCAGGGACGTTTTGAGAGCGAGGGAGGCCCCACATCTGACCAGCAGCCCGGCGAAGTAGAATGTGAGCTTAACGGTGAGCCATTCTCTTTGGCCAATGGTGCGGTGGTTATCGCCGCCATTACCAGTTGTACTAACACGTCTAACCCTGATGTGCTGGTTGCAGCAGGTCTGCTTGCACAAAATGCCGTTGCAAAAGGCTTGCGGGTTAAACCCTGGGTAAAAACCAGCTTCGCGCCCGGCTCACAAGTCGTGACCGAGTATCTTGAGCGAGCCGGCTTGACGGACTCGCTGGACAAGCTGGGTTTCCAATTGGTGGGCTATGGCTGTACCACCTGTATCGGTAATTCAGGACCACTGCCGGATGAGATATCAGCGGCTATTCATGAAGGTAATCTGTCAGTGACCTCCGTCCTGTCTGGTAACCGAAACTTTGAAGGGCGCATCCATAGCGATGTGAAAGCCAATTATCTGGCATCACCGCCGTTAGTCATTGCCTATGCATTGGCCGGCAATATGCAAGTGGATATCACCACAGAGCCTCTCGGAGAAGATAGTCATGGCAAGCCGGTATACCTGAAAGACATCTGGCCAAGTAACGAACAGGTCCAGTCCCTGGTCGATACTAATGTGACCAGCGACCTGTTCAGCAGCAAATACGCCAGTGTTTATGACGGCGGGGATGTATGGGAGTCGCTGCCGGTTTCCGAAGGTGCCCGCTACGCCTGGCCGGATTCCAGCTATGTGCGCAAGCCTGGTTTCTTTGACGATATGCCCGCTGAAGCACCAGAAACGGCGGATATTGAACATGCGCGCTGTTTGTTGAAACTGGGTGACAGTGTGACTACCGACCATATTTCTCCAGCCGGCAGCATTGCGCCTGATTCACCTGCAGCGCAATACCTCAAAGAGCAGGGTGTTGAGCCCAAAGATTTCAACTCCTATGGTAGCCGTCGCGGTAATCATGAGGTGATGATGAGAGGGACTTTCGCCAATGTGAGGCTGCGCAACCAACTGGCGCCGGGCACGGAAGGCGGCTGGACCCGCTATCAGCCTGACGATCAGCAAATGACGGTGTTTGATGCCGCAACGCGCTATCAGCAGGAGGGCGTTCCACTGATTGTGCTTGCCGGAAAAGAATACGGTACAGGTAGCTCTAGAGACTGGGCAGCAAAAGGCCCGTTGCTACTTGGTGTGCGAGCCGTGATTGCCGAAAGCTATGAACGTATCCACCGTTCTAATCTGGTGGGCATGGGCATTCTTCCGCTGCAGTTTAAGCAGGGAGACAGTGCCGACACCCTAGGCCTAGACGGCACCGAGAAGTTTTCCATTAATGCGGTGAGCGCGACACAAAAAACGGCGACGGTGAACGTTGTGCCCGAGTCTGGTGAGGCATTTAACTTTGAAGCGTTAATCAGAATCGAT
This sequence comes from Aestuariibacter salexigens DSM 15300, assembly GCF_000429145.1. GTDB lineage: Bacteria > Pseudomonadota > Gammaproteobacteria > Enterobacterales > Alteromonadaceae > Aestuariibacter > Aestuariibacter salexigens. Next base: position 281,365 of record NZ_AUBH01000002.1, read on the forward strand.
ACGCCAAATGAGTTTGCCTATTATCAGAGCGGAGGGATCCTGCACTACGTATTGCGTCAACTTGCCTGATGCGCGAAACGAGCCTCGTTAAACGAGGCTCTGTCCTTGTTATTGCCTTGCCGCTTTTTTTAGTGGTGATAAGGAAGAGGATATCGTGTCTTGTTGACTACCCGAGACGCTAGGTGCCCGACGCTGCGGTTTACCAAATAGATAGCCTTGCAAATAATCTGCACCCAATTGGCGCACCATATCCGCTTCCTCGGGCTCCTCAATGCCCTCGGCAATCACTTTGATGCCAGCTTGCCTGGCAATTTGAATCAGGTGGTCAACGATGGTTTGCTTCAGTGAATCCTGATGAATATTTCGTACCAAATCCATGTCTATTTTGACATAGTCGGGTTGCACTTCATTTAGCATATTCAGGCCGGACCATCCTGAGCCAATGTCGTCCAGCGCAACCCCAAAACCGGCATTGCGATAAAACGCCAGGATCCCTTTCAGATGCGCCATGTCTGTTGCTCGATGGGTTTCCGTAATCTCAAACACAATATCCTGCGGTTTATAACCAATTTCGGCGATAGCGGCGGCAGTAGTGCGCAGACAGTATGAGGGATCATAAATACTCGAGGGATTGAAATTAATAAACAGCTTACCATTAAGTTGAGATTTGGCGGCACATTCAACGGCAGAGCGTCTGGCCACCAAATCCACAGAAAACAGCAGGTTCGACTGCTCGGCCAGGCCGAACACCATAGCGGGTGGGATCATGCTGCCTTGCGCATCATAAACACGGAACAGCGCCTCGTGAGCAAATGACTTTATATTGTCTTTGGTGCTACTCGCATGCACGATGGGCTGGTACCAGCTTTCGAACCTGTCATTGTCAATTGCATCAATTATCCAGCCACCTTTATGGCGGTTAATGAACACGTCAAGACTCATGACCTTGCCAAAATCCAGGGCCTCTGGTCTGTGTCCCTCTGACGTCGTCACGACTCTGCTATGAGCAAGCTCCTGCGGCTTGATACTGCCGTAAACTTGAGTTAGAAACTTATCAATCTGCGGCTTATCCAGTGTCACCGCGATGCTGTGCGCCGATTCAGGCATTGCATAGTAGCCGTTTTGTCCACACAGCTGCGCGACTTTGGCGAATGCATCTTCAGTCGGGAAATATAGCCACAGTGTTGTTCGCTCAAAGTACAGGTCGTCTATTCTCTCACAGTCAATGCACCACACGATTGAAACCCCCCTCTCGTCTTTATTGGCCATTTATACTGTTAAATGGCTGTATTAGATCCAGACCATGTTGTTAAATTGATGAAAATTTCTCCACCTGAACTTGAGTATAGAGCGTGATAAGGTAAATGCGCTAAGCGGCAAAGAGAGTTCGGCATTAAAGTACATCAATGGAGAGATTATGTTTGTAGCCAGGTATTATTTTGTTGTTGCCATAGTACTTGCGACGGGCGCATTTTTTGCGTCTGGCTGGTATTTCAGTGTGGTCCTCTCATGGTCAGCAGTGAGCGTGCTGCTTGTCAGCCTGGCTTATGTTTCCGGACGCGCCGACATTTTCAGAAAGCGCGAAGACGGATCTATTCCACTGTATGCCAGGTGGCTATTCATTCCTTTTTTATTGGGTGCACAGTTATACAATGGCTGGGCTCGTAAGCGCGATACCGTACCAGCTATTCAAAAAATTGAAGATGATTTGTTTCTCGCCTGCCGATTATTTCCCTCCGATATCACCGACCTTAAGAATAAGGGCATCAATTCCATTGTAGATGCTACAGCAGAGTTTGATGGTCTTGACTGGAGTGCGTCTGGCGAAGGGTTGGCGTATCTCAATATTCCCGTCCTCGATCATTTGGCACCCACTGATGCGCAGCTGCGTCACGCTATCAGTTGGCTGGATGAACAGGTTCGCCAGAATAACAAAATTGTCGTGCACTGCGCGTTAGGTAGAGGGCGCTCGGTACTGTTGATGGCAGCATACCTTTTGCACCGTCATCCAGACTGGACAGTAGAGCAGGCGTTAAGATTCATTAATGACACCCGTCAAACAGCACGACTTAACCGCAAGCAGCGAAATGCGCTCGACTCTTATGTCAACGATTCACAGCGCCGCGCCTGGATCATCGCCAACCCGGTGTCAGGTGGCGGTAAATGGCCCGAATCTAAACGACAGGTTATACAGAGACTGTCGCAAGGTTATGTCGTGCATATCCGTGAAACTACGCCAGACTGCGATGGCTATGCACTGACTAAAGAAGCATTGGCCGACAATCCTGACTTACTTATGGCGGCAGGTGGTGATGGCACCGTCAGAGAAGTCGCTGCTGCACTCGTCGACAAAAAAAGCCAGATCCCGCTCGCTATTCTGCCAATGGGTACAGCCAATGCACTGGCGCATGTGCTATTTGGTATCAAGAGTAAGTTGATCCCGGTAGCAACCGCTTGTGATGCGGCAATCCATGGACAGATTAGTGCTATTGACACGGTTACATGTAACGAGCAAACCATGTTACTGGTCATGGGAATCGGCTTTGAACAGAAAATGATTGAGCAGGCCGATCGCAAGGAGAAAGACAGCGGCGGGCAGTTCGCCTATCTGTCTGCACTATGGGAATCAATTGAGTTAGATGAACAACAAGCTCTCACTGTGACACTGGATGATGACAGCAAGCAGCTAACGACCAACAGTTTCATCGTGGCAAATGCTGCGCCTTTTACTACCTTGCTAGCTCAAGGGGGCGGCCAGCCTTCACTACAGGACGGCAAGCTTGATATCACCTGGCTTAATCCTGACAGGCAGAACAACAGCGCCTGGCAGGGCCTGCCAGAGCTAATGCTGCGAGCCATAAATGGCAAACAGGAACTTGACGACAACGTTGTTGTTTATCGTCAGGCTAAACAGGTTTCTATCAGTGCAGCGCATCCGCTCAAATACGTCGTTGACGGCGAGAATCGCGAGGCGGACAGGATTGACATTCAGGTTGTGCCAGAATCCCTGCGTGTGATGGTACCCGCCACGTCTGTGATGAACAGCGAAGATTAATTATCGTCGCAATTATCATGCTTTATTTTTCGCGTTTAAGCTGTACGGTATGAATGCCACCCAGGGCAAGTGCAACCGCCATTAACGTGATGATGAAACTGTCAAGCCACGCATAGGCCAGTGCGTAGATTCCACCGAGTAGCAGCAATACTACACCAACAATAGTGTTGCCGGCGGCGACATACTGGCTGCGTTTATCATCTTCAGCGATGTCCAGTACATAAGTTTTACGGCCATTACGAATACCCGCATAGCCTATATTGAGAATTAAAAACCCGATTATTGGCGTCCAACCGTTGTAGAGCGGCAACAGCGCTACGCCAACGCATGCGACTACGCAAATCATGCTGCCATATTGCAGTGATCTTACGGCGCTGTCGTCGGAAAGCTTGCCCCATAGATAAGAGGATATAAACGATGCGGCGGCGCTGGCGGCGATAAAAAAAGGCAGACTGAAGTTGCTGTCACTTCCATTCATGGACACGCTGACAAAATACGGTGCGACCAGCGCACCATGCAGCAATAAGCAGCGGCTGATAACCAGGTGTTTAAGCGCTGTATCATTCTGTACGGTATTGACCAGTTCGCTCAATCCTTCCTGCTGGTCTTCCTGTTTATCAAATTCACTGGCCAGCCCGCTCGACACGGGTAAGGTGACAAGAAACAGCACACTGGCTATTGTCAGCATGACCAGCAACGCGGTATCACCCAATCCTTGTTGTCCGAGTAATAGCATGGCTGCAGATAAAAATGACAGTAGACCTGACACCGTCGTGGCCGTTCCGTTTAGACGCCCGCGCTTGCCTTTTGAGACATTATGGCCCTGAATATCTTTCATCGTCAGCGAACACAATGAACGACCAATGCTCATCAGTGCCAGTAATATGATGACGGTGAGTCCTGCCGCGAAAGCGGGCAGTATGAGCACCGCGGGTACCATCAAACCAATACATAGACCCTGTGCGACAATACCGTAGCGCCACAGCTTCAGGCGATTGCGGATATCGGACGTGGACTGTCTTACCGGCCACTGCGGGATCAGCGAACCGGCTTCCCGAATCGGCACCAGCGTCGATATCATCCAGCCTGGCGCGCCTATGCTGCTTAGCAACCAGGGCAGGGTAGTCTTGGCCGACATCAGAATATCTGCCAGCTTGGTGCAGGTGGAAATGATGATTAATCGAACAAACCGTGCTGATTCAGATGGAGTAGGCATTGCGTTTGTCGCTTATTCTTATGTGAAGAGGCGTTTTAAACATATCATGCATTGATAGCGGCGCGGACAGGTTATCGATCAGTCCTGATGTGACTTTGACTTTGTTGCGACTGCGGTTTGTTCCGGCATTTTGATCATGGCGTAGTTGTTGAGCTTGTCTTTCAGACGCTGTGAATAGGTCACAAAATTGGTCAACGCGCCGGCGTCTACCCGCGTTGGGTCTGCCAGCAACGCCAGCAAATCGCGATTGGCTTCATCAATATGCTGCTGCAGTGCCTTACTTTGTTTGCGAATATCAAACGCCTCCTGACTTTGTATTGCCTGACGAAGATCGTCAAAAAGCGTCAGTGTCTGGCTGGATAAATCACGGATCACAATCAGCACGTCTGTTTTAAGTTCAATGAACTGCTCGTTCATGACCTTTTTAGTGTTGAATAAGTCGGTAATGGAATCGTGGATTTGAAACAGATAGTCGAACTGATGGATCAATTTGATCAGCGCGTGGGAATCGGTTTTATCTTCAACCGCATTAACGGCTTTGGAGAAGTAATGCATGTACTGTTTTTTCACAAAATTAATGTAATCGAGACGCTTTTCCGCAGCATCAAATACACCGCGATAATTGGTCTCTATACTCAATGTGACGGAGTTGTAGTTCTCTTGTAGAAAGACGTAAAGCTCGCCAGAGCCTCTCTCAAGGTCGGACTTAATGCTTTCAAACGACGTATCGTCATCATAATGAGGCAAGCTCAGGCGTTCGAAATCCATTTTACCTTCGCCCAGAATGGTATCAACCAGACGCGTAAAGGGCGTAATGGCGAGGGTGAAAAGTATACTGGTAATGACGTTAAACAGAAGATGAATAAATGCCAAAGCGATGGCGGGGTCAGTTTCCAGGGTGCTGAGGTGATGGCCGAAAATCAGTAACGCTGGGGTGAACAATAAGACGCCACCCACGTTAAAGAGGAAATGACTCAATGCCGCTTTTTTGGCAGCCGTATCCATATTGAATACAGCAATAAGAGCGGTGGCGGTGGTACCAATGTTAGCCCCCATAATCAACGGAACAGCGTTCTCTAAACCTAGGATCCCCTGCTGGGTGAAGACAATGGCCAGGCCGGTTGTGACTGAACTCGACTGCACCATTGCTGTGAACACGCAGCCTATCAGAATAGCCAGCAACGGGTTCTGCGGCTGGATCAATAAGTCAATTAGTGTCTGGTTCGACTGAAGCGGTGCCAATGATGATGAAATCAGGTTGAGACTGAAGAACACGAAGCCAAAGTAGAATATCGCTTTACCGAAAATGGCGCTGCGGCTGCGCACCAGTGACATAAAAAAACCAATGATGATAATCACCGGCGCATAGGCAGTAAGCTTAAATGCGACTAGCTGCGCCGTGATGGTGGTGCCGACATTGCTGCCAAATATGATCCCGACGCTGCTTTTAAACGACAATACGCCCGCATTAACCAAACTTATCGCGATAACCGAGGTGGCCGAGCTTGACTGGATGACCATGGTTACTAGCGCGCCGATAATTACACCCACTATGGGTAATCGGGTGGCATTGCTGAGCGATTGACGGAAATGTTCGCCGGTGATGCGCTCAATTTCCTTGGAAAAATTCTCCAGTCCAAAAATAAATAGGATGACAGCAGTCATTCCGGCCATCAAAATTTGAATATTTTCCAATCGCGCGTCCCGTCAATGTGCACTAGTTATGAGTGTAGACAGCCGCGAACTTCTTTGTGTTGACGTGGGTCAATGAGGAAATCGACGCGAAACGTTACTTTTTAAAATACAACGCCGCTTTTGCTGCCAGCTTTTTCACGCCAGGCATGGCTTCCACTACCGCTTTAGTAATGAACTTCTCGGTTTGCTTCGCACCTGTTTCCAACGCCTGGTGACCCGTGGGGTCAACAATCTGTTGCCAGTGTTTTTGCACCTGCTCAGGAGTACGCAATTCTTCAGGCAAAAATACTCCATCGGTTTCATACATGCTGCTTTGCGTGTACACGCCAGCACCCGAGCACAATATGGCGCGGTTTGGCGCATCTTCATGACACAGCAAAAGTGCGGCAGCCGTAACAGATTCAGGTGTCAGTAAGTTGATATATTTTTCAGGGATCAGCTCTTCTGTCATACGTGTACCAGCGATTGGGGAGAGCGCATTGACGCGAATATTGTATTTAGCGCCTTCAATGGCCAATGTATTCATTAGACCAACTTGCGCCATTTTTGCAGCCCCATAGTTACTTTGCCCAAAGTTGCCATACATACCAGACGATGAGGTGGTCATCAGTATGCGACCATATTGTGCGTCCTGCATCGACTGCCACACTGCCTTACAGCAGTTTGCAGCGCCCATCAGGTGCACGTCCATGACCAGTCTAAAATCCTCTATGGACATTTTTGCAAAACTTTTGTCGCGCAAAATGCCGGCATTATTGATCAGAATATCAACCCGGCCCCAGGTATCCAGCGTTTGTTCAACCATGGCCTCAACTTGCTCAAAATCTGCCACGTTAGCGCCATTCGCAATGGCTTCTCCGCCATTGTCAGTGATCTCCTTTACCACAGATTGAGCGGCATCACTTGATGCACCAGAGCCATCGCGTGCGCCGCCCAAATCGTTGACTACGACTTTGGCACCTCGGGCGGCTAATGCCAGCGCGTGAGATCTGCCCAGTCCGTTACCTGCACCGGTGACAATTGCAACACGGTTGTCGAATCTTATAGCCATAGGGTTCCCTTGTTAACTTGGATAGCGAGCCTGCAGGCCGGCATAGACCTGGTCACTGTAGTTTTCGGCACTGATATCCAGACTGTTCAACACCTCAACGAGGTGTTCATTGTCCTCTCTCTGGTGCCAGATTTTAATGTAAGTACCTTCTTTATAGCCGTTATCCTGACGGAAAAAGTTCAATACATTCTTGCCGACGTACTGACGGTATAATTCATCGGAATTCATCTCAGCCTGCTCAACGATACGAATGAACAGTGGCACATCAAACCGATTCGCCGCGCACAGCCCCGCCATCAGTTGCAAATTATCCAGAATATCTCGGTTAGCAAAATCATAGTCTTTGCCGTCAAAGGTGACGTTCTGACGGCCTGAGGCCAGCTGCTGAGCAATAGTGGCTGCGGATTTATCGATATCTCCTGCAAACTCAATAATGATGGCAGACAGCGCGAAATGCCAGATATCAACCAGTTCCATCTGCAGCTGCGGCAGGTCTTTTGACTGCGCCTTCCACCACTTCCAGCCATGATGTTCAATGCCTTCTACCGACTCAATCATGGCGGCACGCAAGTAGGCGTACCCCGCAGTTAACCACTGCGGATTAACCTTTTTATTCATTTTATCTTGCAGAGTAAGCATGGTGGAAAGTTGTGTAGAAGAGAGCATCAGTGACCCACAGTTTGAAAATTTTCGACCATTCTAGCGACCTTGACGGGGCTTGCAATGTGAATAACGCAAAGTCGTGTTTTCGGAAAAAGCCGAAGCTCTATAAAAACCGTCGTCACGGCAAAGGCTGGAAACTCATTCAAAATCAGTCGTCCCAGCGAAGGCTGGAAACTTACCCAAAAGATGTCGTCCCGGCGAAGGCCGGGAACTCCTTGAGTCAACGTCAGAACACGTAAATAAAACCTATGCCCACCTCGGTTTCGTAATCGCTTCGCGCGATAGGGCTATCACGTACCTCACTGCTGTAGTATTCAAACAGGGCTTCACCGTATATCTGCCAGTTATCATTGATGTACGTTCGATAACTATAATCAATGCCAACCGAGCGCATTCCGCCATTCAGCGTGGTAAGCGCTAACCCAGACCTTTGCGCTTGTTCAGCAGTAATGCCGAACCCCTTGTTCGCATAGTCGCTGTCATGAAAAACGGCAACAACGTTTATTTCATGTCCGGACCCATCGAGTTGCTCACCAAAACGCCGTCCTACACCGAATAACCCCAGATTACCGTCACCACCGGTCACAATTCGACCCACCAGCCAATTACGCCAATCTGAAGAAAATGCACGACGCGCCTGCAGCACCAGTTCAAACCCTTCATCTTGTTCGCCAAGTCCATCTAACCAGCCTTCATCAGAGTCACTTTCTTCCCGGCCTTCCTCGAATCCCAATAGAGCCTCTAACAACCAACGGTCATTATGCAAACCCCTCCAACCAAAGGCTTCACCCGCAAAGTAAAAAATATTGTCGCCGCTTCGCCATTGCACTGCACCGGCTGGCTGAAGCTCCAATCCAAATTCATCAGAGCCTTCATACGCTGTTTCATATTCAACACCAATACCGAGCCCAAAGGCCCAGCCATCCTCGCCTTTGGTGAAGTCATCAAGCGAGGGCAATGGTACCAGTGCGTTTTTTTGCGTTTGTGCAAAAGCAGATTGGACGGAAACGATATTGACGAGTGTGAATAAGACGACAACAAGGAGGTTTAACATGCTGAACACATCCAGGATTTTATTCCTGAAAATACTAGTCCAGTATTATAAAAGTTCACAATCAGGTTTTGTTTTTACGTTCTCTTAGCTGATGGACCTTGGTGGTCACCACTTCGAAAAGGTTTACCCAATTGTCATTCTGTGCTTTAAACGAGTGGTTCTGATAGCGTCCGGAAATTAATACGGCATCACCTTTTTTGAGCTGTCGGGCACCGCGGATATTGGGCTCACTGAACACAATGACCCGATGGGTTTCGGGTAAGGTTTTGTGTCCTGGTTTGGTTATTACCTCATCGGTCATGACAATCAGTTCTACGACGGGAATGCCACCGCGCTGTTTGTCTTTTGCGTCGGTTGCCAGAAAGCCCAGAAGTACTATTTCGTTGTAATAGACTTCTTTGGCGTCCTCGCTATGTTTGCCATAGTTGGCTAATCCGTCGATGCGTTGTCCTTTGATGTACATACCGGTTTGCCATTCACCTGGCGAGGACTCAAACCGATAAGGTTTTGCTCTGCCTTCCACCATCACCAGTGAGCCTGACCTTAACGCCTCTAGTGCAAATGTCGCCTGCGCATCGTAAAGATGAACGCGCAGGCGATTGTCATAGTTTACGCCGCCAAAGGTTTTTTCTCTGGTGACCAGATTAAACTTGCAGCGCAATGTATCCTGCTTACCCTGTTCAGCTTGCGGCGTGTCTTCTAGGAAACCGATCAGGCGTATTTCATTCAGCGTTTGCATGGTGTCTATCCTACGATTTCATTCTCTGAACAACAGCCCTGTTTTTGTGCGAATTGCACCATTACGGGTAACTACACTGAGTGTTTTCTGCAGCGAATCTCGCTAATACTATGAATTTACTCAAAAAGTCACGTTGGCACCATAGTTGCTGAGTATTCTGTGCATGCACGTAGGGTGCTGCATTTTACTTGGTATGAAAACCCTAAGGTCGAATTATTTTGGCCTGAGTGTTTGGCAATGCTGCCCGCGCAAACTTTATGTGTCCTGAGGTTTGCGCGGGTTTTTTATTGGGCTACACCGCGTTCCTAATGCCCTGAAAGAACTTTGAGCTATGCACGGTCGTACGTTACAGTACGGGAAAATTCAACGATGGTTTAGGTTGTCATCCAATACACTAAACCAACGTGAGGTGGTGTGCGTTTGCTTGAAGATAAATACGGTAGAAAATTTCATTATTTGCGGCTGTCAGTAACAGACGTATGCAATTTTTCCTGTAATTACTGCCTGCCAGATGGATACCAATGCGATACCCAACGTGATTTCCTGACACTGGACGAAATCCGCACGACTGCAACCGCATTTGCCGGTCTTGGCACTAGTAAAATACGTATCACCGGCGGCGAGCCTTCACTAAGAAAAGATCTTACCGACATCATAGAGATATGCGCATCGATCAGAGGCATAGAGCATGTCGCTATGACCAGTAACGGGTATCAACTTGAGAAAGATGCCGAGCGCTGGGTTGACGCCGGTTTAACATCGCTGAACATCAGTATCGATAGTCTCGACCCGCGTATGTTTGAAGTAATAACGGGGCATGATCGTCTGCAGAGCATTTTACGCGGCGTTGAAAAAGCGATAGCCCTTGGACTCAAGGTCAAAGTAAACGTCGTACTGATGAAGCAGTACAATCTTGCGACCTTACAAACGTTTATGGACTGGGTACGCAACACTCCGGTGACGTTGCGTTTTATCGAGCTGATGCAAACCGGTGATAACCTCAATTTTTTTACTCAAAATCACGTGTCAGGTGAAGCGCTTAAAAAGCATGTCATTGAACGTGGATGGGGCAAGGTTATCAGCGACAAAACGGCAGGGCCGGCGCATGAGTTCCAGCACCCAGGCTATGCTGGTCGGCTGGGATTTATTACCCCATACAGTAAAAATTTCTGCGACACCTGTAATCGTCTGCGGATCAGTGCGCGCGGTAAGTTACATCTATGCCTGTTTGCCGAGTACGGGCTAGATGTGCGCAGTTACATGCAAATCGGTGATATACAAGGCCTGCAAACTAGATTGCGAAGCCTGCTGGAGGACAAAGACGCAACGCATTATTTGCATGAAGGCTATGCGGGAGCTACGACACATCTTGCCATGCTCGGAGGATAGACTGTGCTGGTTGGTGTAGTGCTGGCAGGCGGTCTCTCTTCCCGCATGGGTGCCGACAAAGCGCTATTGCAGTGGCAGGGGCAGTCACTTCTTGACCGTGCCCAAACATTACTCAATGAAAGCGGAGTCAGCAAGGTAGTGGTAAGTGGCGAACTTGGTATCGCCGACCGTTACACTGCTCAGGGACCTGTAGGCGGTATTGTTTCTGTGGTGATGAATTTACAGATGCAACCTCATGACCAACTGATTGTCCTGCCCGTTGATATGCCACTGTTGACCACTGAGCATATTAACAATCTGTGCCAGTATGCTGAACAACATCACACGTCAGCGTATTACGAGGGGTATGTATTGCCGTCATTGCTACGAATTGAACACGCTGTCAGCAATAAGGTGATAAGGTTGTTTGAAAACGGTGAGACCATGTCAGTCAAACGCCTATTGGCGTTATGCAATGCCGTTCCCATACCATGCTTTGAGCAGAACAAATTTATTAATTTGAATACGCCAGCCGAATGGCAAAGGTTTCACACACATCATGTCTGACCTTACTGCCATAAGTGGGTGATTAATCTATAAATGTCACGTTAGAATAGACGTTACGAACAGCAATTATTGAGGCGTTCTTTGCTCTCACTGTACCCGTCCAATCGACTCGAACATCTTGCCGTACTGCTGGAAGCGGTGTTGAACCAGCGTCAAAGTTCGGTGCTGGCAGCCGACACCATTCTGGTTGAAAGTCAGGGTATGCAGCACTGGCTGAATCTTCATCTTGCCAACACGCAACGCATCGCGATGAATATGCATTATCCCATGCCAACCCGGTTTATCTGGGATTGTTGCCGAAGGTTATTGGGCAGCGACGCTATTCCTCAACAGTCACCCTATCGTCGTGAAGTGATGACCTGGCGCATTGAACAGATTTTTGCCAGTCAAAATTTTCAACGCCATCCTGTCGCTGAACCGGTAAATCGATACTGGCAGTCTGGCAGTGACAACGATGGCGATTTCAAACGCTACCAACTGGCGGTGCAACTCGCCGATTTGTTCGAGCAGTATATGTTGTATCGTCCGGACTGGCTGCTGGGCTGGGAGCAATCATCTGAGCTGTACTTTACCGAGCTGGCTGACGAAGCGTGGCAGTCATTAGTATGGCGAGAGCTGGTGGCAGACATGCCGGATCACCCAGTCAGGCTAATGCGTCGGGCCATGCAGGTTATGCACGACAATCAACATAAACTACCGTCCCGTGTGATGGTGTTCGCCATCAATACGATGGCGGCGCAAAATGTTGAGTTTTTGGCAGCACTTTCTCAGTACATTGACATTCATTGGTTTTATTTAAATCCCTGTGTTGACTACTGGGGCGATCTGGTGACCGACCGCAGCCGCGCAAAGGTGCTTCGCCAGCAGCAGGTATCCGCTTATTTGTCAGAGCAAAATAATAACCGCCTTTTGGCGAACCTTGGCCAGCAGGGTAAAGACCTTTTCAACTTGCTGAATGAACAACAAACAGTCGATATTGCTGCGTTTGAGGCGCCCTGGCAGGCAGATTCAAAAGATAAAGGCAGCGTGTTGCACAGCGTTCAGCAGGATATCCTGAGTCTGAGCCAGCCGTCACACACTGAAAAGTGTATAGACAGCAGTATTCAGGTAGTGTCGTGCCACACCGCGCTGCGTGAAATTCAGGTCTTGCACGATAAGCTGCTGCATTTATTGAATGCCGATCCATCACTCAAGCCTTCTGATGTCGTGGTGATGTGTCCGGCAATAGAAGATTATGCCCCATATGTTGAAGCGGTTTTTCAGACCGTTGGCGGTGATGAAAGGGAGCAGACCGGGCCAAGATTGCCTTGCTCTGTTGCCGACCGTGCGCCCCTTGACGCCGAACCCGTGGTAAATACATTTCTGGAGTTGCTACGGCTTCCCGATAGCCGGTTTAGTGTCAATGCGCTGTTGGAAACACTGCGCCTTCCAGAAGTGCAAAAACGCTTCGGTATTCATTCTGCAGATCTGGATACCCTGCACTGGTGGTTACAGGATGCCGCGGTGCATTGGGGATTGAACGACTCCCATCAGGCCAGCATCGTAGGTGTAGAACAAGTAAGTGGCATGTTTAGTTGGGAGTGGGGGTTAAATCGCCTGCTAACCGGCATGATGCATGGCGACCAAACTAGTATGGTCGGCGACACCGCAATTCTGCCCCATGTGGAAGGCCAGCATGCTCATTTACTTGGCCAGTTGATGCAGGTGCTTGAATGTATGGCCCGCCACCGTCAACGGATGGTTGCGCCCAGAAGCGTGCAGGAGTGGCAACAGTATCTGCTAGCCCTGCGTGATGACATGTTCGCACAGGTTGACGATGAGCAGGGACTGGCGCTTATTACGCAAGTGATTGGCGACTTTGCACAAACCTCGGCCGAAGCAAGTCTGGAGGGAACGTTAACGCTGTCAGTGGTGCGAGACTTTCTGACCAGACATCTGTCCAAAGCGGACGCAGGTAATCACTTTATGACCGGTCAGGTCACATTCTGCTCAATGGTGCCGATGCGCTCTATCCCCTTCAGAGTCGTAGCCATCCTCGGTTTGAATGACGGCGCATTCCCCCGCCTGGATAGTGTGATGAGCATTGATTTAATGCGCCAGACATCCCGTCGGCGCGGTGACCGTTCGCGTCGTGGCGACGACAGATATTTATTTTTAGAGGCGTTAATTTCTGCTCGCGATATGCTGTATTTAAGCTATCAGGGCCGACACATTAAAGACAATACTGAACGCCAGCCATCACTGGTTCTTGCAGAGCTGCAACGTTATCTGCAGCAAGGCTATGGCTGGAACTTTTCGCCAGATGCGTCCGATAGTCAGCTCTATCAGGCACCCATTCACCCCTTCAGTGCCGATAACTATCGCGGTGACTCGCCAAGCTTTGATAAAGGTTGGTATCAGACTATTAACCCAGACATCCAGGCCATCCCGGAGATCTCCTATATTCATCCGCTGGAGCCAGAGATTGATGTCGACGCAATGAGCAGATGCTTTGCCAATCCGCTTAAATATTATGCACAACAGGTGCTAGGCCTGTATCTGGATAATGATGCTGAGCTGCTGGATGACAATGAGCCATTTGATTTTAGCTATCTGGATCGTTATCAGGTGGTGGACAGGTTCACCCATGCTGTGCTGAATAACGAAGACCTTGATCATTTGCGTTATCAGGTTAAACAATCCGGCCGCATGCCTGATTCGCCACTCAGCGACCAATTACTGGATGACTGGCAGCAGACGGCGCAGCTGTTGGGCGACGCGCTTGCAGGAACACGAGAAGTTCGCCGCCACGTGGTTTCTATAGCCGGTCACCAACTTCATAGTCACATTGAGTGGAGTGAACGTGGGCCGCAGTTGGCCAGACCGGGCAAACTGCGCGGGCAGGATAAGGTGGCGCTGTGGTTGCATCATTTAATTGCCTGTATGCAGGACAACGGCACCGTAATGAGCGAATACGTTTACCTGCACAAGGAGAAGGACAGCACCATACCGACAGTATGCCGAGCCAGTATTCAACCGCTGTCGTCTGACCAGGCTGAAGAATATCTGACTGATTGGCTCGATACTTATCGGCACTGTCTGGGTGAACCCGTACTGGGTGTCCATGCCGAGCTGGCGTTTGTGCTGTACGACAATACTGCACGAAAATGCAAAGATGAGCAGGGCGCACTGGAGCGCATGGCTCAGGGCTGGCATAAAGCACTCTATGATGAAAACAACTGGTATGCCTTACATCATGACCGCTACTTTAACTGGTTTTATCCGCAGACGCTTGAGCCACTGCCAGCTGTGATAGAGCAGCTTTACAAGCTATATCGTCCGCTGGCGGCGCTGATCATTGAGGAGAAGAGTTGATGCAGGCACAACTGCTAAATACATCAACGCTGCCTCTGTATGGTCGTCATTTGATTGAGGCCAGTGCGGGTACCGGCAAAACGTTTAACATTACCCGTCTGTATTTACGTCTGTTGCTGGAGCGCCGTCTGAGCGTGCAGCAAATTCTGGTCATGACTTTTACTAAAGCGGCGACAGAAGAGTTACGAGGTCGTATTGCCAGCATGTTGACAGAGGCCTATGCCGAGCTAGAGCAGGACACCATAAAAGAACCCTGTCTTGAGGCAGCGCTGCACCACGTCGATAGAGATGACGCGCGGCGACTTCTGGAGGCGGCCATGCTTGAAATGGACGATGCGTCTATTTTCACTATCCACGGTTTTTGTGCGCGAATTGTGAAGGAACAGGCATTCAACAGCGCCATGACAATGGACTTGCGCCTGGAGACAGACCTTAATGAATTGAGACTTGATGCGGTGCGCGACTGGCTCAGGGAAACCGCTCAGCAACCACAGCAGTTTGCATTACTGATGGAACAGGGCTGGCATCAGCCGCACGAATTTTATCGCACATTTTCTCGCGCGCTGACCAGTACGCAGCCCACCTATGCAATTGATGTTGAGCAACTCGAACAACAGTTTGAAGAAGCAAGACGGCGCTTTTTACAAGACCTCAATGTCAAAAAACGCGCCGTGCTTGATGATGTTCACGCTCATCAGGAGCAGATAGTTGATGAACTGATCAATACGCAAAAGGGGGCGAAGAGAGAACAGCGTCTTCACGAGTGGCAAGTATTAAATGACTTTCTCGCGGACAGTGAACTTACTGAATTACCAAAGGCTGTAAGCGACTTTATTCACGGTCGTCGATACCCGAAAAAGGAATATTTCACTCAACTTTTCGCGCCAATTAAATCAATCAAAGATGACCTAAATAACTGGTTTGGTAGAACAACCGAAACGCATCAAGCCCGCCTAGCTGCAGTTGATGCGATGCAGCTGGCCGCCACAGGTATTGATGATATCAAACAGCGTATTGCGCGTCAGAAGGCACGCCTGGGCGTGGTCGACTACGACGATTTGATTTTATCGGTGCATACGCATTTGCATCACGAGCATGCACAGCATCTGGTGGACGCTATGCGAGGGCGCTATCCGGTTGCACTGGTTGATGAATTCCAGGATACCGACAGCCACCAATACGAGATTTTTAATCGCATCTATCCATCGGCCAGTGAACAGCTCGGTCTGTTTATGATTGGCGATCCCAAACAGGCTATATACGGTTTTCGCGGTGGCGATATCTTTGCCTATCTGGAAGCCAGGGGAGAGGCAGATGCCCATTGGGTAATGGACACTAACTGGCGTTCCAGTGCAGAGGTGATTACCGGTTATAACCGATTGTTTTGGGGCAGCTCACTGGACGCCGCCGCGCGCGATCTGTTTGGCTATGGGATCCACTATGAGCAGGTTAAGGCAACCGATAAGGCAAAGGCCGCTGCCTCGCCACTTGTTGATCCACAGTCTGACCGCAGGGCGCTGACCTATGTGTTGGCAACCCAAACAGAAGAAGATGGCAATAAAGTGAATAAAGACACCTGGCGTGCCCGTTTAACCGACTGGTTTGGTGCTGAAATTCATCGTCTTCTCCGCGATGTTCGCCTTGGTGACAAAGCAGTCGAGCCGGGCGATATCGCGATCCTCGTGCGCTCGCGCACAGAAGCCGAAGTCGTGCAGGCGGCGCTAGCGCAAGCGCAGTTAAGCAGCGTGTTTTTAAGCAATAAGCATTTGCTGTTTGCCACTGAACAGGCTCGTGACATGCTGACCTTGCTGACCGGCATTTGGGAGTGCGAAAAAGACGATGCGTTAATCGCCGCGCTGTCCACGCCGCTGATGGGCGGCAGCGCAGAGCGTCTGCTGGCACTGCGCTATGCACAGGATGACAGTCTTTGGGAAGCGCAGCGTGAAAGCGCACTGGCATTACGTAATATGTGGCTAACGCAAGGCTGCATGGCGATGATCCTGACCATCATGCAGCATTACTACCGACCTCTTGAAGCGCAGCGCGAGAGGGCACTGACCAACACACTTCATCTGGCTGAAATTTTGCAAAAAGCCGCACGTCGATACCGCCATCCGGGTCAGTTACTGGCGCATTTTAAACAGCAAATAGACTTCCCGCAGGAAACAGAAGAGGCTGAGCAGCGTCTGGAAAGTGATATGGCGCTGATAAAAATTGTCACCCAACACAGCAGTAAGGGACTGGAATACCCCATCGTATTTATTCCCTTTGCATCAGACTATAGTGACCCGACAAAGATTGGACTGCGCACGCAAAGCACCTTTTACTACCATCCGGATCGCGACGCCAAGGCACGTTTCCAGCTTGGGATCAGCGATCAGGCGCTGACCCTGACCCGTGAGGAGGGGCAGGCAGAGGCGTTACGACTGCTTTACGTCGCCGTGACCCGGGCCAGCCATCGCTGTTATATTGGTATTGCCCCGTTTAACGATTCCCATCATTCGGCTCTGGGCAGAGCGCTGGATGTGAATGATCCGAAACAGTGGCAGGAAAGCGTAGAAGCCATGATTGCAAGTAGCAGAGGCTGTGCCGGGCTGATAAACGCATCTTCTTTACCGCAGCGACCGCAGGTTATCGATACACAGGACGATACGCAGACACCATTGGTGGTGGCAAATGTTGAGGGACATATCGACCGCAGTTGGCGACTGGCATCATTCAGTTCACTGGCACGGCAGACACATACAGTCAGCCAACAGCAAAAAGATCGCGCAGACTTCGGTGTGACTGCGCACCGTGAGACTGAACAGAGTACCTCACAGCGTGAAGAAGATAACACGCTGCGCTTCACCCTCAAGAAAGGTGCGGATGCGGGAAATCTACTACACGATATTCTAGAGCACACTGACTTCACTGTGCCTAACTGGCAGCAGACCATGACAGCGCCCGCGCAGCGCTTTGGTGGACTGGATGAACAGCAACAACGTGGTCTGATCGCCTGGCTTGATGATGTGCTGAGTACACCATTACCCACACTGGTTGACGATCAAACACCCTTCACACTGCGGGAGCTTCATTGGCCACAAACGCTGCGCGAAGCAGAGTTCTATTTTCCGATTGAAGGGCTGAATCAAACGGCGTTGTTTCAATGCCTGGCACAGCATCGGGGCGAGCCCGATAGCGTGGGTTTGCGTTTAAAACATGATATCAGCGGCATGATGCATGGTTTTATCGATCTTATATTTGAGCACAAAGGTCGGTATTACGTTGCTGATTACAAATCCACCTATCTGGGAGACCGACTTGAAGACTATGACAGTGAATCGCTCAGGCAAAACAACCAGTCTCATCTATATGATTTGCAATACCTGATTTACAGCGTTGCCCTGCACCGATACCTGGCAGTGCGTATCGATAATTACCATCCTGCGACGCACTTTGGTGGCGTGTATTATCTGTATTTACGTGGCATGTCTTCCCGTAATAAGAACTATTCAGGTGTCTTTTCCACAGCGATAGATGTTGACTTGCTTACGCGGCTGGACAACTGCTTTTCCTTGTCGAAGAAGGAGGCGTCATGAGCATGCCATTTGCCTCCAGTGTGCAGTGCATCAACGCACTTGCCGGCATTGCGGCAATCGACTACTTTGTGGCCTGTAAGTGGTACCAGCAAGCATTAGGCGAGGAGAGTTTTTATCTGTTGCTGGCATTAAGTTATCACCAACGCCATGGGCACAGCTGTGTAGACTTGAGCTGTCTGGCCGGCAGCACATTATGGCGTGACGATGACACACGCATGCGAGGCTATACGTTCAGCGATCAGTCAACACTGACAGGATTAGCACGGCGACTCTCCGACACATCTGGTGGCGCACTGGTGGTATTTGAACACTGGTTCTACAGTGCGCGATTTTTCGAATTTGAGCAGGACGTTGCCACGCGCCTGTGTCAGTTAGATAGGCCGGTTCCGCTGACGCCCGAGGGGCGGCCGCGATTACAGGAAATGTGGCACTTATTGTTTCCTGCTAATAGTGATAATGCGTCTCCCGATGCCCAGCAAATAGCGGTTGCCAACGCCGTCGGGCGGGGGGTAACCCTGTTGTGTGGTGGACCGGGTACGGGCAAAACCTACACCGCAGCGCGTATGCTCAGTGCCATGCTGCTGGCCGACCCCGCTCTCAACATTATGCTGGCTGCGCCAACGGGCAAGGCGGCACAGCGCCTGACGGAGTCCATTATCGATGCGAAACAGGGGCTGGCAGCAAGCGGTATCCCTGATGAAGTACTCAAGGCTGTGCCGGAGCAGGCTGCCACCATCCATCGCTTGCTTGGCGTGCGACCTGATTCTGTGGACCTGAGGCATAACCAGAAGCACCCTTTTGCTGTCGATGTACTGCTGATAGATGAAGCATCCATGTTGGATGTGGCAATGATGGCGCGGGTTCTGCGTGCCATGCCAGAGCATGGGCGTCTTATCTTGTTGGGTGATGTGGACCAGCTGCCCGCAGTGGAGGCCGGCAATGTGCTGGCAGAGTTACACCAACCCGAGTCTTCCGGTTATGGAAAAGAGGATGCCGAGCGGATCCTTGCATTGAGCGGGCAACGCGTAGCAGTGAAAAACGGTTCGACCGGTCGGTATGTCAACTTACTCACCCGCAGCAGACGTTTCGGCGGTGATATTGGTCATTTCGCAACGGATATCATTCGCGGCGATGCGCAGCAAAGCTGGCAGCGACTGCTATCCGACAGTGAACAGCTTTTCTGGCTTGAGTCTGACAATCAGGCATGGCTGCAGCAACTGGTGGCAGAATATTATCTGCCTGTTTTCACCTCAGATACCGTACATGAAGCCTTTGCGAGGCTTAAGCAATTTCGCATTCTCAGTCCTACTCGGCATGGCATACATGGCATTATCAACCTGAATGAAAAAGTCGAAAGCCTGTTGGCTAAATCGTTCCCGTTTGCCAGTCAACAGCGCTTTTATCAGGGACGCCCCATCATGGTGACTGAAAATAACTATTCCAGTGGCCTGTTTAATGGTGATATCGGGCTGATTTGGCCGGATCAACAAGGTAAATTATACGCCTGGTTTGAAACCGGCAACGACAGCTATCGGCGTCTGAACATCGCGCGCTTGCCTGCTCACGAGACCGTTTACGCCATGACCATACATAAAACCCAGGGTTCAGAGTTTAACCATGTGGCGCTGGTACTGCCTGACATGCCCAATGCGCTGCTCAATCGGGAACTACTTTATACGGCGGTGACAAGGGCGAAAATGACGGTGACAGTGTGCGCCAACGAGCACGTTTGGAAGGATGCTGTATTGCGTCGGGTAGAGCGATATTCTGGATTGGCCCGCCTACTTGAAACCTGTCGACTATCGTCGTGATAATAGGAAAAATTTGAGTAATTGGCAGTATGGCTGAAAAGTTAACCTATAACTAATTAAGCAGTGAAGATGGATACACGGGATATGCAACAAGTTGCATACAGCGAGATAAAAAATCCGACCAAGTATATGACGGTGACTTATGTTGTCTCGCTTGCGATTATCGCGGTGCTTTCGTTCCTCGTACATTTCATGTTAGATAAAGTCATTGCTCAGCAGGCAAGCAGTGGTACCTATATTAACGTGAGTGGTCAGCAAAGGATGCTATCACAGCGCAGTGCTCTGTTTACCATTGAGTATCTAAAAACAGGCGATGCAGAAGCGAAACGCTTGGCGCAGGCTACGTTGGACAAATTAGTCAACAATCATCAGTTTCTGTTGACTGGTCACTACAGGACGGTTGAAAGCAACCAACCGTCTCCACTTAGCGATGAGATGCAGGCGATGTATTTTCACGCGCCTCTTAATGTGGACAGCAAGATAGAAAGATACGCCGCCCTGGTTACTGCAGCGCTATCACAGAACATGGATGGTCAGCGCCAGCAAACAGCAACAAATGAATTTTTAGCCTTGGCCAAACAGCCATTGTTGGATGCGTTAAACACTGTCGTCAGCCAATATGAACTTGAGAGTTCACAGAAGGTTGATGAGCTTCGTTCAGCGCAAAACATCGTCTTATGGATAATTATTATCACTATCCTGGTTGAGGCATTATTTATTTTCCGGCCTATGGTCAGGAAAGTGAGCCTGTATGCTGAGCGTCTCCAGTATGAAGCCAACCACGATGTGCTGAGTGGTTTATTCAACCGCCGCGCATTCACCCAGGTTACTCAGCGATATTTTGCCGGTTTTAAGCGTTACAACAATGCGCTGTCAGTGGTGGTTGTGGATATCGACCACTTTAAACGTATCAACGACCGCTACGGCCATGACGTTGGTGATAAGGCTATTCAGTGGATCGCCAAATGTATTCAGTCTTCATCCAGAGAATGTGACTATGTTGCGCGCATGGGTGGGGAAGAGTTTGCAGTGTTGTTGCCAAACACCAAAGCTGAAGGGGCAGAAAAAGCCGCGGAAAAAGTCAGGAAGCTGATAGCTGGCTCGCCACTTCAGACTGGGGGAGACATTATCGATATTACCGTCAGTGCGGGTGTCAGTGCAGCATTGAAAAATGACGTGGATTTTGACGCCTTGCTCAAACGTGCCGACAACGCGCTGTATCAAGCGAAAGAGAGCGGACGCAACAAGGTGTATTGTCTCTAACTACATTAAGGTATCTGAGGCGTTATCTGCTTTTACAAAGTACATCAGACAGTCTGATTTGGCGATGTCCGCGCGGGTCGTGACCATAAAAAGCTTTAATGGCGTTTTGACCGTCAACTCGCCAAAATCAGCATTAAAATAGTCTCCTACCGATTCACTTTCGCAATGTTCATCTAGCCTGAAATGTGACAGGCGCAGGTGGTCTACCCAGCCCAGAATCTGGCCGGGTTGGGTGACGCCAAAATTGTATTTCTCAACATCCTGACAAATCGTAATATTGCTGCCAAATACAGGGCGCTCGGCGAAGTTAATCGACGCGTCGCGACGAATCTCCAGCCGTCTTGGCTGGCAAAGTACTTCAACCGGGCTGCGCGGCTCGAATACATCACTGCAATGCAGCATTGAAACCAGTCCCCGATAGGCATTGAAATCGGCTTCCTCGTCCTGACAGCCACCACATTCAACGGTGATCATCGGACAGCCGACGTCCTGTTCCATTAGCGCACCTAATTTGATGTCGGTATGGATAAACCAATGCGCAAAGTGTGAGGCGAGGGCGATATGATAAGGTTTTTTATGCACCGACACGCAAAACGCAGGGCCGCTGCCAGACGTGTTGTGCATATCAATCACTGCCTGGGGCTTCTGAGCGCGCACAAATGACAGTATCGCGTGGGCAAGGTTACCTTGCAGGCCATGGAAAGGTGGACTGAAACAGCGGTTCAGGTCACGCTGGTTGGGTAACATTCGGTGGCTGAATAAGGGCTCCGTTGTGGCTGCAACGACCGATGCAATAATGAATTTGACGTTCGTGGCAGGTTTGGTTTCCTGCCGTAAAAAGTGATGAATTGCGCGTAGTCCGGACGGTTCATTACCGTGTAGTAATGTGACGACAATCCTTGTTTGAGCGCTATCGATGCCGTCAACATGGATCACCGTGGGGCCGGATAAATATTTCAGGAACGCCACGCTAGTGGGCGGCAACGCCTCAGGTTTCGGGTTATGAATGTGATTCAGGCGAATCGAATGCATGGCGCTATCATCTACTTCCAACATGCCACTGGCTCTCCCTCGGTCATGTTGTCGACGTAATCACGCAACATGGCTGCAAGCGCTTGTGTCCTGTTCATTTTACTGTTGTATTCCTGCAAGGTCTCCAGTTGCCAGCTTGCGCCGGTTTGTCCAAATGCCAGACGCCGCTCGATAATATCTAGGTAATGGTCGATTTCCTTTACGTCTACTGACAGTTCGAGAAGCCCATCCTTCGCCATCTGTAAATGATCCTTTATTACCTGTGCAACGGGCACCTCCTGCGGATGATGCTGAGTTTGACTGGGCCATAATATATTGGCATTTAATCCACACTGCGCAGTGCGATAGAAATTGTACTCGGCATATTCAAATGGCAGTCTGACCAGATATTCCTCAATATTAGAGGCTAAAGAGACGGTGAGGCCGATCAGCAGCGCTGCGTTCGCCATGCTGTCTGCGACAGTGGGGCCGGCGGGCAGGGCGCGATATTCGATTCGTACATGGCCATCGATACCGGCCTGTAATACCGCGCGATTCCAGGGCCACACGGTACCGTGATGCAGACACAATTCGCCGAACGGCGTATTGTCGAATAAGTAGGGCAAGATCGGAGGATACAGTGCGACATTTTGCGCAAACAATTCCCAGGCTCCCTCGCGCACCCAACCATGCCCAAAACTCACTCGCGCCGGTTGACGCCACTGCGTCGTGTCTTTTAATCGGCTATCGATACTCTGCTTGAATAGTGCGATACGTGTTTCCTGCCAGAGCCGTTTGCCAAGCAGGAGCGGTGAGTTGCCGGATAACGCCAGAACCAGCGGCGTCGCGAGCTGAGCAGCGTTAAACATGGCACTAAAACGGTTAGCCGGGACTTTTAAATGGAGTTGAAACGAGGTGTTCGCTCCCTCCAACGTCACGTCACTGCATTCTGTTCGCAGCGTGTCCTGACCGTGAATGTCAATCTGAAAGGCCTCTCCGCGCAGCGCCGTGAGCTCTCTGGTTAATGCTCGATATCGAGGCAAGTCCGTCATGTACTGCGGTGACAGGTGCTGCTCTTCGAGTGTGGGTAATATTCCAATCGGAATAACCTGCGTATCGATGTCGCGGGCTTTGTTCTGCAACTGAGTTAATAACGTATTTAACTCATTGCGCATGGCGCTAAAAGGAGACCCCGCTGCGGCAACCGGCGAAAGATTAAATTCCAGATTGAAACGGTTAAGTTCTTCAGTCAGTTGCGGGTGTTGCATCGCCTTAATTAGCGTTTGGTTCACTGATGCCGGCGTAAATTGCGCATCCGTCAGATACACTTCCAGTTCAGCGCCAATGGATGCTTGTCCTTTTGAATAGCAAGGTCGCGTTAACTCAGTTTGCAGATGCGCAAGCTGCTCATGTAAACGGGCTGCAAACATCTGTCTTTGCGCGTCATCAAAGCTGTCCTGTTCGAAAAAAAGTCCCATCAGTTTTTGAAGAAAGTGAGATTGCAAACAAGGGTAGTCAATGACGTGAGCCTCCATATTGACACAGATCAACCGTGGCAGAGCTGCGCTCACTAAATAGGTATAAAGCATTGATGGAGGTCAAAAGATAAAATGACCAGGCAATGCTGTAGCAGCTCATTTTCGTTTGGCGCTGGATATTGCTATCCCGTCTTGCTACTTTGAGGCACCTAGTCAGTTAGCTGTAACATTAGAAGCCTATGTTGAAAAAAGTCACTTTCTTATTGTTTCTGTTTACTTCAGTCGCCAGCACCGCAGCCGTTGCTGATGAATGGCCTGCGATAGACGATTTTACGTCCTCAATGCAGGTTCAGCCTGGTTTCTACGCGCATTATTATGACGCTGATTCAGGCAAGTTGTATCTGCGCATAGAAACGCTACAGCAGCCCTTCATATTTCAGAGTAGTCTGCCACGCGGTGTCGGTTCAAACGATATCGGACTGGATAGGGGACAACTGGGGGACACCAGGCTGGCACAGTTTGAGCGTTTCGGAAAAAATGTCTTGCTGAAACAGCTCAATACAACCTATCGCGCGATGTCTGATAATCTGGCTGAGCAGGCGAGTATCGATGAAGCATTCGCTGACTCTGTCATAGCAGGGTTGCCGATTGTGGCAGTGGATGATGATGCGATTTTAGTTGATTACACCGATTTTCTGCTGTCCGATATTCACGGTATTTCATTGCGTCTGGCACGCACCGAACAGGGAGCGTTTAAAGCAGATAAAAACCGCAGCGGTGTATACATGCCGCGAACCAAGGCGTTTGCGGACAATACCGAAATGGAGGCGCTGGTTACTTTTGTCGGTTCCAAGCCGGGTCAATATGTTCGTCAGGTCAGTCCTGAGCCAACCAGTATTAGTGTGCATTTGCATCACAGTTTGATAAGGCTGCCGGATGATGAATACCAGACTCGCCAGTTCCACCCTTATTCCGGCTTTTGGAAGGTTGGCTATAAAGATTACGCTACCCAGATTGACGAATCGATGGATGTTGAGGTTATACCCCGCCATCGACTGCGTAAGAAAGACCCCACCGCCGAAGTAAGTGAAGCGGTTGAACCGATTGTTTACTATCTCGATCCGGGGATCCCAGAGCCGGTGATGAGTGCCCTGAGAGAAGGGGCGCAGTGGTGGGATCAGGCGTTCGCCGCGATCGGTTACAAAGATGCGTTCCAGGTCAAGGTTTTGCCCGAAGGGGCAGATCCTATGGATGTCCGATATAACGTTATCCAATGGGTGCATCGCGCAACGCGAGGCTGGTCGTACGGCAGCTCGGTTATTGATCCCCGCACTGGGGAAATTGTAAAAGGGCATGTGACGCTTGGCTCACTCAGAGTGCGCCAGGACTACCTTATCGCGCTTGGCCTCACCAGCCCGTTTGATAGCCTGAACGCCTCTACTGATGAGCAAAAAGAGATGGCGCTTGCGCGTATCCGTCAGCTGTCTGCTCATGAAGTCGGCCATACGCTGGGCATTGCACACAACTTCGCGGCCAGTGAAGACGGTCGCGCCTCAGTAATGGACTATCCACACCCTAAAATTACCATCAAAGAAGGGAAAATTTCCTTAGATGACGCCTACGCTACTGGTATTGCAGAGTGGGATAAGCATGTTGTTGCCTATGGGTATCAGGACTTCAGTGACCCACAGCAGGAACAACAGGCGTTGATGGCGCAGCTACAAGAAACCCGACAGCGCGGACTCAAGTATAAATCGGATCCCGATGCGCGGGTGCCTCAACGGGCCTCAGCAGATGGTCATCTTTGGGATAATGGAGCAGAGCCTATCGCTGCGTTTGAGCAGATCAGCGCAGTACGTAAGTTGGCGCTATCGAACTTTGGTCTTAATAGTTTACCAACAGGCGCTAACCTGTCATCGCTGGCTGAGCGCCTTGTACCTATCTATTTGCTGCACCGCTACCAGTTGGATGCGCTGGTTAAACTGATCGGCGGGGTTAACTACATGTATGAGCAAAAAGATGATTTTGATTCCCCCCAGGGCGTGACTGCCGTTGATGCGGATACGCAGGAGCGCGCGCTTTTGACCCTGCTATCGAGTATCAGGCCGAGCTATCTGCAACTACCGGAGTCATTGCTGCGTCTCATCCCGCCGAAAGCGTATGGTGAGCGACGAGATCGCGAAAGCTTTTCTGGTCGCACCGGTATAACCTTCGATCCCGTCAGTGCGGCAGAATCTGCAGCCGCCTATAGCCTGGATATTCTTTTACATCCGAGCCGGTTAAATCGTTTATCAGTGCAACATGCACTGAATGATGATCTCCCCGGTGTCGCCTACACGGTTGCCAAGGTTATCGATGCGGGTATCAAAGAGCCCGAAGAGGACGAATCTGCCATGCTGGCAGGGCGGTTAAAGCATATTACGCTGGACCGATTGATGGCCGCACAGCAACATTCCGACCTTGCCCCGGAAGTAAGAGCTGAGGTGCTGTCAGCGCTGGTTGATCTGGAAAAGTGGCTGTCTCGTCGTGACGATGAGGCAAATCATCAGATCATGCTGCGTTGGCTGCGCCACTATTGGCAGACCGGCGAGTGGATGGGCAAGGTTGATATCAGGCCGATGCCGCCAGGTTCGCCAATCTAACAGGATAGTGAAGAAAGTTAGGTCTTTTCATTATTGGTGTCACTGTCTATCGGCAGTGACACCAGACGATTGCGACCTTGCTGTTTCGCCTCATACAGTGCTTTATCCGCCATCTCAAACAGATCATCCTGGTCGCTCTTTGCGGTTGGCGTAATCGTTGACAGCCCGATACTTACCGTCACGAATGGCCGTACAGGGCTGTACTCGTGAGGGATATGGGCTTCTGCTACGCTTTCCAACATCGACTGCGCCACACTTAACGCACCGCTTGTGGGGGTATCTGGTAACAGACACACAAACTCCTCTCCACCATATCGCCCCACAAAGTCGCCGCTGCGTTGCACCTGGGTGTTGATAATATTCGCCACCTTACGAATGCAGACATCGCCTGCGCCATGACCATAGTGATCGTT
Source organism: Aestuariibacter salexigens DSM 15300 (assembly GCF_000429145.1). GTDB lineage: Bacteria > Pseudomonadota > Gammaproteobacteria > Enterobacterales > Alteromonadaceae > Aestuariibacter > Aestuariibacter salexigens. Next base: position 308,326 of record NZ_AUBH01000002.1, read on the forward strand.
GTACTGTTTAAAATGGTCGATATCGATTACCAGCATCGACAGTGGCCACTGATGACGAATAGCAAGATTGAATTCCTGCATAAGCTGCGCGTCAAGCGCACGACGGTTTGATATGCCGGTCAAATCATCCGACAGTGACAGGCGCATCAGTTCCAGTTTCTGACGTTCAATGGTGCGCGCAAAATCATCAAAGGTATGGGCAATATCAGATATCTCATCGTCGCCAACAATCAACTCCTGCTCGCCCTGCATGCGGTTCTGTACCATGTCATTGAGACGTTCAAGGCGTTTAACCACGCGCTGGTGGATAAAATACACGAATGCCGAGAACATGAAGATTAACAGTACAAAGCTCACGCTGATGATAATGATATGTTGCTCTATCTGTGAGGCGGTTTGCCGGGTGTTCTGCAGCACACTGTCACTGAGCTGATAGGCTTTAAATTCATTCAGATTGGCAAAATCGAGGATCAGATTACGCACAAAGTTACCCTGGCCATTTGCCCGACCGGAGACCCTCAGCCTTTTTGCGGCAAGATCGATAACGCCGTCGGTGCCCGTAATAATGTTGGCAAGTTCGGTATTGGCCGCGGCAAAATAAAAATCAATATCGGTAGAGGTCTGGCCGGTAATATCGCGCATTTGGGCCAGAGAGCGATTAATCCGCTGTTGCAAGTCTCGTAGTTCCGTCAAACGTGACTGCTGTCGTAGCTGACTGGCCAGGGCAATGACACGGCCAAATTGTTGTCGCCAGCGGTAGGTAAGTTCAGCGTCGGTGTCTGTTGCACCCTCGGTCAGTGTTTGAGTCTGAATACGCTGGTAGGCCTCGTCTAAATCCTGCCATGCACTATCCAGTCCAGCCTCTATATTAAGACGTTGTCTGACTAACTCAAATAAATAGTCAATTTCACGTTGAATAGGCTCCAGACGCTCCACCGTGACCGTGTTGGATTGCGAGTCAGCAAGCTCTTCAATGGTTGCTATTCGCTCACGTATTCGAAACATGGCCAGCCGCAGCGCAGGCTCATTGCGGGCTTCTGAGAGGCTGTCACTGAGGTAGGCGAGGGCATTGATATGGGTGTAGGTTTCACCGGATGAAATGACCGTTGGCACAGATTCGTTGGCAACCTGCAGCAAAATACTTCTCACCTCAGTTAAACGTTGAAATGCTAATACTGAGACCACGACCAGTAGTAACAGCGTAGACAGTAGTGCACCGTTAATAATGAAAGATATGCCTTTACGGCGATAAGTACGATCCTGCTTATCCGTCATTACTGCCTCGGGTAATCGGCAGTAATCTTGACTCGATCGGTGTGGCAAACTGCTTGAGTGTTAACAGCTGGTCAATCACGATATCTGAAATCAGAGGTGCACTTTGTTTGCGGTAGCTAGTAGGCTGCGCCTGCTTCAATGAAACATAGCCATCGCCTCCCCCTGCAAGGTAATCAGTTGTAGCCAGTTTGTATATGCCATCAAGTTGTAAACGTTGCCCGTCTACAGAGACGGAAATTACTCTTTTCCCGGCTGGTTGAGCGGGATCGTAGGCGACCTGCATGCCTGAAATCTGCGGAAAGCGGCCTTTAACCTGCTCAATCTGGCTAAAGCCATTTTCCAGCGCTGCAAGGAGTTGCTGTCCGGTAACCTGGATAACGGCAATGCGACTTCTGAAAGGCAACTCGACTGCAATATCCCGGCGCGTCAGCACCGTGTCGGGTTGGTAAATGCGCTCACCACGAATGACGCCGCCATTGATTAAGCTGATATCCGCCTGGCTTGCTTTGCGTATGGCATCGGCAACAAAATTACCAAAACCGCTTTCCCGGGTTCTGACAATGACTCTGCGGGTATCCATGCTGGTCGTCAGCACAGCAAGCTCTTCATTGAGCAAGTTAGCCAGCCTGCCACTATAAGAGGTGACCAAAGATTCAATACTTGGCAAGGCGGGGTAGTCTTGTAGCGACACATTCTGCCAGCTCAGTTCAACATCAGCATTATTTGGATTTGCCTGGATGCTAACCAGTGCAGCGTGTCCTGCGTCGGTAACCAGAATGTTATGCGGATGCTGTGGTTCAACGTTGTGTACTGATAGTTCAAAGTGAGGGTCGCTACGCAACGCGACATCAATCACACTTTCCGTCAGAAGATTGTCAACAAACGGGAAATTGCTGGAATAGACCAATACGATAATATCCACCCCGGATTCGCGCAGCTCGACAGCATGGCGCGTGATGGCCTGTTCGGGGTCAAGCACACCGACACGCTGTAGCAGGTACTCTTCTGTAACAGACTCATGTACGGCAGATATAATGCCAATTTTAAGCCCCTGACGCTGAATAATGACGGTCTCTTCCAGACCATCCATGTTTCCTTCCGTAATTGGATCGCGAACGTTTGATATCACCATGGGAAACGCCGCCTCATAGGCGCGCAGTGAAAGTTCGTCTTCGAAGTAGCTAAACTCTCGTTTAGTCACCGTCATGACGTCAGGCTCCAGTGAGTTAAGCAAGTCGATAATATGTGCGCCGCGATCAAACGATGACATGGGGCTTGGGGCCAGACTGGCGCCCCCGAAGATAAAAACAGTGGATGGGTCTTGACGACGTTGTTGTGTCAGTACTGTGCCCAGTTCGGCATAGTCGCCGTGATCTTGGGAAGCAATGACAGGCAGATCGGCAGCAAATACAATATGTAGAGGCTGAGCATTCCCTTTACAGATAAAGCTAAACGTAAAAAATAACATCAGCGCGTTAACGCATTGCGTGACGGCGTGCCTGTGAATAAACAAAAATTTGCTCAGCATTGAATGTTATTATCCATTTATACCAACTATTTAGCTTGCTTGCCAATGCATGAACTCTGTGTTCATTGCGTTTAACAGGGAATATTTTCGGCGTATGACAACCATTGAACAATTACCCACCCCGACGCTGTTGCTGGACAAACAAAAACTGCACAACAACATTGCCGTCATGCAGCAACAAGCCAGCAAGCTTGGCGTCACGTTAAGGCCGCACCTGAAGACCGCCAAGTCGGTACAGGTGGCAAACTGCTTTGGTAGCGGGACGAGTTTGCCCATTACCGTATCTACACTGGCGGAAGCGGAGTATTTTGCTAAGCATGGCTTTACCGACATCACTTACGCGGTAGGGTTTAATCCCAACTTAATGGCGCGCTTGGCCAGTCTGTACCATTCAGCAGTACCCGTCAGAATAATAGTAGACGATCTGGCGGTGGCCCGACAGGTGGCACAGTCTGCCGCACAGTATGACATTACCGTAAAGGTCATGATTGAAATTGATACTGATGGTCACCGTGCAGGTGTGGAGCCTGATGATCCGCAGCTGCTAAAGATTGCCGAGGCACTGTCCGCATCGGCACATATTGAGCTTTGTGGCGTATTAACTCATGCAGGCGGCTCTTATGATTGTCACAGCGAGTCTCAACTGATTGCGCATGCCGAACAGGAAAGAGCCGGCTGCGTCGCGGCAGCCGACGCTTGTCGTGCTCATGGGATAGATATTCGCGAGGTCAGTGTGGGCTCAACACCCACCGCCATGTTTGCCAGTCATCTACAGGGCGTTACAGAGTTACGGGCTGGTGTGTTTGTGTTTCAGGATTTATTTCAGGTGGGCCTGGGTGTCTGCGAGTTGGATGATATTGCGGTCAGTGTGCTGACCACGGTTATCGGACACAAAGCCAGGCAACACAGGCTTATCGTTGATGCTGGAGGGCTCGCGTTGTCAAAAGACAGAAGCACGCAGACGCAAGGCGTTGACTGTGGCTATGGCTCACTGGCCGATGCTGTGACGGGCAGGGTGATTGAGCAGGTGAAGGTGACGGGGGCGAATCAGGAGCACGGCATCATCGATTTACCTCGACACATCCCTCTATCAGATTTTGCGATTGGCTCTAAATGGCGAATTTTGCCCAATCATGCCTGTATGACCGCAGCTGCCTATGATAACTATCACGTGCATGATGGCTGCGGGGGTGTGCTAGACAGATGGGCACGCATTAACGGCTGGTGATCAGGTGAGCTGCTGATAGTGGGTAAAACACTTGTACAGCTGCGTTCCGCTTAACACCGACGCGGAGGGAAAGTGCAGGATTGGGATCAGATCGCAGGGTGCAGTGATGGTTTCAGTGGCATCAGGCGTATCCAGTGCATCAACGTTTAGTACTCTTGCCAGCGCTTGTCCCTGTTTGACATGTTCGCCCGGCTTGGCCAGATATTCGACTATACCGCCCTGGTGAGTAAACAGGGTTTTGTAATGATGAAGATCGACAGCATAGCGCGCGATATTCTCAGCGCCGACGTCAGCATCGGCGAGACAGCCTTTGCTGTTGAGGTATGACAGGATGCTGCGCGCATCATATTCGCCTTCCGTAAAGTTGATCACCTCCTGACTGCCCATCTCCAGGGTGAACGCCTCGACACCAAGCTCAATTTCGCGGCCTTTGTTGGTTTTGAGATACTCTGCCAATGACCACCATGGACAAAATGTTGCCTCATCCAGCGCGCCAGCAAATTTGTTCGGAATAAAAATGACATGGGGAATATTAAACTGTGTCGCTGCAGCTGATGCATATTTCGGAATGTAGATATGTCTGGTCGACACAGGCCCATTGTGAATATCGATAACGATGTCGGCATCAAACGCCAGCTGCTGTAGTTTTAAATTGAGTTGCTGCGCCAACCCAATGCCCCAGGGGGCATCAAGTGCTTGCTGCAGGCGCTTTTTAATCTGCGCACGAAAACGTTGTTTGATGGAGGCGACGGACTCTTCTGCCAATACCGTTTGTGCAAAACTTGTCACGAGGTCTTCATCGTACAGGTAGCCACGATTCCAGTTGGTACCATTGACAGGGTCGAAGCGCCCCAGCGTGTATTCGCCCGATTTAATATTGGTCCCCACCGGGTTGCAGTTGGGCACCAGCATCACTTCACCACAAATGGAATGTTGTTTAAGCCACTGGACCAGATGGTAGATCACAACATTGCCCTGTACCTCCGCACCGTGAATCGAGCTCTGAATGTAAACTTTGGGTCCCGGCCGATGGCCACTAAAGCGATACAAAGGCACATGCATATTGCGGCCAGAGGCATTTTGCGCAACAACCAGATATTCTTTACTGAATTGATTCATAAGGTGCGAAACGGAGCAGTGAAGTGACTTTGCGGCTAACTTAGCATATCGCCTTAAAACTGTAAGCTATCGCTTGGTTATCAACAGTCCTTTTGGTAGCGTAACCTCAAGATGCATTGTCGTAAGTGAAGGAGCGACGTTTTGTCTGAAGATGCGTTTATTCCCCTTAATATAGCCGTGTTAACGTTGTCCGATACCAGAACTCTTGAGCAAGACAGCTCTGGTCAGTATCTTGTTAACGCGCTGACGCAAAGTGGTCATCACCTTGCTGCTCGGGAACTCATAAAAGATGATATTTATCAGATGCGTGCGCTGGTTTCCGCGTGGATTGCGTCGCCGGTGGTCCAGGTGATTTTGGTGACGGGCGGCACGGGATTTACATCCAGAGATTCCACACCTGAGGCACTCAGTGTCTTGTTCGACAAGCCTGTCGAAGGGTTTGGTGAGCTGTTCCGTTACTTATCATACGAGGAAATTGGTACATCAACGATACAGTCGCGAGCTACAGCGGGCTTCGCTAATAATACGGTGATATTTTGTTTGCCAGGTTCTACTGGGGCGTGTCGTACAGGGTGGACAAAAATCATTGCTGAGCAGCTTGATAATCGCTTTCGGCCATGTAACTTTGTCTCTCACCTCAACACACCGGACTAGGAAAATGTCGAATGAATTCAGTCATCTCGATGTCCATGGCAATGCTAATATGGTGGACATCAGTGCTAAAGCAGTGACCGCTCGAGAGGCCACAGCGGTGGGGTATGTATCTATGCAAGCATCCACCCTACAAAAAGTGGCCAGTCAGGACATTGCAAAAGGTGATGTGTTCGCAGTGGCACGTATCGCCGGTATTCAGGCTGCCAAAAAATGCTCTGACCTTATTCCTCTTTGTCATCCACTTGCCTTGAGCAAAGTACAGGTAGATTTTGTCATTGAAGCGCATCAGCAACGTATCCGTATTGAAAGCTTGTGCAAGCTGAATGCCCGGACGGGGGTCGAGATGGAGGCACTCACAGCAGTAAGTGTGGCCGCACTGACCCTGTTCGATATGTGCAAAGCTATTGATCCGGGTATGACTATCGACGGCATTAAGGTGTTGAGCAAAGCCGGTGGTAAACGCGGTGAGTGGCGGATGGAAGATGATCACGATTAAGTTTTTTGCCAGCCTTAGAGAACGTCTTGGTGTTGATTCAATACAACTTGAGCTGACCAGTTCAATCACAGTGTCTCAGCTGCAACAGCACCTGATAGCGCAACATGAGGATTGGAGTGACTTGCAGCAGGGTAAGGTGTTGTGTGCGGTCAACCATACACTTTGTGACGCAAACACCACGATCCATGACGGTGATGAGGTAGCATTTTTTCCACCAGTGACGGGCGGCTAAGATGATTAGCATTCAGCGTGAAGATTTTAACGTTGGCGATGAATATGAGTTGCTAAGAAAAACGTCACGCAGTGAAGGCGCGGTCGTAACGTTTGTTGGCCTGGTCAGAGATGTCAATTTGAGTGATAGCGTGACAGCTCTGGAGCTCGAACATTACCCAGGTATGACTGAAAAAGTGTTGAACGAATTATGTGATGAGGCGAGACAACGTTGGGTGCTTGGCGCAATCAGAATCATTCATCGCGTGGGCAAGCTGCAAGCTAATGATCAGATTGTTTTCGTCGGTGTCAGTAGCCGACATCGTCAGGACGCGTTTGACGCTGCTCAGTTCGTTATGGATGTGCTCAAAACTCAGGCACCGTTCTGGAAAAAAGAACACGGTGTAAATAGTGCCAAATGGGTAGAAGTAAGAGAAACTGATATGCTGGCGCTGCAGCGCTGGCAAAATCCACAGGATCCTCAGTGAAAACAGCCTTGCTATGGCTTGCCTGTTTAGTGACGCCATATGTATCATGCGCTGGCGAAATGCTGCGTGTCGCAGTGGCATCAAACTTTTATCCAACCCTACAAAGTCTTAGCAACACATTCAGTCAGAAAACGGGTATTGGTGTCTCCCTCTCTTCTGCGTCAAGCGGTACCCTATATGCGCAGATTGTGAATGGCGCGCCGTTTGATCTATTTCTGTCCGCCGATGCGTTGCGACCACGGCGTTTGCAGGAGCAACAGTTAATCTTGGCAGGCAGCCGAAAAACCTATGCGCTGGGTAAGCTGGTATTGTGGATACCGGGCCAGACTGAGCCCACTATTCAGCGACTACAGGATGTCTCTGGTCGTATCGCTATCGCCAACCCCCGTGTCGCCCCATACGGAAGCGCCGCGAAACAGGTCATTGAGCATGCAGATCTGTGGACGCAGTTGCAGGGTAAGTTAGCCATGGGAAACAATATCACTCAGACCTATCAATTTGTGCGCAGCGGTAATGCAGCTGCGGGTTTCGTAGCGCTAAGTCAGGTAGTAAAAAGTGCTGAACAGATGCTGATAGTGCCACAGGCATGGTATCAACCTATTGAGCAGCAACTGGTTATACTCAAGCGTACCAAACAGCAGCAACTCGCCCAGCAATTGAGCGATTATTTACTTTCTGAACCCGTGCAGAGAACTCTAGCAACATTGGGGTATTGGCAGGCAGGAAGCGTCATCCCATGAGTGGCATGGATATCAATGCGCTTTTGCTGACCGTAAAGCTGGCTGCATTGACTAGCATTATCCTGATCGGTATCAGTGTGCCGTTGGCCTGGTGGCTTGCACACTGGCGTAGTCCGGCTAAATCAATAGTGCTGGCAATCCTTGCCTTACCGCTGGTACTGCCACCCACAGTGCTGGGCTTCTACTTACTCATCTCGTTTGCCCCTGATACATGGCTAGGCCAAAGTTGGTTGGCGCTGAGTGGCCGGCAGCTGGCATTCAGTTTTGAAGGGATCCTCCTTGGCTCTGTGATCTATTCACTGCCATTTGCCGTGCAACCTTTACACAATGCGTTTGAGCAGCTAAATCCGCGTTTTGTTGAAGTAGCAAAAACCCTCGGACTTAACCGCACTCAGCAGTTTATGCAGGTAATTTTACCCATCACCAGGGGCAGTTTTTTTACGGCTGCCGGCCTAAGTTTCGCACACACACTAGGGGAGTTCGGTGTTGTGCTGATGATAGGCGGAAATATTCCTGGTGAGACGCAGGTGGTGTCAATTGCATTGTTTGACCATGTCGAAGCTATGGCTTACGAGCAGGCCCACGCTCTGGCGCTGGTTATGCTGCTTTTTTCATTATGCTTGCTAACGGTGTTGTACCGCTTCAATAGCAGCAGGATAAGTCTGTGGAAATAAAAGGCCGTCTTTGTAAACAGGGTAAAACCATCCTCGATGTCGACCTGACGCTGCCGATAAGTGAGAATATCTGCGGCGTTTATGGCGCCTCTGGCGCCGGTAAAACGACTTTATTACGATGTCTTGCCGGGGTAGAGGCGGATTTTGAGGGGCACATATCGGTTAAACCTGAAACCCGCATTGCGCTGGTATTTCAGGACAGTGCCTTATTTCCCCATTTGACTGTGCAGCAGAATTTACAATTGGCAAGGCGTTTTGCCGCGCCCAGACAAGGTGCTCTGTCGATTTATGAACTAGCTACGTTGTTCGAATGTGAGCATCTCTTTTCCCAGCACATCAGCAGTTTGTCCGGCGGTGAGCAGCAGCGAGTGGCATTGGCCAGAGCGCTGGCAAATAATCCCGATGTTCTGCTACTGGATGAACCCGTGTCGGCATTAGATGAAAACCGACGATATCGCCTGTTACAACACGTGCTAGACCTGCATACTCGTGACGGATTTTCTGTGCTTATGGTAAGTCACAGTCTGCGGGAGTTGGCTTTTGTCAGCGATTATATTGTGCAGCTCAATGCGGGTAAGATAGAAGCCGAGGGGCCACTATCATCCATGATAAACAGATTGCAGCAGCATGAAGATGTCAGACAATACCGCTCTTTGTTCAGTGTGCTGATGGGCAAGGTCATTCAACATCACGAACATTATGGCCTCACCGAATTACACTGTGATGGGCAGCGGCTTTTTGTCCCGCGGGATTCAGTCAAAGGAGAGAGTGTTAAGGTCAGGGTTGAGGCCAATCAGGTGAGTTTGGATCTGAACGAGCGCAGCCAAAGTTCTATTATTAACTGTCTGCTGGCCAGGGTGGTGGACATAGAAGCCGTGACCCCGACACGCCAATTGGTCACACTTAGCCTTGGCACACACACCCTGTTCGCCGAGATTAGTGCATGGAGTGCCGATAAGCTAGGTATCCACACGGGACAAAATCTGTATGCACGTTTCAAGCTACCCTAAGGAGAGGCTGATGAATTTCAAGCACATGTTAAAGGTAATGTCCTGCCTTATATCGCTTGGTACAGTGACAGGCGTGCATAGTGAATCAAATCAACCCTTTCTGCTCATACTTGGGGTAGCACAGGATGCAGGCTATCCCCAGGCCGGTTGTTTTAAACCCCATTGCATGCCAGGCTGGCACGCGCCACAAAAGCGCCAGCATGCCACATCGCTAGCGCTTGTCTCACCTGCATCAAATCAAACCTATTTATTCGAGGCTACGCCCGATCTACCTGAACAGCTGTATACCTTGCACAACCGCGTATCATCGACACAGTATTCACTCGCCGGTGTATTTGTGACACATGCTCACATTGGTCACTATGCGGGACTGATGTATTTGGGGCATGAAGCCATGGGCGCATCTGACGTTCCGGTGTATGCCATGCCAAGAATGACAACGTTTCTGCGTGACAATGGTCCCTGGAGTCAACTGGTTAGCTTTCAGAATATCAGCCTACGGAAATTACAAAACAATACCCCTGTAGGATTACAGCAGATTTCGGTCATTCCTTTTCTGGTACCGCACAGAGATGAGTTCTCAGAGACGGTCGGTTATTCTATTCGAGGTCCCAACGCCTCAGCAGTTTTCATACCAGACATTAACAAATGGCATATCTGGCAACAAGATCTCGCCGAGGTTGTACGTCAACATGATTATGCATTGCTGGATGCGACATTTTTCTCGGGCGACGAGTTGCCGGGCAGGGATATGTCAAAAGTGCCTCATCCACTGGTCACAGAAACCATGCAGCTACTATCAAATCAGCCTGATGACATCCGGCAGCGCGTATGGTTCATCCATATGAATCATACCAATCCCTTGCTAGATAAGGCCTCAGAAGAATATCAATCCGTTACCAACGCAGGTTTTAACGTAGCGTTTGCGGGTCTTGAGCTTATTTTATGAGTGTTTAGCTTTGGCAAACTTAGCTTGTTGTTCCGAAGTTGCCTCGGTCTGGTACTTTTGTTTCCACTCATTAAAAGGCATACCGTAAACAATTTCTCTGGCCGCATCTTTATCCAGCTCAATGCCTTTTTCGCTTGCTGCTTCAGCGTACCAGCGACTCAGGCAATTGCGACAAAACCCGGCCAGGTTCATTAAATCAATATTTTGTACGTCGGTGCGGGTTCTGAGATGGTCCCGCAGGGCGCGAAACGCGGCAGCTTCAAGCTCTAGAGTGGTTTGGTCGTCAAATTGATTAGTCATTATGTTATTTAGAAATGAAGAGAGGGTTTGTAGAATAAAGTGTCGTGCATATCAGATCAATTCAGTACTTAGTATCCTTAATATTTGCGTTATCCATAAAACGTTCAACGAATTATTATGCCCAAGCCCAACAAAAAACAGCCCAAACGTACGGTGTTGATTTCCTGTATGCACTGTAAAACCAATCTGTTCAAATACCGAAAAGGGGGCAAAGGCGCGCTGGTAAAATGTTTTGTTGAGCGTATAACGGAAGATTACACGCATGACAAAATCCATTGCCCACAGTGCGAGCAGGAGTTTGCCAGAGAAACGATGATTCGGGGTGCTCCGGCACTTAAAATTATCGGCGGAAAAGTACATATGAAGTGAGCAATAGACCATGCTAACGCCATCCATACAATCTCGCTTTGCACAGGCGTGTAAGGCAGCCAGTGCTAATATCCATCGACACCGGCCACTTTCTACTGCGCAGGAACTCCAAGGCATACGCAATGCTGTCCTGCCAAAAGACGATCGTGACGCATACGGCAAAGGCGGCTGTGTAGCTGACTTTGAGCAGCAGTTGTGTACGCTATTTGATAAACCAGCGGCGGTGTTTTTACCTACCGGCACGCTGGCGCAATGTGCTGCGATGAAGTGCTATGCCATACAGTCAGAACGTGATGGTGTTGCGCTTCATCCCACTTCACACCTGTTACTTCATGAGCACATGGCAATAGAGCAGCTGTGGGGCCTCAAGGCGATTTCCGTGGGGCACACACATCGGGCAATGACATTAGATGATCTTATGCAGGTTGATTCCTCTACTCTGGCGGCGCTGATCATTGAGCTACCGATGCGCGAGATTGGTGGCGTGCTGCCCAGCTGGCAGGAACTAGAGTTGATCAGAAAATGGTGCGATGAATATGGTGTAGCTCTGCATCTTGACGGCGCCAGGGTGTGGCAGACGAGCACCTATTATCAGCGCTCTCTGGCTGAGATACTGTCATTATTTGATTCAGCCTATGTCAGTTTCTATAAGGATATGGGTGGAATATTCGGTGCGGCGCTGCTGGGCAGCGAGGCGTTGGTTGATGAGGTGAGAATTTGGGCACGAAGGGCCGGTGGCAATCCTATCACCATGTATCCGGAAGTGCTTGCCGCTCGGATTGGCTTGCAGCGTTATTTGCCTCAGATGCCGGTTTTTGTTGATTATGCAGCAAGGTTAAGCCAGGCACTGGCGGGTATAGACCTGTTGATCAACCCACAAACACCTCCATGTTCCATGTTTCACATCCAGTTGCCCATAGCACCACAACGTCTGGCTGAGCGCATTGTGGCGTATGCTGAGGCTACCGGCATTATCGTGTTGCCATTACCACGCATTGGTGATGACAACAGCAGCATTTGTGAAATCAGCGTAGGAGACAGTGCGATACAGCACCCTGTGTCATATTGGGCTGAGCACGTGAGTCTGTGCCTCGGTCAATCCAGCCAGGCTAAATAACTCTGGAAAAACGCTGTTGAGCAATTTTTTCCTGGCTGTATACATCAAACGTCAGACAGATATTGCGTACCAGCAAGCGGGCTTTGGGTACCACCTCGAGGCTGTGCGGCCGGTTGATGACCAACTGATCGTCAATAAAGGGGGTTAGCGCAACTATGGCATTTGTGAAATAGCGATCAAAGTCAATGCCATACTTTTCGGCAATAAGCTGTTTATCGACCCGTAAATTGCACATCAACGCCTGAATCACATCGCGACGGATGACGTCATCCGCGTTTAATACAAGCCCTTTATCTATCGCATGTTCACTGCTTTCGATGCTGACATAATAGTCCTGTAAGGTTTTCTTATTCTGGCTGTAGCAATTGCCGATGGCACTGATGGCAGACAGGCCAAGCCCCAACAGATCTGACTGTTTCTGTGTGGTATAGCCTTGAAAATTGCGGTGCATATCACCTTTTTCCTGCGCAATGCTGAGCTCATCATCGGCGCGCGCAAAATGATCAAGGCCGATCAAGACATAACCGGCCTTATTTAATGTCAGAGCGGCCTGACGCATCAGGGCCAGCTTTTGGTTCGCATCCGGCAGCCATTCATTACGTATCTTACGCTGAGCCGCAAAGCGCTGCGGCATATGTGCATAGCTAAACAGCGACACCCGGTCCGGTGATATTGACGCAACCGTGTCCAACGTGGTGGCAAAGGTCTGCTCATTTTGATGGGGCAGGCCGTATATTAAATCCAGGTTGATAGACACAAAACCACAGCGTCGTGCTTCTTCGACCAGTTGCTTGATGAACGCCGTTGACTGCACACGGTTTATGGCACGCTGCACATTCAGATCGGTATCCTGTACACCAATACTTAGCCGGGTAAAGGCGCTATCCGCCAACATCTTAATGTAGTTGAGAGGGATTTTTCTTGGATCTATCTCGATACTGATTTCAGCCTGCGGCTGAATGTCAAATGCCTGATGCAGGGCGCTCATCAATTGCTTCATCTGAGATGGGTTCAGAAAACTCGGCGTACCGCCACCCAAATGCAACTGTGTGACGGGCTTGGCAGACAATTGGTTACCACGGTAGGCAATTTCACGCTGTAGAAAAGCAAGGTACTTATCGGCTTTTTCGCTGTGTCGGGTGACGATTTTATTGCAGCCGCAGTAGTAGCAGAGGCTGTGACAAAACGGGATATGTACATACAGTGACAGAGTGTCATTGCTGGAGGATTGTGCTGCCTGTATGAATGCTTGTTCGGTGAATGTAGGCGTGAATTCCAGTGCCGTTGGATAGGACGTGTAGCGCGGCCCACTGGTGTCATATTTGGCAAGTAGCGAGGGGTCAAAAAAATCGATGTTCATTGAATCAGGTGTATGGAAACTGCTTAATAAAAGGAGTGTATCGGAGTGCGCGCACGCAGCCCTTGATCTATAACAATGCATCGGCAATGTGGATTCATTTTGTTGTAAATGAAATGTTAAAAGTTTTGCCTTTTACGCCGTGATAGGTAAAATCGTCGAGCGCTTGGAGTGCAGCGAAGCAATGGAAAAATGGCGGAATAGGGTATGCAGGATAAGCCTGATTTTGTTTGCAAAGTGCCTATACCCATCGTAAAAACCTGGGTTTGGATGGTTACTGAATCCGATGATCCAGCAATCATCGACCAGGGCACTGACAATCTTGTTGAGCAGTTTGGCACACTTGCCGAAGCTAACAGATATATTGAATTCCATGAGCGAGAACGCTAAGGAAAAGAACCAAAAAGAGCCGCACGTGCGGCTTTTTTTTTGAGTGTCATTTGGTCACAACCTAGATCACGCAATGCATGCATGGTGTGAATAGAGCAATATCAACAGAATAAATTAAACTTATTACCACTTTGTTCTTAACATCATATTTACGAAAAATCAGGACAGGGTCTTATGGCAGAGTTTTATCTCGTCAGACATGGGCAGGCTTCGTTTGGTAAAGCCGACTACGACCAGCTCAGTGAACTTGGATATCAGCAATCAGAGTGGCTTGGTGAGTATTTTGCCGAGCGTAATATAAAGTTTGATGGTGTCATTCGCGGCGCAATGAAGCGTCATCATCAGACTGCCGAATCAATCTGCAAGGCAATGCAAGCCGACACGCCGCATGAAATCGACGAGGGACTGAACGAATTTGATTTCGAAAGCGTTGTGCGGGCTTACCTGGCAGATAATCCAGCCCATACTCCGGCCAAACAGGCGACGCCCGCCGAGTATTATCGATTACTGAAAAATGCAATGCATAGTTGGTCGAATGAGCAGCTCGACAGTAGCCTTATCTCTGAAACCTGGCAGGACTTTTCAGCCCGAGTAGAAAACACGCTTCAGCATGTATGTCAGCGACGGCCCGAAAAGCCCCTGTTGTTGGTCAGTTCAGGCGGCGCAATGTCAGTGATGATGGGGCATGTGCTGGGGCTATCGATTGAGTCCATTATCAACCTCAACATGCAAACGAAAAACGCCAGTTTCAGTCATTTCTATTTCAACCGTGACAAGGTTACGGTTAACAGCTTTAACAGCATTCCGCATCTTGATAGACCATCCAGACTGCATGCGGTTACTTACAGTTAACAGGAGTCACACATGAATTTTGACTACACCGATAAAACGCTTGAACTAATGGAAAAGTTACAGGCGTTCATGGATAAAGAAATCTATCCTATTGAATCTGAATACGTCCACGCGGTTGAAACCAGCGCAACGCCTTGGCGTACACCCGATATGATGCATGAACTTAAAGCCAAGGCCAAACAGCAGGGCTTGTGGAACTTGTTCTTGCCTGAAGAGTATTTGCCCTACGGGGCTGGTCTCACCAACCTCGAGTATGCGCCACTGTGTGAAATCATGGGAAGAGTACCCTGGAGTGCAGAGGTGTTTAACTGTAGTGCACCCGACACCGGCAATATGGAAGTGTTGGCGAAGTACGGTTCCGATGCGCACAAAAAGCAGTGGCTTGAGCCACTCCTTAACGGTGAAATCCGTTCTGCCTTTGCCATGACAGAGCCTGAGGTTGCGTCATCGGACGCGACAAATATCTGTACGTCCATTAAGCGCGATGGGGACGACTATGTGATCAATGGTCGCAAGTGGTACACCAGTGGCGCGATGAATGAAAACTGCAAAATCATGGTGGTGATGGGTAAAACTGACCCTGATGCACCGCGTCATGCGCAGCAGAGTCAGATCCTGGTACCGCTGGATACCCCTGGCGTCACGGTAGTGCGTCCTATGTCGGCGATGGGTTACCTTGACCAGCCTGTCGGGCATGCTGAGGTACTGTTCGATAATGTCAGAGTGCCGGCAGGAAATTTATTAGTCGGTGAAGGACGAGGTTTTGAAATTGCTCAGGGCCGCCTTGGTCCGGGCCGAATTCATCAT
The DNA here is from genome assembly GCF_000429145.1 of Aestuariibacter salexigens DSM 15300. Classification (GTDB taxonomy): domain Bacteria; phylum Pseudomonadota; class Gammaproteobacteria; order Enterobacterales; family Alteromonadaceae; genus Aestuariibacter; species Aestuariibacter salexigens. The sequence goes on from NZ_AUBH01000002.1 coordinate 323,889, forward strand.
TGTATGCGTTTGATAGGCGTTGCGCAGCGCGCACTTGATTTGTCATGTGCCAGAGTCGAACAGCGCGTTGCGTTTGGTCAGCCACTGAGCAAACAGCAGTCAGTGCGAGAGAGCATTGCGCAAATGCACTGCGATATTGAACAAGCGCGTCTGTTGACTCTGAAAGCGGCAGATAAAATGGATAAGTACGGAAATAAAGTCGCTCGTGACCTGATCGCGGCGATTAAAATTGTAGCGCCCAAAATGGCCTGCCGGGTGATCGATGAAGCTATCCAGATGCATGGTGCAGCGGGCACCAGCCAGGACACTTTCCTGTCCGCCGCGTATGCCTATGCCCGTACCGTACGACTGGCCGATGGACCGGATCAGGTACATATGATGCAGCTTGGACGCAATTTGGTTAAAGACTACAACGCAGGTTAAGTGATGAACCAGACCACCCATCAACTTGATCTGGAGATACTGCAGAGCTATCTGCAGGACAAAGTACCAGACCTTGCTGGTCCACTGCGTGCGACAAAGTTTGCTGGCGGGCAGTCTAATCCAACGTTTAAGCTGGAGTCTGGAGGGTCAACATACGTATTGCGCCGCCAGCCACCCGGCAAATTGTTGAAGTCTGCACACGCGGTAGACCGCGAATATCGCGTGCTTGAGGCCCTACAAAAAACCGATGTGCCGGTGGCAACGCCGTTCCATTTATGTACAGATCCTGATGTCATCGGCAGCATGTTCTATGTGATGGAATACGTACAGGGAAATATCTATTGGAACAGCGCGTTACCTGAAGTCGACAGCAATGCTGTGCGGACCCGCATTTACGACGAAATGAATCGCGTATTGGCGGCCTTACACAGCGTTGATATCGATGCTGTGGGGCTGAGTGACTACGGTAAGCCCGGCAATTATTTTGAGCGCCAGCTTAGTCGCTGGACGTCTCAGTACCGCGCGTCGGAAACCGAGAAAATTGAGGATATCGAATCACTGATTGCCTATCTTCAGCAGCATGTGCCTGCCGACGATGGCAGGGTATCTTTAGTCCATGGTGACTATCGCTTAGACAATATGATTTTCAGTGACGGGCCATCTCCACAGTGTTTGGCAGTGCTGGACTGGGAGTTGTCTACATTGGGTCATCCACTGGCAGATCTTGCATACCAGTGTATGCAGCTGCGCCTGCCTCATGATTTAAAACTCGCTGCCGGACTGCGAGGTCTCGATCGACACGCAATCGGTATTCCGAGTGAGCAGGAGTACGTTGACACATATTGCAAGCGCACTGGACTGGAGGGTATCAGTAACTGGCAGTTTTATCTGGCATTCAGTTTCTTCCGTCTCGCTGCCATTCTACAGGGTGTGGTTAAGCGTGCTCTTGATGGCAATGCCTCTAATCCAAAGGCTCTGCAACTGGGCAGCATGGTCAAACCGCTTGCTGCTCTGGCGATAGAATTAATTAACGAATAACCGAACGCGGCGCGCAACGTCGCTGGAGAAGTATAATGAAAGCAATCGTATGTCATGAGTTTGCCGAACCGGAAAAGTTGGCGTTTGAAGATGTACCAGACCCTCAGGCGAAAGCTGGTCACGTGGTGGTAAAAGTAGAAGCGGCCGGTGTAAATTATCCTGACGGCCTGCTGGTACAGGGACTATATCAGATGAAACCGCCGTTTCCATTTATTCCTGGCAGTGAGGTGGCGGGCGTGATCACAGAAGTCGGCGAGGGGGTTTCACACTTGAAAGCAGGGATGCGTGTGATCGCACTGTGCATGTTAGGCGGTTATGCCGAACAGGTTTGCGTGCCTGCCACACATGTGTTGCCTTTGCCTGACGCTATTCCTGATGATGAAGCTGCAGCATTGGTGACTGCCCATGCAACCGCTCACCACGCATTAAAACAGCGCGCGAATCTGCAGCCAGGTGAAACGCTGGTTGTCACTGGCGCCGCCGGTGGCACCGGGCTGGCCGCGGTGCAGATAGGTAAACAAATGGGCGCGAAGGTGATTGCAGTATGCTCAACGGCGGAGAAGCTTGAAGTAGCCCGCCAGAATGGTGCGGATATTCTGATCAACTACACCGAAAAAGATCTCAAAACTGCCCTTAAAGAAGTGACCGATGGCAAAGGCGCTGACGTTGTGTACGAGTGCGTGGGAGGTGATACGTTTCATGCCTGCTCGCGAAACATGGCCTGGAATGGCAGATTGCTGGTGATTGGATTTGCCTGTGGTGAGATCCCCGAGTTTCCAGTCAATCTGGCGTTGGTCAAGGGGTACTCGGTCGTCGGTGTATTCTGGGGTTCATTCACACAGCATCAACCGAAGGAATTCGCCGCAAACATGAAGGAGCTGTTGACCTGGTACGTGGAAGGCAAAGTGAAAGTGATTGTTGATGAGGCGTTGCCACTGTCTCGGGCTACCGATGCACTGCACAAAGTGATGGGCAGGGAAGTAAAAGGCAAGATGGTACTGACGCCGTAATCTGTCTCAGCAGATAGTAAAAAGGCCTCTTACGAGGCCTTTTTCAATTTAACACGTTAGAAGCGCTTACCATCCAGCGCGAGTTGCAACAAACGCAGTGTCAGGCATCTTTCTCACCATCAGTGAGTCAGACTCCACCATGCTAGCCAGTAGGGTAGCACGACCTGAACCGGCGTCAGCACATTGCACATTTTGCAGTGCGGTTGCTGAGCGTTGCATCGCATTTAACGAGAACACAGGCTGCTCACTGCGAGCCTTTTTTCTTACCTGAGTATTATCGCCAGCTTCTGTTGCAGAGCAGGTCGCAGACACGGCGCTATTTATGTTAGCGTGCGCAGCGCCCGCCATTGTGCAAGAAGCGATAGCGATAACGAGAGCAATTCGGGCAAGTTTCAACATAGTATCGTTCTCTGTTTGGTTAACGTTCCCAACGTCAGTTGGATAGTTGTTTTGCGTAGACAAGTAAAGCGCACTTCAGGTATTGAAAAAATCTTAAAACTGATACTCAGGTATAAAAAAATATACCCAGTGTCATCCCGACGATATCAAGCGTCAACCCGGCCATATCAAGCGTCCTACCGGCCATATCAAGCGTCTCCCCAGCGAAGGCCGGGGCCGCTCAAACCAATAAAGTGGATATGAAAGCAAAGGGGATTTGCTGCAGATTGCGGCCTACGCCGCAATGACGTGATTTATTAGCCGCAATGACGCTTTTTGAGGGCCGCTATGACGGGTTATAAACCCGCATGATTAATAACTGTGCCGGGGGCGCCCATTTCCAGCGCGTCTTTGAGATGCTCAGGGATAGGCATCTTATTAAAATGTGTCGCATCGACCATCACATAGACCACCTCAGCCTCTGCGATGTTTCGTCCACTATTAATCTCTTTCATGTGCAGCGCCAGAGAGAACGACGTATTTCCAACGCGGGACGCGTTAACACTGATGGCGATAACGTCATCAAATTTGGCAGATGACTTCCATGAAATATTCAGATTTACAACCTGGTTTTCTATCCCCTGGGCAACCAGAGACGCATAATCCCCCCATATCGCGCGCATAAATTCGGTTGCGGCGATATCGGCGTAGTCGGCATAACGTGCGTTAAAGACAACATTTTGAGGGTCACATTCGCCGTAGCGAACTCTCAGTAAATGGGTAAAGTGTGCATGTGAAGACGACATTGCGGTTATCCAATACGTTGCTGAAGGGCGAGGGTTTGGCCGGGTGCCAGAGATACGTCACCGGTGACAGCGGTTTCGACGCACAGCATCGTAAGATAGCCGTCTTCTCGCATATCTGCCATTGCCGTTGCCTTATCCTGCCAGGGATTCCACACCACAATGCTGTTGTGCCCACTTGAGTCGACCTCGGTTACTCCGCCCGGGTGCTGAATCGTCAAGTGCTCAGCAGCATCAAGATGGATCCTGTCCGTTTCCATGGTAAAGCGATAGGGAGAAGGTGTGCTGAATGTGTCAAAGCCACGGGTCTTATCCAGATATTCACCTTTCAAGCCAATGAGTTCGGAGCGCTGAATATCCTCTACCGCAAAGTAAGTATGCAGCGCACAGCTCAGGGGAAAAGGCTCTGAACCAAGATTTCTGGTGACTAAGGTGATGCTGAGTTGTTCACCCAGATGCACCACGATTTTAAGCTGTGCAGCATAATCAAATCCGGGCCCCTGCACGCTTTGGGGGACCAGCGTAACGGCAGTGCCGTTGTCATCATCCTTACAGTCGTTGAGTGTCCATTGCTGCTTGCGCACATAACCATGGGAGGGAAGGTCTTCCTGCCTATTACCGTGGTTATCACTAAACCATGGCCAGCACACTGGCACGCCGCCTCGTATGGCACTTATACCATCAAAAATGGCCGACTGACTCAGCCACAGGCGCTCACGCTGGTCGCTTTGTGGGACATAACTGAGCACATGGGCGCCGAACAGACTGATCTCGCATCGACCAAAAGCATTGGATAACACCAGAGTGTCAAGTGACCCTCGGCTGGCTTGCGTAATAGATGAAGGTAACTGCATGTAATGCTGATCCTGAAGAAAATAGTGGCATAAAAAAGGCGACTTAACGTCGCCTATTTTTATCACAACTTTCTATATCTATCACTTGCTGATGTGCGCAACCAAATCCAGTACGCGCTCTGAATAACCCATTTCGTTATCGTACCAGCTTACAACTTTGACGAAGGTATCGGTCAGGGCGATACCGGCAGTGGCGTCAAAAATGGATGCATGACTATCGCCAATAAAATCCTGCGAAACCACAGCATCTTCGGTATAGCCTAAAATGCCCTTCATTTCGCCTTCTGATGCGCGCTTCATTGCCGCACATATCTGCTCATAAGAAGCCGGTGACGCCAGATTCACGGTCAAATCTACCACTGACACGTTAGCCGTCGGTACGCGGAATGCCATACCCGTTAGCTTGCCATTGAGTGCAGGGATCACCTTGCCTACTGCTTTAGCCGCGCCGGTAGAGGATGGAATGATATTTTGTGACGCACCGCGTCCGCCACGCCAGTCTTTGACCGAAGGACCATCAACCGTGTTCTGGGTTGCCGTTGTCGCATGAACCGTGGTCATCAAGCCATCAGTGATGCCAAATTCATCATTCAGTACCTTTGCTACAGGTGCCAGACAATTGGTCGTGCAGGATGCGTTAGACACAATGTCCTGACCGTCATAGCTTTCGTGGTTAACGCCCATGACGAACATTGGGGTATCGTCTTTAGATGGCGCTGACATCACGACTTTTTTCGCGCCGGCAGTCAGGTGGGCTCGCGCTTTTTCGTCAGTCAGGAAAATGCCCGTTGCTTCCACAACAACATCGACATCCAGTTCACCCCAGCCAAGGTCAGCCGGATTTTTCTCGGCAGTCACGCGAATCTCCTGGCCATTGACGACCAGCATACCGTTTTTAACGTCTACCGTGCCGTCAAAGCGACCATGGGTTGAATCGTATTTGAGCATGTAGGCGATATAATCCAGGTCTAGCAGGTCGTTGATGGCCACAACTTGAATGTCACTGCGTTTAGTTGCTGCGCGCAACACCAGACGTCCGATACGACCGAAACCGTTAATTCCCACTTTGATCGACATAGTAGATCCTCTTTGGAAAATGAAATTAAATTACGTAAAGTATGGATCAATATGGCCATGAATTCAAAATTAATCCATAATTTTGTAGTTAAATTACATTTATTTTTGAATGCAAACGTATTCAGTTACGAATTTTTAACATTCTAAACAATAATGTATGGACACCAAGTACACACATTCAGAATAGGACATAACTTCGCATGACTTCCACTTTGCTGGATCAGCTCGTCACGCTGCGTGGTATCGAATCCAATTATGTTGATGCATGGGGAAACCCAGCCACGGTAGACAAGGACAGTAAACAAAAGTTACTCAAAGCAATGGGATATGCCGTTGACGACAGTGACAAACTCCAGTCTCAGGTTGAACAGGAGGTGCGCAGTGCATGGCTGACGCCGCTAAACCCTGTGCAGGTCGTGCGACGTGGTGAAGCAGTGAATGTGACGGTGCGGTTACCTATCGAACTGGTAAATGACAGTTATAACGTAGCGATAACCACTGAACAGGGTGAACAGATTGTGCAGACGCTGGTGCCGACGGACGGCGAGCTGCTCAACGTTGCAGAATTCGAAGACGGAGAGTTTCAGGAATACATGTTCACGCTGTCAGAGGCGTTGCCACTTGGTTATCACGATCTCAATTTGCTCGCCGAAGATGGCGATCATATTGCGGATATGCGCCTGATTGTCTGTCCAACTTCTTGTTTTAAGCCAGCTGATATTGAACAGGGTAAAAAGGTGTGGGGGCTAAGTGTACAGCTTTACTGTGTGCGCAGCTCGCGCAACTGGGGCGTCGGCGATTTTACTGATTTAAGCGAACTGGTGCGTGATGCCGCATCACACGGCGCACATTTTATCGGCCTGAATCCGATTCATGCGCTGTATCCTTCCAACCCTAATGCCTGCAGTCCATACGGCCCCTCATCACGCCGGTGGCTGAACATTATCTATCTGGATGTGACGGCCCTGCCTTGTTACGAAGACCCTGCCGTACAGGAGATTGTTAATAGTAATGACTTTCAGGCCACGCTTGAGCACGTCAAAGCGGTAGATTACGTTGATTATGAAGGGGTGATGCAGTTGAAATTAAAGGCGTTGAACGCGGTTTTTGACGCCTATCGCAGCAAGTATCTGAGCAAAAATACAAAACAAAACAAAGCGTTTAAAGCGTTTGTGGAAGCCGGTGGCGAAAGTCTTGATATGCTGGCGGTGTATGATGCGTTGCAGGAATTCCTGAGTAGTGAAGGTAAGCCCTCATGGGGATGGCCTGTGTTTCCGGCCCGATATGCCGATTACCATGCACCAGATGTAGCGAAGTTTAAGAAGGCCAATAAAGAACGAGTGATGTTCTATCTGTTCTGTCAGTGGCAAGCTGCATTGCAACTTGAGCAAGCCCAGCAGACGGCGCTGGATAGCAACATGATGATTGGTTTATATCGTGATCTTGCCGTTGGCGTCAGTGAGGGCAGCGCCGAGATTTGGGGCAACAAGGATTTATACTGTATCGACGCAAGCGTTGGCGCGCCGCCCGACATTCTTGGTCCACTGGGTCAGAATTGGGGATTGCCGCCGATGGATCCGGATAAGCTCTACGCGCAACGTTATCAGCCTATTATTGATTTGTTCGACGCGAACATGCGCGCTGCGGGCGCGTTGCGTATTGACCACGTCATGGCGCTGTTACGTCTGTGGTGGGTGTATCGTGGTGATAACGCCAAGCTTGGCAGCTACGTGTATTATCCCGTGGATGATTTGCTGGGCATCTTGGCATTGGAAAGTCATCGTCATCAAGCGTTGGTTATTGGTGAAGATTTGGGTACGGTACCGGAAGAAATTCGTACCAAATTGGCGGATGCCGGTGTGTATTCTTATCGGGTGTTTTTCTTTGAGCAGGCCGAAGACGGTGGATTCTTCTCGCCGTCTCATTATCCTGAACAGTCGATGTCGACCCTGACTACGCATGATATGCCGACATTAATCGGCTTCTGGCATTGTCTTGACCTGGAACTGGGTAAAGAACTGGGATTGTATCCCACGGATGAAATACTCAGTACGCTTTATAATGATAGACACATCAATAAGCAGGCGATTCTGGATACGCTACACGGACACCATTCAATTGGTGAAGATGTAGGACGCAGGGTAGAAGACGTGGGTATGAATCAGGCACTTAATTTTGGCATGCAAAAACATATGGCCACAGGGTCAAGTGCACTGCTGTCCTTGCAGTTAGAAGACTGGCTGCAAATGGATAAACCGGTAAATATTCCGGGTACATTTAACGAATATCCAAACTGGCGGCGCAAACTCAGTCGCAATCTGGAAGATATTTTCGATGATCAAAATATCCAGCAGCTTGCACAAGAGTTGACACAGCGCAGAAACGCTGCCAGTAATTAGCGTCACAATGACGCACAATAATGGGATAGTATCCCTCTAATGACCGGCCTGTGCCGGTCATTTTTGTACAAATAAAATGGAGCAAGACCATGCAGTTACGCGACCAACTCCAACAGGCCCGATGTACCCACCCATTTCAGCATCTGGGATTACAGGAACATGAAGGTAAGGTGTCCGTAACCGCCTGGTTGCCCGGCGCAATCGATGTTGTCATGGTTGATCACGACAGCAATGCTGACATCTGTGCGTTGACACGGCAGCCGGACAGTGACCTGTTCGTCGCGGAAATATCCGCAAAGCCGCGCCCACAGACCTATCACTTCCGAGTACGCACGTCAGAAACAGAGTTCGATGTGCTTGACCCTTATCAATTTCGTGAGCAGGCCTATCACGCCGTGCACTATGTCGACCATGCGCCGGAAAACCTCTACCAGCAACTCGGTGCGCAACTTATTGAGGTCACCACAGCAGACGGTAAACCAATAGCGGGAACACGCTTTGCGGTATTTGCGCCTAACGCCAGCGCGGTATCAGTCGTTGGTGACATGAACTACTGGAACGGCACCTGCCACCCCATGCAAAAAACCGATATGGGCTATTGGGTGCTATTTATTCCTGGGGTTAAGGCTGGTGTTAAATATAAATATCAGCTCAAAGATGCGCACGGTCATGAATTACCCCATAAAGCCGACCCTGTCGGCTTCAGTGCAGAGCAGTATCCCTCACATGCATCGACCGTCTATGACCATGGGCGTTACCAATGGCAGGATAAAAAATGGATGGAAAAGGGCAGGGCAGAGGGGGCGCAAGCTGCAAAATACTACCAGCCTATGAGTATTTACGAGGTGCATCTTGGGTCGTGGAAACGTCCTGGAGATGTATCAGGGCGGCGCTATCTGAGCTACCGTGAACTGGCTGAACAGCTCATTCCTTACGTAGTAGATATGGGTTACACCCATATTGAGACATTACCTGTATCGGAATACCCGTTTGATGGTTCCTGGGGCTATCAGCCGGTTGGCATGTTCGCTCCCACCAGCCGCTTTGGCGATCCGGACGACTTTAAGTACTTTGTCGATCAGTGCCACCAGCACGGCATTGGCGTCATCATTGATTGGGTGCCCGCGCATTTCCCTGAAGATGGTCATGGCCTTGCTCGCTTCGATGGCACGCATGTGTACGAATATGAAGATCCACGCAAGGGCTGGCATCCAGACTGGAACTCCTGCATTTATGATTTTGGTAAAGATACCGTCAGGCAATTCCTGGTCGCCAGTGCCTTATACTGGCTGGATAAGTTTCATATTGATGGGCTGCGGGTCGACGCCGTGGCGTCAATGTTGTATCTGGACTACTCGCGGGAAGACGGCGAGTGGATCCCGAACGTCGATGGCGGGAATCACAATTATGAAGCCATCAGTTTATTGCAGTGGATGAATCGGGAAGTATATGAAAAACACCCCCACGCCATTACCATTGCCGAAGAATCGACGTCTTTCCCTAAAGTGTCTCGCCCCGTTTACGAAGGCGGCTTAGGCTTCGGTTTTAAATGGAACATGGGGTGGATGCATGATTCTCTGCACTACATCAGCAAAGACCCAGGCTATCGCCGTTATCATCACAACGAAATCACCTTCTCTATGGTCTATGCGTTCGATGAAAATTTTGTGTTGCCAATTTCACATGATGAAGTCGTGCACGGCAAGGGATCACTATTACGCAAAATGCCCGGCGACGAGTGGCAGGCAGCAGCCAATCTGCGTTGCTATGCGGCGTTCATGTACGCGCATCCGGGCAAAAAGCTCAACTTCATGGGCAATGAACTGGGCCAGAGTGCAGAATGGAATCACGATGGTTCATTAAACTGGCACCTGCTGGAGTTCGACAAGCATGCGGGTATTCAGAACATGTATCGCGACCTGAACAAACTTTACAGTAAACATCCAGCATTACATGAGCTTGACCATCAGGGGGAAGGGTTTGAATGGATAGATCACGGCAATGCGGAGCAGAGCATTCTGGCATTTGTGCGCAAAGATAAACAACAGCGCACTAAGGTCTATATGGTCAGTAACTTTACACCGGTGCCACGGGATAACTTCAGACTGGGTGTGTTGGATGAGGGCAATTACTCTGTGATTTTCAACAGCGATGACAAGGGGTACTGGGGCAGTGGCTATAAAGTGTCGAAGAAGTGCAAAGCACAGGACACATCCTGGCACCATAAACCGTTCTCGGTGCAGTTGAATTTGCCACCATTAGCGACACTGTTCTTGCTGTATAAAGGAGACTAAATGGCAGCGTCATCATGGCGTATTGATGATGGACGTCCTTTTCCGTTAGGCACACTGCTCAGTGAAAAGGGCTGTAACTTTGCGGTGCACTGCCCAGATGCAACGCAGGTATATCTTTGCCTTTTTCATCCGGACACGGAAGAACAGACCGCGAAAATTCCGCTACCCCTCAAAACTGGCAGTATCTGGCATGGTTTTGTGTACGATATTCAGCCCGGCCAATTATATGGCTTCCGCAGTGATGGCAAATATAAACCGCGCGCGGGTATGCTGTTTGACGTGGACAAATTACTGATAGATCCCTACGCCAGAGAGCTAAACCGTCCTGCAGTATGGAATGCAAGGCAATATGAGGGAGACAGTCAGTTTATGGTGCCCAAATGTATCGTGCATGCGGGCACAGCACTGGCAACCAGTACGCTTAATCACAAACCTCATGTAAAACCTGAACACACTGTACTTTATGAGGCCCACGTCAAGGGCCTAACCATGCTCCATCCTGACGTACCTGATGAGCACAAAGGCAAGTTCCTTGGCGCCTGTCATCCCTCGGTGATAGCCCATCTTAAACGTCTGGGCGTGTCGTCTGTGCAGCTATTGCCAGTGATGGCATTTATGCCAGAGCCCTATATTAGTGAAAAAGGACTAACGAATTATTGGGGGTATAACCCGCTGAACTTTTTTGCGCCCGAGCCTCGTTATGTGGTGAAAAATGGCATTGAGGAGTTCCGTCACATGGTGGAACAATTTCACCAGCAGGGTATCGAAGTCATTCTTGACGTGGTGTTTAACCATACCGCCGAATCAGGCTTGCCTGGTCCAACGCTGTCATTCAAAGGACTTGATAATCGCGCCATGTATTTGTTCGAGCAGGACGATTTTCATCAGCCTCGCTACGAGCACTACGCCAACTACTCCGGTTGCGGAAATACCGTGCATTGTGCGCATCCGTATGTGATGACGATGATAATGGATGCGCTGCGTTACTGGGTATCCGAGATGGGCGTCGATGGATTCAGATTCGACCTTGCTGCCAGTTTGGGCCGGGATTCCTACGATTTTTTCAGCCAGGCTGGTTTATTCCGTGCCATTCGTCAGGATCCGGTGCTGGCTGATGTGAAATTGATTGCTGAGCCCTGGGATATTGGCCCAGGCGGCTACCGTTTGGGACAGTTTCCTGCCAATTGGCACGAATGCAATGATAAATACCGCGACTCGGTTCGCGCTTTCTGGCGCGGAGATAAAGGCCTGATGAGCGAGTTTGCCACCCGTATTATGGGCTCACGTGACGTGTTTCATAAGGGCGTACGCGCCATTCATACCTCAGTCAATAACATCACCTATCATGATGGCTTCACGCTGCACGATTTAGTCAGCTACAACCAGCGACATAACCTTGCCAACCTCGAAGATAATCGCGACGGTCATGGCCATAATCTGTCATGTAATTACGGCATCGAGGGGCCAACCTCAGATGCAAAAATACTGGCGTTACGTGAGCGTCAGAAACGCAACTTGTTTACTACATTGATGCTGTCGCAAGGCATTCCGCATATTCTCGGTGGCGATGAGTTGAGCCGCACCCAGCAGGGTAACAACAACGCATACTGTCAGGATAACGAAATAAGCTGGATTGACTGGACCATGAACCAGCGTAGTCAGGACTTTCTGGAATTTTGTTGTTATGTGGTGAAGTTCCGTAATGGTAGCAAAGTACTCAGCAATATCAGTCTCGAAGACGACCCCTATCATAATTTTTCCAACGTTGAGGCAGTGCGTTGGTATCGCCCTGACGGAGAATATCAGGCTGCAGAAGACTGGCATGATCATAATAACCAGTCATTTGCGATGGAAATTGTGGGACGTGAGGGACGTGAAGAAGGCTATGAACATTGGTTAGTGTGCTTCAATGCCAGTGACAACGATGTGCGTTTTCATTTACCGGTATTGTCCAATAACAGCGGCTGGTGCCTAATCCTGGATACGCGCTACTCGTCATTGCGGGAACAGCCTGATATTTGTATGAAAAATGTCTTTTTGCAGGCAGGTAAAAGCGTTGCAGTGTTGTGCTTTTCCAGTGCCAGTGAGGAGCTGGCAGCGCCCGTTGCGAAGCACTGAGCTGTTCCCTCTGCCTGCTCTATAAGAAAAACAGCTTCTGATGGATGGAAAAAACCAGACTGAGCGTCGCTGACGGCGTACCAATTCAGCGTCAGGTGTGTATAATCCGCCAGCAAAATCGGCAACTGCAGGTTAATGCGATGACAGACACTCCCCAACAATGTGATATCGGCTTTATTGGACTCGGCGTAATGGGTAAAAATCTTACCCTAAACCTGGCAGATAATGGCTACCGCATTGCCTGTTTCGATTTAGACCAGGATAAAATTGATGCGCTGCTAGCCCAGGATGAGGCTGAGCGTGGTGACGCCCCGGCACGCATTGTTGGTTGCCGTTCCTATACCGAGCTATTGAGCAAACTTAACGCGCCTCATCTGATCATACTCTCTGTACCTGCGGGTGATCCTGTGGACCATGTCTGTCATCACCTGATTGACGCTGGTATTCAGGCTGATGATATTGTTGTCGATACGGGCAACAGTCTATGGACAGACTCTGTAGAGCGCGAAAAACAGTACAAAGGTAAGTTCATTTTCTTCTCTACCGCTGTTTCCGGCGGTGAAATAGGCGCGCGTTTTGGCCCGTCACTGATGCCATCAGGTGACCCCTACGCCTGGACACGTATTGAGCCGGTATGGAAAGCGATTGCGGCCAAGGTCGACCCGACAACAGGTAAGCCTCTTGTGTCACAAACCATCGGTAAACCCGTGACCGAAGGGGAGCCATGTGCGACCTACATCGGGCCTGTGGGCGCAGGTCATTACGTGAAAATGGTACATAACGGTATTGAATACGCCGACATGCAGCTGATTTGCGAGGCCTACCATGTCATGCGCGAAGCGCTGGGTATGACGCCGCAAGAAATTGCCGCTATTTTTAGAGACTGGAATGAGGGCGAATTAAACAGCTATCTGATTGAAATCAGTGCCGAAGTGCTCGAGCAACAGGATCCGGAATCGGACCAACCGTTAGTGGATGTGATCCTTGATCGCGCCGGCCAGAAAGGTACCGGTCTGTGGACAGCAGTCAGTGCGCTGCAAGTAGGAAGCCCTGCACAAACCATCGCTCAGGCGGTTTTCGCGCGCAGCATTTCAAGTTTAAAAGCCGAGCGGGTGCATGCGTCCGCAATGTTGGCAGGGCCAGCAAAGCCTGAGTTGACCGATGAGCAGAAGCACGCCGCCATCGAGCAGCTACGCGATGCGTTGTATTGCTCGAAGATATGCGCCTATGCACAGGGCTTTCAGCTTATGGATATGGCGTCAAAAGAGCAGGGCTGGACGCTGGATTTTGCTGAAATTGCTAAAATCTGGCGCGCTGGCTGTATTATCCGTGCGGTATTCTTACAGTCGATTACTAATGCCTATGAACAGGATGAGGAGTTACCTAACCTGTTACTGGCACCGTTTTTTGTCGAGCAGATTGCCCGTTATCAGGCCAACTGGCGTCAGGCTATTGCGATGGCAACACTGAACGGTATTCCCTGTGCGGCCATGTCTTCTGCACTGAATTACTATGATTCATATCGTGCCGGTGTGCTACCCGCCAATCTGCTGCAGGGACAGCGGGATTACTTTGGTGCGCATACTTTTCAGCGTGTCGATAAACCGGAAGGGAAAAAATTCCATATAGAATGGAGCGATCCGGCCAGACCACAGGTAATGATTAAGAAATGAGCGACACCAAGCACGACCCTAAACTGATCAGCGATGCCGAATGGCGGCAAAAACTGACGGCAGAAGCGTATCGTGTGACCCGTCAGAAAGGTACCGAATACCCGGGTACAGGTGAGCTACTGCACAACACTGAGACAGGAAAATACCACTGCACCTGCTGTGACGCTGTGATATTCGATTCAGCTGACAAATTTGATGCAGGTTGCGGATGGCCGTCATTTTCAGCACAAAGCGAAGAGGGCAATGTTGATTATCGGTTCGACGACAGCCACGGCATGCGTCGCACTGAAATCATCTGTAAGCAGTGCGATGCACATTTAGGGCATGTTTTCGATGATGGTCCTATGCCGACTGGCAAGCGCTACTGCGTCAATTCAGTGTCGATGACATTTGAAAAGCGCGAGCAGTAGTAAAAATTGAGCGTTTCATAAATTTTTTTATGAAAGTTTATTACAGCGGCGCCATGTTAAACTGCCGGTCTTCCAGCATATCTATAATCCGGTCCGCGTAGTCTTCCAGGCGATCGGTATTGCTGCCTGCCTGACGAGCCATCACTTCCATCTGCACTGCATCAAGGCCATCGACCTCGAAAGCTTCCGCCACTTTAGTCCAGACATACGCTTTGTCTACCTCACCGAGTTTAAGATAAATACCGATAAAACTGCTAAACACGTCAGTATTGATGTCGTCATCATCGGTATAAAGTGAAAGTGCATAATGGAGCGTTTTCAGCGCCTGATGGAAATCGAATTTTACCTGATGGCTGGCTAACGCAATTTGTAACTCGGCGCTATTCAGTCTGCCTTGCTGCTCGAATGATAAAAACTTCTGCATCGCGTCTTCGTTACCGAACCGCGATGCGCAGTAGTATAGGAGGTAAGGACTATCAGAGTTACAGGTGTTGCGCGATAAACGTTTCAACTCGCGCTCAGCAGTCAGAAGGCCCTTTATTCGTCCTGCTTCTTTTTCTCTTAGCTTGATATGTTCAATCTGTGACGCCTTTTCAATACACTTTTTGTAGTGTTCAAAATTGATTAACTGATCATAGGTATTGCGTGGCGTCAGCGTCTCCTGATGCTCAAACCGATGCTTGATGATCTTTGCTTTTTCTGCACGACACCATCCGTCGGGGTTAAGGTCATCGCACATTTGTGGATTTTCAGCACAGATTTCGTTAACGCTCTTTTCAAATAATCCCCCACATCCCGTTAGCAGCATTAGGCCACATAAGGCAATGAACAAATGAGCGGTCCCCGCTACATATGAAGGTTTTTTACGAACAAAATCGTCTTTGTACATCGAATAACCCGATTTCTGAAAATTTCACACAATTTGGCTAGGACACGCGCTTTCATTAGAATACCGCCGATTTTTTGCAGGCGGGCACGGCGCCGGTCTGAATTCAAAAAAGAGTATATCTCTACCCTACGTTTAATTACACCATTGTGAAGGCTGAAGTATGAACCAACCATTCGAACAGGAATTGCAGTCAAGTTGGCAGGAGCGTCAGGAATACGCTGAAATGATGCTGCCACTGCTAGGCAAACTCTATCGTAACCAATCAGTGGAAGTGACTGTTTATGGTAAGCCGCTATTGAATGCGACCGCGATTGATATCATCAAAGCGCATCGTTCTGTTCGTCTGCATGAAGGCGTAAAACTGCGTCTCAGAGAAAGTTACCCACTGCTGGAAGCAATGAGTAAAATGTCTCTGGCGCCGGCTACGATCGATTTGGGTAAACTGGCTTACGAGTACCATTACAAGAACGATGCGAAACAAAGCATTGAAGACTTTCTGTCAGGTGCACTGACCGATGCGCTCAACGGCGACAAAGACCATCCTCCTACAGACGTTGTGCTTTACGGCTTCGGTCGTATTGGTCGCTTGCTGGCGCGTTTACTGATTGAGCGTCAGGGAAAAAATAACAAGCTTCGCCTCAAAGCGATTGTCGTACGTGGCGGCAGAGACGGTGACCTTGAAAAGCGTGCCAGCTTGCTGCGTCGCGATTCAGTACATGGACCATTTAACGGCAGCATCACCATCGATGAGGAGCGCAAGGCTCTGAAGGCAAATGGCAGCTTCATCCAGGTTATTTACGCCAACAGCCCTGATGAAATAGATTACACGCAGTACGGTATCAACAACGCCATTGTTATCGACAATACCGGTATGTGGCGTGACCGTGATGGTCTGGGACTGCATTTGAAAGCGAAAGGCACCTCCAAGGTCATCCTGACCGCGCCAGGTAAAGGCGATATCAAAAACATTGTGCACGGTGTAAATGATAAAGACGTGCTGCCTGAAGACACCATTTTGTCTGCAGCCAGCTGCACGACCAACGCTATTACGCCGGTTCTCAAGGCATTGGATGAAAAATATGGTATCGATAACGGCCATGTGGAAACCGTGCACAGCTACACCAATGACCAGAACCTCATCGACAACTATCATAAAGCTGAGCGACGCGGTCGTAGTGCACCATTAAACATGGTCATTACCGAAACGGGCGCAGCCAAGGCAGTTTCCAAGGCTTATCCTAAGCTGGAAGGAAAGCTGACAGGTAATGCTATTCGTGTGCCTACACCTAATGTATCGCTGGCGATTTTGAACCTGACTTTGGCACAGGATACCGACAAAGAGTCTGTGAACGACTTTCTGCGTGACACGTCACTGTTCTCGTCGTTACAGCACCAGATTGACTTCACTGCGTCAAAAGAAATCGTATCAACAGATTTGGTCGGTTCGAGAGCAGCCTGTGTTGTCGATTCGCAGGCCACGATCGTCGCTGGCAATCGCGCGACTCTGTATGTGTGGTATGACAACGAGTTTGGCTACAGCTGCCAGGTGATGCGTGTTGTCCGTGATATGGCCGGACTTGCCTATCCAACCATCCCTGCATAATTACAAGATAAATTGCATGTACGCATTGGCCGGGTTTCCCGGCCTTTTTTATTGCTGTGAAAGAAAGGTCGCTGACATCCGGTTTGCAGTATTATCAATAAAACAGGTAATGAGACTGTCGATGACGATATTTAACAAACAGAGAGTAAAAAGATGGGTAAAGGAGATAGCTATCGTTGTGCTGCTCATTACTGCTGTTTATGCATGGCAGTCACGGCATCTGCTGGATGAGGGCAATATTGTCACTGTACCAACACAACGTCTTGTCTCTTTACAGGGAGAAGTCCAGCCATTGCTGTCAGCGCAGAAACCGACACTGGTGTATTTTTTTGCGCCCTGGTGTGGGGTATGCCGACTGAGTATCAACAACCTCGATTATATTGATAGCGACGCCTTTCATGTTGTCCGTGTCGCTTTAGATTATGAATCAGTGCAGAGTGTGCATCAGTTCGTTGCTGACAACGATGTGCAAGGCAAGGTGCTGCTCGGCAGCAACGAACTTAAACAGCACTTCAGCATACGCGGCTATCCAACCTACTACCTTGTGGATGAAAATAACACCATCATCGACAGCGCCATGGGCTATAGCACTGCACTGGGTTTAAAATTAACCGAGTTGTTGCACAAATAATGCGATTGGGTGGGTAATTGCCTGCCCATTTAACCTGCGAGTATGGTAGATTAACGCGGTTTTCAAAAGGAAGCCGATGAATGAAAATTAGCAGTAACTTCGACAGTGGCAATATTCAGGTTATTCATGCTCAGGACCCTCAAGATATTTCGCTGCGCATCAACAAAGATAACCAATCGGATTTTTATCAATGGTTTCATTTCAGGCTGGATAGCACGCCGTTTGTTGAGCACCGTATTACCATTGGCGACTTAAAAGGCTCTGCCTATCCAAATGGCTGGAATAATTATCAGGCCGTGGTCTCCTATGATCGCGACGAATGGTTTCGAGTCGACAGTGAATTTGATGGCGACAACCTGACCATCCACTTTACACCCGAGTACGCACAGACCTATTTCGCCTATTTCGCCCCTTACAGTTATGAGCGGCACCTCGATTTGCTGGCGCGCGCACAGATGTCTTTTGATGCGTCTGTGGTCAACTTAGGTAACACGCTTGATGGTCGTGACCTGTCGCTTATTCAGGTTGGCCAGCAGGAAGAGGGCAAAAAACAGGTTTGGATCACCGCTCGTCAGCATCCCGGTGAAACCATGGCTGAGTGGTTGGTTGAAGGGCTGTTGGAGCGTTTGCTGGACGAAGACGATGGCGTGGCTCGCGCGCTGCTTGATAAAGCCGTATTTTACATCGTCCCAAATATGAACCCGGACGGAAGTGTACGTGGACATTTACGTACTAACGCGGCTGGCATTAATCTGAACCGTGAATGGGCGTCCCCGAGTATTGAGAAGAGTCCTGAGGTGTTTTACGTTCTGGACAAGATGCAGGAGACCGGCGTTGACATGTATCTTGATGTGCATGGTGATGAAGACCTGCCGTATAATTTTGTGGCGGGTAACGAAGGCAACCCAGGCTACAATGACCGTTTGCAGGCGCTGGAGGAAGCATTCAAATCGGCTTTGCTGACCGTCACGCCAGAATTTCAGGACGAGCATGGTTATCCAAAAGATGAGCCGGGCAAAGCAAACCTGACCGTCGCTTCAAATGCAGTGGGCGAGCGCTTTGACTGCCTGGCATTTACTTTGGAAATGCCATTTAAGGATAACAACGATTTGCCGGATCCCGCGTATGGATGGTCGCCGCAGCGCTGTCGCCAATTAGGCGAGGACGTCTTGGTTGCGTTATTATCCGTCGCTGACAGATTGCGCTAAAACGCTACGCTTTTTAACTTAACTACAACATACATAACAACAATAACTAGGGGACAACATTGGAAGCGTTTCATGATTTTCTAAAACTGCTGGACGGCAATCTTGGTGGCGCCTGGTGGTTTCCATATGTGCTACTCGGCACCGGCCTGTTTTTTACGTTTTACCTGAAATTTCCGCAGGTTCGCTACTTTTCACATGCATGGAAAGTGGTTACCGGAAAATTCGATCGTAAAGGTGCGAAGGGCGATACCACGCATTTCCGGGCGCTGACGACGGCACTATCAGGAACGGTAGGAACCGGTAACATCAGTGGTGTGGCGTTCGCTATCTTTTTAGGTGGTCCGGCAGCACTGTTCTGGATGTGGGCAACGGCATTTTTCGGCATGACGACCAAGTTTGTTGAAGTCACCTTGTCGCACAAATACCGTGTGCAAACCGAAGATGGCACCATGGCCGGTGGCCCCATGTACTATATGGATCGCCGCTTGAATATGAAATGGCTGGCTGTCGCCTTCGCAATTGCTACTGTGATTAGCTCATTTGGTACAGGGAATCTGCCGCAAAGTAACGGCATTGCCATGAGTATCGAAGCAACCTTTGGATTTGAGCCCTGGATTGTAGGTAGCGTGCTGGGCATCCTGCTGGCGATGGTGATCTTAGGTGGTATCACTCGCATCGCAGCGGTGACATCGCGTATTGTGCCATTTATGGCGGTGGTTTATTTGATCGGTGCGTTTGCGGTCATTTTTGCCAATATTGAAAATATCGGGCCTGCGTTTGCGTCAGTCATCTCCGATGCCTTTACCGGCTCTGCAGCGGCAGGGGGCTTCCTTGGTGCAACGATAGCTTATGCTTTTAACCGTGGCGTAAACCGTGGCCTGTTCTCTAACGAAGCGGGTCAGGGTTCAGCACCTATCGCCCACGCAGCTGCGAGAACTGACGAGCCTGTTTCCGAAGGCATGGTGTCCATTCTCGAACCGTTCATCGATACCATTATCATCTGTACCATCACCGGTTTGGTGATCCTGTCGTCTGGCGTATGGACGGAAAAGCACCACAACGTGTTTGAGCGTTCAGACATGATGATCATTTCTGGTCAGTATTCTGAAGACAGTGCTGAAGACAAGGAACAGCTGTATAAGTACCTCAACGGTGTGGGCGGCAGCAGTGTGGAATATTACACAGGACCCATCAATGTTGTGAATGGTGTGGCGGTCAATCAGGACTTCACCTTGTTAAACGCGCGCTCCTTTGCTGAAGATGTGCGCTTTGGCGTCGGCTCTGAAGAAGACCTGTTTAGCGGCACAATACAGGTGGTTGACGGCAATATCCAACGCGAGAATATCGTGGTATCAGGGAAATCCCTGGTCCATTCAGCCGCATTGACCACCATCGCCTTTACCCGCGGGTTCTTCGGTGACTTTGGCCAATACATCGTATCGGTAGGTCTGCTGCTTTTTGCCTTCTCGACCGCGATAGCCTGGTCTTATTATGGTGACAGGGCAATGACCTATTTGTTTGGTCCGCGCTCTGTCGGACCGTACCGCGTTATCTACGTAGCGGGATTTGTGTGGGCGTCGTTCTCAGACACGACCCTGGTATGGACGCTGTCTGCGGTTGCCATTGTGGTCATGACCTTGCCTAACCTGTTTGGTATATTGTTACTGCGCAAGGAGATGCGTGAATCTGTCGACCAGTATTGGCAGACGTTTAAAAAGGATTAACTCGCTTTCATCCTGCGTCGCGTGCTTGTTCTGAGCACCCGACGCAGTGATCCCGACAATCAATGTGATGCGTAGACATAAGCAAATGTCGGCATCGTGGAGTATTGAATGGCATTAACTGATTGCCCATCGTGCAATAAAAAGATATCCGATAAATCAACCTTGTGTCCGCATTGCAATTTTGCAGTGGGAGATGCCTCTTCTGAGGACATATTGCGCAAGCAAAACCTGCAAAAGTTCCACCGTAAACAGCGCGTGCAAAACCAGTCGCTGGTCGCCATGCTGCTGTTCATAACTGGCTTTGGGTTCATGTACTGGGGCGGCACACAACCCGGTGATTTGCAGCATAACCTCGCCATTATGGTGTCCATCGTTGGCTTTGTCTGGTACATCGTTAATCGCGTGCGACTGGCATTGTTAAAAAGGTAGAGAATGGACATAAATGCATTGCTCAGCACCATGACGCCTGAGATTTATGAGCGCATGCGTCAGGCCGTTGAGACCGGTAAATGGCCGGATGGTAAAGCGTTAACCGAGGAACAGCGCGACAACAGTCTGCAGCTGGTGCTGTTATATCAGTCGAAAGTGCTGAAATCTGCTGAGCATATGACGATTGGCGAAGATGGCAACATTGTGCAGAAAAGTCGTCAACAACTTAAACAAGAAATGGGTCTTGATAAGCCAGACCCCAACACCATTGCGCGGTTTAAACAGGATGATATTTAAGCGTCTTTTCCAACCAAAATATAAGCATCCTGATGCTCAACAACGACTTCATGCCATCGCAGAGCTGACACCGGATAACCCGGAGCAAAAGAGCATTTTGCATGAACTTGCATTCAATGACGGTAGTGCCGACGTGAGTATTGCTGCGCTCGAAAAGCTCAATTCATTTCCACTGTGGAATAAGATGGCGGAAATTGCCTCTGATGAAAAAGTTCGCAAGGCGGCACGACGTAAAGTTGAGCAATTGCTGCTGGCTGGAAAGGGTGCAGGTCTTGATGCGCAACAGAAGCGAGACTTTATCATGCAGAGCAAAGACTTCGCTACCCTCGAGCTGTTGTTAAGACAAGACCCTTTAGTACAGCAAGATCTTTCGCTGGTGCGCCATATTCTTGAAAAAGTCGACAAGACCGCCTTGTTTAACCATGTGTTTTATAACGTGCTAGACGCCTCAGCACAGCTGCAATTTTTGCCGGAATTTGACAGTGACAGCGACTTACAGCGCATCATTAAAAAAGTCGACAATGATGACGTCAGACAGGCAGCACAGGCGTTGCTTGCCGAGCGGGAAGCGCAGGCCAATAAACCGAAAGAGATCGCTGCAGCAGCCAAGCTGGTGCTGGCGAAACTTCTCGCGCTCAGAGACGAGCAGGACTTTGGACGATTCTCTGAGCAGCGCCAGACATTGACGGATGAATTTGGCCAGCTTGCTGAGCAATTTGACTGCCTTGCCGATACCGAAGCCGCCACGTTCAATGAGAAATATGCGCAACTAACCGGTAAATTGGATAGTACCCAACAAGTCTTACAGCAGCGTTTTGATGAGCAGCAGCAACAGCGTGAAGCAAAACAACGCATAGAGTCGGCTGAGGCGTCTGCCAGACGGGTGCTGTCGTCTCTCAATGATACGTTGGATGGAGAGATTCAAACACTCAGCCAGGAACAGATAACTGACCTGGAGCAACAATTACTGAATGCCAGTGATGCCCTGTCAACGGCGCTTTCTGATGCAGATATCGATCCAAGCAGCCGTGCTGCATTGGAGTCATTGCTAAACCGCTTAATGATGTCGCGGGCGACGATCGACAAGCTGCCGGCCTTACAGACAGCTTGTGAGAAGGCCTTACAGCTCATTGAAAATCTGGCGACAGAAGCCATACCTGAGAACGTTGAGCAGATGGAAGAAGTGTCTCGGCACCTGAGTGAATTATCCGAACGCTATCGCTCGATTAAAAATGCGTTCGCAGACTGGTGGCCAGAGCGCCTTGATAAGCAGTGGCAAAAAGCGCGCAAGCCCTTTCAACAGGCAATGAATGCACTGCAAGAACAAATCAAACAGTCTGAGTCGCGGGTCCGCAATAAACTACGCGCCGTGGAAAGCCTGATTAAACAGGGGCGGTTCAGACCGGCAATGGGTCTGTTTAAGAAGGTCAGCAGCTGGTATGCAGCACTTCCTGAGAAAGCCCAGCTACGGTTACAGCGACAGTACCAACAGGTACAACAGGATGTCGAAGAGTTGCAGGGCTGGCAGGAATACATTGCGCAGCCCCGCAAGCCCGCGATGTTAGAACAAGCGCAGCAGCTTGCCAGCCAGCCGGTCACCGACCACAGTAAACGTGCTGAGGAAGTGAAAAAACTGCGTGCTGAGTGGGCCAGCCTGGGTGTGCTCCAATCTGACGAAGATTCTGCATTGAACACAGCGTTTGATGACGCGCTCGAGAGAGCGTTTGCGCCCTGCAGAGGATATTTTGCTCAGCGTCAGCAACAGCGTCAGGAAAGTCTTGCCCAAAAGCAGGCCATACTGGATGAGTTGAGTCAATTTGACCTTGAGCAGGATACTCACGAAGTTGAACACGCCTACCGACACTTTTTACAACGCTGGCAAACTTGCGGCGAAGTGGAGCGTGGGCAACGCGATAAGGTCGCCAAAGCCTTTTCTGATGCCATCGCCCCTCTTAAGCAGCAGGCGGAAGCGTTTTATCAGCAAAATGCTGAACGTAAGAAAAGCCTGATCACTCAGGCCAGCGCACTGGCGGATGAACAGGACGCTGAGGTCGCCGCAGAGCAGGCTAAGCAACTCCAGCAGAGCTGGAAAAATATTGGCTTTGCAGGGCATAAGAAAGACAACAAGCTGTGGCGCGAATTCAGACGCGTGAACGATGCCATATTTGCCAATCTCGGTGAGCAAAGGCAGGCGCATCGAAACGAGGTGGATGAACAGGTCGAACAGGCGAAACAGTTAATAACCCAACTGCGCACACTGATCGATGAGAGTGGCGACAATGAGTCGCTTAAACATGCTCAGCAGCAGCAAAAGATGCTGCATTCTCAATTGGATACCTTACCGGCGCGACAGCGGCAGAAGCTGGATAGCGCGGTGTCAGAGTGCGACAAGGCATTGGCTAAAAAGCGTCTGCAGGCACAGCAACAACAGAGGCAGCGAGAACTAGAGGCTCTATTTTCGACGCTGGAAAGCTGGCGTGAAGGCGCGCAGCCACCTGTTGCTGATGACGTGCCTCCTGCTTACCGACAATGGTTCAAAGTGGATACACAGGCGACTGACTTATCCCGCGACCAGCTTACTGTGATGATGGAGATTCTGGCTGATGTGCCATCACCACAGAGCGAGCAGGAAAAACGCAAGGCCTTACAACTGCAAATGATGGCAGATAAGTTGGAAAACGGTGAACAGCAGTCTCAGGAAGCATTACTGATGCAATGGGTATCCAAAGGTCCATTGGCTGCCAATGATATTGCACTATTACAGAGACTCAGACGCAGCGTTGATGCTTGACCACAGGTCAATGGCGTGTACATTCGAACGAACGTGTCAGATTAAGGCTTCTTAATCAATGAATAATAATCAGAACGCGGTCCTGTCACTGGATCAGGGAACAACATCCAGTCGCGCAATTTTATTTTCACCCGAAGGGCAGGCCCTGTTTACTGCGCAACAGGAGTTCGCCCAGCACTATCCCGCCAACGGCTGGGTTGAACATGAGCCTCAGGCTATCTGGGACAGCTGTGTAGCAGTCTGTAGAGAGGCGCTGCAGTTTGCTGCTGATAACGACATCAGCGTAGTGAGTATGGCCATCGTCAATCAGCGCGAAACCACCGTGGTGTGGAATCGCAAGACGGGCGTGCCCATCTACAACGCCATTGTGTGGCAGGATAGACGCACCGCAGACCGCTGTCAGCAGCTGGCAGAACATGCCATCGATATTCATCAACGCACCGGCTTGCGACTCGATCCGTATTTTTCAGCAACCAAAATCAGTTGGATCCTTGACCATGTTGATGGCGCAAGACAGCTTGCTGCTCAGGGTGAGCTGGCGTTTGGTACCATCGACAGCTTCCTGATTTCGCAGCTGACGTCGGGACACATTCACGCAACCGACACGACCAATGCCAGTCGCACCAACCTTTTCAATATCAAGACGATGAACTGGGACCCGCATCTGTGCGAGCTATTTGATGTGCCAATGAGCCTGCTGCCAGAAGTGAAACAATCCGCAGACGATTATGGTGTCACGGATCCTGCCATTCTTGGTCAGGCCATCCCAATAGGCGCTGTTGTTGGCGACCAGCAGGCCGCCTTAATTGGTCAGGGTGGGCTGACCCAGGGCGATGCGAAGGTCACCTTCGGTACCGGCTGCTTTGCGTTAGTCAATACTGGTCAACTGTGTCTCGCGTCAAAAAATAACCTGTTGTCCACGGTTGCCTACTCAGTCGCTGGCACCACCCACTATGCGGTGGAAGGTGCAGTATTTATAGCCGGTGCGGCAGTACAGTGGCTGCGTGATGAATTGGGGATACTGACGCATGCTGCACAATCTGAAGCGATTGCCAGTAGTGTGAATGATGACCATGGTATTGTCCTTGTGCCAGCCTTTACCGGGCTCGGTGCGCCGCACTGGCAACCTGATGCCAGAGGTGCCGCATTTGGATTGACCAGAGATACCGGCAGTGCCGAGATTATTCGTGCCACCTTAGAATCGGTCTGTTTTCAGACCGTTGATTTGCTGGACGCAATGGCAATGGATGGGATCCAGACCCGGCAGATAAAAGTCGATGGTGGCATGGTGGCAAATAACTGGCTTTGCCAGTTTCTGTCTGACATCGCCGCTGTGCCGGTTATGCGCCCTCGTGTGATGGAAACCACGGCGCTGGGCGGCGCCGGACTGGCTATGCTGCAGCAGGGCTTGATTGAAGATTTATCAACACTTACCACATTGAATCAAATTGACCGGAACTACCAGCCTGTGATGGCCGATGAGGTGCGTACATACAAGCGTAAGCACTGGAATGCCGCGGTGCAGGCAACCCTGCACATGACGCAGCTTACCCGCTAACGTCGTTAACGTCGGTCATAGCGTTCGATAATTTTATCCTGATTTGCCGGATCGTCGAGTTCAAGTTTTACTGGGCGATAAAGGATGATAGCACCTGAAATCGACGCCCCGGATTCGATGGTCAAGCTGGGATTGCGGTCATCATGCCAGCCCCAGCTATTTTCGTTGCGTTGAAATATCACATCACCCTCAATATGAGTGCCGCTTTGCAGGGTAATGTCGCCATTGTAGGTCAGCACGTTGTGTGAAACGGATACATCCTTCAATTCAATGTCGCCGTTTACCGTACTGATATCACCTTCTATATTCGCGCCCCTACGCAACGTAATGTCACCGTTCACGGTATCTATATTACCCATACTGGTAAATGCTGAGCCCGCCTGAATATCACCGTTTACGGTGGACGCAGTCGCGACGGTGACGCGATCGCCGATGTTGATATCACCGTTAACGCTGTCTACGTTTGTGGCGCTGACATCATCATTCAGTTGTACGCCGCCATTGACCGAAGAGACATTGTTGACGCTGCGTCCCTGTGACACCTCAAGTTGACCAAATACGCTGCTGGCATCGCCGTTGGCACCACCAATGTGCACCACACATCCACTCAATAGTAAGCTTGTCGACAAGCAGGTAGCCAGTACCACAGAGGGTGTGAAACGGGGTAAATACATCAGATTGCTCCATTCAAACTAGATTCATTACCCAATCATTAGCAGGAAGGATGCCAATAGGTAACTTATTGTTTTATATGTATATAGTGATTTCTTTGTTGAGCACGTGCAGTTAAATCAGACGAATGTGGCGAGATTTACCACTAACTAGTTTATTTCACTTCCTACGCATTCGATTGGCATGCTGTTCATTTTTTAACACATTGAATTGCATGAAAAAAATGAATTGGTCTGGAATGTGCAAAGCGTCACATGTGAATTAATCAAACTCATTAAACAAGAGAGAATAACAATGTACAGTGATGAAGATCTCAATACCGCCATAAAGGAAGGGATATTCCAGGCCGACTCTGTCTCACGTTTTCGTCAGCATATGGCTAATCTCAAACAGACCGCCCATGTCGATGAAGAAAACTTCAGATTGATTACCGGATTCAATGATGTTTTCGTGGTCGTCGCCAGCGTTCTGCTTTTGGTTTCGTCTGCCTGGCTAACATCATTTGTCAGTGAGTTTGCTGCCACTGTGGTATTCGCCGGATTGGCGTGGCTGCTGGCCGAGTTCTTCGTTCGTCAACGCCGCATGGCACTGCCTGCAATAGTATTGCTGATAGCCTTCCTTGGTGGTGTTGCTGCTGCGCCTATTTCGCTTTATCAACAACCACATGTTTCTGCATTTATTGCTTCAGGATTATTAACGGCTATCGCTGCATGGGCGCATTGGATGCGTTTTCAGGTGCCGATTACCATTGCCGCTGTGACTGCTGCCATTTTTGCCTGCATCTTTGGCGCACTGTTTGCCGTGTATGCACTGTCAAGCGCACTCCTGTTGCCATTGATGTTCATTGCCGGACTGATTACCTTTGTGATGGCAGTTTATTGGGATTCTACCGACAAGGCGCGCGTGACCCGCCGCTCTGATACGGCTTTCTGGTTGCATTTATTGTCTGCGCCTTTGTTAGTGCATCCGGTGTTCACGTCGCTGGGCATTACCCAGGGAAGTGGTGATCTTGCCAGCGCGGGCATTGTTCTGGCACTTTATGTGCTGCTGGCTATCGTGTCGATTGCCGTAGACCGTCGCTCTATCATGGTGTCAGCGTTAATCTATGTCATTTACGCATTTAGCGGTGCACTTGAGCAGTTTGGTATGGTGAATTACAGTTTCGCCGTCACAGGACTGTGCATCGGTGCGACCCTGTTGCTGCTATCTGCTTTCTGGCAACCCAGCCGGGCATGGGTCATTAAACGCATGCCTTCACCCGTGCAGCATATTCTCCCTATCGCTCATTCTTAAGCACATCGAAACCGGCTGGCATTATTGTCAGCCGGTATTCAAACTCTCACGTCTATGACGGTGTGATCCTGTTATACGCATCAGATATTCATCGTGTGTATAAAAACAGGTACCAAAAACTCTGTAAAATCATTTCATTAGCTATAGTTGTAGACAGTATTCTAAACAATGCCGTCACTATACGTTCTTAATTATGCTTAGAAATCGATTTCGTCTGCACAAAAAGACCAGGATGTTGTTATCACCTCTGGCGCTATTCACCTGCTTGTCCTTGCTATATGTCAGTCCTGCTTATGCGGTGGGGGACTGGTTAAAAGCCCAGCCTTCACTCACTGTTACGGCGATAGTCGGTGCCCTGACAGCACTGCTGTTGGTTGTGCTTATTCTGTTTTTTTCTGCGCGAGGAAAAGCGACGCGTGCGCTGCGCAACAGCGAAGACATGACATCGCAGCGTGATGAACAGGCGTCACTGTTGATGGGGTTAAGTACGGGGGTGCTGCATTTAGATTCGCAGCAGCACATTATTTATGCAAACCGGGTGGCGGCATACCTGTTTAACGCAAAACCAGAACAATTGCAGGGCAAGCGTCTGCAAGATCTGTTAAGCGATGAAGACGCACAGTACATCAGCCGTATCATTAGCAGCGGAGTATTCACGCGGCATCAGAGTTTTCTGCACGCTCGCAAACGGCATGTCGATTTTGGTGTCACGCCGAAGTTCAAATTGGTGCCCGGCATTGACACCGTGATCGTTATCGAAGATGTCACTGAGTTACAGGGGCAGGTTGATGATAAAAGCTCACAGCTCAGTGATACCGAACAGCTTCTTCGCGATGCCGACATAGGTAGACTCAAGGTTGATTTTGAACATGATCAGGTCGACACAGACGATACATTTGAGACGCTGATTGGTGAACTGTCAGAAAAACTGGATGGCAGTCTCAATACGCTGCGGCAGGTTATCGGCGATAAAGATCTGGTGCATTGGAACAAGGCTGTAGAAGAAGCCCGCCAAGGGCAGCCTATTGACCTTAAATGCCGCATTAAAACCGTCACGGGTGATGTACTTTGTCAACTGTCCAGCACCGCGACTCTGGCTGATGAGGAAGGTAAGGTTCAGCACATCCATATCGCCGTATTGCCACAGAATGAGTTAGCTGAGGCTCAGCAGCGTATCGATCAGCTAAGTCAACGAATCAAACACTTGTTGGTTGCGTTGCCTTCTGCGGTCTATGTGGTTGATGAAGAACAGCAGCTAACCGAATGCAACGCGGCATTTGAAAAAATGTTTGCTACCAAGCTCAGCAAAATAGAGGGACAACCTGTTACTGAATTAAGCTGCTTTGCTGAGCAGATAAAAGCGCTGCACAGTACTAAAGAAACGCAACGATTCAGCGTATCCTCGGCCAAAGGCCGGGAAGTGCAGTGCGAACTTGCTAATGGCAAGCAGGCCACCCTGAGATTTCATTTGAAGCCGTATAAAAGCGCGGTCGATAACCGTGGTGGCACCATCGTCATTGTAGAGGACATTAGTGAGCTGCGCGAGGCTGAAGCGATTGCAGAGATGGAACAAAAACGCTTTTCCAATCTCATTGATCTGGCTCCATTGGGTATCGCTATTATCGATCAGAACGACCATATCACTCGCGCCAACCTGACATTGCAGGAGCGCCTGGGGCTGAACGAAAAAGAGCTGGCCGAACAGGATTTCTATCAGCTGTTTTATGACCCCAGTAACGCGGGCAAAGCCGCGCGCAATCTTCACTCCAGCGGTCGTCTGAGAGATTTTCAGGCAACCTTAAAAGGCAAGGGCGGCGTTATGCATCCCAGCGAATTGCAGATTGACCTGTTTGACCGACAGGCACAAAGCTATTTGTGCTGGGTTGCCGATACCAGTGATAAGCAATTCCAGGTAGACAAATTCGACAACCTGTTGGAGCACTCCGGTGTCCCTATGGCGGTGCTGTCCACCGACGGATTCACACGCATCAATCCCGCCGCCTGTGAGTTCTTTGCACTTGACCGTGAGCAGCAGCTTTTGGGTAAGTACCCTTACGAAGAAAGTATCAACGTTGGCCATGATGAAGTCATCCAGCTTAAGGCCAAAATTGAACAGGTAGAACTTACCGGACGGGCTCAAACCATGCCGTGGGAGTTTATTCTGGACGGCTCTACGTTGCCTTGTCAGGCAACCTATGTGCCTATGTTCAGAGGTCGTGAATTAGAGTCGGTATTGTGTATATGGATGGACATGCGCGCCCTGACTGAGGCCGACAAAGCTCGACAGGAAGCACTCAGCAAAGCCCAACAGGCCGAGCAGGAAGCGTCAGAAAAGCTGCAAATGCTCAAGAGCAGCCAACAGGAGCTTGCCAGCAAGGCTAAATCACTGGCCGAAACCGAGTCGCAACTGCAGGCGGCTAAGCAGGACCTTACTGAGAAGCAAAGTCAGATAAGTGACCTGCAGCAGGCTCACGATGAAATGACCGCTAATCTGGAAAAACTGCAGGGTGACTACACCCAAAGTCGTGAAATGCTGGCCGCAGAACAGGCCAATAATGCGGAGCTCGAGGCCCAGTTAGAGCAGAGTACAGCTAAAGTCAGTGGCCTTGAGAAACAGCGCAATCAGATTGCCGATGCACTGCAAAATAGCGAAAAGCAATTCCAACGTGCCAAACAACAGCTGGCAGAGAGTGAGCAAACGACCAAGCGTCTCGAGCTGGAACGTGAAGAACAAAAACAGCAGCTGCAGCAATATGCCGATCAAATCGATAGCCTGAAGTCGGATATACAAAGTAAAGATCAGCAGATTCATGACGTAAGCGGTCAAATCAGTCATCTGCAATCGCAGTTGGCCAGCTCCAGCCAGACCAGTGACAAACTTAAGCAGGCCCTGATCAATCAGCGTAAAGCCAGTGAACAGGCTGAAAAGCAGCGCCGTGAATTAGAGCAGGCATGGCGACTTGCAGAGTCTGAAGCGACTAACAAAGCCAGACATATCGAACACTTGCAGCACGAAATGCACAAGTTTGAAGAGCTTTCGAATCAGCAAAAAGGCGATCTGGAGCAGCAGCAACAGGCACTGCAGGAGGAGCTGGAAGCTAAACAGCGTCAACTGCAGGAAACCATGCAGGCATTAGAGGCATCGAAGCGCGAGTCTGAGCAGGAGAAGGCTGAGAAAGAGGCACAGCGCCAGCACTTTGAGAAGCTGCAAGCTGAGATCCAGGAAGCAGAGCGACGGGCTGAAGAGCAACAGGCGCAAATGGCTGAAGCGGACAAAAAGTGGCAGCAACAGCAACAGGCATTGCAAAGCGAGCTGGCAGATAAGCAAAACAAATTACTCGAAACCGAGAAGGTGTTGCTTGAAGCACAGCGTCAATCAGAGAAAGAAAAGGCTGAAAAAGAGGCGCAGCAACGTTTCCTCGAACAGCTGAAGGCTGAGATGGCGGAAGTTGAAAAACGTACCGCTGAGCAGCAGGCCCAGATCGCCGAAGCCGAACAGCGTTATCAGCAGCAACAGCAGGAACTGCAGCGGGAGCTGGAAGAGAAGCAGCGCCGTTTGCAGGAAACCGAGCAGGGACTGCTAGCGGCGCAGAAGCAGGCAGAAGCTGACAAGGCGGAAAGGGCTAAACAGCAGGAAATATTCGACAAACTGAAGTCAGAATTACAGGAAGTTGAAAAGCGCACCAGTGAACAGGAACGCAAGCATGAAGAATCAGATGAGCAGTGGCAGCAGCGACAGCGTGCACTTCAGCAGGAGCTGGAAAACAAACAGCAACAGCTAGCCAAAGCACAGTCTGATATTGAAGATACCCGTCGTCAGGCTGAACAGGAGCGTGAAGAAAAAGCGCGCCAGCAGCAAATATTCGACAAGCAAAAGGCCGAACTGGCAGAGCTGGAAAAACGCACGGAAGAGCAGCAGCGCAAAATGGCGGAAAGTGATCAGCACTGGCGTGAAACTCAGGCCGCTATGCAGCAGGAACTTGAAGCCAAGCAACAGCAGCTGGCTGATGCACAGGCCAAGTTGGAAGAAAATGAGCGACAGGCTGAAGCAGAGAGAGCAGAGAAAGAGCGCCAGCAGCAGATATTTGAGCAGTTGAAGGCGGAGCTACAAGAAGTAGAAAGTCGCTCTAATGATCAGCAACGCCGTATGGCCGAAACGGATGACGAATGGCAGCAGCGTCAGCAGCAGATGCAACAAGAGCTGGAAGCTAAACAGCAGGAGTTGTTGGATGCACGCACCCGTCTGGAGGAAAACCAGCGTCAGTCTGACGAAGAGAAACTGGCGAGGCTGGCTCAGCAGAAAAAACTCGAACAGTTAAAAGTAGAGCTTTCAGACGTCGAGCTAAGAGCCACCAAACAGAAAGAGATGATGGAAGGCAGCGACGAACAGTGGCGACAGCATCGTGAAGAAATTGAGCAGCAGAAAGCTCAATTGCAGAAAGCACTGGAAGAAGCCAAACGTCAGAATGAAGCGATGCAAAGTAAGCTGAAAGGATCGCTTTCTGAGCTTAAGCAGGCCGAAAGTCAGGTTAATGAAACACGCTCGGCTGAACAAAAGCTACAGGATGAATTAAATGCCGCCAAGCACGAGGCTGAAGAGTTGCAGAAGCGCCTCAAACAGCAGGAAAAACAGGAACTGGCGCTACAACAGCAACTTGCCGAGCAACAAAAGGCATTGCAGGCACGCGAAGCGAATATCAATAACCTGGAATCTGCACAGAAACAGTTAACGGAAAAACTGCGTTCTGTCCAGAACGAATACCAGCAGACTAAAGCGTCGCTGAGCAAGCAGGATAACAGTCAGTCTGAACTGGCTGAGCAGTTGAAAACACTGGAGCAGGAGCTCCAGCAGAGTAAACAGCAACTGACCAGTAAAGAACAGGCCCTGGTAAATGCACAGCAGCAGCTTCAGAGCAGCAAGTCAGCGCTCAAAGAGCAGGAGCAGGCTCTGGTTGCAGCGCATAAGGAAGAGTTAAAGCAGGCTCAGCAAATGGCCAAACAGGCCGAAGGAGGAACGCCGTCAGATGCTAAGCCGATACCTGAGTTTGCCAAGCAGGAAATGCCGGATAGTCCTGAAATCTGGTTCGACTTACTGCCATACTTACAGAAGAATCCACATGCTGGATCGCTCGCTCAGGCACTGACAAAGTTAATGGATGAGCTGGAAACGTGCACCAACGCACTGGACGATGCGGTGCAAAACGAAAACCTCGGGCCGCTGGTGACCAATGGTAAGAACATGCTGAAACTGGCCCAGCGCATTAACTCAGAGCCTCTGATTGATATGGCGACGCGCCTGGAGGCCGATGCCACCGGCCGCAATATCGACAGTATAAGTATTTTCTGGCCCACCTTTAAGCGTGCGCTAATGAGCACGTTGCGGGTGATCTACTCGCATGTGAATGGTTAGATGTGATTTTTGTGCGGACTTTTTTGTGAGAGATGTATGGTGGTTTCAGTTCTGATGCTAATCAGCTTGGTTTTGGAGCAATCCATATTTGCTGAAGATACGCTGTTTAATGCGGTCTAGCTCGCCAGATTCAGTCAGTTCGAGCAGCCTGGCATCAACACGACTGAGTATGTTCTGGTGAGGTGAGTGTTGAGATATAAACAAATGCCATTGCACCTGCTCAATAACCGGCGATGTAAGGGTCACAAGCTGCTCGGAAAGTCCCAGTTGTTGGGCTTGATACCGCACGATTTCAGCTTGCTCAACATAAATATCGGCGCGTAGTTCTGTGAGCATTTCAGGGATACGCCATGCCTCGGTTACTTGTGTCGCATTGCGCCAGTGCTGGAAGTTAGCAATATGCCAGCCTGAGCCACGCATAAAAACAAGCGCGAGCTTTTTCGCAAAGGTATCTAAATCCGCTTTTGTTGATATGCCGAGAATGTCTTGCAGATAAGGATTATTGTTGGCCGTGTGAATGACCATATCCGTGGTGTAAAACGGAATGGAAGTGCGCTCAGTATATCGCTCTCGTTCTGGTGTTACGACGGTAAAAAAACCGTCCATGTCTCCCTCTTCTACCAGCAGCTGGCAACGTTTCCACGGGCACGTCACGTGTTTTACCCTTAGACCCAACTGAGCGGAGAGGATCTCATCGACAAAGTCGACCTGTAACCCCACTGCTTTGCCGTCCTGCTCCCACACGAAGGGTTTGTAAGCATCGCTATAGACGATTGAAATGGTGTCACTGGCACGCACAAGATGCGTGAAAAGCAACATAAAACATGCCAGGACTACATAACATGAGCGAGAATGCTTATCGATGCAACGGAATGGTACTGCCAATGCTAACCCACTACCTAAAAAGTACGCTGAGCGATAGTTTAACCCACTCTTGTCATTTACGCTTCTACGGCAAGACGTGTTATACGCAATTCGCGACAGCGCTTACTGTAAAAAGGCTTGCACCGGAACTACGGTGCGTTGCGGGTCTTCCTCATGCGGAACATGGCCAAGTTCATTAAAGATGACTAGCTCATTATTCGGAATTTCTTCGGCAAAGCGGTGAGCGAATTTAAGCGGGATAAGTTTATCCTTCGCGCCCCAAATGATCAGGGTGGGTTGCGTAATCGTGGGCACTTTGTCAGCCAAAGGCCCTGGCTTGGTTTGCACGAATCTCTGTGCCAGAGCGGCCCGATTACCTTCACGCTGGGTGAGCTCGTAATAACGTTCTATCACATCATCACTGACCTTGTCTGGATCGCCATACACATTTTTCACACTTCTGGCGATCAGCCACCTCGGAAGGAAGTTGGTCAACACGGACTTAGCCAGTTTGTTCTGGCTTAACTTGAACGCCAGCGGGACTGACTCAGCGTCATAGGGGTATCCACTGGCATCCACCAACACCAGTTTATTCACTCGCGTGTCAAACATTACGGCCGTTGCCCAGGCAATGTAACCACCTAAAGAATTACCAGCCAGGGTTGCCCGCTCAATATTCAGCGCGTCCATCAGCGCAATAACCACCTGTGCATATCGCTCAATGGTGTAATTATTATCAGGCGCTGGACCCGTCAGTCCAAAGGCGGGTAAATCAAACCGAATCACTCTGTGCTGATTTTTCAATTCGTCAGTCCAGCCGTCCCAGGTATGCAGGCTGGCACCAGTGCCATGGATCAGAATAATGGGAGTATCATCCTGTTTGGGTCCTTCATCCCTGACATGTACCTGCATGCCCGCCACCTCAATAAACTGTGAGGGCGAGGCGGCCCAACGCTCGGTTAGCTCACTGACAGGCTTATCCGGCATTTTTTGTGTCTGGATATAAATCAACAGGGCAGCGATAAGCGCCACCATCACTGTAACGACGATTTTGAGTGTCTTAACGAGCATACATCGGGCCACGTTTGTTTTGAAAAGTGCCGATCAATACGCTGATCGGCACGGATGGTTTACTAACGGGTTTTATATCGCTCAAACCAGGCGATGATATTACCGACTTTCTGGATAAGATGGCTGGGACGTCCAGCGATGCCATGCGGCGCACCGGGGATACGCACCATACCCGCATCAACACCTTTTAGGCGCAGTGCCTGATAATATTGCTCGGACTCACTGATAGGCGTGCGATAGTCCGCCTCACCGGTGAGTAGTAACGTTGGTGTGGTGACGTTACCTACCAAAGACAACGGCGAATGTTGCCAAAGGTGGTCGGCAATCTCCCAGGGCATACCTGGCATCCAGTACTGACTGAAATACGGATACGCATCGGCAGTCAGCGCAAAACTCATCCAGTTGATCACAGGCTTGGCTACAACTGCTGCCTTAAAGCGGTTAGTTTTACCAATACTCCACGCCGTCAGGACACCACCGCCCGAGCCGCCAGTAATGAACAGGTTGTCCTTATCGACCGGCAGTTTTTCGATGGCCGCGTCTACCACATCCATCAGATCGTTATAATCTTCTGACGGGTAGTTGTGATGAATAGTATTACCGAACTCCATACCGTAGGATGAGCTACCCCGCGGATTGGCCCACACTACAATGTAGCCTTGCTGTGCCATCAGCTGTATTTCCGGGCTGAACTGCGGGCCGTAGGCGGCATGAGGCCCGCCATGGATCTCCAGAATGAGTGGGTAACGCTTTCCCTGTTCCGCGTTAGGTGGCAACGCATACCACGACTCAATAGTACGTTCATCGACGCTTGACGTCACTGGCATCGCGCCTACGTCCGCCAGGCGTTTATGGCCAAGAAGATCGCGGTTTAATCGGGTAAGCTGGCGCGTTTCTCCATCGCTATATAATTCCAGATCGGCAGGCGCAATCGGGTCGTGTTTGGTAAAAACGATGTCGTTGCGGCTGCTTAGCGCAAACTGCCCGGACGTATAGGGACGGCCCATTGACTGGCCACCCAGGCTTAAGTCCATGCCGCTGATCTTGCCGCGCAGATCAACATTTGCCAGCCGGCTGTGGCCGCGGTCAATATATTGGAAGACCAGTGAACGGCTATCTTCACGCCAAGCAAACTGTCCGATATTGCGATCCAGCGAGGTAGTGAGCAGTTTGACGTCACCACCGTCGAGCGGCATGACGGCAAGGTGACCAATTTGATAAGCGAGCTTTTTATCTGGCGTGTGTCTGAAGGCCAGATATTTGCCGTCCGGGCTCAGCACCGGATTACTCTCCGGTCCCACCAGTGAGGTAACCTGTGTGGTGTTGCCACTGCTCAGGTCAATGCGATAGATATCGGATACCAGTGGCTGGCGAGCGTAATCGGCACTGGGGTTGGCACTGTAATACAGTGCGCTGTCGTCCGCACTCCAGGCGATCGCGCCACCGTGAGGATAATCCCCAAAGGTCACCTGTCTGGGTGTGCCGCCTTCTACCGGCAGTACATAAATCTGATTAAAACCTGCGTCCAGATAGCCTCTGCCATCTGCCCGATAGCGCGTACGCTCAATGTAGGTTGCAGTTGGAGCCCAGTTTGCGCCATCCGGTTTAGCCGGCATGTCCTTAAACAGCGTTTCTGGTTTACTTGGCGTAAATACGGTCATGGCCAACTGTGAGCCGTCATTCGACCAGGCCAGAGAGGAGGGCGCATATTGTAAGTTCGTTAGTTTGGCCGTTACGCCGGTATCCATATAGCGGACAAACAGCTGTGTGCCTTCATCCGAATTGGAAATATACGCGAGTTTGCTGCCATCCGGTGAAAACCGCGCCTGACGGTAGCTGTCGCTGCCGGTCAACAGCGGCCGGTGTTGCTGATCCGTCAGGTCAAGGTGCCACAGATTGCTATTCACACGGTCGTTCATGATGTTCATGCTGCGACGCTCATACACCAGACTGGTGCCATCAGGATGAAATTGTGGTGCGGCAGCATATTCGAGCTGAAATACGTCGTTATAGGTGAAATATTTGTGCTGTTCTGACTGCTGGGCTGAGACGGCAGCAGACAATAACGTCGCTGCTACAGCCGCGGTCACTCGGGCCAATACTTTCATGATGGACTCTCCGGATTTATTTTTATTCTTGTGGCGCTGAATGCGTCAGTGAAATATTGCCGACCAGGATATCTTTAAACATCACCCAGTCTCCCATCAGACTGTAGATGGGGTGTTTAAACGTTGCCGGTTTATTGTGTTCAAAAAAGAAATGTCCGACCCAGGCAAAACCATAGCCGACCAGTGGTATAAACCACAGTAGATGCCAGTTAGTGGTGTACACCGCTAACGCTATCACACCAAGCACCAGCCAGGAGCCAATGAAGTGCAGCAATCGGCAGGTGGCGTTACTGTGTTCATTCAGATAATAAGGATAGAACTCACTAAAGCTGCTGAAGCCTTGCTTGCTGTCAGTAGAGTCGTTTGTTGCCATGTGTTATCAATCCAGTGTTGCTTTATTTTCTATCTATTCTGCCATGCTTTTAACGTTTAATTAACTTAACAGCATTTATGATTGTCCATTCAACAAATCACGAAGACGTTTCTCAGCCAGCTCGGCAGGACTCAGCTGCTGGTTTTCCTCTGAATCGCTGTTGCTGTCTGGTTGATCACCGAATAATTCGGCCAGTTTGGCTTTGGCCTCGGCGGATTTGTCTTGTCCAGAAGGACGTACTTTTTGAGACGGTGTAAAATAATCGCAGAAATTGGCTCTTTCCCTATCACTCACCCATTCAGCGCGGTCTTCATTGCAGCTGCCGCGCCCGTCATCGCAAAAGTGCTGGCACATTCTGCAGCTGTGTAAGTCTGTGTGACAGCTAGTGCATATCTCGCGTCGTGACAGGGGTAATAGAATGTCATTCAGGGTGGCGCCGCATTGCCAACAAGTAAAGGTATTGCTCATAACGAAAAGCCTACTCACATTGTGTGTTGATCAGCTTAGTTCATGTAGCCTAAGGTTTTCATGCTAATTACGACATTAGTCTCAGATTGTCGACAATATCAGCGTTTTGATTTGACGAACTGTTAATTCATGACTATATTGTCGACACTTTTTGCAGAGTGGATGACTAAAGCCTGTCATGAGTGTACTTCTCGAACAGCCGATAACCTCGTCAGATAAGACCTTTTATCGGTTGCGTAAGGACATCGTGGAAGGGCAGATCTGTGCAGGAAGCAAGCTCAGTGAGACGGAATTGTCGACAAAGTATCAGGTCAGTCGCGCGGTAGTACGTGAGGCCATCAACCGACTGGAGACCTGTAACCTGGTTGAGCGCAAGCCTAATATTGGCGCCAGAGTGGTGTCGTTATCGTCAGAGGGACTTATCGAGCTCTATCAGGTGCGAGAAGCATTAGAAGGAATGGCGGCGCGCCAGGCGGCACGCAATATGACCGATCAAGATATCGCTGATCTCAACGCGCTCCTAACCAGTCACTCAGCGAAAGTCAAAGACGGCCAGTCATATTATCAGGAAGCCGGTGACGTCGATTTCCATTACCGCATTATACAGGGCAGCAAAAACCAGCATCTTATTGCGCTGCTGATTAATGGCATTTACCACCTGGTACGCATGTATCGGGTCCAACTCGGAATGGCTGGTCCGCGAGTGACGACCGCCTTTGATGAGCATCGTAATATCGTACAGGCAATCTCCAATCGTGACGAAGAGCTGGCTGAAATGCTGATGCGGCGACACATTCTCTATTCGATGAACAACATTCAACGCAAATTGCAACAAACTGAATCTAACCAAGAGGAACGATCATGAGTGCAGGAAAACGATTTCGGCAGGCGCTTGTCGACAACAAGCCCCTACAGATTGTCGGCACCATCAATGCCTACGCAGCAATGATGGCCGAGAAAATTGGCCACAAGGCGATATACCTGTCTGGTGGCGGTGTGGCAAACGCATCATATGGTTTACCTGACCTGGGCATGACGTCCCTAAACGATGTACTGGTAGACGTGCAGCGTATCACTGCTGCATGCGACTTACCCTTACTGGTTGATATTGATACCGGTTGGGGTGGGGCGTTTAACATCGCCAAGACCATAAAAGACATGCAGAACGCGGGTGCTGCCGCAGTGCACATGGAAGACCAGGTCGCACAAAAACGCTGTGGTCACCGACCGGGTAAAGAAGTGGTGTCAATTGAAGAGATGGTCGATCGTATCAAGGCCGCGGTTGATGCACGAACTGACTCTGACTTCTTTATTATGGCCCGCACAGATGCGTTTGCGCAGGAAGGGTTGGAGCGTGCGCTTGAGCGTGCACAAGCTTATGTTGACGCCGGCGCGGACGGAATTTTTGCCGAAGCCGTACAAACTGAAGAGCACTATAGGGCGTTCAGTGACGCGCTGGACGTGCCGATTTTGGCCAACATTACCGAATTTGGTAAGACAGAGCTGTGGAATACTAAACAGCTTGGCGAGTGGGGCGCTGACATGGTGCTGTATCCTCTGAGTGCCTTCCGCGCCATGAACAAAGCGGCAGAAAACGTGTATCAGCATATCCTCAATGATGGTGATCAGAAGGCTGTGGTCGATTCGATGCAGACACGCATGGAGCTTTATGACTATCTTGGGTACCACGACTACGAGCAAAAATTAGACAGCCTGTTTGCGCAGGGTAAGAACAAATAAGAACTGGAGGACATTCTCAATGGCTAAAGTACTCTCTGGCGCAGGCCTGCGCGGACAAGTAGCGGGTAAAACCGCATTATCAACAGTAGGTAAATCGGGCTCTGGACTGACGTATCGAGGATATGACGTAAAAGATCTGGCGGAAAACTGTCAGTTTGAAGAAGTTGCCTACCTGATCCTGAAAGGCAAGTTACCTAACCAGGCTGAGCTGGACGCTTATAAAGCAAAACTAAAGAGTCTGCGAGGATTACCGCAGGCGCTGAAAGACGTATTAGAGCGCATTCCAGCCGACGCGCACCCTATGGACGTAATGCGCACCGGTTGCTCCATGTTGGGTAACCTGGAAATGGAAACGGATTTTGCGCAGCAGCAGGACGTGACTGACCGCATGCTAGCCTGTTTCCCAAGTATCATTTGCTACTGGTATCGCTTCTCGCACGACGGCGTGCGTATTGATGTGGAAACCGATGATGATTCAATTGGTGCGCATTTCCTGCATCTGCTGCACGGCAAAAAGCCCAATGCGCTGCATGAAAAGGTCATGCACGTCAGTTTGATCCTGTATGCCGAGCATGAATTCAATGCGTCGACCTTTACTGCGCGCGTTTGCGCATCAACTCTGTCTGATATGCATTCATGCATAACCGGCGCGATTGGTTCTCTGCGCGGCCCTCTGCACGGCGGTGCGAACGAAGCGGCGATGGACATGATTGAAAAATTCACGTCGGCTGACGATGCCGAAGAGAAAATGATGGGCATGCTTGAGCGCAAAGAGAAGATAATGGGCTTTGGTCATGCGATCTACTCAGAGTCAGATCCGCGTAATGAAATCATCAAAGGCTGGTCTGAAAAGCTCGCTCAGGAAGTGGGTGATACTGTGCTTTATCCCGTGT
This sequence comes from Aestuariibacter salexigens DSM 15300, assembly GCF_000429145.1. Taxonomy (GTDB): domain Bacteria; phylum Pseudomonadota; class Gammaproteobacteria; order Enterobacterales; family Alteromonadaceae; genus Aestuariibacter; species Aestuariibacter salexigens. Next base: position 364,388 of record NZ_AUBH01000002.1, read on the forward strand.
CTGTGCGCTGTGAAGAAGTTATGTGGCGTGAGAAAAAACTGTTCTGCAATGCTGATTTCTTCCACGCTTCTGCCTATCACTTTATGAATATTCCGACCAAGCTATTCACACCGATCTTTGTGATGTCACGATTGACCGGCTGGGCTGGCCATGTGATGGAGCAGCGTGCTGATAACCGCATCATTCGTCCTTCTGCCGAATACACCGGTGAAGAATTGCGTCCTGTAACGCCAATGGCAGAGCGCGTTTAATAGTATTGACGGCTGCTCATCTGAGCAGCCTTTTTATTTCCCAATCGTCGAGGTGACGTTCACATGAATACCACCCATAGAAAGCCCTTACCGGGCACTAAACTGGACTATTTTGATACCCGCGAAGCGGTAGATGCCATAAAACCAGGTGCCTACGACACGCTTCCTTATACGTCTCGTGTACTGGCGGAAAACCTGGTGCGCCGCTGCGCACCGGAAGAATTAAATGAATGCCTGACGCAGCTCATTGAACGTAAACGTGAGCGAGATTTTCCATGGTTTCCCGCCCGCGTGGTGTGTCATGACATTCTTGGTCAGACTGCGCTGGTGGATCTGGCCGGTCTGCGCGATGCCATTGCAGAGAAAGGCGGCGATCCTGCCAAAGTAAATCCGGTAGTGCCCACACAGTTGATTGTCGATCACTCGTTGGCGGTAGAACACGCAGGCTTTGAAAAGAATGCGTTTGAGAAAAACCGTGCCATTGAGGAACGTCGCAACGAGGACCGTTTCCATTTTATCAACTGGACGAAAACGGCATTTAAAAATGTCGATGTGATCCCGCCGGGTAACGGCATCATGCACCAAATCAATCTGGAGAAAATGTCGCCGGTCGTGCAGGTACGTGACGGCGTCGCGTTCCCCGATACGCTGGTGGGTACAGACAGTCACACGCCAATGGTTGATGCCTTGGGTGTCATTGCGGTGGGTGTCGGCGGTCTGGAAGCTGAAAGCGTGATGCTGGGACGTGCATCCTACATGCGTTTACCGGATATTATTGGCGTAGAGCTGAAAGGCAAATTACAGCCTGGCATTACTGCTACCGACATGGTGCTGGCACTGACTGATTTCCTGCGTAAAGAACGTGTTGTGTCAAGCTATCTGGAATTCTTTGGTGAAGGCGCCAGCACGCTCACGCTGGGCGATCGTGCCACGATTTCCAATATGACACCGGAATACGGCGCCACGGCTGCAATGTTCTACATTGATGAGCAGACCATTGAATACCTGACCCTGACGGGAAGGGATGCAGAGCAGGTCAAGCTGGTTGAACACTATGCCAAACACACTGGGCTGTGGGCTGATGATCTGGCAACTGCTCAATACGAGCGCGTATTGACCTTTGATCTGTCTGCTGTTGAACGCACCATGGCGGGCCCATCTAATCCTCATGCCAGTTTGCCGGTCAGTCAGTTGGCATCACGTGGTATCGCCGCAAAATACCAGGAGACCGAAGGGCAAATGCCCGATGGGGCCGCCATTATCGCGGCCATCACCAGTTGTACCAATACCAGTAATCCGCGCAATATGATTGCCGCAGGACTTATCGCGCGCAACGCCGTGGCAAAAGGATTGGCACGCAAACCTTGGGTTAAGACCTCGTTGGCACCGGGCTCTAAGGCAGTACAGTTGTACCTGCAAGAAGCCGGACTATTACCTGAACTGGAAAAACTCGGCTTTGGCGTGGTGGCGTTTGCCTGTACGACCTGTAATGGTATGAGTGGTGCGCTGGATCCTGTTATTCAGCAGGAAATTATAGATCGGGACCTGTATGCAGTCGCGGTACTTTCCGGTAACCGTAACTTCGACGGTCGCATCCACCCCTATGCTAAACAGGCGTTTCTTGCATCACCACCTCTGGTTGTCGCGTACGCCATTGCCGGCTCTATCCGCTTTGATATCGAAAAAGACCCATTGGGCACAGATGCTGATGGAACCCCTGTGTATCTGAAAGACATCTGGCCGAGTGACGAAGAAATCGATGCTGTGGTCAAACAAAGCGTCAAGCCTGAGCAGTTCCGTAAGGTCTACGAGCCAATGTTCGATATTCGACAGGATACTGGCGCTGCGATCAGTCCGCTTTATGAGTGGCGTGAAATGAGTACCTATATTCGTCGTCCTCCGTATTGGGAAGGTGCTTTGGCGGGCGAGCGTGCGCTTAAAGGGATGCGCCCTTTGGCCGTGCTCGGTGACAACATCACAACCGACCATTTGTCTCCGTCCAATGCCATACTGCCAAGCAGTGCAGCAGGTGAATATCTGGCCAAGATGGGATTACCAGAAGAGGACTTTAACTCTTATGCTACGCACCGCGGTGACCACCTGACGGCGCAGCGTGCGACCTTTGCTAACCCTAAACTGTTCAATGAAATGGTGACGGAAAATGGCGAAGTGAAGCAGGGCTCACTGGCAAGAGTTGAGCCTGAAGGCAAAGTGATGCGCATGTGGGAGGCGATTGAAACCTACATGGACCGCAAGCAGCCTCTGATTATTATTGCAGGCGCTGACTATGGTCAGGGTTCAAGCCGTGACTGGGCGGCCAAAGGCGTAAGACTGGCCGGTGTGGAAGCGATTGTTGCCGAAGGGTTTGAACGTATTCACCGTACCAACCTTATTGGTATGGGTGTATTACCGCTGGAGTTTAAGCCAGGCACCACTCGCAAGACTGTGGGCATTGATGGCACCGAGACCTTTGATGTGCTCGGTGAGCGTACGCCAGGCGCGACGCTGACATTGATTGTCCATCGTAAAGATGGCTCAAGCATCGAAGTACCAGTGACCTGTCGCCTGGATACGTTTGAAGAGGTGTCAATCTACGAGGCGGGTGGGGTGCTGCAGCGCTTTGCCAAGGACTTCCTCGAGGCGGAAAATGCATAGATTCCCGCCTTCGCGGGAATGACAAAAGCGTTGTCATGCCCGCGTCTAAGTTGTCATGCCCGCGCAGGCGGGCATCTAAAAGACAAACGTCATGCCCGCGTAAGCGGGCATCTAACCCAGCACAGGAGCTAAACATGTCCGTGCCACAAATTCGAATACCCGCCACCTATATGCGCGGCGGTACCAGCAAAGGCGTATTCTTTAACCTTGCTGATTTACCTGATGCGGCCAAAGTGCCGGGACAAGCCCGTGATGCGCTGTTACTGCGCGTTATCGGCAGCCCCGACCCGTACGCCAAACACACCGATGGCATGGGCGGTGCCACATCCAGTACCAGCAAAACCGTGATTGTCAGCAAAAGCGAGCGGGACGACCATGATATCGATTACTTGTTTGGTCAGGTATCGATAGATAAGCCGTTCGTCGACTGGAGCGGTAACTGTGGCAACTTATCTGCTGCCGTTGGACCGTTTGCCGTGCACGCCGGCCTGATAGACCGCGATAGCATTCCGCACAATGGCACCCTGACGGTAAAGATTTGGCAGGTGAACATACAGAAAACCATCATTGCCCATATCCCCATCGTCGATGGTCAGGTGCAGGAAACCGGTGACTTTGAACTGGACGGTGTGACCTTTCCTGCTGCCGAAGTGCCCGTTGAATTCGTCGACCCTGCAGATGGTGAAGGGGCACTATTCCCTACTGGCAATATCGTTGATGACATCACCGTGCCTAAGTTTGGCACCATTAAAGCGACACTCATCAACGCGGGAATACCCACCATTTTTGTTAATGCCGAAGATATTGGCTATACCGGCACTGAACTGCAGGATGATATCAACGGCGATAGTGCAGCGCTTGAACAGTTCGAGTCAATGCGCGCGATTGGCGCAGTGAAGATGGGGTTGATCAACTCGGTTGAAGAGGCCGCAACCCGTCAGCATACACCCAAAATTGCGTTTGTGAGCAAGCCTGCACGCTATCGCGCGTCGAGCGGTAAAGACATAGGCGCTCAGGATATCGATGTGTTGGTGCGTGCGCTATCCATGGGTAAATTGCATCATGCCATGATGGGTACCGCTGCTGTGGCTATCGGCACCGCTGCGGCTATTCCGGGCACGCTGGTGAATCTGGCTGCTGGTGGCGGAGAGCGAGAGAAAGTCACATTCGGTCATCCCTCTGGTACCTTAACCGTGGGCGCCAAAGCTGTGCTCGATAATGGCGATTGGAAAGTCGCTAAGGCTATTATGAGTCGCAGCGCGCGCATACTAATGGAAGGGTGGGTAAGAGTGCCGGGCGACTGTTTCTGAACCCGATGCTCAAAATAAGAAACGGCCTCAAGGGAGGCCGTATCTCAATGGCGGGGTGTTGAAGCCCGCCTACCATGTTGAACTGTGTGTCCGTCTAGCAACATGACGTTCAAAGTGTGTGCAACGAGTCTCCGTTCGTTGCCAGGGCGGTATCTGCTTAGATTCGCTCCTGAATAACAGCGTGGATAGGTGAGCCTTCAAGGCCCTGCTCTGAAATCCACGCTTGCAGTGTTTTTCCATCCTGCTCTGGCTCGTCCAGGGCAGACTTAGGCATTTTCTTCACTAACAGCTCGCCAGTTTCAACCGCGTTGTTCAGCATTGCTGTGCGGATAAGGCTGTTGCCACC
>NZ_AUBH01000003.1 GCF_000429145.1 Aestuariibacter salexigens DSM 15300
ATAGAGGAGCACAATACTGCTCCAAAGAGTATCAGCGACTGCACATTAAACATGGAATCATATGTTCTATGACTGACGGATATGATTGTTATCAGAACGCATTAGCCGAGCGAATAAACGGAATACTCAAAATGGAATACCTAGTAACGAAGCCAAGGGATCTGGAAGAAGCAAAGAAAATGGTGGCAGAGTCAGTAGCGCTCTATAATGAGCAAAGGCCACATATGGCCTTAAAATACAAAACGCCCGATGAAGTACACCGGGCGTTTACGTAACCTAAAAAGTGTCAATTTATTTTAGGACTAGTCATATAACTGATATGGGCGACGAACTAGGCGCGCAAGTAGATATTACCGAACCCTTGCGAGCGACGCAGTGCTACGTGCTTCTGAATCGAAAATAACGGCAGCAGCAATGGACCAAATACTAATCCAGCCATCGCCCAGCGCTTCGCTCTCAGGCCGTTCTTGAAACCATTCACGTAGTAAAATGTGCTGCTTACGATAAATGCGAAGACTACTGCAATCACTGTCTATTTCCTGTCTGCAACAACGGTTGCTTTTTGCGCAACGATTAAACAAAGTGGCGATATTATAGTCATTTTTTAAGAGTTAACTAGTACTTTTAAGGCTTTAACGAAAAAATCCGGCAAAAGCCGGATTTTTTACATATCTTTAACACTCTACTAATAGAATGTTTTCTTTTCCGACGCCATGTCCTTCAACACTGACGCAGGGGCATATTTTTCGCCCAGCAAACGGTGGTAATGCTCAAGACGCTCTACTACCTTGTCGAGGCCGAGTGAATCCATGTAGCGGAACGGTCCTCCCAGGAACGGCGGGAATCCGATACCGAAAATTGCGCCAATATCACCATCTCTGGCATTTCTGATTACTCCCTCCTCTAAACACATGGCCGCTTCGTTCAACATCAGTAATACACATCGCTCGGCTACTTCGGTGGCGGACAACGTCTGATTTACCGAGATACCTAGCAAAGAGTAGATGGATTCATCAACAAGTTTGCCCGGTTTCTTGCCCGTATAGTCATAAAAGCCCTTGCCGTTTTTCTTACCTTTACGGCCATCATCAAGTACTTTTTCAAATACGGCAGGTGCTTCAAACCGGTCACCAAATTGGTTGACCAGAATAGGGATAATCTTTGTCCCTACGTCAATGCCCACCTCATCGAGCAGCTTGACCGGACCAACTGGAAAACCGAATTTCACTAGCGCTTTGTCGACGTACTCAATAGGCTCTCCAGACAATACGAGGCTGGCAGCCTGATTCATGTAGGGTGCCAGAATCCGGTTTACATAAAACCCAGCGCCATCCTTTACAACGATCGGCGTTTTACCCTGCCGTCTGGCAAACTCAACGGTGGTAGATATGGTTTGATCTGACGTCTTGTCTGTCGCGATAACTTCCGCCAATGGCATTTTGTCGACTGGCGAAAAGTAATGCAGACCTATCACAAGCTCAGGACGCTGCGCTTTCTCTGCGATCTGACCAATAGGAATTGACGAGGTATTCGAGGCAAAGATGGTTTGCTCGGTGGTGTATTGTTCCACATCTGCAACCATTTTCTGTTTCAACTCAACATCCTCAAACACCGCTTCAATAACCATGTCCGTGTCTTTAAAGCCGCTGTAATCCAGTGAACCTGTCAATCTGGATAACTGCTGCTGCATTTCAGCTTTCAGCATAAAACGTCGTTTGACCTTTTTATTCAAAAGGTCATAGCTGTACTTCATTGCATTCGCAATACCCTGTGGATTGATATCCTTGATCCGGGCCAGTACCCCGGCTTTTGTGACACTGACGAAGGCAATACCACCGCCCATCAGACCGCCACCAAGGATCCCCACTTTACGCACTTTTGCAGGTTCAACATTTTCAACGCCGGTTTCTTTTTTCATTTCCGTAGTGGCAAAGAAAATATTGCGCAGCTGCTTTGACTCCGGCGTCATAACCAACTGGCCGAAATGTTTGGCTTCGACTGCCATCCCCGCTTTTATGCCCTTGGACAGTCCAACTTCAATGCAGTCGATAATTTTTGGCGGCGAGGGGTAATTCCCCTTGGTTTTCGCCAGCGTTTGCTTTCTCGCCTGCTTAAACAGAATGTTGCGGCCTGCCGAGGTATTTTCCAGAAACTTATTCACCAAGCTAAGCTTTCGCTCGCGTCGCTTTGGTTTGCCTTTACTGGCCATTTCAATAGCAACATCAAGCAAGATACTGTGTGGCACCATGTCGTCCACTATGCCGTATTTACGCGCCTGCTTGGCCTTCACCGCGGCACCAGTCAGCATCATTTTCATAGCTTGCTGAATACCGATAAGTCTCGGTAAACGCTGTGTCCCACCACTACCTGGCAGCAGGCCAAGCTGTACTTCAGGCAAACCTAATTGCGTAATGGAAGCGTCACTGCACACGCGGCCATGACAGGCCAGCGCCAGCTCAAGACCGCCACCCAATGCAGGTCCGTGGATCGCGGCAATCACCGGGATACGCATTTCTTCGATACGCTGAAATACGTCCTGACCACCCTTAGAAAGCGCTTCAGCCTGATCCGCCGATTCACACGCCGCCAGCATTGAAATATCTGCACCTGCCACAAATGATGATGGCTTACCACTGGTCAGAACCAGTCCTTTAATGCTTTTATCTGCCTCAATGTGATCGAGCACTTTGGTAATATCTTCCCCAAACTCCTGTTTGAGGGTGTTCATACTCTCACCGGGCACGTCCATGCTGAGGATTGCAATGCCGTCATCCCGAGTGGTCAGGGTAAATGCGCCCTGTTCGATTACCGGTTGTTGTTGGTCACTCATATTATTCTGTCTCCACAATCATTGCCGCACCCAGTCCACCGGCCGCGCACGCGGTCAGTAATCCTGTTCCGCCACCGCGTCGTTGTAATTCGTTTAACATCTGCGTGATCATTCTGGTGCCGGTTGCAGCGAACGGGTGACCATAGGCAATTGAACTGCCCATGACATTAAACTTATCCATGTCAATCTCGCCCGTTGCTTTATCTCTGCCCAATTTTTCCTGGGCGAATTTGTCACTGGCAAACATTTTGACATTGGCCAGGGTTTGCGCAGCAAACGCTTCATGCATTTCAATCAGCGTCAGGTCGTTGAGCGTCATACCCGCACGGTCAAGTGCCAGAGGCGTGGCATAGGACGGCCCCATCAGCATATCTTCCCAGACATCAATAGCGGCGAACGCATAACTTTTAATGTAACCAAGAGGGGTATAACCCAATGCTTTGGCCCGCGACTCTGTCATCATCAATACCGCAGACGCACCATCTGTTAACGGCGTGGCGTTGGCAGCGGTAACCGTGCCGTGCTTTTTATCGAATACCGGACGTAATTTGGCATACCCAGCCAAATCCGATTCAAAGCGAATGTTGTTATCTTTGTCGAGCGCGCCTTTGAATGGCTCTGCATAGGCCACCATGACTTCATTGGCAAGCTTACCTTCGTTCCAGCTCTGTGCCGCCAGCGAGTGTGAGCGGTGGGCTAATTTATCTTGCTCTTGTCGACTAATCTGATGGGATTTAGCCATTTGTTCAGCCGTCTGTCCCATCGATAACCCGGTAGAGTATTCGGCGACAGCAGGAGGAACCGGCATTAAGTCTTTAATCCCTAACTTTTTAAAGATCGCCCATTTCTGGCCTAACGTTTTGGCCTTTTGTAAATCAACCAGCGCGCGGGCCAGCTTTTTCGACACACCAATTGGCGACACTGATGTTGAATCTGCACCACCTGCAACACCAATTTCAATGTTGCCGGTCAGCATGGACTCCGCAATATTTACCGTAGACTGGAATGAGGTTGCACATGCACGAGACACAGAATAGGCATCCACATGCACGCCCATGCCAGTGCCTAACACAATCTCCCGCGCAATGTTAGGCGCTTCAGGCATTTGTACGACCTGACCATACACGACCTGTTCCACAAGTTTCGGATCAAGGTTATGACGCACAAGCATTTCATTGACGACCATTTTTCCAAGGTCTACGGCGGGCACACCATGGAAATACGTTGCCATCTTGGCGAATGGTGTTCTGAGTCCTGCTACGATGGCAATGCGATCGCCCTGAGCAGTTTTTACATTTTGTTTTGCAACCATACATTTAACCTATGTTTTGCGCGGTCTTTATTTAGATAAATCAGCAAACAGCTTAACGCCTAACATGCGACATTTATCAAGTGGTCTGACCTGTTAAGCCATCGATTCTACAGATTGCTGACATAAAAGCAAAGGCTTGCTACCAATCAACCAAACAATGCGGTGGAATAAAAATCCCCTGTTTCGATTACGTGATACATTGATATTCTGTTTTGGAACCTTATATGTATCTTCGTGTCAGTAAACCCGAGAGCATTACTGATTTACACACGTGCAGACTCAATTGTAGGACAAATTATTGTCACGATAAGAAGTACACTGAGCAAACAGGATTAATAACAACATGGCTGCAGAGCAGTTTACGCAACTACAGACCTATTTAGATTCTCAGGTTATTGGCCAGACGGCGCTAACGAAAAACTTACTTATCGCCTTATTGGCGGACGGTCACTTATTGGTTGAAGGCCCCCCTGGACTGGCAAAAACTCGCGCAGTGAATGCGCTGGCGAATGGTATCGAGGGCGACTTTCATCGCGTGCAGTTTACCCCTGACCTGTTGCCTGCTGACCTCACTGGTACGGATATCTATCGTCCGGAAAATGGCAGCTTTGTTTTTCAGCAAGGGCCGTTGTTCCATAATTTGGTATTGGCCGATGAAATCAACCGAGCCCCTGCAAAAGTGCAATCGGCGTTATTGGAGGCGATGGCTGAACGACAAATAACGGTTGGCAATAAGACCTATCAGCTGCCCGATTTATTTCTGGTCATGGCCACGCAAAACCCAATCGAACAGGAAGGCACCTACCCGCTTCCAGAAGCACAGCTCGATCGATTCCTGATGCATTTGGAGATTGATTACCCTAATGCACAAACTGAGCTTGAGATATTGCGTCTGACCCGTGGCGAAGCCCTTAGTCATGCACCTGCAACAGCCCCTACATTGCGTCAGCAGGATATTTTTGAGGCACGTCAGCAGGCATTAAGCATTCACCTTGCACCCGCACTGGAGGAGTATTTGGTACAGCTGATCATTGCCACGCGACAGCCACAGCGCTTCGACGCAAAAATGGCAAACTGGATCGAGTTTGGCGCCAGCCCCAGGGCAACGATATCGTTGGACCGATGTGCACGTGCCCATGCCTGGCTGTCTGGTCGCGATTTTGTTGGACCAGATGACATTCAGGCAGTGTTTCATAATGTGCTGCGTCATCGTTTGTTACTTACCTACGAGGCAGAAGCGGAAGGTATTAACCGCAATCAGGTGCTCGATACAATTTTATCTAACGTCGCCGTGCCCTAACGAGATATCTTGTCAATGCTGGACCAGAGTTTATTGCAATGGCTTGAAGAGCATCACTGTGACGGCGTGAATCTGAACGTCGCCGAGTTATTGCAGTATCAAAATAAAACATCGCTCATTGACCTTGCGCCGCGCCGCACTGTGCAGGCCAAGCTGGCTGGCTCATATCTGACGCGGACCAAAGGCCGGGGCATGGAATTTGATGAGGCTCGCCATTACCAGCCAGGTGACGATATTCGTGCTATCGACTGGCGCGTCACGGCCAGAACGGGGAAAACGCACACCAAGCTGTTTCGTGAAGAAAAAGAGCGGCCAGTATTCGTGGTCGCAGACCTGAGCCAGAGCATGCGGTTCGGCACTCAATTACTGTTCAAGTCGGTTCAGTGCGCACATTTATCAGCATTGATTGCTTGGGCTGCGCAAAAACGCGGTGACAGAATCGGCGGCATTATTTTCAACCAACATCAGCATAAGGAATTTAAGCCACAGACAAGACATCGCGCTGTTCTGGCATTGTGTCATGGTTTGCTGGCGCTTCACGGTGACGATAGCGATAAAGAACCAACAAGTTCTACTTCGCTGGCAGACGCATTAGCCCGTACGCGGCGTCTCGCCAAACCAGGCAGCACGGTTTACGTCCTGTCAGATTTTTCGCAGCTGGATAATATTTGCGTACAACATCTAACTCAACTATCCCGGCATTGTGAAGTCGTCGCGTTTTCAATTTCAGATCCTTTTGAGCATCAGTTACCTGACGTGGCAACGCCACAGAGTGTATTGGTTACGGACGGGCGCAATGACCAGCGCATTGTGCTGGGTGATAAACAACAGTCTGACGACTACGCCAGACAGCATAGCCAGCATTTTGAAAACATTGCCCATCAGTTACGTCTGGCTAACGTTCGTGTGTTACCTATTTGTGCCGGAAAGCCTTTGGCTGACCAGGTTCAGTTTGGCAAGAAGGGAAAGCGCTGACGATGGATCCATTATCCCAATTGCGCGACATTCACCTCGGTAACACTATCAGTTGGTGGCCTCTGGCATATGGCTGGTGGATAGCATTATGTTTTAGCGTGATTGTCATCGGTGCGGTAACGTGGTTCATCATCAGACGGCGTCAACTACTGCGTGCCAGGCGCGCAGCACTGCTTGAATTACAAGCCATAGATACGTCTGCCCCGGACGCGGCAACGCGTATTAATCAGCTTCTCAAACGCGTTGCGATGCATTACTACCCCGATGCGGGGGTATCAGCCTTATATGGCGATGAGTGGACCGCGTTTCTGGCCAGTACGGGCCGTGACAAAGAGGCGCTCGCAACGGTCATTAAACAGGCGCAGGTCGGTCTTTATCAACCCAATTGGCAGGCGGATTGTGATGCGTTTCAGCGCGCTGGTGAGGAGTGGATTAAAGGCGCCATCACCACGAGCATTGCGCGTCGTGCGGAAAAGGACAGGCGCTATGTTTGAGTTTGTCTGGTGGTGGGCGCTACTGGCGTTGCCTTTACCCTTACTAGCACTGCTCCTTCCAGCTAAGCAACGCGGCGATACGGCAGCGCTGCGAGTGCCTTCGCTAACTCCTGAGCTGACGTCGGTTAAAAGGAAAAGAGGGCGTTCCCGACTTAATCTGATACTCGCGGTTATTGCCTGGCTGGCGCTGGTGCTTGCCGCTGCGCGCCCACAATGGTTGGGTGAACCTATTAGTATTCCCAGCGAAGGCCGCGATCTGATGATCGCGGTAGATTTATCCGGCAGCATGAAAATAGATGATATGGAAGTCAATGGTCGACAGGTCAATCGCCTCGTTATGATTAAGTCTGTGCTGGCGGACTTTATACAGCGTCGTGTCGGCGACAGATTAGGGCTTATCCTGTTTGCAGATACCGCTTATCTTCAGGCCCCTCTCACCTACGACCGGGATACGGTGGAGCAGTTACTTAATGAAGCGGTAATTGGCCTGGTCGGTGAACAAACCGCCATTGGTGACGCCATAGGGTTATCGATTAAACGGTTTGAACAACACGACAATTCTAACCGCGTATTAATTCTGCTCACCGATGGTCAGAATACTGCAGGTAATATTACCCCAGAGCAGGCTAAGGAGCTGGCGGTTAATAACGACGTGACGGTTTATACCATTGGTGTAGGGGCAGATAGCATGTTGATGCAGAGCTTCTTCGGACAACGGGTGGTTAATCCGTCTCAAGAACTCGATGAACAGATGCTCACCGACATTGCGACCAGCACAGGCGGCCAGTATTTTCGTGCCCGGGATGCTCAGTCGCTGGAACAAATTTATCTCACCCTGGACGAACTTGAACCGATTGCCCGTGAAACCCGTCAAATGCGCCCGCTACAAGCACTATTTTACTACCCTCTAGGACTGGCGCTTGCACTCACCGTATTCATTGCTCTGCGGCCGCTGGGTTCTCAGGCTGCATGGATGATCAAAAAGACCTGGAGGCAGACACAGCATGATTGACTGGCAGGCCTTTCACTTTATCCGTCCGGAATGGCTGATAGCATTGCTACCGCTGCTCCTTGTTCTACTGGCGTTACGGTATGTAAGCTTTCGTCAGAGCGGCTGGCAGGGCGTATTGTCTGCACACCTTTACAAACATCTGATACGGGCCACGGCCAGTAGCGCCGCCCGTCCTCCGCTGGCATTAATTGGCATCGCCTGGACCATTGCTACACTGGCGCTTGCTGGTCCTACGTGGGAGCGATTGCCGCAGCCGGTTTATCAGCTTGAGGCAGGTAAAGTCATCGTTATGGACATGTCGATGTCAATGCGTGCTACCGACGTCACACCCGATAGATTAACGCGTGCACGTTTTAAAGCCATTGATTTGCTCAACAGTATGCGTGAGGGAGATACGGGTCTGGTTGCCTACGCTGGCGATGCGTTCACTATCAGTCCATTAACTTCTGACGTGAAAAACCTGACGGCACTGATACCCAGCCTGAGACCGGAAATTATGCCCGTGGCTGGCAGTGACCCTTACAGTGGCTTACTGACGGCGATAGAGTTATTACGTAGCGCCGGCTACCAGCAAGGCGACTTGATATGGATCACCGACGGCGTTGAATTTGCACAAATAGACGAACTTGTCGAGCTGATTAATGACTCTCCTTATACCCTTTCTATCCTCGCTATCGGCACGGCACAAGGAGCACCAATCAGATTGCTAGATGGCGATCTGCTTAAGGACGCCAGTGGCGCTATTGTCGTGCCTAAGCTCAATATGAGCATGCTCAGCGGGCTAGCCTCACGAACTGGTGGCAGAGCCGTTGCGCTGCAGTCTGATGATTCCGATATCGACTATCTGCTGGAGCGAGACCGGCGGGGTGAAGACGTAAAGGAATCGGGTGACGATGAGCAACAACCTGTCGGAGACGAGTGGAAGGAAATGGGTCCTTACCTGGTACTGTTGTTACTTCCTTTGGCTGCCTATGCATTCAGACGGGGGCTATTAGCCTGTTTCATTTTAACCTGTTTACTCCCTCTCTCTTCCCCTCCTGTGAGCGCAGCACAGTGGTGGGATGAACTTTGGAAAACCGGCGATCAGAGAGGGATCAGTTCATTTGAACAAGGTAACTTCGATCATGCAGCCCGACAGTTTGACGATCCACTCTGGCAAGGCAGTGCGCATTATCGAGCAGGAAACTATGAACAGGCATTAGAGGCCTTTAGTCAGGTGCAAAATGCCGACGGTTTGTATAATCAGGGCAATGCTTTAGCCAAACTAGGTCAGTACGAACAGGCCATTGCAGCGTACGATCAGGCGTTGGCGCTTGATCCTGGTCATGAAGATGCGCAGGCTAACAAGGAACTGCTTGAACAGCTTAAGCAACAGCAGGATGAACAGCAGCAACAGGACCAGCAGAATCAACAGCAGCAAGACCAGCAGCAGGGACAAGACCAGCAGGAGCAACAACAAAATAACAACCAGCAATCCGAAAACGGCGAGCAGTCTCAGTCGCAACAGCAGGATCCTTCACAGCAGAACCAGTCCCAGCAAAATCAGCAACAGGGACAACAACAGGAGCAGCAATCGGATGCGGAGCAGGCTGAACAGCAACAACAAGATGATGCCGAGATGCAACAGCAGGAGTCCCCACAATCGGCGGCAGAACAAGAGCTGACTGATGAGCAGCGTGAGCAGATGCAACGCATGCAGAATTTGTTACGCAAAGTGCCTGACGACCCGGCATATTTGTTACAACGCAAGATGCAACTTGAATATCAACAACGCCAACGAGAGCGGTTGCCCACCCAATTGAGGAAAGACTGGTAATGAGACACGCATTAATACTGACAGCCTGCGCAGCCATCGCTTTTTTCAGTAATCTTGTTTACGCGGTAACAGAGGTCACCGCCAGCGTTGACAAAAATCCACTGATGGTCGACGAGTCGCTAACCCTGACAGTGATTGCGAATGATGACGTAGACCGTAGCGCTTTTGATCCTTCCGTGTTACTGAGCGATTTTGTAGTAGGACGCACTGCCGTCAGTAGTCAGACTAAAATGGTTAATTTTTCTACCACTCGCTCGACCCAGTGGACCACCACGCTTATCCCGCGCAGAGAGGGCACGATAACCATTCCGGCTTTGACAATACAGGGCGTTAGCACTGACCCCATCCAGCTAACCGTTTTACCGGTAAGCAGTAACAACGCTAATGGTGATGGACGCGATATCTTTGTGACTACCGATATCGACAAATCACAGGTGTATCTGCAACAACAGATCACCTATACCGTAAAGCTACACCTGGCAGTAGAGCTACAGCGCGGCAGTCTGCAGGCCCCGCAACTGGCGCAGGCGGAAATTCGCCAGCTTGGCGAAGACAGGGAATACACAGACATTATCAATGGCAAACGTTATCGCGTAATCGAACGACAATTCGCCATTCTGCCACAGCAAAGCGGCGAATTTAATGTCGATGGCCCGCTGTTCGAAGGTGAAGTACTGGCCAATGACCGTCGCTCTTTCGGCTTTTTCAATCGTACACGCAACGTCAACCGGGTCGGTCCATCGCAGCAGATTACCGTATTGCCCATTCCGTCTACCATTAACGACCACTGGCTACCCAGCGAAATGGTGCAGTTAAATGAGGAATGGCCAAACCAGGCACAGCAGTTTGTGGTCGGTGAACCTGTTACACGTACGCTGACCCTGACTGCGCTGGGCGTGAGTGAAGAGCAATTGCCCGCGATGGATGCGCTTTATCCACCGGCAATCAAAACCTATCCGGATCAGGCGACGACATCAACGCTGGACAGAGACGGTATGTTGGTGGCACAGCGTGTGGAAAGTCTTGCACTGATCCCCTCAGAGCCAGGTCTTTTTGTTTTGCCGGAAGTCAAAGTCGCGTGGTTTAATACCCTCACCGAGAAAACCGAATACGCCACGGTACCAGCCAGAAGCATTACCGTTGCGCCTGCGAGCAACGCGACATCGGCTCCTCCACCTGTTGCCCAACCACAACCTCAGGCAGCAGACGTCGACACGTCACCCATTGTCTCAAGTGACACGGTGGCCAGTATCACAAACTCGTGGTGGTCATTTAGCAGTTGGGTATTGCTGGCATTGTGGTTAATCACTTTGTCACTGTGGTTTGCCACTTCACGCAAGTCACCAGCATCAAACCGCCCAGAACCACCTGCCTCTGCCAATGAAAAACAGGCCTGGTCGGGTGTTGAGAAAGCATTAAAAACATCAAGTGCTGACGCGATGATTATCGCCATCGAAAAATGGTTAGGAGTAGTGTTCGAACGCCCTCACCTCCCACTTGGACGTCTTATTGATGACATTCATGATGCTCAAGCACTGCAACAGCTGAATCGTCTGCTGGCAAGCAAATACGCCAGTCAGCCAACAAATGTGCAGGTAAAAGAATTAAAAAACGCACTGCATAATCTGCGCGCCAGCGCCGTTCATCAGCCAAAACATCATCATGGACTGGCACCGCTTTATCCGCAGTAATGGCTGAATGGTGCCGTTATTCTGGCGCCAGCTTTCTTGCGTAATCGGCATGATGTAATAAATTGTCGTTACGACGAAAGCGAACAGCACCTGCCCCGGTCCTCAACAACATGACAACAAGACAACAACGCTATGAAGCATTGGTCAACGCGCTGCACGCAGATGTGTTTCGCTATGCTTACTGGCTGGTAAAAGATAAAGCGGTGGCTGAAGACATTGTTCAGGAAACCTTCCTGCGTGCCTGGAAATCGCTGGATTCGTTGAAAGACGACAAGGCCGCAAAATCATGGCTGATCACCATATTGCGACGGGAAAATGCCAGACGATTTGAGCGCAAGCAGTTCGATCTCGTGGACATTGATGAGGTAGCCGTCAGTGATACCCAATTATCCAGCGATACTGAGCTGGAGCACCGTGAATTGCGCCGTCTGATGGCAGGCTTGAGTGAAGAATACCGAGAGCCTTTGATGTTACAGATCCTGTTTGGTTACAGCGGCGAGGAAATTGCGGCACAGCTGGACTTGAACAAGAATACCGTTATGACACGTTTATTCCGCGCTCGTAATCAAATCAAAGAGGCCCTGGAAAACCCTGATAACGACAGAGAGGTGAAAAATGGATGATTTAAATTTCCGCCGCACCATTTATGCAGACCCTGACTGTCGCGACAAGGCGGTTAAAAAGGCAGCGCAGGACGATCCTGCAAAGCAGGCGTTCTGGCAAGATATCAAACAGCTTGATAATAAATTAGCGCAAGCCGCTCGCGTCCCGGTACCGGAAGATCTGGCTGATAAATTGATTTTAAAACAGTCTATGCAAACCTTTACCAGGCAAAAGAAAACACATCGCACCGTATGGGGACTGGCTGCCAGTGCTTTATTGGCGATTGGCCTGACGTTTACCCTGATACAACCTGTGGTGTCACACAGCATGGCGGACGATGTGTTAGCCCATGTGCATGGTTCAACTTCTTATGAGTTAAGTGCTAATGGTGACATTCCTCTTCAACAGGTGAATGCACAGTTGGCAAGGTTCGGCGGTAATTTGGCCGGAGAAATTGGACGCATTTTCTCTGCCAACTATTGTACGATAAATCGGGTCAAAACCCTGCACCTGGTGGTTGAGGGTGAGCGCGGCCGCTTTACCGTATTTGTTATGCCCGCTGAACTAAGTCAGGAACTTGACGCACAGTTCGCCGATCAGGAATTTGCCGGACAGACAGTGACACTTCAACAAGCAAAGTTAGTCATAGTCAGTGATAAAGGTGAAGCTATTGAGCCGTTTCGCGAGAAACTGAGACAAAAAATGCTCTTTTCAGCCTAAGTACAATGATGCGGTGGCATCAGGATGGTTGCACCACTCATCCTGACAACTGTGGTACGATTGCCCGATAACAATAATAAAGGGCTTTGACTATGGCGACAGCCACACTCATTTCATTATCTCTGTATTTCATTGTCATGCTGCTTATCGGGTTATACGCCTATCGGAATACCCAATCCGATGTCGAAGGTTACATGCTCGGCGGCAGACAGCTTAGTGCCAAAGTCACCGCGTTATCAGCCGGCGCGTCTGACATGAGCGGTTGGATGTTGATGGGTGTGCCCGGTGCCATGTATGTGTCAGGTATTTCCAGTGCGTGGATAGCCATTGGTCTGACAGTAGGCGCTTATCTGAATTATTTGCTGGTTGCGCCGCGTCTGCGTGTTTACACCGAGATGGCAGGCAATGCGATCACCCTGCCCGATTACTTTGAAAACCGCTTCAATGATGGCAGCCGAATGCTGCGGCTTATTTCTGCGGTCGTGATCATCGTATTCTTTACGCTGTATACGTCTTCAGGTGTAGTCGCCGGTGGCAAACTATTCGAGACGTCATTTGGAGTGAGCTATGAACTGGGTCTCTACGTCACCGCTGGTGTGGTTGTTGCCTATACGCTGTTCGGCGGATTTCTGGCGGTAAGCCTGACCGATTTCGTACAGGGCTGCATTATGTTTGTTTCTCTTATTCTTGTGCCCGTCGTGGTCTTAACTGAAATGGACAGCATCACTGCCCTCGGCCAGTCGTTGAGCGCACAAAATGAGAACCTGTTACATTTATTCGTCGACGCCAGCAGTGGCGATGCGCTGACGTTTATCGGCATTGCCTCCCTGCTTGCCTGGGGGCTTGGCTATTTTGGTCAGCCTCATATTATCGTGCGCTTCATGGCGATTCGCTCACCTGCGGATATTCCTGCTGCGCGCCGCATTGGCATGAGCTGGATGACCATATCACTGGCTGGCGCTATGGCTACCGGCCTGTTGGGGCTGGCTTATGTCACACAAAACGGCTATGCACTGGATGATGCCGAAACCATTTTCATCTACCTTTCCCAGGTACTGTTCCACCCTCTGATTGCTGGCTTCTTGCTGGCCGCTATTCTGGCGGCAATTATGAGTACCATCTCCTCTCAATTACTGGTGACATCAAGCTCGCTCACTGGTGACATCTATCGCATGTTCCTGCGTAAACAGGCCAGTCAGCGCGAGCTGGTATTGTTTGGTCGTCTGTCCGTGGTAGCTGTGGCATTGGTGGCAATTGCGCTAGCCTACGACCGCAGCAGCACCATCCTGTCGCTGGTCAGTAACGCCTGGGCGGGTTTTGGCGCGGCATTTGGCCCACTTGTATTGTGCAGCCTGTTCTGGTCACGTATGACCCGAAATGGCGCATTGGCCGGCATGATAGTGGGTGCGGCAACGGTACTGCTTTGGATTTATTTACCGGTGACGGTAAATGGTGGCTCATTAAGTAGCTGGATGTATGAAATGATCCCAGGCGTGATCTTGTCGACCATTGCCATTGTCGTGGTATCACTGGTGGGTAACCAGCCCGAACAGGATATACGAACCACATTTGAAGACGTGGACAATGCGGTTAAACACGTTGCGATAAAAAATGCATAGATAGGATATGTCTAATAGCAAATTGTGATACTTCTGCCGGCGACGTTTATGATATTGTTCTATGTATAGAATTTTTTAGCATATAACAGGAAATTAAACGTCGCCATGACCACCACGCTGCCCTCTACGACGCACCTAAAACAACTGGAAGCTGAGAGTATTCACATTTTCCGCGAAGTCGCTGCGGAATTTGATAACCCAGTGATGCTCTATTCCGTTGGTAAAGATTCATCTGTGTTATTGCATCTGGCCAGAAAGGCCTTTGCACCAGGGAAAATTCCGTTTCCCTTACTGCACGTTGATACCACCTGGAAATTTCGCGAAATGATCGAATTTCGTGACCGTATCGCTGAAGACTACAATGTTGACCTGCTGGTACATATAAATCAGGAAGGCGTTGAGATGGGCGTCGGTCCTTTTACGCATGGCAGTGCCAAACACACCGATATTATGAAGACGGTAGCACTCAAACAGGCGTTAAATAAGTACAAATTTGATGCTGCCTTTGGTGGCGCACGCCGCGACGAAGAAAAGTCTCGAGCCAAAGAGCGGGTTTACAGTTTCCGCGATGAGAATCATCGTTGGGATCCTAAAAACCAGCGTCCTGAACTGTGGAATATCTATAACTCGCAAATTAATAAGGGTGAAAGCATCCGTGTATTCCCCATGTCCAACTGGACAGAACTGGATATCTGGCAGTACATCTATATGGAAAACATCGAAATTCCTGAATTGTATCTAGCCAAACCCCGCCCGGTGGTTGAGCGCGATGGTGTATTAATTATGGTTGACGATGACCGCATGCCATTGGAGCCAGGAGAAGAGCCGCAGATGAAGTCGGTTCGCTTCCGCACCCTGGGCTGCTATCCGTTGACAGGTGCGGTCGAGTCCCATGCGACAACCTTGCCTGAAGTCATTCAGGAAATGCTGCTGACCAAAACATCCGAGCGTCAGGGCCGTGTCATTGATCACGACTCAGCCGGGTCAATGGAGAAGAAAAAAATGGAAGGATATTTCTAATGGCAGATAACAATATCGTCTGGCACAGCCACAAAATCGATAAACAGGCTCGCGCTGACGCCAAAAAGCAGACACCCAGAGTTATCTGGCTTACAGGCCTGAGTGGGTCGGGTAAATCAACAGTAGCCAACTTGCTGGAACAAAAACTGGTAGCAGAGGGAAAGCATACCTACCTGCTGGACGGGGATAACATTCGCCACGGGTTATGTGGTGATTTGGGTTTTTCTGATAAAGACCGGGTTGAGAATATCCGGCGTATCAGTGAAGTCGCCAAGCTATTCGTTGATGCAGGGGTAATTGTCATTACCGCCTTTATTTCACCGTTTCGCACCGACCGTTCGTTCTGTCGTAAACTACTCGACGAAGGCGAGTTCGTGGAAGTGTTTGTTGATACGCCACTGGATGTGTGTGAGCAGCGTGACCCTAAGGGCCTCTACAAAAAAGCACGCAGTGGCGACATCAAGGACTTTACCGGCATCGATTCCACCTACGAGGCACCGGAGTCTCCTGAGGTTCACCTTGAATATCAGGAAGAAAACGCAGAACAAACCGCTACTCGATTGCTGGAGCAATTAAAAGAAAAGGGATTAGTGTAATGCAGATTGATCGAGCACTAATCGATGCGGTCATCGCGATTACCCATAACGCCGGCGCGGCCATTATGGATATTTATCAGCAGGACTTCACGGTATATGAAAAATCCGATGCCAGTCCACTGACCGATGCAGACCTGGCAGCCCACAACGTCATCATGAAAGGGCTGCAAGCCTTGTCTGACTTGCCTGTTTTATCGGAAGAGTCGAGTGAGATTGACTGGCAGGAACGACAAGCCTGGCAACAATACTGGCTGGTTGATCCGCTGGATGGGACCAAAGAGTTCATCAAGAAAAACGGTGAGTTTACCGTCAATATCGCACTTATCGATAAGGGCACACCGGTACTGGGTGTAGTCTATGCGCCAGCGCTTGAGCGCACCTACTGGGGTGCAGCCAACAATGGCGCCGGTGTCATCAACAACGGTGAAGAAAAACCAATAAGTGCAAAACCTCACCAGCCCGGTGAAACATGGAAAGTTGTGGGCAGTCGCTCTCATCAGAGTCCTGAAATTCAGGCTTTGTTGGATAGCTTAGATGGCGAGGCTGAATTGGTTGCTATGGGAAGTTCGTTGAAGCTTTGCCTGGTTGCCAGTGGCGATGCACACCTTTACCCGAGACTGGGCCCCACCAGTGAGTGGGATACCGCGGCAGCACATGCTGTAGCGATTGCTGCTGGCGCGCGAGTCACCGTGTTGGATGCAGACAATCCGCTGGACGAAAATGCGCCAGAGCTACGCTATAACCAGAAATCCTCCCTTTTGAATCCCTATTTCCTTGTGAGCTGTGGAAAATGAACAACGAAAACGAATTACTGCAAACTGACATTCTCTCGTACCTGGACCAACACGAGAAAAAAGATCTGCTGCGCTTTTTGACGTGTGGCTCAGTGGATGATGGTAAAAGTACCCTGATCGGTCGTCTGCTGCATGACTCTAAAATGATCTATGAAGATCAGCTGGCTGCTATCACCAAAGACAGTAAAAAGGTCGGTACCACCGGTGATAAGGTTGACCTTGCCCTTTTGGTTGATGGCCTGCAATCTGAACGTGAGCAAGGTATCACTATCGATGTTGCCTACCGCTATTTCTCAACAGAAAAGCGCAAGTTCATCATCGCTGATACGCCGGGGCATGAGCAGTACACACGCAATATGGTAACGGGCGCGTCAACCTGCGACCTGGCCATCATTCTGGTCGACGCCCGTGGTGGCGTAAAAACCCAGACTCGTCGACATTCATTTCTGGTGTCGTTGCTGGGCATAAAACACGTGATTGTGGCCATCAATAAGATGGACCTGATGGACTACAGTGAGAAAGTCTATAAGGAGATTCAGGAAGATTATCTGGAGTTCGCCAAGCAGTTGAACATTCCGGACATTCGTTTTGTCCCCATCTCGGCCCTGGACGGCGACAACGTGGTAAACCCAAGCCCTAATACGCCTTGGTATCAAGGCCACACGTTAATGTCACTGCTGGAAACCATCGAGGTCAACAAAGACCAGAACGCCGACGATTTTCGTTTCCCGGTACAGTATGTTAATCGCCCCAACCTCAATTTCCGCGGCTTTGCAGGCACTGTGGTATCCGGGCAAATCAACAAGGGCGATGAGGTAACAACCCTGCCCTCGGGTAAAACCTCGAAAGTAGCGTCGATTGTCAATTTTGAAGGTGAGCAGGACAACGCATACGCACCTCTGGCGACCACCCTGACGCTGGAAGATGAAATTGACATCTCACGAGGCGACATGATTGTAAAATCTGACAATCTGCCGTTGTGCGGTAAAAGCTTTAAAGCCCATCTGGTATGGATGACAGACGATGCACTGATGCCTAACAAACAGTACAGCTTTAAGTTTGCCACCCAGATAGTGCCGGGATCCGTCGCTGATATTGACCACAAAATTGACGTCAATACCCTGGCACAAACGCAAGGCGTGCACCTCAACCTCAACGAGATTGCGGTAGTGAACTTAAAACTGAACCATCAAGTAGCCTGTGATCCGTACACTAAGAACCGTGCAACCGGTGCATTTATCGTGATCGACAGATTAACCAACGGTACGGTTGGCGCGGGCATGATAATCAGTCAGAATGAGGAATCTAACGCTAGCCACGAATATTCCGAATTTGAAGTTGAATTCAATGCCCTGGTGCGTAAGCATTTCCCACATTGGAACGCTATCGACATCACTAAAATCTAACACGGAAGCTCTCGTCCATGGA
Organism: Aestuariibacter salexigens DSM 15300; assembly: GCF_000429145.1. Taxonomy (GTDB): domain Bacteria; phylum Pseudomonadota; class Gammaproteobacteria; order Enterobacterales; family Alteromonadaceae; genus Aestuariibacter; species Aestuariibacter salexigens. The sequence continues at coordinate 18,211 of NZ_AUBH01000003.1, forward strand.
TGGCATTAGTTTGTCTATCAACCAGCTTATTGTGCTGACGGTATTTGTCGGCACGATAGGTGCGTTGATTTTTAGCGAACGGCGACCCAGTTACATCTTTTCACTCTCTGCTCTGGTGTTGCTGCTTTGCCAGCAACTCACATTTGAACAATTACTCGGCAACCTGACAAACCTGGGGCTCATTACCCTGGTGCTGTTATTGATGGTCAGTAACGCCGTAGATAAGACGTCGTTTATCAAACGTTTGGGACGAACGCTAGTCAATGCTGGCTACAAACAGTCATTTGGTAAGATATTTGGCTTAACCTTTGTTTCATCGGCATTGTTGAACAATACGGCGATTGTTGCCAGTCTGGTTGGACCGATTAAACAGAACCAACATCACTCACCCTCTAAACTGCTTATCCCATTATCCTATGCGGCCATATTGGGCGGGACGGTTACGCTAATAGGCACGTCAACTAACCTGATCGTCGACAGTTTTTTGATCGACCATGGTCACCCGGGCTTCGCATTCTGGGATTTTACGTTGTATGGCTTAATAGCCGGGTTGAGCTGCGGTCTGCTCATGTTTCTGCTGACCCCTTTATTGCCAGATATCCAGGCACAGAAGAACAGTTTCCAGCGCTACTTTATTGAAGCGGAAGTCGAACCAGACTCCGAACTGGTTGGCAAAAGTGTGGAGGATAATCACCTGCGTAATCTGCCGGAGTTATTTCTGGTTGAGGTGATCCGCAACGGCCATCTTATTAGTCCTGTCAGTCCTGAATTGGTTATTGAGGCCCATGATAAGCTGATCTTCAGCGGTAATGTGCAAAAAGTCGATAACCTTAGCCATATCAAAGGCCTGACCTTGTTTGCGGAAAGTAACGGCCTGCTCAAAGAAAACCTTACCGAAGTGATTGTCTCGAATCGTGCTCAAGTCATCGGTCAGACACTCAAGGCGTTAGGATTTCGTGCACTGTTTGACGCCGCGGTGGTCGCCATTCGACGAGACGGTGCACAGCTCTCAGGTAAGCTTGGTGAGATCAAATTACAGGCCGGTGACTTCCTGCTTTTAGCCACCGGACCCGACTTTGCGCAGCGTCATAACCTGACCAAAAACTTCTTTGTGCTGTCTGAGCAGCGCATTGCGACCAAGCTATCGCCGACACAGGAATGGACCGTCATCGCCGGTTTTCTCGTCACCATTGGTCTGGCCGCGTTTTCAGTTATTCCACTGGCTACCGGACTGTTATTTCTAATTGCGCTGCTCGTTGTACTGGGTATCGTGTCTAACGCTGAGATAAAGCGTAATCTGCCGATCAACCTCATCATCGTTATTGTAGGCGCGCTCAGCCTGGCGACGGCGTTGGAAGATGCGGGTCTGATCGATATGCTGATGACGACGCTGAAGCCGCTTCTTAGTGGTATCAGTCCTTTGTGGGCGCTGGTGACGGTGTATATCACCACGCTGTTACTTACAGAGTTTGTCACCAATAATGCCGCCGCCGCGCTGATGTTCCCGTTTGCGTTCGGTGTTACCGAAGCTCTGGGCCTGCCTTTGATGCCGTTTGCCCTGGCTGTAGCATTCGCGGCCAGCGCCAGCTTTATATCGCCTTATGGCTATCAGACCAACTTAATCGTATTTAACGCCGCCGATTATCAGTTTAAGCACTTTGCAAAGTTCGGACTGCCTATTTCCATTGCCTACTCAAGCATCGTGATCACCCTGCTTTACGTGGTCCATTTTTAAGTCTCAGAGCAACGACAATCCGGTTTGTCGCGATATGCTCCACTTCAGCTGAAATAAATAGAGATTGTCCTTGCAATTTTTATTGAGACTGGCACATTCGATACAGCGAAAAAATAATAACAACACGCCAAACAGGCACACATTGCCACCAGTAGGCAAGCCACGACAGAATCGTGCCGACAGCAAATATTTCCAAGCAAGATGAGAGAGAACCCAGTTTATGTGTGGTATTTTCGGTATTCTGGACATCAAAACAGACGTCACAGAACTTCGAACGCAAGCCTTAGAGTTAGCTAAATCATTACGCCATCGTGGTCCAGATTGGAGCGGCATCTGGAATAATGATAATGCTATATTGTGTCACGAACGTCTCGCCATAGTAGACGTTGATACCGGCGCACAGCCCCTGATCAGCCGGAATAATAACCACATACTTGCCGTCAATGGCGAAATTTATAATCACAAAGCGTTGGAAAAAGGACTCAAGGCGCCTTACGACTTCAGAACCAAATCCGATTGTGAAGTTATCTTGCCCTTATACGAACAGCGCGGTGTTGACTTTATAGATGATTTACAGGGCATGTTCGCCTTCATTTTGTATGACGCAGAGCAGGATACCTACCTCATTGCCCGCGACCATATTGGTATTATTCCGCTATACACTGGGTTTGATGAGCATGGTAATTTCTATGTCGCATCAGAGATGAAAGCACTGGTTCCGGTGTGTAAAACCGTTCAGGAATTTCCGCCAGGGCATTATTTGTGGAGCAAAACCGGCGAGCTAAAGCGCTACTATCAACGTGATTGGATGGACTATGACGCAGTTGAAAATAACAGCTCAGACCTCAACGAGCTCAAGCAGGCATTTGAGCAAGCGGTTAAATCTCACCTGATGTCAGATGTGCCCTATGCAGTGCTGCTGTCAGGCGGTCTGGATTCTTCATTGGTTTCTGCTGTAGCCGCAAAGTATGTGGCAAAACGTGTTGAAGATGAAGATCGCACCGATGCATGGTGGCCCCGTCTTCACTCGTTTGCAGTAGGCCTTGAAGGCGCGCCGGATTTACTCGCTGCCAAGAAAGTGGCAGATATGATTGGCACCGTACACCACGAAATCCATTTCACTATTCAGGAAGGACTGGATGCTATTCGTGACGTGATCTACTTTCTTGAAACTTATGACGTCACCACCATCAGGGCCGCCACGCCAATGTACCTGATGACCCGGAAAATTAAGGCAATGGGCATTAAGATGGTGCTGTCAGGTGAAGGCTCGGACGAAATTTTTGGCGGATACCTGTATTTCCATAAAGCACCGAATGCCAGAGAGTTCCATGAAGAAACCGTACGCAAACTTGAACGCCTGCATATGTTTGACTGTGCACGTGCTAACAAGGCGACCTCGGCATGGGGTGTGGAAGCACGAGTCCCGTTCCTCGACAAACACTTTATGGACGTCGCAATGCGCCTGAATCCAAAGGATAAAATGTGTATCGACGGCAAAATGGAAAAATGGATCCTGCGTAAAGCCTTTGACGATGGCGATACGCTGCCCGCAGAAGTGCTATGGCGTCAGAAAGAACAGTTTGGGGACGGCGTTGGCTATTCGTGGATAGACTCAATCCGCGACTTTGTGGAAGGTGAAATCAGCGATCAGCAACTGGCAACCGCAGAGTTCCGCTTTCCTGTGAACACGCCTGACACAAAAGAGGGATATTTCTACCGCACTATATTTGAAGGCTACTTCCCTCAGGAGAGCGCGGCTCGATGTGTTCCAGGAGGTAAGTCGATTGCGTGTAGCACGGTCGAAGCGCTGGAATGGGACGAGAGCTTTAAACAAAATGCTGACCCGTCTGGTCGCTCAATGACCGGTGTACACGGTAAGCAGTAACGCCGTTCATTAATGCTGGCAGATAAATTAAGTGTAGAGATTGCGGCATAACGCCGCAATGACTCCAACTAAGCGAAACGCCTGTCGTTGGTTTGACGCTTATTCGTTTGAATCTATTCAGGCCGATACCATAGTTCCGCTCTGTCAAGCGGTGTGCTCTCAGGCATCAGTGGATTATCCAGTTCAAATACGAGGCGGTCATTTAATCTCGCATTTTCCAGGATCGCTTGATAACGCTCGTTAAATAGCGCATCGAACTGGCCACTGGCAATGGCTTTTTCCAGACCATCATTAAGCAATCTTGCCAACACTTTATTTGAACGATTGACGAAAAAATACATCGCCGTTGGGTATCTAAAACTGAGCCGGCTTTCGATTACCAGTCCCTCGGTAAGACTACTCTCAGCAAGCTCGCCTTCAACCTCGGCAATCGAACGGGGAAAGTAATCTGCCTGATTACTGTTAAGCATCGCGAACAGAGTGTGATATTCCGGCGATGTCACCACATCGACACCGTTTGCCTGCAATATTTTAGTATCAGGCCAGTCAGCGCCCTGCACGGCGGTCAGTCGTGTAAGCTGTGCGAGTCGTTCAATCCCTTCAAATTGTTGAACTCTGTCTTCTCTGACCAGAAACACCCGCCAACCGATGAGCCCTTTCTGAAGTGGGATATGAATAGGCAGCAGTTCTTTTTCACGCTGAGCGTCAGTCATACTCCAGATGACATTTATTTCACGGTTTTCAATGAGATTGCGTATCGCCCTGCCCTGCAACATGATCCGCTCTGAAGGAAGAAGTCGATAGTTGACACCAGTCTGGTCCAACGCCAATGACAGGATCTGTAAATAATAGTCGTTGCGTTGGTCTGACTCTGATAATGCTCGCGGATAGGTAATATTCCATACTGCGCCGTATGCGGAGATGCACACCGCACAGAGCAACGCACTCGCAAAGATTACCTTTACAAGTTTTATCACGTGCTGCCTCGCTGCGCCGCAACGTTTAGCAGGCGCGTGATATTTTCATCGATCACAGAAATAATGATCTGTAGTTCGCCATTAAGCTGTAACGTGTGAGACGTCATACAGTGCTCAATTACGTTATGCTGTTCGTCTTTAAGCTGCCAGTCTACAGTGCAGAACCAGATCGCTTCTGACAATCTCATCACGTGGGCCACTTCACCGTGGTGATGCACCACACCTGATTGTTGGAACAGCCCGAGAATGTTGGTTATGCGTCGCTCCAGTTCCTGCCTGTCGGTGTATACCAGCTTCTCATCATCATTCATGATGACAGCGGGCAGGTGGTAAAGCGCGGCGACGTCCGCGCCACTTTGCTTATCCATCGCCCTGTCGAACTGTTCAAATAAGGCTACGATCCTGCTGTGCATGTCCGCTTGCTCTGCCACGTTATTCTATCCCTATGTATTTGTGTGTCTGTAACGATAAACGCCAGTTGCGTGCGATACAAGTACTGATAGCCAGTTCAGTCGCACGTTTTTGCTGACTGATCGGTTGTAAATAAATGAGCGGTGAGATTTCCCCGTTGTAACGGGCAAGCAGTTCATCAAGTTCATCGATATGCTTTTGCATCGCGACCGGGTGTTTTATCTCGTTTGCTCTATTTAACACCTCATCCAAAATGGTGTAGCCACCGCGCATATTGATCTTCGGTGACAACGTGACCCAGGTTTGAGGGCTGCATCTGACTGCGAAGGTGCCGCTGGTTTCAATCTGGATACTGTATCCACACTTTTCAAGCAGTTCACATAACACAGTCAAGTCGTACATCGCTGGTTCACCGCCGGTTAATACCACATGCCTGGCGGTATAGCCTTGCTCCTCAAACAGTGCGAGCAGGCGTTGTTCAGAACTTTCAAACCAGGAGTCCGATTCCTGCTGCTCATTCATCACGTCTTCCACAGTGCGCTGCTTTTCCAGATCAATGTCCCAGGTATGCTTGGTATCGCACCAGGGACAACCAACGGGGCATCCCTGCAAGCGGACAAAAATAGAAGGTACGCCAGTAAATGCCCCTTCGCCCTGTATCGATTGGAAAACTTCATTAAATTTAAGTGTCTGCGTTGGCAAAAATGACCTCAACTAATTGAAAAAATTGGGATGCGGACGACAATGCACTACAATGCGCGGCAATGTGCCAAAGACCCCATTATATAGTGAAGCGTTCAACATGACACAAAAGGCAGTGGTAATTTTCTCAGGCGGAATGGATTCATTTACCGTTTTGCATAAAGCCCACAAACAGGGGCTAGAGCTTTTCGCATTATCTTTTAATTACGGACAGCGTCATAAGAAAGAGTTGGACTATGCAGCCAGAGTATGTGCCGAATTAAACATCTCTCATAAAGTCGTCGATATTACCGCCATCAATACCCTGCTCGCGGGATCGGCGTTGACCGATGATGTAGATGTGCCAGAAGGACATTATGAAGAGCCGAGCATGAAACAAACTGTGGTGCCCAATCGAAATATGATCTTGCTGTCTCTGGCAGTTGGCTACGCGGTTTCTATTAGGGCACCGCAGGTGTATTACGGGGCACATTCTGGCGATCATGCCATTTATCCAGACTGTCGTCCGGAGTTCGTAGAGAAAATGAATCAGGTCTGTGCCATTGCTAATTATGAGTCAGTCGAAATCCTCTCACCCTATCTGTACCAGGATAAAATCGACATACTTAGAGACGGTCTGGCGATGGGACTGGATTACGCGAAGACCTGGACATGTTATAACGGCCGTGAAAAAGCCTGTGGCAAATGTGGGGCTTGTCAGGAACGCCTGGAAGCCTTTACCGCTAACCAGGCAACAGACCCGCTGGAGTATGAATAGCGCTAATTATTTCTGACTTTCCGCGACAAAATAGGTCAGTTCGCGGATACAGTGACGTAATACCGGATTGAGTCGGGTGTTTTTGCCGTTCATGACGAACAGCTCATGTTCAAATTCAAACAGATTGCCACCGCCAACTGGCACCAAGCCCAGACCAGCGCCCTGCTCTTTGGCAATATAGTCAGGTAATAAACCAACATACTCGCCAGTCATGATTGCCGACATGCACACATCATAAGAGTCTGAAAACGTTTGGATAGACAGCCGCTTATCATTTTGAATGTAATTGGCAGAGGATAACCCGGAAATGCCAATGGCCGGGTGATCTTCGATCTTCACATCGCCAGGTAACCCTTCGCGATATTTCGCCAGCGGATGGGTAGGACCACAATATAACCGTCCTTTACAGCCAATGCCAACCGGATGAAAAGTGACGGATTCAGGCTTAACCATGTCGTACGTCGATAACACCAGGTGACACTCACCTGACAAGGCGACATGCTCAACTTCATTGTAAAGACGGGTTTGAATATTGACGTGAATATCGTCAAATTTTTTCATGGTGCTCTTCACAGCCTTACTCACGGCAAGATGCATGGACAGAGGTAAACCAGCCATCAACACCAGTGTGATGTGACCCGAATAATCATCATGCAGACTCTTCAGGTTAAACACAAAGTTATCAAACGCGTTAAAAATGCGCTTGGTCTCCTGAAAAACCACTTCACCTTCTTTGGTCATCTGGAAACCACCTCTGCCGCGGTGACACAGAACCAAATCCAAACGCTCTTCCAGTTTTTTGATAGCCGCAGAGATATTCGGTCTTTGCATACGTAAAACCGGTTCAGCAGCAGTGAAACCATTACAGGAAGCTACCGCGTAAAATACACGAAGTAGTTTAATATCAGACTCTTGTAGACGATTTAGCATAGCAGCGCATTATTGTTATAGGTATGTCTGTATATACTTTTACACCAGATAGTCGTAGCCGTCCACCCTATGAAGTAGAAATTATCAGAATTTTTTGATTATTTTTTAACCTATATCGGGAGTCAGATTATGAGAGCTCGACGATTTTGGCCCGTAATTGCTCGATTTCATCTCGAGTGGCCGCCGCCTTTTCAAACTCCAGTTCTTTAGCATAGGTGAACATTTGTTTTTCCAACTCGGCGACTTTCGCCATTAATTCCGTGGCACTGAGCGCTTTGTATTCGGCTTTTTTATCTGCGACTTTACGAAGCTTTATACCTTTGCTGGAACCGCCCTCTTCACCTATATCCATGATATCCGTAATAGGTTTAACCAACTGCTTAGGCGTGATGCCATGTTCGGCGTTGTAAGCGGCCTGCTTTTCGCGGCGTCGATTAGTCTCATCAATCGCTTTCTGCATAGATTGCGTCACGGTGTCGGCGTACAGAATGGCTTTACCGTTAATGTTACGCGCCGCTCGCCCAATGGTCTGGATCAGTGAACGCTCGGCACGCAGGAAGCCTTCTTTGTCGGCATCAAGAATGGCAACCAGTGACACCTCTGGCATATCTAATCCTTCTCGCAACAAGTTGATCCCAACCAACACATCAAATTTACCAAGCCGCAGATCGCGAATAATTTCAATGCGCTCAACGGTATCGATATCAGAATGCAGGTAGCGCACTTTCACACCGTGTTCGTTCAGATATTCACTGAGATCTTCAGCCATTCGTTTGGTGAGCGTGGTAATCAACACCCGCTCATTGCTGGCCACTCGTAGATGTATTTCAGATAGCACATCGTCAACCTGCGACGCGACCGGCCTGACCTCCAGCTGCGGGTCGAGTAGTCCAGTCGGCCTGACCACCTGCTCCACTACCTCGCCTGACGACTTTTCAAGTTCATATTTGCCAGGCGTTGCCGAGACATAAATCGTTTGCGGACAGATTCGCTCAAACTCTTCAAACTTAAGGGGACGGTTATCCAGCGCAGAGGGTAGACGAAACCCAAACTCTACCAGCGTTTCCTTTCTGGACCTGTCGCCTTTGTACATTGCGCCAACCTGAGAGACCGTGACGTGGGATTCATCAATAAACATCAGCCCATCGGCAGGAAAATAATCTAACAAGGTCGGAGGCGGTTCGCCGGGTGCTCGTCCGGATAAATAGCGCGAGTAGTTCTCAATCCCAGAACAGTAGCCAAGCTCCAGCATCATCTCGATATCAAATTGAGTACGTTGGCTAAGGCGCTGTTCTTCAACCAGTTTATGATTATCCTTGAGCTGCTCGCGACGTTCTTTCAACTCAAGTTTAATGTCTTCCACTGCATTGAGGATTTTTTCCCTTGGCGTGACATAGTGGGTTTTCGGGAACACAGTGACACGCACTACACTCTTTTCGACTGCACCTGTGAGAGGGTCGAATAAGCTGATTTTTTCGATTTCCTCATCAAAAAGTTCTACTCTGACAGCCTGCTTTTCAGAGTCAGCTGGAAAGATGTCGATGACGTCACCACGGACTCTGAAGGTGCCGCGTTCAAATGCCAAATCATTGCGTTTATATTGCAGCTCCGCCAAACGCCTGAGTATCGCGCGCTGGTCCATCAAATCACCCTGGCGCAAATGCAGTAGCATTTTCATGTAGGACTGCGGGTCGCCCAATCCGTAAATAGCGGATACGCTGGCAATGATCACCACGTCGCGACGCTCCATCAGCGCTTTGGTGGCAGATAAGCGCATCTGCTCTATGTGGTCGTTTATCGATGCATCTTTCTCAATAAAAGTGTCGGTGCTTGGTACATAGGCTTCGGGCTGATAATAATCGTAATAAGAGACGAAGTACTCGACAGCATTATCGGGAAAGAATTCTTTGAACTCGCCGTATAACTGTGCAGCGAGTGTCTTGTTATGCGCCAGAATCAACGTTGGTCGCTGTACCTGTTCGATCACATTGGCCATGGTAAATGTTTTACCTGAGCCGGTTACCCCCAGTAGGGTCTGACAAACCAATCCATCTTCCAGCCCCTCTACCAGGGCATTAATTGCCTTGGGCTGATCACCGGCTGGTGCGAACTTGGATGCTAAACGAAATCCTCGCTCCATTATTCTCTCTCACTTACTGCTGTCACTGTGTCTGATGACATTGACGTTGCGGCATCTCTGGCTAAGGTGCGAACAAACCACATATAGGCAATTGCCGCCGTCATGGCGTTGGCAATGACGCCGCCCCAGAACATCCCAGGCAAGTCAAAAAGTACACTACCGGCATAGGACAGAGGCACAAAAAATACGAATAACCTGAGAATACTTAACCACAACGCCGCCATAGGTTTATGCATAGCATTAAACGACGAATTGCTGAGAATGATCACTCCCTGAAGCCCGTAACCAAGCGGCACAACCATCAAAAACAGACGAATGATCGAAGCAACTTCAGGATCATCAGTAAAGATGGCCGCAATATAGGGTGATAACAGCCACATCAGCGCATAGATAATAAGCTGCCAGATGAGTATAAAGCGTAAGACCTGCTTGTAGGCATGCTCCACGCGCTGCAGTTTATTTGCGCCAAAATTCTGGCTGATAAAGGGTGGCAGGCTCATAGACAATGCCAACACTACAATGCTGGCCATGGATTCGAGACGATTGCCTACCCCCCACGCAGCGACAGCTTCCGGTCCATATGACGCCACGAGCGCTGTCACAACGCCTCCGGCAATAGGTGTGAGCATATTCGCTCCGGCCGCGGGTAAACCGATTTTCAGTATGCCACCGCTGGTCAATCGCATTTCAGGCAGTGTCAGTAATCGTGGCAACATCAGCTGACGCTTGATAAGCAGCGACAATATATACACCACACCCACACCCCAGGCGATCATCGTGGCAATCGCAGCACCTTGTATTCCCATCGCAGGAATGGGCCCCCAACCAAAGATTAACAGCGGATCCAGAATCGCATTGATTGCACCGCCCATGGCCATAACCATGCTTGGCGTTTTAGTATCACCTGATGCCCTGAGGACGCTATTTCCCACCATAGGCAGGGCCAGAAATACGCCGGCCACATACCACACCACCATATAATCGTTTATATAAGGTAGTAACGCGTCTGATGCGCCCAACAAACGGAAAATAGGCTCGATCGTCATTACTCCAACCACTGCCAACGCGCCAACCAATAGGGTGGACAACATTAACGCACCGGTTGCAAACTCTTTGGCTAATAAGGTATCGCCAGAGCCCAGATAACGACCAATAGTGGCTGAGGTACCAATGCCCAAGCCAATGTTCAGACTGATAAGGGTGAAGGTTACCGGGAAGGTAAAACTGATCGCCGCCAGCTGCTCAGTGCCCAGCAAACTGACAAAAAACGTATCGACCAGGCCAAAGGTCATGAGCATGATCATGCCCATGATCATGGGTAGCGTCATACGTTTTAGCGTCTGACTGATATCACCATTCAATAAATCGGTGCCAGAAGGCTTTTTTCTCTGCGGTGTAGATGGATTCTCAGACATTCCACTGTTCATTTATGCTGCGATTCTGTGACAGGCATGTCAGCGTGCGAATCAGAAGAAAAGGAAAGACTTCAATGTTACGCGAGAGCACATGACTGTGCCAACATTCAGTGTAATAAGATATGTAAATACACCGTTTTTCACGTTATTTAATTTATCTGCCTATCATCATAAGCGTCATAATTTTGTCACACCGTTGTCATACCAATTCTCACTGTAAAGTCATGCGTGACAATGTTTCCAGACCCGATTCAGAGGTGAATTTTTATAAGTGAATCGAGCCCGTTTAAGGGTCGAATGGCATGAACTTACTGGCATGTTGTCAACAGTACAAAAAAGAAACACACAGTACTGCAATCTCTAAACTAAAATTTCAGTCATAACAACAGGATAGTTTCCAAGCAATTATTATGTGCATGTTTTTATTGGTTTTTTTAAAATAGTGTTGTAGCGGACGCATTAGCCTATTGACTTTAGTTTAATCTCTGTGTCGCATAACATTGTGATAATTTCCACAAAGTTATCCACAGTTTTAGTGGATAACTGGCAAAGGCTCAGTAATGGCGGGATGTGGCTGACAAATTGGCAAAATTTATGTGAGCTTTCACTAACGCTACCGACTATAACCTTAGGTTACATTTTTGTTAAACACTGTACTCAAATACAGGTGTCAAAAAATTATTTATATTGAAAAGCAATAAAGATCACGAAAATCAAATATAAATGTAATGAAAAATCAGGCGCCTTTTACGCCGCCATCTGAGCAATGAAATAAGCGACTTTTTAACCAATCTGATGCGCAATTGATCAATCCCCTGCCGCGTACGAAAATTTATTCTGAACAGTGTTGACACGATACCAGCAGCTCTTTATTATTCGCGTCCGTTGAAAAGCAGGTCCCCCTTAGCTCAGTTGGTTAGAGCGACGGACTGTTAATCCGCAGGTCCCCCGTTCGAGTCGGGGAGGGGGAGCCACTTTTCACCGCGAAGACGATACGCTTCCCCCTTAGCTCAGTTGGTTAGAGCGACGGACTGTTAATCCGCAGGTCCCCCGTTCGAGTCGGGGAGGGGGAGCCACTATCGCCCGGATAGTCACGAAAATCCCTCATATTTCTGCCAATAACCCTAGTTTTATCAAGTTGTTATTACCAAACTAAACGGCGATAATAGGCGGGTACGTCACACCGGTCCGTCACAACACATCCTGGTTAGCATGACAGAATTCGTTCTTCTACTCGTAAGTACAGTGCTGGTAAATAATTTCGTGCTGGTTCAGTTCCTTGGCTTGTGCCCGTTTATGGGGGTGTCAGGGAAGCTGGAAACGGCAATAGGCATGTCTATGGCAACGACTTTTGTCCTGACATTAGCCTCACTGGCCAGCTACCTGATTGAAAATTATGTGCTTATTCCTCTCGATATCGCTTATCTGAGAACATTGAGCTTTATCCTTGTCATTGCAGTTGTTGTGCAGTTTACGGAAATGGTGGTGCATAAGACCAGTCCAACGCTGTATCGACTTTTAGGCATTTTCTTGCCGCTGATCACGACTAACTGCGCCGTACTTGGCGTCGCACTATTAAATATCACTAAGCAGCACTCCATGCTTGAATCCATCATTTATGGCTTTGGTGCCGCGGTCGGGTTTTCACTTGTGCTGATCTTGTTCGCCGCCATGCGCGAGCGGCTAGTCGCAGCAGATGTACCCACCCCATTTAAAGGGGCATCGATAGCGATGATCACCGCTGGGTTAATGTCTCTTGCGTTCATGGGCTTTACAGGGTTGGTCAAATTGTGATGGATGTGTTGTCAGCTCCGTTAGCGATTGGTCTTTTGGCACTTGCGTTTGGCGCCATACTGGGCTTTGCTGCCGTGCGTTTCAAAGTGCAGGCTGACCCCTTAGTTAACCAGATTGATGACATACTGCCGCAAACACAATGTGGGCAGTGTGGATACCCTGGATGCAGGCCGTATGCACAGGCCATTGCAGACGGTGACGAGATTAACAAATGTCCGCCCGGCGGCGAGGCCACGATTAAAAAACTGGCTGATTTAATGGGTGTCGAGCCTAAACCCCTCGATGCTGCACATGGCGAAGAAGATGTAAAAAAAGTTGCATTCATCCGCGAAGACGAATGTATTGGTTGTACAAAATGTATTCAGGCATGCCCGGTAGACGCCATACTAGGCGCAGCAAAGCATATGCATACGGTCATGGCAGATGAGTGTACAGGCTGTGATTTATGTGTTGAGCCCTGCCCTGTTGATTGTATTGATATGGTACCGGTAACAACGACTACCGCATCCTGGCGCTGGCGGTTACAGGATCATCTTCAGCAGATCCCAGTGAAGCAGGTGTCGTAACATGGCCATTACTCCGCTCTCAGTTGAAGACATTTTTGACCGACTCAAACGCGGAAAACGCTGGGACTTTCCCGGTGGTGTGCATCCTGCTGAGCATAAAACGCTTTCGAACCAGAGTGAAATTGCCCGCGTGAAACTGGCTGACAAGCTGTACATACCGTTAAAGCAGCACATCGGTGTAGAAGGTGAGCTGCAGGTATCAGTCGGACAAAAGGTGTTAAAAGGACAGCCTCTCACGCACAGTGCCCATCCGTTTGCTGTGCCCGTGCATGCATCAACCTCTGGTACCGTGGTAGATATTGCACCACAGGTAGCCGCTCATCCATCTGGATTATCTGAGCTCAGCGTCGTGATTGAGCCTGACGGCATAGACCAGTGGATCGACCTGAAGCCGCTCAGCAACTATCAGGAAATGGACAAGGCTCAGGTTGTCGAAGCCATATGTGACGCGGGTATCAGCGGGCTTGGCGGGGCAGGCTTCCCCTCACATATCAAAGCCCAACCTGGTAAAAACGTTGAGTTTCTGGTCATTAACGGTGTCGAGTGTGAACCATATATCACCTCTGACGACCGACTGATGCGTGAACATGCCTGGCAAATTCGTCAGGGAATAGATGTACTGGTGCACCTACTCGCGCCTCGTCATGTCATTATCGCCGTTGAAGATAACAAACCGGAAGCACTGGATGCACTTAGCGTAGCGTGCCGCGATGCGTCCAACTATCTGGTCTGTGACGTCGCGACAAAATACCCTGCCGGTGGTGAAAAACAGCTCGTTCAGGTCCTCACCGGACGCGAAGTACCCGGTCAGGGTTTGCCCATCGATGTCGGCGTGATCATGTACAATGTTGGGACATGCTTCGCCATCGCCGATGCGATATTCAGTGGCAAACCACTGGTTGAACGAGTGGTAACGCTCACCGGCGGCGCATTGAACAAACCCCACAATGTCTGGGCACCGCTGGGCACGCCTGTCGAACATCTGCTGTCAGTAGCAGAATACCAACCAGGTAAACAGGCATCCCCACGGGTCATTATGGGTGGCCCAATGATGGGATTTACTGTTACAGATGCTCGCGTACCTGTGGTCAAAATTACCAACTGCCTGCTGGTTCCATCCGTCGATGAAGTACGCAACGATAACGCCGAACAGCCATGCATTCGATGTTCAGCCTGTGCCGATGCCTGCCCTGCTTCATTACTGCCTCAGCAGCTTTACTGGCATAGCAAAGCCGCGGAGCTTGATAAAGCACAGGACTATAACCTGTTTGACTGCATTGAATGCGGTGCCTGTGCCTATGTATGTCCCAGTGAAATTCCGCTAGTGCAATACTATCGTCAGGCCAAAGCGGATATTCGTAACCAACGGGACGAAAAAGACAAGGCTGAACGGGCAAAACGTCGATTTGAGGCGCGCAAAGCAAGACTGGAAGCCGAACAACAGGCCCGTGAAGAAAAACACCGCAAGGCTGCCGAAGCACGAAAGCAGGCAATGCAAAATAAAGACACTGACAAATCTGCTCGTGTCAGCGATGCCATTGCCCGGGCCAAAGCGAAAAAGCAGCAAACAGAGAATGTGACTGAGCCGGTCGCGGAAACACAACCTAAAAACGCGGCTGTTGCCGCGGCTATCGCCAGAGCGAAAGCAAAACGGGCTGCGCAAACTGACGCCGAGAAGAAGCCTGAAGCTACAGTGCAACCGTCTCCTGCGCATAACCATGAGTCCGATAATGACGATGCGGAGTCTGCAGCACAGCGTAAACAACGTCAGATAGCCGCGGCTGTTGCACGAGCCAAGGCGAAAAAGCAACAGGGGCAGGACGTCAATAAAACTACACCCGCGCAACATAAAAGCGATGAAGCTGGTAATAACGAGCAGCAGAGTGAGCAAGACATTCAGCGCCAAGCAGAGAGCAAACAGCAGAGGATCGCTGCGGCTGTAGCCAGGGCTAAAGCAAAAAAGGCCAATAGACAGCAGGCGCAGAATACGTCTGATTCTGACGATGTCACAGAAGAGAAAAATAGCCAATCATGAAATTCGCACTTGCCAGTTCTCCTCATCAACGAGTAAACCGTGATACCGGCCAGATCATGCGTATGGTGTGTTATGCCGCACTGCCGGGCATTGCGATGCAATGCTGGTTTTTCGGCATGGGCGTACTGGTTCACCTGCTTATCGCCAGTGCCACCGCCGTCGCAACCGAAGCACTGATACTGGAGTTACGGAAAAAAGACTTTGAGCGTGCAGTTAAAGATTGCAGTGCACTGTTAACCGCGTTACTGATTGCGGTCAGCATTCCACCCTTCGCCCCCTGGTGGATTACCGTGATTGGCACAGTCTTCGCGATCGGTGTCGTCAAGCAACTGTATGGTGGCCTGGGCTTTAACTTATTTAATCCCGCTATGGCAGCGTACGTCATGCTGCTGGTGTCGTTCCCGGTGCAAATGACAGCATGGCTACCACCGCAGTCACTGGCTGAGCAATCGCATAACCTGATGGATGCCATCAGCATCATTTTCAGCGGATTCACCACTGAAGGCTACAGCATTTCTCAGCTACGTGTCGATGTGGACGGCGTGACGCTGGCAACCCCATTGGATGCCGTAAAAACCGGGCTGACACAGGGTAAAACGGTGTCGGAAACGCTTGGATTATCTATTTTCAACGGTGCGACCGGGATAGGCTGGTTTGCCGTTAACGCTGCCTTCTTGCTAGGCGGTTTGTTTCTATTACAACAGCGCGTAATCAGTTGGCATATGCCGATTTCCATGTTAGCCGGACTGGCACTAACAGCGTCATTTTTCTACTTACTCGACAGCGACCAATACAGTTCGCCCTGGTTTCACCTGTTCAGCGGCGGGGCCATGTTGGGCGCATTTTTCATCGTCACCGACCCTGTATCCGGCTCGACGACCCGTAACGGCAGGCTGATATTTGGCGCCGCCATCGGTATCTGGGTCTATATCATCCGGCAGTGGGGAGGCTATCCCGACGCTATTGCGTTTGCGGTCCTTATTATGAATATGGCCGTACCATTAATTGATTATTACACCCAGCCAAGGACGTATGGTCATCGTAGCAACAGTAGCAATAAAGGAGCGCGACGATGATCAGGAACATTGGTAAAAATGGCGCGATATTAGCTGCCTTTGCGATACTGACCACGTTGCTGATTGTGCTGACCTCGCTGGCAACGGACAGTACCATCACACAGCAGCAGCAATCGAAGCTGCGTCAAACACTGAATACGGTGATTCCTGCCAACCTGCATGAAAATGACATTGCGGCCAACTGCGTCATCGTGACTGACGCACAGCTACTAGGGCCGTCAGCTAATAGACGGATATACAGAGCGAGCGTTAATGGTGAATATGTCGCGATGGCGATAGAAGCCACAGCGCCGGATGGTTACAGTGGTGATATTGATTTATTGGTGGGCACCCGTTTGGATGGCACCGTAACGGGCGTTAGAGTACTGTCTCACCGTGAAACCCCCGGTCTCGGTGATAAAATTGACGCCTCAATCAGCGACTGGATTTTAGCCTTCAATGGCAAACGCTACAGCGATGAGTCACGCTCCCGTTGGGCAGTCAAAAAAGATGGCGGACAGTTTGACCAGTTCACGGGAGCAACCATCACGCCACGTGCTGTCGTGTCTGCGGTAGCCAGAGCTGTGCAGTTCGGACAGCAAAATCAGTCTGAGCTACTGCAAGCCGAGAATAACTGCGCTCTGGACACGGATCATGAGGACAATGCTCATGCACAATGAATATCGCGAGCTTAGCTGGCAGGGCTTATGGAAGAACAACGCCGCGCTGGTGCAGCTATTGGGCTTGTGTCCACTGCTGGCCGTCACCTCGACAACCATTAACGGACTAGGCCTGGGTCTGGCAACAACGCTGGTATTGATTGGCTCAAACACGACGGTATCGCTGGTCAGGAATCTGGTCCCCAATGAAATCCGTATCCCGATTTTTGTGATGGTCATTGCTGGATTTGTCACTATCACCCAGCTGCTGATGAATGCGTTTACCTATGATTTGTATCTGGCGCTTGGCATTTTCATTCCTTTGATCGTCACCAACTGCGCGATTATTGGCCGGGCCGAAGCCTATGCGTCTAAAAACCCAGTTCATTATGCCGCGTTTGATGGACTAATGATGGGCTTAGGTTTTACCAGCGTGCTAGTGTTGCTTGGCGCACTGCGTGAAGTGTTGGGTTACGGCACCTTGCTGGCCGGAGCCGACAGGCTGTTTGGGGACTGGGCCTCCGTGCTCACCGTTTCCGTTTATCATGCCGATAGCGCTTTTTTGCTGGCGATCCTGCCGCCTGGCGCATTTCTTGGTATGGGGCTACTGATTGCACTAAAAAATGCACTGGATAACCGTATCGAAAAAATGTTTGCCCAACAACAACCTGAAAAGACCGTCACACGGGCCAGAGTCACGACAGAGAGTAACTAATCCTTAGCATCGCCATGAATAAACAAAAACGCCTCGAAATCCTGACTCGCCTCCGAGAGGCGAATCCACACCCGACCACAGAGCTGAAATTTTCTACGCCATTTGAATTGCTGGTCGCGGTGACACTTTCTGCACAGGCTACTGATGTGAGCGTAAATAAGGCGACCGATAAGCTGTTTCCTGTTGCCAATACTCCGCAGGCCATTGTCGATTTGGGTGTGGAAGGTTTAAAGGAATACATCAAGACAATTGGGCTGTTCAACTCCAAAGCAAATAATGTGGTTAAGCTCAGTCAAATTTTGCTGGATAAGCATGGCGGTGAAGTACCGGAAAGTCGTGAGGCACTTGAAGCGCTGCCGGGAGTGGGCCGAAAAACGGCTAATGTTGTGCTCAATACGGCGTTTGGCTGGCCTACCATCGCTGTCGACACGCATATTTTCCGTGTATCAAACCGCACCAAGTTCGCAATGGGTAAGGATGTTGTTGCCGTAGAGCAAAAGCTTGAGAAAGTCGTACCTAAAGAGTTTAAAGTCGATGTACATCACTGGCTCATCCTGCATGGCCGCTATACCTGTGTGGCACGTAAACCAAAGTGCGGTAGTTGCATTATTGAAGACTTATGTGAGTTTAAAGATAAGACTGAATAGCTTTTGAAGAATTGCATCCCTGCAATTTACCAATGTCAGACAGTTACTTATTTTGCACAACTCTCTTTTCGATACTTGTAGACCTGACCATAAGCAAAAACATTAACTGTATTTTTGTCAAATTCAAATCTTAACTTGGGCTGTGTTCGCATAAAAAAACTATTCTGAGTGTCCGCAAACAATTTAAAATCAAGCCACTCTTTTCTGGCTCCAATTAGATTATTTTCTTTTAAATAAAATTTAAATATTGAGCTAGGATCCGATTCTGATACATAACAACCTGAGAATAGTTTTAATGTTGCCAATTTATGTACTATTGGGTTTTCTAAAAGCTCAATTGCCGCTTCATATCTCTTTGCAACCCCATCGCCAAAAGAATTTGAGGTTCTGGCATATTTTACAGCTTCTTTATATTGTTCTATTGCCAGTTTAGCCTGGTCATTTAATACGTAAACATCAGCCAATGCTTCATGATTAAATGCATATTCAGGATAGGACTCAATATTGGCTTTGAGCACAGTAATTGCACCGACAAAATCGCCCTTATTTATAAGATACTGAGATAACTGGCTAAAAAGTTCACCTGTTTGGGTAACACTAGAGCCATAAACTCGCTTTGTTCTTTGAATAAACTTTATAAAATCATCCGAACTAAATTCAGACCATAACGCTTCATGAAATATTGCGCCCTTGAAAACATGCTGTAAACCATCATAAACCGATTGTAAAGTAACTGACATATGCCCTTCTTCCAAATAGTGTTGATGAGCATATACATCTTTAGACCCCCCTTTGTTTATAAGAGCATCATAAAATTGCTTCAGTTCTTGTTTCATTCCATACCCATCTAATTCACCGATACCAAAATAAATAGGAATATTAGCGCCAACTTTAAATTGCTCTGTATTTTCCAATCTACGAATTAAGTGATAGTCATCCCACCACAAAGCAGGCGAAATGATAATATAGGCATTGAAAAAGCTATTCCCAATTAAGAATTGATGCGCAGAAAATAATCCTCCTAAAGAGTGCCCTTCAAGTATTCTAAATTGATGAGTTCTGTAATGTTTATCAACATACTCCATTACTTCTTTTTCTATAAAGTCTGAAAACTTAACCGCCCCTCCACTTTCTTTTGAATAATTTAAATCTTGAGTAGGGGTAAAATCTTTAACCCTCGTTTTACTTGGGATCGCAACAATAATGGTTTCTGGTATTCCTTTCCATTTGGATAACATTCTGGAACTTGCTACAGCATGTTCCAGGTTTTGTGCGCCATCCAAAAGAATTAATACAGGATAAGTTGTGTCACTTTTATTATAACTATCAGGTAAGGATATAAAAAAGGTTCTCTCTTCATTAAGAACATTTGAGTGAATTAAAAATTCTGATGCTATGGAGTAATCACCTTGTGGAGTGATATTTATTTCATCAGCATTGCAATCAATGTTAACAAGAATTAAAACAAATAGAGCAACTTTTACTATATACATATATCTTCCAGTTTCTTAAATTTTATAAACACATAGTCGATGCGTTATCGCAGAAAGTTTTAAAATAATTTAAATAAAAGAATAAAAGAATAAAAGCCATGCTAACGTGTTAAGTCATCAACATTTTATCGTCTGCATTTTTAAGTAAGTTCAAAGTTGATGACTAACACAGTTAAAAAATTGGACTATTTTTACTTAAACAGACTTTGTTTTACTTCCAATCAACGATAGGTAACATACATATCTACCTAATACTTGAAATATCTACTTTCATTATCTTTTGGCTGGCCCACCATTGCTGTTGATACTCACATTTTCCGCGTATCTAACCGTACTAAGTTTGCTATGGGTAAGAACGTCGATAAAGTGGAAGAAAAGCTACTCAAGGTTGTCCCCAAAGAGTTTAAGGTCGACGTACACCATTGGCTAATCTTACACGGACGCTATACCTGCGTTGCACGCAAGCCCCGGTGCGGCTCATGTATTATTGAAGATCTCTGTGAATTTAAACAAAAAACAGAGTAAACTGCGCGCCACTTAACAACTCCTCTGCATTTTCCGCGTGGTAGCCTTTTCACGATCGCTGTTTAGCGGCCTGCGTGCACTGCAGAAAATATCATTGCGGTTTCTCAACTGCACTAGAAAGCCAATCAAATGATACAAACTCTCATTGTTAGCCTCTCTATCCTTGCTCTGCTGTTGGTGGTGCTTGAAGAGAAAATTCACATTAATAAAGCGAAAAGCACCTTATTTTTAGGCAGCCTGTGTTGGCTTATTTTTTATATTTATCCCGATTCCGGTTTTGACAGCCATCAAATAACGGAAAACCTGAACGAAAATTTATTGGAGATTGCGTCCCTATGGCTGTTTTTGATGTCAGCGATGACATTTGTTGCCTATCTGAATGGTAAAGGCTTCATATCCAGTCTGGTGCAACGCGTATTACCCAGTCAAATAACGGAACGTAAACTACTTATTTTTCTGGGCCTTGCCGCATTTTTATTTTCGTCATTGGCTGACAACGTGACCGCCACGCTGGTCTCCGTGGCGGTCATTACACAGTTACGTATCTCGGTCCGTAAGCAGCTTAAGTATGCCGTACTGGTAGTGTTTGCGGTTAACAGTGGCGGCGTATCTCTTATTACCGGCGATGTCACTACGTTAATGATCTTCCTGGCTGACAAGGTCACCATTCTGAGTCTCTTACAACTCATTCTGCCCGCCATTGCAGGTGTCCTTACTCTGGCATTGTTACTGTCTTCAAATATGTCTGAGCTGGTTGTATTAAACACGGAGAAAAAACCAATACACGCTGCTGATAAGCTGATCGCAGTGATTTTTTTACTGACCATCATAGCGACACTAACCTTTAACGTGTTGTTTAATGTGCCGCCAGTGCTGACTTTTTTATTCGGTTTAAGTCTGATGTTTCTGTGCGGTCATTTTATGCATAAGCCTAAGACCAACCCGAATGTGCTCAACTATATTCGTGAAATTGAGTTCGACACGTTGCTGTTTTTCTTGGGAATTTTATTAATTGTTGGCGCATTGAAAGTACTACATGTGCTAGACGACATTGCGCTGCTCTATCAGTACCTACCAACCTCTGTGGCAAATTATCTGTTAGGTATCGCATCGGCACTGATAGATAACGTTCCGTTGACAGCCGCCGTGTTAAAAGCAAACGTAAACCTCACTGCCACTGAATGGTTATCGATGACCTACGCGGTAGGCGTAGGAGGCTCTCTGCTTGTTATCGGCTCTGCTGCCGGTATTATTGCGATGAGCAAAGTAAAAGAACTTAACTTCATGAGTTACCTGAGAATGTCGTTTCGTTTATTACTGGCCTACTCCGTTGGCTACTGGCTAACGGTATTTATGTTGTAGTCATTCAGCCTGATATCAATAGAAACCCGTTGCCTGTGATCTGCCTTTGTTAAATTTACGAATTGTAGTAACACACAGACAATCATTGAGGAGCTTTTATGCGCATTCTTCACACCATGCTACGAGTCGGCGATTTAGATCGCTCGGTAGAGTTTTACACTAAGGTCATGGGCATGACCTTATTGCGCCAGGCAGATAACGAACAGTACCGCTATACCCTGGCGTTTGTGGGTTACGGACCTGAATCAGAGCAAGCCGTGTTGGAGCTGACGTATAACTGGGACACCAGCGAGTACGATATGGGAAATGCCTATGGCCACATCGCCATTGGCGTCGAAGACATTTACGGGCTGTGCGAGCAAATTGAACAGAACGGCGGCGATGTGTATCGCAAGCCAGGGCCGGTACTTGGCGGCAAGACAGTCATTGCTTTTGTACGCGATCCTGATGGTTACGCGATCGAACTTATTGAACGCAAAGGCTGACATAAATGCGGATTGCGGCATTACTGCTGCTATTCATCTTTTCTAGTAGAG
This sequence comes from Aestuariibacter salexigens DSM 15300, assembly GCF_000429145.1. Classification (GTDB taxonomy): domain Bacteria; phylum Pseudomonadota; class Gammaproteobacteria; order Enterobacterales; family Alteromonadaceae; genus Aestuariibacter; species Aestuariibacter salexigens. The sequence goes on from NZ_AUBH01000003.1 coordinate 40,553, forward strand.
CATACTGTCAGGCATTGGTTATCGCGCACCGCGGTGCGTCAGGCTACCTCCCGGAACACAGCATTGCCGCAGCAGCCCTCGCTTACGGTACAGGTGCTGACTACATTGAACAGGACATCGTTTTGTCAAAAGACAAGGTGCCGGTTGTCTTGCATGACATCCACCTTGGCACCGTTACAGATGTCGAACGTCGTTTTCCCGAACGAAAACGAGACGATGGTCGCTATTATGTGATTGACTTTACCCTGGATGAACTCAAGCAGCTTCGTCTGCATGAACGCCAAAAGCAAAATGGCCAGCAGGTCTACCCATCGCGTTTTCAGGCGCGGGGAGACTTTCGTATTGCCACATTTGAAGAGCATATTCAGCTCGTCAATGAATTGAATCGAATGACAGGCAAAAACGTGGGTCTGTATGCGGAAATCAAGGCCCCGGCGTGGCACCAAAAACAAGATGCTGATATCAGCAGCATCGTGCTGGAAGTATTACGCCAGTATCAACTTGATGATGCCTCCCTGCCTATATTTATCCAATGCTTTGACTTTACCGAGCTGCGACGCTGGCGAGAAAAACTGAATGCAAAGGTGAAACTTATCCAACTGATTGGCGAAAACGAGTGGCAGGAATCCGATACCGATTATGAACAACTTATCAAGCCTGACGGCCTGGCCAGGATCGCTGAATTCGCCCAGGGAATCGGACCCTGGATCCCTCAGTTGGTAGACTTATCAACGACTGAGCAAACGTCACTTATGAACGACGCACGTAAAGCTGGCTTACTGGTCCACCCCTACACGTTTAGAGTTGATGATTTACCCGACGGCGTGAGTCCGCAACATGCCATGCACACTCTGCTAAATGTCGTAAAGGTTGACGGCATTTTTACTGACTTCAGTGACCGCGTATTGGCCTATCAGCAAGCACATGGCATGCGTTAGGATTTCGCCATCCTGATTACCACGCGACGGTTTTTAGCCCGTGACATGTCGTTTGAATTAGGCGCCACATGACGTTTTTCACCATGTCCTGTGACCTCAATTCTGTCTGGCGCAACCCCCATACGGCTGAAGTAGTCTTTGATCTGGGTAGCTCGCCTGATGGATAACTGCTCATTGTTCCAACGGCCGCCATAGCTATCGGTGTAACCATCCAGCAGCACTAATTCAAGCTCACTATCCTCTTTAAGATATTCGCCAATCATTGCCAGACGGCGTTGAGAGTATTTGCTCAGCTCGACACTGTTCTTTTTGTAGGACAGTACCGTGTAGGCAATATCTTCAAAGCTGTACGGCAATAAATTAGCGACGCAGTCGACAAACGCGTGATAAGGCTCCATAAAATTACTGGCGTGAAGACTTACGGCAACCTTATCAAATTCGTTGTACCAGTCCTGATAGTAAACCGTAGGTTGATACCCCTTCTCCAGCTCAGAAAGCACCGTCCAGGCAGTGTCCTCAGGCAGATCGCCATTGTACTGCGCACGAATCGTCATATCATCAAGACGCTTTTGCGGCTTGCCAGGCATCCACGATGGAGGCACCGAATATACCGCTGCAACGCCTCGGTTTTTTGGCAGGCGCAGCATATCCAACTCAAATTCCATGTTCAGCTGCTTGGAGGCCATGCTGGTAAACAGTGCCGTGCCATAGCCGGGGATCGCATGGGCTAGCGTGCACTGCAGGCGGTTACTGGTTTCTACCCGCCAGTCAGAAGACGGTATTTCAGAGTGGTATTGTCGCAGGCTGGCGTGCGAAGCCATACTGGATGACAGGCTGGCAAATGCAACGGCGACCCATAATTTGCGTATCATCATTATTTGTAAATCCCCAACTGTATGCAGGTATTATCGGCCACAAAACACATTTTTAAAGTCCAACGATGCACCTTCGTCAATCATCGTTGGTTGTCCTGATTTTGCTACTCGACACTGATATACTCCACGCCAGTTTATACAACTTTAGCGAGTACCGTGTATTTTGGCATTGAATCAACGTTTTCGAGGTTACTTTCCGGTCATTATTGACGTCGAGACAGCGGGCTTTAATGCCACAACCGATGCCTTACTTGAGGTCGCAGCAGTGACGGTCAAAATGCTCCCGAACGGAGAGTTGGAGCCTGATCAGACCTTTCATTATCATATTGAGCCGTTTGCAGGGGCTAACCTTGAACCTGCCGCGTTGGAATTCAATGGTATCGACCCGCACTGTGCACTGCGGGGCGCGATAAGTGAACAGGATGCCATGAAGGAGTTGTGCAAAGGGGTCCGCAAGGCGCAAAAAAAAGCAGAATGCCAGCGTTCGGTCATCGTTGCACATAACGCGTCGTTCGATCAGGGTTTCATCAATGCGGCATGTCAGCGCTCTGACGTAAAGCGCACACCTTTCCACCCGTTTGTGTCATTTGATACGACGACTTTAGCTGGACTGGCATTGGGACAGACAGTATTGGTGAAAGCATGCGAAGCGGCTGACATTGCGTTTGATCAGCGCGAGGCCCACTCTGCCTTATACGATGCGCAGCGTACAGCCGAGCTGTTCTGTCATATTGTCAACAAGTGGCGCACCCTGGGTGGTTGGCCACCAGCGAGTTGAATTCAGGCAATAAAAAAGCCGCCCGCAGGCGGCTTTGAAAACGAAAGGAGAGTTACAGGCTCTCTGAATTTTCTGACAGGTACTTCGCCACACCTTCAGGTGATGCGTCCATACCTGATTGGCCTTGTTGCCAGCCAGCAGGACACACCTCACCATGCTCCTGGTGGAACTGCAGCGCATCAACCATACGCAGCATTTCGTCTACGTTACGGCCGAGTGGCAGGTCATTAACTACTTGATGACGTACTACGCCCTCTTCATCGATCAGGAACGAACCGCGGAACGCAACGCCGTCTGTAGGATGCTCTACGTCGTACGCCTGACAGATTTCATGCTTAACGTCGGCAACCAGGGTGTATTTAACCTGACCGATACCGCCATCATTGATTGCCGTGTTGCGCCATGCGTTATGACTAAATTGAGAATCGATAGACACACCGATAACTTCAACACCACGTTTCTGGAATTCTTCAAATCGCTTATCGAATGCTATCAGCTCTGACGGACAAACGAATGTAAAGTCCAGAGGATAAAAGAAGATGACCGTTTTCTTTCCTTTGGTGGCTTCTGACAGAGTGAAGCTATCAACTATTTCACCGTTTCCAAGCACTGCAGCGGCAGTGAAGTCCGGGGCAGGACGACCTACGAGTACGCTCATTTGATTCTCCAAAATGATTTGTTAGTTAGGTTTTTATCGGTGTGTTTTGTCTCAGAATCCGGCACGACACACCTGTAATACTACGCTTGGAATATAGGTACGGATTAATGAAAAACAAGCGACACCTCGAAAAAATCACAATTGATTAAATTTTTGCTTGAATTTATCTAAATAACAATTATTATCATTTGCATCTACTTTTTCAGGGGCCAGTATGTACGTTTGCATGTGTTACGGTGTGACCGATAAACAAATTGCTCGCGCAGTGAAAGAATCGGGCGTGGGTAATGTGCGTCAACTGCGTCAACAACTGCAGCTCGGCTCACAGTGCGGAAAGTGCATTCAGATGGCACAGCAAATTATCGACGATACGATTGTCGATGAATCACTGTTTAAAGACGTTGGCTAGCTAACGTCTGCCGAGTAGATATGAAATGTGAAAAGAGCGCCTGCGGCGCTCTTGTTATTTGTTAAGTGCTTATTCGTCGTCCGCGGGCTTGGTTTTGGCCGCCGTCTCCTTTATTAGGGGTTGCAGTTCTCCCTGTTGAAACATCTCCAGGATGATGTCACAACCACCAATCAATTCACCCTCAACCCACAGCTGTGGAAACGTTGGCCAATCCGCATACTTCGGCAGTTCCGCCCGAATGTCAGGATTCTGTAAAATATCAACATACGCAAAGGCCTCGCCGCAGGACATGAGTGCCTGCGCAGCCTGAGCAGAAAAGCCGCAGTTAGGCATCTTCGGCGATCCTTTCATATATAACAGAATCGGATTCTCTTCTATCTGCTGCTTTATTCGGTCAAGTGTATCCATGTAAGAGCGCTCTCATATAAAACGAATGTGTTGGGATCATTTGGGCCATACGGAGAAATTTCAAGGTATCATTGCCCGTGCAAGGCGACAAGTGATCTGAAATGTCGTTAAGCCATTACTTATTACGGTATTTTATCTACTCGGCATTGGTTTTTTCCGATCAAACCGCATATCTTTCAGCTATAGCCGATCAATGGCGCATTGTTGCGCCTGTTTGGTCGACAAGCTACGTAAATATGTGACGATCAAAAATGGAGACACAACATGGCATTTGAACTACCTGCTCTACCCTATGAAAAGAACGCACTAGAGCCTCACATTTCGGCTGAAACTCTCGAATTCCACTACGGTAAGCACCATGCAACCTACGTCACCAAACTGAACGGTCTGGTTGAAGGGACGGACATGGCCAACATGAGTCTCGAAGAGGTCGTTAAGAATTCTGAAGGTGGTGTTTTCAATAATGCTGCACAAATTTGGAATCACACGTTTTACTGGAACAGCCTGAGCCCCAACGGTGGCGGCGAGCCTACTGGCGCACTGGCAGATGCCATCAACGCTAAGTGGGGCTCGTTTGATGAATTCAAAGCGGCGTTCAATGACAAAGCGGTTAACAACTTTGGTTCAAGCTGGACCTGGCTGGTCAAAACCGCTGACGGTGGTCTGGACATCGTGAACACCAGCAATGCAGCGACCCCACTGACTGATGAAGGCGTAACGCCGCTGATGACCGTTGACCTGTGGGAGCACGCCTACTACATCGATTATAGAAATCTGCGTCCGAAGTATATGGAAGGTTTCTGGTCACTGGTCAACTGGGACTTTGCCGCGGAAAATTTCGCAGCATAATTTGCCCCGCTAGACTGTGCAACACCCGGCCCTGGCCGGGTGTTTTTGTTTATAGCCTCAACGATAAGTCGTAAAAAATAAAAATCTTGCAACACACTGTGCCGAATTAGGGTCTAAGCTTTATGTAGGGTTTCTGGTTTTATTACCCTGGAGAGTTTTGATGGGCATTTTTGAGCATTACAGAGAGCGTTACGAAGCACATAAAGAAGAAGAATATAGCATTCAGGAATTTTTAGACCTTTGCCGAGAGGACAGTGGCGCCTACGCCAATGCGGCAGAACGACTATTAACGGCCATTGGAGAGCCACAAATGGTCGATACCTCGCAAGACCCCGCATTAAGTCGCCTATTTTCCAATCGTGTGATCGCACGTTACCCCGCATTTAATGAATTCTACGGGATGGAAGAAAGCATTGAGCAAATCGTGGCGTATTTGCGACATGCTGCACAGGGTCTGGAGGAGAAGAAACAGATTCTGTATTTACTTGGGCCGGTCGGTGGCGGCAAGTCGTCCATGGCTGAAAAGCTCAAAGAGTTAATGCAGACCGTGCCTATCTATGTGCTTAAGGGATCGCCTGTCAACGACCATCCTTTTTGCCTGTTTGATGCTAATGAGGATGGCGATATTCTGCAAAAAGAATACGGCATTCCCAAGCGATATCTGAAGCCAATCATGTCACCGTGGGTCAGAAAGCGGCTACATGAATACAATGGCGACATCAGCCAGTTTAAAGTCGTCAAAGTGTATCCGTCGATACTGGACCAGATGGCCATCGCAAAAACCGAACCCGGTGATGAGAATAATCAGGATATCTCGGCACTGGTCGGTAAAGTGGATATACGCAGACTTGAACAATTCGCCCAAAACGATCCCGATGCGTATAGTTATTCAGGTTCACTGTGCAAGGCCAATCAGGGACTGATGGAATTTGTTGAGATGTTCAAAGCACCGATTAAGGTATTACATCCTCTTCTGACCGCCACGCAGGAGGGCAATTACAACCCTACTGAAGGTTTCTCAGCACTGCCATTTGACGGTCTGATACTAGCCCACTCAAATGAATCAGAGTGGCAGTCATTCAGAAACAATAAGAATAACGAAGCCTTTTTGGACCGGGTGTATATTGTCAAAGTGCCCTACTGTCTGAGGGTCTCAGAAGAGATCAGGATTTACCGTAAGCTGCTGGAAAGCAGTGAGTTATCTGGTGCACCCTGTGCTCCTGATACACTGGAAGTATTAGCCCAGTTCAGTGTCTTATCGCGATTGAAAGAGCCAGAAAACTCCAGCGTATACTCGAAAATGCGGGTCTATAACGGCGAAAGTCTTAAAGATACCGATCCCAAAGCCAAGTCTTATCAGGAATACCGTGACTATGCGGGTGTAGATGAAGGCATGAACGGCTTGAGTACGCGGTTTGCATTCAAAATCCTATCCCGGGTGTTTAATTTTGACCATCAGGAAGTCGCTGCCAACCCTGTCCATCTTTTTTATGTGTTGGAACAGCAGATTGAGCGTGAGCAGTTTCCTGCCGAGATGGCTGACCGTTATAAAGAATTTTTGAAAGGCTACCTGATCCCCAAATATGTGGAATTTATCGGCAAGGAGATTCAAACCGCCTACCTGGAATCCTACTCGGAATATGGCCAGAACTTATTCGATCGCTATGTGACCTATGCCGACTTCTGGATCCAGGACCAGGAGTATCGGGATCCTGAAACCGGACAACTGTTCAATCGTGAAGCACTTAACGCTGAACTGGAAAAAACCGAGAAGCCTGCCGGCATCAGTAATCCCAAGGATTTCAGAAACGAAATCGTCAACTTTGTGCTGCGGGCAAGAGCCAACAACGGTGGTAAAAATCCAGCCTGGACGAGCTACGAGAAATTGCGGACTGTCATTGAGAAGAAAATGTTCAGCAATACAGAGGATTTGCTGCCCGTCATTTCATTCAATACCAAAGGCTCAGCGGAAGATAAGAAAAAGCATGACGACTTCGTTAAACGCATGATGGAAAAAGGCTACACGCAAAAGCAGGTGAGATTATTGTGCGAATGGTACTTGCGGGTTCGCAAGGCGTCCTGAGCAGCACGGCAGTAGTCTATGTCACACTTTATCGACCGGCGCCTGAACAGCAAAGGCAAAAGCACTGTCAACCGACAGCGTTTTTTGCGTCGCTACAAGCAGCAGATCAAGCGCGCCGTGTCAGACGCGATAAGTCAGCGCAGTGTCACCGACGTTGACAGTGGAGAAAAGGTCAGTATTCCAACCCGGGATATATCAGAGCCCATTTTTCATACCGGTAAAGGCGGTAAGCGAGAAATGGTGCATCCAGGTAACGACCAGTTTGCCAAAGGAGATAAAATAAAGCGGCCTGAGCAAAACGGTGGCTCAGGCAGTGGTGATGGAGACGCCAGTAACGAAGGAGAAGGTCAGGATGAGTTCATGTTTGAAATATCCAAAGATGAGTACCTCGACCTGCTGTTTGAAGATCTTGCTCTGCCTAACCTGAAAAAAAACCAGTTCGATAAGGTGATCCAGTGGGAAACACACCGGGCAGGCTACAAGTCTGACGGTGTGCCCAGCAATTTAGATATTGTACGTTCATTAAAAGGCTCGGTGGCCCGGCGTATTGCTCTTACGGCTGGAAAAAAAGCCAGACTAAAGGAGCTCGAGCAGTCGCTCTGTGAATTGCGCGATGACACCCACGATCACCCAATTGAAATCGCTGAACTTGAGCAGCAGATTGCTGCTCTCAAGGCCCAAATAGCAGCGGTTCCTTTCATTGATACCTTTGATTTACGATTCAGAAATTACGAGCGGCGACCATTACCGACCAGCAAGGCGGTCATGTTTTGTCTGATGGATGTATCCGGCTCTATGGATCAGGCCACCAAGGATATGGCGAAGCGGTTTTATATTTTGTTATACCTGTTTTTAAGCCGCACCTACAAAAACGTTGACGTTGTATATATTCGACATCATACCCAGGCCAAAGAAGTGGATGAGCAGGAGTTTTTCTATTCGCAGGAGACTGGCGGTACGATCGTCTCAAGCGCTCTAAAACTGATGAATGACATTATCCTCGAGCGTTACTCGTCAGGTGACTGGAACATATACGCCGCACAGGCCTCCGATGGTGATAACTGGGCAGATGACTCACCGCAGTGCGGCAAACTTTTAGAATCGAGATTATTACCCGCCTGTCGTTACTACGCTTATATTGAAATTACCGAAAGACAGCACCAGAGCCTGTGGCGAGAGTACGAGCGTGTTGCACAGAGTAATGACAATTTCGCTATGAAACACATTCGTCAGGTTGAAGACATTTACCCGGTATTCAGGGAGCTTTTTGAAAAAGTCCCTCATAGACGTGGAGAGAATCCTTAATGGCTAAAAAAGCGGTCACACCATTAAGCGATGGGCCTGACTGGACGTTCGAGTTGTTAGCCGAATATGAACGCGAAATTGACCGCGTTGCCAAGCATTACGGCCTGGATACGTATCCCAATCAAATCGAAATCATTACCGCTGAACAAATGATGGATGCTTACGCCAGTATCGGCATGCCAATCAACTATTCACACTGGTCTTTTGGCAAAAAGTTTATCTCCACTGAACAAAATTATCGCCGTGGTCAGATGGGTCTGGCCTATGAAATTGTCATCAACTCTAACCCCTGCATTGCCTATCTGATGGAAGAAAATACCATCACCATGCAGGCGCTGGTGATGGCGCATGCCTGTTATGGGCACAATTCATTTTTTAAAAACAACTATCTGTTTGAAACCTGGACGGACGCCAGCTCAATCATCGACTATCTGGTATTCGCCAAAAATTATGTCGCCAGGTGTGAACAGAAGTATGGTGTCACTGAGGTTGAGAATACCCTTGACTCCTGTCATGCGTTGATGAATTTCGGTGTTGATCGTTACAAACGTCCGCAGAAGATTTCCCTGCAGGAGGAACGGGAACGTCAAAAAGACAGAGAGCGTTATCTGCAATCGCAGGTCAATGATTTATGGCGCACTGTGCCCCGTACCAGCGATCAGGCGCAGCAACAACAAGCGCGCTTTCCTGCCGAGCCACAAGAGAATTTGCTGTATTTTATTGAAAAAAACGCGCCTTTACTGGAGCCCTGGCAGCGAGAGTTGGTGCGCATCGTTCGCAAAGTGTCACAGTATTTTTATCCTCAAAAGCAAACTCAGGTCATGAATGAGGGCTGGGCCTGTTTTTGGCACTATCACCTGCTCAATCATTTGTATGATGAAGGTAAAGTGACCGATCGCTTCATCATGGAGTTTTTGCACAGTCACACCAATGTTGTAGCCCAGCCACCCTACAACAGTCCCTATTATTCGGGCATTAATCCCTATGCGTTGGGATTTAATATGTTTATGGATATCAAGCGGATCTGCCAGTCTCCCAGCGAAGAAGACCGCTATTGGATGCCGGATATTGCCGGAAAGGACTGGTTGGAAACGGTGCACTGGGCAATGCGTAATTTTAAGGATGAAAGTTTTATCTCACAGTTTTTGTCGCCCAAGTTAATGCGTGACTTTAAATTGTTTGCCATTGAAGATGATGACGCCAAGCAATTTCTCGAGATCAGCGCTATTCACGATGAGCAGGGGTATCGCATGATCCGCGAAAAGCTCTCGGCGCAATACAATCTGAGCAATATTGAGCCAAACATTCAGGTCTATAATGTCGATTTGCGGGGAGATCGTTCGCTAACGCTGCGCTACATTCCACAACACGGGATACCGCTGGCTGACAGCAAAGATGAAGTGCTTAAACATTTGCATCGGCTATGGGGTTTTGATGTCAGGCTCGAACAGCAAACCAACGACAAACATATTGAACTGATAGGCGCTTGCCCCGACGCCGTGATCCAGTCTTCGCTGCAAATTTAACTACTCGCTGCGACTACAAACCAATGCCAGCTGCGACATTTGCTGGTTAGCGGCAAGTCGGGTTATCCCTGCCCCACATGCATCAGTGAGATCGGCTACTTCGCGCCACTGTTGCGTCGATGCTGATTGCCAGCGATACAGTTTACTACCCTGCGCTAGCAATACGCTACCATCCGTCAGCCATGTATAGTAAGTCACATTGGCGGGCATCTGAATAAGCTTTGTGACGCTATCATCAGCAGGATTGTATGACATTAGCCACCATGCTGCCTGCTCTCCCGAGCCCAAACGTTGCGTAAAACTCATGTTTGTTGAACCAGGAATGGCATACAGGCTGGGACCGATGTCTGCTGCGACGACGCGGCTTGTGTTACTGTCCAGGTTGCCCATTTGCAGCGTATGTGGCTCGCCGAGCACAAACATGATGACCCGTTTTTCATCAACCCAGGCGTGGTATCCCACCGGCTCTGCGTCCAACAACTTGCCCCGTGATTCACCATTGTTCTCGTATGCCCAAAGCCACTGCTTACCGTCTTTATCAACGTGAATCGTGCTGAAACCATTTCCTGTGGGAAGCGGCGTTGGTGAATATTCGCTTTGCGCCGAGTTGGTCAGATTCACCGCGTCCCCTGTGTTCAAGTCGAATGCCATGATATCCATCTGAGATGATGAATCTGATTCAATTGCGGCGGTGTAATAAAGCGATTTGCCGTCGGCTAGAAAGTACGGTTGATTGTCATATTGCGTGCGATCGGTCAGGCGTTTTATAGCGCTCACTTCAATGTTATCAGAGCCAACCGAAATACTGGCCAGCAGGATGTCACTGCCGGGCACCTGCGCTTGTAATGAACTGGATATTGCAAGAGCTGAAAACGTGAAGGACCGAAGAGCATTGCGCCACATGTTATTTTCCATTAACCAATCATGTTGAATAGCCAGTATGCAGAAACCTCGCCGTCACATCAAACATGACCTGACATGGATGTTTTGCGCACTGGCACAAGTAACAGGGCGGCCAGACTAGCAACGATCGCCGCAGCCATAAACGCAAAGGTTGCGCCTGCCCCCTGCTGCCAGAACACCCCAGCCAGATAGTTACCAATTGCACCACCTACGCCGAAGCCAATACTGACATATATCGCCTGACCCCGGCTTTGATATTGGGTGTCAAAGTGCTGGTGAATAAAGTGCATTGACGCCGCATGCGTCATACCAAAACTAAACGCGTGCAGCAGCTGGCTGAGCACTACCCAAAGTGTACTGTGCGCCAGATAAGCCAATGCAAACCAACGGAATGCGGTAAGTAGCAGGCTAATAATGAGCATAGCCTTGACACCAAAACGCCCAATCAGCCGGCCGGCGATAATAAAAATAAACACCTCGGCAACCACGCCCAACGCAATCAATAAGCCGGTTTGCTGGCCGCTAAGTCCTAAATCACGCATGTATAGAGCGAAAAAGCCATAGAAAGGACCAAAACTTATCTGCAGCAGCACCGTGGAGAGTAAAAACAACACAAACACTGGTTTCATCGCCTGACTCAGCATCGAGCCACCTGAACTCTTTGAGTGGGAATCAGGCTTTGGTTCAAGCAGTGTCAAAGAGACTAAAAACAGTGAAAGCAGGACGAAAAAGGACACGACGATAGGGACTTCAGATGAGTACCAGTCAATCATCTGTCCCGTCAGTACAGTCAGTAATACAAAGCCAATACTTCCCCACAGGCGAATACGGCTATAACGGTTGGCATCTCCTCTGACCGTGTTCAATGTGATGACTTCCATCTGCGGCAAAATCGCCGTCCAGAACATCATCATCAAGGCAAAAGCCAGCGTGATCCCCCAGAAGCCATGCAATACGAACACCAGTGAAAAACAGGCGACCGACAGAAAGCAGCCGAATTGCAATACCTGCAAACCGCGACCGCTTTTGTCTGCCAGGGTTGCCCACAGGGTCGGACCAAAAATACGCGCCACGGTGATAATGGCAAACAGTTCGCCAATCTGCTGTGAGGTAAAGCCGCGGCCATCCAGGAAAATGCCCAGATATGGCACGATGACACCGAGCTGGCCGAAATAAAACAGATAGGTAAGGCCAAGTAGCAACGGTGCCTGCGCGGCCCTGAATGAGCTCACATTGTTCACTGATGTTGTAAATCTAGGGCGTTACACACTGCCAGGGATCACTGGCGTGCTGCTGTTCACGTTCGCATTCTGTCCGCGATGTCTGAGCAGGTGATCCATCAATACCAGGGCCAGCATTGCCTCAGCGATGGGCACAGCGCGAATGCCGACACAGGGGTCATGACGCCCGCGGGTGATCACTTCAGCCGACTCACCGCGCACGTCTATGGTTTCACCCGGTACCGTAATACTTGAGGTTGGCTTGAGGGCCAGATGAGCGACGATGTCCTGTCCACTGGATATGCCGCCAAGAACACCGCCAGAACGGTTACTTTTGAAACCTGACGGCGTTAACGCATCCCTGTGCTCACTGCCCTTCTGCGTTACCACTGCAAAGCCATCGCCCATTTCCACGCCTTTCACTGCGTTGATCCCCATCATCGCATGGGCGATGTCAGCATCGAGGCGGTCAAAAACAGGTTCACCCAGTCCGACCGGCACGCCGGTAGCAACAACAGACACCTTGGCGCCGATCGAATCGCCCTGTTTTTTCAGGTCACGCATATAGGCGTCAAGCTCGTCTAGCCTGGCGGGATCCGGACAGAAAAAGGGGTTGTCGTTTATGCTACTCGGGACAACGTTATCCATCACGATAGGGCCAAGCTGCGACAGGTAACCATAGATATGAATGCCACAATGCTTTGCCAGGTACTGTTTGGCAATGCCGCCAGCGGCGACGCGAATAGCAGTTTCTCGCGCAGACGATCGACCGCCACCACGATAGTCACGGAAGCCATACTTTTGCTGATATGTGTAGTCGGCGTGGCCAGGGCGAAACGTATCTTTAATTTTTGAATAATCCTGACTGCGCTGATCTTTATTCTTTATCAGCAAACCGATACTGGTGCCTGTGGTTTTGCCTTCAAATACGCCTGACAGGATTTGTACTTCATCATCTTCCCGTCGTGCCGTGGTATAGCGAGACGTTCCCGGTTTACGACGGTCAAGGTCGACTTGCAATGCAGCTTCATCTAATTCAAGCCCCGGCGGACAGCCATCAACGACACCGCCGATTGCCACGCCGTGGCTTTCGCCGAAAGTGGTGACGGTAAAGAGTTTGCCGAAGGTGTTGCCAGCCATGTTGCTTCTGTCCTGTTTGCTAGATTATGAAAAGTAATCGCTCAGTGTTTTGTGGTCAACGGCAAATACGCCGTCACCGCCATGCGTAAAGTTTACCCAGGTGACATTCAGCCCAGGAAAACGTTGTGCAAAGTGCACCATGCTGTTGCCGACTTCGACGAACAACCAGCCATGATCGGTTAAATGCGCAGGCGCCTGACGCAGGATAGTCTCCACCAGGTCCAGACCATCATCACCTGCTGCCAGCGCCAATTCTGGTTCATGGGTAAATTCATCTGGCAAATCTGCCATATCCTCAGCGTCGACATAGGGTGGATTGCTGACGATCAAATCATAACGTTGTCCATCGACGGCTGAAAACAGATCGGATTGGATTGGCACCACACGCTCCGACAAGCCATGCTGAGAAATGTTGATTTCGGCCACATCCAGAGCATCGCTGCTAATGTCCAACGCATCGACTTGCGCGTCAGTAAACTGGTAGGCCAGCGCAATGGCGATGCAGGCTCCGCCAGTGCAAAGATCCATAATCCTTGCTGGCGTCTCTTCGAGATAGTCAGAGAAACCGTTGTTAATGAGTTCGGCGATAGGCGAACGTGGAATTAACACTCGCTCATCGACATAGAATGGCAAACCACAAAACCACGCCTGATGAGTGATATAAGGCAGCGGCACTCGCTCACTAACTCTTTGCCATACCATCTGTGCCACATCACAACGCTCCTGCTCGGTCAATCTGGCATCGAGTACTTTGCACTGCGTATCAGCGATCCATTGGTAAGGCAGATTAAGGATGTGCATCAGCAACGCTTGTGCCTCTTCCCAGGCGTTGTTGGTACCGTGACCAAAGAACAGCTCAGCCCGATGAAACTCAGACGCCGCCCAGCGCACCATATCCAGGCCTGTCAGCAATTCATTAACGGCTATATTTTGATACGGGTGTTGACTCATTTACCTTACTTTATCTGTTGAAAACGGGGACTCGGGTGAGGCTGCAAAACATACCTTGCGAGGCAGAGCACAGCAAGGAAAATCCTCACCTTGAGCAATTTTTGTTACACTACCACACCTGTTTTGGTACGAAGAAATGAGTGTGTAGAAGTAATGGGCACTGAAAAGGACAAATCAGCATCGACTTTTCAGGCATTATTTGCCGATGTTTCCCCAATCAAGCAGGACACCCTGCCTCCGTGGCGGAACAATAAAGCACCACGCTCTGATAGTCACAAAAAAAACAAACAACGGGCTGACAGCACCAAACAAAGTCACGCAGCTTTCCAATTTTCCGATCAGTATGAAGCCCATTTTGATGAACAAGGCCCCCTGCGCTTCGTCAAACCCGGAGAGTCGAGCCACGAAGTAAAACGCCTGAGAAGGGGCGAATACCCGCCAGATTTGATCCTGGATCTGCACGGCCTGAACCGGGAAACTGCAAAAGCTGAAGTGGCGGAACTTATCTATGCCGCCAAAAAAGAACACTGTCACTGCGTGTGTATTGTGCACGGCATAGGATCAAAAATTTTAAAATCAGCCGTGCCCAACTGGCTGGTACAACACCCCGATGTACTTGGTTTTCATCAGGCCCCGCTGGAGTGGGGCGGTAAAGGTGCATTACTGGTGTTGATTGCCCAGCAGATCTAGTGCGCAGGCTGCAACGTTTATAACGGCCAGTCATTGCACAAATTGCCGCCCTGACCTACTGTTTAACTTTTAAACTTTCAAGGTCTTCGAGCTGGCATGGATAGAAGGCACGTTCTGAAGGCGTTGGCGATGACTCCCTTGCTAACGCCTAACTGGTCATTTTCTGCGCAACAACACAAGTTCGATGCAGTTGTCGTCGGTGCCGGAGTATTTGGCATGTGGAGCGCCTGGTATCTTCGTCAGGCTGGGCTGTCTGTGGCGGTGATTGACCAGTCCACGCCTGGACATTCAGGGTCCTCATCCGGTGGAGAAAGCCGGGTAACCCGAACGGGTTATGGTGACTCTGAACTCTATACAGAGTGGTCTCATCGGTCGCTAGCTGCCTGGAAGAAGCTCTCTGAGGCTTCCAGCCTGCCACTGTTTCATCCCATTGGTATGCTAATGGTTCACCAAGAGGACGATCCGTATGTCATGGCCAGTAAAGCGGTATTAAAAAAGTTTGGTATCCCATTTAAAGCGCTGAATACCAAGCAATTACGCAACAACTATCCCGTAATGAAGGTCAAGGATGGTGAACGTGGCATCCTAGAGCCCAATGCCGGTGGACTGATGGCGAGACGTGGCGTGCAGACATTAGCCGTTAAAGCGGCACAGGCCGGTGTACACATTTTTCAGGGTACGGTTTCTCCGATAGATTCAACCCGGTCACGTCAAGGGGCATTGACAGAGATTGAATATAAGCATGGCAACGGCATTGGGCGCATTCAGGCGGAAAATTTTATTATTGCCTGTGGTCCCTGGTTAGACAAAGTATGTCCAGAGGCAATGGCAAATAGGTTATTTGTCACTCGTCAGGAAATTTTGTATTTCCAGGCCAGTCGTGAAGTTACTGGCAAGTTACCGACGTGGGCGACCTTACCTTACTATGGTCTCCCAGATATCGAAGGTAGAGGCTTTAAGGTGGCCAATGACACCCACGGAACGCGAGTGGATCCAAGTAAAGTGAATCGTCATGTGCACGACGAAGTAATACAGCAAACCCGTTTATTTCTCGCAGAGCGCTTTCCAGGTATTGCGAATCAACCGTTACTCGAAAGTCGAGTATGTCAGTATGAAAATAGCTCGAATGGTGATTTTGTCATTGATCTCCATCCTGGTCTGAACAACACCTATGTGGTGGGTGGAGGCTCTGGTCATGGATTTAAACATGGTCCGGCAGTCGGCCGATATGTGACTGACAGGGTGTTACAGCGAGGCACAGTGATCGAACAACTCAGTCTTGAAAGTAAGGCGACCGTGCAGGATAGGCAAGTTATTTAGGGCCGCCCGCCAATCTATGCCAATGTTAACAATAAGCGCACCTAGCTAAACCAGTCGAAAAACCAGCTTCGTTCAAGATCATCTTCACAGGATTTAAGCTGAGTGGCGTAGCGGTAGGCCCTATCATTGACCTTCTTGGCGACATTGACCAACCACTTTTTCTTGTTATAGGTACCACGCTTGAAGCCTCCCCAACCCTCGTGATAATTGAGGTACTGGGCGTAAGCGTCCCACTTTGACACACCGTTTACTGAGTAGGTTTTGCTGATAAACCAGCCCATGAAATCTATCGCGTCTTCGAAATCATCACGGTCTGCACCACCGTTACCGGTTTCACGAATATAGTCTTCCCAGGTCAGTGTTTTAGCCTGTGAATATCCGTATGCCGTACTAACCCTACCCCAGGGGATCAGACCAAAAAAAACATAATCACGGGGCGGCAGCGCATCGGCACGGAATGAGCTTTCCTGATACATCATCGCCATCGGCACGTGAATAGGCACGCCCCAATTATCGCGCATGTCAGCGGCGGCATCATACCAGTCGTCTTTTTCTTCAAAAATGTCACAGATATTGTCGGCGTTTCGTGGAGGTGTCACCGCACAAGAGGACAGCAATGTGGATAACAACGCTATCTGGAAAAATTTTTTTAAAAAATGTTTATTTTTTGTGAACTTTTCACTCATCAGCGACTCATACACATTGTGTTCTAGTAGTTGTAATGTGTGTTTTCCCTGGAACTTGTTTATGCCTGGCGCCCGCCAGGCATTTTTTTAACCGGCTTTTTCGGTATCCGCATACTGGCTCAGGTCGGCGAAATAATCGGTCAGGAAGTTTTCAAAATCAACGTTATCCGACGCCTCTATCTCCCTCTGCGCCGCGATTGACTGTCGCGCGGCCTCAGCGAAGTGCTGCCGATCAGACAGCTTGTAGTCATTGCTTAGCCATTGTTGCCGGTACTTTTCAGCCAGCTCTACGCCATAAGCGCCATTATCCAGGTTGTGTTTGAGTAAATGCTCAAGCAGCATGCCTGATGGCGTTTTATTCGCATCTAATACTTTGTTCCATTCGATACTGACTGCCTTGCTGTAGCGATCGTTCTGGTTAACATCATCCAGCAGTCTGGCCACCTGATAGAAGTCATCGAATAGCTCTCGTGCCCAATCCTGTAATGATACGGCCCGGCCTTCATCTTCCAGCATCAAACCGGGACGACGTCCGCGTTCAACAACCGTGGTCAAATTATGCTCAGTTTGTCGGTAGCCAGATAAATCGAAACTGGGACTAGGTTTAATCGCGCAGTAGAGCAAAAACACATCAAGGAAATAGAATTGATTCAGTTCTACGCCCAGCGGTGCAAACGGATTAACGTCCAGCGCACGCACTTCAATATACTCGACGCCGCGCTCGGCAAGTGCATCTGTTGGCTTCTCCATGCTTCGGGTCGGCTGTTTAGGACGTATAGGGGAATACAGTTCATTCTCAATCTGCAACACATTCGCATTGAGTTGCTGGTATTCACCGTCACGCTTGACACCCAATTTACTGTATTGCGAAGAGGGAGTAGCAATCGCTCGGCGCAGCGACGCAATATAAGTATCGATATGGTTGTAGCAAATGTTAAGTGTCGACTGGGCACTATTGGTATAGCCTAGATCACTCATTCGCAATGAGGTTGCATAGGGCAGGTAAATGGTGCCCTTACCTATTTTTTCGAATGATTTGTCGGTTTGTCGTCCCTGTATAAAAGAGCTACATAGCGCTGGAGAGGCGCCATAAAGATAGGGTACTAACCAGCACAGACGCCGGTAGTTACGAATCAGTGAAAAGTAGGCAGCCGATATACCCTGCTTATCCCCTGTTTCACCAAGCATGGGCAGCCATCTTTGCCAGAATGTCTTCGGCAGAGAAAAATTGAAATGCACACCAGCAATAGCCTGCATCATGCTGCCATAACGATTGCGCAGCCCAACTCTATACAGCTGTTTCATCTTGGCTACGTTGGACGTACCAAAATAAGCAATGGGAATCGCATCATCATTGCTGATGTAACAGGGCATCGACATTGGCCACAAACGCTCATCACCAAGCGATTCAATGGTGTATTTGTGAATATCGGAAAGTTGCGACAGAGTGACAATCGGGTCCCTTTCCGGCGGCGTAATAAATTCCAGCAACGACTCAGAAAAATCCGTGGTAATGCTGTCATGCGTTAGCGCAGATCCCAGAGCCTGAGGATGCGGCGTGGTGGCCAGCTTTCCGTTGGGGTTGATCCTGAGCGTTTCACGCTCTACGCCATGACGAATATCGATAAGCGCCTGAGCCGCTTCACTGCCGGACAATAATGCCAGGCGATCAGCGAAGCGTTGGTTATGATGTGCGTTCAAAACTGCGTCCAAGTGTTTGTGCCATCCATCATTGTGGATGCCATCGCGTTTATTTCAAGAGGGCCACGGAAAGTGCAGCCAGATAGATATACGCTTTTGTGGGCATTATAGCTCAAGTTGCATAACCTCGATGGGACGATTTAATTGTTCAAGCGTAGGTAATAATTCGCTCTTGTCACCAACGACAATGATTTGCATCGTCTGTGTATCGAGTTTGCGCTGTGCCAGTTCAGTGAGTTGATCACGTGTAACAGAACGTATAATGCGTTGCTGCTGGCGAGGGAAATCCGCGTCAAGGCCAAACACCATCAGCTGACGAATAAAACCCGCCTTGGCCCACGGCGTTTCGTAATTTAACGCATCTGCCTGAGTATACGCATTACGTAATAACACCAGCTCTTCGCCTGTTGGTCCGCTTTGTTGGTAGCGATTGATTTCGGCCAGAATTTCGTTGATGCCCTCAAGGGTTTTGTCTTTATTTAACTCGGCACCGGCCTCAAATACACCCAAGGTTTTTCCTGCATTAAAACGGCTGTATGCGCCATAGGTGTAGCCTTTGTCTTCGCGCAGATTGAGATTAATACGGCTGTTAAACATCCCGCCTAGCGGAAAGTTCATCAGTTTACTCATAAAGTGTTCGCCAGTCGCATCGAACGGGATATCACGCTTTACCAGCTTAACAACGCTCTGCGCGGCATCAGGCTTATCAACCAGATAGATACTGGACTGGCTATACTGCGGGAAGGTGTTGAATTCTGGTATGACGTAATCCAGACCCTGCCATGCACCCAGAAACGTCAGCTTTTCCAGTACGTTGTGTTTGGCCGTGTCACCGACCACGACTATCGATGCCCGCGACGGACTGACATACTGATGATAAAACTGCTTTACGTCATCCAGGGTAATCGTCTGCAACGTCTTAATGGTACCTGTATCGGGTAGGCTAACGCGGTTATTTTCACCAAACATCACTCGATCGCGGGCCCTGTTTGCCAGGTAAGAGGGATCATTGGCCTGTTGCTGCATGCTTTGCAACATTTGTTGTTTTAGCCGGTTAAACTCTTGCTGATCAAATGCGGGCGAAAACAGCATTTCGTCCATTAACGTCAGCGTTTCATCCAGGTGTTTGGTGAGACTACTGACACGCACTTGTATAAACCGCCCATTGGCACTAAACCTCACGCGACTACCAAGCAACGCCAGTGCATTACTCATGTCTTCGCCACGACGAGCGGTCGTCGACTCATTCATCATGAGCGCAGTCAAACTCGCGAGTCCCGCTTTATCGACAGGATCTAATAAGGGGCCGCCTTCCATGCTCAGCGTAATACTGGTTGTTGGCGTTTCAGTACTCAGTGTGCCCGTCACGGCAATGCCATTTTCTAGCGTGGCATGCCATAGTTCCGGTAATGTCACTGCAGGATTAGGTCCAGCCATAGGCACGATGCTGCGGTCAAAATCATCGTCTATCTCGACCGGTTGCACCTCTGCAGTCATGGGCTGCTCGTTATTTAGCTCTCTACGCGGAGGCGTAAAGTTTGTCGGAGCAGCAGCTAGTTGGGTCTGGCCGTGCGGTACGATACTTAAGGTGACGCTATGCTTGCCTTTCACGTAGGTACGGTAAACGCGCATCACATCTTCTGCGGTGACAGCGCGATAGCGGGCCAGATCAAACTGCACCATATCGGGTTGACCGGCGAATACCTGATTGTATGCCAGACTGGACACTTTCCCTGCGACACTTTGCAGGCCATAAATGGTTGAGGTTTCGATGCTGGTTTTTGTGCGATTCAAATCGTCCTGATTGACACCACGCTGTTCAAACTCATCCAGCGTCTGAGAAAACTTTTCGCGCAAGTGGGCGAGACTTGGATCCTTTGCCGGGTTTGCCAGTGCCAGCATTTGAAATTCGCAGGCCAGCTCACGGCAAGGATGATTGACCAGCGCCTGCACGGCATCGCCAGTTTTCACCAGATTTTTATAAAATAACGATGTTTTGCCGCCGCCGAGAATATCAGCCAGTACGTCCAGCGCGGCTTCATCTTCATGTCTGGCATAAACGGTCGGGAAGGTCACCTGAATCAGCGGTAGATGCACCGCGTCCTCTAGCGTAATCTGCCGGTCCTCGGTAAGGTTCACAGGCTGCTTGGGCAGGTCTGACACCTCGGGGCCACGAGGGATAGGTGCAAAATACTTTGCAACCCACCGTTTGGTTGTGTCGATATCAATGTCCCCACCAATGGTTAACACCGCATTGTTCGGTCCATACCAGCGCTTAAAAAACGCTTTTAAGTCATTCACGTTGACCCGGTTCAGATCGTCGATATAGCCAATAGTAGGCCAGGAATAGGGGTGATTTAACGGATATAACGCCTCTGCGACTTTCTCATCACGCAGCCCATAGGGCTGATTGTCAACATTCTGGCCACGTTCGTTTTTTACGGTTTCTCGCTGGTTTTCAAACTTCTTTTGCGTCACGGCATCAAGCAAGAACCCCATACGATCCGCCTCCAGCCACAATACTTTCTCGAGCTGATTGGCAGGAACGGTTTGATAATAATTCGTTCGATCGGAATTGGTGGTGCCGTTCATGTCACCACCGGCCTCAGTAATCAGTCTGAAGTGCTCTTCATCGGCAACATTTTTTGAGCCCTGAAACATCATGTGCTCAAAAAAATGCGCAAAACCTGACTTGCCCGGCTCCTCCCGCGCTGAGCCAACGTGATAGGTAACATCCACATGAACCAGAGGATCTGAGGTATCCTGATGCAAAATAACCGTTAAACCATTGTCCAACTGATAGCTGATATAGGGCAGTGATAACGATTCAGCATCGCCAACTCGTGCCGCAATCTGCGTAGGTGTCTGCACTGAACAGGCGGTTAACGTCACCACCAGCGCACTGACAATGAGTAATACAAAACGATTCACTATTTACAGATCCATTGATTTACACAATGTGATTAGTCTACCCTGATAACTACCGGAACATCATCCCCAAAAATAGTAACGAACTGTTAGCGGGCTGGATAAATCGTCATCGTCGTGTGGTCATACTAAAACGACGGGCAATTGCACACTGAGAGCCTCATGTCTGAAAATCTACCTTTGATTGATATGTCCTTTGCATTGTCACAACTGAGTGGTAATCGTGCGTTAGTCGATCAATTATTCACCCGTTTCTCTCAAGACTATAAGGATGTGTCGGTCAGATTGGGGCAACAGTTACCCAATGTTGATGCGGCGTCAGCAAAAGCACTGGTGCATACCATCAAGGGCGTGGCTGGGAACCTTGGCTTGAAGCGTTTACATGTTGCCGCTAAGACGTTGGAAGACGCGATCAAAACCAACCAGGACATCAACGCCAGAAAGGATGAGTTTGATCAGGTTATGGCATCTACGCTTAATGAAATACGTCAGTTGACTGCAGGAGACGCTCCCCCACCACCATCAGTGTCGACCTCGCAGAGCAATGATCATGCGTCAGCAAAGCGTGAACTCAAAAACATGCTTGAGCGGCACGAATTTATCACCGCAGAAAAAGTGAGGTCGCTAATGACCCAACTGCCCGGTAGCGCAGCACAAAAGCAGCGTCTTGAAATAGCGATAAATGACCTGGATTATAATACCGCGGCCACCTTGCTCGATGAGTTGTGAAAAATTCCCCCGAACGCATTCCTTACTCTTTTGAACACCAGGATTTTATTGTTATCGACAAACCTGCCGGGGTGTCCGTGCATGATAGCGAGACGCAACCTGGCGTTGTAAGTCTGTTACGTACACAGAATGGTGATATGCCTCTGTATTTGTGTCACAGGCTGGATAAAGACACGTCAGGACTTCTGATACTGGCTAAAAATGCCGAGACCGCAGCGTACTTTGGCCAGTTGTTCCATCAGCATCAGATCAATAAATACTATCTGGCCTTGTGCGCAAAAAAAGGCAAGAAAAAACAGGGCGCCATCAAAGGAGACATGAAAAAATCCCGCGATGGCAGTTGGATCCTCACACCATCGACAACGCCATCCGCTATTACCCAGTTTTTTTCAGCCGGAGCAGACGCCACCGATACAACGGCATATCGAAAAATGCTGCTACGTCCTTTATCCGGCAAAACCCACCAATTGCGCGTGGCAATGAAAAGCAATAGCAGTCCTATAGTCGGTGACAGGCGATACAAAGGAATCGCTGCCGATCGCATGTATCTGCATGCCTATGCGCTTAATTTTTATTATCATGATATGCGTGTGGAGATTGTGCTTATGCCCAATACCGGTGACCATTTTCGGTCGCTCAACATACCGAGTGAGTGGCACTCCCCGTGGGAGTTGAAATGGCCGAAGCTTAATACGGGTGCACCGGCATGCTGATCGGCATCGTTGGCACCGGAGCCATTGGCAGTTTACTGGCAACTCAGGCAGCACTGGCCGGACTCAATTGTGTGGTAATTCCTCGTCGGGAACGCAATAACACCAACGGACATATCGCCCTGTCACGTAGCGATTTAGCTGCGCAATCCTTTACGTTACCCATCGCGACAAACAATCAGCTGAGCAGATTGGATGTGGTCATTGTGCCGACCAAAGCCTATCAGGTTGAACAGGCTATTTGCGACATCAACGCACACCTGCGTCCTCACACCGCCATTGTCCTCCTGCATAACGGTATCGGCCCCCATGAAGTTGTGCAGCAACTGTGCCCTGACAACCCCATCGTGGGTGCAACGACCAGCTACGCAGCCCTAAAAACATCGGCACAAACAGTGACAATGACGGGCAGCGGACAGACTGATGCAGGCTGGCTGGCCAATCCGCAGCTGACTATACAGGACAAGCTTTTGCAGATGTTAAATTCGCTTTTACCACCATGCAACTGGCACCAAGATGTGCTGTGGATAATGTTGAAAAAGCTTTCCGTGAACGCGGTGATTAACCCGTTAACAGCGCTGAACAATGTTAAGAACGGGGCACTTTGCGATGCGCATTATTCGCAATCCATTCAGCATTTATGCGAGCAGACGAGCAATGTGTTTAACGCCCTTGGCTACCCAGTTAGTACTGCCGCGTTACAGGGTTATGTAACCGAGGTCGCGCAACTTACAGCGAACAACTACTCGTCCATGCATCAGGATCTGGCCCACAAACGACGCACCGAGATAGATTTCATCAACGGTTTCATCGTTCGGGAAGCAAAAAGGCACCGCATGGCGGTGCCTGATCATCAAAAGCTCGTTACGGCTATTCACCGACAGGAAAGCCACTACCGTTAGTCACGGCTCTCCGGTTTCATGTGCGGGAACAGGATGACATCTTTGATTGTGGGGCTGTTAGTAAACAGCATCACTAGACGGTCAATACCAATGCCTTCACCAGCGGTAGGCGGCAAGCCATATTCCAACGCTCTGATGTAGTCCTCATCAAAGTGCATAGCCTCATCATCACCGGCTTCCTTCTCTTCCACCTGTTTGCGGAATCGCGCCGCCTGATCTTCCGGGTCGTTCAACTCCGAAAAACCGTTTGCCAGCTCACGACCGCCAACAAAAAACTCAAAACGGTCCGTTACGAAGGGGTCTTTATCATTGCGTCGCGCCAGTGGAGAGACTTCCCATGGGTAAGCGGTAATGAAAGTAGGCTGATCGAGTTTTTCTTCAGCGGTTGCCTCAAATATTTCACACAGATATTTACCCGCACCCCAGATACCTTCCACTTCAGGCTCTTTAATGTGCAAAGATTTAGCCATGGCTTTAAGTTCTGGCAAATGATTCTCTGGGTCGTTGATCGCCGCTTCATTGGCCTCGGGCCAGTATTTCAAAATGGCTTCTGACATAGTCAGGCGCTGGAAAGGCTGTCCAAAGTCATAGATTTTCTCTTCCAGCACATTACCATCCGCGTCTTCAACAGTGTTGGTGATCACCGTCGTGCCAAGCACTTCCTCAGCCAACGTGCGTAGCATGTCTTCGGTCAAGTCCATCAGATCCTGATAATCAGCATAGGCCTGATAAAACTCCAGCATAGTGAATTCCGGATTATGTCGCGTTGACAGACCTTCATTACGGAAGTTGCGGTTAATTTCAAACACCCGCTCGAAGCCACCGACAACCAGACGCTTAAGATAAAGCTCAGGCGCAATGCGCAGGAACATGCTGATGTCCATGGCATTGTGGTGAGTAACAAAAGGTTTTGCCGTCGCACCGCCGGGGATGACCTGCAACATCGGCGTTTCCACTTCCATATAGTCACGCTGAGCAAGATAGTTACGAATACCATTCACGATCTGACTGCGTACTTTAAAGGTTTCGCGGGTCTGCGGATTAGTAATCAAATCGACATATCGCTGGCGGTACTTGGTTTCCTGATCGGCCAGGCCGTGAAACTTTTCTGGCAGTGGACGCAACGATTTAGTCAGCAATTCATAGTGCGCCATATCAACATACAAATCGCCTTTGCCTGATTTGTGCAGTTGTCCTTCGACGCCAATGATGTCGCCAATATCGAGGCTACCGTAGCGAGCCTTGATATCTTTCTGAGTATCTTTCGACGCATATGCCTGGATGCGACCTGTCATATCCTGAAGCAATAGAAAGGGTCCGCGTTTGGCCATGACACGGCCAGCAATGCTCACGATTTTGCCCAGTTCCTGTAGCGCCTCTTTATCCTTATCGGAAAAGTCATCCTGCAAGCCCTGCGCGTAGAATTTCCGTCTAAAGCCATTTGGGAAACCATTCGCACTGCAGTTTTCACGGATTTGCGCGAGCTTTCCACGACGCTCGGCAATTAACTTATTTTCGTCTTGTGTTTGGTCAGTCATGCTGGTCCTGCTTTAAAACGTTACAGGCCTGATTTCAGGCTGGCTTGAATAAATTTATCGAGATCGCCGTCCAGGACGGCCTGGGTATTTCGGGTTTCGACGCCGGTACGTAAATCTTTAATGCGGGAGTCATCCAGCACATAGCTTCGGATCTGACTGCCCCAGCCAATGTCCGATTTGTTATCTTCCATTGCCTGTTTTTCTTCGTTTTGTTTCTGCAGTTCAAATTCATACAGCTTGGCCTTCAACTGCTTCATGGCCTGATCTTTATTTTTGTGCTGTGAGCGGTCATTCTGACATTGCACTACGATCCCTGTGGGTTCGTGCGTAATACGCACTGCCGAATCGGTTCGGTTAACGTGCTGGCCACCGGCGCCGGACGCCCGATAGGTATCAATACGTAAATCAGACGGATCGATTTCAATCTCAATGTCGTCGTTAATTTCAGGATAAGCGAACGCCGATGCGAACGAAGTGTGTCGACGGTTACCTGAATCGAACGGTGACTTGCGAACCAGTCTGTGTACGCCTGTTTCCGTGCGCAACCAGCCGAAGGCATATTCGCCGGCAAAGCGGATGGTTGCACTTTTTATGCCCGCCACTTCGCCGTCAGACACTTCTATCAGCTCGGTTTTGAAACCATGTGCTTCACCCCAGCGCAGGTACATGCGCAGCAACATATTGGCCCAGTCCTGCGCTTCGGTTCCACCTGAGCCTGCCTGGATATCGAGATACGCATCATTTTCATCGTTTGGGCCTGAGAACATGCGCTGAAATTCGAGCTGCTCGAGCTTTTCAAGCAGGTCGTTTAACTCATTTTGCGCGTCGTCGAAGGTCTCCTGATCTTCTGCTTCAACCGCAAGCTCTAACAGGCCTTCGACGTCCTCGCTGCCCTGAGTCAGCTGGTCAATCGTCTCTACCACTTTTTCAAGCGCGACTTTTTCTTTACCAAGACTCTGTGCGCGCTCAGGCTCATTCCAGACGTCCGGGCTTTCCAGCTCGCGACTGACCTCTTCTAAACGTTCGCGTTTGGTATCATAGTCAAAGATACCCCCTAAGCAGCTCAGTGCGCTGCCTAACGTCTTGCAAAGCCTGTTGAACGGGGTTTATTTCAAACATAAATGCGTCAAAGTTGTATCAAAAAGAGGCCGGATTTTACCGGAAAAGCGGTGTTAATGACAGGCCCCGATAGCGCTGAAAAAGCGCACTTTACCATCCTGTCTGACGGCAAAGTGCAGCATGCTGTTTACATGTGTTCCATGGTCTCAATGCCGAGCAGGTCGAGACCGTGTTTCAAGGTATGGGCGGTTACCGTCGCCAGTGTCAGACGACTTTGCTTCACCGTCTCGTCAATACCGGCTTTGAGGATTGGGCAGGCTTCGTAAAACGACATGAAGGCACTGGCCAGGTCATACAGGTAACTGCATAACACGTGAGGTGTTGCATCGCGGGCAACAGAAAGCAAGGCGTCTTCGTACTGCACCAGCTTCATCGACAGTGCAATCTCAGCAGGCTGTTGCAGCGCGATCGACTCTGATTTGCTTGAACTGTGCTCTCCCGCTTTACGCAAGATGCTCTTTACGCGGGTATAGGCATACTGCAGATAAGGGGCTGTATTACCTTCAAAGCTCAGCATCGTATCCCAATCGAAGATATAGTCAGTGGTGCGGTTTTTACTTAAATCCGCGTATTTCACTGCACCGATACCGACCTTTTTGGCCACATCCGCGCGCTGCTCGTCTGACATCGCATTATCACGGGCGGCAAGCAGGGTCGTCGCGCGCTGCACTGCTTCATCCAGCAATTCAGCGAGCTTAATGGTTCCACCCGTGCGAGTTTTGAATGGCTTACCATCTTTACCCAGCATCATGCCAAACGGACTGTGTTCATAACTCTGGTCATCACGCATGAAGCCTGCCTTGCGCGCTACCAGTTCGGTCTGCTTAAAATGCAGTGCCTGTCTGGCATCGGTAAAGATCAGTGTGCGATCAGCACCCAGCGTACCACAGCGATGACGAATAGCAGCCAGATCCGTCGTAGAGTAAAGGTAGCCCCCGCCCGATTTTTGCACAATGTAAGCGGCAGGCTTGCCTTCTTTGTCGGCTAATTCCGGTAAAAACACCACCTGTGCACCCTGATCTTCAACGGCAAGTCCCTGCGATTTAAGCGCTTCAATGACATTGGCAAGGTCGTCGTTATAGGCGCTCTCACCCATAATATCTTTGCGGCGCAAGGTGACGTGGAGCTTTTCGTACACCTCTTCGCTATGAGCAATAGAGATATCGATAAATTGGTGCCATAGCTTCAGGCACTGTTCATCGCCACTTTGTAACTTCACCACGTAATCTCGCGCACGATCTGCAAACCCCTGCTCTCCATCAAATCTTACTTTCGCTTCGCGATAAAATTGTTCCAGATCGGATAGTGCGGTTTCCGCTACTTCCTGGGCGGCCAGTTTATCGCTCAGGTGCGCCAGCAACATACCAAACTGTGTGCCCCAGTCGCCCATATGGTTTTGCCGAACGACATTGTGACCCAGGAATTCAAGGGTTTTCACCACGGCATCACCAATGATGGTGCTGCGAAGATGCCCAACGTGCATTTCTTTGGCCAAATTTGGCGCTGAATAGTCAACCACGACGGTCTGTGCAGCTTGTGGATGTATTGCCAATCGTGGTGATGAAGCAATGTCCCGCACTGCGTTGCCTAACCACTCAGGGGATATATGAATATTGATGAAGCCCGGTCCGGCAATGTCGACTTTACTGGCAACATCATCAAGTTCCACCGCGTCGACAATTTGTGTGGCGATGTTGCGCGGGTTTTGTTTCAACATTTTCGCCAGTGCCATCGCACCATTAAACTGATAATCACCAAACTCGGGCTTGGTACTGCGGCTAATTGGCACCGGGGCGTTTTCGTCCGCACCAATTTTCTTCAGGGCTTCGGAAAAGCGGTCAAGCAACAATGCGTGCATGTTCATGATAGTGTTCGCTCTTAATGTTCGCGTGTCTTGGCAAATTGGATGTCAGGATAGCGTTCCTGGGCCAGAGAAAGATTAACCATTGTAGGCGCAATATAGGTCAGGTTATCCCCGCCATCCAGGGCCAGATTCTGTTCGGCTTTGCGTCTGAATTCATCCAGCTTTTTCGCGTCACTGCTATATACCCAGCGAGCGGTGCTGACATTGACTGACTCGTAAATGGCATCCACTTTGTATTCGGATTTCAGTCGTGCGACCACCACATCAAACTGCAGTACACCCACCGCACCGACGATGAGGTCATTGTTCGCCAGCGGTCTGAATACCTGCACGGCACCTTCTTCAGAAAGCTGAATCAAGCCTTTCAGCAGCTGCTTCTGTTTGAGTGGGTCTCTGAGTCGTATACGCTTAAATAATTCTGGTGCGAAATTGGGGATACCGGTAAAGCGAAAGTGTTCGCCCGACGTAAAGGTATCACCAATCTGGATACTGCCGTGATTGTGCAAGCCAATGATATCTCCGGCATAGGCTTCCTGAAGTAACGATCTGTCGCCGGCCAGAAACGTCAGTGCATCTGATATTCTGACGTCCTTACCGGTGCGCGTCTGATGCATCTTCATGCCTTTTTCATACTTCCCTGATACGATTCGGCAAAACGCGACACGGTCACGGTGCTTTGGATCCATATTGGCCTGTATCTTAAATACAAAACCACTAAACGATTCCTGACTGGCGTCTACCGGGTCTGCAT
This sequence comes from Aestuariibacter salexigens DSM 15300, assembly GCF_000429145.1. Taxonomy (GTDB): domain Bacteria; phylum Pseudomonadota; class Gammaproteobacteria; order Enterobacterales; family Alteromonadaceae; genus Aestuariibacter; species Aestuariibacter salexigens. Next base: position 69,534 of record NZ_AUBH01000003.1, read on the forward strand.
CAGTATCTCTGCCTTGCGGTGCCGGTGCCCACTGCACCAGACCGTCTAGCATGTGATCGACACCGAAGTTACCCAGTGCAGTACCAAAATAGACGGGGGTCAGCTCACCGGCCAGGAAAAGTTCCTGATCAAATTCATTGGATGCACCCTGCACCAATTCCAGTTCTTCACGCAATTGTTCGGTCAGGCTACTGCCAATTGCCGTTTCCAGCTCGGGGTTATCAATCCCCTTGATGATGCGCACGTCCTGAATAGTGTGACCCTGACCAGACTGATAGAGGATAGTTTCATCACGATGCAGGTGATAAACCCCTTTGAACTCCTTCCCACATCCGATTGGCCAGGTCACCGGTGCACACAAAATATTCAGTTCTGTCTCCACCTCATCCAGCAGTTCCATTGGATCGCGGATATCACGGTCGAGCTTGTTCATAAAGGTGATGATTGGCGTATCACGCAGGCGAGTGACTTCCATCAGTTTGCGGGTCCTGTCCTCAACACCTTTCGCCGCGTCGATTACCATCAGACAAGAGTCGACCGCAGTTAACGTGCGGTACGTATCTTCGGAAAAGTCCTCGTGTCCGGGCGTGTCGAGCAGGTTGACCAGCTTATCAGCATAAGGAAATTGCATTACAGACGTGGTCACTGATATGCCACGCTCCTTCTCCATTTCCATCCAGTCGGATTTGGCGTGTTGATTTGACCCCCTGCCTTTCACCGTGCCAGCGGTCTGCAACGCCTTACCGAACAAAAGTACCTTTTCGGTGATCGTTGTTTTACCCGCATCCGGGTGCGAAATGATCGCAAATGTGCGTCTTTTACTAACTTCCTGCTGGTATGCCATGCTTAAGGTCTGTGTTGCGCTCAAAGAGTGGTCAAATTCAAGGGCGCGAATTGTACATGGATATGCACTGAATTTGAATGCCAGAACGGCATTTATGACGATGCGGAGGCGTCAGTGAGAGACTGCAGGTAATTGTCACCATTGTTTGCAATTTATCCACGGTAGCCTATATTTTTCGAACCATCGTCAAAAGGAAAATGAGTAATGTACATCAGCGGCGCCGATTTGCGTGATATGCGATTAGAAGCAGGTTTGACGACGGTAAAAATGGCCAGGCTCGCCGGCGTCAAAACACGCAAAACCTATGAAAATTGGGAAAAAAATATTGGTAGCCCGAGTATGAATCAGTTTATTGCGATGTGCATGGGCTGCAATGTCGATTCTGCCAGATTTGTCGACATGGCCATCAAACGTAATGGCGCGCAATCACACAGTAAATAGAAAAGTCATTTATGAAGCGTCATGCGCCAAAGATAGACACATCACAATGGCATCTTCGGCTTTATCGTTACGCTGATAGTACCCCTTCCTGATTTCCTGAACCTTAAAGCCTGCATGTTTGTAAAGCTCGATCGCAGCCACGTTTGAAGACCTGACCTCAAGCCAGACCTTGCTGGCGTTACGCAGTGTGCACTGGGTCAGAAAACTCTCCAATAAGGCACTACCTTTGCCCATACCACGCCACTCTGGCTTTACGGCGATATCCATCAATGTCAGTTCATCAAGGACCTGTAAACCAATAAAATAACCAAGCATGTTGTCGGCTTCATACAGTGCAAAGGCGAAATACTGACCGGTTAAACAGCTGCTAAACACTCCAGCAGACCAGGGAACGGGATGGCCGTCTCGATGAATTTGATAGGCCCGAGCCGCATTATCATCATTCAGTGCAACAAGCCTATTGCTCATAGCGTTTGCAGCAGCTTCCACAGCGATTTTTTCGCTTCAGCGTTGGTCAATGAATTCAGTGACGGCGTGACCAGCAGATTTTGTTGAACCGACATGTCGTCACCTTGCTGCCAAGTAAACTTGAGCGGTTCGTCGGCGCAAAATTGCACTTCAACGGCGTCCCACCCTATCGCCTGCAGCACATCCTTTAGCAAAGGATGGGGCTTCGCCGAGATATGAATATTGACACCTTCTTGTGGTGCCTCATTTTGCTGATGCTGCGGCTCTGTATGCTGAGTGTCGCCGTCCTGATGGCGTCGGATCCACGGCACAATACCCATTTCTGTCAGAATGGCTTTTTGGTATGAAGTAAGAGAGTTTGATCGCGACATGTCAGGAATGTATCACAGGATGAATGTTTTCCAACAACCTGGCGAAAGAAAAGTGGCAGGGGTGGAGGGACTCGAACCCCCAACCATCGGTTTTGGAGACCGCTGTTCTACCAATTCGAACTACACCCCTGCAGAGCAGGCAGCATTATACTGAAGCAAAGGTAAAGGTAAAGTGCTTTTCACTCTCCACAAACACGGCATCATTCGTCTATTCTGACCATCAGGCCCGGTGTGGTTCTGCCATCATCCATAATAAATACGTCAAGGATACACAAGGTTCAAGCAGCGCAATCTGATTACGCACATCGCTGACATCGTCGCCATGATATGCGGCATAGTGCTGGATAAACTGTTCTGCGCATTGACCATTCATTTGATTGATCAGGATGGTTGAGGCAAGGTCAAAATAGCGATTATTGACCCCTGCATATTCCCAGTCAAAAATGACGGTATGTGGGGGTCGGGTCAGGTGCCCAATCGATAGATCGTGATGACAAAGGGCTAAATGCTGCGTGGCATAACGTCGCATTTTAGCCTCAAATGCGTCAACCTGAACGCTGAGTTCTGCACGGCGAGCCTGAGGTACTTTATCCAGATAACGCCGCCATGCTCCGACAATATCGATCTGTGGCGCATCTAACTTCAGATTATGCAGCGTCGACGACACCTTTGCTAATTGCATTATGCCATCTTCATCTACAACGTCACTGGCGCTAAAAACAGGGTGGACGCACCAGTGTTCAACCCATATATCCTGAGTGTCGTCGTAATAAACGGGTTCAACTGCCAGGTCCCGTTTGGCAAGTTCTTTTTGCATGGCAAAAATGTCTGTGCGAGGCGTCTGTCCCACATCTTTATGCGGCAAAAACTTCACCATAAACGTCTGATCATTTTCTGTGACTTTATATGCATCGTTAACAATGCCAGCGGGGACAGCGTCAATCTTTGCGTGCTGTGAGAACATTGGCAGGCTGGCGATGTATTGTATTTGAGTTTGCATCCTTTCCTTAAGACTCCCTGATATCTTGTCGCCAGTGAATGAGACCATAAACGGAGAAGCCGATGTAGCACACGAACAGCATTGCGGTTAGATACAAACCGGTCTGTGCATAAAGCCACACGGCGGCACTGTTAATGACCAACCAGTATAGCCAATTTTCCCACACCCGGTGCGCAACCAGTACCGTCGTAAAGACACTGAAGACGGTAATCGCTGCATCCAGCATTATCCATTGCTCAGTAAAAAATGGCGCCGCCAGCGTGCCAACGAGCCACGCCGCACATGCCAACACGATAATCACCAAGCCATGTAGACGCCAGCTCAAACGACGAGTAAACGTCTCTTCGCTGTTCCGTCGCTGCCATTGCCAGAAGCCATATACGGCCATCACGACGTAATACACGTTTAAGGCACTTTGGAAAGGCAGTCCATACTGCCAGAACAGCATGGCAAAAATCGTCGAGCTGACAAATGCGCAAAGCCAACACAGCATGTTTTTGCGAGCAGCCAGCCAGACGTACATCAATGCCAGTATCACTGCCATCAGTTCTAATAGTGACTGACCGGCAAACTGCTGCCAGATTTGTTCAAACAGGTTCATATGCGTCAACGTCAGTCCATGCAGTCGCCATTAAGAAACTTACACACCAACACCGCCTGTCCTACCTCCTGATGGGTTGCCTGCATCTCTTTGCCAAGGATTTCCCATACATGCTGATATTCACCACTCACCGTTGTGCTTGTGCCAGTGGTAATAACATCGATAGTGTCGTATTGGTTTAAGCGATGGATAAAGTCCTTGATGGGCCCTATGTAGTTTTCAGCTAGAGGATACAGAGAGATTTCCGCTACGAGTTTCATGTTCACACCGTTTAAAACTGATACTGTAAAGAGACCCCAACCTGCCGGGGATCACCCAATTGGTAATAAGGTTCAGCAAACGCGTACTCGTCTCTGGGGTCGTTACTAAAACCACCGAAACCGCGGGTAAAGTACTCTTCATTAAATACATTTCTGACCCATATACGCCACTGCCATTCCTGCCAGTCAATGGCCACTGAACTGTGCACCAATACCGATGATGGCGCCTGTTCATCATGTCCATCAGAGAAGTAATAGTTGTCTTTGCCATCAATATTTACCGACCAGCTTAACCAATCTGTCAGAGCAAGATGAGAATAGGCTGAGATGGTATACCGTGGGGCCTGCGCCTGCTGACGCGCGTCAACACGGGTGCCATCGCCAAGATCATAAGCAGCGTTTTTGGCGTCAAGCCAGCCAGCGTTCACACCAAGTAGCCAGTTATCGTTAACCTGCCAGCTGAATTCGACTTCAACACCTTTATTGATGCCCACATCGGTATTGGTAATAAAGTCGATAAACGATGCACTGCCATCTTCGCGTTGCTGCACTGCAAAGCTGCTCACCTGACTATCATCCCTGTCCATATAAAACATCGCAACTCGCAGCCCGGCGTCGTGTGTCGGGAAACGCGCTTTTACACCCAGTTCATAGTTCCAGTTGTACTCCGCCTGAAAAAAGCGATCGTCATTCAGCAGTCGGTTGTCCTGATTAAAGCCACCCGCCTTATAGCCACGGGCAATAGTGGCATACCAGGTTCGCTGTACTTCAGTGTAAGAAAGTGACAGTTTGCCACCGACATATGTATCGTCGAAACGTGTATCAATACCTGCATTATCACTGAACGCCTGCTCAAAACGTTCAACGCGCACCCCCATTGCCAGGCGCAAATGCTCTGAAAGACGGGAGTCTGTATTCAAATATGCGGCGATACTGGTAGGCTCATAACGGTACTGATAGTCACCTTCAGCAAATGTGTACTGTCGCAGTAAATCTTCATCGATAGATTGATAATATAGTCCCAGCGTCCAGTCGGTAGCACCTGACAGCAGTGCCGACTTGTCATTCGACAAAAACCTCAGATCAAGGCTTTGTTGATCTCGGTCACGCAGATAAACATCCGTGGAGGTGTAACCAAACGGATGAAATCCCTCGTAAGTCCAGTCTTCATCATAACCGTATTCAAGCTCAGTTCGGCTGCCACCAGCAATCACTTCAAGGTCGATATTCTCTAGATTACTGACTGACTTTAGCGACACAGAACGGGTTTGCTGTCGATCGAATCCGGGTTCATCAGAGCGCGTGTTGCGGTCATTATCCAGTGAAAACGCATCATAACCGTTGTCACTGTCAAACAGTTGTAGATTGATATCCATTGTGTAGCGAGCATGGGGCTGATATCGGAGTTTGAGCCGCCCTGTCAGCTCATCAATACCATTGGTATCGTCGCGCTCGAGGAAGGTATTACGTATGAAGCCATCACTGCGCTGCTGATGCAATGCTGCTCTGAATGACCAGTTCTCACTGATACCATTGCCATAGGCAGCGCCAACATCATACGTATTGTATTGTGCCCAACCCGCTTCGAACCGTCCGGCTGCCGATGAGGTAGGCTCTGCGGTCTTCAGTTTTATGGCTCCGGCCATCGCGCCGGCACCGAACTCTGTGGCAACAGGACCGCGTAGTATTTCTATTTGCTCGGCATCAAACAAAGTGGCCATGCCCAGCGTGCCTGAAAAATCCAATTCATCGACGATAAACGCGACCGACGGATTAATTGGCTCAGCAAACTGGCTGCGTTCTCCAATTCCCCGAATTTGCACGAATCGTCCTCGCGATGCGCCCGTGCTGAAATTCAGGTTTGCGGCCAGATTTAGTATGTCCTGCAGATGCTGAGCATCCCGTTGCTCTATCTGTCCGGTAGAGATAACGCTGATACTGGAAGGTATGTCATCTATCGAGGCAGCGCGAAAATCTGACGTGACGACAACGCGTTCGATGGGTTCATTTTGCGCAATACTTACGCTTGACTGTGCAACCAGTGCGGCAGCGAATAGAGTCGTGGTGTACTTCATTATTGGATCTCTTCATAGACATAGAAAAGACCCGGTTTGCGGCTAGAAAATGGAAATAAATAACCATCCCTACGCCGGTATTATCCGGATCAGGTAAAGGGTTCTCATTGCCTGAGTCTCAGCCGCCATCGTTTTCGGGCAGCACCCCTTGGTGGGGATGGAGTGTAACAGGATGGCTATGACCTGTTAACACCTCTCTTCAAGTAAGTGTGCTAATGCGATAAGTTTGTCCCGCTGTGGGATCAGCTTCCATTCTGTTTCTTTTATCATCAGCCAGGTTAGACCGGCCAGTGCAGCAATAGCCAGGGCGTATACCCATAAAGGTTTGCCTGCTGCTGAAAAACCTGCCTGCCACAATGCGACGCTTACAAATGGCATGCCAAACCAAAGCCACGCGCGACGCTGTCTTGCTATCTGGTGTTCAAGGGTTTGGATAGCGACCTGTAAATCCTCTTTCACACTTTCTGTGCTGGTGTGTATCAGTGCATGCCTGCGTTTTCTGTCAAACAACATATACAACGCAAGTAACACAAACAGGGCAGCGGGGACGAATTGATACCATTGCTTATTGGCCACCCCGTCGATAACAGCAAAGCCACCAAGTGCCAGCATACATCCAATATAGCCGAGCTCCATGCAAGTGGTGGTGCGCAGCGCTCTGCGTTGCTGTCTGGCGACTTGTCTGTCTAATTCGGCGGTATCAAAGTCAAATGAAGCACCGGTGTCCTGCTGATCCCATGCCTGTTGTAACTGATTAAAATCCATCATTGTCTCCTACGTGCTTTGTGCCAGACGTTTCTTGATACGATTCAGTCTTACGCCAACCGCATTTGCCGTCATGCCCAAAATGTTCGCCAGTTGGGCGTAGTCAAAACCATCCAACGTGAGCAGCAATATTGAGCGATCGACTTCGTTAAGTGTGTGCAACTGTGCATATAACCAATCAAGCTTGTCGTTGCCTGAGGATGGCGCAGATAACTCAACCGGATCGACATTGTCGTCAGCCACACCGTGCTTTTGATGCTGCTTACTCCAATTCATGGCAGTAAATAGCGCGACCTTATACATCCAGGTTGACACCTTTGACTGTCCTTTAAAGCTCGCCATTGAACGCCATATCTGGGCAGCGATGTCCTGATACAAATCGTCCTGATCCGCCCGTGTGCTCGTATAGGCGCGAATGACTTTATAAATCAGCCCCTGATGAGATGACATCCACTGTTCAAATTGCTGCTGACATTGTGCAGTTAAAGGCAATGTGGCGTAGCTCCTGCTTCTTTGTCGTAAACGGTTATGTACTATTGGTGAGGAAAAGTGAGCATTTCTTACATCGCCCCACACATTTTTTTAGTTTACGGTACAATGCGCCAATTTACTTACTGCTAACGTCATGACGCGTATAGAAAATCTGCTAGAGAACGCAGTTGATGCTATGCAGCGAAAAGATCTGTCAAACGCTGTAGCATTATTTAAACAAGTACTGAACCAGCAGCCTGATAATCCCGCAGCTTTGTCTCTGTATGGCCATTGCATTCGTGGTCGGGCGCCCCAGGAGGCGCTGGCATGCATGCAAAAAGCCGTCACCCTTGAGCCTGAACACCCTCAATGGACGCTTAACTATGCTAAAGCCCTGCTGGACAATCAGCAGCCTGGTAATGCCCTGCCGCTTTTACAGAAAGCACGACAGATGCTGGGCGATCACCCGGTTGTGCTAAGCAGCCTGATTGATGCGCTGCTTATGTTAGGCAATCCGGCGGAGGCGTTACCTCTGGCACATAGTCTTGTAAAACATAGTCCCTCTGCCAGGCATCGCCGCACACTGGCGCGCCTGCAGATTGAAATGGGCCAGTTACAAGACGCAGCGTCTGTTATTCATAGTGACGTACACAAACAACACTGGAATGACGATGACATGCTGCTGCAATTCGATATTGCCATGCAGCAGCAAGACTATGCACAGGCCATGACCCTGTTAGACACTATGTCAGTACCGGTAAATGCTTCAGCGCTGCTGACCCGCCATAAAATCAACCTGCATTTGATAATGGGCGAGAAAGACCAGGCTGTGAAAATGCTGACATCGCTACCAGATGAGCTGGTAAATGATCCTGAATTAATGGCACTGGGTTTACGACTGGGTGTTGATGTCGATAAAGCGGCTGCACGTAAAAGCGCAGAAGACGCGCAGTGCTACTCGTTACCGCAGCGGCGTCACCTGGCTTACGCACTGGCGTACGCTTATGATATTGAGGGCGACTATCCACAGGCTTGGCAATCGTGTCAACTGGCCAATTCGCTCTATCACAATCCGCCTTCATACCGACCCGAGCGCTATACGCAATGGTTAAACGGAGCGCTCAGGCTTTATCATGAAACCGTAGATATTGAACGCCCCGATAGTGGCTTTTCGCCGGTGTATGTTATTGGCGCGCCACGCACGGGATCGACCCTTATTCAAAGTGTGCTGTGCGCACATCCGGACGTGTTTTCGCTGGAAGAAAGAGGCGCGCTGTTACCGCATTTATTGCCACTGGCTGAAGGACAGAATCAATCAACAGCGGTGGCAGATCTGCTTGCCCAGTTGAAACTGGCAGACCTTAATGGGCTGCGAAACCACATAGAAAAGGGGCATCGTATCCTTGTTGATAAGACGCCCCATCACATAGTGGTGGCCGGTCTGCTGGCACGTATTTATCCAAACGCCCTGTTTATCAATGTGTCACGTTCGCTGCCTGATACCGCCCTATCGATATTGATGCAGGACTTTAATCCGCAATTTGACTACGCAAGACGATATGATGATGCGCTACATTACCTTTCCTGGCATCAAGATGCCGTTGAACAGTGGCGGCATGCGGGCGTAAACATCATCGATATTGAGTATGAGCGCTTCGTGCAGTCACCGCAGGCGATCGAACCCATTTTTGCGGCATTATCGTTACGCTTTGAGCCTGACTTCCTTGATAAAGACAGGCGTGACAGTGCAGCAAAGAATTTCAGCATGCTGTCTAGCCGGCAAAAAATTAATACCGGCTCAATCGGTAAATACCAGCACTACAAAACGCTGATCGCAAACGACTAGTCGACGTTAAAGCATGTTAAGTGTCTTTAGCTCTTCTTTGGTTTGTGCTTCCAGCGAGTCTTTTGTTTTGCCATGTGCAACAGGCTCCCGCGTCTGTGGATCAACTTTGACGAATACGATATCGTCGGCAAGACAGATAGTTCGCTTGGTGGCCTTATTTCGGACCAGACAGGTCACGGTGATAGACGTTCTTCCTACCGCCTTGGTAGCGAGTCCGAACTCAACTACATCACCCTGCAATGCTGGAGCTTCAAAGCTGATTTCACCAATATGTTTGGTCACCAGGCAATTGCTCTCTAATTGGCAGATTGCATATATCGCTGCCTCTTCATCGATCCATTCCAGTGCGCGGCCACCGAAAAGTGAGCCTGCATAATTGAGATCTTCTGGCATAACCAGTCGGCGAGAAAGAAAGCGCATCAGTATTACCCGGTTTATCTTCGGTCAGTTGTTAAGTATAACAGTGTACACAAAGAGTCAGTAAATAAGCTAACGACAAACATGACATCCCACACCAGCGAATTGACACAGTGGTTGCAGCGCCGGAGCCAGCACCAGGGGCATCGGCAGCTACTGTTAATTGCGGGTGACAGGAAATGGGTGGCTGAGCATGCTGATTGCGTGCGAAGTTTCCTCAAACAGAGTCAGACCTCACGCCACATTCTGGTCAGTGAGGATGCGGCTCACTCAGACACGGTGTCGCAACGTCAATATAGCGATTATCTGGGTCAGGAATGTGACTGCGTTATTGTTGATGCCTTTGATGAAATCAAGCCTAATGCACTACTTGGCTATGCCGGCTTAGTCAGACACGGTGGCCTTTTCGTATTACTGGTGCCCGCATTGGAAGAGTGGCCGTTGCAGCATCGTCACCTGTCTCTTAGTTTCGGTGTACAGGCTAAACCGCGAAGCGAGTTTGTCACATGGGTATGGCGTAATATAGCGCAACACGATATGACAGCCTTTATCACTCGCGATACCTGTCGTCTTCCTCTACCTGGCGCACCTGACATACCCAAGCCTGCTGATGCGCCATTTAGAACAAATGAGCAGAAAGAAGCGGTACGACAGCTTAGTGCTCATATACAACGTTATAAACAGGCGGTCGGCGTGTTACTGGCAGAGCGAGGCCGCGGAAAATCATACGCACTGGGGTTGGTTGCGGAGCAGCTTCTGCAATGTTTTAAGGTGGTAATAACAGCACCGTCCCGGCAGTCGGTGCAGGCGCTGTTTGACGCGCTTGTCAGCCAGGGTGTCAATTCAAACCGACTGACCAACCGCGTAGACTGCGGAGAACATCATCTTCGTTTTGTCGCTCCTGATGCATTACTAGAGCATTGTGAACAGCAAACCACATCGAGAGTGAACGACACGATTTTATTGGTCGATGAAGCTGCAGCGCTCACACAACAGCAGCTTAAAACCTTCAGCAAGCGCTTTTGCCGAGTCATTTTTAGTACCACCACCGTTGGTTATGAAGGCAGTGGCAGAGGCTTTGTGCTTAAATTTCTGGCTTTTCTTGAACAACAGACAACACATATAAAAACGCTACAGCTGTCACAGCCGATCCGTTGGTATATTGACGACCCAGTTGAGACCCTGCTGTCACGCATCTTCCTGCAGAACGCGCCCGAGCATTCATGTCTTGATAACATCATTGTTGATGGTACACGTACCGTCACGCCCTCGGAGTTGATACAACACCCTACTCTGCTACAACAGTGCTTTGGCTTGCTTATCAACGCGCACTACCAAACATCTCCGGACGATCTGCTAAGAATTTTAGATGCACCCGACCATACTCTGTTCGTGACAATAAAGGGTCGTCTGGTGTGTGGTGTCATGCTGTGTGTCACAGAAGGAAATGAACAACTGGCGAATATTGCGTCAGATGTTGCTTCAGGGAAACGACGAGCACGTGGACACCTGAGTCTGCAAATGATGGCGAGTGAACTTGCACGCGTTGACGTAGCAACAAAAAGCGTTCTCAGAGTCGTGCGCATTGCTGTCAATGAGCAGTACCGTCGCCAAGGATTCGCGACAGATCTATTGTCTTATGCAGGAGATTTCTGTCGTGCACATGACCTGGACATGATAACCAGTTCATTTGGCATTACGACGTCTTTACTAAACTTTTGGACGAACAATGATTTCGTTCCGCTTCGTCTTGGGCTCAAGCGAGACAACGCAAGTGGTGAGCATAATCTTTTGATAGCCAAAGCAATAAATGACAATACACAAGACATCATCTGTAAGATGCAGGCAAATGGATATCAGAGTCTGATTTACTACAGCTCAACGTCTCTACGACACATTGACGGATCGCTTCTTCTGGCTCTTATGCGCAACATGAAATCAAACGCTGTTCTTGAGGATAACGTAATCGGTAAATTACGTGATGCAATACATGGCTATCGGCCTGTGCACAACATAAAAGTAGATTTAGCCAATTATCTATTAGATTGTTCTGCGTCAGTGAAGAGTATTGAGGAGAGTGACGCATTACTATTGGCTCGCTTTTCACTACAGCAATGGTCTGACACAGAATTGGTGAGTCGCTATCAATTCACCGGTAAGAAGCAGTTAGCAGAAAAGATTCGTCAGTCTATAAAAAGTCTGCTTGTGGACCAATAAAAAAGGCTCCCTCAGGAGCCTTTTGTTTAGATGGTAATGCCTCGGTTCTTGGCCTTCTCTTTAATGTAAGGCTCCCAGGCATTGGCACTCTGCCGGGTTGAACGATCTTTTCTCGCTTCACGTACGTGTACGTAGGCGTTGCGGAAATCACCGTCATAGAAATAAGCTTCCATCAACGCAATGTGAACACGACCTTCGTCTTCCACACCACGCTCCAGCGCCTTCTTCAACGCTTCCTGAGCACCATCATAGTCTTCAGCGGCAAGTAATAGCACGCCTTGCTTGCGATAGTGTTCTGGGTCAGAGCTTACCTTCGCGGCTTCGCCATAGTACATGGCTGCTTTTTTATGATCTCGGGCCTGATGTAGCGTGTTCGCTAGTGCAGCTAAGCTCGCCTCATCACGCTTAATCAACCCTTCCTTCATGTACTTTTCCTGAATCATTGCTGATTTATGCGGAATTTCCATAGTGGCGTAGAGCTGAGCAAGTGCCTTAATTTCAGATTCCTTGGTCAAATAGCCATTATTGTACGAGATTTCAAACGTCGATAAGGCTTTCGCAAAATCTTCAACCAGCATGTAGAAGAAGCCTAACTGAGTCCACCACTGCTTGTTATCCGGAAATAACTTAACAAGTGTCTCGGCAACGTCAACCGTCTGGGGATACATCTTGCGCTCATAGTACGATGTAAGCTTTAACACATAAGGGTTCTTATTAGGCTCCTCATAAAGTGCGATAGCTTTGTCCGCTGGCTCAACCATCTTGTCCAACTGACCTGTTTCGTAATATGCCTGCGTGATACGTGTGTAAACATCAGGGTCAGATTTACACGTGTAAGTCATCCATTGGTCATACCATTTAATGGCTTCCGTGTACTTCTTCTCCTGCATGCTCAGATCACCAAGCAATCTTAGCGTGGACGCCTGGTCAGTATCATTTAAGAGATTCTCTGACACCGCAGAAGTGAGGTAATTGAACGCCTCTTCACCACGGCCGTCCATTGACGCCAATATATTACCCAAGAAACGGTCAACGAACGCTTTGTCGTATCCACCCTTAGGGTTAATGTCCTTAAGAATTTCTACTGACTCTGCAATCTGATCATTGTTATAGGCTTCGAATGCTGTCTGAACCTTTCGACCAACACGCTCACCAACGATTTGCGTTTTGCCCTTCTCGTAGCCGGGACAGACCACAGCTGCAGACTGAGCAAACGCCTGGTAAGGCAGTAAAGTAGCCGCAGATAATGTCGCCGCAGCAACGACTTTTTTTACGATTCTACTCATTATCCTTGGTCCAATTTAAAATCAAGTTGAACGGTCATACCGGGTTGTTTCTGAGGCTTCCCATCAACAATTTTCGGCTTGTACTTCCACTTACGCAGTGCGCGCTTCGCTTCACGGTCGAAAATACGTTTGGGGTCAGCATCAATAACTTCAACATCATCTACACCACCCGCTTCATTGATAGTGAACGACAGGCGCACCCATCCTTCCTTACCATCACGAGCAGCTTCGATTGGGTAGCGGGGTTCAATACGAACGATGGGTGTAGCGTCACCATCGCGTTGCATCGCGCCTACCGCACCAATATCAACGCCTACGCCACCAACATCGACGGCAGGCATGTTAAAGTTTACACCGCCTGCATCAGGTTCAGCAGTTTCTGGTTCAGAAGGCTGCATTTTAGGTGGCTGCTGTGGTGGTGGTGGTGGTGGTGGTGGAACACGTGTACGTGTCTGCGTCGAGTCTTCCGGTTCCGCCATGACGATATCAATAACGGGTGTCGGTGGTACTTCGTCTGCAGGACGGTTTGAATTGGAGATGAGCTTCGCCATCACCACGAACAAACCGAATGCAATAGCAGCGCCAACGAGTATAGATATGATAAAACGCACCATAATTAACTCCTTACCGCGACAGAAATGCGGTCGATGCCGGCTGCTTTAACCTGGTCCATCACCTCAACCACTATTCCGTGCTTAGACTTGGTGTCTGCCTGAATAATCACGTAATCAGTAGGCTGCTCTGCCATAAGGCGCTCAAGATTTGCCCTGACGCTGTCTACTTTGATTTCGCGCTTATCCATCCAGATGCTGCCGTCTTCAGTAATCGCCACAAAGATGTTCGCGTTTTTGTGCATAACCGCCATGGTACCGTCAGGCTTGTTAACCTGAATACCGGCTTCTTTTACAAAAACGGTCGTTACAATAAAGAAGATCAACATGATGAACACGATGTCCAGCATCGGTGTCATATCGATAGTGGCGTCTTCACCTTCTTCTCTGTTTTTACGAGCCATACTTTACTCTCTCTAGTGGTGAGGCAGGCTATCAACCAGCTTTTCTTTAGCAATTTTCACCTTGGCTTCAAGGCGAGAACTAAAGAATACCCCTGAAAGGGCTGCAACCATTCCCGCCATTGTCGGGATCGTTGCCATAGATATACCAGCAGCCATTAATCGGGCATTACCAGTGCCTTGTGTTGCCATGGTTTCAAACACTGAAATCATACCAGTGACCGTACCAAGCAAGCCGATTAGTGGACACATGGCGACCAAGGTTTTAATCAGCAACATACGTGCTGACAGGCCAACTGAGGCCTCTGAAATCCATGCGTCACGGATCCTATGCGCGTACCATGAAGTGGTATCTTTGCGGGCGTCCCAGTCGTCCACAATTTTCTTGCGGATTTTTGGAAACACCGACGTCAGATACCAGTAGCGCTCTATCATCAAGACCCACATGAAGAAGAGCGCGGCAGCGACGACATACAAGACGTCGCCACCGGTAGCGATAAAGTCCCTGACAGATTCCCAAAGTTCTATCAGGTATAGCATATTAAGCCTTCTCCGTCTCAGCGTGTGACGCGATGATACCAGCAGTCTGCTCGTCCAGAATATGGACAATAGACTTGCTGCGCGACGCCACGATGCTGTGCATCAGAATCAACGGTAGTGCTGCGATAATACCTTGTGCAGTCGTTACCAGTGCCATTGAAATACTACCTGCCATCAGACGAGGGTCACCCGTACCGAACAGGGTAATTTGCTGGAACGTCATGATCATACCCAGTACCGTACCCAACAGACCAAGCAGTGGGGCGATAGCTGCGAAAATCTTAATGATGTTGATACCCGCTTCAATGCGCGGCAATTCGCGCAGAATAGCTTCATCAAGTTTCAATTCGAGGTTTTCAGCATCTGCGCCTTTGTTCTCATGATAGACCTTAAGAATACGACCCAGAGGGTTGCTGTCTGAAGGGTTGCCAGTATTGTTCAGCTGGCTACGGATTTTACCGCTTACCAGAGTCAGCGTGAGTAGTTTATAGAAACCAATCAACAGACCAATCGCGAGCATTCCGGTGATGGTATAACCCACATAACCACCTGCGTGATAACGCTCAGCCATTGTCGCTTTTTGCTTCAACAGACCAAGGATGGCGCCACGAGAAGGGTCTACATAGAACGGCACTACTCCTGAGTTCGCTCCACGCAAATCGCCAGCAGAGGCGACAAAGTGTGAATCAGGCTGACGACCCAGAGGCTGGATCTGTTCGTTCTGATCATCGTAAATGAGGTAACCTTGTTCACCTACCAGGTTGAACGTACCAACACGGACAACGTCCTGCATTGCAGTACCGCCAGTTAGGTCAATAACTTCAGCCTGGAAGCGAGAAATACGACCTGATTCGGTCATTTCTGTCTGCAATGCAAACCACAGATCTTCAAGCTCAGAAATGCTTGGCAGACCTTTAGATTCTTCAGACATACGCTGCAGGAATTCACCACGCCCTGGGAACTCTGCACTGACGATAGACGTAGAGATACGTCCGTATGCTTCAGCAGAGGCCTGACGAACCACACCGAACATTTCACCTAGCGTACCGGTTGCCTGCTGCAGTTCTGCTTCTTTTTCAGCCAGCTTCACTTCGTTGTCTGAGAACGCTTTAGCCAGACGGTCACCGCGGTCTTGCTCAGCTTTCAAGTCAGCTTGTGCTTTACGCAGAAGCGCTTGTTTGTCTGCGCGAGCAGATGTGAATTCCGCTTCACGCTGTTGATTGATACGAGCTTCAGAAACGCGGTTATTCTTAACCTGGTCCAGAAGTTCTTGCAGGCTGGAAGCCTGTTGTGCATTCGCAGCAGTCGCCAGAATAGACAATGAAGCTGCGGTCAATACTGTTTTTAGCATATTTTTCATTGACGATTACTCCGCTGCTGGAATAGGTAGCTTGATCAGGTCGAAAGGTACCTGGTTACGTGCCATACGGACTGCGGTAACAACCGAGCTCACGTATTCATCACCCAGAGGTTCCCACTGACGTGCACCGTTGTCCCAACGCCAAGCATTCGCCTGGTCCAGAGACAGGGCCAGCAATGCCGTACGGCCAAGGTTAAAGAAGTCAACCGTTACCTCAGTACCGTTGATCTCCAGCTTGCCCTGGTTAGCGCTGATCTTCGTGCCGTACTCGTTTTCGATTTGGTACGCTTCGATCACCTGGCGGAACTGCTCAGACGTAGTCACGTTTGAGTTGCCCATGATGTCACGAAGACGTTCAACCCTTTCAAGACGCTCAGTCAAATTAATTGGAACGTCCAAACGGATGAATTCTTCCAACGCATCAATCATTCTGAACATCAATGGAACAACACCACGCTTAACGCCTTCAATGTTGTCAATTTGACGCTGCAGAGAGTCGATGCCACGCTGCTGATCTTCAACCAGGGTCTGCAGATAGTCGTTGTAGACTTTCAGGTTTTCTGTCTCGTCTACAACCGCGCGGTACTCAGCCAACAACTCTTGAGACTGCTCAAACAGAGAATTGATTTTTTGCTGAGAGCGCTTCGCATCAGCATGCGTTTTGGCGCTTTCATTGTGTAGGTCGTTTAGCGGATCTGCAGAGACGACTGCACTACTACCGAGTGCCAATGCGGCTGTCATGGTAGAAGCAATAAGAGTTCTCTTGCTCATTTTGGACATAGTTCCCAACCAGTATTTTAGTTTTGAATCCTCACCGCAGCAGAAAGTTCCAAGGGCAAGGGGCTTAAAAAACGTTTACGTTATATGTATATGGAAATCAGCGAAAAGCAAGCAGGGCTATCGCTGTGAACGCCGAATGGTCACACGGATACGGCTAAATTGTCAAGCTTGCGCCCCGCCGGCTTTTAACAATTGGTTAATAATTGTTACGTAATTTAACGTCATCAGACCACCTAGATGATTTTTTCTACATCATAGGCAATGGTTGTGCGGACTTCATCGCTGTCAAAGGGCTGGGTTCCATGCCAGATATAAGACGGAAAGAGAACTAGTTTACCCACTTCAGGCTGCACATATCGCAGTGCAGGCAAAGGCGGGTTGAGGGCAATATTAGGTTCACCTACTTTAAACCAACCCTGGCGGTCCTGTCCGGCAGTAACGGACGGTAGTTGCACATAAAACGCTGAGCTCAGCCACCCCATGGGATGCACATGGTTGTTATGATAACCACTCTTTTTCAGGCGCACGGACCAGGAGCCTGAAAAGCGATAATCACTGACTTGTTTGAAGCCTGGGTAAGGTTCGTCAAGGTGTTGTATATCATCAATATAACGATTAATACACTGCCTGAATGCCGCAATGACTTGTTGAATAAGTGGGTGCGGATTGTCAAACAGGTTGCCTCGGGTTTGCGTGCCGCCGTGCAGTGTTTGTTGCAACGGTTGCTGCGTCCCCGTATGCAAGGATGTTAAATAGTCGGCCAGAGTATTACAAAACGCTACACGAGAAGGGAATTCAGGCGGTATCTCGATGTAGTATTCGCGCACCAAATTATCATGGGCTGAGTTAATAATGTCATGATTCATGCCCAGCGCTCGCCAGCACAGATCCCGTAACGATAACAACATCTGGTCGTGAGAGTTTGTTGACAGCTGTGCTTCAATCGCCCTGAGTGCATCCGTGTAGTTGCCGTTCTGCATCAGGGTTTCGGCTGCGTTTGTGCGTTGTTGCACAGTGCTGTCGCCAGCATTAAGCACTCGCTTATGTGCCTGTACTGCGCTATCCATTTCACCCCGCGCTTTTAACAATCGTGCTCGCACGTCCTGGTATGCGGTGAACTGACTAAAATTTGCGCCCAATGACTGAATTTCCTGCCATGCTGTATCAAGATGTTTAAGCCTCAATAGCCTGTCGATATAGGCAACCCTGAGTTCAAGGTCATCGGGATATTGTGCAATGGCGGTGCGAAATTCATCAAACATGTGCTCTGGCTTTCCCACCTCCCACATCAGTTCACTCAAATTGATGTGGGCATCAACATATTGAGGCTGCAGCGCTATCGCCTGTTGATAGTAACCAATGGCCTGTTCTAATTTGCCAAGGTCGGAATACGCATTGGCGACATTATGGAATAAGGCATAATCATTCACGCCTGCTTTTAACAGCGCCTGATAATAGTCGAGTGCTTTAGCGGGTTGACCGTTGGTGCGTAAGGCCAAAGCCAGATCATGCCAGGTCTGAGGCTGATTATCGCCAAGTTGTATGGCACGTTCATACAGTGTAATCGCTTCGTCTAGCTTATTTTCACTGGTGCAGCAGCGTGCCTGTAGGCGTACAACGTCTACCTGTGGTAATCCAGCCGCTTGAGCAGTGACCAGCTCTTTGTTCGCCACATCAAAGGCGCTTTGTTCGATAAGTAATTTAATGAGGTTTTTACGCGCATCATGGTAGTCAGATTTAAGCGCAAGCGCGGCGCGATAATGTTGCTGTGCATCATCCGTTAACCCGGACTGTTTCAGATAATTTGCCAGATTGTTGTGCACGTTCGGCTGCTTCGGTTGAATCTTTAGCGACTTACGGCAAAGTGTGATTGCCTCTTTTACGTTGCCTTGTGCAGCGCGCAATGCACCTAGCAGCTGCAATGCAGAAAAGTCATGGGGTCGCTGCTTGAGATAGGATAAATAGCATGACTCGGCGACGTCATAGTTTTTCTGTTGGTGGGCGGCAAGCCCTTGTTGTAAGAGGTTCATGTTTATTTTTTAGAGCCTTTGGCATGAATATGCCAAGCTACGGGTAATTGGTATTTGGGCAAATAAAACGGCTCAGCCTGAATATCACGCAAGCCGGCATTGGTTAATCTCTGTTTTATGTCATCGATGTGTTGCTGTGTGAGAGCAGCCTGACACATTTCTGACAGCCTTAAGATACACTTATCAACCTCTCCCTGCACGTTTTCAAGCCAACTGATAATATCCTGCTGATCATAATGCTGACGCTTGATCATCAGCTGTTTGAAACCGTTATATAAGTGCGAATGGATACCCTCAGGAACTTTCGCACAATATTTTGCCAATACTGGCTCAACCTCTGTAAACACATCCATTGCCTGATGCACTGTGCGCTTTTCGCCCGTGGACATTGCGACAACGAGTTGTTTCGCTTTTTCGATAAACCCGGTCTGTTGACATAGCTGAGCACCCGCCAACTCCTGCTTTAACGCACTACTGACAATATAGCCACCCATGAAATGACACAGTAGTGTCAGACTGCCTGCAGGCTTTAACAACCGTGCAGTTTCTGAAAACGCCTCAGGACCCGCATATTCAATACCGAACTGACTAACGACCAAGTCAAACTGCGCATTGCCCAGTGAAATATTTGCCGCGTCGCAGACCACGGTCTGCACACCATCAACGCGCTGACGCTGTCTGACTAATGCGTCAACGGATATATCTGTTGCCACGAGGTGGTATTGCTCAGTTGACTCAAGGTTTGAAAAAACCGCGCCAGCACCACTCGCTATATCAAGCACGCTTGTGGGTTTATGGTGTTCGAAAATCTTCTGCCAAAACGCCTGTAACTGCAGCTGTTTTGAGCCATCCGCGGTGACAAAGACGTCCCCGCCCTCGCCTTCTTTTTGCCAGTATTCAGACCAGTTTTTTTGTTGTTGCATGTTATTTCATTCAAAAAAAAAGGTGAGCCAGGCTCACCTTTTTATTACAACTTCGTCAACTTAGAAAGTTGCAGCGAAGTTCACGTAGTATGTACGACCGAATACATCGTAAGTCGCTGGGTAGGTGTTAGCCTGCTCCTGGTTGTCACCGATAAGCGGTGGCTCAGTGTCGAACAGGTTATCAATACCCGCAGTTACGCGGTAGTTGTCGTTGATGTAGTAAGTACCAGACAGGTCGAAGTAGTTCTCGCCGTCGATCTTCTCAACAGAGAAGTCTGTACCATCGTCATCATCATTAACTTCACCAACGTGACGCCACAACAGCTGTACGCGGTAGTCGTCAGTGCCGTACTTAAAGGTCATGCGGTGCTTGTACTCTGGCGTAGGTTCGCCACAGTTCAGACCGAAGTTACCCGCACACTCAATAACGCCTGCGCCAGGGAAGGCTTCGAAGTTAGACTCGTCTGTAACAGTACCGAGGTAATCAACAGACACATCGCCGCCCCACATTTCTGTGTTGTAGCTTGCAATCAAGTCCCAACCAGTCAGTGTGATAGATGCTGCGTTTACAGAACCGTCACGAACGAAGTCGATAGTACCGTTGGCACGACGCTGTACTGCATTACAGTAAGCTGAACCTACACCACCGTTCACTGGGTCGTTATAACACAGGTTCAGGATGTTGTTAGTACCAGCACCAGATACCGCATCTTCAATTTCGATGTCGAAGTAATCCAAGCTGAAGCTGAACTCTTCAGTTACGTCATAAACGAAACCAACTGTCAGCGTTTCTGCTTCTTCTTCTTTCAGGTTAGGGTTACCACCACCCAATGCACGAACCTGGCCAGATGCAGGGTCGATTGAGTTAGTGAATACCTCTGATGCAGGAACACCAGTTGCGATACACAGGTCACGTACGCGAGCTGAGTTATCAGTCACACCTGATGCAGAACATGGGTCAGCTGCACCTGGGAAGCCTTCGCTCTCAGGAGCGAACAGTTCGCCGATGTTTGGCGCACGTACCGCAGTGTTGAAGCCCGCACGGATACGGAATGATTCAACTGGTGCCCAAGAACCCGCAATCTTATAACTTTCTACGCTACCCGCAGTTGAGTAGTCAGCAGAACGGTATGCCAGTTCAAGGTCAAGCAGGTCAGCGAACTCAACACCTTCCAGGATTGGCAGGTATGCTTCAACAAACCATTCTGACACGTCGTACCCACCAGCAAGGCCAGGTGCGCCGTTAAAGCCAGCGATAGTACCTGCTGCCAAGTCTTGTGAAGGCAGGAATTCGAAGTCTTCGTCACGGTTTTCGTAACCGAATGCAAGACCGATAGGACCGCCAGGCAGTTCGAACCAACCTTCAGTGTCACCTGCCAAGCTGGCAGCAAACATTTTCTGGTTGAACAGCGCCTGTGACGCTACTGCAGTGCGCAGGAACTCAGCTGCTTGCGCAGAAATGTTACCAGGACCGAACAGGTTCATTGGCGCACAGCCAACCGTACCGCCGTTTGCACTTGGGTTAGCACATGAAGGGTTACCGTTTGCATCAACGATTACGTTACCGCCTTCAGAGGCCAGCAACAGAGATTGGTTGAAGCGACCACGGTTGATGTTACCCAGCTGTACTGAAGAGTTTTCAACTTTACCAGTCTGGTAGTAAACGTCATAAGACCAAGAGCTGTCTTCGATGAAACCTTTCACACCCATCTGGAACTGATAGCTGTTGAAAGAGTCTTCTGAACGACGCTCACCCACTTCGATCATACGACGACGCAGGAACGCAGTCGCTGTATCATCAATGCCGTCGCCATCAGTGTCTACACCGTCACCGATTGCATCAGAGATTTGCTGCTGAGTCGCAACAGGCAGGAACGGGTTGTTATCCAGGCTGAAGGTTGCAGTCTGGAAGATAGGTGTTGCAGCCAGCTGCTGTGGTACGCGGCTGTCTGTGAACATCGCACGACCGTAGACTTCAGCGTTGTCAGTAATTTCATAATTACCGATTGCTGTGATCTGGTGACGCTCTTGAGGCAACTGAATGTAGTTAACCGGTGCGTAGTTGTAGAAGTCGTTGTTGTCGCCGCCAGTCACGAATGGACGTGCAGAGCCGTCTTCGTTAAAGGTAACGAACATGCCGTTCAGGATAGCTGTACCAGGAACACCTGATGAACCACCTGGGATGAAACCGCCTTCGCCATCGTCGAATGCCGCATAGCTTGAGAAGTGACGATCGCCCTGGAACAGGTCATCACGGTCAGTGTATGACATGTTGAATACAACGTTACCTTTACCGTCAGCGAAGTTTCCGCCGATAGTCAGGTCAGCATTCCAGATAGACGCATCGCCTTCTTCAGTTACTTCGTAACTGGTTTGCGCCTGAACGCCTTCAAAGTCGTCTTTCAGGATGAAGTTAACAACACCCGCAACAGCGTCAGAACCGTATACTGCTGATGCACCACCAGTCAGTACTTCTACGTCTTTAATCAGCGCAGTTGGGATAGAGTTAATATCTACTGTACCGCCAGAAGTGGTAGGAACAGCACGTGTACCGTTGATCAGAACCAACGTACGGTTAGTACCCAAACCACGCAGGTCAACAGTAGCAGTACCGTTACCAGGGTTGTTAGACGTACGGTCCAGACCTGGGATAACCTGAGGCAGAGTGTTAAGAAGTGATTCGGTGTTAACGGTAGCAGTTAATTCGAACTGCTCAGCGCCAACAGTGGCGATAGGTGCGTTAGATGCGAATTCCGCTTTACGGATACGAGAACCAGTAACCTGGATCTTTTCTACTGCTTCTTCATCAGCTGCCGCTTCTTGAGCTGCTGCTGGTGCTACGAAACCAATAGTAGATGCCGCACCAAAGGCACAAGCTAAGCGTACTGACTTAGCCAGCTTTGAGTTTGTAAACATGTATTGTCTCCCTGGACCACTAAATGTTTAGTGTGTGTTATTAACCGCTAAAGCGGCTTTTTATATTTAAGGTAGTGAACCTCAGCGACGATAATAACCATAGACACAAGCGCGGGTCAACTGGTTGTATCAGCCGTTTTCGTAATGGTTCATCTTATGTTCATGGAACATGGCGCACGGTTGTAAACATTAATTTACAACCGCATTTTGCCTAGTGCGCTTCCGTTAAAAAGAAACCCAACCGCTTTTTAACCGTGTCAGGCAGAACCGGTAATGCCGATTTAGGCAACAGGAAGGTCGCCATATCAAAAAAGTCTTTGAATATCCGGTTGGTTTCCGTTGTGCGCTTAAGGTATTCGTGTCCTGAAGAGCCGCCGGTGCCAATTTTTGTGCCAAGCATTCGCTGCACCATCATGGCGTGTCGATAGCGCCAAATCGTCAGTTTCTCATCAATTTCGGTTAATGCCGTAATAAATTGAAAGGGTAAATTGAATACGGGCTCTTCACTGTATTGATTTATAAATAGTGCAGATAACATGGCACGCTGCGATAGCCGTATGCCCTGCCCTTGCACAACCTGTCGATAGGTATCTTCATCGAGCAGTGCTGCAAAACTCTGCCGCGTTGCCTCTAACTCCTTCAGCTCTGTGCGTTTTTCCTGCTCAGTAAGCGTAGGGTTAGTTTCAATGGTGTGCTGATCCTGTTGCAACATTTCTGTGGTGGCCTTTTCATACAACGCCCAGAAATTAAAGTCTTCAAACTCCAGCAGCGGCATCCGCTCGAGCCACTTCTCTACCAGATTAAACAGACTGGGCTTTCGCTCCAGGTTTTCCAGAAACTGTCGGTCATCATCATGCAAGCGGTTGTAGAAAGACTGCTTATCAAAATCAATGCGCAATTCACGGCGCAACCCGAGCTTTATTTCCAGCATTTTAAATTGAATGCTCTGGAACCCTGACGCGGGCACCAGATAGTCTCGAAATTCCAGAAAGTCCTGCGGCGTCATGGTTTCCATAATGCTAATTTGGTCGTTAAGCAGCTGTTGTATGGATATCACTCGCTTTAAGCGGTGTACCACCGTGGTCAGCTCCTGGTCTTTCACCTCGGTACGCGCAAAGACATCAATGACGCTGTTCAGTTCATGCAGGATTTGCTTAAACCACAGTTCGTAAGCCTGATGCACAATGATAAACAAGGTTTCGTCGTGGGCCGTTTCACCATATTTGCTGCTTTCAGGTCGCTGAGCGCTCAGTAACCTGTCGAGCTGCAGGTAATCGCCGTAATAAACGGGAGTAATGTTTTTTTTCATATTATTTACACAGTACGCGAACAAATTCGGCTAGAGTCTATCATTACAGTGATTGGTAAATTAACTGCATTACGCTACGCTTGAGTGAAAATCGTGAGCGTGTCGGAAACTATGGGGTACACATGAAACTGGACGACGATATCCACAATTACTATGAACATCTGGTTTTGGAAAGAATTGAGGCTTTAGGACTTAGTAAAACAAAAGATGCTGATTATCTGGCCGACTTATGCTGCCTTGCCCTCAATCAGGTGCCACCGCGCTATATCCGATTTGAAGTCGACATGGCGTTTTACCTACCACAAAACGAACGGCATCAAATGGAAATGAACGTAATTGAAGCGGTAGACAAGGCTATCAAGTATCTGAATGACAAATAAATAATGTAGGGTGTTGGGTGGCGGACTCCAGCCACACCCCGGCACATGAGTCGTTTGCTGCGGCTGCTCCCTTCCGGGCCTGACCGGGTTCACAAAGTATCATTGCGGGGGGACCAGAGCCCACCATAGAAACTCGCGCTTGTTCAGCGCGGCGCGCATTATGACGAAACGGTGTCGATTATGCAAGGCGCCGCGACCAATGCCGACTAGACCTATCAGACGTTATTAGAAAACCTTTCTTCTGCAATTTGATCGGCCACCTGACTGGTCGACAACTGCTGTTGTTCCGCGCGGGTAAAAATCTCTGTCAGATTATCGCCAATGCGCTCAAGATGGGCTTTCAGTGCTTCAGATGAACTTAGCATGCGCTGGTGATAGATATCGATGACGCCGCCGGCATTGATCACATAGTCCGGTGCGTAAAGAATGCCTTTCTCGGCCAGTTGCAAACCAATTTCACGGTGGGCAAGCTGGTTATTTGCCGCGCCGGCGACCACCTTGGCCTTTAACTGTGGCAATGTGTCATTATTTAATACAGCCCCGAGTGCACATGGCGCAAAAACATCGGCCTGAACCGAAAAAATTTCGTCAGGCTTGACGACCTGCGCACCAAGCTCCTTTTCCGCGATATGTAAATTATCCGGATAAATGTCCGTCACAATCAAGTTCGCGCCCTCTCTATGCAGGTGTCTGGCTAAACGCAGGCCCACATGACCGAGCCCCTGAATGGCAACGGTGAGACCTTTTAGGTCAGTATTGAGTGCATAGCGAACGGCACTTTTCAGGCCCACAAATACCCCATACGAAGTAGAGGGTGCAGGATTACCGTCAGCCTCACTACCGTCCCATGAGTATTTAGCCTCAATACCCGAAACGTGCGCGGTATTCTGCGCTGCACATTTGAGGTCGTGTACGGAAATACCAGAATCTTCCGCAATGATATAGCGACCGGCAAAACTTTCGACGAATCGCCCCATAGCGCGCATCATATCGTCTGTTTTGTGCTTACGGGGATCGCCGATAATGACGGATTTCCCGCCTCCCAGCTTCAGCTCGGAAATCGCTGATTTGTACGTCATCCCTCTGGATAATCTGAGCACGTCATTCAATGCTTCTGCACTGTCAGCGTAAGGCCACATTCTGCACCCACCCAAAGACGGGCCGAGGTTGGTATTGTGCACGGCAATAATCGCTTTGAGACCCGTTTCTTCATCGTTATAGAAAGAAATTTGCTCGTGATTATCAAACTCAGCATGCTCGAACACTGACATAGGGATTTCCGATAGAGTGATTAATATAGAGCGACATATTAGCTCAGAGTCGCGAGGACGTGTCTTGCATAGTTTTGAACAGACTGACAAAGGTGGAAACGATGTTGTACGCGAACCCAGTTTTCTAGGATAAACATCCTAGAAATTAAGATTGAAATAGGCAAAGAATTTCAGCATGCTAACGGTTCGTTCACTCCTTTTGCAAAGTAATGAAACTCGACAAGTTTGATCGTGAAATTCTCCGTGTCTTGCAACACGATGCAACCGTATCCATGGCCGAGCTCAGTCAGCGGGTTGGTTTGTCACATACGCCATGCTGGCGACGGGTCAAAAAAATGGAAAGTGAAGGGATCATTCGTCAGAAAGTGACCCTGCTGGATCATAAGAAGCTTAACCTGGGCGTATCAGTGTTTATTTATGTGACGCTTAAAAACCATGATGGGGATTCGTTAAACGACTTCGAGAAAGCGGTGCAAAGCATCAATGAAATCGTTGAATGTCACACAACCAGTGGTGAAAAAGATTATCTTCTGAAGGTGATTGTAGAGAGCATCGAAGAGTATGAGCATCTGCTTAAATCAAAGTTGACCCACCTTCCATTGGTTGATCACCTTAGTTCAACGTTTGCACTCAAGCAGGTCAAAAATACCACGGCCCTGCCAATTAAAAATCAGTAAGGGCCCGTGGGTTATTCTGCGTCTGGCTGATTTTCAGGCTGCGCCCTTATAAACGCATCAAGTTCCTGACAGTTTTCGCACACACGCTGAATTGTCGGGAAAGCCTGTAAATCAACGTTGAATCGTTTTGCATTAAAGTATTGCGGCACCAGACACACATCGGCCATGGTCACGTCAAAACCAAAGCAATAATCACCGGCGGTATTCTGCAAACGCTTTTCTACCGCTTTAAACCCCGTTGTTATCCAATGCTTTGCCCACTCCGCTTTATCCTCTTGAGTGGCATCGAATCGGTTACCGATATGTTGCAATACGCGCAGGTTTGCCAGTGGCTGTATATCGCAGGCTAAGTCATAACTCAGCGCTCGGACTCTGGCCCGTTCGAGTTTATGCTCAGGGATTAACTTAACCGGCTGAGGATGCTTTTCGTCTACATACTCGATAATAGCCAGCGATTGATTGAGGATAACGTCTTCGTCTTCGTCGAAAAAAGTCGGCACCAAATGAGACGGGTTAATACCGCCATAAGCCTCACTGTGTTGCTGCCCTCCCTCTTTAACCAGATGAACAGGCTCAATATGATAATCAAGCTGTTTAAGATTAAGCGCGATCCTGACGCGATAGCTGGCGCTTGAGCGCCAGTAGCTGAATAGTTTTATACTCATTGTTATTGTCCAACCTTCACTACAATTTGATGGTTTTTTTGCTAATCCCGTATTCACGCAGTTTATTAGCGATGGCGGTATGACTCAGGCCTAATTTTTTGGCCAGCTGTCTGGTGCTCGGGTAGCTCGGATAAAGCTTTCGCAATAGCTCCTTCTCGAATCGTTTAACTTCCTGATCCAGCGTTCCTTCAAAGTTTTCATCGACAAAACTGACTTCACCTGAACACTGCGGAACTTGCAGATTATCTTTGGAGATTTCATTGCCATCCACAAGTGACAGCGCTCTGTACAGCGCATTTTCTAATTGCTTCACGTTGCCCGGCCAAGGGTAGGTTTGCAGAAATTCCACACAGCTCCGATTCAGCTTGGGCGGTCGCCGGCCAAGATTAGCGCTGTGCAACTTAATCAATCGCTCTGCTACTGACACGACATCCTGACGCCTGTCGCGAAGAGGCGGGACGAGCAAGCTAAGCACATTCAGCTGGTAAAACAGCTGTTCATTAAATTTTCCCTCTTCGGTCAGTCGCGTCAAATCCTGGCTGCTGGTGCAGATTAGCCGAACATCTGCACGCCTTTCGTCGCTTGAACCCAGCTTGCAATAGGTGCCAGTGCGAATGAACGCTAACAATTGCTGTTGCGTCTCTGCTGGCAACTCTCCCACTTCCTGCAGAATAAGTGTACCTTCATTGGCACGCTCAAGTGCACCAGTAGACGCATTCTCTGACGTGATTGAAGAACAGTGCTGACCGAACAGCTGGCGTGCAATGATGGATGCTTCCATTGCATTACATGGCAGCACAACACAAGGTTTGTCTGCACGGCGACTGGCCTGATGACAGGCTTTAGCCAAATAAGTTTTACCGGTACCAGTTTCACCAAAAACGAGCATAGGAGCGTCAAGCGCCGACATGTGTTTGGCTTCTTTGATGACTTTGCGCATCGCACTGCTGGCGGCCGTAAACTGCGAAAAGCTATCCTGATTAGTCTGATGGAATGCGCTGATTTGCTGCCCCAATCTCGACTCAGATTTCAGCAATACCACTGCTCCGGCGATAATTTTCTCATGGTCACCCTCAGTAACCGTTACCGGTAAAATGTCAGCGAGGTAGTCCTGCTGAATAAATTTTACCCGGTGGGTCTGGGCGAGCACTTCATTATTTTCCAGCCAGCGAACAAAATTAAATCCACTGACCAGTTCACCAATCTCTCGATTAAGTACATCATCCAGCCGCAACTCCAGACTTGATAGCACCGCATCGTTTACCAGCAGCACACGACCTTTGGTATCCAGCGAAAAGACTGGGTCTGGCAGGGTCTGTAGTAGTGCCTGGAGCTGATTTTTATCACGCTCAATCGGCATAAAAGGCGTAGTTTTCACATCTTCAATGCCTTCTAACCTGCGTATTTCCGGCATCAGGTGCTGAAAGTCTTTGAACTCGATGTTGGGAAAGTTAAGAAAAATCTTTCCCACTCTGTCAATTTCGATACCACGCAAGTCGATAGCATGGTTGACCAGTATGTCTAATACGTCCTGAGCAATACCGAGTCTGTCCTGACAGCTTATTTCTAAGCGCATAGCCGACCTTTAAAAAGAAATTTGTAAAGATTTTATGACACTAATACGACAGAGCCAATAAAAGAGTGCAAAGGTTTTTTAAAATTACTGCCTGCTTACGGCGAGAAATGAATAAGGCGGCCAATGGCCGCCTTACTAGAGAGAGGTATTATCGCACTGTGGATTACAACTTACTTATCTCACGATTCAACTGATACTCTTTCGAGGTGACATACGTTTCCAGTTTTCTGAGACGTCTTTCAATCGTATTGTAACGATGTTTAATATCCATAAATGCCTGTTTAGGCGGCTCGCCCGCTTGCCACACTCTGGCTTTAACCTCTACGCGGCGATCGTCATCATCAGCATCGTCACTGGCATCAACCATACTCGCTTTTGGTCTGCCATGATTGGCAAAACTTGTTTTATGTGCGCCGGGTTTCTTATCCAGAATAAACCACGCAGCAACATAGGTAACCAGGACAAAAGGGCCGGCCAGCAAAAAGAACCCTGTTACCGTCAGGATACGGACTAGCCAGACTTCAAGGCCAAAGTATTCCGCTACGCCGGCGCATACTCCGGCTATCCTGGCCCGAGAGGGGTCCCGATATAACGTTTTTCGTTCGCTCATACCTTACTCCTCCAGTCAGATGACTCAGCATCCAGAATTGCCTCCAGGGTATGAATGCGGTCAGCCATGACTTCTGCTCTATCAGCAAGTTCCTGAAGCGTTCGATAGTCATCGTCAGACAGTCCCTGACTCATATGCTTCTTACTTCGATAATGCAGAATTAACCAAATCGGCGCGACGAAAATCATGAAAATAACAATCGGCGCAACAATAATGCCTATAATACTTTCATCCACGTTCTGTCTCCTTCTTTATGCGGTAAACTACTGTGCGAGACAGCGCTGTTACTTACTTTTAGCCTTGCTGCTTTTGCCTTGCACTTTCTTCTTCAATGCTTCCAGTTCGTCGCTGATTTTGTCATCCGACTCCAGCTCAGCAAATTCATCAGCCAGGGTTTTCTTACCCAAATCATAAGCCTCTACCTGAGACTCAAGATCATCGATCTTTCTTTCATATTGCTCGAAACGTCCCATCGCCGCGTCGACTTTGGTGCTATCAAGGCTTTTCTTCACTTCCAGACGAGAGCTGGCAGTCTTCTGACGCATGATAATGGCTTTTTGACGGGTTTTGGCGTCAGCCAGTTTCTCCTGAAGTTGCCCAATCTCATCCTGCAGCTTGCTGATTTGCTCTTCAACCAGCGCTAACTCTTTGGTCAGCACTTCAGCGGACTCACTGCATTTTTTCTTTTCCTGCAATGCCGCTCGAGCCAGATCTTCTCTGTCTTTACTCAGCGCCAGCTCGGCTTTAGCCTGCCAATCCTTTGATTCAGCTTCAAACTTGGCGATCTGCGCCGCAATATCTTTTTTGTTGGCAATGGTTTTAGCAGATGCTGAACGCACTTCAACCAATGTATCTTCCATTTCCTGAATGATCAGGCGAACCATTTTTTCTGGATCTTCAGCCTTATCCAGCAGTGAATTAATGTTTGAATTCACAATGTCTGTAAAACGCGAGAATATACCCATTGTCTTTACCTCTTCTCGTATTGATTAAAGTATTGTGCAAATTGCACTTCTGGATTAACACATTCAAATACCAGGCCAATACGTCACGTCGATTAACTTTATGTTTTTATTGAGTTTTTAATTAATGTGTTTGCAAGGCATCAGATTTAGTCTTAGCATATCAACCATTATTTAGTCATTTCGACCAACATACGAGCTATCCATGAGCAGATTCCGTCAGCAGGACAACCTTATTGGTCAATCAAACAGCTTTCTGGAAGTGCTCGAACAGATATCCCAGATAGCGCCACTGAATAAGCCAGTCCTGATAATTGGAGAGCGCGGCACAGGTAAAGAACTGGTCGCCGCACGACTACATTACCTGTCAAAACGCTGGGACCAGAATTACCTGAAACTGAACTGTGCAGCGCTGAATGAAAGCCTGCTTGAATCTGAACTGTTTGGTTACGAAGCCGGCGCATTTACCGGTGCAAGTAAGCGTCGCGAAGGCCGCTTTGAAGTAGCGCACAATGGCACACTGTTTCTGGATGAGTTGGCCAATACATCAGGACTTATCCAGGAAAAACTGCTGCGCGTGATCGAATATGGTGAATTTGAGCGGGTGGGCGGTTCGCGAAGTATTAAAGTTGATGTCCGGCTCGTTGCTGCCACCAATGAAGATTTGCCGACCTTGGCGGATAACGGTGAGTTTCGTGCTGATTTGCTGGATAGGCTGGCATTCGATGTTATCACCCTGCCACCGCTGCGCGAGCGACTGGACGATATCCTTATCCTGGCTGAACATTTCGCCATCAACATGGCTCGCGAGTTGGAAATGGAGCTGTTCAGTGGATTTACTGAAAAAGCCAAGCGAACACTGCTGGACTATCATTGGCCGGGCAATATTCGTGAGCTGAAAAACGTCGTAGAGCGGGCAGTATACCGCTGCAATAATCCCCACGTACCAGTGCATGAGATTATTCTCGATCCCTTCGAGTCAGCGTATCGCCCTACATCAAGAATCAAAACCCATGACCGTGTGACACCCACTTCCAGCGCCCCGGCGCCAGCACCCGCGCCGACTGAGAAAGAAGTGCGCAGCGATTCAGGCTTTGAACAACAATTTGAATTCCCGGTCAATCTGAAACAATTATCTCAGGATTTCGAGATAGATCTTATTAAGCAGGCGCTCGCCGATAGTCAGTTTAACCAGAAGAAAACCGCAGAAAAGCTAGAACTCACCTACCATCAATTACGGGGCTACCTAAAAAAATATAATCTGCTGGATGGCAGTGCTGAAGATGAATAACCCGTTTTATCTGCTTAACTATCCGCTAGAGAGACTGCGTCAACACGCTGTCATTGCCGGGCTGGCGTTATTTACGCTAGGGTGTGGCAATCAACATACCACTGATATTAACCAGGCTGGAGTGATTTACTGCTCCGAAGGTAGCCCGCTTCACTTTAATCCGCAGTTGGATACCTCAGGCACCACCTCGGATGCAACGTCACATCAAATTTACGACCGACTTCTGGATTACGACGTTGAGTCTGGTCGCATAGTACCGGGCCTGGCAAGCAGCTGGCTGATCAGTGAAGATGGTCTGACATATACGTTCCAGTTGCGTAAACAGGTTTCATTTCATTCAACCGATTACTTTTCACCCAGCCGTTATTTTAACGCTGACGATGTGCTGTTTTCGATCAATCGCTGGCGTTTGGAAGATCACCCTTATCATCAGGTTTCCGATGCACAGTACCCCTATTTCATGAGCCTTGGTCTGCCTGAATCGATAAAAAGTGTAGAGAAGATTAACGGCTATCGGGTTGAAATTACACTGTATCAACCGGACAGTTCATTCCTCGCCAACCTGGCGACAGATTTCGCAGTAATGCTGTCTGAAGAATATGCCAACATGCTGATGCAAAGTGGTACGCCGGAGTTATTGGATAGCCAGCCGATTGGCACAGGCCCCTTTGTATTTCAGGAGTTCAGGAAAGACAGATTTATTCGCTACAAGCGCCATGGCGAGTACTGGAAAGGCATTGACAGTGCGGAACATTTGATTTTCGATATTACGCCTTCCAGTTCTTTGCGTCTGGCCAAGCTCATGACAGGTGAGTGTGATGCGATCGCGCTACCGGCACAATCCGAATTGGAAATCATCCGTCAGCGCCCCGATATGCAACTTGAGGAGAAGCCAGGGTTGAATATTGGGTTTTGGGCATTTAATACCTTAAAACCCCCCTTTGATAACCCCGCTGTGCGTCGTGCACTGGCGATGGCGATTGATAAGAACACGCTGTTAGAAGCGGTATATTTTGGTAGCGCATCGCGTGCTAAAACACTGGTTCCCGCGGCCTCCTGGGCCTATCAGGTTGATGCACAGGATACCGCTTACAATCCCGTTCTTGCCCGAAACCTGTTGGATGCCCATGGCGTTGAGCCTGGCTTTGAAATGAACCTGTGGGCGATGCCGGTAGAGCGCGCCTATAATCCAAATGCAACCAAGATGGCCGAGCTTATTCAGCAATATTTGTCTGAGATTGATGTACAGGCCAACATCGTTAGCTATGACTGGACGTCGTTTCGTCAGCGTCTTGCTGAGGGCCACCATGACTCAGTACTGATCGGCTGGTCAGCTGACAACGGAGACCCGGATAACTTCTACCGTCCCCTGTTAACGTGCGCAGCGATAGAATCAGGGACAAACCGGGCGATGTGGTGCTCGCCAGAATACGATGACATCATCAACCAGGCTCTCAAAGTGACCGACATCGAGACCAGAAAAGCGATTTACGCTCAGGCCAATCAACTGCTGTCTGAACAGCTCCCTCTGGTGCCTATTGCCCACGCGCTTCGCTATCAGGCTCACCGCAGCGAACTCAACGGTCTGGTGATTAATCCATTTGGCGCGACGCGCTTTGCTGGCGTGAGGAAAATGCAGTGATTCGATATGCGCTTCGCTACCTGAATCTAATGGTACTCACCCTGCTGGTACTCAGCGTGGTATCGTTCGCCCTGGCATATTGGTTTCCAGGCGACCCACTGACCAACCTGTCAGGGATACAAGAGGCTACGCCACAGACCGAGCGGTTCCTTGCAGAAAAATACGCCACCGAGCACAACCTTTTCGTACAATACTGGCATTATATGCAACTGGTGTTTTCTGGCGACTGGGGAGTCAGTTTCAGCTCAGGTTTACCCCTTTACGACGAGATCACCTTGGCATTGCCTGCCACCCTTGAGCTCTGTGCGTACGCATTTTTACTGTCGCTGATCGTCGGCATCCCACTGGGCTTTATCGCGGGTCTGAAGCACTACACTGGCACCGATTACACCGTGTTGTCATTGAGTGTGTTCAGTTATTCGATACCGGCTTTCTGGCTGGCCCTTATCCTCATCCTGATATTTTGCCTGCAACTTGGCTGGTTGCCCCTGTCAGGTCGAATAAACCTGCTGTTTGACGTGCCACATCAGACCGGCTTTATTGTTATCGATATTCTGCTTTCAGACATTCAGAATAAGTCTGCGGCATTAAATGATGCGTTTCGTCATCTGGTATTGCCAACCATCAGTATCGCACTGATCAACACGGCGATTACGGTGCGTCTGGCCAGACGCTCTATTATTGATGTGATGAGCAAAGGCTACATTATCGCGGCACGTTCCAGAGGCCTGACCAATAACCAAATTTTGTGGAAACACGGCGTGCGCAACACTTTACTGCCGATACTACCGTTGATTGCCGCACAAATTACCACGCTGATTACCAATGCCATGGTCATTGAAACAATATTTTCATGGCCGGGTATTGGCAATTGGTTAATTCAGGCAATTTATCAGCGTGACTATCCAGCAATCCGCGCAGGCATGCTAGCGGTATCGAGCTTTGTTGTCATACTGACAGTGTCAATCGAGTTGATCACCCGTCTCCTCGACCCAACCAGGGATAAGAACGAACGTGGCACGATTTAACCTTTACGACGAGGAGTTTTTCCCGTCCCCGTGGCAACACACGTGGCGCACGTTTAAACAAAGTCATATCGCCATGACAGGACTTATCCTGTTGATTTTCTTTTCACTGACTGCCGTGATTGGCCCGTTTCTCGCGCCATACGATCCTGTCGAGCAGAATACCAATTCTCTGCTTGTGCCGCCCGCCTGGTTTGACAGCGGTACTATTGCGCACTTATTCGGTACCGACGCCGTTGGCCGAGACATGTTATCGAGGGTGATTTACGGCTGTCAGGTAACCTTTGGCATCAGTATATTGCTGGTGATTATTGCCATGATAGTGGGTGTAAGCCTTGGCGCGGTAGCGGGCATGACAAAAGGTGTTCGCTCAAGCATCCTGAACCACCTGCTGGACTCGCTCATGGCAATACCCACGCTGCTCATTGCCATCGTCATTGTCGCCATGCTCGGTACGGGTTTGGTAAACAGTATGTGGGCCATCACCCTGGCACTTATTCCGCAGTTCGTGCATGGCACACGAGACTTTGTGCGTGATGAAATGAAAAAAGAATATGTACTTGCAGCACGCCTTGACGGCGCCGGCAAATCGTTTCTGTTTTTCCAGTCTATTTTACCCAATATGATTGAACTGCTGGTCGTACAGGCGACATTTGCATTGTCCACTGCACTACTGGATATTACCGCACTGGGCTTTCTTGGACTGGGTGCGCAGCCACCCTTACCAGAGCTTGGTGTCATGCTGTCAGCAGGCCTTGAAGTGGCTTATATTGCACCGTGGAACCTGGCGATACCCGGCATATGTATTTTCCTGATGGTATTAGCAGTGAACCTGGTTGGCGATGGTCTGCGCTCTGCGGTAAGAAAGAGGATGAGCAGCTAATGCCAATGCTGGATATTAAAAATCTTACCCTTGAAATCGACACCCCGGTAGGCTGGGTGAAAGCGCTCGATCGTATCAACCTGACATTAGAGAAAGGCGAGGTGCGGGCATTAGTTGGCGAATCGGGTTCGGGAAAAAGTCTGATTGTGCGCGCGATTGTAGGCTCAGTTCCTGATAACTGGCGGCTGACAGCCGACCGATTAAGCTGGAAAGGCGAAAGTCTTTTGAGTATGAACGCCGAACAGCGCCGCAAGATCATGCGCAAAGAAATTGCCGTTGTATTCCAGAATCCTCAGGCATCTCTCGACCCATCGGCCACCCTTGGCGACCAGCTTGAAGAGAGCATTCCGGCGCACTTATTAGCGGGTAAATGGTTCTGGCAACGAAACGCCGAGCGAAAAGCACTGGCTTCAAAAGTGCTGCATAAAGTAGGTATAAAAGACCATCAGGACTGTTTACAAAAGTTTCCCCATGAAGTGGCGCGGGATGTTAACCATAAAATGATGATCGCCATGGCGTTAGTCAGTGAACCTGAGCTGCTGATCGCTGATGATCCGACCCGTGGAATGGAAGCGACAACCAAGGTTCAACTGCTCAAGCTGTTAACCCGAATGAATCAAACCAAAGAGCTGTCTATTTTGTTTATCAGTCACGACTTACTGGCAATCTCCAGCATGGCGAATACTATGACGGTGTTATATTGCGGTCAGACGGTTGAAAGCGGCAAAATGAAGCAGCTGCGGAAGCGCCCATTACACCCTTACACCAAGGCGCTTTTAGATAGTGCCCCCAGCTTCAGAAAAGAGCTACCGGTTAAATCAGACCTGTCTGCACTAGACGGCACTATACCGACGCTGCAACACCTGCCGATTGGCTGTCGTCTTGGCCCACGCTGTCCTCGCGCCCAGAAAGAGTGTGTTAAGGTACCGGCTGTGCGCAGAATTCATGAACACTACTACAGTTGCCATTACCCGCTGCACAGGGACAAGTTATGACGCCGCTGTTATCCGTACGCAATCTCACGCTGACCCAAAAACACCGCAAGAACTGGTTGGATAAGGCACAAATTGAGCATTTTGGGCCAATAGAATTTGATTTAAATCGCGGTGAAACGCTGGCAATCATTGGCGAAAATGGCTCTGGCAAGTCGGTACTGGCCAATTTGCTCGTTGGCGCGATAACGCCTACATCTGGCACTATCAAGCTGAACGGCGAGGCATGTGTGCTCGGAGGGCACGCCGAGCACAATATGAAAATCAGGATGATTTTCCAGAATAGCAACGAATCCCTCAATCCTGGCATTACGGTAGGCTCTATGCTGCAGGAGCCCTTGCGATTAAACACCACGTTAAACGAGCGCGAACGTATACAGAAAGTTGACGACACGTTGAGACAAGTCGGTATGCTAAGAGATCATAAATACTTCTACCGACACATGCTATCAGACGGCCAGCGTCAGCGCGTTGCCCTGGCACGCGCGCTTATCATGGAGCCTGAGGTGATTGTTGCAGATGAACCTTTCGCTGCGCTTGACCCATCGGTACGCTCGCAAACCGTTAATTTGATTATGAAGCTACAACGTGACCTTGGTTTGGGTTTCATATTTATCAGCCACAATCTGGGTATAGTCAGACACATCAGCGACCGTATGCTGGTATTACAGCACGGCATGGTCATTGAAACTGGAAAAACGGAGACGGTATTTAACTGGCCGCGCAGTGAATACACGCAACGCCTGGTCGCATCACATCAGTCATTGATGCCTAATTTTTAATGTGTTGGGCAAGACCGTGCTTGCTCACTACAGCGACAACACGCTCGGCTTGTCTGGACTGGCCCATTCATGGCAAAGGTCATCGATAAATGCTATCACCTCATCTTCACCTATGCTGTCAGGGATCCTGATATCAGCAGCAGGCCGTTTCTTACCTTCGTCTCCAAGATAAAATACCGTCCATGCACCATCTCTTTTCGACACTTCGACGTGTCTGCCAAATACATCTAGTTTCATCTTGCTCTATTCGCTAGTTCAGCAATCCTGACAACTGTTCCATCACGACATGCGGCTCAGAATCAACCAGCAGGTGCGTACTCTTCTTGGCAAAAACGCGCTGAGTATTTGAACTCAATTTAAGTTGTTCATCCTGGTACTTATCATGCAGCTCGTTGTAAATTCTGATCCCTTGTTCTGACACACCTGCTTGCCTAATTGTTTCGTGAGGCAGTCCCCTGGAGATAATTCTGATTTCTAAATCTTCCGGTAACTTGGTGCCGGATACGTCAAACTGACTGTCCCAATAATTGTGTCCCAAGTTGTCCTGAAACCAATCCAGAATGCCCTGCATTTTTTGCCAGTCATCCGGACTCATGGCTTTTTTCATGTCCTGGATCCAGTCCTCGTGTGCTGCATCAATCAGCAGCATTGAAGCGACCCGTTCGGGATGTTGTGCAGCGTAGTAACGCATGACCAGTCCGCCAAAGGAATAACCCACCAATACCAACTTCTGTGAGTCGGCTTTGAGTTTAATCAGCTCATGTAGTTCGTGGCTGTAGTCTTTAGCGGTCTGATTCAGGCCTTCGGGTACATCGTCACTGTCTGCAAAGCCGAGCCTCTCATAAAAACAAATCTTATTGGTCCTGGCGACGTCCAGAAAAATTTTTGCAAAGGCATCCTCGGCCCTTAAACCTGACGGAGGTTCAAGAAACACATTGGGTGCACCCTGACCTGCACAGGTGTAAGACAGGTTGTAATCGTCAACAGTAAACTTGCCAATTTCTACCTTGATCTCTGTGAGGGCGACGCTGTTGCCTGCAAACAGCAACAGCGCACAAAAGCAAGGCAGGATTCTCCAGTTAATCATTTATTCTCTCTACTACTACAACGTTTATGTATGACTATACTAGCCGACCAGCGCCAGTAATATGCCAGCAGCTACTGCAGAGCCGAGAACACCCGCTACGTTCGGTCCCATTGCCTGCATCAGTAAGAAGTTGTGTGGATTTGCCTCTAATCCTACTTTATTAACCACGCGGGCTGCCATCGGCACGGCTGATACTCCTGCTGCACCGATGAGTGGATTGATACCGCCAGATATACGATTCATCAACTTGGCCATTAGCACCCCAGAGGCGGTGCCAATAGAAAACGCGACCGCTCCTAACACCAGAATACCCAGCGTTTCCACGGTAAGAAACTCATGTGCAGATAGCTTTGATCCCACCGCCAGACCGAGAAAAATCGTAACGATATTGATCAGTTCGTTCTGTGCCGTGTTGCTAAGTCGGTCAACCACGCCACTTTCCTTCATCAGGTTTCCGAGGCAGAACATACCAACCAGAGGCGTGGCGGTAGGTAAGAACAATATGGTTAAAAACAGGACTGCCAAAGGAAACAGGATCTTTTCCCGTTTGGACACCGTGCGTAACTGTGCCATTTCTATTTGCCGCTCTTCTTTACTGGTCAGGGCTTTCATAATCGGAGGCTGGATGATAGGAACCAGTGCCATGTAAGAATAGGCTGCAACGGCAATGGCGCCCAGTAACTCAGGCGCTAATCGAGACGCAAGGAAGATGGCGGTGGGGCCATCCGCTCCACCAATGATGGCAATAGCTGAGGCGTCCTGCAGGGTGAAGTCAAAGCCAGGAATAAAATTCAGCAAAATAGCGCCGAACAGCGTGGCAAAGATCCCAAACTGGGCTGCAGCGCCGAGCAACAACATTTTCGGATTGGCGATCAGCGCACCAAAATCCGTCATCGCACCAACGCCCATGAAAATCAGCAGCGGAAAGACGCCGGTGTCGACCCCAACTTTATAAATGTAATACAACACCCCACCCGCTTCACTGAAGCCGGCCAAAGGGATGTTTGTCAATAATGCGCCAAAACCAATCGGCAGCAGCAGTAAAGGCTCAAATTTCTTTACAATGGCGAGGTACAGCAACCCTGCCCCCACCAGCATCATGATCATTTGACCGGTTTCAAAATGCGCCAGCGCCGTGCTTTGCCACAGTACGTTAAGTTTTTCCATATCTGTTTATCCCAAGGCCAACAGACTTTGTCCTGACTGCACGCTGTCACCCTGTTTTACGAGCACTTGTGATACCACCCCATCAGCCGTGGCCCGCACTTCCGTCTCCATTTTCATCGCTTCCATGATGAGAACCACATCTCCGCGACTGACACTGTCTCCAGCATTGACGAGGACTTTGATAATATTGCCTGCCAAGGGTGCATTGAGTGATTCACTCTGAGTAGATGACGAAACGGGTTGCTGAGCTGGCGATGCTGGTGCTGCTTCAACGCTGGTTAACTGGCCACTGTCAGCCACTTCCACATCGTATACCTTGCCATTCACACGCACCGAATAGCGGGCAGGTCCAGATGATGATGGTGCCGCTGATGAGTCTGTGGCTTCAGTTTTTGGTTCAGAAGGCGCAGACTGACTGGGAGCTGGTTCAAAGGCATCAGCATCGCCACGGTGCTGCAAAAATTTCAGTCCGACCTGCGGGAATAGCGCAAAGGTCAACACATCATCGACAGTATCCTGTGCCAATTGGATGCTTTTTTCTTTGGCCAACGCCATCAGGTCATTCTGTAATGTATCCATTTCTGGTTCGATAAGGTCGGCGGGGCGGCAGGTGATCGCGTCATCATCGCCCAGCACACGAGCTTGTAATTCACTGTTTACAGGGGCAGCCGTTGCACCATATTCACCTTTTAACACGCCGGCAGTTTCTTTGGTGATGCTTTTATATCGTTCACCAGTGAGCACATTCAGCACCGCCTGACTGCCAACAATTTGTGATGTTGGCGTGACGAGGGGAATAAAGCCAAGATCTTCACGCACCTTGGGAATTTCCAGCAACACCTCTTCAAGACGTGATTCAGCGCCCTGTTCACGCAGCTGGTTTTCCATATTGGTCAGCATGCCACCTGGCACCTGCGCGGTAAGAATGCGGGCATCTACCCCTTTTAGGCTACCCTCAAACTTAGCGTACTTTTTACGTACTTCTCTGAAGTGACTAGCAATGTCCATCAGTGCCTGCGTATCCAGTCCCGTATCTCTGTCTGTTCCTTCAACGATTGCCGCGATGGTTTCTGTCGCTGTGTGTCCATAGGTCATGCTCATTGGTGAGATTGCGGTATCCAACATATCGATACCTGCATCTATGGCTTTCTGATAGGTCGCAGTACTCAGGCCCGTTGTGGCATGGCATTGCATTGCGATAGGCACTGATACCGTTTGCTTCAGGCTGCTGATCAGGGTTTCACATTCGTACGGTTTTAACAGCCCTGCCATATCCTTGATGCAAATAGAGTGTACACCCATGTCTTCCAACTGTTTGGCCATAGTGAGCCAGAAATCAAGTGAATGCACAGGACTCACAGTATATGCCAGTGTCCCCTGAGCATGAGCACCAACGGCGAGGGCTGCACGGATGGCCGTTTGCAGATTTCTGACATCGTTCATCGCATCGAAGATGCGGAACACATCGACTCCGTTGGCATGGGCGCGCTCAACGAACCTTTCGACTACGTCATCAGCATAGTGACGATAACCAAGCAGATTCTGTCCTCTGAGCAGCATTTGCTGCTTAGTATTGGGCATCGCTTGCTTCAACAACCTGATTCGTTCCCAGGGATCCTCGCCTAAATACCGAATACAGGCATCAAAGGTTGCCCCACCCCAGGACTCTACAGACCAGTAACCCGCCTTATCCAGCGTTTCAGCAATGGGTAGCATGTCGTCGATGCGCATACGAGTAGCAAGCAACGATTGATGGGCATCGCGTAATACCAGTTCGGTAATGGCTAACGGGTTCGACATGTAAAGCTCCTTTCGGGAATGTTATTGGCGGTGACGGTGTTGGTGTATAGCGGCGCTGATTGCGGCGACCACGTCGCTGTCATCGACTGTAGCGGACGTGCCATTTGCACTTTGTTGACGGGAGACGACAGACGGCGATGGTTGCTGTTCAGCCGCGCCGGAAAACCGCTGACAGAATGCAGAAAGCGCGTGCACAGACGCAATCAGAACGGTCAAAAAAATGAACACCACTGTCATACCGACAGCGAGTAACGCTGCCGCTTCTAAAAGAAGGTTGATAACCTGGGCTGATTCCATCGCAAATTCCATGTGAATGGACAAGGTTTCATAAGTATCACGTAGGATTCGGGAAAACAATAACGCAGATAAGTGAAAACGTCATAAAGAGTGGAACCTGAGGAGCTTCTCACCCCTAAACGGCAGGTATAACAAAAACGCCCCGGACGATGCCGGAAAAACAGAACTATCAAGAGACATTCGTGGAAGGATTACGCGAGACAGTCCTGTCTCGCGCCCTGCGGGCCAGCCTGCCACTGTTCAATTTTTCTCCCGGAAAAATTGTCGAACCTGAGGAGCTTCTCACCCCTAAACGGCAGGTATAACAAAAACGCCCCGGACGATGCCGGAAAAACAGAACTATCAAGAGACATTCGTGGAAGGATTACGCGAGACAGTCCTGTCTCGCGCCCTGCGGGCCAGCCTGCCACTGTTCAATTTTTCTCCCGGAAAAATTGTCGAACCTGAGGAGCTTCTCACCCCTAAACGGCAGGTATAACAAAAACGCCCCGGACGATGCCGAAAAAAAAAGAACTACCAAGAGACATTCGTGGAAGGATTACGCGAGCCTCTCC
Organism: Aestuariibacter salexigens DSM 15300; assembly: GCF_000429145.1. Taxonomy (GTDB): domain Bacteria; phylum Pseudomonadota; class Gammaproteobacteria; order Enterobacterales; family Alteromonadaceae; genus Aestuariibacter; species Aestuariibacter salexigens. The sequence continues at coordinate 111,127 of NZ_AUBH01000003.1, forward strand.
TGTCTCGCGCCCTGCGGGCCAGCCTGCGGCTGTTCAATTTTTCTCCCGGAAAAATTGTCGAACCTGAGGAGCTTCTCACCCCTAAACGGCAGGTATAACAAAAACGCCCCGGACGATGCCGGGGCGTTTTTGTTATATGGCGCGTGTGGAAGGATTCGAACCTCCGACCGCCTGGTTCGTAGCCAGGTACTCTATCCAGCTGAGCTACACACGCGCTGTAAAAAAATGGCGGAGACGGAGGGATTCGAACCCTCGATACGCGCAATACGTATGGTTCCTTAGCAGGGAACTGGTTTCAGCCACTCACCCACCTCTCCTAAATGTGGGGCGGAAGTTTAATGATTGACTATTTAAAGTCAACGGTTTTTTGCTGCCAGCCCGTCTGTCTGCCGGGATTTTATTCAGTTAGTGCTATTTCTCGACGCAAGAAACAAAAAAGGCTGATAAATATCAGCCTTTTCCACATCGAACTAGTCGTTATCGTCTTGCTGAGCAGCCTGCTCATGCGCCGCTAACTGAGAGTTTTTCTCAGCCTGAATCCGCATGTAAATCTCTTCACGGTGTACCGACACTTCTTTTGGCGCATTCACGCCAATTCGTACCTGATTTCCTTTGACCCCCAGCACAGTTACGGTGACGTCGTCACCAACCATGAGAGTTTCGCCCACACGACGGGTTAAAATTAGCATGTTATTGCTCCTTTACCATTAATTGTCATCCCTCGCTTAGGTGTGGACTCAAGCACGACCCTGCGCCCACGTCCGGCCATTCCCTGTCTACGCTGTCACTTACGCAAACAACCAGCCTTAATCTCTATATGCGCTCTTTCAGCCAGTTTTCAACCGACGCCAGTGCGGTGGCGAGGTTTTCTGGCTGACTACCGCCTGCCTGCGCCATATCGGGGCGACCGCCACCTTTACCTCCGACCTGTGCTGCCACGTGATTGACCAGTTCACCCGCTTTCACTTTGCTGGTCAGATCATTAGTGACACCGGCTATCAAGCCCACTTTGCCGTCTGATGCGACGCCAAGTACTACGACGCCTGAACCAATTCGGTTCTTTATGTCATCCATCATGCCGCGCAGCGCTTTGCTTTCCACGCCCTGCAACTGTGCCACTAAGGTTTTGACACCTTTGATGTCGATAACGTTCGACATGACATCTGCACTTTCTTTAGATGCCATTGCCTGCTTCAGGCTATGTAACTCTTTTTCCAGTTGCTTGGTCGCATCCATTTGCGCTCGCAAACGTTCGAGCAGCTGGCTTTCTTCGGCTTTCAGCAATCCGGCAGCCTGCTTCAGTGTAGCCTGCCTGAACTGCGCATCAGCCAGTGCGACGGCACCGGTCACTGCTTCAATACGCCTCACACCTGACGCTATTCCACCCTCGGTGGTAATTTTGAACAACCCGATATCACCAGTACGGGTTACGTGTGTACCGCCACAGAGTTCTACAGAGAAATCCCCCATTGATACGACACGTACTTTCTCGTCGTACTTTTCACCAAATAACGCGACGGCACCAGACGCTTTTGCTTCTTCCAGTTCCATCAGTGTAGTCTGTAATGGCGTGTTTGCACGAATTTGCTCGTTTACCATTTTCTCGATGTCGGTGACCTGCTGTTCCGTGACTGCCTCAAAGTGTGAAAAGTCGAAACGTAACTTTTCCTCATCGACCAGCGAGCCCTTCTGGTTAACGTGGCTACCTAACACCTTTTTCAATGCCGCATGTAGCAGGTGCGTTGCACTGTGATTGAGACGGATAGCCTGACGTCTGTCCTTATCAATAATAGCATCCGCAGCATTCCCTACTGCAACATCTGCCACTGCTTTACCCTTGTGCGCTATTGCATTGCCAAGCTTCACCGTATCAGTCACGACAAATTCGCCATTCGCTACTTTTAGCACTCCGGTGTCGCCAACCTGGCCACCAGATTCGGCATAAAACGGTGTTTCATTAAGTATGACTACGCCTTCCTCACCAGCCTGCAATTGCTCAACCCGCTTACCGTCTTTGAATAATTCAATAACTTGTGCGTTGCCTTGTTCATGCTCATAGCCAGTAAAATCGCTACTGTGCTCTGACTTCATGGCGGCATTGTAATCGGCGCCAAACTGGCTGGCTTGCTGAGCTCGGTTTCGCTGTTCCTGCATCGCAGCCTCAAAACCGGGATGGTCAATAGTAAACCCTTGCTCCCTGGCCACGTCTGCGGTCAGATCAGATGGGAAGCCATAGGTGTCATAAAGCTTAAATACGATGTCACCCGGGATCTGCTTGCCATCGAGCTCGTCAAGTGCTTGCGTAAGCAGTGTCATGCCGCGAGACAATGTACGAGAAAATTGTTCTTCCTCTATACGCAATACCTTTTCTACTACCGGTTGTTGTTCAACCAGTTCCGGGTAGGCATCGCCCATGGTCTGCGCCAGTGCCGCAACCAGTTTGTAGAAAAAGACTTCCTCGCAGCCCAATTTATAGCCGTGGCGTACCGCACGACGAATGATGCGCCGCAGTACATACCCGCGGCCTTCATTAGATGGCATCACGCCGTCGCAGATCAAAAATGCACATGAACGAATGTGGTCGGCGATCACCCGTAAAGATTTATCTTCAAGGTCGCTGGCACCGGTGATTTGTGCAGCAGATTTAATCAGCGACTGGAATAAATCAATCTCATAGTTGCTGTGGACGCCTTGCAGTATGGCAGAAATACGTTCAAGTCCCATGCCGGTATCGATGGACGGCGCAGGCAGTGGCTCCATCGTGCCATCAGCTTGTTTATTGAACTGCATGAATACCAGGTTCCATATCTCTATGAACCGGTCGCCATCTTCTTCAGGTGAGCCAGGAGGGCCTCCCCATATATGCTCACCATGATCGTAAAAAATTTCCGAGCAAGGTCCACACGGACCTGTATCACCCATCGACCAGAAGTTATCACTGGTGGAAATACGAATGATCTTTTCCGCCGGCAAACCAATTTCCTGGTGCCAGATATCAAACGCTTCGTCATCTTCTGAGTAAATCGTCACCAGCAGTTTACTTTCCGGTAGCTGTAACTGCTTAGTCAGAAAGTCCCAGGAGAAGGTAATTGCTTCGCGCTTGAAATAATCACCGAAGCTAAAGTTACCCAGCATCTCAAAGAAAGTGTGGTGCCGGGCAGTGTACCCAACATTTTCAAGGTCATTATGCTTACCGCCGGCGCGCACGCATCGTTGTGAGGACACTGCTTTTGTGTAGCTACGCTTTTCACTGCCCAGAAAAACATCCTTAAACTGATTCATACCTGCGTTAGTGAATAACAACGTAGGATCATCTGCGGGAACCAGCGAAGAACTGCTCACCACCTGGTGACCATGGCTGGCAAAGTAATCCAAAAACGTGCGTCTGATTTCGGCAGTTGTTTTGATCATGGAGTGTCCTGACTTAAAGCTAATAATAAAAGACGAGCCGTCGCCGCGTAACACAGCTCCGAACGCCTTGTGAAGCGTTTGCACATCATGTGATAAGCGCGAGAAGATAACATGTAACGGCCCGTAATGTTAAGGCTCTATGCACCTTAGCTTGAGGTATTATTGTTTATTTTGTGAATATATCACTGCTGCTCTTCAGCGTATCGAATGTGCTCATAATTAAAGCCTCGATATTGCAAAAAGCGGTGCCGTTTCTGTTTCTCTAACCAGTTTTCCGCTGGCTTCTCTCCAAATTTCTTATGCAGCGTTTGTTTGGCCAGTTCAAACCAGTCGACTTGCTGTTCGCTCACCACGCGACTGACAATCTCATCGCTTATCTGATGCTCTTTAAGCTCTGCGCGAATACGCAACTCTCCCTGTCCCTTGCGTAATCTGTTCCTGAGCAGCGACTCAGCAAATCGTTCATCACACTGCCAGCCACTCTGGCTATATTCCTCAACTTTTTTGAGGCAGCGGGATGCATCTAAACCTCTGGCTAACAGCTTATTCAGTAGTTCATGACGGCTGTGTTCACGCTTACTTTGTAAACGGCTCAGCGTATCAGCAATGATCTTGTCGTCGTTGTCTGTCATAGTAAAACGTAGTTTTCATCCTGTTATAAAGCTGCATGTCCTTACGCGTTGAATTTTCATCCGATATCGAATCTGTCAGTCCTGACGCATGGGATGCACTTTCTGGTACACAGTGCCCTTTTTTGCAACATGCTTTCCTGCAAGCACTTGAGAGAACCGGCTGCGTAGGAGGCAGCAGTGGCTGGCTACCCAACCATGCGCTGGTGTTCGACCAACAGCAGTTAGTTGCTGCCGTGCCGCTGTACGTAAAACAGCATAGCTACGGAGAATACGTGTTTGACCATGCCTGGGCAAATGCCTATCATCGACACGGTCTACCGTATTACCCTAAACTGGTTAGCGCAGTCCCCTTTACGCCCGTGACATCAAGCAGATTGTTGTGTCTGCCAGAGATCAACGAGGCGGACATTGTCAATGCTGTTGACACTGCAATCAAGTCCCATTGTGCGAACTCGGATTATTCATCCATGCACTGGCTATTTTTACCCCCAGATCTGGCTAACTCACTGATAAATAAAGGCTATCTGAGTCGTCAGAGTATACAGTTTGTATGGTATAATCGTGGCTATTCAACATTTAGTGACTTTGTTGGCTTATTTGCATCGAGAAAGCGCAAAAACATCCTAAAAGAGCGTCGTCACGTTGCAGCCCAACACGTCAGGATTGAGCGTCTTTCCGGTACTGCTATTGGTGAGCAGGATATGCAGGATTTTTACCTGTGTTATCAACAAACTTACCTGAAACGCAGCGGTCACACAGGCTATCTGAACCGCGCATTTTTCATGCAATTGTTAGACAAATTATCGCATCATCTTTTGCTGGCAAAGGCCCATAACGATGCTGGCGTAGCAGGTTGTGCACTGTTTCTGTTTGACAGGCAGGGATTGTATGGTCGCTATTGGGGAGCGCTACAGGATATTAACGGCTTGCACTTTGAGTGCTGTTATTATCAAGGGATTGAATTCGCTATCGAGAAAAATCTGGCCTTCTTCAACCCCGGCACGCAGGGCGAACATAAAATACTTAGAGGTTTTGAGCCGACGCAGTGCCTGTCCAGTCACAAGCTTTTCGATGACAGGTTTCATGATGCCGTTGGCCACTTTCTTGATCAGGAAACAGAAGCATTGACGCATTACAAAGTCGATGCTGACGGGTTGCTACCATTTCGTTCGGACGTAGCGCTAGTTGCGCCAAACAAGTAACTGATTGTTCGCTGGCATATCAATACATTCGGCAAGCTTCATTGGACTTGCCCATTTTTTCAGTGATGACACATCGACCAGACCACCGTACCCCTGCGCTCTCAACTGCGCATCAAAAGCACGATTACTGTCACTGGTAAAACGACCGTCAAATGTGAACGGGCCGTATTGGCACATCACGCCCCCTGATGGCAATGATTGCGCAACCAGTGACATCATTAACTCAACTTCGTCAGGCTGCATGATATGCGCAGTATTCGCGGTAAATACACCGTCTACATCGTTCAGCGGCCACGGGTTAACCCCTACATTGAACTCCAGTGGAGGATAGAGGTTTGCACTGGGGTACTGTGCCAACCAGGCATTAATGCTGTCGTGATTGTTTACCCTGTCACTGGTATGCCAACTCAGATGCGCTAGCTCGGGCGCAAAATAAACGGCATGTTGTCCAGTGCCACTGCCTATTTCCAGCACTTTGCTAAGTGTCGAAAAATACACCTTTAATTGTTCAATGATCGGCTGCTTGTTATTTTCGCAAGCCTGACTAAATCGCGCGAGGGACATCACCTACCTTTGCTGATTTTAGGGTGTGGAGATACTGCTGTGCAGCCGCATCGCCTTCCCTGGGAGCCCACGCAGCAAAGTCTTTATCGGACATTTGCATGTAGGGACCAGGCTTGACTTCAAAAAACGTCGACGGATTTTCTCCTGGCACTACCGCATGCCAAACTCCCTGCGGAATTTCAACGCCACGTTTAGCGCTGTCTGCGCGTAGTTCGATACGCTCGGTAACACTCCCCTCATCATCGAATAACAGAATACTTAGCGCACCGTCAATGATGATGAAACATTCCCACTTATCCGCTTCCGTATGCCGATGTGGGCATACATAGGAGTCAGGCTGAATAGTGATAAACAAACGCTGTATAGGGTCCTGATAGTCAGTATGCACATTAGCATTTGAACGCCGTCTTGAACTGCTCACTGATTGTTCACTGAGATGCTGGAAAAAATGACTATCAAACCTTTTCACGCTGCACTCCTAGTCAAGATTTGGCGCCAGCCAGCGCGCAGCCTCATCGAGCTCCCATCCTTTGCGAGAAGCGTAATCCTGAAGCTGATCCTGTTGAATTTTTGCAACTGCAAAATAGCGCGACTGAGGATGTGAAAAATACCAACCGGAGACTGAGGCGCCGGGCCACATGGCATAGCTCTCGGTCAACTTCATACCAGTATGCTGTTGTGCATCGAGTAATGACCAGATGGTCCCCTTTTCGGTATGTTCCGGACAGGCGGCGTACCCCGGCGCGGGTCTGATACCTTGATACTTTTCTGCGATAAGTTGTTCATTATCGAGCACTTCATCATCGGCATATGCCCAGAATTCCTTGCGCACCCGTTCATGTAAATACTCAGCGAAGGCTTCCGCCAGCCTGTCAGCAATCGCTTTCACCATAATGGCATTGTAGTCATCACCACTGGATTCATAATGCGCTGCCAGTTCGTCTTCACCCACTCCAGCGGTGACCGCAAATGCACCAATGTAATCAGCTTTACCAAATCGCTGCGGGCAAACAAAGTCGCTCAGGCAATAGTTCGGCCCGTTCGGCTTTTCAGTTTGCTGGCGCAAATGATGACTGGTAGCAATGACATTTTCGCGGGACTCATCACCGTAAATGACAATGTCGTCGCCAATGCTATTGGCAGGGAACAGCCCACATACGCCCTTTGCCTGCAACTTACCGTTAGCACATATTTCCTTTAGCATTGCCTGCGCGTCATCAAATAGCTGTTTAGCCTGCTCGCCCACCACCTCGTCATCAAGGATACGAGGATATTTCCCGGCCAGGGACCAGGTCAGGAAGAATGGCGTCCAGTCGATGTAATCAATCAACTCCGACAGCGCTACGGACACGGGTATGACACCAAGTCTTTTGGGCACCGGGGGCGAATAATCTGCCCAGTCGCAGGTGAACGCATTGTCACGAGCCTGCGACAGACTCACCGGTGCAGTGCGAGGTCGCTTCTTAGCGTGCTGCTCACGGGCGCGCTCATAATCACGCGCAATATCCTCTACGTAGGCCTGCTTTTGGGTCGGCGACAGAAGCTTCTGACAAACGCCTACAGCACGGCTGGCATTGGCGACGTAAACCACAGGACCTTCATAATGAGGCTCAATTTTGACAGCAGTATGGGCTTTCGATGTGGTGGCGCCGCCAATTAACAGCGGTACGTCAAAGTCCAGGCGTTGCATTTCTTTTGCAACATGTACCATTTCATCCAGTGATGGGGTGATAAGCCCGGATAGACCAATAATATCGACATTGTGCTCCTTTGCCGTCTGCAGAATTTGCGCACAGGGCACCATCACGCCCATGTCGATAATTTCAAAGTTATTACACTGTAATACGACGCCAACAATGTTCTTGCCGATGTCATGGACATCACCTTTAACGGTGGCGAGTAGCACTTTGCCGTTACTCGATCCCGCTTCTTTCTCGCGCTCAATATAAGGCTGCAGATAAGCTACCGCTTTTTTCATCACCCGCGCCGACTTTACCACCTGCGGCAAAAACATTTTGCCCTCGCCAAACAGATCGCCGACGACGTTCATGCCGTCCATCAGTGGCCCTTCAATCACGTCAAGTGGCTTAGCCGCTTCCTGCCTGGCCTGCTCAGTATCCTCTTCAATAAAGTCCGTGATACCTTTTACCAAAGCATGTTCGAGGCGCTTGGCTACCGGTGCATCGCGCCACTGAAGATCTTCTCTGGCCGCAACCTTGCCATCCCCCTGATATTTCGGGGCAATATCGAGCAGCCGCTCTGTGGCATCGTCGCGGCGATTTAAGATCACATCCTCTACAGCATCACGCAGCTCAATAGGAATTTCGTCATAGACTTCCAACTGACCGGCATTAACGATAGCCATATCCAGACCGGCACGGATAGCGTGATACAGAAACACCGAGTGCATGGCTTCTCGCACCGGGTTATTTCCTCGAAATGAGAATGAGATATTTGACAGGCCGCCTGATACGTGGGCATAGGGGAGATGTTCACGGATACGACGGGTGGCTTCAATAAAGTCGACCGCATAGTTATTGTGCTCTTCGATACCCGTTGCTACGGCAAAAATGTTCGGGTCAAAGATAATATCTTCGGGAGCAAAGCCTACTTGTTCGGTGAGAATTTTATAACTGCGCTCACAAATGGCGAATTTGCGATCTGCCGTCTCAGCCTGACCTTTCTCGTCAAACGCCATTACCACTGTCGCCGCCCCGTACCGTTTGATTTTGCGGGCCTGCTCGATGAACGGCGCTTCACCTTCTTTAAGGCTGATTGAATTCACTATGGCCTTGCCTTGAATACACTTCAGACCGGCCTCAATGACTGACCATTTAGACGAATCAATCATAATAGGGACACGGGATATATCTGGCTCAGAGGCAATCAGGTTGAGAAATCTGACCATTGCTGCTTCAGAGTCCAACATGGCCTCGTCCATGTTGATATCAATAATTTGTGCACCGTTTTCCACCTGCTGCCTGGCAACATCCAGCGCGGTTTCGTAATCACCTTCGAGGATCAGCCGTTTGAATTTGGCAGAGCCGGTTACGTTAGTCCGCTCACCAATGTTGATAAATGTTGCAATCTGCTCGCTCACTGATCTCTTCTCCTAGTGCACAAAGGGTTCTAGACCAGCCAGACGCATTTTAACATCCTGGGCTTTAAGCGGGCGCGGAGCAACATGTTCAACCCGTCTGGCGATAGCTGCGATGTGCTCTGGTGTACTCCCACAGCAGCCTCCAACAATGTTGACCAATCCGGATTGTGCCCACTCGCCAATGTGGTCAGCCATTTCCTCACCCTGCATGTCATATTCACCAAATTCGTTCGGTAAGCCTGCGTTGGGGTGAGCTGAAACCAGGCATTCAGCCACGTTGGCAATTTCTTCGACATACTGTCTGAGCAGGTCGGGACCCAGTGCACAGTTCAAGCCGAACGAAAAGGGTTTAACATGTCGCATTGAGTAGTAAAACGCCTCTGCAGTTTGTCCAGACAGGGTACGTCCAGACGCATCAGTAATGGTGCCTGAGATCATGACAGGCAAGGTAACTCCCTTCTCTTCGAATACCATATCGACGGCAAAAGCGGCGGCCTTGGCGTTCAGTGTATCGAAAATGGTCTCGATTAATATAATGTCCACTTGGCCATCTATCAGTGCATGACAGGCTTCCTGATATGACTCGACCAGCTGATCAAAGGTCACATTGCGTTTGCCCGGATCGTTAACATCAGGAGAAATCGACGCGGTTCGATTGGTCGGTCCTAGCACTCCCGCCACAAAGCGAGGCTTATCCGGGGTTTGTCTGGTCACTTTATCAGCCGCACTGCGGGCAACCTTGGCAGCGGCAAGGTTTATCTCCCTGGCCAGAGATTGCATATCGTAATCAGCCATAGAAATACTGTTGGCATTGAAAGTGTTGGTTTCAATAATGTCGGCGCCGGCATTCAGGTAATCCAGATGAATTTGCTCGATAATGTGCGGCTGTGTAATCGCCAGTAAGTCGTTATTGCCTTTTACATCGCAATGCCAGTCAGCAAACTGCTGACCACGATAATCCTGCTCGTCGAGTTTATGCCGCTGGATCATGGTCCCCATCGCACCGTCTAGTATTAAAATACGCTGTGCAGCGGCGTGTTGCAGAACCGATAAACTGTTGTCAGTCACGAAATACCTCTATTGCTTCAGGATGTTTATCAGGATGATGGACGAAGTGTATCCAGATCGTATGGCGTTTCCTGGTATACATAGTAATTCAGCCAGTTGGTAAACAACAACGTCCCGTGTGCACGCCAGGTGACCATCGGCGACTGGTCCGGGTCATTATCAGGAAAATAATGACAGGGGATCTGCGGTGCAAGTCCTGCGGCAAGATCACGGCTGTATTCCTGTGCCAATGTGTCCGGATCATATTCGGGGTGGCCCGTTATACACACCATTCTACGGTCATCTGAGGCGATAATGTAAGCGCCTGTTTGTTCAGAACCCACTAACACTCGCATACCAGGAACAGATTCGTATTGCGCCACACTGATCTCACCATATCGAGAATGAGGAGCATACACGACGCTGTCGAAGCCCCTGACTAACTCATTGTGGGGTTCCGTAACATGATGCGCATAGACGCCAGAGAGCTTTTCTTCTCGCAGTGTGCGCTGAATGCCATAAAAGTGGTACATCGCCGCATGCGTTGCCCAACAAAGATAAAGCGTAGATTGTACATGGCGCCTTGCCCAGGTCATTACGGCGCGCATTCTGTCCCAGTATTTGACTTGCTCATAATCCAGGTGAGCTAACGGCGCTCCGGTAATGATCAGTCCATCATATCGCTTATCAGCAATATCTTCGAAATGATGATAGAACGCATCCATATGCGCCTTAGGGGTATTTTTAGGCGCCTGATCATCAATACGGATAAGGTCAATGTTGATCTGTAATGGGGTATTACTCAGCAACCGCAGTAGCTGTACTTCCGTCTCGATTTTATTTGGCATGAGATTGAGAATGCCTACTTCAAGGGGACGAATATCCTGGGTTGCCGCACGCTGCATATCCATCGCGAAGATGTTCTCGCGGTGCAAAATATCCTGGGCAGGGAGTTCTGAGGGAATTCGTATCGGCATATCAACGTCGGCAGGGCAAATAACGTAATGCTCATGGTGCCTGAGGCAGCCAGAATGTCAAGTTATTTACGTCTAGACGTCTAAACGTACATTTTAAAATGAATGTGCTTGCTACGATTTATTCAGACTGAGTAAAAGCTCCACTTCAGCGCGCGGAAGCTCACATTCCTGCATGATATCTTCAATATCGGCGCCTGCTGCGACCATCTTGCTGGCTTTGCGATACATTTTGGTTTCCGGATCACGCTCGTCTAAATCTTGCTGCCTGGCTTCGATGCGTCGCAGGTCGGACTGCAGTTCCTGCAATTTTGTTTGCAGCGGGGCGATATGTTCGTCGATACCTGACGACGCTGCACGTAACGACGTCAGTTGTTCTCGCAACGCCTCTGTACTGCGCTGTATCGCGAGTAACTGCTCATCGACAACATTCAGCGCCTGCAATGTCTCACGGCGATGTGCATGCAATCGACGTCGAAAAATAAATCCCTGAATAAGGTTCCACACTGCAAGTACAACTAGCCCGACGATTATCGCTAGGTCCCAAACGGCCAAGTCTTACTCCTTACATAGCTTAAGAAACATACAAAAACGCCCCGCGATAATATGCGAGGCGTATGCTCTGCGTCGTGGTGCTTAACGACACGCTAGATACTGCTTATTTCGTCCCACTCTTCGTCGGTAAGCAGTTTGTTCAGGTCAACCAGAATCAACAACTCTCCATCTCGGTTGCTTACGCCCTGTATAAATTTCGCACTTTCTTCTGTGCCGACATTGGGTGCGCTGTCTATTTCAGACGAGCGTAAATAAACCACCTCGGCCACGCTATCAACCAGTATACCGACCACCTGCTCATCTGATTCGATAATGACAATACGTGTATTATCAGTAATGTCGGTGGGCGGCAGTCCAAAGCGTGCACGCGTATCGATAACCGTCACCACGTTGCCGCGCAAGTTGATAATACCCAGCACATAATCAGGCGCACCGGGAACCGGAGCGATCTCAGTATGACGAAGCACTTCCTGAACCTGCATAACGTTGATGCCGTAGGTCTCTTCACCAAGACGATAGGTTACCCACTGCAGTACTTCATCATTACTGTCGACAGCAGCGTTGTTTGAACTTCTTTCTTCACTCATTTGGATTGCTCCCTAGCAAGCCTAAGCTACAAATCGTTACTACCCAGGCCCTGCTCTAACATCGATATCATCTGATCAACATCGACCAAGGCGCACATTTTATCTTTTACCAATCCTGCCAGCCACGGACGCTTACCATGCGCCTCTCGCCACTTAACTTCATCTTTGTTGAGAACCACAGTATTGATGAGCTTTTCACAAGCGAGGCCCCAAGCACTGTTCCCTAACATAATAAGATATTGATAATTTAAGCTTTCTGCCAGTTTTTCGGTATATTTTTCTGGCATCACCCATCGGGCAGTGTCCACTGAGGTCAATTTTTCATCCCGGTGAATCATCACACCCATGAACCAATCTGGCTTACCTATCAATGGGTTAACCTTTTCAAGGTTGTGAATACCGCCCAAGGTAATCAGAGGTACAGCCAGTGTTAAGCCTGCAACATCAAAAAACAAGGCCTGAAATTCATCATCCAGCGTTTCCTGTAAGGATGCCGATGCGACGTGATGTGCCTCCGCTGCCTGCTGTTCCTCATTAACCTTGTCGACAGCTTCTGCAATATCTTTAGTCGTTACTTGTGGTTGTACTGGCTCGATAACGTCCGGCTGCTCTATCTCAACCTGCAGTGGAACAGACTCAATAAGCTTAGCAACGGGGTCTTTCTCAAGCGTTTCAGGCCCCTCATCAAGCAAAGACGACAGATAGTCTTCCATCAGACCTTCTTTAGCGAAAGCGCCACCCTTACTCATTTAGTCGTCTCCTGTTGCAGTGTTTTGAGTAATTTAGCATAGGCATATACGCCTCTGGCTCGAGGACTATAGACCGATGCCGGCGTCTGTGCCTGGCTGGCGTCTCTGAACCTGGTATCGACTGGAATGACGCCATCCCATACTTGCTGGCCATATTGTTCAAGCAGCACATTATGGGCATCAATGGCAGCATTAACCCGTTTATCAAACATGGTAGGAATGATGGTGACATCGAAGCGACGCTTCTGCGTTTTTTCCATAATTTCCAGCGTATGCATCATCCTGTCCAACCCTTTTAATGCCAGAAATTCTGTTTGCACCGGCACCAGAATGCGTTCGCAGGCAGCGACCGCATTAACCATCAATACGCCCAATACCGGCGGGCAATCCATCAGTACATAGTCAAATTCTTGTTGTACAAATTTCAGCGCATTTTTGAGTATTAACCCTTTACCATTCTGCATTCCCATGCTGCGGTCCAGCGTAGCCAGTGCCATGGTTGCAGGCAGGATAAACAGCGAGTCAAGACGCGATGGGCACAGACAATCCAGCACCACATCCGCATTGAGCTTATCGGCAACAAACACATCATAGACGCTGACCGACAACTGTTCAGAATCGATACCAAAATAATAGCTAAGTGAAGCATGAGGATCGGTATCTATTAGCAGCACACGCTTGCCCTGCTGCGCAAGCAAGCCGCCCAGTGTCACCGTGGTGGTGGTTTTACCCACGCCACCTTTTTGATTCGCGATAGCCCAGATTTTCACATTTAATACTCTGTCGCGTGAAGCCCTTAACTGTGCAAAAGGGAACTACAACAATTCGGTTTTGAGACTACCTGCTATATCGTCCAGTGCCAGTATTGCATCCGTCAGGTTGGCAGCCGCCACAGCCTGAGGCATGCCATAAACCACACTGGACTGCTCGTCCTGTGCCCAGATTCTGGCACCTTTCGCCTTCATTGCGCGGCATCCCTCGCGACCATCTGCGCCCATACCGGTCAATATCACCCCAAGTACATCACCACCAAACACTTGTGCTAGTGAGGTGAAAGTCAAATCAACGCTCGGTTTATATGTTGTGTTATCAGCACCTGATGGATCGCTTATGCGCACCGTTGCGTGGCCCGCATTGCCTTCTATAAACATTTGTTTGCCACCAGGGGCGAGATAGGCAGTACCAGACGTGAGTCTTTCACCATGCTCGGCCTCTTTTACGTTGATTTTACACAAGCCGTTCAGGCGCTGTGCGAATGCGCTGGTGAAGGTCCCTGGCATATGCTGAACGAGCACGATAGGCATAGGAAAATGTGCGGGTAACTCAACTAATATTTTTTGCAGTGCAACCGGCCCCCCAGTTGACGTACCGATAGCCAGAAGTTTGTATTGTTTTCCTGAACGTCGGGTGATCTGACGACTGATTGACTCGTTTTCTGCTTTTGGTGCAAGACCGCTGCTGCCGCGAAAAAACAAACGGGTTTTAGCCGTTGTGCCAGTGTCGGTCGTTGAGCGGGAGAGTCCTGTTCCCATAGAGCGAAAACGCATACCAGACTTACGCCGGGCAAGGGTCTTAACCTTGGTACGTAGGGCTTCTACGGCTTCCTGTCTGTCCTGGGCAATGTCCTCAAACTTTTTAGGTAAAAAGTCCATCGCCCCAGCATCTAGCGCATCAAGCGTGGCGCGCGCTCCCTCGTGAGTAAGTGACGAAAACATCAAGATAGGGACCGGACGTTTCGCCATGATCGCTCTGACTGCTGAAATGCCATCTAATACCGGCATCTCAACGTCCATAGTCACAACGTCAGGGTCTAATGATTCAGCTTTGGCTATGGCTTCCTTACCATCTCTGGCATCGCCGACGACCTCTATTTGCGGGTCTTGCTGCAGTATTTGCGACACACGACGGCGAAAAAAGGATGAGTCGTCTACTACCAATACCTTATAGGTCATCTGATTTACTAAGTTTTCCGGCTATTAAGGGCTTTTTTTGCGTACCGCTTTAACAGACTCGGCACATCGATAATGAGCGCAATGCCACCATCACTGGTGATCGTTGCCCCTGCCATGCCTGGTGTTCCCTGTAATAATGCATCGAGAGGCTTGATCACCACTTCTTCCTGCCCAATCAGAGCATCTACCACGAAACCGACCTGCTGCGTGCCGATTTGCACAACCACAACATGCCCTTTATCTTTCTCAACGACTTTTTCTTTGGACAGCCATTCGCGCAGATAAAACAACGGTATTGCTTTCGACCTGACGATCATGGTGAGCTGTCCATCAACCGTATTGGTCTTGCTAAGATCCATGTTGATTATTTCATTTACCGCGCCTAGTGGCAGAGCAAAGGTCTGTTTACCAACAATAATCATCAGCGTCGGCAAGATAGCCAGCGTGAGTGGTACTTTTATGTCCAGACGCGTGCCTTTGCCAAGCTGCGAGTCAATGCTCACTGAACCATTTAGCTGATTAATCTTGGTCTTGACCACGTCCATACCCACACCGCGTCCGGAAATATCACTGATTTCCGTTTTGGTGGAGAAGCCTGGCGCGAAGATCAGATTAAAGGCTTCAACGTCAGACATTCGTGCTGCAGCGTCAGCGTCTAGCACACCGCGACTAATGGCAATGTCTTTCAGTTTTTCCGGATCCATGCCTTTACCATCATCTTCGATGGTTAACAGGATGTGATCACCTTCCTGAGATGCTGCGAGTTTCACGGTACCCATTTTAGGCTTACCCGAGGCAACACGTTCGTCTGGCATTTCAATGCCATGATCAACTGAATTGCGGACTAAGTGCACCAATGGGTCGGCCAGAGCCTCAACCAGGTTCTTATCCAGGTCGGTCTCTTCCCCCTCGAGTTCCAGGGTAATTTCTTTTTTAAGACTGCGGGCCAGATCTCGAACAACTCTGGGGAATCTGCCAAACACTTTCTTGATCGGCTGCATACGGGTTTTCATCACCGCGCCCTGCAAATCTCCGGTAACCACATCCAGATTGGCAATCGCCTTGGACATGCTTTCATCGTTAATATTGATACCGAGACTCAACAAGCGGTTACGGACCAGTACCAATTCGCCAACCATATTCATGATCTGGTCAAGACGCTTGGTATCAACGCGTACGGTTGTTTCACCCTGTTGCGGAGCAGCAGGTCGCTTGTCTTCTTTCTTAGTCGCTGCTGCGGGCGCAGGCGCCTCAGCTTTTGCTGCAGCCGGTGCTGGCGTTGGTGCAGGTGCTGGCGCGGCAGCAGGTGTTGGTGCAGGTGCGGGAGTAGGCGCAGGTTTTGGCGTATCACTCTTGGCACTGTCCTGACTCGCTGCCGGCGTTGGCGTTGCTGCGCCAGTCTCTTTGACGCTTGGGCCCTTGCCCTGACCGTGTAATTGGTCTAACAACGCCTCAAATTCATCGTCAGTGATATCTTCATCGTCACTGTCGTCGGTTTCCTGCTGTGCAGGTGGAGCCTCGGCCGCTGCAGACTTCTCATTAAATTGCCCTTTACCGTGCAATTCATCGAGCAGCGCTTCAAACTCATCGTCTGTTATGTCTTCACTACTATCAGAAGTACTTTCGCTGCTACTACCTTCAGCTGCCGATGCAGCGGGCGTCGCTGTCGCGCTGTCATTCTTGCCGGGGGCACCGGAACCGTGCAGCTCATCTAACAGTGCCTCAAACTCATCTTCTGTTATCTCTTCCAAGGAACCATCAGTTGATTCTGCAGTAGCGTTTTGTGCAGGCTCCTCAATCTCTAACTCAGGTTCTGGCTCTGGGGCAGGAGTAGGCGCTGGCGCAGCGTCAGACTCAAAAATCTTTTCGTCAGGCTTTTCAGGCTTACTCAGTTTATGCAGGATATCGATGAGCTCCGGGGAGGCAGGCTCCAAAGGATCTCTCGCTTTGACTTTCTGGAACATGTCGACCACCACATCGGTGGCCTGCAGGATCACGTCCATTAGCTCAGGCGTAAGTGTCCGCTGTCCATTACGCATCACATCGAAAACGTTTTCTGCGCCATGACAAATCTCGACCAGCTCAGTCAGGGATAAAAACCCTGCCCCACCTTTAACCGTGTGATAGCCACGGAATATGGCGTTGAGCAGGTCGGAATCCTCCGGATTGTTCTCCAGATCGACGAGTTGTTCTTGTAATGTTTCTAGAATTTCCCCGGCTTCGACCAGGAAATCCTGTAATATATCCTCGTCAACATCAAACGACATCGAACTGTTCCCCCTAAAACCCTAGGCTGGACAAGAGATCATCAACATCATCCTGGCCGGTGACAACGTCATCTCGACCTTCAGCGTCAATAATCGGACCTTCTGCTTCAACTGTATCGGTCTTTTTCGAAGATTTGTGAGTTTTTTCCGACACTTCCGGTTCCCCGAACATTGTCAGCATGTTCACCAAACTGTCTTCGACTTCCTTAACCAGTTCGATAACCCGTCTGATTACCTGTCCGGTCAAATCTTGATAACCCTGCGCCATCAATACTTCCGTCAGCAGTGACGTGAGTTTTGATGTGTCCTCAGACGCACTCTCCAAAAGCTTGTCTAAGTCATAGCAAAGGGATTTGAATTCGCCAAATTCAATCTGCCTGTTCATTAACTTTTTCCATTCAGGCAAAATCTTGCTGATTTCAGCGTGTAAATTCTCAGCAATTGGCATACTTGACTCGACGGCGTCCATCGTCGTGTTAGCCGCCTTCTCCGTCTCTTCAATAACGTATGTAAGACGGCTCTGGGCGTCCGGTATATCTTCGGTGGCCAAATCGGTAATACGTGAATCAAGTTGAAAGCTGTTCAACGAATCATGCAGCTGACGGGTCAACTTACCTACTTCGGCGAACAGTTCGACGGATTCCTTCATCGCCACCGCATCCATGATGGCTTTCGCACCGTCGTTGTCACCTGCTTCCAGACATTCAACGAGCTGCCGCGCTTCCTCTAATGATATAGGTGGCGTGTTTGTGGCTGTCATTCAGCTTCTCCTTAACAAAGCGGGAACGGACTGAATCAGCCTAGTCGCTCAAAGATTTTGTCCAGCTTTTCTTTCAGAGTTGCCGCTGTAAATGGCTTGACGACATATCCATTTACGCCGGCCTGCGCAGCCGCAACGATTTGTTCCTTTTTCGCTTCCGCGGTGACCATCAACACCGGGATGTGCTTCAGGCTGTCATCTGACCGAATCGCACGCAACAGATCTATGCCCTGCATCCCTGGCATATTCCAGTCTGTCACCACAAAGTCAAAATCCCCTTGCTGTAACATAGGTAGCGCAGTACTGCCGTCATCAGCTTCCTGAATGTTGGAAAAGCCAAGATCTTTTAACAAGTTTTTTATGATTCGTCTCATTGTCGAAAAGTCGTCGACAACGAGAATTTTCATATTTTTATCCAAAACTGCCTCCGATGAGGATCGGTTAATATCGTTATGATTATTACTCTACCGCGCGCCATGACTGCATGCGCGACTTTAATTTCAACATGGCCTGACTATGAATCTGGCTTACTCTTGACTCACTCACCTCAAGCACTTCGCCTATTTCACGTAAGTTTAGCTCTTCATCGTAATATAGCGACAAAACAATCGCTTCACGCTCAGGTAATGTAGTAATAGCATGTGCCAGCGCTTTTTGGAATTCTCCTTCCATTAAGTCTTCAAAGGGCGCATCACTGCCCCTGTTGGCATCAGTGCTGATCACGTCCTCGGATACGCCAAGGTCTTCAATACCCATTATTTTACCGGCATTGACCTCATTGAGCATCTGGTGATAACTGTCCAAACTGACATTCAGTTTTTTCGCTACTTCAACATCACGGGCATCCCGACCGGTTTCTTTTTCGACCAAGTCGATAGCTTCCATAATAGCGCGGCCATTTTTATGCACCGAACGAGGTGTCCAGTCACCTTTACGAATTTCGTCGAGCATAGCACCGCGGATGCGAATACCTGCAAAGGTTTCAAAGCTCGCACCTTTCGACCCATCGAAATTCTTCGCCGCCTCCAATAGACCTATCATGCCAGATTGAATCAAGTCATCGACAATAACACTGGCCGGCAAACGTGCCATTAAATGGTGGGCAATGCGTTTTACAAGCGGCGCGTGGCGCTCGACTAACTCGGCTTTATTAACAGATTGTTGGTATGCCGTTGCTTTGCTCGTCACCCGTTACCACCTGCTGCCTTTTTGGTAACCAGTTGCTCAAGGAAAAACTCCAGATGGCCGCCTGGCTGAGTCGGTACTGGCCAGTGCATGGCTTCTTTAGCCAGTCCTTTAATTGCCATGGCCGCTGGTGATGCGGGAAATGCATCGACAATCGCTTTTTGCTTCCTCACCGCCTTGCGAATATTTTCATCGTAGGGAACTGTCGCAACAAGCTCCAATGCCACATCGAGAAAGCGTCCGGTAACTTTGGATAATTTATTAAATAATTCCTGTCCCTCGCGCACGTTGCGGACCATGTTTGCAACAATTTTAAATCTGAACACCCCGTATTCGCGATTCAGTATTTTAATCAGCGCGTAGGCATCCGTTAGCGATGTTGGTTCGTCGCATACCACTACCATGATGTCTTGAGAAGCTCGAGAAAAGCTCAGCACCATATCGCTGATACCGGCTGCGGTGTCGACGATTAATACGTCAATAGGAGTTTGTAATTCACTGAACGCGCGAATCAGACCGGCATGCTCGGTTGGACTTAGTTCGGTCATGGACTGCGTGCCAGATGACGCTGGCGCTATCAGAATGCCGTGTGGCCCGTGCACCAACACCTCATCCAGCGTCGCCTCGCCAGACAACACGTGAGACAGGTTTTTCTCTACCCGTAACCCCAATAACACGTCAACGTTTGCCAGGCCCAGGTCGGCATCGAGTACCATCACTCGTTTGCCCTGCTTGGCCATTGAGATTGCCGTGTTTAAGGTGATATTGGTTTTACCAACACCGCCTTTGCCGCCGGTTACGGCGATGACTTTAACTAACCGAGATTGATTCATTCTTCGTAAGCTGCTCGCCTGGTCCTCGATCATACTGCAAGTGCTGAGTTTACTTCATGCTGAGTTGTAGTATGGGCTAAACCATATTTTTTATAAAGCTTTGCTGCGGTTGATACTAAAAATTTTGCATCGGCTCGGCGCAAATCTTCAGGAACCTTCTGACCATTGGTGATGTAACCTACCGGCAAGCCCTTATCGATAACGACACTCAACGCTTCACCGAGGCTATAGCACTCGTCCAGTTTGGTCAGAATACAGCCACTCAACTGTACATTTTTATAAGCATGCAGAGTCTGATGCAATACTTTATGCTGAGCAGTGGCTGGCATCAACACATACTTACTTATCGCACTTCCTGCCAGTTGGTCAATATTATCCAACTGCCGCACCAGTCTCTCATCCCGTTGACTGAAACCGGCACTGTCGATTATCACCATGCGCTTATGCCGTAAATGATACAACGCATCTGCCAGTTCGTCTGCGTGCTGCGCCTTCTTGACGCTGCAACCAATAATTCGAGCATAGGTGGCAAGTTGTTCATAAGCGGCAATGCGATAACCATCAATAGTCACGAGCGCGACCTGATCGGCGCCATATTTTTGCGCGTACCGGGCAGCAAGCTTCGCGGCGGTCGTGGTTTTACCGGAGCCTGTCGCACCAAGCAAAGCCACTACGCCTTTACTGCTTAACATATCCTGGCTATCTATGCGCAGGCGATTAGCCAGCAACTTGAGTATAAACAACCAGGCCCGACGTTCGTCAGCACTTTCAGGGGCAAACGTCACGATCTGTTCTGCTAAGCTTCGAGTAATACCCATATCCTGCAATCTGTCGCTGAGATAGCCATGCAAAGGGTGTCGGCGACGCTTGTCCTGCTCAAGTAGACCGGATACCTGAAACTGCAGAACATTGCGCAGCGAACTGATCTCATCCTTCAGCTCTTCCAGCGTTGTACTCGCCGTCACAGTGTCGCTTTTTTGGCGAGGCTGTGGCGCGTCAAAATACGGATTGGCCGGTGTGCTGGTATTTCTGTCAGCCGCTTGAGTATAGGTTTGCTCAGACGAAGGACGCTGCCGTGAATCCTCACTGACGTTTTGCGCAGATTTAGCGGCCTGCTCTGGGCGCATCTTGGGTGAAGGTGCCTTCGGTTGCTCTTGCTCGCTATTCGATTTGGCATTGGCGGCGGCCTGTTGTTCAAGCAGTGCCTTAAGTGAATCAGGACCATCGTCACCAATAATCTCGCTCAAGGTCGGTGTCGATGTTGGTGTAGCGCGGTTTTTGCTTTCAGCCACATCACTTTTCTGTGGCACCGTGTCACGATCATAGGCAGCAACAAGCTCCAAGCCATCTTTGAGTTTTTTGGTCGACATGATCACCGCTTCGCTACCGAGTTCTTCGCGCACCAATCGCAGTGCTTCGCGCATGTCTTTACCGTAAAAGCGTCTAATTTTCACTTGTTCACCTCAAGCTTCATATTGCAGTGTCATTTTATTGACCGACTGCACTAACAATTCTTATCTGCTTGTCATCCGGGATTTCCTGATATGACAGGACATGTAATCCCTGAACAGCATGTTTCAGGAAGCGGCTCAATACCGGACGTAACATGCCAGATGTCAATAATACTGCTGGTTCGCCGGCCAATTCCTGTTGTTGACTTGCTTCGTTTAATGATTGCTGCATCTTTTCGGCCAGTCCTGGCTCTATACCTGCGCCATCTTCGCCACCGGCTTGCAGTGACTGGTGCAACATTTGTTCCAGTTCTGGCGCCAAAGTAATGACAGGAATTTCCTGCTTACCTCCATTGATTTCTTGCATGATCAGACGCTTAAGCGCGATTCTGACGGCAGATACCAATACGTCTGGGTCCTGACTCTTCGGCCCATATTCACTCAGGGTCTGCACAATCGTGCGCATGTCGCGAATAGGCACACCTTCATACAGAAGTGTCTGCAATACTTTTACCACCGTACTGAGCGGCAGGATGTCTGGTACCAGCCCTTCCACTAACTTGGGACTCTGCTTGGCAAGCATATCCAACAGTTGCTGTACTTCCTCGTGTCCTAACAGCTGATACGCATTGTTGGTGAGTAATTGGCTCAAATGCGTCGCGACCACAGTGGCCGCGTCGACCACGGTATAGCCAAGGGTTTGTGCATGTTCACGCTGACCCGGTTTAATCCACACGGCGTCGAGGCCAAAGGCGGGATCTTTGGTTGGACGTCCATCCAGCTTGCCAAACACTTGTCCTGGGTTGATGGCCAGCTCATTATCATGGGCTATTTCAGCGTCACCAATCGTCACGCCGAGCATGGCGATGGTGTAGGCGTTGGGATCCAGGTCAAGGTTGTCACGGATGTGCACCGGCGGGATAAGAAACCCTAATTCCTGTGAAAGCTTCTTACGTACACCTTTGATGCGAGTCAATAGCTCACCACCTTGCGCGCGGTCAACGAGCGGAATCAATCGATACCCCACTTCAAGACCGATGGTATCGACATGCTGCACATCATCCCAGCCGAGCTCTTTCACTTCGGCTGGTTGCGCCGTTAGTTCCGGCGAGTCTTCAACGACTTCAGGCATGGCATCACGTCGCGCCTGAAGATAATCACGCAGGTAAGCATAGCCGCCAACCAACACAGCAAACGTTAAGAATGCAAAGTGCGGCATGCCAGGCACAATGCCCATTACAAACAATAATGCCGCAGTCACATACAGGGCACGTTTGTCCGCCAGTTGTTTGGTTAGCTCAAAGCCCATCTCCTGATCATCGTTTTCACGGGTCACGATGATAGCGGTTGCCACGGACAGCAGTAATGAAGGGATTTGCGCGACCAGACCATCACCGATGGTCAGAATAGTATAAATCTCAATCGCCTGACCGAACGCCAGGTCGTGCTGGATCATGCCGATGAATAGGCCACCTACGATATTAATAAGCATGATAAACAAGCCAGCAACCGCGTCACCTTTTACAAACTTTGACGCACCGTCCATTGAGCCGTAAAAATCCGCTTCAGAGGTGATTTCCTCACGACGTTTTCGTGCTTCGTCCTGATCGATATAACCAGCATTGAGATCCGCATCGATGGCCATTTGTTTACCGGGCATGGCATCTAGGGTAAATCGGGCGCTTACCTCGGAAATACGTCCAGCACCGGCCGTCACTACTTTGAAGTTAATGATTAGCAGAATCGCAAACACGACGATACCCACTGCGTAATTACCGCCAATCACCACCTCACCGAACGCCTGGATCACTTTCCCAGCTGCGTCACCACCTTCATGACCTTCGAGCAGAACAACACGGGTCGAGGCTACGTTAAGCGCAAGTCGCAATACCGTCGCAATCAGCAGGACTAGTGGGAATATGCCAAAGTCGATTGGCCTGCGGGTAAATACCGCGACCAGAATAACCACCAGCGACAGGGCAATGTTAAAGCTGAACAGAATATCCAGAAGTACAGCGGGCAGTGGCAACACCACCATACCGAGAATGGCCAGTAACACCAGTGGTACGCCCATGCCTTTCGCCATGGATTGCCACTGGGTTTTGTCAACGCGATTAAAATAGCCGGCAAGCTGCATACAACAAATTTTTGACGTTTAACTGAATCTAACGATTGGTTTGCAACAACTTTGCCAACTTGCGCGAGTGTCAGGTCAGTCTGTGCGCATGTCGTTTGGAATAGGTAAGTCTTTGCGCAGTGGTTTAGGTCGTTTGCCTCTTCCCTGCTTGAACGCTTTATGCTGATAGACATAGGCAAGGACCTGAGCGACTGCCATGAACAGCTTTTCAGGTATAGGGAAATCAGCTTCTGTTGAATAATAAATCGCCCGGGCCAGCATGGGAGACTCAACAATAGGCACATCGTGTGCGCCTGCGATTTTTCTGATATGCATCGCCATTTCATCGACGCCTTTGGCCACCAGAATCGGCGCGCTGTCACCATTTTGATCGTATTTCAGCGCCACAGCAAAGTGAGTCGGGTTGGTAACGACCACATCTGCCTTAGGCACTTCCTGCATCATGCGTTTCGCCGCAGCCTGGTACTGCAAGCGTCTTATCCGTCCCTTAACCTGCGGGTCGCCTTCGGAATTCTTGCGCTCGTCCTTGACCTCCTGCTTAGTCATTTTCATTTCTTTATTGTGTTTGTAACTCTGATAGGGGACGTCTATCAGCGCGATGGGGATCATGCCGCAGCACATCAGCAGAAATGCCCAGGCGATCATTTCCAGAGCGTGAAAAATGTTCAATGGGTACAGTTCGACGTCCAGGTGCAAAGCTTCGTCCTGAAACAAGTTCAGCGCCAGTAATGCCATTGCCGATATGATCACAAATTTACCAATCGCTTTGAGCAGTTCGACCAGACCATTGGTGCCAAACATTCGTTTAAAGCCCGCTATCGGACTGAGCTTATTTGCTTTTGGCGCAGCGCCTTCCCAGGTAAAGTTATAGCCGCCTAACGCAATGCTGCCGTACACTCCGGCAACCAGCGATACAATCAGTAAAAGAATGACAGGTACTGACACCAGCTCTATGACATAGCCCATGGCCTGAAACGCATGGTTAACATCATAGGTTTCATCCCGGGATAATATAAACGTGCGCTGCATAACGGCGAACATGGCCTCCCCGAGCATTTCGCCAAACAGCAACAAAGACAGCGCGCTACCGATCAGTACCAGCGTGGTAGACAGTTCGCGGGAACGGGCGATCTGGCCCTTTTTGCGGGCCTCCTCAATCTTTTTCCCAGTGGGTTCTTCGGTCTTTTCATGTGCATCAGCCATGACGACGCTCCCTTAACTGCACACGTAGAGCAATTCACACATGAATTGCTGTGCGCGTAACCACTGGTCTTCAAAGTGGTTAGCAAAGTTACCCATGGTGACCCAAATGATCACCAACCCCATGATTTGTGCAATCGAGAAACCAATGCTGAAGATATTCAGCTGCGGCGCTGCTTTAGTCATGACGCCGAAAGCAAGATTAACGATCAATAACGATACGATAGGCGCCAGTGAAATAGTCACGGCTGCCACAAACATCCAACCGGCCCACAACGCCAGAGACTCAAATTGTTCGCCTGTCCACCATGCCTCGCCGATGGGGAAGGCTTCAAAGCTCATTGCGATCATCTGGATCATGGCCAGATGACCGTCGAATGTCCAAAATAGTAGCGTCGCCAGAATCAGATAAAACTGACCTACTGCAGGCACGTTAATGCCGTTAACCGGATCGACAATTGACGCAAAGCCAAGACCGGTTTGCATCGCTACAACCTGACCCGCTAGTACAAATGTGTTAAGCACCATGCTGGAGATAAAGCCGATTGCCAGACCAATGATCAACTGCTGGATTGCGATCACAAAGGTCCCGGCATTAAACAACTCAGGCACCTTGACGGGAGGAATTGCGGGGATTATCACCAGCGTTAAACCCAATGCCAGTAGGGCTCTGATCGGTGGAGAGACGGTTTTGGCACTGATGCCCACCATTGCTGCAAACAAGCCGCTGATGCGCATAAATGGCAGCATCATGTCGACCAGAAACTGATTGACGGTATCAAGCGCGATATTCACAGTAAATTAACCGACCACCTGAGGGATTTGCTCCACCATCGTGAAGGTGAAATCCATTAATTTCTGCACCAGCCAGTGCCCACCCCAGCTCAACGCCAGTAACGTGACAATCAGGCGGGGCAGGAAGCTCATGGTCTGTTCGTTAATGGAGGTGGCAGCCTGGAACACCGCCACAATCAGCCCCACAAATAGGCTCGGCAGAATAATGGCGGAGACCAGGATGATCACCATTTGCATGGCCTCGCGCAGGATTTCGACAAAGACTTCTGGTGACATGACTGTTCCCCTAGACCCCCATACCAAAGCTTCCCGCCAGGGTGCCAAAAATCAGGCTCCACCCATCCACCAGAACAAACAGCATCAATTTAAAGGGTAACGATACGATCATAGGCGACAGCATCATCATGCCCATTGCCATCAGTACTGATGCGACGACCAAATCCAGGATCAGGAACGGAATAAACAACATAAAGCCGATTTGAAACGCAGTTTTAAGCTCACTGGTCACAAATGCGGGGATCAGAATATTCATTGGCACATCAGCTGGATCATCAAACTGCCCTTCATAGCCACCGATTTTCACGAAGGTTTCGAGATCGGTGACCCGCGTCTGTGCCAGCATGAATGCACGCATAGGTCCTTTCGCCTGCTCATAAGCCTCTAGCGAGGTAATTTCTTCATTTAGATAAGGCTGCAAAGCACGTTCATTAATTTCCTCAAATACCGGGGCCATAATGAACATGGATAAAAACAACGTAACGCCTATCAATATCTGGTTAGAGGGTGACTGCTGCAGACCTATTGCCTGACGTAAAATTGACAGTACCACGATAATACGAGTAAACGAGGTCATCATGATGACAAACGCCGGCAGCAGACTCAGCGCTGTCATAATGAACAGGACCTGCAAGGTCATAGTGTAATCTTGGGTTCCATCCGCATTGGTCGTCACCGTCAATGCCTGAATGCCAGGTGCAGCGCTGACATCGGCGCTTAACAAAAGACCGCTGAGGAAAAGTAAGGTCACGAGCAGTTTGTTCACTGTGCGTCTCCCTCTTTATTTTGCACGGCAGGGTTGAGTTTGCCCGCCATCGCCTGCACCAGCTTGTCTTTGAAAGGAGATGCCATAGCAACAGAATCGTCTTTAAGATTCTCATCCAGCGTCGCCAGGTGAGAGATGTTGTGCGCCGTGATCCCCACCAGATGTTGCTGGTCACCTACCTGTAACACGACAATGCGTTCTTTATGGCCGGCCATCATGGATGCCACCACTTTCATTTTGCTATTGCCCGTTGGAGTGACATTAAACCGACGCATTAGAAACGCCAGCATGAAAACAACGCCCACAACCAGCAATAAAGACAAAAAAATTGACACTATTGAGGTTGGACTGGAGAGGCTTTGGGGCTCTGCTAGAGCCGCAAATGAAGGGAAAATCAGGAGCGCAAGGAGACCCCAGCCTCCTGATTTTAAAGCGTTTTTTCTATCTGAGTTTTTTGATTCTTTCGATTTGACTAATAACATCCGTTAACCGAATACCGAACTTGTCGTTGACCACTACTACTTCTCCATGAGCAATCAACGTGCCATTTACTAAAACATCTAATGGCTCGCCCGCTACCCGATCTAATTCCACCACTGAACCCTGGTTCAGCTGTAATAGATTGCGGATGCTAATCTGACTTCTCCCAACCTCCATCGAAATGGTGACAGGAATATCCAGAATGGTGTCTAGTTTACGCTTTTCTTCCTGCGTAATAGGTTGATCTTCAGACAGTTCATCCAGTTCGGCTTTCTGTACATCAAGATCGGATGCGCCCATATCAACATCATCGGCACCTTGTTCCGCTTCCTCTTGCTCAGCCATTGCGGCTGCCCAATCGTCCATGTCATCTTGTTCGCTCATTTCTCTCTCCTCGGCAGAGTGTCACACCAGTAAACGTAGCCGCACTGCTTCGTCACAGGTCTTCCAGATCCTCTTCCAGTACACTTAATTCAGCGTCGCTATCGATTCTGCGGCCGCCCTTCGTTAACAGTTGTAATTCAGATTTAACCGACTGAGGTCGTGGAATTTTCTCAGTAATTTTCAGCGCAATGTTATCCCGTGAACGTCCCAACTTCGCCCTGAACGTAGGTAAATCTTCGATCAATACTGTGATGGTTTCCGGCATATCAATAGGAATAATGTCGCCTGCCTTGAATTCCATCACTTTTGACAGCGGCACTTCGATATCCAACATATGGGTCGACAACGCCACGTTGACATCGAGCATTTCATCGCGCAGCGCTTTACTCCAGCGCAGGTCGGTATCTTCTTTATCGCTTTGCACACCCGCGTCGAGTAGCTCACGTATCGGCTCCAACATGGAGTACGGCAACGACACATGGAAGTCACCGCCACCACCATCAAGCTCGATATGAAAAGAACTGATCACCACGACTTCAGTGGGACTGACAATGTTGGCCATGGCTGGATTCACTTCTGAATCCAGATATTCGAATGACACATCCATAACCGGCGCCCAGGCTTCTTTATAGTCCTCAAAAATAAGTTTGAGCAGCATCTGGATTATGCGTCGTTCAGTCGGTGTAAATTCCCGCCCTTCAATTTTCGCGTGATAGCGGCCGTCACCGCCAAAGAAGTTATCCACCAGAATAAAGACCAGTCGCGCCTCCATGGTAATCAGGCCCGTACCTTTCAGTGGGCGAAAGCGCACCATGTTGAGACTGGTCGGTACAAACAGCGTGTGAATATATTCACCGAACTTGATCATCTGGATGCCATTGATAGACACTTCGGCAGAGCGACGCATCATATTGAACAAACTGATGCGCATGTGTCTGGCAAAGCGTTCATTGACGATCTCCAGCGTCGGCATTCTGCCGCGCACGATCCTGTCCTGCGAGGAAAAGTCATATTCCAGCGCAGAGCTGTCGGCGTCGGACGTTTCGACATCTTCTTCTTCAACGTCATCAACGCCGTGTAGCAGGGCATCAATTTCGTCTTGGGATAACAGATCGCTCACGCTGTCACTCTCTCTATCATTGCATTACAAAACCGGTAAACAATACTTTTTCGACCACCTGCGCACCGGCAAGTTCTTGTAGCCGTCGTTGCACCTCACGGGTTGACTGATCGCGCAAAGCCGCTTTCCCCGCTTCTGTCACTAAGTCATCCGCATTAGCCGCGCTAAATACCTGCAACAGCGTACCTTCGATAGCGGGAATATGCTGCTTGGCAACTTCCTCGTTGTCGCTGCCACGCACCATAAGCTGTACCTTAATCTGTACCAATCGGTCCCTGCCTGCTCCTGGTACGTTAAACTGAAATGGCCTGGGCATCGCCACATACAGTGCCGTGCCTACGCGCGCAGGTTCACTGCTACTGCTTGGTGCAGCAGATGGCGCCCCTGTTGCGCTGGCAAAATCCTCTTCAATAGGCGCTTCTTCGCCACCCAGAAAGAACAAGGCTGCTCCACCGCCTGCCAGGACGACAACAAGCGCGATGATGACAATCATCATCTTGCCTTTTTTGCCGCCTTCTTCCATTTGTAATTCTTCTTCAGCCATATTGTTCTCTTTGCACGTAATCCGATAGCGCTATTATTGACTGAGCATCAACAATAGCCAAGCGTCATTGTTGATGATTCGTTTACACATAGTAATCGATGCCGCCTACTCTGCCGTTCACGATGCGTTGTTGGTGACTGACTACGTTGATGTCTTCACTATCTTCGCTTTGCCTGTCACCCGACTGACCGGCAAACTGACCGCCATCAGCGTCCGTTTCACTGTGTCCCTGCTGCTGATGCTGAATGTCTGACTGCCCCAGCTCAATACCCTGCTCGGATAACATGTCACGCAGTCGCGGTATGGCTTGTTCTAATGCATCTCTGGCCTGAACGGACTGCACGGTAAAGCTAATGCTGGCAGCCTCGCCTGATAGATTAACTTTTATTTTCATGGCACCAAGTTCTGGCGGATCAATTCGAATATCAGCCTGTTGTACACGCGAGTTAACCATCCAGCGGACTTTTTCAGCCAGTTGCTGATGTCCTTCGGACTT
This sequence comes from Aestuariibacter salexigens DSM 15300, assembly GCF_000429145.1. Taxonomy (GTDB): domain Bacteria; phylum Pseudomonadota; class Gammaproteobacteria; order Enterobacterales; family Alteromonadaceae; genus Aestuariibacter; species Aestuariibacter salexigens. The sequence goes on from NZ_AUBH01000003.1 coordinate 140,594, forward strand.
GGTGATATTGATCGCTTTGTCGACAGCTTGCTGGCTGTTCAGCGCTGCACGAGATGATTCGCTCTGTAACTGATTCACTTCAGACAATCGGATATTCGCTGCCACCTCAGTTTGCGCGTCAGCTGTGCGCACTGCTTGCTGAGCAAAGTTAAGGACCTGTGCAGATTCCTGAATGCGTTTATCTATTGCCGGTTGCATCAGCGCCTGGGCGGTCTCTGCTGACACCTTTTCAGTAGCCTGACTGACCAGCTGTTTCAAATCTATACCGGGCTCCCGCCCCTGCTCAAGCTGTGCTTTAAATTCCTTCACGCCTGCTTGCAACGCTGCCACAAACGCATTTTTATCAGCAGAGTCTGGCAGAAGTCTGCTGGCGATATTGTTCACCGCTTTCTCTAGCCCAGACTCAGACAAGTTGGCTAATACCACCAGCTCGTTATTCGTCCCGGCAGCCGACTCCGTTGTGCCAGACGAGTCTGATTTACGTGTTATGTCGGTAGGTGTGGTAAGCACATCTGATGGCTTAGCCGGTTGCTCATCTTTCGTTATACGCTGTGCAACCATATCGGTAAGGACATCAGCCATTAATTGATTGTCCAACTCACTCATATCAACTGGTGTGATGGTCTCGTTATCTGTTTGCTTTGCGGCCTCAAGCGGGGGTAAAGCTGACATATCTTGCGCACCAGCCGGTTTCACTGCAGTCGCACCCGACACCATGGTTTGCAAAATATTTTCGCTGACACTCACGTCACCACTGATTTGCGTTTCAGTGTCAGTACCTGGCTGCAATTGCACGGTGCTGTCATCAGACTCGGCTGCGTTATGTTGTTCCTTGCGCAATGCATCAAGCATTGCACTCACAATTGTGGCAATGCTGTCTTGTTTCGATGCTTCATCACCAGACGCTGCAACCGATGTGATAGTTGCCTCGTCGCTCGACATTGCTGCCAACGCATCCTTCACTGAACGGGCGATCATACTCTTCGACGGCGTATCAGTTGATTGCTCTGTCAACTGACTGCTTTCATCCCCGCTGTTACCCGATTTCATTAATGCAGCCAACTGGCGCATAAGCTCAGCGGTACCCGCGTCTGCTTCTGACTTACCAGAATCTGGCTGAACGTCATCCAGCCTTTCTTTTATCGGCGTGATAAAATATCCGGGGGCAATTTCTTTCTCCGTTTCGACAGGCTCTGTCGTTTTTGCCTTCGGGGTGACTGATAATTCAGTGATTTTCTGTACTTTCTCTACAAGGTTAACCCAGTCAACGCCATCTTCATTTGCTTCAATGAGAGTTTCATCAACTTGGGTGATCAGATCATCGTAAGCACCCTGCAATGTTGCTGGTTTTTGATGTTCTTCATCGCCGTGAGTATTTGCAGGCAGGGTATGACCATTTTCGTCAGGCTGAGGCGACTTTGCATCGTCCCCAAGGTCCGCTTTTTCGGATAACGCCTTTTGGTCATGTTCTGCCCCGTCATTTTTGCCTTTAGCTATGACTACATCAGTATCGTCTTGCACTTCGCTTTCACGAGGCGGATGGGTTGCTTTATCCTGAGTTGGGGGGGTGTTGGTGCCTACCTTTTTTAATTCACCGGATGCCGAAGAGGGCTTGCCGTCTGACGCCTGCTTACCTTGTTGCTCCCTCATCAGGGACGCAAACGCATCACCCTGATTGCCTGTCTGTGCAGATGCAGTCGCGGGCACGTCAATCGGCAAGGCGGCAACTTCAGGTTTTTGGGTGGCAAGTTGTTGCATCATACTCGGCTTCCTCTTGGCGTTACCTGGCTTGATAAGCCTGTAATTTCGCCGTATTGGTTAATTCACACCATATTGTTGTGATTAACAGAGCAAAGTCCGTTCCATATTTTCTATTCACATTATTTCCGCAGAAACTTTTGCAGTGCCAGTTCATCCATCATGGCCTGTTCCTGTCTGTCCAAATAACTCAAATGTTGCGCTTCACGCTTTTCTAACACGGCCTCGAGCGCTTTACGCTTGCGCTGTTGCGCTAACCACTGCTGTTTACGTTGTTCGGTAACCATGTTCACCCGGTTGATGACCAACACCTGCTGTTCGCAGGCTTTATCAAGTTTGCCGATAAATGACTGATGCTGAGAAAAATGCGTGGCTCTGACACCATCTGCGGCTCGGTTCTGGGTCATAGTCAGATATTCAAGGCGATATTGTTCAAGGCTGGAAAGCTTGTGTTGTTCAGCCTGGCTTTGCTGTTGCGCCAGTTGGAATTGGCGGGCCAATTGCTGTTCTTTATCCCGCTCCCAATCCAATGCCGTACGCAGTTGTTTTACCGACATGGCTTATTCCGTTCCTAACCCATTTGCCAGCTGTATCATAGAAGCCAGACTTTCATCATATGGGATCACCTGCCGCATGCCTTGCTGTAAGAGCGCGTTGATGACAGGTTCCGCCTTGATCGCCAGATCAATACGAGGATCAGAGCCTTTGGTATACGCTCCTAACGTAATCAGGTCACGATTTTGCTGGTAGCGGGAATACACCTGACGGATGCGACGGGATTTTTGCAGATGCTCTTCGCTGACTACCATCGGCATTACCCTGCTGATAGACGCTTCGATATCAATCGCCGGATAATGACCAGCATCGGCCAGCGCCCTGGAAAGCACGATATGGCCATCCAAAATAGCCCTGGCGGCATCTGCAATTGGATCTTGTAAATCGTCACCTTCAGTAAGTACCGTGTAAAACGCCGTAATCGAGCCTTGTCCAGGGCCACCATTGCCAGCACGCTCTACTAATGCCGGCAAGCGGGCAAACACCGAAGGTGGATAGCCTTTCGTAGCAGGAGGTTCACCGACTGCCAGCGCTATCTCGCGTTGCGCCATGGCGTAGCGGGTCAATGAGTCAATGAGTAATAATACGTTCAGACCCTGATCTCTAAAATACTCAGCGATGGTCACTGCCGTCTCACAGCCTTTCAGACGCATTAACGGCGAGTTGTCTGCAGGCGATGCCACAACCACCGCTTTCTTACGGTCTTCTTCACCCAGAATATCCTGAATGAACTCTTTTACTTCTCGTCCACGTTCACCTACCAGACCAACGACAACTACGTCGGCACTGGTACCGCGTGTCATCATGCCCAGCAATACACTTTTACCCACGCCAGAGCCAGCGAACAGTCCCATACGCTGCCCTGAACCTACTGTAATCATTGAATTAATGGCACGCACGCCAACGTCAACCGGCTGCTCGATTGGTTTTCTTAGCAAAGGATTCATAGGCTGCGCACTGAGCGGTACACGCTTTTCGATGTTAATTGGTCCAAGACCATCCAGCGGCAACCCGTTGCCATCTACCACTCGACCCAGTAGATCCATGCCGACACCTATGCCTTGCTCACGATTGAGCGGCTGTACACGGGAGCCAGGGACAATGCCCTTCACCGCTTCGGTAGGCATTAAGTAGGTAATATGTTCAGCAAAGCCCACCACTTCGGCTTCGATCTGGCCGTCAATGGTTTGCACCAAACACTGACTGCCTACCGGTAATTGACAGCCTACGGCTTCCAGTGTCAGGCCAATGCCACGCACTAACTTACCGGCCGTCACAGCGTGTGCACTGGGTACCTGCTTTTGCAACCGTCGGATGTTATCGGCCAGTTTGAGCATGGCATTCTCTACTTCGTTTTCAATCCCTGCTCGAGCAGGAACTTGTCCAGGACTTCGCGGCAGCGTCGCTCTATTGATACATCAACAGCATTGTTCTGGGTAGTGATATCGCAGCCACCTCTAGACATATTCGGTGATTCAATAAACTGCCAGTGATGCTTTTCAATCTCTTCTTCACTGAAGTGCGCATTTACCAATGCAAGATCGTCGGGGTGCAGATGGATCTGATACAGGGTTTCGTTCACTGGCAGTGCTTTTAATCCTTCACTTAATGCCTGCAACAAAATTTCACTGTTATGCTGGACTTCAACATTGATGACTGAACGAGCGAGTACGACGGCCAGTTCAACCAGTTCGCGCTGAACATCGCGCTCAAGGTGTTGCAATGGTTGGTGCAAGGTATCCAGCATGTCCTGCCATTGTGATACACGAGCCTGCACATCTTCACTGCCTTTTTCGAAACCTTCCGCATAGCCATTTTCCAGTCCTTCCTGATGACCTTGATCAAACCCTTCCTTGTGACCGTTTTGCAGACCTTCCTGATAACCGGTTTGCTTACCTTCGGCAAACCCTTCCTCATGGGCGGCCTGTCTAATCGCCTCAATTTCCTCTGCAGTGGGGGGAACGGGTTCGACTTCTTCCTCGGGTGGCTCATATTTCCAATCAGAACGCTTATTGAACGCATTGGTGCGCGAGTCATCTTGTGCATCAGCGCTCTCCACGAATGGATATTGCCACGCAACAACTTTGCTTTTTTGTTCAGACGAGGAAGACACCGCACTACCACCTGATCTCTAAAGAATATAAATGAGGGCGATCACAGGAATTCCTCACCGCCACCGCCGCCGAGCATAATTTCACCCGCATCAGCCAGACGTCTTGCCACTGAAAGAATTTCTTTCTGTGCAGTTTCGACTTCACTGATACGCACTGGACCCAGCGCTTCAAGGTCATCCAGAAGCATTTCTGCGGCACGTTTAGACATATTCTTGGTAATTTTTTCTTTCAGCGAATCGTCGGCGCCTTTAATGGCTTTAAGCAGCGAATCTTGTTGCACTTCGCGCAGGATAGCCTGTATAGCGCGGTCGTCGACGTCTGCAAGGTTGTCGAACACAAACATCAGGTCCTGGATCTGCTGACTCATCTCTTCGTCCTGCTCGCGGATCGCATCCATCAGCTGCCCTTCGATATTGGTGTCCAGGTAGTTCATAATGTCGGCCGCAGACTTCAGGCCCCCCATCTTGGCTGCCTGTGTACCCGCCTGACCGGCAAACTGTTTCTCCATAATTTCGTTTAACTCCTGCAATGCTGCTGGTTGCACCTCTTCGAGGTTCGCGACACGCATCATCAAGTCCAAACGTACTTTTTCCGGGAACTGCGACAGGATCTGGGCAGACTGTTCCGGATCCAGGTACGACATCACGATAGTCTGGATTTGCGGGTGTTCGTTGCGAATGATCGACGCCACCTGTTTTGAATCCATCCATTTCAGTGAATCCAGTCCTTTTGCGCCGCTACCCATCAGGATTTGGTCAATCAGGTTGGCGGCTTTGTCCTCGCCCAGGGCCGCCGTCAAGGCACGCTTGACGAATTCCTGGCTCTGGAAGCCGATGGTGCTGTAATTCTGTATTTCTTCGATAAAGTTTTTGTGTACTGCGGTAATTTTCGACTGCGTCATATCATCTACAGTCGCCATCGCGGCACCGAGTTTCTGAACCTGTTTAGGCTCCAGGTGCTTAAGGATCTGTGCAGCGTCTTCTTCTGACAAACTCAGCAACAAGATGGCGGCTTTCTCGACGCCTTCTAATTTACCGACGTCGTAACCCTGCTCTTCTGCTTCTACCAGTTCACCGGCCATACCAAGTCCTCTTACTCATCCATCATCAGCCAGCCCTTAACGACCTGAGCTGACAGTTCTGGTTCATTGGCGACAAGCGCTCGTACTGCTTTTAACACATCCTCATCCTGATGCAGATCGGGCAGCATCAGCGAACCATCTGCGGCAAATCCAACCTGACCCTCGTCAAACTCCTGACTGAGCATGGATATCGTTTCATCGCCAAGATCCAATGAGCTATCTGCATCAAAGTCATCTGATTGGGTAGTATCTTCAGGATAGATCAGTTTTCTCAGCATGGGTCTGATGACAGCCAGAATCAATACAATAATGATCGCTACGGCGCCGCCAAGTTTAGCCAGCGGCATCAGCTGAGGATGTTCATACCATGGAACTTCGGGCTCCAGGTCAACATCCAGTCGGCTGAATGGAATGCTGACCACTTCCAGACTATCACCACGGGTAACATCAAAACCGATGCCCCCTTGCAACAAACGTCGAATGTTTAGTAGTTCCTGTTGCGAGCGTGGCGCTGATGTGGCGTTGCCATCAGCATCGGTAGACTGCACATAGTCAACCGCCACAGATACACTCAAACGACGGATAACGCCGGTCTGCTGTTTGGTATGGCTTATGGTCGTATCGAGCTCGTAGTTACGTGTCTCTTCTTTACTATTACGTCCCGGTGTGGCTTGCTGTTGATTGCTGCCACTAGCACGCTCTGGAATATTGGCATCCAGTGGAGGTTGGTTGGTCAGCGCACCCGGTACTCCAGCGACCACTGCGCCAACGCTGTTTTCTTCGACAATCATTTCACTGCGCACCGCAGGCAGGTCCGGATTATAGCGGCGCTGAGTTTGCTCAACGGATGTAAAGTCCATCGTCACATCAGCCTGCGCGGTATAGTTGCCCAACCCCAATACCGGAATGAGAATAGAGTCAATTTTTTCGAGATATTCTGCTTCGCGCTTCTTCTCAATCTCATACTCTTTTCTGGACCGTGCAGACATCGAATCCTGTGAGCCAGAGTTAAGTAACCGTCCGTTACTATCGGTCACGGTAACCCTGTCAGGCTCCATACCCTGTACTGCTGACGCCACGATATCGACCACCGCATCCACTTCTTCGCCCGATAAAACCGTGCCCTTACGTGATGTGATCACCACGGTAGCACTGGCCTTTTTCTCGCGACGGGCAAAGACATTTTCTTTAGGCAACGCCAGTAGCACTCGCGCACGGCTAACTGCATTCATCTCTTCAATGGTGCGGCTGATCATTTGCTCTCTGGCGTGTTTCAGTCTCTCCATCTCGAGTCGCTGACTGACACCAAAGCCCATGTCCTGCAAAATGATTTCCGAACCCTCTGAGGCATCCTGATTAAGACCCTGTCGGGCCAGCCCCAGTTTGATATCCTGATATTGATCGGCCCTGACCGAGACAATATTGCCTTCCAGAACATACTCAATTTGGTTCTGGTCAAAATAGTCCAGGGTTTCAATAAGTTCCTGCGTTTGCATTTCTGCCAGGGGGCGATAATTTGGTTCTTGCGCCCAAATGACGATAAAGATAGCAATGGCAACACAGATGACCAGTGCGATAACCAGCGATACCTGACGCATCATATCGACGCTGCCAAGTGAGTCCATGAATCCTGATTTTTGTTCTGGTTCAGAGCCCGACTCGTTGCCTGCGTTATTAGCAATTGCCAGTTCTGTACTTGTTGCCTCTGCCACCTTGCTGCCCTCTTCTCAATTACACTGGCATGTTCATGATTTGCTTGTACGCTTCGAGAACTTTATTGCGCACCTGCAAGGTTGCTTCGAAAGCAATACCGGATTTTTCTTTCATTACCATGACGTCGGCCAGGCTCATTGATTTGTCACCCATATCAAAACGCTGTTGAGCATCTTTAGATTCAAGCTGCATTGAGTTAACCGTATTCACCGCCTGCGACAGCATGTCAGCGAAGTTTTGCGACGAAGGATTGATCTGTTGAAGCTGATTGACTGGCATCTCTGGCATATCCATGCGCGTTTGCGCCATCATGGACTGCATTTCCTGATACAGAGAATTGGCTTTTATATCCATCATCTTTCCTCGGTTAACAAACCTAATGTGTACTGAACGATCTTCAGCAAATTCAATACCAGAATTTTATTTCTTATATCTATCAATAGGTTATAAATTATTTACAGTGAGAGATATTGCTTCTGTCATTTTCTTGACGAATAAAAAAGCCACCTCCTAGGGTGGCTTACAAGGTGTTGGTATCAGGCAGGGATATCAATACCCACTTCACGCATTCTGGCGAGTTTATATCTGAGCGTTCGAGGACTGATCCCAAGACGTTCGGCAACGTCTTTACGCTTACCGTTACATACCTTCAAGGTATCCAGGATAATTTGATGCTCCTGCTGACGCAGTTCAGAGCCTAGCATGCTGTTATCTTCGACACTGTCGTCTGAGTAGGCTGATAGTGACTCAGCACTCATGTTTTCGAGCATCAGATCGGTGCTGTCGATAACATCGTCTTCATGCAGGATAAGCGCGCGCTGAATAACATTTTCCAGTTCTCGCACGTTACCCGGCCATGGATGTTGCAATAGTTTGTTGCGCGCCGAGGCGGTTAACGTTGGCTTCGGTTTACCAAACGCGCCAATGTGTCGCTCAATCATGTGTTCAACTAATGGAATAATGTCGCCTGGACGTTCGCATAGTGGACGCCACGTGATCGGAAATACGTTGAGGCGATAATAAAGATCTTCCCGGAACTTGCCTTCTTCGACAGCCTGCTTCAAATCACGGTTACTGGTTGCAATAACGCGCACATTAAGTGCGATAGTTTTACGACTGCCCAAACGCTCCACTTCCTTTTCCTGCAGGACCCTTAATAACTTTGCCTGTAAGGCTAAATCCATTTCGGTAATTTCGTCGAGCAGAAGTGTGCCGCCCTGCGCCTGTTCAAATTTTCCGGGGCAGGCCTGTAACGCACCGGTAAAGGCTCCCTTTTCGTATCCAAACAGTGTTGCCTCAAGCATATTTTCCGGGATAGCCGCGCAGTTGATTGCGACAAAATCCTGTTTAGCGCGCATTGACTGATCGTGAATGTATCGCGACAACACCTCTTTACCTGAACCACTGGGTCCAAGCACCATGACGGTGGCGTCTGATTTGGCCACTTTGCGGGCTAGAGATAGCATTTCAAGACTACCAGGATCTGCTGCGACTGGCGTACAGGACTGTATCTGGCGTGCCGGCGCATAACGCTCGACGAGGTTTAACAACACTTCTGGAGCAAAGGGTTTAGACAGGTAATCTGTTGCGCCATCTCGCATCGCTTTGACTGCATCGTCGATCGTTGCGTATGCCGTCATCAGCAACACGGGCATGTTAGGGTATTTTTTCTTAATGCTGCGAAGAAGCGTCAGACCTGACATTTCACCCATTTGTATATCGGATATCACCACGTCAATCACATGACCAGATAATTTGATCATCGCCTGCTCAGCATTCTCCGCCTCAATAATACGATATTTGCCTAGCGTTAACGTATCGACCAGCGCTTCACGCAGACCATGATCGTCTTCAACAATCAATACTGTGGTTACATGACTCATTATGCATTTCCCCCTACTAGTTCTTCGCTGTGCGTTGGGTTGGCATGGACATCTGGCTGACTGTCGCCGCTATGCCGGGGTAGTTCGATGGTAAAACGCGCACCACCGTTTTTCATATTCATGGCCCGCACATCTCCACCATGTGAGCGTGCAACCTGTCTTACCACTGCAAGGCCTAGACCCGTTCCCTGCGTACGTGTGGTGAAGAAAGGTTCAAAAAGCTGGTTGGTATCATCTATTGCAATGCCTGGACCGTTGTCCTCAACATGTATAAATATGGATTGCTGATTGCTCTGAAGCACCAGTGTTACACAGGGGGGTGACTGTCCCAGCTGCAAACCATTGTGCAGCAGGTTTTGAATCGCACCAGATAAGGCTGTGTGATTAGCGATTACGACCGGCGGCGAATCCATATCAGTGTCTATCTTGACGGAAATCTCTGCCTGATGCGCGCTTGCAATACTGTCCATCGCCGCGCAGGTACTATGCAGTAATGATTCGACATTAAGTGGCTCAACAACCTGTTGCTCACCACTTTTCGCGAACAGCAGCATGTCGTTGACCTGCGTTTCAAGGTCCTGCAAGCGATCAATCAGTTTGCTACTGAATTTATCGCGCATATCGGCATCGTTGCCTGTACTTTTCAAATTCGCGGCATACAGCATCGCTGATGACAGTGGCGTTCTTATCTGATGAGCCAGGGACGCGACCATTCTGCCCAGTGCCGACAGCCGTTGCATGTGACTGATTCGGTCTTGCAGTTGCCGCGTTTCTGTTAGGTCAGTTAACACGATTAATTGTCCTGGCTCGTCCATCAGCGGTGTAATAGATAGTTTGACCCGACGCCCATCACGCAGCGATACCTCGTGACCGTCATCTGCGCGTGGTTTAAATGCACGCACGATAATGGTTCGCCACAGTTGCCCTTGCAGAGGTTCCCCCAATAGTTCAATCGCCTGTTCATTGACCTGCCGCACAATGCCTTTGCCGTCCAATACAATCACGCCGGCCGGCATGACTCTTAGCAGATGTTGCAGGCGTGTTGACTGCTTCTGCAAAGCGTTTAGGTCATCAGATTGAGAAGGGTGTTCTGTGGTGGCGTCACATGCCTGCTGCTGTGGTCGATGTAACGACTCGTATTGAGTATCATCAACTCCTGCATATGCGCTGTCGAACGTCATAATCACCTCGTGTCAAAAAACTGAACATAGTGTTCTTCACATGAGACAAAGCATATGACGTGCCAAAATAAAACTTATTTTATTTCAATGCGTTATAGGTTTTCATGATGGTGGTTAACGTCAAAAAACCGGCATTTTCAGAGGTTTTGAGAAACGTTAATCGCGAGAAAGGTTGTATTTGCGCATCTTTTCAACCAGCGTTGTCCTGCGCATACCAAGCACGTCAGCAGCACGGGCCACAACCCAATCCTGCTGCTCTAACGCCTGAGTGATCATGTTGATTTCCAGGTCTGATAAGTACTCTTTGAGGTTAACGCCCTCTGGTGGTAACGATGTCATTGCTGCAGGCGCATCCGACTCGCTCTGCTCATCGTCGTCATCACTGCCAGCAAACAACGCATTGAGTGCTTCACGTTCAAGCAGCTCCTCTGGGTAATCAGGCTCGTAAGGCTGAAAATCAAGGTGCCGGTATTTCTCTGGAAGGTCCTGAACATCGACGATTTGCCCCGGAAACAGGATCGTCAGGCGCTCAACCAAATTAGATAATTCACGCACATTGCCAGGCCACGGGTGTTCCATCAATGATGCGATCGCATCGTCAGTAAATCTGACACTGCGCTCGTGCTCGCCTTCAATACGAGTCACCAGTTCTTGCAGGAGCAGTGGGATATCTTCTTTGCGTTCACGCAAGGCAGGTGAATCTATTGGGAAGACATTCAGGCGATAATAGAGGTCTTCACGAAAGCCACCATCGCTGATCATATCCTCAAGGTTACGGTGTGTGGCAGCGATCACTCTGACATTACACTGTATTGCCTTATTACCACCGACCCGCTCGTATGTTCTCTCCTGCAGTACGCGCAGCAGTTTGACCTGCATTTGTAATGGCATATCGCCAATCTCATCCAGAAATAGCGTGCCGCCTTCGGCAAGTTCAAAACGTCCTTTGCGACTGTTGACTGCTCCGGTAAATGACCCTTTTTCATGGCCAAACAGCTCGCTTTCTAATAGTTCGCCGGGTATTGCGCCGCAATTAACCGGAATAAACGGACCATCACGACGCTCAGAAAGATAATGCACATTGCGCGCCACGACTTCCTTACCGGTGCCAGACTCGCCCAATACCAACACGTTCGCATCCGTCGGCGCAACCTGCTCAATCAGCTGCCTGACCGCCTGAATCTGGTCGCTCTTTCCGACCAGACTGCGAAACAGTCTGGTCTTGTTTTGCGCATTGCTGGCGCGCATAGGCTGCCGTTTAGAATATTCCTGACAACGGTGCAGTGATTGAGTGAGGTCGGTATAAGTCACAGGCTCTAGCACGTTGCTGACAATATTGGCAGGTTTTTCACTGAGCGCTGATAATGTACCGATGAGCACAAATGGCAATGACGGGAAGCGCGCGCTTACATCTTTTGCAAGCTCTGGGTTTTCACCGTCAATGAGGACACTGGCATTGGGCTGCGTCCGTTTGAGCTGCTCTAACGCAGACGAAAAAGGCAAACTCAGGCATTGCTCGCCGAGAAACTGAATGACCGTCTGTAGATTCTGCTTACGCGTCTCGTTGTCGCTGATAATCAGAATATGGTTCATTAATTCCCCGCATTATATGTCATTATTGTTGTAGCATTTTGCGCGTTAAAATCGCCATTCTGTGAACAGAATGACAACCTTATGTAGTTGATTGTAATGGCTAATGGGGACTTGGCAATAACTGATTCGACAATATTCGTATCGAGCCCCCTAATTTTGCCACGGCGAAGCATGAAAAAGGCGGCTCAAGGCCTAATGCCGATCAGTTAAGAAATAATTTAGCGATCGGTTGGCCGATCATTTCAACAGATCAAAATCCGATATCAGGTAACTGGTATCGGATTTTTTAATGGAACTGTCAGAAGCGCTAGCACGCACATCAATTTCACGTCTTACTGAATTTCATAGCCTGGCAGATGTGTTAGAGCCGGATATCATTCAATCCTGTTTGGACGCCAATGGCGTAGCAACACTACGCAAGCGCAAACTGCCGATGGACGCCATGATATGGGCAGTGATTGGAATGGCGCTTTTCCGGACCGAATCAGTCCGCCAGTTGATTAACAAACTGGATATCGTCTTACCTCAAGAGGTTGATTATGTCGCCCGCAGTGCCTTCACTCAGGCTCGGAAAAAGCTAGGTAGTGACGTAGTGAAAGACGTCTTCTATCGTACCGCTAAGACCTGGCACGAACGTGCAGAGCATCCCCATTGGTGGGGGTTAAATCTCTACGGTGTTGATGGTGTTGTCTGGCGTACACCTGACAGCAAAGAGAACAGTGCATCATTCGCGCGCACAGCAAACAAGGCCGGTGAGTCCGGCTACCCTCAGGTACGCATGGTATGTCTGATGGAGTTGAGTAGTCATTTACTTATCGACAGTGTTGAGGTCAATGAGATGAATCTGGCTAATCAGCTTGTGCCACGGATCCCCGATAACAGTCTGACATTGTTTGATAAAGGATTTTACTCTCTTGGGCTGCTACATGACTGGCAGAAACAAGGCGTGAATACGCACTGGCTATTACCGTTGAGAAAAGGGGCTCAATATGAGGTTGTCAGGAGTCTGGGAAAGCAAGACAAACTGGTGAGTCTTAGCACATCTCCTCAGTCCAGGAAGAAACGTCCGGACTTACCACAGGCACTAGAAGCCAGGCTGGTCACGCGTCGAGTGAAAGGCAAAGAGGTGCACATCCTGACCTCCATGGTTGACCCTCTTGCTTATCCGGGGGCTGAGATTGTGGACTTGTATGCCCACCGTTGGGAGATTGAAATGGGGTACAGGGAGATGAAACAGCATCTGCTTGAGAGTCGATTCACACTGCGCAGTAATCTGCCTGAGCTGATTAATCAAGAGCTATGGGGTTTACTGCTTGCCTACAACCTTATCCGCTACAAAATGGTGTTGATGGCCAAGTCATTGAAGGGCGTATTCCCCAATCAATTAAGCTTCAGAGATGCGTCATCTCACATTATCTACAAACTGACTCAGATGCCGATTTATGCCCCGGGAAACGTCCCTAAACTGGTGTTGGATATCGAAAGAAATGCGAGTCAGTTTAAGTTGGAAGGGAAGCGAGAACGAAGTTATCCCAGGGTATTGAAAGTATCTAAAAATCGATACCCGGTTGCCAGAACGAAAAATGCCGCTCACCTTAAGTGAACGGCATCAGGCTCAAGGCCGTATTATTGGAGACAAAAATATTAGCCGAGTAATGACAGCACCTGTCCTTGCTGTTGGTTGGCCTGGGCCTGCACCGCAATGGATGCCTGACTTTGCACTGATGCGGCTGCGCTATCAGAGGCTGCCTGTGCGTAGTCTGTATCCTGAATACGACTACGTGCCGCCGCGGTATTCACGTCGGTCTGCGCCAGATTACGTGCGGCGCTTTCAAATTGATTCTGTGTCGCGCCGAGCTCGGAGCGAGCCGAGCTCACGAAAGCCTGCGCATCATCAGCAACAGACAGCGCGTCTTGGGCACCCTGGGCCGTGCTAACATCTACGCTTAAAATATCGCTAAGGCCTGCAGCAATATCCTGCGTGTTCACACTGATTTGTTGGCCTGCGTTAGCACCTACCTGAAAATCAATACTGCCCTCGCCATTGAGTAGCGGGCGACCTGCGAAGGTGGTCTGTTCAACGGTTTGGGAGATATTTTCCTGCAGCTGAGAAATTTCAGCTTGAATAGCGCGACGGTCTGCATCGTTTAGCAAACCGTTACCGGCTTGCACAGACAGTTCACGAATTCTATTTACATCGCTATTGATACCCGAGAGGCCGCCTTCGGCCGTCTGGGCCAGAGAAATACCATCGTAGGCATTGGATATCGCCTGACGATTACCTTCGACTTGGGAAGTAAGGCGATTAATTATCTGTAAACCAGCAGCATCGTCTGATGCACTATTTACCTTGCGAGCGGACGCAAGGCGCTCAAACAGCGAATCACGCTTTTGTTGAATCTGTTGCAACAGCAACGAATTGTTATCTGTGTTGAAATTAATCATGTGAGCCTCCTATCACCAGGCAACAAGTATAACGCAAACCTGTTCAAAAAGTAATCGGAGAGTTGGTTGTCCATGTAATAAAATCCTATACGGTCATGAGAAATAATATAACAGTGTTATCTTATTTAAGGACAAGGGTGTGAATAATACTTTGCAATAGGACTTAAGAGTCAACAAATATTTGTCGATAACAATATAATCTACTAAGAAACATATAGGTCCAAACATTGCTTTCACTAAGAAACCGACTACACGAGATTATTGTATCGTTAACAGAGATTGGTATCGTTAACAGAGATTGCATCGTGGCTGTCAATAACCAGTACCAAAGACTATTAAACATGACTTGGGCACCGTAGAATATGCCTTCAAGTTTAACGGCCTTTGATACCTACCCAACTATTACTATGTTAACGAAGACGTGAAAAGCATGACTAACCTGAATCTCTCGCACCTTATAAAACCCCTAGTCATTTTCGAGATGGCTAACAACCATATGGGCGATTTTGAGCACGGCCTCAATATAATAAAAGCCTATGGTGCGCTCAAACGAAATTACGAAACACAACTCGATTTTGCTTTTAAGTTCCAGTACCGCGACCTCGATACCTTTATTCACCGAGCACATAAGGGTAGCTCGCTGAAATACATCAAACGATTTGAACAGACACGATTAACTGACACAGAATGGCGCGCGTTAAACAGTGAGCTCGACGAATACGGTTTCATCAGGATTTGTACGCCTTTTGATGAAAAGTCGGTCAAGAAGGTGGTTCGAGATGAATTTGATGTAATAAAAATTGCCAGTTGTTCGTTTACTGACTGGCCGCTATTGGAAGAGGTATCGAAAGCCAACAAGCCCGTCATCGCCTCCGTTGCAGGCTGTTCTGATGATGATATTTCAAATGTCGCGGCGTTTTTTGCACATCGGGATATCGAAGCTGCACTTCTTTATTGTGTAGGAATGTATCCAACGTCGGCAGATAACCTAAATGTCGCAATGATTCAAGAGCTCAAGCGCCGATATCCGCATTTAACGATTGGCTTCAGCACACATGAAGATCCCAGCGAGACCGCAGCGGTGGCTGTAGCTGTAGGTGCCGGCGCCAGGATTTTCGAAAAGCATGTTGCACTTCCAACTGAAAATTATGAACAAAATCTCTACTCTACGGACCTGAAACAAACAGAAGCATGGCTCGAAAGCCTTACAAAAGCACTGACAGTCTACGGCACTGTTGAGGGACGAAGATTAAATCTTGACGAAGAGAATAAATCGCTGCGTCCCTTAAAGCGTGGCGTCTTTTTGAAAAATGACGCACCGAGCGGCACGGTTATCGGCGAAGACGAGTTCTATTTTGCCATTCCAGCACAAGAAGACGCTCTGGTTGCTAACGATATATCAAAATTCAAGCAAATCGAATTGATTGAGCCGATTGCCCAAGACGAAGCCCTTCCCTATGCCCGAATGAAAATCCATGATGAGCGTCAGAAAGTATTGAATATTCGGAATAAGATCAGGCAATTGGTGAGCGAAAACAGTTTGATTATCCCTCAAAAGGCACGACTGGAAATATCTCACCATTACGGGCTCGATGAATTCGATTGCACTGGGTTATGCATGGTGACGATCCTCAACAACGCCAACTATTGCAAAAAACTTTTGTTCTTATTTCCCGGGCAATCGCATCCAGAGCAGTTCCACAAAATCAAGCACGAAACCTTTATTGTGCTGTCAGGACAGGTTTGTTTAATCCTGGACGATACTGAAACACTTCTTAATGTGGGAGATGTCGTGCAAATTAACCCGGGGCAGCGCCACGCTTTCTCATCAACAACCGGGGCGGTCATCGAAGAGATCTCAACGCAGAGTACATCGGATGACTCTTATTACACAGATGAAAAAATCAACAAAACAGAAAAACGCAAGTCATATGTGGAAATGATATGAAGTATGAACAATTAAAAAGCCAGCTGACTGGGCCAATATTTACCGTATTCACAGGCTTCGACGATGAACTCAGACTGGATTTCCAGTCAATCGAAAAACACATTGATTTCATGGCAGCGCGCGGCGCTAAAGTTTTTTATGTTATGCCGTACAATTCTAGATACTCGCAACTGCGTGAACGAGAAATATTTGAACTGAATGAAGCTGCGATCCGGAGTATAAAAAAGCATCCCGACGCTATTGCAATTGTTTCGGATTGTATTCACGGCCCCACCACCCTGTCTGCCGAAATGGGGTTGGCAGCCAAGCAAGCTGGTGCAGATATCTTTGCATCCATTGTGCGTGAAAAGTACTTCAGCAATGAGCAGATTGTTGACCATTATGCCTACCTGTCAGATCAGCTCAATATGCCATTGCTTATCCACGAAATGCCGTTTTTGTCTGGCTACAACTCCAGTAATATGACTTGGCCAATTTCTCTGCTGCACGACCTGGCTGAAATCGAAGATATCATTGCTATCAAAGAGGACACCAAGGATATCGACTATGCTATCGAAGCCCTCCAACTTGAACCCAGATTTCGATTTATATTCGCTGGTCGAAAACGTTATTTCAACGCGTTGAAGGAACACGGTCTTAAAGCTTATCTGAATAGCATTTCTATGCTTGACCCAGCTTATGGTTTTACGTACTGGGATCTCTTTACTGGCGGTGATGCCGCCGCGCTAGAACACTTTACGGCGACCCTGGACGATCCGTTCTGGGAAGAGGTCGTAAAAAAATACGGTTGGCACAGAGTAAACAAGGCGGCTTTGGAGGCGGCGGGCTTCATGAGTCGCAGCGAGAGGCTTCCCCTAAAGGCGCTCAATGACGAGCAATATACCGATGTCACAGCCTGGATAGAAAAGTTTAATCGTGATTGGAAGGCATATAAGTGATCTATGCATTTATCCCAGCGAGAAGTGGCTCCACTCGCCTGAAAGACAAAAACATAAAGAATCTTGAAGGAAAACCATTAATTGCATGGACGTTAGAAGCGGCAATGCAAAGTGACGGCATAGACAAAATAATATTCAGCACCGATTCGCAAGAATATGCTGAGATTGCCAAGCGCATTTGTGAGACATCGTCAAAGCCGCTCATTATTGATATACGCTCACAACGGGACGCCAGTGCCAAAAGCAAAATTTTTGACTACCTGAAAAACGACTTACTGGAAAAGTTTGCACTTGAAAGCGATGATATTGTAGTGCAGCTGTTGCCTACCTGTCCTTTGCGGCAGCCACACCATATTGATGACGCCATTTCACTGATGTCAGAAACGGGAAAGGGCGTCTTTGCAGCGTGCGAGTATGACTTCCATGTGTCATTCGCTTTTCAGCATCAACAGAATGGGGAGTGGCAACCACTATTTGACAACTCTCCCATGCTAACAGGCAATACACAAAGTCAGGATCAAATAACCTACTACCATACTAACGGCAGTATAAACGTTCTTCCTGTTTCACTATTAAGAGAGAACAGGCCATCAATATATTACGGTTGTGTCGCATACTTGATGCCAAGTCAATACTCCGTTGATATTGATGGCGAGGAAGACTTTGTATTAGCAGGTGCAATGTTAAAGCTATTGCGGAAACCTGATGCGTAACCGTCAGTTTGATGCGGTAGTTTTCGATAGGGATGACACACTTACCGTAGACGTTAATTGGACATATAAACATTCTGATTTCGCTTTTATGCCTGGTGCTGCCGAAGCTGTGGCGATGTGTAATGCGCTAGGTATGTTGGTCTTTATCGCGACCAATCAGGGAGGCATCGGCAAGCAGCTGTATACCACAAAAGACATGCATGACTTTCACTGGTTACTCAAGAAGCGTCTCAGTGAGCACAATGCATGGATTGACGATATTGCCTATTGCCCTCACTTTCCTTATCCTCCACACGACCCCCTTGCATGTGGTTGCCGCAAGCCGAACCCGGGATTGCTATCCCAATTGTGTATCAAGTGGGAACTGCAACCAGCGAGAGTGTTGATGGTTGGAGACAAACAAACCGACATTGATGCGGCAACACGTGCGGGTATGCATGGCATTCTGTTTGATGGTACAAATCTCTGCGCATTGCTCACCGATGCACTGGCCGACAAGGTCCAGTAAATTTAAAGTTAATTAAGGCAAGGTCGATAAAAAGGAGTCGCACTGTTTTTTTAAGTGAGTGTCAGGACATGAAAGCATTAATTACGACGATCCCGTTTGCAGAAAAGGACGGTTTTCCTCTGGAGCTGTTAAAAGGCGCCGGTATTGCTTACCAGATAAATCCGCTAGGCAGAAAAATTACCGAACAAGAGCTTGCTGACATGATCTCCGACTTTGACATTTTGATCGCGGGTACGGAGCCTATCACCGCCAATGTGATGGATAATGCAAAAAACCTCAAACTTATCTCACGTGTTGGAATCGGGCTGGATAATGTGGATTTACACGAGGCCAGAAGAAGAAGGATTAAAGTTGCTTATACGCCAGATGCACCTGCGCCAGCGGTGGCAGAGCTTACCATCGGTTTGTTAATCTCGCTTCTAAGGCATGTGCCCTTATCTAATCACCAGATTCATAGTGGCGAATGGACAAGACATTTTGGTAAACGGATAGCCGATTCTACGATTGGAATTATAGGTCTTGGGCGGATAGGGACCAGAGTATTAAGACGACTTAAGTGCTTTGGAACACCGCGTATTTTAGTTAATGATATCAAGCCGGATCCCGAATTGACGCGGCTTCATAAAATCGAATGGGTAGCGAAGGAGACGTTGTATAAAGAATCCGACCTGATCACATTGCATGTCCCACTCACGCCGTTGACCCACAACATGATTACCAAACGCGATCTGATGTATATGAAAGAGGATGCGTCAATCATTAATGCATCAAGGGGGGGCATAATCAATGAGCAGGATCTGTTCGACGTGATGAAATCAGGACATCTCAGTGGCGCAGCGATTGACGTTTTCGAAAAAGAGCCTTACGTAGGCCCCCTCGCAGATCTACCAAATTGCCTTTTAACTGCACATATGGGGTCCATGTCTGTGGACTGTCGCACGAGGATGGAACAAGAAGCGACGGAAGAGGCTGTAAGGTTCGTAGAGGGTAAAGCGCTTAAACACCCAGTTCCCCAAAGCGAATATGATGTACAGGAAGCCCTTTAAGCGGAAAAATCAATTTGGCGACTTTGGCACTACGCTCACCTAATAAGATAGTCTGTGTTGCAGAAAACTACTCTCGCGATGGGCAGAGCTCTGGCATGTCTCCGTTAGTGTTTATTAAAGCGAACAACGCGTTCAATCCTAGCAATCATGAGGTCAAGATCGATATTGGGTTACGGACATGGGGAGAACCAGAACTGGCCATTGTAATAGGCAAACCTGTTTATCGTGTTGCTCAGGACGCGGCGTCACAATACATCGCCGGCTATACCCTGGCCAATGATGTAACCTGTGACGACCCTGATGGTCGCGACCATCACCTTGCAAGAAGCAAGTCTGCGGATGGTTTTTGTCCAATTCTTCCCTTCTACGACGACTGTTTCCAGCCCGATGAACAGAAAATCACGGCTTTCCACAATGGCGAATTACTGCGCTCTGCAGTGCTCAGCGATATGATTTGGAATCCAGCCAAGATCGTTTCTGAATTAAGTCAGTGGATGACGCTGGAAGCTGGAGACATTGTACTTACGGGGGCCCCTCCTCGCGTAAGAGACAGGCTATTTATTCAACCTGGGGATATATATCGATGCGAAATAGAGCATTTAGGAAGCTTGGAGACGGTATTTAAATGACCCGCCGCGTGTTTGTATTTGATGTCGATGGTGTCATTGTAGACAGCACTGATGAATGCATGTTGGTCTGCTTTAACGCCTTGCAAATCTATTCCGGAAATCCGGAAAAGTGTGTGTCTAACCTGGAGAGTATTCCAGAAGCCTTTCAGCATATATTTAAACCGGTCAGAAAATACGTTCGGAGTATGGACGAATATTTTTGTCTCTCGCGAAAAGAGGCGGGTCTCGTTAAAACACAACGAGACTACGACACCCTTATCTGCTCTCTGTCAGTTCAGGATAAACATAAATTTGGTAACATATTTTTTGCTCAGCGAGAGCGGCTGAAACGTCAGAACTTCACTTATTGGATGTCACTAAACACCATGTACGAAGGGATAAAAGGCGCCATCGAAAATGTGTACAGGCAATGTCATGTATTCGTGGTCACGGGCAAAGACGGCGCATCTGTCATAGATATCTTCAATTATCTTGGTGTCCCAATCCAACCTGAACACATTTATGATAAAAATGCAGCGAAAGACAAACTCGCGTGTCTGGAGTTGATTCACAAAAATACGGGGATCGACCCATCCGATATCCTTTTCTTGGATGACAACATCAACCATTTGATCCCGCCAGCGAAAACTGGATTTGCGGTTTTATTAGCCGAGTGGGGCTACGTCACTCCTGAACACCGTGTATTAGCAAGCAAACAGAATGTCCCCGGCATTTCTCTTGAATTATTCATCAAGGCATCGCAAAACATTGCAATCCTTAATGCTTCGCTGTCAGACAACCTTCGGAGTAACCACCATGTATGATTTTAATTTCGGGTCCCAGGAAGACATCCGACGCTCGCCCGAGGAGTTTCTGATATTCGTCAAGAGGTTGTTGCCGAGGTGGGCAAATGGCATTCCAGATTCTGAATGCGTCGCGATCTTCCGAGCTCTGGAACCCTATCGGGACTCCGGCAGTTCTCTTGTCGAAACTGGCTCTGGTGCAAGTTCACTTGCTCTGTTTCTGCATTGCGCGCTGTACGGTGGCACCATGTACTCTTGGGACACCAACGCCAGTAAAGGCGCGTACTTGCGCTCTGTTGCTTCCGATGCAATCGGCCGGGTCTTGGGCGTAGATGTTCACAAAATTTGGCGCTTTGTCGCGTTTGACAGTACAAACCCTCATGTTGGCCTGCCGGTAATGAGAGAATTAAATATTACTCCCGTATTCGGGTTCTTCGATTCGTGGCATACGTTAGAGCATCTGACGCTTGAAATATCACAATTTACTGAAATATGCGCTTCACGGGCGACCATCGCCATTGATGATGCCTATTACACCAAACGTTATGAGAATTACAGCTATATCAATATGCTAAGGGCAAAATTAGGGCTAGGCAGTGTACAAGAACCAGTAGACAATGTCTGTCAGCCTTACTATGTAGAAATCGAAAATCTACTGAAATCGACGTTTTCACGTGTTGAAAAAATCGAGGATAGCTACAAGCAGGACTTCCAATCTGACCTTTTCTTTGAATACTTTGAAAGCGATAGATATTTCATGAACCAATTGGGTATGGAGCAAAAAAATGCTCTGGCTCACAGATTTGACGCTTGGAGAGTTTCATGAAGTGCGGCCAATCCGATCAAAGGAACGCAGAATATGCATCTTCGTTTAATCAACAAGCCTACTTTAACAACCTCGTCAGCTGTGACAAGCCGGTCATATTCGATGTCGGTGCACACAAAGGTGAATCAGTTGAATTTTTCCGATCACTGTTCCCTGCATGTGATATCCATTGTTTCGAGCCTAATCCGGACAGCTGGGCACATCTTGAAACACTGACAAACATTCATCTTCATAAATGTGCATTAGGCAAAACAACAGGAAAAGCCAAGTTTTACGTACAATCAATATCACATTTAAGCTCGTTACTTGAAATCAACCGGGATTCATCTGATAGCCTCGGGTATGCAAAACATGCTGAAAACACCGCGATTGACGTAGACGTGTTTACCGGCAGTGACATGGCGCGAAAACAACACATAAACCACATCGATATTCTAAAGGTTGACGTTCAGGGTGCCGAAGTTGATGTACTCAGCGGCTTTTCAGATTACCTGCCATATATCAACACCATCATTGTCGAAATAGGTTTGTTTGATTTTTACAGCAGAAGGTCTTCTTTCTATGCAATAGAAGAACAAATAAGACAACATTTCCAGCTTTGGGACATATTAAAACTATCAAAAAACCCAGCCAATTTCAGGACTGACTGGGTCGAAGCTGTGTATCGGAGATTCTCTTGAAAGTAGTAGTTGGGATTCCTGCCCGCCTCGGTTCTACCCGTTTCCCGGGCAAACCGCTGTGTAATATACACGGCAAAACCATGTTAGAGCATGTTTATCGGCGATGTTCGCTGAGCAGGTATGCTGATCAGACATTTATTGCCGCCTGTGATCCAGAAATTCAGGAGCATGCCGAGGCAATCGGTGCACACGTTGTAATGACTGCTCCCGACATCAGCCGACCGGGTTTACGGGTCGCCGTGGCAGCAGAACAATTAGGTCTTGACGATAACGATATTGTCGTTGTGGTGCAGGGTGACGAGCCGTTGGTGAACCCGGAAATGATTGATATGGCGATACAACCACTTCTTGAACATCCGGATGTATTTGTCTCCAACCTCATTGCTCCCCTGACCGAGGAAGAATGGCAAGATCCCGGCGAGATTAAGGTGGTGTGTGATTTGCAGATGAACGCGATATACATGTCTCGTTCTCCAATCCCTTCTATTGCACATGAGGAGCAGAGGACAGATTGGTGGAAGCAGGTCTGTATCATGCCGTTTCGATGGCATTTCATGAAGAAATTTAACCACGAACTTACTGCCACACCTCTTGAACTTCAGGAATCGATAGAAATGCTCCGCGCCATACAACACGGCTTTAAGGTCAGAATGGTACCAAGTCCTTTTATCAGTAAGTCAGTTGATACAGATGCAGATAGAGAGCAGGTCGAAACGCTGATGGAAAACGACGACATTTTCCAGCGCTTTGGGTTTTAAGACAATCATTACGATAAAGAACAGGCAACCAATGTATCGACAAAATCACTTATTGGGAAGACTCAGAAAAGGGGACACGGTTTTTGGCACCTGGTCAATGACCGGCTCGGCCATGCTCGTTGAAGCCCTGGGTACAACCCCCCTCGACTATATCATTTTGGATATGGAACATGGTGCGATGTCGTACGAAACGATTGAACACATGGTGAGAGCGTGCGAGGTAACCAGCACGCAGGCAATCGTGAGGCTATCAAATGGTGAGTCGCAAAATATATTACGGGCGCTGGAGACAGGCTGCCGTGCGATTATGGTTCCCCATGTTTCGACGGTTGCCGAGGCTGAACGTGTGGTTAGCGCCTGCCGTTACGCGCCTGAGGGGAGCAGAGGATTATCGCCTTATACTCGTAATCATCAATTCACTCATGAGGGACTTTCGGCAAGTCTTCAACGCGAAAATCAGGAAACGCTGGTGGGCGTGCTGGTAGAGGGTAATGAAGGCATTGCCAATTTGAAAGACATCGCCAAGGTAAAAGGACTGGATCTGATTTACACCGGTATATATGACATTTCCCAATCCGTAGGTCTAGCCGGACAGATAGACCACCCTGACGTGATGGAAATGCAACGGCAATGCGTTTCCTGGATCAATGAAGGTAGTGCAGCACCCGGGTCTTTCGCAAACTCAATAGACTACGCCCAAAACCTGCTTTCGCTCGGTTTCAGGTTTATCGCTTATGCAGCAGACAGCTACACAATAAAGAGGGCTTATACCGAAGATATTGCCAAGCTAAAGACATTCAAGGGAACATTGGATTGAGGCTACTTCACACACAGACAGACTGGAGTCTCTGGCAGCGTGACACCCATGCCAGGATCCAAAGCATGTCATCTGTAATCGGCCAGTACTTAAATAAAAAAGCGGGATGGAAAAAATCCGACAAATATTACTTTCACGTTTTTTTTATGCCGCTTAGCGAGCTGTTGTTCAAGCACTATCGACAAACCCGTGGCATCGGGCATATTCGGGATGTGCTGATCAAATATCCTCGTCAGGAGCCCGATGTGAGCGAGGAGATTGCCAAAATCGCATCAACCAAAGATGTCGTCTCACTGCACTTTTTTCATCGCCATCCGGACTATAAAGCGGCGTTCAGCCGCACAAGCGACGTCGAAGAATTGCAAAAACCGGCCAACTATCTCAAAGACTGGTTGCCAGAAGATTTTGATTTTTTCTCCAGACAGGTAGCGCCCGAGATCGACACGTCACTCTATGAGTGTGACCGATTCACTGCCACGCTGTTTGACGCTGAACTGCACAAATGTATTGATCAGTTACGGTTTCCAAAAATATTCTTAACTAACGCACACGGTCTGTACCACTCTACCCTAATGAGTCTCTTTGTCGCTTCTGCCGTAGATAAAGGAACCCGACTTTATATCAATCAGCCCGGCTTTCTGCACAGTTTTATCAGCTATTTTCATCAGGTTGCCTTTGAGGCCAGTATATGCACCAAATATCTGAGCTGGTCACCACAGAACGCCAACATTCCCGTCGATAAACTATCAGTTTTTGGGTGCTTCTACAGGAAACGTAAACAGGTAAAAACGGCTGAGCCGGAGGTAGCCTCGACACTGATTGTATTACCCCAGCGCAGCAGCAGAACAATGCCCTGTGCCATGTATTACGGAGAAAACTCCTCCTTTAGCGATGATTATTTGTCAGATATTATCAAATCGATTCATGACAATATGGATAAGCTGGGTAGCTCTGTTGTGCTGCGATGTAAATCAGTCGATGTTGACTTCTTCCAGAGAATTCTCACTGAACTTGGCAGTCACGTCCCTTTAGAATCTGGCGATATTAATACGACCGAAGGGCAGTACCAAAACCATTACCGGATCATCACAACCTATCCGAGCACCTCCATGATCGAAAGCCTGGACAAAAGCACGGAATCGTTTTTTGTGTTCGATGAACGGTCAATCTCATGCAACACAGAATTTAAAAAACAATTGGCTCATTGTCCGCACTATTTTGCGTCTTTTGATGACTTTGATGCCATGCAATTTTCTCAAAAAGCTGCGGTTGACTTTGTCGAGCGAAACGCAGTATTGCTCTCTCCCGAAGAAGCGGCAACACGACTCTACGATTTAATTATGGAGCAAGGACTATGAACACCTTACTGACCTATGAAGACTGGTCGCCTGGTACAGATCCTTTATTGAAGCCTTTTGAAAAAGACTTACATGAACGTCTGCATGAGATCAGAGCAGAACATGTCGTGGATAAGCAAACGTTATTCACTCAACGAAAATTCCGTATTGATGCAATCAACACTATCCTGGATAAGAATAATCTCACTCCCAAAGGAGATATTCTGGAAGTGGGCGCGGGGGATGCGTGGTGTTCTGCATACTTAATGGATACGTATGCACCTCACATTTCTTCATTATCTGTTATGGAATGTACCGAACATGCGGTCACCAAGCTGATCCCGGTAACTCTGCAAGCCACCGAAACTGACCTAACAAAAATAAAGCTGATACTGGGTAGTTTTAACGATATCAGAGTAGCCAGCGCCTATGACTTTGTGTTTGCAATGGGCGCTTTGCATCACGCCACAAATCTGTACTTCACTTTGCAGCAAATCTACAAGAGCCTCAAGCCGGGTGGACATGTGGTCTCGCAAGAGCCTTTTATGTCTGACTCAACACCAAACGATTTCTATCATCGATATAATGAAGAAATTAAAGATTTTGGTATTGGCAATACCACAAAGAACAGTGAGAGGACGGATGTTTTTTATCGCAAGTGTGAATATTACACGGCAGCTTATCACGCGGGCTTTAATGTAGATCTTGTGACGCTAACTGAGTTTGAAGACAAACCATCTGCGATGGTCATGCTGTTAACCAAACCAGAATTTCCTGTTGAGCCGATAACAAAATGGGAAAGCTGAGACAGCTTTCCCCAGCTACTTCACTCCATCAGGTTCTACGTAAAGTTTGTTAAATGCTGCCATCACCTGGCCCACACACTCTTTTGTTACATGTCGGCCGTCCTCACTGTAATACTCTACGGGCTTGTTGCGAACAATTTCGTAACTTGGCATGTAGTGCACATGGCTATACTTGTGCACAGTGGTAAGGGCCGCTGTGTGTAAAAGGGATTTTGAGAACTGCGTTGCGACATAAGGACCAAGCCTATCCCGGAATGTGACACTTAAGGGAATAGGCGACACGGAAAGCAGAATATTGATGCCGGGGTTCACCTTGCGCAATGTTTCAATAGAATATTGCAGCGATGACATCACGTCATCAAACGTCATACTGTAAAATTCATGATGTTCAGGCTGATAGACGTCAGGATAAGGAATCGCAAAAAACGCGGATAAATCCTGCTTGTTTCTCCACAGCTCTGTCAATCCCAGAGTCAACACCAATACATCGACATGACTCAACGCGTCGCGACTGGTGTCGATATAACGTATTAATTGGTCAGTCGCGGTGTTTTCACTATCGCCAAGCAGCAATGGCCCACTGTGGTCAGCAGCCTTTATGTAGGGAAAATAATAGTGACCGTTCATCACCCAGAATGGCTCGGCAAGTTCTTGGTGCCAATCTTCAAATGACAATCTGATTATTTGCTCGATACTTTTGGGCGTGTAAACCACCCCCCAGTGGTTTGGTAAGCAATTGTAGTCATTGCGCGTCAACCACCCAGACAACTCCTGTGCAAAACAACTTCCGATCGTTGCTATCCTGGTGCCTCTGCCGATAAACGGCTCAGCGGCAAAATCATCAATGATTGACGCTTCCGGGTAGGGAACAGAGCGCTGATAAGTCCCTTTCTTGGCGGCGGCGTGAAGACTATCAGGCACTCTCTGCAAATTCAGTTGCGTGCCGTTGCCTCTTACCAGCGCGTTCTTTGGTTCACCAGACTGGGTCATTTGCATCTCTCCGAACAAAAAAAGCTTATGGTGCGGCGTGAATTTCTTCCCAGCGCCTCTCTACGTCAGCCACCGGAATAAAGCTGTGGGAGCGAGCAATCAGACGGGATTTACCCGCTTCAACGACCCCGCCAAAATGAAAAATATCGGTATCAAAAACAATTAATGTGCCTGCTTTGCCGAGGATTGGAACAGCATCATCAACACGCATGTCAATATCTGTTCCGATTCGATTAGGTATGTTCTGATACCCTCGGAAAGACTTCCAACCCTGCTCTCTCAGCTTTTTACCCAGCTTATGGCTGCCAGGAACGACGTTGAACGGCCCTGCTCCTTCCTCAACATCAGACAGATAAAGCATAAACTTCAGCGTCCAGTTTCGATCGAAATGAAGGTAGCCGTTTCTGGCCATGCCTTTTTGGCTTTCAAAGTCGTGGCTGATGTATAAATGTTTAAAGAATCGCTCGGACGGCAAGCCAAAAAAGCTGAAAATCCTTCTAAAGTCAGGTTGTGAAAAGTAGTCCCAGAGCGCAGGATAACGCTTGTGATAGGCCTCTCGGACAGACTCATCCTCCATAATCACAGACGCAAGCTCACCAAACGCATAGTCTCTCAGCCATGATGATTTTTTGAAGTCATCAAGGAGCTCCCTTGCTTCAGCGTGCATCGTCGCCACATTACGGCAATGAGAATGCATGACACAGATACCGTGCTGTTTTACCAGTTCAGCAATGCGTTCCGGGCCAGGGCAGTGTTGAGAGTACTCAGGGATGCTATTCATAGTTAACAATTTTGTCTGTTTGGTAAGGTTATCGGCAGCAATTCACCCAGCTTTATGCGTCGATAAACACCATAAGTTTACTGTGGCAACGCAAAAAATCCGCGAATGTAAGTATTCTTACCCGGCTTGTAACCATCCAGCTTATGCAGGTTATCGAGCAACTCGTCAACATTGGTCGCTCTACGAATACCAGCTTCCCGGTCAATATAGTCAGAGTGCCCTTCATAGCCATCGCGATGAAACAAGATCGATGGAACACCATAGTACTCACTTTCAAATGCGACACTTGAGAAAGCTGTCACACAGACATTCGCATAACGGAGCAACGTGTAAGTATCAACACTGCGCTCAATGATCACCTTATCCTGCTGTATTCCCTGACCAAAAAAACGCTCTGTTGAATCTTTGTCCAGGGGATAGGCGGGATGCTCTTTTACTACCCATAACCATCCATCGCTGGCAAAAATTGCATCAGAAACAAAGGACTTGTAGTGCTCAGGAAATCTTTGCAAACAGAGCACCGCGACACGTTTTCCTTGCTGCTTTGCGGCCTTCAACGGGGGTGGTTGGGATGGAAGGTTCAACATTTTTTGCTGGTAATCCAGCCAGGCATTTCCCGTCACAAACACGTCCGCTCCTTGCCTTTTGGCCCAGCGCTCAATCCGTTGCCGGTTTGTCTCACCCCAGACCCAGAAAGTATCAGGAAGCAACTCATACCCATTGGAGGGAATCGTGTTCCAGTCATTGTAGGTAACGTGAAATCGACTCTGTGCGCCATGCTGATATTCAATAGATTCAGTGCCTCGCCATTTACATGCAAGGCACATTGCTAACCCAACATAGTTATAATACACAGGAATGATCACCCGTTTAGCATGGAAAAAAAACAAAATCGTACTGAAGCTCCTTGCCAGCCAGATAAGCCGCTTAAACTCAAAAAACACCTTGTGGTGTTCCAGTATCACAGGTGATCCCATCGCACGTAATTGATCATTGATATCGTCAACAAAGGCAATGGAGGGCACCTTGTCCCGCTGACGCGAGATAAAGTAACGGCACAATTCGTTCAATCCATACGTTAACGAAGTGATATCGCTGCCAAAAGGAGATTGCTTTGCAGAGAAGACTTCATACTTAAGGTAAGCACACTTCACCCCTTCCTCTTGCAACCGCTTTTCTATCCCGACAGTAATCCTATCGACATATTCTCCCTCCAGTTCAAGATTGAAGTATGTCGGAGACAAAAAGACAACGTCTGTTTTGCGACTCCTGAGTAACGACAATAGCGGAAACCTGGTCGCACATTGAAACAGCGTTTTTAACAACTGCACGCGGGAATATCGGGCCGGCTTTGAAAAATCGGGGCGCTGACTCTTTGCCGCCACAGCCGCATACGAATCAAACTTGAACTTCAGCGAAGTTCGAATATAGGGCCAAACCTTTATGCCAAATAATTCATACTGATCAACAGGCAATCTTTGCTCCAGCTCAGCAATAACGCCCAGTACCATTTCATTGTTGATCTTCATTACTGGTCGCTCAATTTGGCGGGAGTACTTAACTGACAAATTGCTCTAGCAAAGTTTATCCAGGTCAGGTGCTGGCGAGCAAAACGCCTTATATCTCTCCTGATATGAGGGTGCTGGTTCGCTTGCTGAACAAACTCAACCACAGCAGCTACGTCGATATCTGTGTCATCTGGCCCTTCAAAGTGTATCCAGTCAAACTCCGATAAATCGCGGTCTTTGCTGGACATAACGACCGGAAGACCGTTTGCTATGTAATTACGGATCTTTAACGTACTGTTCTCCGATATTCCGATACGGTGCAGGCCGAGGCTACCAATGCAAACGCTTGCCGCATCAAAGTAGGGCTTTAAGTCACTTTCAGGTTTGAAGCCCTCGAAGCTGACTATATTCTGCAACCCCAACGCTTGCGTTAAGGTCTGTAGTTCAACCAAGCCTTCTCCAGCCCCAACAATTGTCAGCTCAATGGGCACCGCTCGCGATTTCTGAATGTAATTAGCGATCCCCTTGAGTAATCTGTCAAAACCATGCCAAAACATGATATTGGCAACAGATAACATACGAATAACACCGTCTTCAGCAATCAGAGGGGCCTTGCTTTGGCTGATATTTTTATCAACGATCCTTATCTTGTTGTCAAAACGGATATTGGGCACATTATATATTTCTTCAGCCGGATTCCATGAGCACACGTAATCTGTATATTTACCAATCTGTTTCGCATGGCTTTGATCAATGGCTCTCAACCGGAGATCGCGGATCTCTTTTTCATAGGGAAAGGTGGGGAATTCAACTACTGATAGCGTAACCCGGTGTCTTTGCGCTCCCAGAAAGTTCAAAAATGCATCGCCTTCAAACATGAAATCATAGCGACAAAACAATAATTGCGGGCTCCACAGTTTTACTGAGGCCAGCTTCTGTGCCAGTCTCCAAAATGCCTCAGACTCTCCCTGTTTTTCAACAGGCCCAAAAGACTCAATGGGATTAAGGTTGGCTTGTGCTGAAACCTCGGATAATACTATTCTGTTCAGGCTCATATAAATCGCTCTGACTGAGTGTCCAAGTTCAGCGAATGCTGATGCCTGCCCTAGCATTTTGGAAAAGATGCCCGCCGTATTTTTAGAATGCTCATTCATGCGGTAACAAATCAATACATTCACGGCTTAGCCTCTGTTATAAAAAGTCTTCCAGAAACAGTACATCAGCACGGACGCCAACCAGAAAGGGGGCTACCTGGTTTTTCCTGCCTATAACAGTGACCAGTATGGTGTCAGTGGCCTGTTCAAGGCTGTCGGTGCCTTTGACCAATATACCGTCTATGTATTTTCCGTGCAGTTGACGATTTATATCCACTATCCATGCGACTCTGTCTTTTACAAACGGTAAGATAAAGTTAAAACCGCTACCGGCACCGTACAGCACCAGTTGACGACAATCAGTCAACCGGTCTACAAGATCCAGAACCTGACCAATAAGGGCTTGCTTTTCCATTGCTTTTTGTGAAGCCACAAGTCCGCCTTTTGGCGAGCCCCCATGATTCCTCAGCAAATCCGCAAAACTCACTTGAGACTTACCATCAATCCCCATTTCTGTATCAACAGACTGTATCGCTGCATAAAATGCGGGACTGCAACCCTTCAGAGCTGACAGCCATTGTTCAACAGTGACGGATAGAGTTTGCTCACGCCCACTCTCTGCCTCAGTTTTCAAACCTACAATGCCTTCTCTGATACCTTGCTGCACAGTTGTCTTAGCCCATTGGCTTACATTTTCCTGAGGCTGAAATACAGGTAAACAGTCACCATCGATATATTTAATCGCACCGACCTGTTCACTCATAAGCCATTCCAGAATATCACGATACTCACTCATAGCCTGTGTCAGACTTGGGTTATCCAAAGTATTGACCGCGCCTTGCAATCCTCGCTGGGGTTCCTCGGTCAGGCACAGTAGTCTGACCGACCGGATACATGGGAACTGTTGCGCAAGGGACTGAAAAATTGAACCCCGCCAACCGACATCAACTAGACAGCATTCTAGAGTGTCGGGAGAGAAAATGTTCTCAAGATAGCGGATCGACTGGCTCCGTCTGACCTCCAAGGAGCTAGCGAACGTGCTTTTCAATTCGCCATCGCCACAAATTTTTTCACTGCAGGCTTCATCTAACAAATGCTCCATGCTGAATCCATTCTTTTCGCAAAACGCAGTCAGTGCCGCACTGAAAGGACTGTCAAACAAGCCAAAGGCCTTAACCAGTGCCGACAGCCCATCGGCCCGGTATCTTCGCAGGACAAAGCTGATAGTGTTTTTGTCCAGAGCGCAAACCGAGAGTTGGTTGGAAACTACACGATTTATGTAGGCATAGCTGGCGTTGGCCTGGGGGTAGAGAGACTGATATGCCGAATAGGCTAAGAAACCGTCTCGCGCGAGAAACACCAGCTTAACATTGGCGGGTGTATTAGCGTGTAACCAACGACAAAAGGCGGCAATAAGGGGAGCGACGTTGCTTCTGCCAAATTCAATCAAGGCCTGTTTTTGTTCATCACGGGAATACTGCCTGTCAGGCTGGTCAGGCGACAGGTGAATAGCTGTTATCTGGTTTTTCTGAGCCTGCCGAATGTCTGCATTGGGATTATCACCAATATGGACGAACGCAGACGCGGGAATCTGTTCTTTTCGCAAGACATGATGAAACAATCTCCCGCTGGCTTTATTTAAGCCCAATTCGCAGGACAGATAAATAGCATCGATGAGGGCAGAGATGCCAAGATGTGATAGAAAGCCCGCAAACGCATTATCGTCATAATAGGTGTCACTCAATAAGATGATGCGGTGGCCTGCTTCACGTGCCTTAAGCAACAGTTTTCTTGCCCCATCGTTGAGCTCAAGGTTTTCTCTTTCCGCATTTTCGAGTAGTGTGCAAAATCTCGCTGCGACGGCGTCATGACTCTGGCAGCCAGCTATTCGAAATAACGCTGAATACCATGTGTGAAGCGTCACTTCCTGTGCAGCATCGAAACGCCCGTTGGTGCGGCCTGTTTCTGCGTAGGCTTGCTCTCTTAGAAGCCAAAACTGTTCCCATGTGAGGGGGTTGGATAATTGTTGGTTAACTGTAAAAAAAGCCTCGCGAATAATCCATGACTCTGCTCGTTTTCGCTTTACTAACGTATCGAAAAAGTCCAGGGAAAGGATCTTGGTTTTTGTATTGAACACCACGTCATCATGGTGCAATTGCTGCAGCGTCTGAATCTGAACAAAATTTTCCCCGGCTCCCACTTTACCGCCCTCTTTACTCAGCGAACGACAATCTGTCGGGATAGCGCATGTATCAATGATATTCCGTCCCATGTTGTTTCAAAATCGAGCGCCTGACCCACTGGGACGACCCGATCTACTCCGGTTATCGACGGATTTGCCAGAACCTTTATCAGAGCGCCTTTCTCTATACCCGCATAGCAGAGTGTTTGACACTTGCTGTCAAGCTCCGACGCTATCTGCTCGATATCATCAATATGCCTGATATAAAACAACCCTCCTCCCATATGCATATCGAGGTATGCCCTGCTTAAACGGGACACAGAGACGGCGCAAATTGCAGACTCTATCAATACGTTAGCTTGTGAACACTGTGCTCGCAGCCATTGCCCTGTCACCACATGCTGATTGAGTTGGTTTAATGCCTGAAAGTCCTTAGCTCGCTCATTGAGACTGTTCAATAGGGGTATTTGTTGGCTTTGATCGCCAAGCCAGAAAATAACCCGGGGCGAGGAGCAAGCTTGTTGCATGTACGGCTTGGTATCTCTCCATAAATGCTCTGCAAGAGAAACCGTATCAGCATGACTCTTCAACTGATTGCCATTCACGATCGCTGCAGAATACTTATCCGCAAAGGTAATATCTCTGCAAGTGGGCGGTATTGGATATGCCCTGATCTGCTGGACACTGTCATCGCCTCCCCATATGACTCTGGCATCGGCAATCGCGCTGAGCTTTTGCGACCACTCGGAGTGATGGCTGAAACTGACAAACAAATTAGCCGCTGCAATATGACGAAATGCCTTTACAGCGAGCACGCTATTCAGGACTGAAATAAGTGTTTGCTTTAAAGCAGAGTCTTTTGAAGAGAGTCTGACAATGTTTTTGTTACCCATCAACAGGCTGCATACCCAACTGTAAACGAACATGGTATCCACGTTGGCTGGCGCAAAGTGAACAACCTGCCCCAAAGGCTTATGCAAGCCATTAAGCTGCTCATAAAAGGATCGTATGTGTCGTTCTCTCAGCCAAAAGCCAAGCGCGACCAGTTCGGGAAAGGCTTTGTATTGTTGTTCGCCAAGTAAACGGTCAGAAAAGGCGTGTAAAAACGTAATAATTTCGTCACAAAAAGGCGTAAGCAAGGATGCTTTTTGCCACCCTTCCAACTCACCATTTTGTGGTGAGAGCACATCTAAAATCACACTGCATCTCCCGCCATAAAGGTATCACTACACCCCCTTACTTCCGTTTGTGGCAACCGGCCATCAATCGCGAAATAGCGGCCTTTCCTGCCGCAGCGGCAGTCATCTTCTCCCAAAAGTCGTCCCAGATCTTCGGTCAAAATACTGTGGCCCGGATAGCTCGTCGGCAGTACCGAAACACACTGGAGCAGTCCCTGCTGGTTGGATCCGCAGGGCTTCATCGTGTAAGGGTCTCTGACTATGATGTCTGAAAATAGTGGGCAATGAAGATGGCCTGCTTCACATTCGGTAAATATACTACCTACTTGCTCAGCCATACCATAAAAGTTAATAACCTGGTGAATCCCGAAAAGTTCGGCAACTGTGTTTTTAAAGGTGTCATTGTCAACCTTTTCTGATTCAAGCTTTTTCCAACCTCCACTGTGCAACAGAATGCCACGTTCAAACGCGGGCTTTCCGCTACTTTGCTGAAATGCCTTTACAAAATACTGCCAGACCATAAAAGTAAAACCAAACAGCAGCACTGGTTGGTCATGATACTTATCGTGGAAAGCCTCAATAACCTGCCAGTTTGGTTGCATTTGCTCGTCCAGCGCGTAGGTGTGGTCACGCCCAAAGAAAGAAAGTCCCTGAATACCCGCAGCCCTCGCAGTGAAGGAACTTCCCGGTTTTACGGTTACCGGACTATCAATGATCAGCATAGGTAAACGCTGCCTCCCCAGGCTCTCCTGCAGCACTTTTACCAGCGTTTTCGATTGTCTGGCACTGGTTTCTTTATCAAGGGTGATCGTTGCAGGTGTTTGTCCGGTTGTTCCTGACGAATGCAGCGTTCGAAATACATTTTGCGTCGGTGTACTGGAGAGCGACATTAGCTTGAACAGCTTTACCGCAAGAAAAGGCACGTTTTCCAATGAGCTAAAATGTGCAGGAGCTGAACTGGTGATATTCGCATAAGCAGCACAATGAGCGCGATGATGCTGGTGCAGCCATTCGAATATGGGTGATAATTTGGCCCATTTTTCCTGTTGGTTGATACCAAATACCGGCATCTGCAGAAGGCGTTCATAGTGGGATTGAAAGTTCTGGTAGTCGGTCATTCGCTGTACTCCAGCAATCGTTGAGCGGCGGAATAATCTACTTTGCCGTTTTGCAACCTAGGAATTTCCGGGATCTTGCAAACCTTAATTACCGAATGATGGATACCGCAAAATTCAGCCACCTGCATGATTAACGCATTACTGACTTCATCAGATACCACCAGCACCCCCAGTTCAGCATCACTTCCTATGCAGACTGCCGCAATACTTTGCGAATGCAGCCAATGTTCGACTTCATCTAGAGACAAGCGTTCACCAAACAACTTCAGAAAACGTTTCTTGCGCCCTGTAATGGTGAAATCACCCTGTGCATCCATCTTCGCGAGATCGCCCGTTGCCAGCCAGTGCATTGATGACAGGCTCGAGAAATCATCCAGACTTTCAATATAACCGAGCATGACGTTTGGGCCTGAATAAAACAACTCGCCTTCCTTATCACAAGCTTGTATGACGCTACCGTCATCATCTCGCAACTGCAAAAGGCCACCAGGTATAGCCTTGCCGATTGCGTTTGGCTTTTTGAGTGCCCCGGGCCAATCAAGACAGGCTATTCGAGCAGTCGCCTCGGTCTGACCGTACATGATGAAAAAGGCTTTATCATATTGATTTGCCCAGTTGGCAATATGTTCTGCGATATGGCGGGGTAACTTTCCGCCTGCCTGCGTAATATAACGAATAGTAGGCCAGTCATTATTGAAGAACCGCAGCCTGTCAAGCAGTTGATAGCTATGTGGTACACCAGCCAGTGATGTGACTTTGTGTGTTTCTACCTGAGTCCAGAAGTCACGTTGCATCACTGTTGCCTTGGTTACCACAATCGCCGCTCCGACCAGCAAATGGGTATTCAGTACCGATAAACCGTAGGAATAATTCAACGGCAACATTGTGATTGCGACATCACTGTTTTTTATTGGTAATGAGGCGACAATAGATTCTGCATTGGTACTCAGATTCGTCAGGCTCAGGGCGACCAGTTTGGCACTGCCTGTTGAACCAGAGGTACTGAGCAGCAGCGCGAGTGAATCCGGTGGTGAAATTCTGTGAACATTCTCGCAAAGCGTCAGCCTCTCGCTGGTCATAACCGCATCGGGTTTATAACGCGAAGTTAATGAAGCAAGCTTATCATTGCCAATATCCGCTGCCAGTAACAGTGCACAATGCCCGTTCCTCAGACACCCCAGATACGCGGCAATGCAGTTCACGTCATTACTCATGAGTATGAATACCAGTTTCTTTCCCTGCCCTAGCGGCGCAACGAGTTTGTCTGCGTGCTGTGCGAGGCTGGCGTACGTAATACTGTGTTTCCCATCTCGCAATGCGGTGCGTTCCGCGTGCTGTTCGAGGTCGTAGAATGCATGTTTCATTATGTCACCCTACAAACTTATACCACCATCGATGCCTATGGTCTGCCCGGTAATATAAGCAGCATGGTCTGACAGTAGAAAACTGATGAGATCGGCTACCTCTTTCGGCAGACCAGGTCGCTTCAGGCCAATCTTATCCAGCACTGCCCGGCGCTTCTCGCCGCTGTAAGAGGCGGTCATCGGGGTTTCGATGAAGCCCGGGGCAACACAATTGACCCGGATATTCACAGGTGCCAGCTCTTTGGCCAGTGAGCGAGTCAGTCCGCCCAGCGCAGATTTGGTCATTGCGTAGGCACTCTGGCCACTGCTGCCCTGCTCTGCAACGACGGAGCCCAGCGTGATGATGCAGCCCCGCTTATTACGCGACATCAGGCGGCTGGCGAGCTGAGCATGCAGGAATACAGACGCTGCGTTAATTTGCCATTGCGATTGAAGGTCATCGCCACGGGTCATGGCAAGCGGTGCATCAAGCATCGCCCCAGCGGCACATACCAACCCATCCAGGAGTCCAAGGTGCTGCTGAATGTGGCTGAAGGCTTCCCTGACCTGTTTCTCATCACAAAGGTCGTAGCACATGGGGATCGCGTTATCGCCCAGTCGCTCCGCCAGGGTTTGCAATGCACTGTCGTCGCGCCCTGCCAGCAATACGGTCGCCCCAAGCAGATGGCAGACCGTGGCAACAGACTGTCCGATACCGCCATTGGCACCCGTGATCAGAATCGATTTATGTTCAAGCATTAAAACTGGATATCATAGTTAGCTAGGATCTCCCTGGCTTTAGCAACCGAACTCATGTCTATTATATCGTCCGTATCCAGCATCACATTAAAGCGGTTCTCCAGCTCAGCAATCAGGAGCATATGGGCAGTTGAGTCCCATTGCGGGATGGTGTTGTAAGTCAACTCATCGGTTACCTGCCCGGCGTCGATACCCAGTGCAGTACAGAAAGCGTCTGTCAGAATCTCTTGGTTAGTCATGATGATGTTCTTTTCGTTGGGCGGGACAGCAAGGCTTTCAGGGCCGCCACGCTATTATTATAGTTTTCTCTGCTCAGTCTAAGTTCTACCACATCTGTAGACGGGCTAACACCTTCGGTTTGGCTGTAGCCCAGCCTGGCATTGTAGCGCAGTGCCGCTTCATTGTGCTTTTTAACCACCGCTCTGAGCGACGTGACGCCCAGAACTTCAAAACAGTAATCATTGATCAGCAGCGTCGGCGCAAAAGCCAGTAAATTGTCACGGTAGCGGGGCTCTGCTATATACAGTCCAGGCTCAATGCAGATCGCAGTTTCCAGCGTTTCGCCCGAACCAACGGCTTTAATGTTAATCACGCCGATACCCTGTTGTCTGAAGCGGATGACGAAGTGACGCTGTGCCGGGTCATCCTTAATACGATTAAACCAGGCTTGTTGCTGTTCCTGGCTGATCAGTTCTTCGTTGAGCATAAACTGTCGAACGTCTTTTTGGTTACGCCACTGTCGAACCTGCTCCAGATCACCATCGGCCACAGGTATCAGTTCAACCTGGTAACCCTCAAGCATCAGGACTGCTCCTCCTGACCCGGTTTATGATAGCCGCCACCACGTTGTCTGCGCCATTGGGCACAGCATGCCTGATGGCCTGTCTGTGCATCTCGGTCAGCCTTTCCTGATCGCGCCAGAGGGTCATCACGCGGTCACACAGTGTTTCAACAGGCATCGTTTTTATTACGTCGATAACATCGCACCAACCCTGACTTGCCGCTTTTTCGGTAGCCGCTAGCTGATTTTCCGCAACAGTAACCAGAATACTCGGTGTGTGACAAGCCAGCAGCTCAAACTGTGTCGATCCTGCCGCAGAGACAGCAAGCCTCGCCTGCACCATCATATCCGCCATATGCTGACAGTCATGAATATGCTGCACAGCCAGGCCTGTGTATGCGAGAAATTCCTGTAATCGGTTCAGATAAGGATAGGCAGCCCCGGT
This sequence comes from Aestuariibacter salexigens DSM 15300, assembly GCF_000429145.1. Classification (GTDB taxonomy): domain Bacteria; phylum Pseudomonadota; class Gammaproteobacteria; order Enterobacterales; family Alteromonadaceae; genus Aestuariibacter; species Aestuariibacter salexigens. The sequence goes on from NZ_AUBH01000003.1 coordinate 178,884, forward strand.
CAATACTCTCACCGGCGCCTCAAATCCGGCTGATTCGAGGTGATGCAGTAACGGCATCGTGAGGTTGGCAACATCACTGCCTCCCATGGCTATCAGCAGGCCGCGACGCTGCGGCCATTCTGGCATGGGGGGTTGAATAAACTCTCTGCGCAGCACGCGGTACTGACCGCCAAGACATAATGTTGCTTGCGGTTCAGACTGCTGATATCCGAGGTCTTGTGCTGCGTCACTGCCGTTGATGATCACATCTGCATAAAGCCTGCCAGCGTTATTATTGTCATCAAATAACACCAGCACAGGGGTCAGCGATTTCAGTTGTGAACGGTAATCGGCTGAAAACTGATAGCCATCTAACACAACAAATACATCCGACTGCTTATCAATCAAAGCCGCGAGTGACACCATCTCCTCATCAACATCACTCAACACTGAAAGCTGTCCAACCCAGTCATGGCGCTGGCGAGCCAGCTTTGCCGTTTGCTGGCTAACAACGAAAACACTGGCAATGTCATAAATAGCCAATGTTTGGGCCAGGGCCTGACATCGCATCAAATGCCCAAGCCCGATTCGATGATTGCCCTCCACCCTGAATATTGCCAGCACGCAGCGCTACTCCTTAAAGTGCTGCCAATCCAGTGCCGTACCGGGTGGCAAATCCTGCACTGCAACAGCCCTAAGGACACGCTCCCAGTACCTGGGCTCGAGACCGTGGGCAGGACGAACAATTTTCAGGTTCTTTTCTGACAGCCTCTCACCGGCCTTGATGGGATGGCTGACGTAAATGCTGCGACGGTATTGTTTGGCTTTTTCTTCTGCCTTGCTGCCACCATAAGTCACCTGACCCAGTGCCTGCCAGGCACGGTGAACCTCTGTGCATAACAACTGCAACTCGTCAGGCTCAAGTGAAAACGCAGCATCAACGCCGCCGGCGTTACGATCAAGCACGAAGTGTTTTTCGATCACCGTTGCCCCCAGCGCCACCGAGGCGACTGCAGCACCGATACCTTGCGTGTGATCAGACAATCCGACCTGGCAGCCGAATGCCTCACGCATGTGCGGAATCGTCATTAAATGAGTGTTGGCTGGTTCTGCGGGGTAAGTACTGGTGCACTTGAGCAAAATGATATCTGTGGCACCGGCTTCCCTTGCTGCCCTGACAGATTCCTCAATCTCTTCGTACGTCGCCATACCCGTCGAGATAATCAAGGGCTTACCGGTCGCTGCGGCGGCCCTTACTAACGGTAAATCGGTCAGCTCAAAAGACGCAATCTTGAAACAGGGCACATTCAGGCCGTCGAGAAAATGTACGGCATGTTCATCAAACGGCGAGCTGAAGGCTAACATGCCCAGGCGATTGGCGAGAGCAAAGAGTTCCTCATGCCATTCATAGGGCGTCGCCGCTTTGGCATATAGGGCGTGGAGTGACTCGCCGTACCACAGGCTGTCTTTTTCCCTGATTACGAAATCATCAGAATCGGAATTCAGGGTCATACTGTCAGCGGTGTAGGTTTGCAGTTTTATTGCGCCCGCACCGGCCTGTGCGGCGGCATGCACCATTTCCTTTGCAAGGCTCAGACTCTGGCCGTGATTACCGCTCAGCTCTGCGATAATCAACGGCGTGGTTGTTGCATTGATGTGGCGCTGAGCGATTTGGATTGTTTTCAATGCAGCTCCCCAAGTAATTCAATGATGCTGTTAGCCAATTCATCAGCCGACGGCACATGCCCCGGTGCGTTGCCGAAGTCAGGCATCAGCATTCTTGGATCGCTTGCAGTGCAAATTAACACAGATGGGCAGTTAACCGCGTCAGCCAGCCAATAGTGGACAGAAGGCGTGGTGACCAGCAAGCCGCTGTGACGCAGGCATGTCAGCGTTTCGCTGAACGGTGTAGCATCGTCACTGAACACGACAGGGATACCGCTTGCGCGAAGCTTTTCCGCAAGGTCCTGCTGTTGTTCGTAATATTCCATGTCACCTGGCTTACCTAAGGCCAGAACAACCTGTCTTGTCCGGTTATCCGGTTCACCTGGCTCGCCTATGTGCATGTCTACGTCAATCGAATTAAAACCACAGCACTGCTTCAGATAAAACTCCGGATAGCCCCCCTCTGGTGCCGTGTCTGCCTGCCACCAGGGGGTTAGCCAGCGCAACATGCCGAACCAGGTTGATTGTAGATAGTGATCGACGTTGTTAACGTAATCAGCAGACAATGTCTGCTGTTGTATTTCTGTCAGCACGCTATCGATCGATTTGCTGATCAGGTTACCTTCAACAGGCTCCCCGGCATCTTTTAAGAACCTGGCCAGAAAGCACGGCATAAACGCGGTATCCAGATTGATGATGCGCTGGTATCCCAGCCCTATTATGTCCTCAGCTGCCCCGAGAAAGGCTTCCATCGCTGACAGAATATGGTCAGGCCAGACTTCTCTCTCCAGTGTCTTGGTGACCACATCAGGTTCGGCGAGACTGACAAGTTCAGCGCCTCTGCCGTGAGTCAATAGCGTGATCTGGCTTTCGCCCCGTTTTTTCAACTCGCGTATGAGTGGCACTGCAATACTCAGCACATCACCCACTTCCAACATTCGAATGATCAGAACACCGCTTCTGTCACTCACACTTTACTCCTTGCATGTAGGCGTGAAACATTAATTCAGCGCGCTGCCAATCTTCTGCGGTATCAATGTCCTGCACGAGGTGGCGTGGCAAAATGATTGGGATGCTCTGCTCTGAAAATGTGCTTTTGTTATTGATAAATGACTTTGAGTAGCCCCAGTAAAACTGTCCGGCATCATGATATGCTTCTTCTAAATCTTGTGAACGTTTTGCCATATTGCCAGGTTCAAAGGGGCGGACGCCTTTGCCACTCAGTCTGATGGCACGTTGTATTGGAAAGGCAAAACTGGTTACAGAGAAAGCAAAGTCCATATCAGGCTCACTTCGTAAGCGCTCAAACCCTTCAATTAGGTATTTTCGCTGTATTAAAGGCGCTGTAGCGTAAATACAACAGGTGAATTTAGGGTCTATGCCAACAGAGTTGGCATAAGAAATTGCGTGGTTAACTACGGGGTATGTTCCTATATAGTCATCGGACAGTGCCTCTGGACGGATAAAAGGAACGTCAGCACCGTATTGTAAGGCAACATTGGCAATCTCCTCACTGTCGGTGCTCACCCAGACATGCTCAAACAGACCGCTCTCCAACGCAACATCGATCGAGTAGGCAATCATCGGTTTGCCTGCAAAAGATCTGATATTTTTGCCAGGGATGCGCTTGCTGCCGCCGCGAGCTGGAATGATAGCCAGATTCACGCTAAAACCTCAGTTAACACCTTAACCACTCTGGTTTGTTCATCGGCAGTCAACGAAGAAAATAAAGGAATAGTGATGGCACGCCGATAAAATTGCTCCGCGGCGGGAAAGTCACCCTCAGTAAATCCGAGATTACGGTAGTATGGATGCAAATGAATAGGGATATAGTGCACATTTCCCCCTATTCCTCGCTGTTGCAGCCGCTCAAACACCTGGCCACGGTCATGTCGGGTCACTTCAATCATAAACAAATGCCAAGCACTTTCATGCAACGACGAAATTTGGGGTAACGCTAGTGGAAGTTCCGTTAGCTCCGACAGATATTTCGCCGCCAGCTCTCTTCGCTTTGCGACGAAATTGTCTAACTTTGCTAATTGCGACAGGCCCAGTGCAGCGTGTAAGTCACTTAGCCGGTAATTATAGCCGAGCTCAAGTTGCTGATAGTACCAGGGGCCATGACTTTCTCCCTGCATAAGCGAAGGGTCTCGGGTGATTCCGTGCTTCGCAAACAGGTTGCAGCGGTAAGCCAGGTTATCGTCGTTGGTCAGCACGGCACCACCTTCAGCAGTTGTAATAGACTTCACCGGGTGGAAGCTCATTACCGCCATATCTGAATACCGGCAACGACCAATTTTGTCTCCGTCGTGCCTTCCGCCAAGCGCGTGTGCAGCATCTTCAATGACGATGATGCCATAAGGCTCCGTCAGCGCTCGGATCGCTTTCATATCACAGCTTGCGCCCGTAAAGTGCACAACGACCAAGACGCGCGGCAACCGATTCTGCTGTGCGGCAGTGTTGAGTTTTTTACGCAGAGCTTGCGTACAGATATTCCGTGTTGCAGGGTCAATATCAACAAAATCAACATCTGCGCCACAGTAAAGAATACAGTTAGCAGATGCAGCAAAAGAAACCGGCACTGTCCAGCCGAGGTCACCTTTTGTCAATCCTGCTGCGAGACAGGCAACGTGTAAGCCTGAGGTGCCGCTATTTACCGCAACCGCGTGTCTGGCCTCAGTATAGTCGCACAATGCCTTCTCAAACGCCGGGACTTGCTGACCCTGAGTTAAGAACTGATGCCGTAAAACATCGACGACCGCTTCAATATCACTGTCGTCGATATCGTGTTTTCCGTACGGGATCATAGCGTAAGGCGGTCCAGCTCTTGCAACTCTCGCACTGTCAAAAAATGAGGGTTCGTACCAGAGTTGTATTCAAATTTATCACCAACGGGCTTGCCCGTTTCGTTCAATTTATTTACATTATAACTAATTGATTTATCGAAAAATTTAATGGCCGGAGTAATCACGTAATGATCCTCAAACTCCAGAGAATGGTGCGCCATTTCTTCTGGTAACATCACTTCATGAAGTTTTTCGCCAGGCCGTATACCGATAATGTCGTGTTCCCGGACTCCACTCATGGCTTCGACAAGGTCAAGAATCCGTATAGAGGGGATTTTTGGGACAAAAATTTCTCCACCATGCATACGTTGAAAATTTTTGACCACGAAGTCGACCCCCTGATCAAGGGTGATCCAAAATCTCGTCATGCCTTCGTGTGTAACCGGAAGCGGTGTTTTTCCCTGCTTCAGGAGTTGCCTGTAGAATGGTACAACAGAACCTCTGGAACCGACGACATTACCATACCGGACGACTGCAAAGCGCGTCCCTCCTGCACCAGAAATGTTATTCGCTGCCACGAACAACTTGTCTGATGCCAGCTTTGTAGCACCGTACAGATTGACCGGATTGGCCGCCTTATCGGTACTCAATGCAATGACACGTTTCACGCCATTTTCAATGCATGCATCAATAACGTTTTGTGCACCATTAATATTGGTCTTGATACATTCGTTAGGATTATATTCTGCCGCAGGAACCTGTTTTAATGCGGCAGCATGGACAACGAAGTCTACATCACGCATCGCCGCTTTAAGACGATGCTTATCGCGAACGTCGCCGAGAAAATAACGCATAGCAGGATGTGTAAACTGCTGTTGCATTTCAAACTGTTTTAACTCATCTCTGGAGTAAACAATAATTTTCTTTGGATTACACAAACGCAGGCATTGCGAAACGAAACGATACCCAAATGAGCCTGTACCACCAGTGACTAAAAGCGTACGTCCATCAAACATTTCTGATACCATTGATATAATTTGAGTATCTTTCCATCTGCTTTTTCTTTCTTTCTTGAAACTCTTGTTCTGGCAGGATACTTTTTACTAAATAACTATCAACAGATTTATCATCTTCGAATGTTTTTATCCTAAGTCCGTTTTCTAATAAATAATCACTATGACTGCTTTGCTTACCCTGGCTCAAGCCAATACACCAACCGCAGTCGTATATGTCTTCCCGTTTTTGCGAGTTGACGAGCTCAAAAGACCGGTTCTGGACAGCGTCACTAAATGTGTACTTCATTAACAGAATATCAAAGCTAAGCGTTTCTAATGAATAAAAGTAGCTGAATGTTGCGATATCCAGCCAGTTGTCCTCCAACACGCTTTCATTTCCAGAAGCACCCAAATAGCAACAAAATATAGTCGCCTTACGCGGGACATTAGTCACTTCAGCTTTATTAAGGGGTGACGGTTCAATAATGATGCATGGGAAACCACCTTGCGCTTCTAGCTCACTGAAAACGTGACGATTTTCGCTCAAGTAGGTCACTGCATCGCCTGAATAAACTATAGTTGGACCGCTAATCAAGGCCGCTTTTAACGAATGACCACGTTGAGGGTCGTGAAAAGTGACGTTAACACCCGGCGTGTTTAAAGACACGATAGTGCGCATCGCGTCATTGAAGTCCGAATGGGAAGACACAACGTTCAATGTTTTTTCGTGTAATTTGTATCGCAGAATAGAATAGATACTTTTTCCTGAGAAGGCAGTAGAAGACTCTAGTTCATACTGCCTCTCGGTCACCAGATATCTTATTTTCCCTAGTGTGTTGCGCCATTCAGTCAGAATTTCCTCCCTGACGGTCTTCAAATTGCCGGGAGAAGTGACGTCCTTTTCCTTACGTGCCAGCCTGGTTAATATCACATTGGCATAGTTTGTTGTCCCGTAGAGATAGTAAAATAAAAGCGAATTACCTCTCTCATAAGAGGAAAATATTTTACGTTTGTTTTCTTCTACCAATTGGTCGAGCGATATCTCATAGTCTGACGCTTTCTGCGCGTTGACTATCAATCCTTCGATTTCCTGGCATATCACTTCACCTGAATATTTGCCATCAAACTTTCGTTTAAATGCCTCTCCATCTACCCTCTGATAGGCCTGCTCCTTAATCGCTGCAACTGTATCGATTTTTTGCTCTTCAGAACAAAGAATAAGCAAATTTTCATCCCTTAACGGCGTTGCTCCACGGATTTTCACTCCGTCACTTACGTTATAGCAATCTAAGCTGTAATTTTTTATGGACTGCTCAATAATCTCTTTTGATACCTTAAATTCATACTTTGTATACAGCTCGCCGCCAAAATTACCCACTGCCTTAATAGCATTATTAGATGCTTGGGAATAATCATAGATGGGATCACCTGAGCTACTGTAATACCCGGAGTTCTTGCTATGGTGATAGGACTCCTCTCTAAAACCCAAGTCCACACCAAACAGATAAATTTCTGAAAAACCAAGCTGGCAAAAAAGATTGAAGGCAAAGTTTGATACCGTGGGGAATGCATATTTAAGCGTGTGGAATGTTTGGTCACCTAAGACATTTAGCGTGGATACAGTGGATGACTCACCTTCTTTAAACGACAGATAGACATCATTGAACAACCCCATGGTGTCAGGATGCAGGCCATTGCAGGAAATGACACTGAGACTTTTTAAGAAGTCAAAGTCTCCGACTCGAGAGACCCAGTCGAATGTCGAACGATTTTGCTCAATTTCGGCATGAAAATCCGGTTTTATTCCTGCTCTGTAAAGAGCATCAAGAGCGGTTCCGCACGAAACAATTATTGCTCTGTCCTTGTATTCTAACAATGCTTCAATTGTGTAATCTAAAGATGGTCCATTACCCACAATGAATACCGGCGTCTCCTTTTGGACTTGAGTCAGATAACGTTCTGCATTATTCCTGAGATATGGCGTACACGCAGCAAGACTTTTTAACGTGTGGGCGATACCGTAACGAGCGTGATCGAAATACTCCCCCATTGATATCACGACTTGAAGCTGCTCCCTCAGCTGACGGATCGCGTCAGTTAATTTTGCATTGTAATAAGTTTGGAAGAAGAAGGTTTCGCTTAAGATATAAGGCCCAATAGAATAAAACTGAGAGAGAAGGTCGCGGAATAAATGAGTACCGTCATCACCAATATTTATGTACATCCTAAACTTTTTCTTATCGACACTTTTTAGGATTTTGCTCCAGTCTATAGAAAAAAGTGAACAGTAGAAAAAATCTCTATTTGGCTCACAAATGAAAATATTTTGTACATCTCTTCCCAGTATGAGCTTCTCAATTTGATAGCCAACACCAACGCCAAACACGATAATGGCCTTGATAGAACCTTTGGGCAGCGCAGCCTCGCCCTCCTCATCAGAGTCTAATAACGCTTGAGTGGACTTCAGAAACTTATAATGCTCATAGTGTTTCAGTTTTTCTCCCTCATAGGCAAGTACCAGACCGTCCTTATTCGGATTCTTGCAGAATTGCTGATAACTCAGATTACAGTCTTCTACAGGAGAATCCGAGTATAAAAAAACGTTATTCTTCGCATTGAAAACGTTTATTTCACCATTAGTACCAACAACAGGGAACCATTTTTGTGGAACGTACTCCTTAAATTCAGCGTGAATTTCTGGGAAGTACTTTTTGAAAGCTTTAAGGCTTTTTTCAAATCTTTTATTCTTATCAACCTCGCTGTACTCACTTTTATCATTTGGCGGCATCCATCGAGTTATTGCATCCTCTACATAACTCTGATGAAGAGTTGAAAAACCCGTTTTTTTCAATTTTTCATAACTTAAATGAGTAAACTGCTTTGTTATAGAATCGAAAACCGGATGGTTATAATGCTTGTAGATGCTATATGAAGAAATGCCAAATTGACTTTTCAACTTTTCAATATCCGATATAATATCCCTTCCATCTTTTCCCAACTGAAAAAAAATCTTTATCTGATTTTTATAAGCAAAATCAAGGATCTCTCTCCAGTTGTTCCCTAGAAAAGAACATCCGAAATATTGATACTCAGGTTCATAGATAATCACGATAGAAGGTGTCATTTCTTCAAGTAATGCATATATGTGCTGACCCAACCCGATTCCCATTATCACAAGAAGGTCAACTTTTTTAGTGTCGGCATCACAAACAACATCGCTTTCACTAAACCCTTGAGGACGCATATCTCTCAAAAATAGAGCAACGTGCTTCGCTATCTCCTCATCAGGATGTAGGCCATAAAGAGGTCGTCCAGTCCCGACATTAACAATATTTACTTGTTCAAACTTATTGATAAATAATGACAACTCTCTACTTTTCGAGTTTTCTAAAGAGTCAATGAGTGAAGGAATATAACGTTGAAAAGCATTTAAATTAATCTTCCTAAGCTTTTCAATCTGCTGAGCAAGTTTCAGGTCTAATCTTTGCTGTTCTTCTTCATCTGCTAGATGTGAGCTAATGCTATTCAACATTTTTTTTCTTATATTTTTCTACTGCTTTGCGGCCCTTTATGAGGTCGTAAATTTTGGAAAGTGATTCTTTACGCAAGGAACATACCACCTCAGTGATTTTTTTGTTTGTTATTAGCTCACATTTTACGAAGTCTTTGCACTCAACGTCGTCGACTGCAGCAAGGTAAGTTTTGATGAAATCGTCACGTTCAGTAACGACAGCTAAAAGTTTCGCTTCGTCCAGCACATCAGCATCGAGCAATGAGAGCAACTCGCTATTTAGCGTCCGAAGCGTATCAGGAGTGTGAGGGTGGTTCAGCTGAAGATTTCTGGAATTCACACAGCGGCTTGCTTTCTCTGCCTTTGGGCTTCATAGGCTTGTTGCTTTGCGTCCTCAGGAATTTGCTCCCAAGCATGTTTTATTGGTGATAATAGATTAATAACTTCATCCATTATGTTCAAGTTATTCTGAATGCTAGCATCTGTAAGACGCTGTATCATATAATCGTAAAGTGCAAACAAGTTATCTGTTACTTCACTTTCAACTTCAAAGTCCAATGTATCTCTGAGATTCATAAGGATAGCCGAAGCTCTTGACATATGCTCGGCTTTTGTCTCAAAGTCTTTTCGCTCAATGCAGCCTTTTGCGTAGGCCATACGGTCGAGTGCGCCTTGCATCAACATGAGCGTGAGTTTATGCGGATCGGCAGAGGCTATCTGCTGCTTGAGGTTGCCGTTTTTGTAAGCCTGAATACCTTTTAATGACATGGAATTATCGTCCTCTTACAAACCATTTAATGAAGCGAAAAGCGCGTTACCGGTCTGGTTTAACCTTGCTACCGTTTGGTCTAAGTTGGTGTATTTATCTTTTAATAACTGTTCATAACTCAACATACGAAGCTCAAACTGTTCTCGTTCTGAGGCGAGTTGATCTTTGTCGTCTTTGGCAGAACGTTCTCGCACAGACAATATGCCACTGAACCGAGTAAACTCTCGTACGTATTCATAAAGGCGTGAAGCGATTCCTTTATCATTGTCCGTGAAAAGTGCGGCAACATCATCGAAGTTATCTTCTAGCGCGTCTTTGAGTCGAGATTCACCCGTTCCGAGTCCAAAATCTGTATTGCTGATTTCAAGTTCACCGTCCGAGTTTAATTCAACACCAATAGCGAACAAACTGCCCAGCGCAGAGTTGTCATTGCTAGAACTGATAATATTCGCTAAACCGGACTGGATTCCCCTAACGAGCGAATCACCCGCTAATACACCATCCTCTTCAAGTTCTGTCGTACCGTATCGCGTTAAACTGGCGATTTCTTTAGACAAGCTATTGAAGTCGTCAACGAAATCGCGGATTTTTTTATCTAATCCTTCTTTATCAAAACCGATACTAAGCGTGGACGTTTCGTAATTATTGCCGTCCGGTGCTAACACCCCGTTTGCGCCCTGAATGGAAATATCTTGCGCTTCGAAAGAAACATTTTCGATAGTGTTTTCAAAGGTATTGGTCTCGCTTTCCACAACGATACCGTCAATGATGGCTTGCGCATTCTGCGCGTTTTTCGCAGTAGTAAGATTGGTCGATACCGGATCCAGAGCAGCATTATCGTTCGTAACCGATAAATCGTTGCCAGTGCCAGTAGTTGAAGACGTAAAAACAAGCTTAGCCCCGCCACCAACAGTGCCAGTGTTAATGATACTGGCGTTTACGCCAAAGTTATCGGTCGCGTTATTCACCGCATTGCGAACTTGCTGTAGTGTCATGCCTTCTGTCACGGCGATAGAAAAGGTATCACCTGTCGCACCGATAGAGAAAGTAAGGTTACCATTTCCGTCGCCCGTACTGAGCACTTCTGATGTATTACTGGCAAACGCGCCATCTGCAGTTTCAAAGCGACTACCACTTGCAAGCTTGGTTACGGCAATCTCATAGTCGCCTTTTACCGCGCTATTAGAGGCTTCGGCGGTAAACGGTTCGGTATTTTCATCGGGGTTAGTAATGGTCGGTTCACGACCCTGTAGGTTCGAATCGTTTCTGAGTTCGTCCACGGAATCAAGAAAGTCTTCTAATTTCGACTTGAGCTTGCCTAGCCCAGATATCGTGTTATCAAGTGTTTCCTCTCGCGCGTTCAGACGATCTTCCTTGGGCTTTCTCTCTGCCTGAATGAGCTGAGTGACCAGGTCATCTAACGCGAGCCCTGATCCAACACCTAATGACTGAATGGTCATGACGAACCCCTACAATAATAATTACGCTTGTCGGTTAAACAGTACTCCCACTGCTGCACCAACATCCGACTGCAACTCTTTAATCCGTTCAGATAAGGCCAACACTTCTTCTGAAGGTATTTGTCTTATCACCTCACCGGATTCAGAGTCGGTCACTTTAACCACTGAGCGGCGGCTGTCCTCATCTATTGAAAACGAAAGCTGCCTGTTCTGTGCTTGAACAAAGTCGCTTATATCTGCCACGGCCGTTTCAATTTCGCCGTCAGAAACATTACGCTCTGTTACTATATCGGCTACATTTTGCGGGCCTTGACTACTTTTTTGCTCATTATTGTCGCCAGTCTGAGCAGTCATCTTTTCAGGCTGCTCACTTCGCGAAGTATTCTGCGACGCATTTTGCGCTGCCACTTGCGCTGCAACATTCTGGCCAATCTGTGAAAAATCTATGTCCATCTTTCACCTCCACTAAAACGAGCGGATGGCTACCAATAGTATAGTAGCCATCCAATAGCATAGTTAACCTCTTTTGAGGTTGTCACGCGTTATTGAACTTATCCAAGCAATGACAACGCCGACTGTGGACGCTGGTTAGCCTGACTTAATACGGACAGTGACGCCTGCTGAACGATCTGGTTACGGGTCAGTTCAGCCGTTTCTGTTGCGAAGTCAGTGTCACGGATCTGCGAACGTGCACCCGCTACGTTTTCAGCAACGTTGCTTAAGTTACGGATGGTTGACTGGAACCGGTTCTGCAATGCACCAAGTTCAGCACGCTGCGCACCGACTGCAGAAATAGCGGTATCAATTGTTGCCAGAGCGGCACTTGCACCGCCAGCGGTAGAAATATCAACGGTACCTACAGACAAACCAGAAGCACCAAAGCCACCCGGACGCGATAGATTTACAGAAATGTTCTGGTTAGCATTTGCACCAACCAGGAATTTTGCAGAATAACTACCGGTAAGAATGTCTGTGCCACCAAACTGAGTATCAGTACCAATTCTTGACAGTTCAGAAACTAGTGCGTCCACTTCCTGTTGGAGAGCCGTCCGGTCAGCAGAACTGTTAATTCCATTCTGTGACTGCACGGCCAGTTGGCGAATACGCTGCAGCGAACTGGTAGTTTCCGATAATGCACCTTCAGCAGTTTGCACCAGTGAAATTGCATCATTAGCGTTTCTAACCGCCTGATTCAAACCCTGGAACTGTGTTGTCAAACGATCAGAGATTTGCAGACCAGCGGCATCATCCGCAGCACGGTTGATACGGAAGCCAGATGACAATCTCTCGAAAGATGTATTTAATGCTTGTCCTGAATTAAACAGCTGACGCTGCGCATTCAATGACGAAACATTAGTGTTTACAAATAAAGACATAATATACCTCCTGAGAACTGACTCTGGCTTCTTAACACCATCGAGCAGTTCGCCTCTTTTCAACGTCAGTGGCATGACCACGTCGGTTGCCTCATTTTTTGAAGACCGGCACCTCTACCTGACTTCAAAGTCGACCCCGTCGCTTGCGCTCTCACACGCTGTAAAAGCAACGGATAAAATTCCTCTCAGCTAAAGGTATCGACAGCGACTAAACAATCTTTAGAATTTTTTTTAATTTTTTTAGAAAAACATTTCGTCAACGAATTGACGCAATGCGGGCAGTGATGCAAAGCATAAAGATAAAGGGGTTCGTCGGTAACGGATACGAGTAGCAAGATGACTTGGCGGATATTTGACGGCGGAAAATAAATTTAAAATATTGGCACGCAAAATGCTTTACTTTCTGTGCGTAAACGGCGAGCATAAAAAAGGCCGGGTCAAATGACCCGACCAACTTGCTCACGTTAGGAGAACGAGCAAATAAAGTTTCTGTCCGGCTGGCAGGGTTGCAGAATGAATACTGGCCTCTCAACCATACTTCTACACTCTCGGCCTTGTTAGTCGGCGTTTTCCCTCTCGCCATAGTATAACGCCTTCCCTGGCGTTGGCACCCTACATTTTTGCAGGGTCTTGGGTCGGCCTCTCATCTCCTACCCTCTAGATTTCATTATCCTTGTAATAGTTGCAGTGCTGACTGTGGACGCTGATTTGCCTGTCCCAAGACAGTAATACTCGCCTGCTGTATGATCTGCCAGCGGGTTAATTCTGCCGTTTCAACGGCAAAGTCCGTGTCACGTATGCGCGATCTTGCCGCCGATACGTTCTCGGAGATACTGCTCAGGTTTCGAATTGTTGATTGGAATCGATTTTGAACAGCACCTAAGTCGGCTCGTTTGGCATCAATTACGGAGATTGCCTCAGACACCGCCACCATCGCGGCAGATGCTTGCCCAACCGTTGCAACCGAGAGATCGGCAATGCTGAGGCCTGACGCACCAAAACCGCCGGCGCGAGAAATATTCACACTAATCGTTTGTCCCGGATTAGCACCAACCAAGAAGGCTGAGCTGTATCCCCCAGTAAGCACATCAACGCCACCAAATTGGGTAGTTGAGGCAATACGGCTGATTTCGGATTTAAGCGCCGCAACCTCCTTCTGCAAAGCTAACCGGTCTGTTGACCCATTAATGCCGTTCTGAGCCTGCACGGCGAGCACTCTTATACGTTGCAGGGCATTGGTCGTCTCCGCCAGCGCACCTTCTACGGTTTGCGCCAATGAAATACCATCGTTGGCATTTCTAACCGCCATGTTTAGACCATTGATTTGCGTTGTCAGACGGTTTGATATCTGCAGACCCGCCGCGTCATCTTTAGCACCATTGATACGAAAACCGGAGGACAATCGCTCAAAGGCGGTACTTAAATTGTTATTAGAGGTAAATAATTGCCGCGTTGCATTCAACGACGACACATTGGTATTAACGAATAAACTCATATCATTCTCCTAACCAGCTGCGGCAAGTTATTATTTTTGTATGCCGTTCACTGCGTCATTAACATTAAGTTGGCACGATACGTGCTAACCCTATTGTGCTAGTCAGGATTCTGACTGGTAGTTTTGCTGAGGCACGTTGCCGGCAAACGCTATACTAGAGTGGGCGAAAGCTCGAGCCGACGAGCGGAATTGATGGCCAAACCTCAATACCTCTCACTACCTCCTGGCGTTAGTTCCGTCAGTCGGCTGTTATCATGCAAAAAGGCCTGAGCGCTTATATTGCACGATAACAAAAAAGCCTGGTTCGCTGCGTTATAGCTTTATTGTCGTAACCTGTCTTGTGCTAAAACTTGTCGTTCTCTCGGTCGGTTGCAGCCTGCCCCCACATTTTGCAATCCGACCGATTTTTTTATCTTGTCATTTCTCTCAGCTCACAGCCTGCCCCACAGAGTTGCGTCTGATTTTTCATTGTTACCTCAGTCTGTTAGCCCTGCAGAAGCTGCAGTGCTGATTGCGGACGCTGATTAGCCTGACCCAGCACTGTAATACTGGCCTGTTGAACGATCTGCCAACGGGTCAGTTCTGCCGTTTCGACGGCAAAATCGGTGTCACGTATGCGCGATCTTGCCGCCGATACGTTTTCAGCAATACTACTAAGGTTGCGGATAGTAGACTGAAAGCGGTTTTGAATCGCACCCAGGTCAGCGCGTTTCGCATCAATAATGGAGATCGCACCGAGTACTAGCGACATAGCTCTAGACGCTTCGGCTACAGTCTCCACAGAGACCTGACCGACACCCAAACCTGAGGCGCCGTAACCACCTGTTCTAGAGATATTAACACTAATGGTTTGACCAGGATTTGCACCTACCAGGAATGCTGAGCTGTATACGCCGGTTAGAACGTCCACGCCCCCAAACTGTGTAGTCGTGGCAATTCTGCTTATTTCTTCCTTGAGTGCCGCCACTTCTTTTTGCAGTGCAAGTCGGTCAGCAGAGCCGTTAATCCCGTTCTGGGCTTGTACTGCAAGGACCCTAATACGCTGTAACGCGTTGGTGGTTTCGGCGAGTGCTCCTTCGACGGTTTGCGATAGTGAAATTCCGTCGTTGGCATTACGCACTGCCATGTTGAGACCATTTACCTGAGTAGTCAGGCGGTTAGATATTTGCAGGCCGGCTGCATCGTCTTTGGCTCCGTTGATACGGAAGCCGGATGACAAGCGCTCGAACGCTGTGCTCAGGTTGTTATTTGAAGTGAACAACTGACGCGTAGCATTCAACGCCGACACATTCGTGTTGACGAACAATGACATGTTTTTACTCCTAACGATTTATGCAACAACCGATGACATATTATTGGTTTTATTGACGTCTATCGGTACACGGCTGGCCTTGCTTTTATTATTCTTCGCTGCCGCTATTCAGCCTGTGCCTTGCTTTTTCTATTCTTCGCACAGTGCCTTTGTTAAATTTATCGATAGAACTACAGAAATTCTTTAGGAGATTTTGGATAAATATTTTAAGTGTTTGTAATATATAGAAAATAAAAAGGCCGAAGCATGACTTCGGCCAACCGCTCTACGTTAGGAGAGAGTGAGCGAAACTCTCACATTCTGTTTTCAGACGACCATGTTTCTCACTACCTCCTGGCGCCTGAAAGCAGAGAATAGTTTACTGATTATCCCAGCAGCTGTAGTGCAGACTGTGGACGCTGATTGGCCTGTGAAAGGACCGTCAGTGACGCCTGCTGAACAATCTGGTTACGGGTCAGGTTTGCGGTTTCCACTGCAAAATCAGTATCACGAATACGTGAACGAGCGCCTGAAACATTCTCAGAGATGTTCGACAGATTTCGTATGGTCGACTGGAATCGGTTCTGCAACGCACCCAGTTCGGCACGTTGTGCTCCTACCGCAGAAATCGCAGTATCCAGAGTAGCTAATGCAGCACTTGCACCTCCAGCGGTGGATACATCAACGGTTCCAACACTCAGGCCAGAGGCACCAAAGCCGCCCGGCCGAGATAGATTCACCGAGATATTTTGACCGGCGTTAGCGCCGACCAAAAATTTTGACGAATATGTTCCACTCAAAATATTAGTTCCGCCGAACTGTGTATCAGCACCAATCCTCGACAGCTCAGATATTAACGCTGTCACCTCCTGCTGCAGAGCGGTGCGGTCAGCGGAGCTGTTAATGCCGTTCTGAGACTGCACAGCAAGCTGACGAATACGTTGTAGCGAATTTGTTGTTTCAGCCAACGCCCCCTCCGCCGTTTGTACCAGCGAAATCGCATCATTTGCGTTGCGAACAGCTTGATTCAGGCCCTGGATTTGGGTAGTAAGGCGGTCAGAGATCTGTAAACCTGCAGCGTCATCTGCTGCACGATTGATACGGAATCCTGATGATAAACGTTCGAATGAAACACTTAATGCGTTTGATGAATCAAACAGTTGACGCTGCGCATTGATCGCAGACACATTGGTATTGACGAATACACTCATGGTATCTCTCCTACACTCTCAGCCCAGCACTCGCTGGCATCCGCCAAACCAAAGGCGGAGGTTCAAAACACTAATAGAAACAGTGATTTGTCGTAACAAATGACTGTTACTGGCTCTCTCGAATAAATTTATCGACGCTTTTCAAATTCCCTTTAACAAAAATTTGCCGAATAACTAAACGAGACATCTTGATAGGGGCTGGAAGATAGGAGTAATGTATTGACAAATAAAAGTTTTTAGATATTTATGAGGTGCCCTGAATGCGTATAAAAAAAGTCACCCGTCTATGGTCAAAGGCGGCCCACAATGCCTTTACCGATCTGTGTTTTTATCAAGGCAACCTATTCTGCTGCTTTAGGGAAGCGCGAACGCACATCAGCGAAGATGGCACCATTCGGATACTGTGCCTGGATCAATGCGGCGAAATACTTAGCCACGGCAGACTACACATGCCTAATACCGATCTTCGTGATCCCAAGCTTACCGTTACGCCTGACGGAAAACTGCTGCTGTATGCATACGCAAGACTGAAAGACCGTCAAACTGGTAAGCGCGTCAGTCGCAACATTAATTGGTTCAGTAGGACTGGACAAAGCTGGTCATCGCCTCGTTTTTTTGGAGCGCCATTTCACTGGCTGTGGCGTCAGAGATTTTACAAGGGTCGGGCATATGGCCTGGCATATTGCGCGACAGATGAATCATTACACCTGTTCGCTGGCGACCCCAGGCGTACCTTTGAGTGTGAAAAACGCGATCTGCTAGGGTTAGCGACCCATGGCGTGGGCTATCCTAATGAAAGTGACATTATGTTCGACGCAAAGGGAACTATGATTGCGCTGGTCAGGCGAGATGCTGATACGGGGTCCGCAAAGTTAGGGATTGCTGCACCTCCCTATCAGCGCTGGCAATGGCACGATCTTGGTACTTACATTGGCTGCCCGGTGATTTACCCACTTAGCGATCGTCAAGCGATTGTGGTCGGCAGAGACTGGCAGAGGAAAGGCCCTCGCACAGTACTCTATGAACTTAACATAGCAGCACGCACTGTTGGTATTATCGATACATTGCCCTCATCAGGGGACAATAGCTATCCGGGGATCGTCTCTATTGGAGATAAAATCTGGATAAGCTATTACTCGTCTCATGAGGACCACAAATCCAGTATATATCTGGCCAGTTACCAGCGTGATACGTTGCTCAACCTGATTAAATATAATTAAACAGCGACAGATTAGATATCTGTGGAAAAGTGGCCAGCGCAGCATTTAATGCGGTTTCCTGTTTAGAAAACTCAGCGGACGCCTCAGCGTAATCAACATCCTGAATGGTAGAGAGCGACTTTTTATTGGCGATTTCAATATCCAGATTCGCTTCATAGATGGATTCGGCTACATTCAGACGTCCACCAATGGATGACGTTTCGTTCTGAATGGCTACTAGTGCATTGTCCATGCCCACCAGAGCGTCTGCCAGGCCATCATCGAAATTCTGCTGACCCGGAAAGTTGTTGGTCAACACGTTAACAAGGTCGTTTAGGGTTTCTGCAACGTTTTTCTTTTCAGGTGTAGACAGGGTGAAGTCCACAGTGTTGCCAACTGCGCCTTCAATCGTAAAGCTCAAACCGTTAAAGCTGAACGGCTGCCCAGACTGAAAATCCTGTGTGGCAAGTACTGCTCCCGATGCAACATTGGTAATTTGTACCTGATTACCAGCAAGAATCGTGGCTCTGAACTGATTATTTGCCGCCGTGATAGCGTCATAATTATTGTTGTGAAACTGATCGAATTTGTCCTGCTGGGTAACTTTGACACTGGCGCTGGTCACTCCTGTGCTTGCCGTAATCGGTGCATCCAGCCGCGCCAGCACATTTTCAAATATCTCAAACCCTGACGTTGTTGCCCCCAGGCTGACCGTATTAGACACCTGAATTTCGTTATTTCCGGTATCACCGTCAAAGGTGTACTTTTTACCTGACGCTGATGGGTTAAATGCAAATGCCTGAGAATTAGATTGAAAACCTGCAAAGATATACTCTCCGTTGGCGTTTTGCGCATTCATTAAGTCGAACACTTCATCTCTTATCTGTGCAACTTCGATGCTGATGGCTCGTCTATCCTCATCAGAATACACACCATTACCCGCCTGAATAGCGAGCGTTCTGGCGCGACTCACCGCGTTATTGATATTCCGCAGTACCGCTTCCTGCTCTTCAAGACTATTACGCAGTAAGTCGTTATTACGCTGATACTGCTTAAGCTGTGCAAGCTCCTCGGTCAGTCTTACAACCTTTGTAGCGCCTACGGGATCATCAGAAGGGCGCAGCAATTTCTTACCGGTTGCCAACTGCTGCTGAATATTAGACAAGCCAGACTGGTTATCCATTATGGATTGAATGTTCCTGTCAAATAATTGGCCCGTTGATACTCTCACGTATTATTACCTCGCTGCTGCCAGTATGGTGTCGAACAATTCTCGTGCTGTTGTCAGGATACGCGCTGCTGCTGCATACGTTTGCTGATAACGAACAAGGTTCGCCGCTTCCTCGTCCAGGCTTACACCGGAAATAGACTCAAACCAGTCTCGGGATTGCACTTCCATCGCCTCTGATGCACGCAATGATATTTCGGCAGACGCAGTCTTTTCGCCAACCTCTCCCACTATATCGGCATAGGCTTCAAAAAAGCTTACCCGGGCTGTTGAACCATTGTTACTCGACAGCACGGTTGCCTGCTCATGAAGCGCTGATAGCCCCAGCCCGTTGCGGTTATCGTCCAATCCATCGGTATTATAGCCAATCGAGAAGCTGTCTCCCGCTCGGGGCGAGCCCTGTAAACTAAAGTCAAATCCCGGATAGTTATCCAGCCCGCTAAACGCTGCGGGCCAGCCACCAGTAGCCGCTGCCTGTGACATCAGGTTATTCAGATTAGTCACACCACTCACGGTGGTGATCACCGTGCCAGCACTGTCTCGAACTTCAAATTCATCGGCCGCGGTAAAGCGTATCTCTGCAGGAGCGCCTACACCACCGCCTGGCGCTGCGCCTGGACCGTGTATACCACCGCTGCCATTAAACGCGGATGCCGCGGAGTCTGCGAAGGTGTTATCCACCGTTGTATTGGTCACAGAGGTGCCGATTAACGCCGCATCTCCCAGATTATTAAGTGAAGGGTCAATACGCAAAGGAGAGGCCATCGCCAGGTCTTCCGGACGGGTGGTGGCCATCGCAAGTTTATCTATAGTGTTGCGAGTTGGCTGCAATAAAAACTGGTCACCCACTGCATAACCGGTACCATCTGGTAATTCTATCTCAACGCCACCTAACACGGGGGTAAACGAACCAGAGGCAGCGTCAACGCCCGTATACGTCTGGGTAATGGCAGTGCCATTTGCGTCCAACACCTGTGAACCATCCGCATTAAGAAGGGCAACCGTGATGTCAACCGTAGGTGGTGCACCTGCAGTGACAGCGTCAATGGTAATTTGCAAATCTGCACTAGTGATCTGATTACCCTCTCCTTCTTCTATACGGCCGTTGACAATTAACGTTGCATCACTGTTGTCCGCATAGTTTAGAGACTGAAATTCTGGCAGACGGAAAAGGTTACTGCCCAGCTGTTGGTCCAAATCCATGCCGAGTCTGTTTTGTCGGTTAATCTCTTCTGCGAAGGAAAAAGCAAGCTGTCCCAGCTCACGACGATTGGGTGCCAGAATTTCGTTTCGGTAGCGATATAATCCGCCGAGTTCACCACCGACGTTGCCTTCATCAAGATTTATCGTCGTTGGCTTGCCGCTGCTGCGCAGCTGCAGGGTTTTAAAATTGAGGTCTGGATCGCCGCTTTGCTGAAATGCGTTGAAACTGCCATCCTGCAATACTAGAGACTCGCCACTTGTTAAATTTACCAGTACTGAACCATCATTATTGCCACTGGGACGGGTTTCAATTGAAACGAGACTGGCTAATTCCAAAATGGCACTATCTCGCTCATTCATCAGCGCGCCCGGCACTTCGTCGCGATTGGCCCCGCGCACGGTTTTTATAGAGTTATTCAGCTCGGCAATGGTACTGATCAATGAGTTCGCCCTGTCTATGAGCGCATCCATTTCCAGATTCAGCTCTTTTTCGCGCACAGCCATAAAGCTATCAAGCGAAGTCATCTGACTTAACAGGTTCTCTGCCTCGCCAATCACCAGGCTTCGCGCCGCGCGGTTTGTAGGGTCGTCATTTGCAGTTTGTATCGCGCTAAAAAATCGGCTCATCCCCGTCGATAAGCCGTTCGCTTCGCTTGCCAGTAAGTCATCCAGGCGCGAAGCGTTATTGTAATAGGCAGTGTATTCGCCAAGCTGTGTGGTATCCCGACGCAGCTGATTTTGGGCAAAGGTACTGATGATGCGTTCGGTGACCCCACCATCGACGCCGCCGGAAAGCTGACTGGTAAAGGTGGTACGCTCTCGCACGTAACCTTCGGTGTTGACGTTGGCAATGTTGTTACTGGCAGTATCCAGAAGCCTGTTACTGGCATTCAGACCGCTAGTCGCAATGGAGAACAGATCTGCGGACTTGATCATTCAGTCAGCCCTCGCATTAATGCACCATTAAGAATGGTCTTAATTTTACTCGCATAATTAGGATCGGTGGCGTAACCGGCTTGCTGAAGTGACTCAACATACTTTTGCGCATCACCGGCATTCTCTAACGCCTGTTCATAGCGCTGGCTGCCAGTAATAAATTGCGCATAGTCACGCATCGACTCCAAAAAGGATCCGTACGCTCTGAAAGGTGCACGCTGACGATTGGCAATACCGCCCTGATATTCGAGCGTATCAACCACGACTTTTTCACCCTGCCAGCGGTTGTCCGCTTTGATACCAAACAGGTTGTGGCTGTTATTGCCCTGACCGTCATGAATGAGATAGCGCCCCCACCCCGTCTCGACCGCCGCCTGGGCAATCATTGCCTTCGCGTCCAGCCCATATTGTTGGCCGACTTTCTCGGCGATAGGGTAGAGCGCATTGACAAAATGTTGTGGTTCTTCAAATGCCGCCTGTTTGATGCCAGGCTGTGTAACTGTTTTTGAGCGTTGAATCTGCCTTTCAACGCCATCTAGTGGAGATAATTCAGTTCGACGATGCCTGATATCAGCAAGGTTTGCATCATTACGAATTGCCGTAGCAGGCAGGTACCCATCTTTGTCATGACTTAACTGCTGCACAATAATGTCAGCCAGACCCAGCGATCCTTTAGAGGATAAATCAGTGGCAAGCTGTTGGTCGTGCATGTCGCGATAAAACTTAACCTGTTCACTATTAAACGGACTGTCTTCATCTGCCAGCGCGTCTTGAGCTTTACGCATAGATTTGAGCAGCATATTGACGAATACTGCTTCAAATTGCTGCGCAGCCTCCCTGAGAGCCCCTTTATCACCACTCAACGCAGCCTGACGGAGTTTGTCTACACTGCCCAGATCATGATAGTTGCGAGTCATCTCTAGCTGACTTTTGATATGACCGCTTTGCAGATCGCTATCCATCAGATAATCACCAATTCGCCTTGCAACGCGCCTGCTTCACGCAGAGCCTCGAGTATTGCCATCAGGTCGCCGGGAGCAGCGCCTACTTCATTGACCGCACGCACGAGTTGATCCAATGTGATCCCCGGATCAAACTTAAACATTCGAGTATCATCCAGATTGACATCAATAATTGACTGGGTCGTGACCACCGTGTCTCCCTCGGCAAGTGCACTAGGCTGAGACACGGTCTGGTTTTCAGAAATGGTGACAGTCAAACCGCCATGTGTAATGGCAGCGGGCAGTAGCCTTACATCCTGACCAATGACGATGGTGCCTGTACGACTGTTAATGACCACTCTGGCCGACGCTTTCGCCGGAGTGAATTCAAAATTTTCCAGCGTCGCCAAAAACCCAACGCGCTGGCCTACGTCTCGCGGCGCTGATACGCGGATTGACGCAGCATCAATCGGTGTCGCAATGGCCATTCCTTTGTTTGGATCGGCGCCAAGACGCAGATTAATCGTATCGGCAAGTGCCTTTGCCGTGGAAAAGTCTGGGTAGTTAAGGTTCAGCGTGAGAAAGTCATTCTGCATGAAGCCGCTCGGCACCGCACGCTCCACCAGCGCGCCGTTTGCGATACGACCTACTGTCGGCGTGTTCACAATCACCCGCGAGCCGTCACCGCCCTCAGCGCCAAAACCACTGACGACCAGTGAACCTTGCGCAACGGCGTACACATTGCCATCAAGGCCTTTCAGCATGGTCTGTAGCAGGGTGCCCCCCACCAGACTTTCCGCTTCGCCTACTGAGGACACCGTTACGTCAATACGCTGCCCCGGTTTTACAAATGGTGGCAACTTTGCATGCACAGCAACCGCTGCAACATTGGATATCTTCGGCTTTTGATTCGGATCCAGGGCAATACCGAAGTTCGCCAACATAGTACGAAAGCTTTGTTCGGTGAAAGGGCTCTGCTCTCCGGTTCCCGGCAGGCCCACAACCAGCCCATAGCCAACCAGTTGGTTGTCTCTCACGCCCTGAATCGTTGCGACGTCTTTAATCCGCTGGGCAAAGGCTGTGGATGCCAGCAGCAGATTGAAAACGACAAAAATGCTAAGTGCTTGTTTTCTACTCACAACGGCCACCATTCAGACGAGAAGAAGCGTGCCAACCAGCCTTTTTGCTGCGCTTGAGCAAAACTGCCGGTGCCACTGTATTCGATGCGCGCATTGGCGACTTTGCTGGATAAAATTTCGTTACTGGGGCTGACGTCCTGCGGCCTGATAACACCGGTCAGACGAATATATTCATCCCCGTTGTTCAGCGTGATCCATTTTTCTCCGCGAATTAGCAAATTTTGATTCGGCAATACATCAATGACGGTGACGGAAATGTTACCGAACAGGTTATTGCTCTGATTAGCTGCCGCGTCACCGCTATAGTCATTACTGGATTCAATGCCCAGTTGCACAGAATCATTGCCGATGTTGATAGGCAGTCCACCAAGCCCAGTGATTGGCTGCAGATCTACTGACGTATCGCGACTGGTCGAGGTGCCGGCCGATTTTGATGCTGTTGTATTCTCGCGCAAGTTGACCGTTATAATGTCACCGATTCGACGGGCTTTGACGTCAGAATACAGGCTGTTTGCCATATCAGACTGAAAAAGCGAACCGTCCTCGGCAATTTTTTGCCGCGGCAAATCAGGAATGGCTGGCGCGTAAAAGGGATCGTTGGGCGAGGGGCCTTGCTGAGCTGTGCTCATGCACCCACTGATCAAGGTTACTAGCCCGAGCCCTATTATCCGTATCACGTTAGTCATCATAGTCACGATCGCCCCCAAATTAGAGCTGTTGGATAACCTGTCCAAGCATTTGGTCGACGGATGAAATCACTTTGGAGTTCATCTCGTACAAACGCTGACTTTCAATCAGATTGACGAGTTCTTCGGTCACATTGACGTTTGAAGTCTCAAGTGCGCCCTGGACGATCGAGCCCAACCCCTCTAAACCTGGGATCCCCTGAATAGGCGCACCGCTTACTGCAGTTTCGATATAAAGATTTTGTCCCATCGGTTGCAGGCCGGTAGGATTAATAAAGTCAGCAATATTAATTTGCCCAAGCTGTTGGGGTTCAACCTGGCCACGAATCGACACGGACACTTCACCTTCCTGAGAAATGGTAATTTGTTGTGCATCTTCAGGGATGGTGATCGTAGGTTGAAGCAGAAAACCTGCGCCTGGCGTGACAATTTGCCCTTCTTCATTCAGCGTAAATTGACCATTTCGGGTATATGCCGGGGTCCCATCAGGCAACTGAATTTCGAAATAGCCTTTACCCTGAATAGACAAATCGAGGGCATTATCCGTGGTGAGCATGTTACCCTGAGTGTGGGATTTCTGCGTGGCAACAACCTTAGAACCCGCACCAATCATCAAGCCTGATGGTAACTCCGTATCTGCAGAAGACCGTCCACCCGGTTGATTGATGTTTTGATAGAGAAGATCTTCAAAAATCGCCCGATCTTTCTTAAACCCTACCGTGCTGGCATTGGCCAGATTGTTAGAGATGACAGACACATCGGTTTGTGCCGCATCAAGACCTGTCTTACTGATCCATAACGCTGAATGCATAAGAGTACTCCTATAACCGTTTTTGTTACTGCGTTACAAAATGCGCAATAACATGTTGCTGCGCATCACCAACGTGTCCGCTTTTTTCATTAGCTTAATTTGCATTTCATAGTGACGCTGCAGATGAATCATATTGACCATTTCGTCAACAGCATTGACGTTGCTGCCCTCCAGCATGCCGGTCTGAAGACGCACATTGACGTCCTCATTGGCCAGACTGCCGTCTTCCATCCGGTATAAGCCATCCAGACCACGCGTCATGTTGGCCGGATCAGGATTGACCATTTTTAACTGTCCAACTTCGGCCAAAACAGTCTCAGGCGCGCCTAGCGGGCGTATGGAAATAGTGCCGTCGGTGGCGATATTGACATTAGATACTGGCTGGGGAAGAAAGATGGGACCGGCCCCACCAAGCACTGGATTGCCTAACCCGTCTTCCAGCATGCCATCTTCACTAAGCTGAAAACCGCCTCGTCTCGTGTAGGCTTCGTTACCCTGTTTATCCTGCACCGCAAACCAGCCATCACCCTGAATGGCAACATCCAGCTCGCGGTCGGTGCGCACCATCGGGCCGCCTTCGTAATTATTGGTCGGACTTTCCGTCATTGAAAAAACTCGCGTAGGTAAGCCATCACCAAATGCTGGCATCGCGCGTGTTTGTTCAAGCTGGGCTTTAAAGCCAATGGTTTGTGCATTGGCTAGATTATTCGCTCGGATGGTAGTTCCCAACAAATCCTGTTTGGCACCACTGGCAGCGATATAAAGCAGTTTATCCATGACAATCAATTGACAGTTATTAACGTTACATAAAGGACTGCAATAACCTTGCCAGATACAACATGATATTAAGAAAAAAGGTCGCAGTAGCGACCTTTCACATAGAGAGATAACTAACTGTTCTATCGGATATTCAGAACAGTCTGATTAAGCTGATTATTTACCTCCAGCGCTCGCGAGTTAGCCTGGAAATTACGCTGAGCAATAATCATATCTATCAATTCAGTGGTCAGGTTCACATTTGCCTGCTCCAGTGCTGATGAATTGATATCACCAAATGTTCCGGTAGTCGCCTCTCCGGCCAGCGCTTCACCAGACAAAATACTCTCTTTCCACTGGGTATTACTCTGCTGCGTTAGACCCTGTTCGTTTGAAAAACGTGCCAACGCGACCCTGACTACAGGCTCTGATGTACCGTTAGAGAACGTCGCTCGTACTAAACCGTCAGGCCCAATATCAATCCCTGTTAGTCGCCCGACTGGCAGACCATCCTGTTCAAGCGATGTCACTTCGAAGGCTGAGGCAAACTGAGTTGGCTCTTCGGGTGTTGCATTCGTCGCATCCAGAGCAAAATTAGTGGTCAAGGTCTGTGTTGGGTCAGAACCATTAATAAGTATACCTGCGCCAAGCGCTTCGCTTGTCACATCACCAAGAGGGCTAGAGGTGCCGTCAGAGTTTTCAATACCTAAGAAATCCCCGCCAGAGCTGAACGTTAGACGGAAACCAGGAACGCCTGCCGCAAGCGCAGTCTCACCGACGACGTTGGGCCCGGTTGTTGGAGGTGTACCCACAGTGTCACCGCTCGTCGCGAGTGGCTGATCATCCACATAAGTAACGGCAACCCATTCATTGGTTGCTGCGTCATCTTTTATAAAATAATAGGTAAGGACATGGGAATCACCCAGTGAGTCATATACAGTGATAGACGTTGCAGCGTTGTACGTCAGCGGATCATTTGGCGCAAACAGGTCCAAATCCTTTGCCTCATCACCGGCTGGCAGATTGAAGCGCGGTGACACTTCTGTCGTTTGTTGTGGCGAACCAGATGAGTCTGGAATACGCACTGGTACGGTCGTACTCAGTGCCACTGAAGCTGAGGTGCCGTCATCATTTACCGGAAATCCCATCAGATAATCGCCGTTTGAATTCACCACAAAGTTGTCTTCATTTAGCTTAAACTGACCAGCTCGAGTATAGCTGAACTCTCTGGATGCCAGGTCCGGCGTAGTAGCGAAAAAGCCATTGCCGGTAATCGCCAAATCCAGTGAATTATTGGTGAACTGCAAACTACCCTGGCTAAATTGCTGGGCTACATCTTGAGTAAGGACACCGTCACCTACTTTGGTGCGACCACCAGCTAGTAGAGAAGCGGCAAACACATCGCCGAATTCAGCCCGTGATTCTTTAAAACCTACCGTATTCACATTGGCGATATTATTCGCTGTGACGTCCAGATCTTTTTGTGCGGCGGATACACCACTTAATGCTATGTTAAAAGACATCGCTACTCTCTCCTGTTAACCGCTTATTTGGATGACATCATTCAGCATCACGCTCTTGTCACCCTGAAGGTTCAAAACTATTCCCTGGCTACCGGCCAGGCTCACACTGGCAACGTGACGATTGACGGCTATTGGCAAAGATGTTTCTTCGCCCTTCACATTGCCGTTTGTTTTCACTACGTAGTTGCCGGGCGGCATAGCATTGCCGTATGCATCTGTGCCATCCCAATTGAATTCAATGTTGCCCGCAGGCTGTGTGCCGGCTTTGATCACTTTAACGATTTCACCACGTTGATTTTCAACCGTGATTTCCAGGTTTTGCACAGACGAGTCACTGATGATCACTCCAGACACGCCTTCTCCCGCTTCACTCATGTGTGCCACATCACCGGCAATCAGAACGTTCTGACCAATCAGACTGGATGCCTGTAACGCCTGATTAGACGTCATTGATGTTGCAAACGATTTGAATTGCTCATTCAACTGCGTGATGCCATCGGCAGTAGTGAACTGCGTCATCTGCGATACCATCTGATCGTTGTCTACCGGTTTGGTCGGATCCTGATTAGAAAGTTGTTCGGTCAACAGCGCAAAGAAATCTTCCTGGGATAACTTCTGATTGCTACCGTCATCGACCGGCGTGCTCTCGGGCTGCCAGTAGAGATCACGGGCGAGACCGTTGTTTTGTACCTGCGTCATCCGCCTAACCCTCGATTATTGACCCTGACCAAGTTGCAACACGCGTCTAAAAATACGTTTAGTGGTATCGGCAACCTGTATATTGGTTTCATATGCTTTAGAGGCTGACATCATGTCCGCCATTTCCTCAACGATATTAACGTTGGGTTTATAGATGTATCCGTTTTCATCGGCCATGGGATTACCCGGTGCATACTCAATCTGCAGGGGCTTCTGCGATTCGACAATACCCAGCACTTTCACACCTGCACCGGCCATCTGATTATCTGTTGCACGCTGCAACTCCGCAGCAAAGACGGGGTGACGAGCCTTGTAGGTTTGCTCGTAACTGCTGCTAACACTGTTCGCGTTGGCAATATTGCTGGCAGTAGTGTTCAGACGCACACTCTCGGCACGCATACCCGTGGAAGAAATTTCCATAACGTTAAACAAACTCATTGCCCTTGCCCTCCGCTAAGTGCTTTTTTCATACCTTTAATTTTGCCATTCAGGAATTGCAATCCAGCTTGATAGCGCATGCCGTTGTCGAGAAATGCGTTACGTTCAGTCTGTGCGTCTACGGTGTTACCGTCGCCGGTGTCGGGCTGGTCTGGCACGCGGTAGTCCGCCTCAAAACCAGGTTGGGTTCTGCCGGCAAAATGCTTCTCATGGGTGCGGCTCAACGACTGCGATTGCTCTGTTCGTGCAGATGCCATAGCTTTCTGGAAATCAATGTCTTTGGCTTTATAGCCAGGCGTATTGGCATTAGCCAGATTGCCCGCGATGACTTCCATACGTTCAGTGCGGATGGTCAACGCTTTGTGATGAAATCCAACAAGTTTGTCGAGACTGATTGCCATGTTTTCCTCCTGTGACGAAGGATATTTAGCAATGCCTGTGCCAGTCTTAATTGGATATCAAGAGTATCTTCTGAAAGGATTTATTAACACATTGTTTTTATTGATTTTTCTTCACGTAGTAAAGGCCGGGACTGCACCTTACCATACTGAATTGTTCGCTGACGGAGGAGATGGACTCAGACGCGCCAAGGAACAGAATGCCGTCATTTTGCAGCGCAGCGGCAATTTGTTGCAGTATCTGTTTTTTCAACTCAGCAGAAAAGTAAATCAGCACATTGCGGCAAAAAACCATGTCAAACCTACCTAACGAACTGTAGCTGTCCATCAGGTTTATCTGGCTGAAAGCTACCATGTCTCGAATCGGCTTTATGACCCGCATCATGCCGTCGGATGCTGGCTCAAAAAACCGTTTCTTTCGCTCTTCAGACAGTCCTCGGACCATCGACAACGTATCGTACTCGGCGTGTTGACATCGCTGCAGCATATCTGCTGACAGATCGGTTGCGACAATCTCGAGCCCGGCTCTGAATGCTCCCGGGTTGGTCTGTTTATATTCATAGGCAGCCATCGCAATCGAATAAGGCTCTTGTCCTGACGAGCAAGCGGCGCTCCAAATCCGAATCTTACGATTGCGCTTGGACAATTCCTCAAACAAGCTCTGTTTCAACAGGTCGAACGGATAGTTGTCTCTGAACCACAGTGTTTCATTGGTTGTCATCGCATCGATAACCGCTTGTCTAAGCTGCCGATCCGTATGACCCACGGCTTTGTCAATCAGATCGTTCATGCGTCGAAAGCCGAACCGATTGAGCAGTGGAGATAGGCGGCTACGCACCAAATATTGCTTATTTAAGCCCAGCACGATGCCGCATTGTTGTTCAAGGAATTGGCTGAACTTAAGGTACGCATCGGCGGACACTTCTTTGTCCGCAACAGTATTCACAACCAATGACACTCCTGCCCGTTAGTCACCCAGCCATTTTTGAACAGCGGTAGCCAGTTCATCTGGATGAAACTTTGCGATAAAGTCATCCGCCCCAACTTTTTGTACCATGGCCTGATTAAACACACCGCTTAGAGAGGTATGCAAAATGACATGCAAATTTTTCAACTCTGGCGTATTTTTAATCTCTGCGGTAAGCGTGTAGCCATCCATCTCTGGCATTTCGATATCCGATACCAACACCCCCACTTTATCTGTCACATCGCCAGTAGGCGCAGCTAATTCTTTAAGTCGGTTTAATGCTTCCAGGCCGTTCTTCGCCATTTCGATTTCCAGCCCTAGCGTGGTCAGAGCCTTTTTAACCTGACCACGGGCAACAGATGAATCGTCGGCAATGAAAATAATCTTATCTTCACTGCCAGCCACGGAGAGTGTGCCCGCAACGTCTTCACTGACATCGGTGTTAAGCGGAGAGATTTCATTGAGGATCTTTTCAACATCCAGAATCTCGATAAGCTCATTATCGATTTCTGTCACTGCCGTCAGGTAGCTTGCACGTCCGGTGCCCTGAGGCGGCGGCATGATGGCATCCCAATTGGTATTGACGATCCGCTCGACAGCCCCCACCAGAAAGCCCTGCACGCTGCGATTGTACTCAGCGATAATGATAAATGCTGTACTTAAATCTTCGATGCGTTTGCCACCGGTAGCCATGCTCAGATCGATGACTGAGATAGTTTGACCACGAATATGGGCTACTCCACGCACCAGGCGGTTAAGCTTCGGCATTGAGGTGAGTTGCGGACATTGCAATACTTCTCGCACTTTAAATACGTTAATACCAAAGCGCTGGCGTCCATTCAGGCGGAACAGCAGTAATTCAAGGCGGTTCTGACCCACCAGCTGCGTTCGTTGATTAACTGAATCCATGATACCTGACATATCTCACCTCTGAACTGATTATATTCGGCACGCTTGTTGCGTTGTTATAGCACAACATGCGCTAAAACAGGCGCTTATAGCCGGATTAATTATGTTTACCCTGGCAGTCGTCAGTTTTTTGACGCACAACAGGCAGCATAACCGGCAACCATCTGACTAAAGCATAGACAATATGGTGATAAGTGATATGAAAAGTTTAACCAGTAAATTACTCACTCGGCAAATACTCAATGCACTTTGTGCCATCACGTCACTTACAGTGGTTCCAGTATCGGCATTTGCGAGCACAACTCAAGCACAAAAACTTGACCACCAAGCACTGCAACAGCAGGTTGAACAATACATTAGCGACGCCATCATTCGCGACAGCGGAGAAACCGTCGCTGTTGATGTCTCACCAATTGATGAACGAATCGACATACCAGATTGCCCAGCCGGTGTTGAGCTCACCCCCATGACTGAACTGAGCACGCAATCTAATATCAGTGTCAGAGCAGATTGCCTCAGCTCCGACTGGTATCTGTTTATTCCTGTACGAATCACCCGCACTCAGCAAGTTGTGATTATTGCCGATGTGCTCAGTCCAGGTGCCATATTAACTGCAGATAATCTGCAGCTCGCCGATATTGACAAAAGACAGTTGCGGACCAGCACCTTTGATGATGTTAGTTCGCTGATTGGCGCGCGCATAAAGCGCAGAGTTCGCCCAGGCCAGGCGTTGTCACCTGCAATGCTATGTTTCGTCTGCAAAGGCGACAGTGTTGTTATCAGTGCAGAGACTGGAGGTCTGAATATCAAAACCAGCGGTGTGGCTGAACAGGATGGTAATCTGGGCGAAACAATTCGTGTCAGGAACCTACGCTCAAACAAACTGGTACATGCAAAAGTGGCTAGCAGTGGCGAAGTCTCTGTTAATATCTAGCGTAAGCTTTCACCACTCCTCAACGCAACCAAACATTTAGTGAGTCAAATAAAAAAATTTGCTAAAGTCTGTTAACACCATGCCGATACACTAGTTGAGGTAATTCTGGTAGTGAAAAAATTATGGTAAACAATATCAATAACGGCGGGAACATCAATAAACCTCCCGTCGACAATCAAAAGCTCAATCAGC
The DNA here is from genome assembly GCF_000429145.1 of Aestuariibacter salexigens DSM 15300. Lineage (GTDB taxonomy): Bacteria > Pseudomonadota > Gammaproteobacteria > Enterobacterales > Alteromonadaceae > Aestuariibacter > Aestuariibacter salexigens. The sequence goes on from NZ_AUBH01000003.1 coordinate 210,381, forward strand.
AGCAGGCTCAACAAGCAGCTGCCAAGAGCACACAAGCAGCGCAGACGCAGGCGCCCAGACAGGATTCTGTTTCCTTGACGCAGTCTGCTCAGCAGCTAAATCAGGTGCAAAAGAAAGGCTCGGATGCACCGGTTAATCAAGAAAAAGTGGATAAACTCAAAAAAGCCATTCAGAATGGTGAATATCGTGTTAACCCTGAAGCACTGGCTAAGAAAATTGCCAAGCTGGAAGCGGAGATTTTTGGCGTCAAGCGCTAACATCTCATCCATTGCAATATTAGCCGGCTAACAGGAATTACCTCAATATTCACTATGAAAGAGCTGGTACAGGCAGCAAAGACGCAAACTGAGCATCTGAGCGACCTAAAAGAGTTACTTGAAACTGAATTGCATCTTATCAGTGGTCGGGACGCAGAAGCGCTCCTGACCCTGGTCAAAAACAAAGAAGTCCTGCTCGACAAAATTCGCGAAACCGACGAAAAGATAAACCAGCTTTTCTCATCATCCCCAGACAAACCGATTGACCCAGAAGCCGAGCAATACATTTCTGAGGCAAGAGATCTTCTTGAACAATGCAAATTCCGTACGGAAATAAACACTACTGCCATAGAACAGGGGCAGCTGAAGCTTGAACATTTGCGCAATACATTAATTGAGTTGCGAGCAAAAGAATCGCTCACTTATGACAAATCAGGCAAGCCCAGACCGGGTAGCCCCGGAAAAGGCGTTAGCGCCTGACGCTGAGAGAAATTTTCACCTGCTCTTAGTAATAACGAACTTGCTTGATCCGCTTTGGTTTAGACGTTGACAAATAGATGTCATACACGCGAGCGAAATCAAGTTCTAGCTCAGTGGCATAGGTATCTTCTCCTACTGGATATGTTTTAATGACGCGAGCCCCGCGTATTACACCTTCCACTGACGCCTTCAATTCCGTATTAGTCAACACCAGACTGGCAAGCGACTGGTTGCCATCCACCCGTTGTCCATACACCTGTTCGGTCAATTCCCTGTAAGCATCCAATTTTGATGCTTTGATTGCCATCAGCGCTTTGCTGCTTTCGTTACTACCATGCTGTGCGTCAATAGGTGCGTATCCAACAGCATGTAACACAGGGTAGTGCTCCGGCTCCACGGTTTCCCATTCAACCTGTTTGTCGAATATGCTTGAGCATGCGCTCAACATTAGTAGCACAAAGGTGAGACTCGCCATACGGAGTGAAGATGTCATTTTCATGTTCATCAGCGTCATAAACCAATCAGTTGTTCTTAGCTAGTGGGATGCTAAGCAAATAACGATCCACAACGTTGCTTCTCGCGGTTTCCTCTTTTAAACCACATGACTGGTATAAAAAATGCTAAACCAGACATACACGTTTTTTTCGCGTCAGTATTCTGACAGCTTGCTACGTAACCGGATAAAGAAAGAGGGTAATGATCCTGTGATTGCAAAAATTTGCCACATATTGATGTTGCTCGGCACCTTGTACAGTTTGCCCCTGTACGCCGTTTGGTTTGAGGCGTCAGGGCAGGCAGTGATTGACCAGGGCAATAAACAACTGGCTCGCCAGCAGGCCACCCGCGAAGCCATAAAGCAAGCGTTGTTGTTCGCCGGTGCGAGCGTTAAAAGTGTTCAACAAATGACAAACGGTCTGTTGCGCAATGACAGACTAGAAATCCGCGCCACAGGTGAAGTGAATCAATTGGAATTGATTGATGAGGTCTATAGCGGTGATGTCGTGACGGTCACGATCAGGGCAGATATATTCCCACAGAGCTCTCAGTGCGACGCATCAGATTATCAAAAGTCTATCGTGACTACCTGGTATCCGATTCGCAACCGGCAACAGGCTGCCGCAGGCGGCATACATCATCTTGGCAGGTCGCTTGCTATGTTAATGCAGGACGAATTTGTTCAATACAGCAACCATGGCCGGATAAAGCAGGTTGAACCTTATTACCTGCAGTGGCAAACCTTAACAAACGCACAGCAGAGTGTGATGCTGGCGAACAAAACAAATAGCCAGTTTGTATTAGCTGCGTATATTGCCGACCTTAGCCTTGAACAAGAACAAAGTTCCGCATGGCAATTCTGGCAGGGTGACAACTATGTTCGGCATTTTGCGCTGAATGTGGCGTTAATGGATGGCCTTACCGGTGCCATAGTGTTTGAACAGACCTTCGCTGATAGTACAACATGGGACTTTGACTACAGAGAGCAGGTCGATACCAACAGTGCCAGATTCTGGAAATCATCCTATGGCACCCTAATCAGTGAAATGCTTCAGGATGTCATGCAGAAAGTCGATGAAAACATTAGCTGCATGCCCGCTTTCGGAAAAGTCATCATGGTGGAAAATAACACCTTACATGTCAATATTGGCACCAGCCAGGGCGTACAGGAAGGCGATGAACTGACGCTGTTTCAAATGCACCAGTTTTATGACCCACTTGGCAATCGACATCAGCAGTACGTATTGGCACCAACCCCACTTGTTGTTACAAGCGCCTTTACTGATAGTGCAACAGTTGTCCCTGCTGATGGTATGTTATTGGGCAATATTCAGCCAAACGACTACGTCGCCAGACGTTAGGGGTTTTATTGCACCGTTTGCTAGGTAATAATCTACCGCGCGGTCAGTCCCCATAGTTTAACTGGATAAAACAAGAGCCTCCTAAGCTTTAGATCTGCGTTCGAGTCGCGGTGGGGACGCCAGTCTAATAAAGTGTTAGAACGAGAACCCAAGACTCTTCTGCAGCATCACCCCGCCTACCAGTAACAAGTACACACCAAACGCCCGTTTAAGTTTATCGGGGTTTAATGCGTGGGCCAGTCTTGCTCCCAGCGGTGCCGTCAGCAAAGCGATAGCACTGATACCTAACCAGCCAATGAGATTTACATAGCCAATCGACGCGAGTGGCAGATTTAGCGCATTCCAACCGATAAAGATAAAACCGAGTGTGCCGGGAATGGCGATAAGTGCGCCAAAACCCGACGCCGTACCAACGGCTTGATGAATCGGCCGACCTGACATGGTCATCGTCAACACCGCAATCGTACCGCCACCGATCCCCAATAAGGCCGATACTGCGCCCAGAAACGTGGCTATCAGGACCTTTATTCCGCCTTGCGGCATATCACGGCTGACGCGCTTGTCTGCCAGCCAGTGAGGGAACAGGAAGTGCAATGACAGTATGAGTACACCTGTCCCGAATATCCCTATCAACGCCGATGCCGGTGCATCAGCGGCGATCACCAAACCAATCAGAACCCCGGCGACAATCCACAGCGCCCACCCTTTCAACACAGCGAAATCTACCGAGCCTCGTTTGGCATGCGAACGCATGGCGCGCAAAGACGTAAAAATAATTGTCGCCAATGACGTGCCAATCGCCAGGTGCACTGCGATACTCGCGTCCACTCCGGCTCGTTCAAAGATGAACAGCAGAACGGGCACGACAACAAATCCACCACCGACGCCAAACAGACCGGCGGTAAGACCGGCAAATGCGCCGGCCGCCAGCATCGCCGCAAGCAGCCAAAGCACATCAGCAGTTAACAATGTCACTAATAAACACCTAAGAAGCTGAATTTCTGAACCCTACGTCCAGTATTCACCTCGGTGGTATATATGTTCCCGTGACTATCGGTATCGACGCTATGCAGCCAGGTAAACTGACCGGGATAGCGGCCATTTCTACCAAAAGAGCCAAGCAGGGTTAACGAATCACGAAGATATATCCAGACTCTGCCATTCATCATATCGGCAACATATAAATACTTCTCATCCGGTGAAAACGCCACGTCTGTGGCGGTGCCCAAACCGCCAGTTTCGCCCCGCACTACCAGGTTTTCCGCAAAGGCTATTTCACCATCGACACCTCGTTTGAAAATCTGTACACGGTTATTGCGTCGGTCACATACGTAGATTAATCCATCCGATGCCTGGTTCACACAATGCACAATATTTCCGAAAAGCGGATTTTCAACGTCAACCCCTTGCTGCTGAGGCTGAGCCGCCTGAGACTGATCGAAATCCCCTTCTCTTACGGGCCCGGTTGGTTGGTTACCATATGCACCGAGGATATGGGTTGCCTGACGATTGTCTGTCGCAAATGAGGCCAGACGCGCATTGATATAGCCGTCGGAAATGACCACCTCATCATGCATTGGGTCGTGGTAAATATCTGATGGATTACCCAGTGTTGAGGTGTCCATGTTACCGCGTGTATCGCCGCGCTTACCGATGGCATTGAGAAATTCACCGTCAAAGGTAAAGTTGAGAACGACATGGTCATCTTTGCCGTTTCCTGCAATCCACACGCTATCCTTACTGTCGACGTAAAGTCCATGGACATTGACTGGCCACTGGTTAACACCGTCAATGTCAGGTGCGTGAGATGGCCCACCCCATGCTTTGTCCACGGTGCCATCTGGTTTAAAACGAATAATATGTGGCGCGGGTTCGCAGCACACAGCCGTGGGCGGATCAGCAACTAACCCTTTATCTAACCCTCCCAGAGAGTTGGGGCGCTGCAGGATCCAGATGTGATCGTATTTGTCTACCGACAGACCGCTGGTCTGTCCCAATAACCAGGTTTCAGGCAACGTTGGCCAACTGGCATCGACCGCAAATCTAGGCATAGGCTGGTCGGAATTCTTATAGGTTGGCACGTCAATGAGCGCCGGTGTTGAATCGACTTTAGTCTCAGCAAAAGCCGTTCCTGAAAAGGCTATTGCCAGACACGCAAGTTTACTGATGCGGTGCATTGCATCCACTCCTTTTTACGATTACCAAAAACCAGGAGCAGTATGCTATGCACGCCCCCAATATGTTGCAAAACATTACGATTAATTAGCGAATTTCTGCGACGGAATTTTATTACCCAACACAATACGTCGCCAATCCGCACTGTGTTCACAAACCGATATAGATTCCCCCGGGCATGCCCGGGGTTCTTACCGCTACAGCTCCATTCGGAGCTGACCTGAATCCTTTCGACCTTGATGCTCAACGTAGTTACGTATTGTGTGCTCGTCTAAGCCTACGCTGCTAACAAAGTAGCCCGTCGACCACACAACGTTCTCTTTCCAATAAACCTTGGACAGCCAATTGAACGTTTTTCTCATATTTGACGCAGAGCGGGCTTTGAGCTCACCCATCACCTCCGCGATAGAATACTTGGGGGGTATGACCATCACTAAGTGCATGTGATCATTATCAAAGCCCATCTGCTCTATCGTTACGCCGGGCATACTTCGCAGCAGCTTCGGCAACACCTTGCGCAAATACTCCACAACGAAAGGCTTCAGTATCCGACGCCTGTATTTGGTGACCCAAACTACGTGATACTGAAGTCGGTATAAACCATGTGATGAGACTCTGACTTCCATAGCAGCAGCATACAGTCGTCGGACTCATTCATCCACGGGTAAACCCGTGGTGTTCTGTCGCTACGCGACCGTCTACGTAAAAAAGGCGCTGAATAACAGCGCCTTTATTTGACTTACCAGCCACACTGGCGGTTTTGATTTTGCTCATCAAGCCAGTCTTTTAACGGTGCAAAATAATCAAGGATCGCCGTCGCGTCCATCTGGCGACTGCCCGTCATGGTCTCCAGTGCATTCTGCCAAGGTTGACTCATGCCCATTTCCAGCATGGCATTCAGCGCGTTACCCGCCTTTTCGCTGCCGTAAATAGAGCAGCGGTGAACCGGGCCATCATCACCGGCAATTTCGCACAAGGCGCGATGGAATTGGAACTGCAGAATATGCGCCAGGAAGTAGCGCGTATAGGGAGTATTCGCTGGCACGTGGTATTTAGCACCAGGATCAAACGCATCCGCATCACGCTCTATCGGCGCCATAACGCCCTGATACTTTTCACGTAATTCCCACCATGCTTTGTTGTAATCAGCAGGTGAAATTTCACCTGAAAACACCTTCCAACGCCACTGGTCTACAAGCAAGCCAAAGGGCACAAACGCAATTTTGTCCAGAGCCAGCTTAAGCAGCATACCAATGTCATTTGACGCATCAGGCACACTGTCGACCAGCCCAATCTGTTGTAAATACTTGGGCGTAATAGACAGTGAAATAGTGTCGCCTATGGCCTCGTGAAAACCATCATTCGCTGACCCCTGATACAACATCGGTAACGTATTGTAAGCGCGTTGATAGTAGTTATGACCCAGTTCATGGTGAATAGTGGCAAACTCTTCACCGGTTTTCTGAATACACATTTTAATGCGTAGGTCGTCTTTACTATCTATATTCCATGCGGATGCATGACAGACGACGTCACGATCGGCAGGCTGTTGGAACTGACTGCGCTGCCAAAACGTCTCTGGTAGCGGCTCAAAGCCAAGTGATGAGAAGAATGACTCGGCCTGCCTGACCATTTTAATCTCATCATAATCGTGCTCGGCCAATGCCTGAGTAACGTCGATAACATCCAGCTCCTGCTCAGGCTTAACCAGGTCATAGATATTTCCCCAGGTCTGTGCCCACATATTGCCCAACAGATGCGCAGGAATGGGTTTATCCTGTGGAACCACGTCTTCCCCATAATGCTCGCCTAACTCGGCCCTGACATGACAATGCAGAGCATCGTAGAAGGGTTTTACCTGCCCCCACAGTCTGTCTAGCTCATTGCCAAAATCATCGGCAGGCATGTCATAGCTGCCACGCCAGATATCACTGACATCGCCAAAACCAAGCTCCTGTGCTCCCTGATTGGCCAGTGTCACCTGCTCTTCGTACAGCGCTTTCATCGGCACAGAGACCTCACGCCATCCCTGCCACATTTCCAGTAGTAAGTCTGCATCACGTTCAGTGGCCATCTTGGCCGACATGTCGGTCAGGCGCCAGCAGGTGTTATCATCTCGACAATAACGCCCGCTTCCATATAAACCTTCAAGCTCAGCACCGAGCTCGGCAAGCCGCTCGGATTTGGCAGGATCCTGCGGTGCTGGCAGGACCAAACCATAACGCATTAAGTCCAGTTTACGCCGTGTGTCTGCATCTACATCGACGTCATTGAACGTCGCGGCCTGTTTCGCCAGCTCAGATGCGCGGCTGGTTAACTTCTCTGATAAATAGGCGCTGACCGCCGCGGAGTCCTGATTGATATACGTTTGATACACCCAGGCTGCTTGCGCTGCTGGATACTGCAATTTTGCCAGTTCTGACTGGGCTTCTTCGACGAAGTTTTTAGCATCCTGCGCCGTCAGCGACTGGGCCTCAGAGGCTATCGTTGCAGGTGCTTGTTGCGCCTGTTCCTGCGCACAACCTGTGATGGCAAGCGCGACTGCAGTACAAAGCGCCGACACCGTTTTTGAATGACTCATATTTTTCCTCACTTACTTCTGCGTGTTATTTTTATTCTAATTAACAAAGTCCTGATTGGCTTTGATTGTCAGTGGATGGTAACCCGATTTCGCTTCTTCAAAGGCGCGTTTTGCAAACGCTTTGCCCTGCTCCGTCTTCGCTAATTCAGCATACAGCGGCCTGACTAATTTGTTACGACCGATGCCGGTCAGGTAGTTATACAGGCGTTCATAAGCAGGTTGATACTGTTTCTGAATGGCCAGTAACAGCCATGTATGCGCAATTTCATTATTGCTGACTTGCGTCAGGTTAAATGCGCTATCAAGCGCACTCATTTGGTCGATACTCAATGACTCAGGAAGACCGCGCAGGAAATAATTCCATTGATGATACGTCCAGTTGCCTACCTTAATATCTGCGGCTCTGATTTCGCCCTGCAAAAATTGCTGTCGCTGATGATCAATGCTGGAAAATGCATCTGATTCAACGACCGGCACATTGGCCGGCAAGCCAGGCTTCAATATCCACTGCTCTATGCGCTGCATGTCGACCTTGTCAGGGTACTGAGCGGCGAGCGTTTGTTGCAGGTAGTCAAGAAACTGGTCAGTGGTGATGCTTTTGAAGGCAAAGGCATCAAAGTATTCCAATAAAAACTGATCAAACGCCTCACGACCAACCGTTTGCTCCAGGTCCCGCAAAAACAGCGCGCCTTTTTCATACGGGATATTACTGAATACGTCATCCGCATCGCGCCCGCGTAAGTCTATGGCCATGATCTGATCGCCTGCCGACAATGTCTGTAGATCCTGTTGCAGATCCTGCATGCCAAGTACGGCTTCCATACGGTAACGGTCTTCACCATATATCATTTCCATAATTCGGTAGGTTAGATAAGTGGTAAAACCTTCGTTTAACCACAGATCCCGCCATGTGGCATTCGTTACCGTATTGCCAGACCAGGAATGAGCAAGCTCGTGGGCAATCAATGCCACCAGGCTTTTATCACCGGCAATGACGGTCGGCGTAATAAATGAGAGGCGCGGATTTTCCATTCCTCCAAACGGAAAGGATGGTGGTAAAATAAGCAAGTCATAGCGTTCCCATGCGTACGCCCCGTACTTATTTTCGGTCGCTATCAACATTGCTTCTGTGTCTTCAAACTCCTTCGCCGCAGCGTCAAGCAAAGGCGGCTCAGCATAAACCCCGGTACGCTCCCCCATGGCTTTAAATTCCAGATTACCAACCGCCAGTGCGATCAAATAAGAAGGAATGGGCTGTGGCATAGTGAACTCATAAACGCCGTCACGCGCAGTATCAGGCTCGTTTCTTGCGCTCATCACCGCAAGTAAGTTTTCCGGCGTTCTTACCGTCGCGGAGTAGGTAATCCTTACACCAGGCGAGTCCTGTATCGGAATAAAGCTGCGTGCGTGAATAGCCTGTGCCTGGGTGAACAAAAACGGCGATGTTTTACTGGCCGTCTGCTCCGGCGTCAGCCACTGTACGCCCGAGGCATCTGGCGATGTGCTGTAATGGATTGACACAACACTGCCCTGTTCAGGCAATGAAATGTGCAATGCCGTCCCTAAATTTTCATCGGGCTCTGCCAGCGTAAAATCGAGCTGCTGGTCGTTTGCCTCGATTTTTGACACCTGCAGTGCTCGCGTATCAACAATCAGAGTTGTTGCTGCTGGATCTACCTTTTCGTATTGCAGATGTGCAACGGCTTGCAATTTACGCGCATCAAAATCAACTGTAACGTCCCAGTCCAAGTGTGTCACCAATACCTGCTCAGGGTTGGCAAACGAATGATAATCATTGCTGTAATAAAACGAATCGCTGTTTGATACTTGCTCAGCATCAGCCCCATCAGCGGCCGCTTGCGTTTGTTCTGAAACGGATTGGGTTGATGGCTGGCACGCTTGCAAAGTAAACACGGTAATAAAAAATAAAAGGGGAAAGCGCATGAGGTGATCCTTTTGTTATTATTCGCTCATAGTAACAGGTAAACGTCGGTTAAGTTACCACTAAAGGACGCGTGTATGGCCAATAGTACAAGTGAACGTGACCTCTTCTGGCAGGAGATGGGGGACGTGAAACCTCTGCGTCAGGACGACCCAAAAGTCACCATACGCAGCAGCCAAATGGATGAAGAGACGGCCAGACGCAGACGTGAATCCGCGCAGCGATTACATAATAAAGATCCCAACTTTTTAAGTGTCGAAGCGGTTACACCTGTCGATCCCATGGATGAGTTGAGTTTTAAGAAAGATGGCGTACAGCATGGCGTATTTAAAAACCTGCGCTTAGGGAAGTATCAGATTGATTCGACTCTCAATCTACAATCGCTTTCTTTTGAGCAAGCCAGACAACAGGTGTTTGACACCATCAACCAATGTCACAAAAAAGGTGTGCGAACATTGTTGATTCGCCACGGTTTAGGGATAAACAGTAAACCCTTCGCAGGTTTCATGAAAAGCTACGTGAATCGTTGGCTACGGCAAATGGATGCCGTTATCGCATTTCATAGTGCGCTCAAGATCCACGGCGGCTATGGCGCAGTGTATGTATTACTGAAAAAGAGCAGTGAAGAAAAACTGCTTAATCGCGAACTTCACAGCAAGCGGTAACGCCACTAGAGGCAATCAACTTTTCGAACTCGATATGTGATGATGACTTTGCAGACGTACTGAATACTGCAGTAATAATCATGACGATAACGGCAATGGCCACTCCGGTAAGGCCAAACCCACGTGATGAACGGTGCATGCTAACTCTCTTGTCTTTTTTTATTGTTTTTAGTTAAAGCGCGCGTCGAAAATTCGTCGCTGCTCTCTACCCATTTATTCTTGCTTGCAACGCGTCCATGGTCGGATGACCGGTTGAAGGTGTTGATATTAAATACAAAAAAAGCACTTGACAAGTCAAGTGCTCAAATATTTACCTACAGACGTCAAATCCTTGACGTCAGTTTATCGGGTAAAATGGTCATTAGCTCAGCGCTTTACGGGCGTTTCTGAACATGCGCATCCAAGGGCTATCTTCTCCCCATTCATCCGGATGCCAGCTGTTAGCCACTGTCCTGAATACACGCTCTGGGTGCGGCATCATAATGGTAGCGCGACCATCCACAGATGTGAGTCCAGTGATACCATCCTGAGTTCCGTTCGGGTTGGCGGGGTACTGCTCTGTAACGCGATGATAATTATCAACATACTGCAGCGCGATTTGCTTGTTATTACCGAGCGTTTTGCGTTGTGCCGAATCGGCAAATTCGGCGCGCCCCTCGCCGTGACTTACCGCAATTGGCATGATTGAGCCTTGCATACCTTGCAACACCAGGGATGGAGAGTCAGCCACTTCAACCAGTGCTACCCGTGCTTCAAAGCGAGCGGACAGATTGTTCACGAAATGTGGCCAATGGTCAGCACCCGGGATAAGCGACTTCAGGTTTGACATCATCTGGCAACCATTACACACACCGAGAGATAACGTATCGGGACGGGCAAAAAATTCAGCGAACTGCTCTCTGACCCTGTCATTGAATAAAATCGACTTTGCCCAACCCTCACCGGCACCTAATACATCGCCGTAGGAAAAACCACCACAAGCCACCAGTGCCTGGAAGTGATCCAGCGTAACGCGCCCGGCAAGAACATCGCTCATGTGTACATCAATGGCGGAAAAACCAGCGCGATCGAATGCTGCGGCCATCTCAACGTGAGAATTCACGCCCTGTTCACGCAGTATTGCAATTTTCGGTGCAACGCCTTTGGCGATATAGGGCGCCGCAATATCCTCTGCGGGGTCAAAGGTGAGGGATGCGCTAAGACCAGGATCGTTGACATCCTGCTTGGCAGCAAACTCCTGCTCTGCACACTCTGGATTATCACGTAACGCCTGCATGTGATAGGTGGTCTCTGCCCACACCTTACGCCAGTGTGCTCGAGTACTGCTCAATACAGTCTGGCCACCACGAGTAAATGTAATCGTATCGTCATCTGTCGGCGAACCTATTTGATGCGTCATCGCACTCAGGCCATGGCTATTTAACCTATCGAGTACCGCCTGAAGATCTTCATTACGTACCTGCACAACGGCACCGAGCTCTTCGTTAAACAAGACCGATAAATTGTCACCATGACAGGTATCAAGGTTGATGTTGAGACCAACATGTCCGGCAAATGCCATTTCAACCACAGTGACAAACAAGCCACCATCTGAGCGGTCGTGGTAAGCAAGCAATTTCCCATCTGCGTTAAGCGATTGAATCACCTCATAAAACCCACGCAGAACAGCAGGACTATCCACATCCGGCGTGTCCGTACCAAGCTGCTGATAAACTTGAGCAAGGCAACTCGCCCCCATACGATTCTTAGCCTGCCCTAGGTCGATCAATAATAAACTGGTATCGCCTTTGTCAGTGCGAAGCTGCGGCGTCAGGGTTTTGCGGATATCCTTTACCGCACCAAACGCAGAAATAACCAGTGACAAGGGTGCAGTGACAGATTTGTCCTGGTCGCCATCCTGCCAGCGTGTTTTCATTGACATTGAATCTTTACCAACCGGTATGGTCAGATCCAATGCGGGACACAGCTCCTCCCCTACGGCTTTAACCGCTTCATATAAACCTGCATCTTCTCCGGGATGACCAGCCGCGGCCATCCAGTTGGCAGACAATTTTATACGCTTGATATCGCCAATGCTGGCAGCCGCAATATTAGTCAGTGCTTCACCCACGGCAAGCCTGGCTGAAGCAGCATGATTTAACAGGGCAACCGGCGTGCGCTCGCCCATCGACATTGCTTCGCCGTGATAGGTATCAAATGCGGCAGCCGTTACGGCGACATCGGCGACAGGGATCTGCCAAGGGCCAACCATCTGGTCACGGCATACCATACCTGTTACCGAGCGGTCACCAATGGTGATCAGAAACGTTTTTTCCGCCACCGCAGGTAGACGCAAAATCCTTTCCGCGGCCTCGTCAATATCGACATTGCTTAGGTCCAACGTATCCCCCTGCGCCGAGGCCGATTCAACCTGACGATGCATTTTTGGCGGTTTGCCCAGCAAGACATCGAGCGGCATATCGATAGGTTTATTATCAAACTGCGCATCCGTCAGACTAAGGTGGCGCTGTTCGGTCGCTTCGCCAATAACCGCGAAAGGCGCACGCTCGCGGGCACATATCGATTCAAACAGGTCCAGGTTTTCTGGTGCCACAGAAAGCACATAGCGTTCCTGAGACTCGTTACACCAGATCTCCAATGGTGTCATGCCTGGCTCATCATTTGGCACATTACGAAGTTCGAACACGCCGCCACGACCGCCATCGTTGACCAGTTCCGGGAAGGCATTGGAAAGTCCGCCTGCACCGACATCATGTATAAACTGAATAGGATTGTTCTCGCCCATTTGCCAGCATTTATCAATCACTTCCTGGCAGCGGCGTTCTATCTCGGGGTTATCACGCTGTACTGACGCAAAATCTAAATCTTCACTTGACTGGCCTGATGTCATTGATGACGCTGCACCACCACCCAGGCCGATATTCATCGCCGGGCCGCCCAGTACAATCAGCTTTGCACCGACCGTAATCTCTCCCTTTTGAGTATGCTGCTTACGGATATTACCGATACCTCCAGCCAACATAATAGGCTTATGGTAGCCACGGACTTCGACACCATTAAAACTGTTCACCTGCTGCTCATAGGTTCTGAAGTACCCTAGCAGCGCCGGACGCCCAAATTCATTATTGAACGCAGCCCCTCCCAACGGACCATCTAACATAATGTCTAACGCACTGACTATGCGGTCCGGTTTACCGTAGGGCTGTTCCCAAGGCTGTTCGAAACCGGGGATATTGAGGTTAGAGACGCTAAAACCGACCAACCCGGCTTTAGGCTTGGCACCTCGTCCGGTTGCGCCTTCATCACGTATTTCACCGCCGGAGCCGGTTGCCGCTCCCGGGAATGGAGAGATTGCGGTCGGGTGGTTATGGGTTTCAACCTTCATCAGAATGTCGATGTCTTCACAGTGATAGCGATATTCAAGGGTATCCGGCGACGGAAAGAAACGGCCTGCTGCGTGACCTTCCATCACTGCGGCATTGTCTTTATATGCTGAGTGCACGTAATCACTGCAATGCTCATAGGTGTTCTTAATCATTTTGAACAACGATTTAGGCTGTAGAGCGCCATCAATTGTCCAATCGGCATTGAAAATTTTGTGACGGCAATGTTCGGAGTTAGCCTGAGCGAACATATACAGTTCAACATCATTAGGGTTGCGATTTAGCGTGCTAAAACTTGTGACCAGATAGTCAATTTCATCATCTGCTAATGCCAGGCCGAGACGGCTGTTCGCCTCTTCCAGTGCTGCCTTGCCCCCACCGAGGATATCCACGCTGCTGAACCTGTTGGCTTCGCTGGCATGGAAAAGTTGTTGTGCATCGCGACTGTCCGTAAAGACTGACTCGGTCATGCGATCGTGTATCAACGCACAGATCTTTTTAAACGTGGACTCATCATGCTGCTCTGAGAGCGGCAGGTAATAAGCAACACCCCGTTCGATTCTATTAATATTTGCCAGACCGCATATATGCGCGATATCCGTCGCTTTTGAAGACCAGGGAGATATTGTCCCTGGGCGAGGCGTAACCAATAGCAACGAGCCTTTCGGGTCGCCACTTGTCATCTTCGGGCCGTAGGTTAGTAACTTTTCCAGAACGTTGTGTTGCTGCTCACTCAGCGGCGACGCCACATCAACAAAATGCATGTATTCCGCAAACAAATCGTCAGCTGGGATGCCAAGCTGCTGCAGTTTTTGCTGGAGTTGTTTATGAGAAAATTCAGTAAGAGCAGGTGCGCCGCGAAGAACTAACATGTGCAATGTACCGGGTTATGACAACCGCAGGCGGGTCATCGAAGGTGAAGGACGATTCAGGCCGCGGATTATAGAGCAAAACACGGTGTTGGGACAACGCCATAGTCGATTTGCTCGTGCGATGCAGCGATGGACTAGCGTATTTTCAAAGATTTGTTCACAATGGCGACATGAAGTTTTCGCTCCCCTCATCTAAACGCCTTATTTTTACGCTGATGATTAGCGTCGGTGCGCTCGTTGCGTGCACAACGCCTTCACAACAAAATCACCTACAGCGGATCATCGATACTGGCGTATTGAAAGTCGGCACACAGTTTGGCCGCAGCACCTATTACAATGGTGCGACAGGTCCAGAAGGGTTTGAGTACGAACTCGCTGCAGGGTTTGCGGATTATCTTGGTGTGCGACTGGAAGTCTTTGCTTATTACAATCTTGGCGAACTGTTTCCACAGGTGCAAAACGGACATATTGATTTAGTTGCCGCCGGTATTTCGATGACACCAGAACGACAGCAACAGTATCGCTTCGGGCCTGCCTACCAGGACGTCAGCCAGAAATTGGTATTCAAGCAGGGAGCTGATCGTCCGCGTCGGGTTGAAGACCTCACGGGTGAACTCATCGTAGTGGCCGAGAGTAGTCACGCAGAGACTCTGCGGAGTCATCAGTCAGAATTGAGCTCATTGAACTGGCGTGAAACCGAAAATATGGACCCCGAGGAATTGCTGGAACTGGTAGCGACCGGTGAGTTGGACTACACCATTGCTGACTCTAATATACTCGCGGTAATGAGACGACGTTATCCCGACCTTAGTATTGGCTTTACCATTGCCCCTGAGCAGGGCGTAGCCTGGATGCTCAGTGACGACCATAACGACGCGTTGCTTGCCGCGTTGGTCGAATACTTCGGTATTATTCAGAATAATGGCCAATTGGCTGCATTAGAGGACAAGTACTTTGGGCATATTCGACAGTTCAATTACGTCGATACCCGTGAATTTATTAAAGCCGCCAAAACGGTTTTGCCGGAATACAAAGCACTGTTTCAGGCTTACGCACAGGATTTGGACTGGCGGCTTATTGCCGCGATGAGTTACCAGGAAAGTCATTGGGACCCCAGAGCAAAATCACCGACGGGGGTACGAGGCATGATGATGCTGACACTGGCAACCGCCAAAGACTGGGATGTGACCTCACGTTTGGACGCAGAACAAAGCATTCGAGGCGGTGCAGAGTATTTTGCCAGTCTGCTAAGACGTATTCCCGATCGAATTGAAGCCCCCGACAGAATATGGCTGGCGATGGCCGCGTACAACATCGGCCTGGGTCACCTCGAAGACGCGCGAGTACTGACTCAACGCTACGGCGGCAACCCGGACATGTGGATAGATGTGAAACAGCATCTACCATTGTTGAGACAGAAAAAACATTACCGCACCACACGCTATGGTTACGCCAGGGGCGATGAGGCCGTTACCTACGTAGATAACATACGTCGCTACTATGACACCCTGGTGTGGCTGGATGAAAACCCCGAGCAGCTCGAACAGCCAGCGTCAATTGAAGCGACTGACTAAGCGTATTTATTACTTACCTCTCTATTGAATTTGTTACTCACTGTCACAATTAATTCACGGAAGTGTTGAACAAATACGGTACATTAGCAGGTCTAATAAAAACACGACAACAAGGAGTGAGAATGAAACGACGACCGACAGTCAGGCAACAAAGACTGAATAATAACCCAACCCGTAGACGCCTTATGCTTAAGCGTTTACATCAGAAAATACAACAGCGCAGACGTCAACAGCAGCTACTTGAACTGTCTGAACAGTGGGCTAAAGCCTGCTAGTCACCCTGTAAACCGTCAGGCTGTTTTCGCAGCGCTTTTTCGGCTTTTATCTGCGCACGACGGGCACGAAAGAAGTCACTCAGTAACTTTCCACATTGCTCTGCCAGAACACCGCCCATCACCTCCACTTTGTGATTATGCGAGGGGTGTTCAAGCAGTCGCATTGCACTCTCAATGGCACCCGTTTTTGCATCGCTCGCACCAAAGACTAACCGCTGGATACGGCTATGCACCAATAATCCCGCACACATAGGACAGGGCTCTAGCGTTACGTAGAGCGTCGCACCGAGCAGACGATAATTACCAACCCGAACAGCAGCATCTCTCAACGCCAACATTTCGGCATGCGCAGACGGATCGTGACGACCAATGGGGTGATTGAACCCCTGGCCAATCATCTCACCATTGTACACCACCACAGCTCCTACCGGCACCTCGCCTACTTCGGCAGCCTGTTGCGCCAGTTCCATCGCATGCCGCATCCATTTTTGGTCTTCGTCTGCAACGTTCATTAACTGAGACACTTAGTGAAAAACCGCAAGATTTTACGAAATTGCCCACTAAGTGTCAGGTTTATCATTCTCACCAAGCGTAACCATATGTTTTATATGACTTTTAATTTTGGCAGTTAAATTGCAAGTCAAAAGTCGAATAACACCTTACACTTAAGTGAATAAGGGTTTTAAACACAAAATAAGGAACCCATCATGAGTTGGACACCCGTTGCTATCGTCGCCATTATCGCCTGGGCAATTGTACAAGTGACTGGAGGCAGGAAAAAAAACAAACACGATGCGGAATATCTGCAGCAGACAGAGGCCATGCAGCGTCACATTGATGCCTTGCAAGAACGTATTGAAATACTGGAAAAAATCGTCACCGACGAAAAATACGATTTAAAGAAAAAATTTGACGATTTGGAAAACGACCGCGTTGCTTGAAGACACGCTAACGCTTTTCTTCCATTAAACCAATAAGGTTTCCATCAGGGTCTCTAATAAAACCTATCCACAGCTCATGGTCTGACATTTTTGCCGTGAGCTGCGGTTCACGCTCCGGGGTGGCACCTGAATGTATGGCATTTTCATAGACACTCTCTACCGCGGTGGTAACGAAATACGTGATCGAATTTTTACCGACCTCACCTGCTCCCTGAGGGGTGCTTAGCATTATCCTTACGCTGTCGCATTGCAGGAAAGCTAACTCGTCGGAGGGCTGAAATAGTAATGTAAGTCCGAGGATCCCTTCATAAAAACCAAGCGCTTGGCTAACATCGCTTACGGTAATCGCAATCTGTCCGATACGTTGAATAGCGGGAGTTGTCATACTAATCGCCCTCTAATAAAAACCGTTCGACTCGCTCGATGCGACGCGGTTTCCCGGATATCACCAATATATCGCCCGTTTGTAACACTGTTTCCGTGTCTGCCGCATCAATGACATCACTGCCGCGACGGATCTCTTTCACAAATATACGACGGCTAAGTAAATCCAATTGTTGCAATGATTTATTTTTCGCAAACGCATCGTCGGTGATAGCAACGGCGTGCATAAATTCCAGTTTGTCGCGTGTGCCATAGCTGATTTCCGTGGTTTCTCCCGGATAAAAGCCATGCATATGTCCGTAATGTCCTTTTCGTTCATCTCTGACGCGTTTTAAAATCCGCGACATAGGCACGCCCGAATAGTGTAGTACCTGTGAGACCAGCATCAGGCTTCCCTCCAGAATCTCAGGTACAACCTGCACTGCCCCGGCGTCGTATATCTGCTCTAACTGATAATCTTTGCGGGTTCTGACCACCACTGGCAACGCATCATTGATCGACTTTATGGTATTGATCACCGTCACCACTTTATCGGTCTGATCGAACGTTATCAGCACCAACCGCGCCGACGCTATACCCGCGCTATGCAGAATATCTTTTTTGCCAGCGTCACCAAAAAATACCTGCTCGCCTGCATTTCGGCTTTCTAACACCCGCACCGGGTCAGCATCAATTGCGGCATAGTGAATATTCTCCAGATGCAGCATGCGCGCAACAGACTGACCAACCCGACCAAAGCCAAGAATAAGCACATGATTATCGAGCGTCTTGCCAGTGCCGTCTTGCAGTGGTGGTGTCGCGTCAGGCTCAGGCTGCTTAACCACGTGCTTTGCCAGTTTGAGGCTGTGTGTGATTAAACTTGGCGTCACCGCCATACTTAACACACCAATGCTCACCAGTAGCGACACCTGGGACGAGGTCAGCACCTGAGTGTCGACAGCCAGCGCGCCAATCACAAAACTAAACTCGCCCATCTGACACACCTTAAAGCCTGTTGCCCAGGCATCAGTAGCAGGTGCTTTAACCAGCCAGGCCGCAAATCTGACGAGCAGAACCTTGACCACCAGTAACACCAGCAATCCCATTACAACCCAATGGAACTGTCCTAAGAGCACGTCTAGTTGCAGCTGCATGCCCACCGTGGCAAAAAACAATCCCATCAGAATATCTCTGAAAGGGCGAATATCCGCTTCTAGTTGATGACGATACTGACTTTCACTGAGCATCATACCTGCCAAAAACGCGCCAAGTGCCATCGAGAGGCCAAATGCATAAGTCAGGCCGGCAGCCAGCAACGCGACAACGATGGTGGTCAAGACAAATAATTCGTCGGTACGAGTGTTAGCCACTTCGATAAAGACCCGAGGCAGCAGCCATTTACCAATCGACATCAGTATCACAACGACCAGAACACCTTTCAGCGTTGCAATACTTATTGCGGCTAGCAGGCTACCGTCGTTGCCATCAGCCAGCAGTGGAATAACTATCAGAAACGGCACCACGGCCAGATCCTGAAACAACAGAATACTCACTGCCATCTGCGAGCGGGGTGTATTGATGATGCCTAATTCTCCCGCTTGTTTAATCACAATAGCCGTTGACGACAGCGCTAACATGCCGCCAATGACAAAGGCTTGAGCAAGTGGTAATCCGGCTAACATGGCGATTAGCATGAAAAAACCGGTAGTTAGGAGCATTTGTCCAAGGCCGACACCAAATACCAGATGTCGCATGGCAATCATTTTCGGCAGTGAGAACTCAAGTCCCAGTGAAAACAGCAGAAACACAATGCCAATTTCAGCGATTAAGTGCATGTCTTCAGGGTGAGTAAATACAGACAGTAAATCCGGGCCTAATAACACGCCAGATACAAGATACGCGAGAATAGCGGGAAGATTGAGACGACGAAACAGCCATACCATCAGCACGGCGGTGGCCATCAGCGCGACAAAACTGGTGAATACGCTGGTCATGTTATCCTTCAGGTCGTTTCAGATTTTAGAAAACGTGTCGGCACGCCATTTGCATTATCCCCTGACAATAGCGATAGGCATCGTCTGGTGCCAAGAATTTGGCGGGAGAAAGCATTGGATTACTCTGTTCACAACTACGATAGCACAGTCGAGCCGGGCTTTTTTGATCTCAATACCGATCAATACACATTAACCGATGCTCAGGCCAATGGTTTCTTAAGCGTTATGCTATCGACTATTGAGCTTAGAAAACTATGCACACTGTGCTATGAGTCCATGCGTCAATATGTCCCTCTGGCCAGTTTGACTGTGCAATACCAGCAGGGAAAATTTTCCATCGGGGAAGTTGAAGGGCTGGACTATCCATTTACTCTCACCTGCGGGCCGGAAGGTGGAGCCGTGGCATCAGTGACATACCATTTTGAACAGGACCTGGGGTATCGCCATCAGCAGATATTACAGCAACTTCATGCTCACTTTGCGCAGGCATTACAGCATGCCCTTGCCTATCATCACGCGAGGCAGGCTGCGACCAGAGACATGCTGACCGGACTGGGTAACCGCAGTGGCTATGAAGAGACACTGACACATATGCTCAGCCTGTGTGAACGACAGCGCCAGAGTCTAGGCATTCTGGTGATTGATCTGGATAAATTCAAAGCAGTAAACGATACCTTTGGGCATCAGGAAGGCGATCAGGTGCTGGTCGCAATGGCAAACGTTCTGCGTGACTGTCTGCGTGAGGCTGATTATGCATTCCGTTTTGGTGGCGATGAATTTTGCTGTTTGCTGCCGGGTAGCACAGTTGAGACAAATGCGCTGATATCAAGACGCATCACACATGCAATGGGACAGTCACCTATCCTAAACAAACACTTTATCTCGTGCAGTATCGGTAGCACCATTGCGGACGCAGAGGATGACGCATGCTCTTTGTTTGAGCGCGCGGATATTGCAATGTACCGGGCGAAGAAAGAAAAACGACACAACCATATGGCGGCATAGGAAAGGCTAATATGTCTCGTGCTTGCCCATACTGCGGCAAGCACTTGCCCTACTCGCTCCTCAATACTGTCAGGTAATCAGTCAGCGCTGCCTGGTACTCGTGTTCACCAGTAAATACAATGTCACCATGCTGATTGATAAAGGCGATCGCTTGTTTCTCTATGCTGATCACCGGATAGGTCTCACGCCACCATGGCGGTATACACTGGCCTTTCAACCACTTTCTGACTGGCATCGGACGCTGCTGCTGGCCTCTTTCAACAACAAGCGCTTCATTTACCTGACCAATCTTGGCGTGCGCAAAATATTCAGGCATTGGACCTGACGTGCGTAGTGAGAATGCCCCATTAAATAGCGTCAATCCGTCTACACACTGCAATGGGACTGTGGGCATTTTTTGACATTGCCGACTATCAATCACATACAATCGCTGCTGATAACGTCTCAGCTGCCAGTGCTGCCACTGCAGGATTGGATTGGCATCAGGTTTTGCGTCAAGCAGTTCGTCCAGTCGCTCGAGCAGTGCCTTCGGCGGTGCCTTTATTGCTTGCTCCTGCAACCAGGCACGCACCAGTTGACGCTGCCAGGCGGGCGTCACGGCAGATAGCTTTTGACAACATACCGCACCATCCTCGCCCTGCATGTTAGCGAGTTTTTCATTGACGACATCATCAAGCAGGGCCTGCTGCTCTGCGCACAGCATGGCACTTCGAGACACCGTGCGGGTAATCGAAGGCCAGCGCTGGCGTAACAAGGGTGTGATCTGGTGACGGATAAAGTTACGCTCGAAGCGTTCGTTGGCATTGGATTCATCTTCCTGCCACTGCAACGCATGGAAATCTGCAAACTGCCTGATGTCCTCCCGGTTACAAGCCAACCATGGTCTGACAACCGTTCGCCCTTGTGACCAATTAAGCTGCGCCGGCATAGCGCTTAGCCCCTTGGGCCCGGCGCCGCGTTTGAGCTGCAAAAGAAAGGTTTCTAACTGGTCATCAGCGTGATGGGCAAGCAATAGCAGTGCGTGGTCAGGCAACACGCGCTCAAATGCGTCGTATCGGGCGTCTCTGGCTGCACTTTCAATACTGATCCGAGCTGCCTGTGCGACCTGAACAGGTATCTCTACGAGCGGAACGTCAAGCGCATCACACTGTGATTTGCAGTGTTGCTGCCAGGTTGCTGAGTTTTTACTGAGTCCGTGATTAACATGGATAGCGTGCAGATCATGCACCACGCCTTCGCGGCGCAAAAGATAGCAGGCATACAGCAGTGCCTGTGAATCTAAACCACCGCTGTATGCCACGTAGATGGGAGAGCCAGCAAATGAGTCTAATGCGTCTTGTAAATGACGTAAGAGGTCCACTCGCTTTGCCTAACGCGACACTAAAACGACTAGCAATAGCCGAATGACATAATGCGTTCGTAGCGCTGAGCGAGCAGATCGTCTACTGACAGGGACTTCAGCTGAGATAGCTGTTGCTTGATCGTCGCCTTTAAGTTTGCGGCCATACTGTCATGATCGCGATGGGCGCCACCAAGAGGCTCCTCAACGATGGTATTGATCAGATCAAGCGATTTGATTTTTTCTGCATCAACGCCCATGGCTTCAGCAGCCAGAGGAGCTTTTTCAGCGCTTTTCCAAAGAATAGACGCACAGCCTTCGGGGGAAATGACCGAATAGGTGCTGAACTGCAGCATATTCACTCGATCGCCAACACCGATTGCCAACGCGCCGCCGGAGCCGCCCTCGCCGATTACCGTACAGATCACTGGTACCGTAAGCTCGGCCATCTCTTTCAAATTACGCGCAATCGCCTCACTCTGACCACGTTCTTCAGCGCCTACTCCGGGGTAGGCTCCGGGCGTGTCGATAAAAGTAATGATCGGCAGGTTGAACCGCTCCGCCATTTTCATCAGGCGCAGCGCCTTTCGATATCCTTCAGGCTTTGGCATACCGAAATTGCGACGCACTTTTTCCTGAGTATCACGCCCTTTTTGATGACCAATGACCATCACAGGCTGATTATCCAGGTTCGCCAGACCTCCGACGATAGCCTTATCATCCGCGTATGCGCGATCACCGGCCAATTCATCAAAATCAGTGAAAATACGGGGAATATAATCCAGGGTGTAGGGACGCATAGGATGACGAGCTAGTTGAGAAACCTGCCATGCGCCGAGATTGGAAAATATTTTTTTAGTCAGCTCGGCGCTTTTCTCACGGAGGCGAGTGATCTCTTCTTCAATACTAACGTCAAACTCTCCGCCCTGGTTTACCAGTCGAAGTTCTTCAATTTTTGCTTCCAGTTCAGCAATAGGCTGCTCAAATTCCAGAAACTGTAAACTCATTTATCACCCAATCGGTCGACGCTATGTTGCGTTTATTCTAATCTCGTACTGCGACACTTAGTGCAGCATTAATCGCGTGCTTTGTTCACCAAGGCATTGTTTTAAATCGTGCAGAAGCTGGTCATCTGGTGTCACAAACCAATTTGCGCCCAATGCCAGCGTTACTTCGGCATCAGGGTGCACAACATGCATACTCACCGGACAGCTACCACCTTGATATTGCTGCAATATTGCTTGCAGTTTAGACACTGACGCATCATTACACCAGTCTGTACTGACGTCTATGGCTAAACATTTTGCGTTTTTCTCTCTGGCCTGAACAATGTCCATGGCATCACGTGCTGTTATTGTATTGCCCCCGGAAAAGTCATCAAAGCTGACCTGTCCGGTGATCAGCAAGACCCGGTCTGGTTGCAGAATCTCTTCAAACTGTTCATACATGTCAGGAAAGAAGCGAGCGTCAATGCGCGCGCTTTTGTCATCCAGAGTGACGATCGCCCAGCGCCGGCCCTTTTTATTCGTCATCACACGTACGCCAAGTACCAGACCTGCAGCAGTGATCTGTACATCCTTGCCGGTTGGTCGTAAGTCCACTAAACGGCCGTTGATGTAGTGTTTCAGTTCCTCATTGTACTGATTGATAGGATGCCCAGTGAGATACAAACCCAGTGTTTCTTTTTCACCATCCAGCCACACCTTTTCAGGCCACTTTGGCACATCAGCGAAGGCCGTTTTGACCTGTTCCGGCTCCGTCGTCAGCAAACCAAACATATCTGTTTGACCATATGACTCGGCTCTTGCATGCTGGTCAGCAGCTGCCATCGCTTCAGGTAGCGTAGCCATAATTGACGCACGGTGCGGGCCCAAATTATCCATCGCTCCGGACAATACAAGCTTTTCCAATACCCGACGATTGACACGCTTCAAATCGACTTTGGTGCAAAAATCAAACAGGTCCTTAAACGAACCATGTTGCTCACGCGCCTCAATAATCGCCTCGATAGGTCCTTCACCGACACCTTTAATCGCGCCGATACCGTACACAATTTGACCATCTTCGTTGACGGTGAACTTATAACGCCCACTGTTCAGGTCCGGCGGCAGAATAGTCAGACCCATGCGATTACACTCATCAACCAGGGTCACTATTTTGTCAGTGTTATCCATATCAGCTGACATTACCGCCGCCATAAATTCGGCGGGGTAATGGGCTTTTAGCCACAGGGTTTGATACGACACTAACGCATAGGCAGCAGAATGTGATTTGTTGAATCCATAGCCAGCAAACTTTTCAACCAGGTCGAAAATTTTCATCGCCAGGTCAGGGTCGATACCATTATTTTTCGCGCCGTCTTCAAAAATGGCGCGCTGTTTGGCCATTTCTTCAGGTTTTTTCTTGCCCATAGCACGGCGCAACAAGTCGGCACCACCCAGTGAGTATCCGGACATCACCTGGGCAATTTGCATTACCTGCTCCTGGTAAAGAATGATGCCGTAGGTAGGCTCCAGGATTTCCTGCAGACATTCATGCTGATATTCAGCATCCGGGTAAGATATTTTCTCCCGTCCGTGCTTTCGGTCGATAAAGTTATCTACCATGCCCGATTGCAATGGGCCCGGCCTGAATAACGCAACAAGTGCGATAATATCTTCGAAGCAGTCTGGTTTGAGCCGCTTTATCAGCTCTTTCATGCCCCGGGATTCAAGCTGGAATACCGCAGTCGTTTCCGCTCGCATCAGCATGGCGAAGCTTTTGCGGTCCGCCAGTGGGATGGCATTGATATCAATTTGCTTACCCTTGCCCGATGCGATCATATCGATGGCCCACTGAATAATGGTCAGTGTTCTTAGGCCAAGGAAATCGAATTTCACCAAACCGGCGGTTTCCACGTCATTCTTATCAAACTGTGTAACCGGGTTATGACCTTCTTCGTCACAGTACAAGGGCGCAAAATCAGTAATTTTGGTCGGCGCGATGACCACTCCACCGGCGTGTTTACCGGCGTTACGGGTGACACCTTCAAGAATCCGCGCCATGTCGATAAGGTCTTTGACCTCTTCATCCTGATCGTATAGCTCAGGAAGACGAGGCTCGACCTCAAACGCTTTACTCAGGGTCATGCCGGGATCGGACGGTATCAATTTAGAAATGCGGTCAACGAACCCGTATGGATGCCCTAATACGCGGCCAACGTCGCGCACTACGGCTTTGGCCGCCATGGTGCCAAAAGTAATGATTTGTGACACCGCGTCGCGGCCATACAAATCCGCCACGTGGTCAATCACTTCGTCACGACGATCCATACAGAAGTCAACGTCGAAGTCGGGCATCGAAACACGTTCCGGATTGAGAAAACGTTCAAATAGTAGATCGAATTCAAGCGGGTCCAGATCGGTGATCTCCAGCGCATAGGCAACCAGAGAACCGGCTCCTGAGCCCCGACCAGGACCAACCGGCACGCCGTTATCCTTACTCCACTGAATAAATTCCATTACGATTAGGAAGTAGCCAGGAAACCCCATCTGGTTGATAACCTGAAGCTCAATCTCCAAACGCTCGTCATAAGCTGGACGTTTTTCTGCACGTTCTGCATCGTCGGGAAACAGAAACGCAAGTCGCTTTTCCAGCCCTTCTCTTGATACTTTGACCAGATAGTCTTCATCAGACATACCGCCGGTAGGGAACTTGGGCAGAAAGTACTCACCCAGCTTAACCGTAACGTTACAACGTTTGGCGATCTCTACGGTATTTTGCAGTGCTTCGGGAATATCACTGAAAAGTTCGACCATTTCCTCAGCGCTGCGCATATATTGTTGGGGGCTGTAACGTTTTGGGCGGCGCTTATCGTCCAGAGTGAAGCCGTCATGGATACAAACTCTGATTTCATGAGCATCAAAGCCTTCCTGTTCAATAAAGCACACCTCATTGGTTGCCACCACCGGCAAGCCATATTGTTCGGCCCACTCCACCGCACTGTGTAGATAATCTTCCTCACCGGCACGACCGGTGCGCATCAGTTCGATGTAGCAACGATCCGGGAAATGTGTCTGGTAAAACTCTGTCACCAGTTGTGCGATGGCAAGGTTCCCCTTTGACAGGGCCAGGCCGAGTTCACCATGCAACCCTCCCGAGAGTATGATCACACCATCAGCATGCTCAGCCAGCCAGTCACGGTCTATGACCGCACGATTTTGAATATGGCCTCGCTGATATGCCTTGGAAATCAGCAAGGTGATGTTTTTGTAGCCCTGATTATCCTGCGCTAACAACACCAGGCGGGTAAGCTGGTCACCAGCCTCATCACTTCGTACCCAAAAATCAGCACCAATAATGGGTTTAATACCATTGTTGTGACATTCACCATAAAACTTCACCAGACCACAAAGGTTCATCTGGTCTGTCACCGCAATGGCTGGCATGTCCAACTGTTTTGCTTTCGCAATAATAGGCTTGACCTTATTTAAACCGTCAAGCATTGAGAAATCGCTGTGCACACGGAGGTGAATGAATGGCGTTTGCATCATAAAAAATTATTGTTGTTGGTCAGAATAGCGCGCTGTACTGGTTTGAAGCTCATGCGATGTTGTTGAATTGGACCATGTTGCGATAATGCCTGCAAGTGCTGCTTGGTTGGGTACCCTTTATGGTCGGCAAAACCGTATTGGGGATACAATTC
Organism: Aestuariibacter salexigens DSM 15300; assembly: GCF_000429145.1. Lineage (GTDB taxonomy): Bacteria > Pseudomonadota > Gammaproteobacteria > Enterobacterales > Alteromonadaceae > Aestuariibacter > Aestuariibacter salexigens. Next base: position 236,767 of record NZ_AUBH01000003.1, read on the forward strand.
ATGCAACTCTGCCATTTCTGCATCTCTGGTTACTTTGGCAAGAATCGAGGCCGCCGCTATTTGCGGATAGAGGCTATCGCCTTTGACCACTGCTTCAGAATGATAGTGCCACTGAGGCAACCGGTTGCCATCAACATACACTTTGTCTGGTCGAACACTCAGTCCATCTACTGCTCGCGTCATCGCCAGCATGGTTGCGTGCAGTATATTGAGTTTATCAATCTCTGCAACGCTCGCCCTGCCAATAGCCCAGCAAAGCGCATTAGCTTTGATCAGGGGCATCAGTGCCAGTCGCTTTTTCTCTGACAGCTTCTTTGAGTCATCCAGGCCTTCTATTGGCCGCAGAGGATCCAGAATTACTGCGGCGGTGACCACATCGCCAACCAGCGGTCCTCTACCGACTTCATCCACGCCTGCGATCAACACGCTCCTTGCCTCGCAGCAATAAGTTCAGCCACCGCCTCTGCAGCCTGCTCATCCGCATTTTGCTGTAAACGCCGATGCTGCTCATTAAACGCGTCGATGAGTGCTTCATCAGCTGACATCAACATGGGTAGCAGGTGGTCAGCAAGATTTTGTGGATTCACATCCTGCTGCAAAAACTCTGGTACTAAGGGTTTATTCGCCAGGATATTCGGCAAGGCAAAATAATCAGGTTTGTACAGACGCTTCATCATCATATGGGTCAGCGCATTCATCTTATAGGCCACTACCATCGGCCGTTTGCATAGCATCGCTTCCAGTGTCGCTGTCCCTGAGGCCAGTAACACCGCGTTTGCAGCAATCATCGCCTGTCGAGCGGGTAAATCCGTAATATGAATGGGCAGACTGGTGGAACACTGTGCAAGGATCTGCTCAATTTGTTCACGTCGGCGAGGATTGACCGCAGGAATGATGACATTCAGGTTATCAATGTTGTCGCTGAGGCGCTGCGCGGTGTCGACAAAAATTTGCAGCAGGTTATTCACTTCAGCACCACGGCTTCCCGGTAACAGCGCAATCAGCGGCACGTCTGGCGCAATATCCAATGCTTCACGGGCTGCCTCTCTATCAGGACACATGGGTATCAAATCTGCCATAGTGTGGCCAACGAAGCGGTAGCCAAGCCCATAGCGCTCATAAACCTCGTGTTCAAATGGAAACAGCCCTAGTACCAGGTCCGTCGCCGCGGCAATTTTATGGATACGTTTTTCACGCCACGCCCAGACGGTAGGGCTGACATAATGCACCGTAGGAATGCCGGCCTGCTTGAGATGTTTTTCAACGGTTAAGTTAAAATCGGGCGCATCGACGCCAATATAGACGTCGGGTGGGTCATTGAGAAAATAATGGATGACCTGCTTTCGCAATGCCAGTAGGTGACGAAGTTTTGCAAGCACTTCAACCAGTCCCATCACCGACAGCTGTTCCATATCAAACAGGCTCTGTACTCCCTGTGCCTGCATGTTGGGACCAGCCACGCCGATAAATTGTGCGTTAGGAAAGCGCTTTTTTAAGCTGGCGACGACACCGGCAGCGAGAATATCGCCTGAAGCCTCGCCGGCAACGATACCAATTTTTAAAGATTTGGAGGGCATTAATCAGCGAATAATGCCGCGCGGCGCATGAGCAACGAACTCGGCAAGCAAACCAACTTCAGGCGTGTCTTTAGCCATCTCTGATAGCTCCCTGACCGCTTCATCGACTCTGAGGTTACTTCTATACAGTACTTTATAGGCACGCTTTATCTGCATGATTGTCGCACTGTCAAAACCACGTCTTTTTAAGCCTTCAGAGTTGATGCCCTGAGGAATGTGCTTGGTGCCACTAACCATTACATAGGGTGGGATATCGCGCAAAATCACGGCACCGCCGCCAGTGAAACTGTGTGAACCGATATGACAGAACTGATGCACCGCTGTAGCACCGCCCAATATCACGTGGTCACCAAGGTGAACATGGCCGGCAATCATTGAATTGTTGGCCATGATGTTGTCATCGCCCAATTTACAATCGTGGGCGACGTGCGCATTAACCATAAACAAATTTCTGGAGCCGATTCGAGTCAGTGCATCGTCTTGCACTGTGCCGCGGTGCACGGTAACGCCCTCGCGAAATACGTTGTCATCACCGATGTCGAGTCGGGTAGGCTCGCCAGCATATTTTTTGTCCTGGCAGTCTTCACCGATTGAACAGAATTGAAAAATCTTATTGCGTTTACCAATAATCGTCTCGCCTTTGACAACGACATGCGAGGCGATGACCGATCCTTCGCCAATCGTCACATTCTCGCCGATAAGCGAGAACGGGCCGACACTGACATTATCTGCCAGCTTGGCTGAAGGGTGAATAATCGCAGTAGGATGGATCACGAGTTATATTTCTCTCATTGCACACATAAATTCAGCATTACACACTTCGCCGCCATCGACCAGTGCGGCTCCCTTGAATTTCCAAATACCGCGTCGTTCCTTAACCAGTTCAACATGGAACTCAAGTTGATCGCCGGGCACAACAGGCTTTTTGAAGCGCGCGTTATCTATACCTGCATACAGGTAAAGCTGATCTGAGTTACCCATCGTTTTGAATCCGAGTAAACCGGCTGCCTGTGCAAGCCCCTCAAGAATGAGTACGCCCGGAAAAATGGGTTTGCCAGGAAAATGACCATTGAAACATGGCTCATTAATGGTGATGTTTTTGTAGGCCTTGATTGACTTACCCGGTTCGAACTCGGTAACGCGATCGACCAATAAAAACGGGTAACGGTGTGGCAGCAGCGATAGGATTTCCTGAATGTCTGCCTGATGTAATTGCGAACTCAACGATCTCACTCCTTGGACTTAAGCTGCACAGGGCTTAGTCAGTACTAAAAGCCGCTCAAGATACGCCGTTATCCCTAAAAAACAAGTCTGACCAACGAGGTATACCAACTGGTATTACCCCGTCAGTGACTGCTCTTTAGTTAATCTTGCTAACCTGTTCTAACACCTGGTTTGAGATATCAGCATCAGGCTTAGCGTAAATAACCGCGTTGGCATTCAGCACCATGTCATAGTCTTGTGATGCAGCAATTTGCTCAATGCTCTGACGAATAAGACCGAGCACCTTGCCCTGTTCTTCGTTTCTGCGCTGCTGGATTTCCTGCTGCAGAGGCTGACCTTTTTCCTGAAGCTGCTGCTGTAAAGCGATGATTTGATCACGCAGTTCCTGCTGCTGCTGTTCGCTCATGGTGGGCGCTTCTCGCTGCAGTTTTTCTACCAGAAAATTACCGTCGCCTTCAATTTTGCGCAGTTCCTCTGTGCGCTCTTTGAACTCATCTGTGATCTTCTGAGCAATCTCTGCGGCTTGCGGCAATGAGCGGAATACGCCCTGCACATCAACAACTGCAATCTTCTGCTCTGCCATAACCGGCGTGGCCATCACTGCACTACTGACTACCGCTGCTGCGGCAAGTGTTTTGACAAATCGTTTCAAAGGAAACTCCTGTTACTTAACTTAGTGAAAACGTAATCTGCACGTCTTGCGTCGTATTATAATTAGAATGTCTGGCCAATGTTAAATGAGAAGAATCTAACATCGTCGCCGTCTCTCTCCTGAATGGCGCGCGAAAAGCTAAACACCATAGGCCCCATCGGAGACAGCCATTGGATAGACAAACCAGCAGATGAACGGAACAGCGACCAGTCACTGTAATCTAACAATGCCTGATCATCGGGGTTACGCACATCAAACTCAAGATCTTTGTACAGATCGTAATTGAACTCAGTGTCCCATACATTGCCCACATCGACAAAGAAACTGGTACGCACTGAATTATCAAAATCTTCTTCAACAAACGGTGTAGGAACTATCAGCTCCACGCCACCAAGCGCCATCGCATTACCACCCAGCGAGCGCCGTGTAATAAAGATGGTGTCAAACTCAGGCCCAGGCAAGATCTGCTCGCCATTAGGACCTGTAATCGGACTCCCTGGTATGCGCTGCACACCACGAGGACCGACAGTATTATTTTCAAATCCACGCAGTGTACCACTACCACCGGCCGTAAAGTTCTCGGTAAACGGCAGAATCTGGTCATTACCATTAATATCGCCGAAACCATTACCATAGCCGAAACGTGCTCTGGCCAACACTGACCAACGCTGGTCATTGGTTAATGGGAAATAAAAGCGAGCATCAAGGATCGCTTTATAGTAATTCACATCTGAACTTGGCGCAGTAACCTCTATTGACGCCCGCTGTGATGAACCGGCGGTAGGGAAAATACCGCGGTTTAGCGTCGTCCGGCTCCAGCTCACAGCCGCTACTAGGCTGTTGTAGTCAATTGGCGCATCCGGATCATTTGGATCAGCAAACTGATTATAAAAGCGCTGCGTCTGCTCATAGTTAGAGACTTGTGACAGCTCGACACTGTTGTAAGTCAGACCGAAATTAATCCGGTTGAATTCATTAATGGGATAGCCAATGTTGGCACCCAATGACCATTGTTTACTGTTGAACTGGATTAGGTTTGCATTACCCGCATCAAATTCAGAGTAACCGATACTCCCGCCGAGACTGATACCGTCTATGGTGAAATATGGGTCGGTGTAGGAGATCTGTGCGGTCTGCTGGAACCTCACGGTGCTGACATTAAAGGCCACGCGCTTGCCGGTACCCAGGAAGTTGTCCTGCTGTATACCCGCCTGTAGACTTAGTTTCGTTCTGTCACCGTAACCGATACCCGCATTAAATGAACCAGATGGCTGTTCTTTTACCGTAAAGTCTATATCAACCTTGTCGTCTTCACCGGGTAGTCGCACGGTCTCAAAATCGACCTCTTCCATATAGGTCAGACGCGATAACGCATTCTTTGAAGATTCCAATGACGCGTTAGATAACCAGGCGCCTTCCATCTGTACGACGTTCTGACGCAGCACATCATCAGCGGTAATGTTATTGCCTTTGAAATTGATGCGACGCACGTAAATACGTTTGCCAGGGTCAACCGACAAGGTCAGCTTAACGGTTTTGTCGTCTTCGTTAATCTGAGGGATGGTTGTTACGTCCGGATAGGCGTAGCCAAAGCGTCCCAAGTACTTACTAATAAATTCTTCACTGTAGGTAACCAGGGCTTGATTGTAGAGTTCACCCGGTGTCAGTGGCATAAGTGCTTTTAGATAGTCTTCGTAACCTAGCAGATCACCGACCAGTTCCACCTCAGAGATCTTATACTGCTCTCCTTCACTGACATTCATGGTGATATAAATGCCGTCTTTTTCCGGCGTCATCGATACCTGAGTGGAGTCGATATTGAACTGCAGATAGCCTCGGTCCATGTAATAGCTGCGCAGGGTTTCCATGTCACCTGTCAGCGTTTGCTTCTGATAACGGGTTTCAGACAATAGGTCCCACCATGGCGTATTAAATTTCAGCTCCATCTGATTAAGCAGCTCATTGTCGGGAAACACTTTGTTGCCAACAATGTTTATTTGCTCAATCTTGGCGGCATCCCCTTCTTCAAACAGGAACTTAAGGTCAATACGATTGCGCGGTAGAGGCGTCACAATTGCGGTGACGTCAGCATTGTATTTACCAATGCTGTAGAAAAAGTCTTTCAGGCCATTTTCAATACCGGTGAGCAACGTTTTATCCAGCGGCTCGCCAACGCGGATGTTGTTATCGTCCAGGCTCTGCTGCAACTGCTCGTCTTTGATGTCATCATTACCTTCAAAGATGATGTTACTGATTGTAGGCCGTTCACGGACGCGCACCACCAGCGTGCTTCCGTCGCGTAAGATCTCAATGCTCTCAAAGTGAGTCGAACTGTACAGTGACCGGATCAACTGCGTGATACGGAAGCTGTTCATAGTATCGCCCACCTGAACAGGCAAATAGGTAAGCGCCGCTCCTAATGCGACACGCTGCAAACCTTCGACTCGAATATCCTGAACAACAAACTCTGCGTCTGAACTTGCCTCGGCAGCATTTGGAATAAAGGCGTTGGCACTGGACAGTAGCAAACCTGCTACAACTAACTGTCTAAACTTCATTTATTAATATTCTTCCTGAGCGCACGTTATTTATGCGTACTGGCGTTGTTCTCGCTCATGACAGGCGTGCGATATCGTTAAAAATGGCAATGGACATCAGCATCAATAGCAGTACTCCACCCACTTTAAATCCCACTTCCTGCACGGACTCTGGCACGGGCCGTCCGGTTAAAAGCTCTATAAAATAATAGAGTAGATGGCCACCATCAAGCATTGGTAAGGGCAAAAGGTTAATAATTCCCAAATTCACGCTGATTAATGCCAAAAAACTCAAAAAATAGACTAACCCGTACCCTGCACTCACCCCCGCGCCCTGAGCAATTGAGATAGGACCACTCAAGTTTTTTACCGACACATCGCCGGTAATTAACTTTCCGATCATCTCAACGCTTAATGTCATCCAGCGCCAGGTTTTATCTGTCGCTTTCAGTAGCGCGCTTATGGGATTGTACTGGTGAATGAATACATGACCCTCAGGCCACTCTTCATAACGCGGCGCCAATCCTAAATAACCGATTGACGGATCGTTTTCTCGCGTACCTATTGTCGCATCAAGGGATACGATGTCTCCACCCCGCCCGACCTCAAATCTGAGCATCTGCCCGGGTCGAGCGCTGACATAGTCTACTATTTGTTGCCAGTTCTGCGGCAGAGTTCCATCCATGGCAATAATTTTATCGCCAACGTTGAAGCCAGCTCGCTGTGCGGCTGAATTTTCAGCGACGTAGGTAATCTCAGTTGTTGCGTCAGGGGTGAACCGTTGAATACCAAGACTGGCCAGCGCAGACTGGCTGTCAGGGTCAAACGACCAGTCGCGCAAATCCAGTGTGTAATCCTGAGTATAACCTTCAGTTCTGAGCACCGTTACCTGCATAGCATCTTTGCCAATATGCGACACTAATTCCAGATTCACGTCTTCCCAATCGGCGGTTTGCTGGCCACCTATCGCTGTGATTTCCCCTGCATCAGGAAGCCCTGCCTGGGCCGCGATTGATTGCGCTTCAATATTACCAATCACTGGTTTTACTGTGGGTAGTCCAATCAGATACATCAACAGCAATGCAAAAATGGCGAAAATAAAATTGGTCAACGGTCCGGCAGCGATAATTGCAATGCGTTTGCCCACCGATTGACGATTAAATGCATAGGGTAAATCGGCCTCACTCACCTGGTCCACACGCTCGTCCAGCATGCGCACATAACCACCAAGCGGGATCGCAGCGATAACGAATTCAGTACCATGTTTGTCATGAGTGCGCCAAAGCGGTTTCCCAAAGCCAATCGAAAAGCGCTCGACTTTCACGCCACAACGCCTGGCCACGTAAAAATGTCCCCACTCGTGGACAGCAACCAGGATCCCCAAGGCGACGATAAACGACATCAGGCTCCAGACAAATGCAATCATGCCATGATCCCTGTTAGTATACGGCGCGCTACGCTGCGGGCTTGCGCGTCAAATTCAATAACATCTTGGATGCTTGTCAGCTGTACAGGTTCAATTGAATTAAGTACGGATTCGTTGATTGACGCGATATCGGTGAATTTAATTTGCTCTGCCAGAAACGCGTCTACTGCCACTTCGTTCGCCGCATTCAACGCCGTTGTGGCATACTGTCCATGCTTAAACGCGTCAATAGCAAGATACAAATTTGGATAGCGCTGCGGGCAGGGCTTATCAAAGGTGAACGCACTGATTGAAGAAAAGTCCAGCGCATCAACGCCGGCATGGATTCTGTGCGGATAGGCCAGACCGTAAGCGATAGGGGTGCGCATATCAGGGTTCCCCATTTGCGCAATAACCGAACCATCAATATATTGCACCATCGAATGGATCACACTCTGAGGGTGCAAAACGACTTTAATGTCATCCGCCTGCAAGCCAAATAACCAACAGGCTTCGATGAACTCTAACCCTTTATTCATCATGGTCGCCGAGTCGACCGATATTTTACGTCCCATCTCCCAATTAGGGTGAGCACATGCCTGTTGAGGTGTTACTGACACCAACTCAGACTCCTGAATATGCAAAAACGGACCGCCAGAGCCGGTCAGCAAGATATTTGAGATGCCCGAATCCGTCAGCTGCGCTCGGGTAAAATCTTGCGGCAGGCATTGAAAAATAGCGTTATGTTCACTGTCTATCGGTAATAGCGTTGCGTTGTGATCGATGACAGCCTGCATAAACAATTCACCCGACATGACCAGTGACTCTTTATTGGCAAGCAGAACACGTTTGCCCGCTTTTACCGCAGCAAGTGTCGGTAACAGGCCAGCGGCCCCCACAATGGCCGCCATTACACAGTCAACTTCTGCGGCACTGGCAACTTGTTGAAGGGCCAGAGAGCCAGTTAGAACGTCAGCACCTAAGGATACCTCGCCGGCATACTCAATAGCCTGCGGATAGTAGCTCTCATCAGCTATCACTACATAGCGAGCAGCACACTGCTTGGCCAGATCAATCAATTGTTTGTACTGTTGATTTCCCGTTAACGCAAAAACCCGATAACGGTCAGGGTGACGATTCACCACATCCAGCGTACTCAATCCAATTGAGCCTGTCGCGCCCAGCACGGTGATGGTTTGCATCAGGCCATCCAGGTGACGTAACAGAAGGCGAATACCGGGAATGCAGCGGTAAGACTATCAATGCGGTCTAGTACACCACCGTGACCGGGCAGCAGCTTGCCGCTATCCTTGATCCCGGCGCAGCGCTTAAACATACTTTCATTCAGGTCACCAAGCGCTGACACGCCGACTGTCAGACCGCCAATAAGCAGATGCAGCCAGATCCTCGAGGGCTCCACCTGATAGTGTAACGCCGCAAAGGCAATGATTGCCGATGACGCTGCAATGCCTCCCAACAAACCTTCCAGCGTTTTTCCTGGTGATACGCGAGGGCGCAATTTGTGACGTCCAAACTTTACCCCGACAAAAAATGCGCCTATATCTGCAGCCCACACGATACCGAGTACGTAAAAAATCAGCGAAGCACCATAATAGGGGTCAATTTCATATAAGCTGGTTCGCAGGGTGACCACTGCCACCCAGGTTGGCACTAATGTCAGCACACCAAACACGCTACGTATGAGATTTGAACGCTGCCAAAACGCGCTGTATTTGGGGTATGCGATAATCATGAACAGCGAAATCAGCCACCATACTGCAGCACTACCAAGCACATATTGATAGGTGCTGTTCAACTGCCCCTGATACCAGACCATGCCCTCCGGTACCGTGGCACTGAGGCCAAAGCAGCAAGCTATGATGAATAGCGTATAAAGTCCCTTGGCTGGACGCGCATGAATACCTGACATATTTGCCCATTCCCACGCGCCAAGTGCCACGACCAGCGCAATGACAATGTTAAAGCCCTGCGGTGGGAGGAAAAGAATGGCAATCAGGGCCAGTGGGGCGAGGATCAGCGCAGTGATGATCCGTTGTTTGAGCATATCTGTCGTTTCTTCTGTATTTATTGTAATTAGCTGACAGGGGTGACGCGTTAGTTTGTCACAACCTGCTCGCCGGTTAAACCAAACCTTCTCTGCCGTTCAGCATAATCTTTTACCGCGGCGGCAAACGTCGACTCATTAAAATCTGGCCACAACACGTCTGTAAAATAGAACTCTGCATAAGCACATTGCCAAAGCAGGAAATTACTTATCCTGTGTTCGCCGCCAGTGCGGATCAACAAGTCAAGGTCAGGAAGTGATGCCAGCGACGTGTGGTTGTCAAACGTGCTTTCGTCAATGTCGGATGGCTGAAGCACTCCCTCAGCGACATCCTCTGCCAACTGTCTGGCGGCATCGACAATATCCCAGCGTCCGCCATAATTAGCGGCGATATTGAGCGTTAATGCGTCGTTTGCCGCAGTGAGCAGCTCTGCTTTAGCGATTTTTTCAACCAGTTTGGTATCAAAACGACGGGTATCACCAATCACTTTTAGCCGTACGCCGTTTTTGTTAAGACGTTTTACTTCGCTGTTCAATACTAGATTAAACAGTTCCATTAACACATTGACTTCTTCAGCAGGACGCTTCCAGTTTTCACTGCTGAAAGCAAACAGTGTTAGCGCCTGAATACCATTCTTGCGTGCATATTTTACCGCTTCACGCACGGCATCAACGCCGGCTTTGTGACCAAAGGTGCGTATTTTACCTTTTTGCCTCGCCCAGCGTCCGTTGCCATCCATAATAATGGCAACGTGTTTGGGCATATTGTCTGCGCTTGCATCAGAACCTTGATGATCTTCTGATGCTGACGTCTCACTCGCCTGCTGTTGCATGTGGGTATTCTGTGTCAATCACACTTCCATCAATTCTTTTTCTTTATCAACCAACATCGCGTCAACCTTCTTAATAAAGTCATTAGTGATTGACTGAATATTTTCTTCCGCGACCCGGCTTTCATCTTCACTGATTTCTTTTTCTTTGAGCAGTTCTTTCACATCACTGTTGGCATCGCGGCGGATGTTACGAATAGACACGCGTCCTTGTTCCGCCTCGCCTCGCACAACCTTAATAAGGTCTTTACGACGCTCTTCTGTCAACGGTGGTAAGGGAATGCGGATTGTGGTCCCCGCACTCATTGGGTTTAGCCCCAGATCAGATTGCATGATGGCCTTTTCAACGGCCTGGATGGCACTTTTATCGAATACAGTAAGCGCCAACGTACGAGAGTCTTCGGCTACTACATTGGCCACCTGCTTAAGCGGCGTATCTGCGCCATAGTAAGATACATGAATGCTGTCCAGAAGGCTGGGATGCGCGCGCCCTGTGCGGATTTTACTGAACTGACTTTTTAACGCAGCGATACTTTTTTCCATACGCTGTTCAGCATCTGCCTGAATTTCTTCAATCACGTCATTTTCCTCTTGTTTTTATTTGCGCCTAACATGAATGCCTTGCGGTTAAACCATCTAGTCAAGTACGTCCATTTTATCTATCAGTGTACCTTCATCTTCACCAAGCACAACGCGACGCAAGCAGCCGGGCTTGTTCATATTAAAGACTCGAATGGGTAGGCTATGGTCTCTGGCTAGCGTGAATGCAGCCAGGTCCATGACTTTAAGTTCTTTTTCTAACACTTCCTGATAACTGAGCCGTTTGTGTAATACTGCATCTGGATTTTTCACCGGATCGTCGCTGAATACACCATCGACCTTAGTCCCTTTCAGAACAGCATCTGCTTCGATTTCTATGCCCCTGAGGCAAGCGGCAGAGTCGGTCGTAAAGAAAGGATTTCCCGTGCCCGCAGCAAAAATTACCACGCGCCCCGACTTTAATAAACTGATCGCTTCGGCCCAGTTGTAGGCATCACATACACCATTAAGCGGAATAGCGGACATCAGGCGAGCATTAACAAATGCTCGGTGTAGGGCGTCACGCATGGCTAAACCATTCATCACGGTTGCCAACATCCCCATATGGTCGCCTACCACTCGGTTCATTCCGGCTTCAGCAAGCCCTTGGCCACGAAACAGATTACCGCCACCGATAACCAGACCGACCTGCACGCCCAGTTCAACGAGTTCTTTAATTTCCTGAGCCATACGGTCAAGCACTTTCGGGTCGATGCCAAACCCTTCATCGCCCATCAGGGCTTCGCCACTAAGCTTAAGAAGAATTCGTCGATATGCAGATTTAGGCGTGATACTCATTGAATGGGCTTTCCTTCATGAACCATAAACAACATACATGACAGGGACAAAACACGAAAACCAGACTAAGCCCGGATGGGTGTTGCTAGCGCATTAACCGCGATAGCACTCCCGTCATGCTTCACGTCTGTTGCCCTGATGCAGTAACGTTTCAAGCGTCATATGTTCGAGCTGTTAAACGTCTCATCACTCGATACGTTTCAGCCTTTACGCTGGAAAGGTTACTCCACCCACAACAAGGCACCTCAATTGAGGTGCCCGTAGTGTAGCTGACATTGCTAGGTGGCAAAAGCCACGCGTGCAATTATTTCTTGTTGGCAGCCATCTGAGCGGCAACTTCAGCAGCGAAGTCTTCACTCTTCTTCTCGATGCCTTCACCCACTTCGAAACGAACGAAGTTGATCACGTCAGCACCCTTGCTCTTCAGCAATGCACCTACGCTAACCGAAGGATCTTTAACGAAAGGCTGACCAGTTAGGCTGATTTCGCCAGTGAATTTCTTCATGCGGCCAGATACCATTTTCTCTGCGATATCGGCAGGCTTGCCAGATTGCATAGCGATTTCAACCTGGATAGCTTTTTCTTTCTCAACCACTTCGGCCGGCACGTCTTCAGGCTTAACGTACTGAGGCATTGAGGCTGCTACGTGCATTGCTACGTCTTTGGCTAAGTCTTCATCACCGCCGTCAAGAATCGCGATTACGCCGATGCGACCACCGTGTACGTAAGCACCCAGATTGCCGCCTTCAACACTGATTACGCGACGAGGTGAAATGTTTTCGCCAATTTTCGCGACCAGGTTGTCACGTTTAACGCTGATAGATTCGCCATCAACTTCTAACGCGTTCAGGCTGTCCATATCACTGATGTTGTTCTCAGCAGCCAGGTCGATAAGCATGTTACCGAAAGCCAGGAAGTTTTCATCACGGGCTACGAAATCGGTTTCGCAGTTCAATTCTAACATGCTGGCTTTGTCGCCAGACACTTTGGTCAGAATCACACCTTCAGCAGCGATTCGGCCGGCTTTTTTAGCGGCTTTCGCCTGACCAGACTTACGCATGTTTTCGATTGCCAGCTCGATATCACCGTCGGTTTCAACCAGAGCTTTTTTACAATCCATCATACCCGCGCCAGTGCGCTCGCGGAGTTCTTTTACCAGTGCTGCAGTCACTGCCATTTTGATAATCCTCAATAAACGTTAATCGATTCGGTAAAGTAAAGGGGCTGTAAACAGCCCCCTGAACGATATTTTCTTCGCAACCTCAGAAAGGTTGTTGCGCTGCGATGATTACTCAGCAGCTTCTACGAAATCGTCCTGCTCAGCTTGTACTTCCAGGTTCTGTTCACGACCCTGACTGATAGCACTTGCTGCGGCGCTCAGGTAAAGCTGAATAGCGCGGATCGCGTCGTCATTGCCAGGAATAATGAAGTCAACGCCGTCTGGATCAGAGTTGGTATCAACAACAGCAACCACAGGAATACCCAGGTTACGTGCCTCTTTAACAGCAATGTGCTCATGATCTGCATCGATAACGAATAAGCAGTCAGGCAGACCGCCCATGTCTTTGATACCGCCCAGGCTGCTCTCAAGCTTGTCCATTTCACGCTGAAGCATCAGCGCTTCTTTTTTAGTCAGCTTCTCGAACGTGCCGTCCTGACTCTGCTGCTCAAGCTCTTTCAGACGCTTGATTGACTGACGAACTGTTTTCCAGTTAGTCAGCATGCCGCCCAACCAGCGCTTGTTTACATAAAACTGGTCGCACTGATTTGCTGCTTCTTTAACGGCTTCACTGGCTGCACGCTTGGTGCCGACGAACAGGATTTTACCTTTCTTAGACGCTACGCCTGACAGGTAAGACAGCGCGTCGTTGAATAAAGGAACCGTCTTTTCCAGATTGATGATATGTACTCTGTTACGAGCGCCGAAAATGAAAGGCTTCATCTTCGGGTTCCAGTAGCGAGTTTGGTGACCGAAGTGCACGCCGGCTTGCAGCATGTCACGCATTGAAACATTTGCCATTATATTGTCCTCAATTGGGGTTAGGCCTCCATACATCCCCTTGTTCGATCCCGCCAATCTTGGCAAGACACCCCGAACGCGGTGTCGATGTATGTGTGTTGTTTAAATATAAATACGGTGCATTTCAGCTAGGAATCTACATGAAATTTACAGACCCCGGCAAAAAGCGCGCGCTTTATATCATGTCGGACAACTTTATTCAAGAAAACGCGTTACGTGTGGCGTTGTCGATTTATATACATATTTGTCATGACACGTTACCATAACGGCCGTTTTTTACGTTTATATCTGTCATTGCATTGGAATTGAGTTTTGGCTGCGATTATCAAGACACCTGAAGAAATCGAAAAAATGCGCGTCGCCGGACGGCTCGCTGCAGAAGTCCTGACGCTTATTGGTGAGCATGTGAAAAAAGGCGTGACCACTGATGAGTTAAATACTATCTGTCACGACCATATCGTAAATGTACAGGGCGGTATTCCCGCTCCGCTGCATTATGGCCACCCCCCTTTCCCAAAATCGATTTGCACCTCGGTCAATCACGTCATTTGCCACGGGATCCCATCAGATAAAAAACTCAAAGACGGTGATATTGTCAATATCGACGTCACGGTAAAAAAAGAGGGGTATCACGGTGACACCTCCAAGATGTTTGTCGTTGGTAAACCCAGCATCATGGCTGAGCGGCTTATCAGGGTGACACAAGAGTCTTTGTACATGGCAATCGAAATGGTGCGTCCGGGCGTGCGACTGGGCGACATTGGCCACATCATTCAGCAGCATGCCGAAAAACATAATTACTCTATCGTCAGAGAATATTGTGGACATGGTATTGGTGCAAACTTTCATGAAGAGCCTCAGGTAGTGCATTACGGACGCCCGGGTACTGGCGAGGCACTCGAACCTGGCATGTGTTTTACCATCGAGCCGATGGTTAATGCGGGTAAAAGGTATTCTAAACTACTGCCAGATCAATGGACCGTCGTGACCAAAGACCGCAGTCTGAGCGCGCAGTGGGAACATACACTGCTGGTGACAGATGACGGTGTTGAGATTCTGACGCATCGCGACGAAGAGACGATCCCACGAATCATTTCACACAGCTGATGTTTACAAGCTGGTGTATAGCATCAGCAGGAATGGCGCAAAGAGAGAGGTAAGGCGTTGTCATTGCATAGTCTTCTTGGTCAGATCAAACGTATCAATAGCATCGATAACACTGCGGCCTTCAGAGAATGTGTCGACAACAGCTATGCGTGGTTACGGGCCGATTTTGACGGCATGGAAGTCGATACACTGGTGACCGGTCGGGCCGCGTTTATCGACGCACTGGTGCGACATGCATGGAAACTCCTGCAACTGGACCAGGTCAAAGACCTCGCTTTGGTGGCTGTGGGCGGCTACGGTCGGGGGCAGCTACAACCCTATTCTGACATAGATTTGCTGATACTAAGCCGCAGGCGCATCAATGACGATGTGACGGCCAAGATTAGCCAATTCATCACGTTGCTGTGGGACAGTCGTCTGGATGTTGGTCAGTCGGTTCGCACGATCAAAGAAACGATAAAGCTTGCCAAAGAAGATATCACTATTGCGACTAATCTGGTCGAAGCGAGATACCTGGCTGGCTGTCACGATACCCTTGCTGAACTTAACGAGCGGACCCATAGTCCGAGGTTCTGGAGCAGCAAAGATTTCTTTGTCGCTAAACTGGAAGAGCAACGTGCCCGTCATGCGAAATTTCATGACACCTCCTATAACCTTGAGCCGAATGTAAAGGAAAATCCCGGATGTTTGCGGGATATTCAGTCGATTGGCTGGGTGGCAAAAAAGCATTTCAATGTGTTCGACGGGAAATTATTGGTCGGCCATGGGTACTTTACCGAAAGCGAATACAATGAGCTGATTGAGTGTCGCTCAGCGCTATGGCGTCTGAGGTTTGCCTTACACATGACCGCAGGGCGAAGCGAAAATCGCCTGCTGTTTGATTATCAGACCGATGTCGCTGAAATGCTCGGGTACGGTAGTGAAGGCAAAGCATCGGTTGAACGCATGATGAAATCGTTTTTCCGTATTGTGCGACGCGTGCGCGAGCTAAATGACATGTTACTGCAACGTTTCCAAGCCGACATTTTGTCTTTAAAGGTCAAACAGTCTGTTCAGATCAATCAGGACTTCATGCTCAATGACGGTCTGATTAGCCCATCTCATGACAACGTTTTCGCCCAACCAGAGTCGATTTTACAGTTTTTATTACTGGTCACGGAAACACCGGATGCGCGAGGTCTGGACACGGACTGCCTGCGCCAGTTACGCAATGCGAGGCGTGAATTTCAGCATCAGTATTTTTGTGAGCGCATGGAATGCAGACAGTTGTTTATGCAGCTAATGAAACAGCCGGCATTTTTTGGTCTGGGCTGGGACATTATGCACAAACATGGCATCTTGCAGGCGTACCTGCCCGAGTGGGATCATATTGTTGGTATGATGCAATTTGACCTGTTCCACGCCTACACCGTTGATGAGCATACGCACCGTCTGGTCAAGCATGTCTACCATTACTTTTCTAAGGATAATACAGAGTTTCCTCGCAGTGGCAGGATAGTACGTAACTTAGACAAACCCGAGCTGCTCTTTTTGGCTGCCATATTTCATGATATTGCCAAGGGTAGGAACGGCGACCACTCCAAACTTGGCGCCAAAGATGTCGCTAATTTTGCACAGCGTCACGATCTCAGTAAAGAAGATGCCAGCCTGGTGCAATGGCTGGTAGAGCACCACCTGCTAATGTCCGTTGTTGCACAAAGACGAGACATTTACGACCCAGAGGTCATTGCAGACTTTGCGACCAAAGTGCGTAGCCATAATCATCTAAATCATCTTTACGCACTTACGCTCGCCGATATCCGTGCAACCAATGATAATTTGTGGAATGAGTGGAAAGCTTCATTATTGCGTGAGCTTTACTTAATGACACAAAAAGCCTTGGACAATGGCTTACAGTGTGAATTTACGTTGCAGGAGCGTGTTGACCAACACAAAGCTGAAGCGCGCGCAGTGCTGTTAGAAAACGGTACCGATGAAGCGCGTCTGAACACGTTTTGGCAGCGCATGGACAATGATTACTTTGCGCGCTTTAAGCCACAACAGCTGGTCTGGCATGCCAATGTGATCCTGGATGCCGATGTAAGAGATCAGGAATTATTGGTCGTAGATCTGAATCCCGGCATCTCAAAATCCGGCACCGAGCTCATTATTTACGGTCGTGACCGCCACGCATTGTTCGCTCAGGTAGCATCGGTGCTGGATAGTCGTAATTGCAGCATCCATGATGCACAAATTATGAGTACCACCGATGGCTTTGCATTCGATACGTTTGTGATCCTCGAACATGATGGCGAGCGGATCACATCACCCAGTCGATTGAAAAGCCTGAAGCAGGCTATCGTGTCACAGTTGGAGAAACCAGGTCGCTCCCATACCAATCAGCGCAAGATGTCGCGCCAGATGAAACAATTGGATGTGAAAACCAAAGTCCGTTTTTACGGTAGCCATCAAGATGTCACGCTGGTTGAGCTTGAAGCGCTCGATGCGCCGGGCATGCTTGCCAAAATTGGGCATCTTTTTGTGGATCTGAATATCTCGCTGAAGATGGCCAAGATTTCCACCATCGGTGAACGCGCTGAGGATCTTTTTATTATTACCAATGAACAGGATACGGCATTGGATCAGAACCAACTGGTCGAATTGAGAAAACGCCTTATTCAGCTATTAGATCAGTCCGAACCCCAGGATGAAGCATGTCAGAACTAAAAAATATTATCGAAAATGCGTTTGAACAACGCGCAGATATCACTGCATCCAGCGTCGATCCAGTGATCAAATCAGCCGTGATAGATGCCATCGAGCTGCTAAATAGTGGCCAGGCGCGCGTCGCTGAAAAAATAGCCGGCGAATGGGTGGTACACCAGTGGCTTAAAAAAGCCGTGCTGTTGTACTTCAGAATCAATGACAATCAGGTCATTGATGGTGCCGAGAGCCGTTTTTTCGACAAAGTGCCGCTGAAATTTGACGATTATGATGCAGATAAATTCAGGGCCGAGGGCATGCGTGTGGTGCCACCGGCGGCGGTTCGCACCGGCAGCTTCATTGGCAAAAATGTGGTACTCATGCCTTCTTATGTCAATATCGGTGCATTTGTCGATGAAGGCTCCATGGTGGATACCTGGGCCACAGTGGGTAGCTGCGCACAAATAGGTAAGAATGTGCACTTATCTGGGGGCGTTGGCATTGGCGGCGTATTGGAGCCTCTGCAGGCAAACCCCACTATCATTGAAGATGATTGCTTTATCGGTGCCCGATCTGAGATTGTCGAGGGCGTTATCGTCGAGCAGGGCGCGGTGATTTCAATGGGTGTTTATATCGGTCAGAGTACGCGAATATACGATCGTGAAACGGGTGAGACGCACTATGGTCGAGTGCCAGCGGGTGCTGTGGTCGTGCCGGGCAATTTGCCATCAAAAGACGGATCTTACAGCCTGTATGCGGCCATTATCGTCAAAAAAGTGGATGCGAAAACCCGGGCAAAAGTCGGCATCAATGCGCTACTACGCGGTGCTGAGTAATATCAGCACCGTCGTCATATTTTCGGTTATGCCTTGGTAAGTGCGGGGATCAATCCTTCCAGCCAGGGCACCACTTCTTCTTCAGGCTCCAACGTCTCACAGGCGTCTATCTCAAGCATGTCAGCCACCGCGCTACCCTGTAATTCCGTAAATAACTCAAAAAACTGGCGTCCGCCTCCACAATAGGTGTCACCGTAGCTACTGTCTCCTAACGCGGCGACAGCGAAAGGCTTGCCATTCATCAGAGGAAAGGTATCGCGCAGATCTGATACGAAAAGTTCCACATTAGGGGGTAAATCTCCCTGCCCTGTTGTAGAGCTTATCGCCACAACCGCATTGGCGTTGGTAAAGTTATCAATATCCGGATCTGTAAAAACATCCACTTCCAATCCATGCTCTTCTAATTTTTGCTGTGCCTGCTCGGCAACATGCTGTGCGTTGCCATACACTGATCCGACAAAGATACTGATATCTGCCATTTAATTACTCCAAAGACGTCTGAGTGCTGAGCGTTCCATTCCCCATGCAGCAATAAGCTTTTGCATGCGGCTGTCCAACTCGGTTTGAATCAATAGTGGGGTCTTTTTACGCGGATGCAACAGTTGCAGTTTAGAACAGCATAGTGCTAGTCCCTGATATCCAAATTGAGCTCGTAAAAACGCATTGTGTTTACCGTCACCGTGAGTGGTATCACCCATGATAGGATGGCTGATGTGTGCCATGTGGCGCCTTAACTGATGCTTCCTGCCCGTGTGCGGGCACAATTTTACCAATGAATATCGAGCGCTACTGTAGCGTCCTACGGCAAAGGGTAATTCAAATGTTGTAAGGCACTGCATCTCGGTTATCGCGGGTTGCGCAGGTTTGTCCTGACGCGCGTGCTTGTCGGCGATTTTATCCAGCTTTTCTTTCAACGCATAGTCAATAGTAAGTTCAGGCTGCGTATGGCCACGCACTATCGCATGGTAGGTTTTATTCACCGTCCGCTCGCTAAACTGCTCGGTTAGCTGTCTGGCCACTTCACTCGATAGCGCCATCAGCAACACACCACTGGTGGGCCGGTCGAGTCGATGCACCGTGTAAACATGTTGTCCAATCTGGTCTCTGACCATCTGCATAGCAAACTGAGTTTCACGTTTATCAATGAGGCTCCGGTGCACTAACAAACCCGAAGGCTTGTGCACGGCAACCATGTCTTCATCCTGATAGAGAATAGTGAGACTCATGGCTACGTGTCTGCCTGGCTATTGATATAGTCATCAATGCAGGCGAGCACCGTAAAAATGTGCTTGTTACCCTGTCGTGACGACAGCGTTTCTTCGGCCATGGGTAGTATGGCACTGCGCTCTGGCAAGGGATGATTGTGTGCAATACAATGCTGTAACCGCGGCACGAATACGAACTGTAGCCACTGTTCGAAAGCAAGCGAATCACAGCAAAAAGGCAGAGGGCTGGACAAAGCCTGTGCGCTGGGCGTTTTTTCAGACCACAAACCAGCACACCTGAGCGCCGCAGTAAGGTCGGTTAATAGTGCTGACAATTGATGGTGGGCAGGTAGGTTGGACACCCAGACACTCTCCTAAGCAGGTATGCAGGCAAATTTTACGATATACTTGCCGCCATTCAAGCAAAGCAAATGGCGTGCATTCGCCGCGCAACTCTATGAGCCTCGGCACAGCAGTCAATTGTAACGAAATCAAATAGTAAATATGAGCGAAATCTCGACAATCAGTGAATTTCTCCTGCATGCCGGTACCGAATATCGGGTTTTTGATATGGGACGCACCATTAGCGAACTGGATGGCCAAACGTTTCTGGACATCGAGCATGGCAGCCTGCCCGTCCCCCGGCCACGTCAGGGCCATCTTTGGTGCGGTATTGTATTTTTTAACCGCTCTCAATCAGCTCAGCATTACGTATGGTTTATTAAGCTGCCTATCGATGAACAAAGTCGGGTAGTCGGTGCATCAAGGCAGCACTTTTTGCAGATCATAATTGATGCATTAGGCGACACGTTTGAGCCGCAAAACGATACCCAGGCCAGATTGCCTGATAATCCTTATAGCTTCGTTCCATCTCAATCACTATTAGCAGACTTTAATAGCTTTAGTCGCGCGACGTTAAAGCTGCCTGAATCACAACATTTCGCTGCGGTACAACACTATTTACAATCACCCAGTGTGATTGACTGGCGAACACTCGCGCATCAGGGCATTGCTGATCTGGCAGCTAAAATGCCTCAACAACAGTGGCAAAAGCGGTTTGTTGAAGCGTTACCTTCTCTTTCTCCGGCATTTTTGAACATATTGCTTGGCGCGATGGAGCACTACCCCGTCTCTTCAGACCTGACCAGCACCTTACTTAACCTGGCCCGTGAGCAATCCGATAGCAGCATACAAATGGCAATATTACGCGCGCTCACTCAGTCTGAGGATAACCGCGAGGTCAACGCATTTATTACTAAACTTTTGGATGAGCCCGCACTGCGCGGGGCAGATTTATTGACCGTTATTGCGGGGCGGCACTGGCACAGATTTGGTGATAATGCTTTGCTGGCACATTTTCTTGAAACATGCGCAAGCGTGGACGATGGCCGATGGTTTGCACCTCTTTACCGCGATCTGGTTGCCATACCTGATATTCGCACTAACATGCTTGGGGCGATACGCAACCCTGAACGCTCCGATGCGATGTCAAAAGCGATAGGCTCGTTATTTAGCAATAGTGGTGCCTCTTCTGTGACAAGAAGTAAAGCCTGATGCTGTTTGAGATATTACTGCTAGCCTGCATCTGCGCTATTGCCTTACAGTTTTGGAAGCTTCGCGCGCTGGCTGAAACGGCCCATGCATATCTTAAACAATATTGTGATACGCACCAGCTACAACTTATCTCTATTGCCAGGATAAAAACCCGTTTAACGACGTGGCGAGGCAAAATAACCTGGAAGGCAGAGTATGCATTTGAATTCTCAGGCAATGGAGAAGACCGCTACACCGGCCACATCACTTTGTTGGACAACACGGTAACGGGCATCGACATCCCACCGCACAGAATTAACTAGTGTCCAGTTGACTGCTCTTGAGACGGAAAAAGGCAGCGCTATGCGCTGCCTCTTTATAGAATTTTGAGCGTCCCTCTCAGCGTTCCGTTGCAATAAAATCTTCCCGATAAAATCCGTTACGCCCCTTTCCTTTTTATCTCACTCTTCCTAAGCGAGCTATTCTTCCTGAATAGGTCCTGTTCCGTTGTCCTCGTATCGCTGTCCTTCCTACCCACAGCATTCTTCGTCCTGAAGTTGTCCCAAAGGTGTCCCAACCTTGTCCTTCTCCCTAACACCGCTTTCCAGCGCGGTAAGAACATTCCATTGCTTGTCCGTAAAGTCGTCCGTGTGTCTTCCTGACCCGTCGTGTATCCCTGTGACATCTACAAAGATATAGCAATTACAAACTTACACCACAGTGTTGCTGTTCATTTATCGCCAAATTCATGTTCCCGACCTACTGATTTCTTAATTTTTCATTAAAAACCAAAGCGTTATGATTTTTGTACGTCCATGACCTGAGCGACAAAATAAGCTTATCCTACACACTTGTAAGATATCTCTTACAGAATGAATAACAAAAGACTTACATGCATATCACGGGCGCTTTCGAAACATCACCTGACCGGTGATATGGCCGACTTGCAGGTCATCAATCAAATGATAATCACCGTCTTCGAAAAACGGCAGACACTTGGGCAACGTGCAATATACCGCCACGCCTTCACTCTTATGATCTTCAAGTAATACGGAGTCGATTGCGCGCATCAGTACATGCCCCAGGCCATGGTGTTGAAGGTCGGGATGGACGGCAATAAACGACAACATGTGAAAATTTTCGGCAGGAATTTTCTGACGTACCAGTTCCTCTTTCTCCAGCATTTGTCGAGTACCGAAAAAGCCCGCAGTCAACAGCATTTTCAGCCGCCAGTGCCAGTATCTTCCTGCCCCAAACGCCGAATCAGGGCCCGTAAGACAAGCAACAGCGAGCAATCGCTCATCATCAAACAGACCAACCATGGGTTGTTTGGCAACCCAGAAAGCGTTTAATTCTTCTCTGATTGCCGAGCGCAGACGGCTCTCATAGCCTTCACGCTCGGACTCGAAGATATCCACAAACAGCGGATCATCGAAATAGGCGTTGTACAGGATAGACGCAGCAACTTTCAGATCTTCAGCGGTAAGGTAAATGGCTTTGATATTTTCTACGTTGACATGGGCGTGCGCAGCAATGGCCATAATAAAAACTCCTGCGTGGGGACGAAGTGTTTCGCTTCACCTGATATTTATACTTCAATGTATCGCAGTTTAGTGCGCTTGTTAACAATTCATTAACGGAGTGATTTTTTGAGGAAAATGGGCGCACCAGCATGGGATACGCCCGAACAAAAGAATGCTTTTACAGCGAGGCCATGACCGCGTCACCCCACCCTACTAACTCACCATTTTTGATGATCAGAGGTGTGCACTCATCTTTGGTAGTGATGCCATCGTCGTGTTGACGCTGAGTACGATAATAAAGGATCTGGTACTCGTCCTGTTGTTTGACCATACGCTCTGAGAAGTCAGGTGTTCCCAGACGCCTTTTCACGTCTTTTTCACTCATACCGATTGCAAAGTTTGCAATGGCCTCACGGTTGTCACGCTCGGTTTTCTGCCAATCTGAGTGGTATCCATCTACACCATCACCACCAACTGAAATTACACAGCCGCTCAACAACACTGAACCACCAATCAGTAAAGCACCCAGAGTTTTTTTCATTTTTTATCCTTTCATTAATGTCAGTTACGTAAACCTACCTTGCGCTATTCAAATATGGGGCCAACTTCGTAACTATCTGTTTTACATGGGTTTATATATTTTACTCAGTCCACTGACCTGCCTAGAATTGCGAGTAAGATTATTTTCTAGTGAATTTGACCAGATCATGAATAATCTCACTGATTACATTGTGTCGCTGTGTCAGCAACTTCAAAGCGAGGGGAAAGTTCCCAGCGTTGCGACAATTAGAAATAAAAGTGACAGAACGCTACCGCTGCCTGAGGTCATAAGAGTACTGAAGCGCTGGCAGGAGGATCCGAACAGTGTTCGCAGCAGTGAACACAGCTTTGTTGAGTCGCTGCCTATGACTACTGAACAACGACTGACAAACCTGGAACAGCAGATGGAAAATGCGCTGCAAGCCATCACGGCATTACAGGCTCAAATCGATGATCTTTTGCTCAGGCAGCGTGAGTGAACCAATAAAAGTGGCCAGGTCAGGAGCCAGTTGCTCGGTGGGCGGAAGTCCAACCTGTTCGAGCATGACAGCGCCATTTTCATTATCAACGGTCAGTATAAAATCTTCCTCGTCGGTCACAGCGAAAAATACCGTGGGCGGTTGTTCAAGGCGTTGTTTCATCAATAGATGACCAATAATATTCTGTTGCAGGCGATCAAAATCAGATTCATTCCAGGCAAACAGCAGCTGCAAGTTGCCACGCTCAGTTTGCAAGTCGAGATTGTCGCTAAAATAGCGTCCGAAATAACGGTGCAGATCGTCGTGTAGTTGAATATCCATTCCGGCTTCTACATTACTCAGGCGCAATGAAGGCTCACAAAGCACAGGCGTCCAGATGACATGCTCGCCAGTTTTACCTTTGCTCTGGTAACAAGGTGAGGGCCATTTCGGGTCAAACTCCACAAGGCGTGATGATTCCGGTGCAGTGGAAAGAAACATGTCGAATAAGTTATCCAGCGCCTGGTCGATAGAATTTGGCATTTTGCTTCCCATTGCCGTTACAATGCGCGCATTGTAACGAGTGAGCCCATTTGATGACAAAAAAATTAGCAAATGAATCAGGGCATGTGATGAATAGCCTGAGTCTGGGAAAACCTGTGGAATACAGTGATCAATATGACCCGTCGTTATTACAAGCCGTGCCTCGAAGTATCAACCGTGCTGAGTTCGAGTTTGGTGCATGTTTGCCGTTCACAGGGACAGATCGTTGGACAGGTTACGAGTTAAGCTGGCTTAACCAGCGAGGTAAGCCTTGTGTCGCTATCATGCAGTGTGACGTTCCGGCAGACTCTGCCAATCTGATAGAATCAAAGTCCTTTAAGTTGTATTTAAATAGTTTTATTCAAACTCGGTTTGCAGATAAACAACACGTGGTCGATACGCTGGTCCGTGATCTCTCAGCATGTGCGGGCTTACCAGTAGATGTATCGCTGTTCGATGTTGACACTTTTGTTGGCCAGACCATCGATAACTTTAACGGTACCTGCATCGATAATCTGGATATTGAGGTCGAACATTATCAACTTCGTCCCGACCTGTTAAAGATTGAGAGTCAACAGTTCGCTAGCGAGACACTGGTCAGCCACCTGCTTAAATCCAATTGTCTAATCACCAACCAACCGGATTGGGGCAGCGTACAAATCCATTATCAGGGTCCACAAATAGATCACGGCTCGCTACTTAAATATCTCATTTCATTCCGCCAGCATAACGAATTTCACGAACAGTGTGTGGAACGTATTTTTCACGATATCAGTGCTTATTGTAAGCCGGAAAAGCTGAGTGTTTACGCTCGTTACACGCGACGGGGCGGACTCGATATTAATCCGTTCAGAAGCAATTTCGAGGCAATCCCGGACACGCGAAGACTGGCTCGTCAATGACGTTTAGTGCACTTAACGGAAATAACAATACAAGACAAATAGTTGCCGCTATACTTTTATGAAAAATGCGGTAGTGCGTGAGCAGAAAGACGGATGAATCAAAGTAAACGGCCAACAAGCGGAGCCGGCGGCTATGAGCAAAAGCAGCTCAAATCGCTGAAACAGCAAAATGAATTGCTCTCACAGTTTCTGGTCAGGTTAACTAACTTTTACGACGGTGCGTTTCCGGAACTCGACCAAGAGTTGCAAACCTTGCGTGGCCACCTGTCCGGCAATCCCAATTACACGTTTGCCGCCGTAAGTATCAAGAAGCTGACGTCGATGCTGATGCAGAGCAGTCAGAATTTTCGTAAGCATACGACCGACACGCTTAGCATTTTGGAAAGTGCAATTAAAAAATTGCAGGGTGACGATTCGGTATCAGAAGATATTCGCGTCGAAGCAACACGTTTTTTAAATAAGCTAAGCGGCAACATGCAATCTGCATTTAGTTCAACGCCGCAGTTTGAGAGTGTCCTTGCCCTGTACCAGCGTGCGCTGAAGAACCTGCGCTCTGCACCAGCCACAAAGCCAGTCACGACAACGTCTAAAGCGAGTGACGATGAGCAAGAGGTCACCGAAGCTGCGCCAATTGACAAAATGAGCCGGGCTGGCAATGCTAAATTGCATGCCCAGATTTCCGCAGAATTGCAGGCGTTAGTTGAGCAATTCTTCCAGGCCAACAAGCAAGACAAACAGCTGCAACAGATCCGCCAACGGATCCTCGACGGCATCAGCCAGACAGAATTGTTGGAATGTTGCTTACTGCTGCTTCGAATCATCGTCAGGGATTTAATTGAAGAAGCGGAACTAGCCGACAAATTCGTGCGTGAAATGCATCAGTCTCTGATCAGTATGCAAACTACGGTAGGAGATTCTGTCAAATCGACCAAGGCCGCATTCGAGGCGAAACAGGAAAATACTCAGGTAATTCGTGCCCAGTTGAGTGATTTTGGCGACATGGTGACAGACTCTGATGATCTGCAAAAACTCAAAGAGCAGGCGAATGACTATCTGGCAAAACTGTCCAGCACCCTGAACGCGCAAGAAAAGGCTGACCAGAAAGAAGAGCTTAAGGTTGTAAAACTGCTCAGTGAAATGCAATCACAGCTGACAAGGCTCGAAAAACAAACTAACACTTATCGCAAAAAATTGATCGATCAGCGGATTGAAACCCACACTGACCCGTTGACCAAAGTCGCTAATCGTATCGCCTACGATGAACGTATGGAAACCGAATACGCCCGTCACAAACGAACCGGTAGTCCACTGTGTGTGGCCATTGTCGATGTTGACCGTTTTAAGTCGATTAATGACAAGTACGGCCACGCCGCAGGAGATAAAACACTGAAAATTCTCGCCAAGCATATTGGCGACTGCCTGCGCAGTACAGACTTTCTGGCCCGTTGGGGTGGGGAAGAATTTGTTATGCTCTTCCCGGATACCAAGCTTGAGGATTTGCACAAACCGTTAGAAACCATTCGCAAAAAGCTTGAAAAATTGCCGTTCAAATTCAAACAGGAAAAAGTCACCATCACTGCATCGTTCGGCGCAACCTGCTTCAATTCAGGAGAGACGGTAGAAGACGTGTTTGAACGCGCTGATAAAAACCTGTATCAGGCGAAAAACAGCGGTCGCAATCTCGTCATTATCAGCAAGGACTAGCGTTATTATGCAGACAGTACAATTAAACCCCGTAGGATGGATGAGCCAATTGTCCCAGTGGGAAGTTGACCTGCTGCAAAATTCG
Organism: Aestuariibacter salexigens DSM 15300; assembly: GCF_000429145.1. Taxonomy (GTDB): domain Bacteria; phylum Pseudomonadota; class Gammaproteobacteria; order Enterobacterales; family Alteromonadaceae; genus Aestuariibacter; species Aestuariibacter salexigens. Next base: position 263,572 of record NZ_AUBH01000003.1, read on the forward strand.
ACCGACAGCGATCTCTACCAGATATTCCGCAACTGCTGCCTGGCCGTGCTCAACAGCGGTGTTGAAAAAGATGATCCCGAACAGGTATTTGGCCCCTACCAGCATTTTGACGTTCGCCTCGTTCGACGCGAGCGAGGTGTGAAAATTGAACTGGTCAATCCGCCGCCTGATGCTTTTGTAGATGGTAAGTTGATAAAAGGTGTTCATGAGCACCTTTTCGCGGTCTTGCGGGATTTGCTTTACATGGGCATAAAATATGACATGCGACGCATGTCTTCCCTGGCCCAGTTTGGTAATCAGACTGACATGGTGTTTGATTTCCTGCGCCATTCAGATGCCATATCGGGTGGCGAACGCCTGAATCTGGTAGTGTGCTGGGGTGGCCACTCCATCAATACCTGCGAGTATGAATACACAAAAGACGTAGGTTATCAGCTCGGCCTACGGGAAATGAACATTTGTACCGGATGTGGTCCTGGTGCGATGAAGGGGCCAATGAAGGGCGCTGCGATAGGCCACGCCAAGCAACGCTATCGCATTGGTCGCTATTTGGGAGTGACAGAGCCGAGTATTATTGCCGCGGAACCGCCTAATGCGATAGTCAACGAATTAGTGATCATGCCGGATATTGAAAAGCGCCTCGAAGCGTTTGTGCGCATCGCACACGGCATAGTGATCTTCCCCGGCGGCGTGGGCACAGCGGAAGAACTACTTTATATTCTCGGCATTATGCTTGATGAGCAAAATGCCCAACAGCGTCTGCCTATCGTTCTTACCGGACCGGCAGAGAGTGCTGACTATTTTCATTCTATTGACACCTTTGTCGCCAATACACTAGGTGAAAAGGCGCAACGTTTATATAAAATTATTATTGATGATCCTTCTGCTGTCGCGCACTACATCAGCACGGAACGGGAACAGGTTGAGCAATACCGCAGAGAAATGGGCGACTCATTTAACTTTAACTGGTCTTTGAAAATCGCCCCATCATTTCAGGCCCCTTTTGTGCCCACCCATGATTCAATGGCAGAGTTAGACTTGCACACAGAACAGCCCACCGCAGAGCTTGCTGCTGCGTTGCGTAAAGCGTTTTCAGGTATTGTTGCTGGCAATGTGAAAGGTGAGGGAATTCGGCAAATTCGTGAGAAAGGGCCTTTCCAACTGTCCGGAGAACCCCGCCTGATGGAAATGATGGACAATCTTCTGCGTTCGTTTGCTCTGCAGCACAGAATGAAGCTACCAGGCAGTACGTACGTACCTTGTTACGAAATAACACGATAACGTGCTGTATCAGATACGACAAGTATGGCAGGATCCGCGTTAAATGTGCATTGACGCGCCACTGACTGCGTTACAATAGAGCAAAGCATAAGAGACAGGCAAGATGAATACTAAAGTAGTTAAATACGTGATCGCAGGCTTTATTGTGTACATTGGCCTCGCCATATCCGTTATGAGCCTGTTCCCGGATTCACCTGATAACATGGACTGGGAAGACCGTGAAGCTTATAACAAAGTGAAAATTGGCACCCTGGAACTAGGCGCGAGTCGCGACTCTGTGATGCAGTTATTGAGTGCACCGGACATCACAGAGGCCAAAATCAGCAGCGGTGACAAGCTGCAGGTAATGTTTTATCGAACTCAGCACAAGACTGCTGATGGCATCACCACAATGGATGAATGTACGCCACTGCTTTTCAAAAACGACGTACTTATTGCGTGGGGTGACGATGCCTACCAAACCTATCAGGATAGCTAACGACGACATCAGTCTATTGTGAGTGCAGCCGACAAGCCTCATTGCCATGCGCAGCGCATTAAAGGCCTATACAGCCAGTTGACTGCGCTGGTTACCTTACATCACCAGCACGCCTTTGGTGTTAAACATATCCAGGCCTCGCGACAATTTTCCGCGCAGCTTATAACTGAATTAAAGCAGTATCCAGAGCCGCTTTTCGCACAAATACTCTTACCCAAAGCCAATGTCCAAACATTATCTCAGTTGTCATTAAACGTCTGTATACTGACGGCAACCGTGGCAATACGCAATCATCTAAACGATACCGCGACTCAACAGTTAGTGTGCGCTGCGCTGACCTGTGTTATATCACCTCAAAAAGCGTGGCAAGACTGGTTAAGTAGAGAACGTTCAACGATACCCACCGTTGATGATAAACGGCTCAAGTTGGCGTTGCAGAAAACCGGTCATCATCTCTGGTTACAGAGTCAGGAAGTGACTCACTACATAGAGCCCTCAAGGTTGCGGCCAGATGGCTGGCCAGCGCATTTAACGACCCATCAGCAAATTGTACTGATAGCGTTATCCCTGTCTTTACCAATCACCGCCAATACTCCAGCGCCGCAAATGACCATGTTTGCCGCGCTGAAACAAATCGCACTGGCACTGCCCGCTCAGTGCATGCATCTCATCAATTCGCTTATTGATTTTCCTGGCACACTGCCACCGGGCAGCATCCTGAACCACCGTACTGAGGAGGGGCAGATACCCGTTATCATCACACGAGTTACTGACAAAGCGGTAAAGGCAGCCCCTTTTAACATGGAGAGCAATACTGAAACCGTTTCGATAAATCGCTGGCCATCAATAAGACAAATTTATAAGACTTCACCACCTCGCGGTTGGCATGTGATGGACCAGTGGTGGAATCAGGAGTGGCAAACAGACGCTTTAAACGATTCGTTGAGAAGGCCTGTGGCACAACCTACGTTTAAAGTCACGTCACCGCCACCAGACTTACTCAACATTCAGGATAAGGTCCAACAACCTAGCGTGAATACCTCAGAACTGAGCGACCTGATCGAGCGGCAGCCGTTGCTTGCCAGCTATATACAAGATTCGGCGACCCAGATCAGTCGCCTGCAGCTGCCGGCCAGGACTGTCAGACAAAGTCTGATGATGCACGGCTTTGAACGCACAGTGAGTATTTTGACCGAGCGGGCACTGTCGCACCGGCTTAATCAGCACCACTTCCCCGTCCGTCCTCACGTTAATCAATTTACGCAGCTCGCCACTTACATGGCAGCGGGACTGGCGCATCATGTGGCAACTGACAAGGTGCAGTCTATGCACTACCTTGCGGAGCAAATCAGTTTACTCACTCTGTTTGTCTGCTCACCGCTTTTTACCCATCCCAGTCTCAAAGTCGCGACTAACTGGCAGCCCTCAACAGGGCGCTTGTTTGATGCATGCCAACTTGTTGAATCTAACGACCAACAAGGGCTTGCCAAGCACACCCACTCACTTGCGCTGGCGTGGCACCAGCCGCGTACGTTTTTAATCGCCATTCAGCAGCACGCCACGTTGCCTCAACAGTTACCTCCATCTCTACGTACAGTTTGCACCTGCGTAGGAACGGCGTTGGCATTGTCACGGCAATTATTTTTTCCTGATCAGCCGACATGTGTAATGACAGAAGAATATCTCGCTCAGGCCAGACAGATTTTTAATCTAACTGAAACGTCATTAGTGACTTTCGCACAACAAAGCGCAGCAGAGGCTCAAGCACGCTGCCCGATTTGACTAAGATATCAAACCCTATAGCCAGGATGAATAGTGTTTATCTCGGCAATAAATACGCATTACTGCCGCGCTCGGATATAATTGAAAGTTTAATCGGTAGCCCCGCTTGGGCAGCCCCAACGGTTTACGACTCGCTTAGCTGGAAATCCGAGCGTGCTAATGCTATAACTCGCGCCCCGTTTCTGAGCGTCCTAATGTGCCGTAAACCTGTGCTTTCGTGTTGCTGATACGGCATCAACTTTATCCATAAGGAATTCGACATGACTCAACAATCGATTACCGTCATAAAAGGTGACGGAATTGGTCCTGATATTATTGATTCTGCGTTGCAGATCCTCGACAAAGTAGGCTGTAACTTTCATTACGAGTTTGCTGATGCAGGACTGGTAGCACTGGAAAACCATGGCGAATTATTGCCCCAGGACACCCTGGACCTGATTGCAAAAAATCGCGTGACATTAAAAGGTCCACTGACCACGCCAGTTGGCGAAGGGTTCACCTCAATCAATGTAAGCCTGCGTAAGCAATTCCAGCTATATGCCAATGTGCGTCCAGTATTGTCATTCAAAGGCACCAAGGCGCGTTACGAAGATATTGATATCATCACCATTCGTGAGAACACCGAAGGTATGTATTCTGGACTTGGACAGGTCGTATCAGCAGACGGTAGCGAAGCCGAAGCGATGAGTAAAATTACTCGCGAAGGTGCTGAGCGCATCGTCACTTTCGCATATGAGTTGGCACGCCGTGAAGGCCGTAAAAAGGTCACTGCCGTGCATAAGGCCAACATTCTCAAATCGACTTCTGGCTTATTTTTGAAAGTGGCTCGTGAGATTGGCGAGAAGTATCCAGATATCGAATCTGCAGAAATGATTGTTGATAATTGCTGCATGCAGTTAGTGATGAACCCACATCAGTTCGATGTCATCGTGACCACTAACCTGTTTGGTGACATTCTGTCAGATTTGTGTGCTGGCTTGGTCGGCGGTTTGGGCATGGCGCCGGGCGCTAACATCGGTAAAGACTGCGCGATTTTTGAAGCAGTACATGGCTCTGCGCCTGATATTGCCGGTAAAAACCTAGCCAATCCAACGTCTGTGATCCTTGCCTCAGTGCAAATGCTTGAATACCTGAACATGGGTGATAAAGCAGAGAAAATCCGCGCGGCACTAAAAGACGTCATCGAAACCGGCGATCGCACTACCCGAGATTTGGGTGGCGAGCACGGTACCACTGACTTCACTCAGGCGCTGCTTGACAGACTATAAGTGAGCTTATTTGTGATGATAAGCCGGGCGCTCTAAGAGGCCCGGCTTTTTATTTGCGTAGCGTAAAGCTGTACTTTTTCTGATCTTTACGGACTCTATTCCCACCGCTACAGTTGCAAACGATGCAGCTTTGCATCTTTCATGGAACCTAGAGGAATACAAGGATGAATCATATGAAGAAATCGATTGCACCACTGATGTTATTAACGTTACTCAGTGCCGGTGTTGTGTATCACAGTCAAGCCGCACAGACATCTCCTGTCACGCAGTCCAGTGCGGTAACCGTCAAGCTAAACATTAACGATGCCACGCAGTCTCAGCTGGAATCTGTGCCAGGAATAGGCCCTGCAAAGGCCGCAGCGATTATTGAGTATCGTAATGCCATTGGAAGTTTTACGAGCGTGACAGAGCTCACAAATGTGACAGGAATTGGCGAGAAGACTCTGCGAAAACTGAGTCAGTACCTGACAGTGTAAGTAAGCGCTCCCTGACTGGTCAGGGAGCGTTATTATTATTGAAATGCTTTCAGAAAGGCAGCGAAATCGTCTTTGAGTTCAGGATGGCGTAGTGCGTATTCCACGTTGGCCTTCATGTAGCCAAGCTTACTGCCACAATCATGACTTTTTCCCTTCATGTAGTAGGCATCAACTTGCTCAACCTTCATCAGCGCGGCAATGGCATCTGTTAACTGAACTTCGCCACCTGCTCCAGGCGGGGTAAATTCGAGCAGATCCCAGATAGCCTGTGACAACACATAGCGACCGACTACTGCGAGGTCTGAGGGGGCTTCGTCAAGGCTTGGCTTCTCGACCATGGCGTAAATTTTCGCCGACGTACCCGGGTCAATGCTGGCGCCCTCCAAATCGACGATACCGAATTTGGTCACGTCTTCCTGCGGAACCTGTTCAACCATCACCTGACTAACGCGGCTGGTATTAAATTTGGCAACCATATCCGCCAGGTTATCTTTTTTAGGGTTCGACGCCGCATCATCAATGATCACGTCTGGCAGCACAACTGCAAACGGCGCATCGCCGATCAGAGGTCTAGCACACAGAATGGCGTGTCCAAGCCCATTGGCAACCCCCTGTCTAACGTGCATGATAGTAACGTCTTTGGGACAGATGGCCTGTACATCTTCTAACAGCTGGCGTTTTACACGCTTTTCCAACGTCGCTTCGAGTTCAAAGGACGTGTCGAAATGGTTCTCGATGCTGTTTTTACTGGCGTGCGTGACAAGCACGATTTCTTTGATGCCTGCATTAACGCATTCATTTACCACATATTGAATAAGTGGCTTATCCACCACCGGCAGCATCTCTTTTGGGATTGCCTTAGTGGCGGGAAGCATTCTGGTGCCTAATCCAGCGACCGGGATCACGGCCTTTTTTACTTGGCTCATATTATTGTTCCTGTACTGATAAACCTCGACCTATGGCGTAGTAATGCAAACCATATTCCACCATCAAAGCCGGTTCAAATAGATTCCGTCCATCAAAAATAAGCGGTTGTTTCAGCGATTGTTTAATGTGTTCAAAATCTGGCGCTCTGAACGCCTGCCATTCTGTGCAGATCACCAGAAAGTCGGCGCCTGACAGTGCCGCTTCTTTGGTACCAGTTAATTTCAGATCCTCACGGGCACCATAGATACGCTGGGTTTCTTCCATTGCCTCAGGATCATAGGCTTGCACGATAGCGCCAGCATCCCAGAGTTTTTCCATCAGTACTCGGCTTGACGCCTCGCGCATGTCGTCGGTATTCGGCTTGAAAGACAGTCCCCACAGGGCCACCGTTTTACCTTGCAATGCGCCATTGAAGTGGCGTTGAATGTACTCAAACAATTTCTCTTTCTGGCGATAATTAACCGCTTCAACAGACTCAAGTATTTGTGGTGTATACCCTACCCCATTTGCACTACGAATAAGCGCTTGCACATCTTTAGGGAAACATGAGCCGCCGTAACCACAGCCCGGATAAATAAACTGATAGCCAATGCGCGGGTCTGAACCGATACCGCGTCTGACATGCTCAATATCTGCACCAAAGCGTTCAGCCAGGTTAGCCATCTCATTCATAAAGCTGATTTTTGTTGCCAGCATGCAGTTGGCTGCATATTTCGTGAGTTCAGCACTGCGGATATCCATCACAATCACCTTATCGTGATTGCGATTAAATGGCGCATACAGTTCTCTCAGCTTTTTCTCTGAGCGTTCACTGCTGGTACCGAGAATAATTCTATCAGGTCGCATACAGTCATTTACCGCGGCACCTTCTTTCAAAAATTCCGGGTTAGAGACCACGTCGTAAGTGACAGACTTTCCAGCCTCTTTTAGCACATCAGCGATTTTGCTGCGTACCTTGTCAGCAGTGCCTACCGGAACCGTTGATTTATTAATAACAATCTTGTGGCTTTGCATGTGCTCAGCAATCGTAGATGCCACGGCAAGGACGTACTTGAGATCTGCTGAACCATCTTCATCAGGAGGCGTACCCACCGCAATAAAAATCACCTCACCGTGCGTGACACCTTTCTTTGCATCGGTGGTAAACGTCAGTCTGCCGCCCTCGAAATTGCTCTTTACCAGTGGTGTCAGACCGGGCTCATAAATGGGGATGATGCCTTTTTCGAGATTGTCGACCTTGGTCTGGTCAACATCCACACAAACAACATCATGTCCTACTTCAGCAAGAACGGCCGCTTGCACCAGGCCAACATAGCCAATCCCAAATACGGTAACCTTCATCCTTTACCCCACATATAACACCAATTTTTTATATTCCCTGTATCACAGGGCTTATCTTTTCCAGTTGTCAGCATATGAGCCGTCACGCATATGCAGACCGTCCCATATTCCCTTAAGCATATATTTCAGTCTTTCGCGGCGATTTTCTTGTAAAATACTATTGGCCAAAAGACGTATTGGCATCACGCATAGATTTCGCATCTTCCAGTACTTTGGTACGTAACTTCTTCTGACCAGTAAAAGTATATTTCTAAATTGATAATAGAGTCTGATGGGTGAGCCAACCTTATAGGTGACACCCGCAAATTGGCTTCTCGAATCACCTAGCCTGTGCACCATCTCAACGTTTTTGGCTATACCCACAGACAAGTCCTGCTGTTTTGCGCGCCAACACCACTCATGATCAACCCCATCTATAAAGAGGCCTTCCTCTTTTAGTCCTGTTGAATCCAACTTATCCAGTTCAATCAGCATTCCAGACGAAATAATCTGACTGACACATTCAAATTGTTCATGGTTATAGATTGCCTTCTGCACTCTCGGCCTTACTCGCCGGTCGGAAAATGAGCAGATTATCTTAGGGCCAATGGCAAGTAATGGTTTGCCTACATGTTGCGCGACCTGCATAGAGTTGATGAGGTTAACAACAAAGTTAGCCGATATTTCACTGTCTTGGTCGAATAGCACACCATATTGGCAATCTGAAAGCATCAGATCGCGTAACCCAATATTGTGCGCAGCGGCGATACCAACGTTGTTAGGGAAATGGTGGTAGTTTAAGCCATCAAATTGCAGGCAGAGTTTGGCAGGCTGCGGCGAATTGTCGACTATGCACACGACATCGACTTGTTTTTCAACCTCAGTAAGAAGCCTGGAGACAGACTCAACATCAGGATTAAACAGTACGATTACGGCGCCAGTTTTCATCGCTCAGATCTTTTCTTTAACAGATGGCGATCGAGTTTATACGCTAATTTAATGATTTTCGAGGGCATTATGCGTAGTGTTAGCACGGACAAGGCATAAAAAACGCTACCTATTGTAAAATGTTTGAGTTTTCGCATAGCGTAGAACCGTGCTTTAAACTCATTCAACGTTTTATTCAACCCTCGGCGCTTGTAAAAGTCATTGACGCGTCGAAAAGACAACATCTTTTCCTTTAAATTGGCAAATCTGAACCCTGCAGCTGCAAGGTCCACCCACAGAAAATAGTCTTGTGTATTACGCAATGACTCGTCGTATCGGTACCCTTTTTCAAATACTGATGTTCTTATCATGACGGTTGGATGATTTAATGAACAGCGCTTTGGCAACATGCGAATGATATCTTCATGGTTAGCCGGAAGTTCTCTGCTTCCTACGATTCTACCTAATTCGTTGACTTCAACTAAACCGCTACCCAGCACGCACACATCCAGATGCTCACGTAAGTAACTGACTTGCTTTTCAATCCGCTCCGAAAATGAAATATCGTCAGCATCCATGCGGCAAAAATACGGTGCGGGAGATTGGCGGGCAAGCTCAGCTTCAATAATTACATTCATGCATGCGCTGAGGCCACGATTATCATCTAGCGCGAACAACCGCATTCGCGAATCGGTACTCGCAGTTTCCTCGAGATATTTACTTATTTTATCGTTTACCGGACCATCAATAATAACGCTAAGGCACACTGACGAGTGCGTCTGTGACAGGATACTCTCGACGGCACTTTGCAGCCACTCAAGACGGTCACCACTGTACACTGCCATACCGACTACGACATCGTAGAACTCGTCATATGACGTATCAGATAGTGTCGAGTATGATTTCACGTAATAAAGAGTCCGCTGCTAACCAAAGAAAACGAATGCGTAATCTTGGAGTTAAAACGCGCTGGAAGATAGCAGATTTAGAGAAATAAATCTCTATTTTGGTGATATGACCGACTTCAACCGCTCTAAAATAGTGCAGTTAAACTCACAGCCTGTAAAATGTGAAAGACTTCAGCATTTTTATGATACGCCACACATTCTGAATGATCACGCTGTAGACCACCAGAAGCATAATAAACGACCAGAACATGACGTATTCTGGGATGTTTAACAATTCACCAGTGATACCAATGATGGCATATAGTGCTCCTAACAACAGGATCGCCATCAGAGATGCGGTAGGAGACAGACCTGCTCGCATGAAAATGTTATGCAGATGCTTACGGTCTGGACGAAGGACAGATTGACCTTTTCGAGCACGGCGGTACATGATGGCTGCCATGTCCATCAATGGCAACCCAATTAACCACACCGCAGTAATTGGTCTCATTACTGGCTCTCCACCTTGGGTGTACTCTACCAACAGCCATACAATGGTGAGGCCGATGAACATGCTGCCTGAGTCACCCATAAATATCTTATTTCCTTTGAATCCTTTCCAGGAAAGATTGAAGGCAAGGAAAGGAATAAGCGCAGCAATAATGATAAGGGGCCCCATGATGAAGCTAGTGCTGTTTGACAGCACGATAAGTAAAACGACGCTCAGAAGCACAATCAGGCTCATGCCACCGGCAAGACCATCAATGCCGTCTATCATGTTGAACGCATTGATCACCCCAACGACGCATATCAATGTGAAGAAATAACCTATCAGTCCTAAGTTAACTTCTCCAAACCCAACGATGTTTCCCAGCGACGTAATGTAATTCTGTGCACTCCATGCCATTATCGCGGCAACGCCAAATTGACACACCAAACGCCCTTTGGCGCTCAGATCAAATTTGTCGTCGAGCATCCCGAGCAACACAATGAAGGCCGCAGCAGTAAAAAACAATGGGTCATTTTTCAACCAGACGTCTGTCGCAAGGCTGGCCATCAACACAGCGAGGAACATTGCTACGCCGCCCGTCAGGGGCACAATACCAGAATGTTGTTTACGCCCTGAGGGATGGTCCACTAATCCAAGTTGATGCGCCAGTGGTGTCATAACGACGAGAAGAATAAGCGCGACGAAAAAGGCAGTGAATAAGGGCACCAACTGCAGGTTATCGATCATAAATGTAGAGAATCCATCTTTTAATTTTGCGATTGCAAACTCAGTTTAACGCCATTATGCAATTACAACGCCACAAGGTATCATAATTGCTTGTAAGGTAAAAAAACACTGCTTACGCTGCGCAGCTATAGGCGTTTCGCATGCAACTCTTTATTATTTGCGGTGCATGATAACAAAGTCGCTCCAGAAGATGCCAGTCGCGATGACGAATTAATTGTTATAACTGATAAATTTGCACAAAAATGTCGCAAAAAAGAGACATGTCGTTCGTTGGTGCAATGGTCGCAGACGGATTTGTAACGAGGTATACTCGCAAATAATTGTTCGGTAAGCCGTTTATTTAGATTGAATGGGATAACAATAACAAATGCGCCCTACTCTCATGTTGACTACACTTTGCGCCTTTGCACTATTGCAAGGCTGTGCAAGCAAGCCACCGCTTGTGACTGCAGATGTGAACCTTGTCACCGAAGTGAAGCGTGCTGACTACATCGCTGTCACACCCTCTACACCTGAAAAAAACAGAGTCATTAATATCGGCAATAACGTGTTTATTGCCCACAGTGATTATACATCTGCTCGCGGTTTTACATGCTTTCTCTTGCAAAAGCCCGAAGATGAAATTCAACAAGAGACGCGAATTTGCCGAGATCCATCAGGGTGGTTCGAAGTGTCTAAACTTATTCGCAATGTAGACGATATCAGCTTATGAAACGTGCCATTATTCTTACGCAACAATGCATGATGCGTGCGTCATTGCTTTTCACTTTAATTGCATCATGCGGTCAATCAGTGTTCGCTCAATCTGCTCAGGATGCGATTAACCAGTTGCAATTCCGAGCTCAACAACAACAGAGTCCTGTCATCACCAATTCAGCGCTTGAATCACGAAGCTTATCGCCACAAAGTTTGCCCGCCGTTCAGCAACAGAGTGTTGGACAATATACACAGGCACCGAGAAACGGCCTTCTGTTGCCGGGTGAACTAAACGCGCGCGATTTACTGCCAGTCATTGACAGTAGCGCACCTGCCCCATATGGCGCGACCTTGTTTGCAGGTGGTTATGAAAGTGAACGTACGTCGCAGATTAACGACAACTATATGATAGCACCAGGTGACAAGCTATCAGTCTGGCTGTGGGGAGGGATCAATTTTTCTGATGTTCTCACTGTTGATAATCAGGGCAACGTATTTATTCCAAACATTGGGCCTATTGCCGTTCAGGACACGCCCGCGAGCGGCATCAGTGCGCTCATCACCAGCAAGATTCGTCAGACTTATAACGACAGCGTCAATATCTACGTGAATCTGCTCAATGCCACTCCAGTCAATGTGTTTGTGGCAGGTCCGGTTATTCGACCTGGGCAATATGCGGGCATGGCGAATGACAGTTTGCTGTATTACCTGAAGCGAGCAGGCGGTATTGACTTTGACAGAGGAAGCTTCAGAAATATAAAAGTGATGCGGGACGGTCAGGCCATACTCAACGTTGATCTCTATGAGTTTATGCAAAGTGGTTCGATGCCAGATATCGTATTTAAAGATGAAGACGTTGTGCTCGTCACGCCTCTAGGTCCAACGGTGACTGTTATCGATGGCGCAAGAAACAGCTTTCGGTTTGAACTGATAGAAAACGCAACAACGGGCGAACAACTGTCCACATACGCCATCCCACTGCCTAATATGAGCCATGTAGGCGTCATTGGAAACCGCAAAGACGGGCCCTTTTCTGTTTACATGCCGATTGATAGATTCAGTCAGTTCGCATTACAGAATGGTGACAAAATAAATTATACCGATGATTGGGATGCTGACGTTTATGATATTAAAATTTCCGGTAGTCACTTGGGGCCATCTTATTACACCGTAACGAAATCGACACGCCTTCACGATTTGCTGGATCATATAGAAGTCGACCCAGCGTTAGCCGATATCGATAACATTTACCTGCTCAGAAAAAGCGTTGCAGATCAGCAGAAAGAACTCATCACGCAGTCGCTTGATCGACTGGAACGCAGCGTATACACCGCACCCATACAATCGACCGGAGAAGGAGCCATCCGTGCTGAGGAAGCACAACTTGTGTCTGCATTTGTACAACGGGCCAAACAAGTCGAACCTCTCGGTCGTGTAGTCATAAGTGATAACGGCGCTGTTGCGAATATCCTGCTTGAGCAGAATGATGAAATAGTGATTCCTCTTAAAACCGACTTGGTGCAGATCGGTGGTGAAGTACTTATGCCTCAAGCGGTAGTGTACAACCCAAACGCCGACCTGGAGGATTACGTAGCCTGGGCGGGAGGATTCTCCGAGCGAGCCGATCATCAACGGATCATCATCATAAAAGCCAATGGGCTGGTGACCTTTGTAGAGCACAGTGCTGGATATTGGCTTGATAGTGATGAATCACACAATATCGTGCCGGGAGACCAGATACTGGTTCTGCCTCGCATTGATGATAAAGCGCTCCAGGCCATTAAAGATATCACCCAGATAATCTATCAGATAGCGGTCGCTGCGAACGTGGTATTGGATTAAACCATGACCAAACCGCTCGACAGAAATGTTCTGACGGTCTGGAAAGATGTCATCTTCGCCATATTTATTCGCGAATTGCAGAGCCGTTTCAACGACAAATTTGGTCTTAGCTGGTTGGTGCTGGAGCCGCTGCTATACATCTTATTGCTGTCCCTGATCAGAAGTCGTATCAGCGGTAACGAGGTGCATGGCATCCCTATCTTTATTTTCATGCTGTATGGACTGTTATTCATCAGGTTATTTACGGAAACAATAAACAGCACAGCAACCAGTCTCAGGAAGGATAAACCCTTATATGCATTCAGGCAGGTACAGCCAATAAGCAGTGTACTGGCCGCCATGTTGATAGAGTTGATGTCAAAAATAGGCGTGTTTGCACTTCTGCTGCTTGCGATATATTTGATTGAGGTAGACTTTAATCTGGATGACGGATTGCTGATGATCACCATTTTTCTAACATTATGGATTTTTTCCGCAGCAATTGGCCTGTTATTTGGTATCGGTACAGCGTTTGTACCAGAACTTGATAAAGTCAGAACCCTGATCACTCGTCCTCTATTTTTCATATCAGGAGTGTTTTTTAGCTTACAGGACATTCCGCAAGCTTATTGGCATTGGTTAACATGGAATCCCGTTCTGCATGCCATTGAACTGGCTCGTTTTTCATCTTACGAAGGATATGGACAGGCTGGTGTGAGTCTGTTTTATCTGGCAATTATGAGTCTTTGTTTTACGTTTTTTGCTCTGGCCTGCTACCAGCTTACCTGGAAACGGACGTTGAGCCGATGATCGAGCTTATCGGGGTGACGAAATATTACCCGTCCAAGTTGGGGCGCCAGTATGTCTTTGATGACCTCAACTTTACTATACCTGAGGGACATAACATCGCGTTACTGGGTTCTAATGGCGCCGGAAAGTCTACACTTTTCAGGATGCTGGCAAAAAGTGAATATCCGGACAAAGGTAGGATAAGAACCAAAAAAACCGTGTCTTGGCCCCTGTCGCTGACGTCGGGCGTACATCCGCAGATGACCGGACGTGAGAACACCCGCTTTATTGGCCGTGTAAACGGTATCAGGAACCTTACAGCGTATGAGAATCGCGTTCAGGAATTTGCCGAACTGGGTAGCAAGTATGATCTTGAAGTCAGGCAGTACTCATCGGGCATGCGTGCCCGTCTCGCCTTCGCGTGTTGTATCAGCATCGATTTTGATATTTATCTGATAGATGAGTTAACCGCTGTAGGTGACGCTGTATTCAAACGTAAAACACAGCAGGCGTTGCTTGAAATAAGTCGCAACGCTAATGTGATCATGGTCAGTCACGAGATGAAAGAAATTCGACAGTATTGTGACAGTGCAATTACCATAAAAAATCAGCAGCTGGATTTTTATCAGGATCTTGAACATGCAATCAGTATTTATCAGCGCTAACCGGAACCTGTTTACCTATGTCGCTTAAAGAAAAACTGCGAGAACTAAGAAGTGAAGCCACTCAGGAGCAGTGGAACGATCCGGAATATATCTCGACACTGGCAAAAGAAAAAGAAGACAGCGATATGCCGCTGGCGTATCGCCTGTGGCAACGAGCACATAATCTCACACCGGAAAATGAAGCGATAGGCGATCATATGGTTGAGCTTGCCCGCAAGCTAGAACAATCCGATCCCGACATGATGCATGTACAGTCAACCAGGTCCCAGCATACGGCTGCACTAGGGCACGATGAGGATACACTTGAATCACAAAAAGTAACACGACTTATCGATCGCTTTGGCAGTTTCCAGCTCATTGTGCTTCTGCCCTGGGTAGTGTTCGCCCTGTATTTGGTGATGTGGGCATCGCCACGATATGAAAGTGAAAGCCTGCTCATCGTGAAGCAACCAGACTCAATGAGTATCTCAGACCCAAGCGCCCTATTACTCTCCGGCGTGGGACTGTCGTCAGGCGACAATGATACGCAACTGGTTTCGGCATACATCAAATCCTATGACATGCTCAGCTATCTTGATGACAACCTCGCGCTAAGACAGCACTATGAAAACAGTGAGCATGCCGATTTTTTCAGCCGCTTATCAGGGTGGAGTAGCAGGGAAGATTTCTTCGAGTATTACCTGAACAAAATAGACGTTGTCATTGACCCGACATCCATGGTTATTTCATTAAAAACACAGGCGTTCACCGCGAATTATGCACAACAGCTTAATGGCGCCATTATTGAAAGAGCGGAATGGTTCATCAATAACGTTAATCAGGAATTGGCTAACGCACAGGTGGAGTTCATAAACAAAGAGCATAAACGAGCAGAAGACACGCTTGCTGACGCAAAGAAGACACTGCTGCAATTTCAGGAACGTTATAACCTGCTGGATCCGACTACTGAAGGCGCGGCACTGCAACAAATCGCATTCAATCTTGAGGCGATGTTGTCACAGAAGCGCGCCACGCTGTCGTCACTCACACAAGTGATGAGTAGCAATGCGCCGGAAGTGCTGGCGGTTAAACGTGAAATACAGGCACTAGAAACACAACTCAGTGAAGAGAAACGAAGACTCACGCCCACTAATTCAACGGATGAAACAACGTCCATTGCCGGGATCATGGCAAAATTCAGCGAGCTTCGTGTTCAGCTCGAAATCGCGACTCAAGCCTACACGGCATCATTGGTTAATCTTGAGAAAAACCGTATTGAAGCCATGCGACAGTTGCAATATCTGGTGACAGTGCAACGTCCCGCATTAGCAGAAGAGGCAAACTACCCGAGAGTGGTATATAACCTCTCGCTTTGGGCAGTTGTGCTACTCATGTTTTATGCTATCGGGCGCATTATCGCGGCGACCATCCGCGAGTTGAGTTAAGCCTGGTAAAGCGGCCAGATGATCAGGAACCTCGCCAGATGGCTTGCTCACAGCTCCAAATGGTTTGCACGAAAGAATATTGCGCAAACCAATCCACAGGTGCTTGAGCGTGGTTGGTATGAGATTTCCGTTAGAGAAATAACAGACCAGACCAAGTTGTTACTCGTGACACAGGAAAGTCGTCAAACTCACTTTTCTCTCGGACAACCCGTTAGTGGAGTGAAAAAGCGAAAACTCAAAGTCACTGAGAAGGCAACGTTGCAATTGAGAGGACCAGGGAAGATAGTCTCGATTGCCCTTATCAGCAGTTTAGCTGGACGGTTACTTTCGACAGGTCGATTGTTTATTCAAGATAATCGAACAACGCAAACAAACATTAGACTGGCGAAACGACTCTTATTCGGCGATGGGCAGATAGTCAATCACACATTAAATATGATTGCTGACGCTGAGCTAGATTTGTTTTTTAAGCTAAAACAGTTACTGAAAAACCTTCAACGCCCAAAAGTAAAAGTAGCAGTCCTTGGATTCAATAAACTAAATGACGCTGAGGCATGGCATCAACTGGATTATGTTCTGCTAAGCGATGAGCCAGTTACACTCCATGCTGCTACTGAACACAGCTTTAACTATTATCTGGACAAATTGTCCCAGGCTACACGTCCAGCCTTTGTATACAGCGATCACATCAACTCACGTGGAGAAGTCTTTGCTAAACCAGACTTGAACCTACCCTTTTTGTACTGTGCTGATTATGTGGGACCGGCACTGTTTGTGAGCACGTCGTTTCTGAAACAAATATCGATTGAAACAATTCGTGATAGGTTGACGCTGTTTCACATCTTTCGGCGGCTTGCATCTGATAGGCCATATGACATTGCGCATATACCGCAACTATTACTGTGTAGTGATGGGCAAGTCGTCAATGCCCGCACTACCGCTCCACTTCCATGGCCCCTTATCACACAGCACACAGACGATAATGGAATATGCAAACTCACTGGTGATGTGCCCAGCCCGGCACCGTTTGTCTCGATTATTATTCCATCCAGAGATAACACCGCACTGTTGAAACGATGCATAGAAAGTATTCTGGCGCTCACCCAGTATCCGGAGTTTGAAATCATCATTGTAGATAACCACAGTCAGACCGAGGAAGCGCTGCGTTATTTTGACTCATTGCATCACTCTCACATCACTGTACTACGTTATCCCCACCCATTTAATTACTCCGCAATCAATAATTTTGCTGTACATCATGCTCGCGGAGACTACATTGCATTGCTAAATGATGATATTGAAGTGAAGACGCATAATTGGCTGAACGACCTTATGGCCTGGGCAGCTCAGGAAAATGTGGGCGCGGTAGGAGCAAAATTATTTTACCCTGACGGTCGCATTCAGCATGCTGGGCTGACAATTGGTATGGGGCATGCCGCAGGACATACACATCGCTTCGAAGACGGAGAGACGTGCGGTTATTTGGGCCGACTATGCAGTACACAACAGGTAAAAGCAGTCACGGCGGCTTGCCTGGTGGTTGAAAAACATAAGTTTAATCTAGTGAACGGTCTTGATGAACGTGAGTTTGCCATTGCCTATAACGATGTTGACCTCTGCCTGAAACTTGACAAGCTCGGCTATCAAAATATTTTGTGTGTTGAAGCCGAGCTAATTCATTATGAGTCGGTCAGCCGTGGCAGCGACCTTGAGCCAGAGAAACAGCAGCGTTACCGTCGAGAGCTAAAAAAACTGCAAAGAAAGTGGCACACCCGGGGTTATACCGATCCATTCTTTAGTCCATTACTTCCTCCCCACAGCGAAACCGTAATTGCCCCCACTATTGAGTTGACAGCATTTAGTGAAACGCCCAATTAATGTTTCGTTAATCATACTCGTCATTTAATTCATCGCGTCGGGTATAGACAAAATCAGCATCGATTCCAGAGAAAATAATAAAATTAAGAGTTTGCCAGTCTGCATAGCTTTCCCCATAGTCGATCCTTGATATTCGCTCAGGAAAAGTGAGGCGCTCTTCAAACCTCGATGCCGAGCGAATATTTCGTAACACTGTGACGAAGGACTCATCGCCGTGCGCGATAAGTAACACATCACCAAACGGATTTTGTTTGACAAGTATGTCGGTGACTGATGTTGTTCTGAATTCAAACGGCGCTTCAAAGTAAGGCTGATTTAGCTGGTATGGCCAACGCTGCCATGTACTTGGAAACGTATAGATGAAATGTAGTTCAGGATCTGAAATGCTCTGAAACACGATGCCGGATTCATTGAACAGCACCATAGTAAACCCATCTTTCGATGCACTATCCAGTAATAAGGAATTGATTGTTGTAACGGTGCCATCGGTATCGACCTGTATCACGTCAACGCTGTGTTCAATATCATCATAACGATACACGACCGTATCCGACCTTGCGGCTCTGTCTATTGTTTCTTCGTGCACCACAAGGTCGCAAAATCCACGCGCTTCCTGAATAAGCGCGCCTTCCCCATCAACCGTACCTTCGTCGGTCATAAAAGTGCTATTGAAGTAATTACATGTGCCTCCTGGAACACTGATTACCTCAGCAGTATCGACTTCACCGATCGCATCTTTATAGTCGACTTTCGTTCTTGGAATAATGGCCAGATTGCGGGCGTTATCAATCGTAATGCCATCTTTAATAGTAAGATTCTGTGGTAGCGTACCATCCAATGCAGGGTCAGCTATCGTGTCGTTGATGCCTTCATTTAGCCCGTAAATAAATGAGGTCGCACGATCATTTTCATCAAGTGAAACACCGTACACTTGGGTATATGTAGGGCTGCCAAACAGGTTCTCTTCCTCGATAGTATTAAACGCAATGGTGATTCCAGTTTGGAGTGTGGAAAACGACGTCGCGTAAAGCCCACTTTCGGGAACGGGGACACCCTGATCGATAATATGTATATCGATGTAATCGGTAAAAACCACGTTGCCTTCTGCATCCTCAAATTCGACTTCCAGGGTAGCAATAGCATCACCGTCGACATGTGGCAGTTGAGCGTAAACAGTAGTCTCGAAGATATTAAACGTTTTGTTACCGTCTCTGACTTTAAAAGGCTTACCGCCGTAACCAAAGTAGGCTCCACTGGCATAATTTAGTTTCTCGCCTGCCACCTGCGTCAGAACCGGTAGCGGATAATAGTCTCCTTCTCGCTCAACGAGCGCTATCTCAACAATTGATGCTTCAACCAGTTCGACCATTCCGTCTGTTACCACATTCCCACCAAAACTGAACGTATAGTTGACAGGTGAAATAACAGTAAAAGTAACCGATACTCTCTCAGCGGCATTACCCGCACTATCTGACACATCATAATGTCGGATATAAGTGCCTATTGAAGAGTTATCTACACTATCCCCAGACACGATAATGCGATTGGAAATATCGCCATCTACGTCATCAGTTGCAGTGGCGGTTATCGTTGGAATAGGGTCGCCGACAGCTAGCTCATATGATCGAGTGTCAGGGTTTAGACTGAAGTAGGTGCTACGGTATCTTGCCTTGTCTGTCCGTCCGCTCCTCCGCCACAGCCAAAGATGACCGAAATTGCGAAAATGACCGATAATAACCGCTGCATGTTCATAGTAGATTCTCGTCCCTGTAAAGAAATACATTCGCTTCTTTTAGCGTCACGTTACCATAGGCTATGGTGACAGAAAACCCAGCACATATGCCTAACTCGGTTGCATGCCCCACACCAATTGTTTATCCTTGCGCGGTTAAGTGTTGTCATTCGTAACGCGCTATGAAACACCTTGAATCTCGCCTATTTTGACCTTTTCAAGTCCAAGGATTTACTACATGAGAACTGCATATTTTGTTTTAGGCATGCATCGTTCTGGCACTTCAGCTATTGCTTCAACTTTTCATCATCTAGGCGTAAGTTTCGGTGAAGCATTGCTGCCTGCGACTGAGGACAATCCTAAAGGTTATTTCGAAAATAAAGCGCTGCAGGCCTTTAACGAGGAACTACTCGTTACTGAGGGGCATGGCTGGGACAGTGTGTTTTTTGATGTCGATGATTTTGATCCAGACAAACGCCAACGTCTTGTCCGCCAGGCAACCAAAATTCTGGAAAGTGAGTTCGGCATTTTTCAACAGTTTGGTCTGAAAGACCCCAGGCTATGTCTGTTGTTTCCCATATGGGAAGAAGCCTGTAAAGCGCTTGATATAGATATCAAGGTTGTATTGGCCTATCGCCACCCGGCAGAAGTGGCTCAATCCCTTAAAGCCCGCAACGGCATGAGTCTGCAGAATGGCTTGGCACTGTGGGCTGACCATATGTCAAAAGCAGAGCGCTATAGCAGAGACTATCCACGCTGTCTGGTGTCATACCACCGGTTACTGACCGATTTTGACAACACTACCTCAGATATACGCAATTTCACTGGCGTAAGTACTTCATCATCTTTGGATCGTGACAATATTATCGATGCAAAATTACGTCACTATCACCAGTCAAGAAACAATCTGGCGGACATCCCCACCTTTATAGAAGCAATCAACAAAGCCTATGAAAGTGGAAAACTCGATACCAAATCGCTCGATAAGGCAGCACGAGACCTAGAGCATCTCAAGGCCTTCTTCTATAACGAGAATAAAAAGAATCTGTTCGTTCAGGTCTTTGACGACAGGAAAAAATACAAAGCCATCAAAGACGATTACTTTGCCAAGCTTCAGCACGCTGAAAACCAGGCAGAGAAGCGCGACAAAAAGTATCAGGACGCCGAACAGCAGCTGGTTCAGCTGAACGACAAAAATAAGTCGCTTCAAGATGCGATACAGCAAAAAGACGAGCGTATTCGCACTGAAGTCGACCGAGCTAAGCAGGCTGAAGACAGTATCAGGCAGCTACAGCACAAACTAAATGTCAGTGAAATTGATGCTAAACATTTTGACTTTAAAATCTCAAAACTTAGCAAAGAAAATGACGACCTCAAGCAGGCCTTGGTCAGGCTTAATGAGATCAAACAGGAGAAAAAGGACGCAGAGAAATTATGTGCCTCACTGAAAAGTGAGTTATCGACGCTAAAAGAGCAACTGAGCCAGTCCAAACAGAATGAGAAAGAGCTGGTGTCGGCTAATGATGCGCTGACCGACGACATCAGACAACAAGACGATAAGATTCAAAAACTGAATGAACATATCCAGACAATGCAAGCTGAGCTCGCCAGTAAAGAGTGTGAGATTGAAGATCTTCATATCTCTATACAGCGCGTGCAATCGAAGTTAGCGGAAAAAACAAAGGAATTTGAAACTGCTCTCGCTTCACAGCGTGACAAACTAACCAACAAAACCAGCGAGTTTGAAAATGCAGTTGCTACGCTGAATAACAAACACGCTGCCAAAGCCAAACAACTTATTGCTGAATTCCAGCGTGATAAGCAGACCATAAAAGACCAGCTTAAGTCAGCACACAAGCAAACTGTATCTGAACTGTCTGAGCAGCTAACAGCGCTCGAGCACAAACAGGAACTGGTTAATGAGAAAACTGCCCAATGGATTGAGTTAATCGTTAAGCCACTCTCGACGATAGCCGCAGAACAGTATGGAACAGGCGATAGTCGCGGAAGTGTAGTCGACAGATTCTCCGCGTCATTCCTGTCAAGAAAAATGGAGAGGGCGACCCGCAAATTCCTCAAAGCAATAGACGTCGCGAAGCATGTACCTATGACCTTCGTTGCGCAGTTCGATGAACAAGGCTATTACGCAGCCAATGAAGATGTGGAAGTGGAAGTGGATGCTGGAAAGTTCTCCTGTGCATTAGAGCACTTTCTGTACTTTGGGTTTGATGAAGCGTTGAGCGGCAAACGAACGTTTCATCCCAAGGGACGTTTCTTTGTTGCGACGCATGGCGAGCATGAGCGAGACATAAAGGACTACGTTGTCCACCTGAGAGACTTTTACGACGCCATAGCGGCACGCAGAAAGGCGGAGAAAATCACTCAACAACGCAAAGCACAGATACAAACTGAAAGCAGCTCCAGCGACCATATACAAGAGCCTGCTACGGTCCCAGCTGGATCGCCGAATGGCGTTGTCAGACCGGCTCCGAACTACATTAAGGCCACGGATACATGGCCGAGCGTTGATATCATCCTGCCCGTCTATAATGCGTTGGATGATGTAAAGGCTTGCATTAGCTCTCTGTATAGCAATCAAACCGTGCCATTCAATCTGATTGTGATTGATGATTGTAGTGAAACCGACACGCGAGACTGGCTTATCAGCGAGCAGCAAGAAAAAGGCTTTACGCTGCTCAGAAATGAGCAAAATTTACGGTTTACCAAAACCGTAAATCGTGGACTCGCTGAAAGTAAAGGTGACTATGTCGTATTACTGAACAGCGACACTATCGTCACAGCCTACTGGCTAGAAAAGATCCTGTGCTGCTTTAATTCTGACAAACAGACAGGCATTGTCGGGCCACTCTCTAATGCGGCGAGCTGGCAGACCGTTCCCGTTCGCGAAGATACCGAGAACGGCGGCTGGCTGGTAAATGAAATCCCCGCCGGCTATTCCATTGAATTGATGGGACAATTAGTAGAGACAGTCTCTACACGTCAATATCCGAGTGTGCCCTCAGTGAACGGCTTTTGCTATGTCATAAAGCGGGATGTTATCAATACCATCGGTCAGCTTGACGAGGAGTACTTCCCAACAGGCTATGGCGAGGAAGACGACTTCTCCATTCGGGCCAGAAAGGCTGGCTTCACTATTCGCGTCGCCGATGACACCTATATTTTCCACGCTAAATCAAAAAGCTATACCAAGGAAGTGAGGAAAGTACTTACAGTAGGTGGGCGAAAGTCTCTGGATAAAAAGCACGGCAAAGAGGAAATCGAGAATCTGATTGCCGCCTGGAAGGCTGAGCCATGTCTGCCGCAGATTGGCAAGGACATACAAAGCTTTATGCAAGTATCATCGGGTAACAGGAAAGTGGTATACACGGCCATATTCGGTAACTACGACCACCTGAAAGTACCAGAGTATATTAATCCTGACTGGGACTATGTGTGCTTCACCGACAACCCTGACATAACGTCCGACGTTTTCACTGTGAAGTGTGTTTCACCGCGCTTTGAAAACACAACCAAAAACGCGCGCATGATTAAAATTCTCAGTCATCTGTTTTTGATTGGTTATGACATATCGCTGTGGATAGATGGAAGCGTAAAATTACGCGGACGTAATATCAATGAATTGATTGAGAATAATTTATCTGAGCACTACATCTCGCTGCATCGACATGTAAAGCGAGCCTGCGTGTATGAAGAGCAGGAAGCGTGCGCCCTCGCCCAGAAAGACGGTGCTGAGATTCTTGCCAAACAGGTTGAGTTTTATCGTATAGAAGGCATGCCTGCTGACGCAGGACTGTTCGAAACGGCTGAAATTGCCCGTATACAGGCTTCCCAGGAGGTACAGCGTTTAAATTCATTGTGGTGGCAGCAACTCGACGCATTCAGCATTCGTGACCAGGTTTCCCTACCCTACGTGTTTTGGAAATACGGGTTTAGTAACCACTTTATGGAGGGTAATCAATGGCTGGATGCCTATTTCCATATGTACAAACACAATGCTGAACAAAACAAACTGTCTACCCCTGTAGAGATTGTATTGCCTGTAGAGAGGCAAGCCTCCCAGATTGCAGAATACGTGGCACGCATTTTTGAGAAAACCTGGTATGCACCATTTAGCCTGTCAGTGCTCCTTCCTGATGATCAGGGCATCAACGAATCGACCAGAAATGAACTAATCGAAAAATATGATTCTCGAGTGTCATTTCATACGTACAAAGGCGCAATGTCGATAGAGAACCTCAACGCCTTTATTAAAGCCGGTACGTCAGAGCTGGTGTGTTTACTGTCTGAGGATGTAAGGCTTTTTAACAGTGACTGGCTAGATATGCTTGTTGACGGTATGCATCAGGACGAGTTGGCCACGATTGCAGGCCCTACGGTACTCAATACGGCATATGACTTCGTTGCATCTGGCGTGCGCATCAAGCGCAAAGAAGGCGAGGTTGTTGATATTTACAATTCGCGCAAACTAGGTGGCACAGGCACGGTTTCTGCGGTCCACCAGGCCTGTGTGTTAATTCAGCGAACGGCGTTTAATAAACTCAAAGGATTTGCAACCGACCTGGGTGATACCCGTTCGTCAATCATTGACTTATGCCACAGAAATGCACAAATCGGTTTTAACTGCCGTTTAGTATTAAATTCTGAAATAAAAGTCACTGATGATGTAGAACACATAGACTTGGAAACACTGCAGCAGCGTTTATCCTAATCAGGTAAATGCGCATTCAACAAGGTGTGAAGCAGGTTGTAATTGATTGAAAAAAATACTCTCAAAAGCACGACAAAGTGTGTATAAACTGGTTGATATGACAAATAAAAATATACCCAATTTTAAGGGATTAACAATTGACGATCAGGGCGAAAATAATGAAATACTCATCGACGATGAGTGCGTATTCAATCGTTCGAAGATTGTCATTGCAGGCAATAACAATAAAGTCACATTAGGCGCCACACTGTCATACAATCAACTGGTTATTAATCTTAAAGGCAATAAAAAACGCATTAGTATAGGTAATAGCAACAAGCACATTAATAATCTGAAGTTGGTGTCAATCCGAGGCAACCATCAAATTATCACTATCGGCCGTAATCTGAGTTGTGGTGGTATGGAAGTGCAAATGAATGATGGCAATGAATCACTGACTATCGGCAAAGACTGTCTGTTTTCATGGGGGATCAAGGCCCGCACATCAGACGGCCATTCCATTATTGATATTGACTCTGATACGCCTATTAATTTTCCTCAGGACATTTCCATAGGTGATCACGTGTGGATCAGTGAAGATGTCAGACTGATGAAAGGAGCCATTATTCCCTCCGATTGTGTTATCGGTGCCGGCGCCATCGTGACCAAAAAATTCGATGAGACGAACAGCGTGATTGCCGGCGTGCCAGCAAAAGTAGTCAAGCGCAATATCAAATGGGACCACAGGCAACCTTCCAAATATAAGCCGCAATAACGTGGACGAATCAGATTACCTAACTTCCGTATTTTCAGTGCGACAGAGTGGTTTCGTTGTCTTTTATGAGTTGTTGCAGCGCATCAAGAATAAACAGCCTACTTCACTTATCAGATTAGGAGATGGAGAGGGCGCTATCCTCGGTTACCCGGACATTACGTCGAGAAAGCA
Source organism: Aestuariibacter salexigens DSM 15300 (assembly GCF_000429145.1). Taxonomy (GTDB): domain Bacteria; phylum Pseudomonadota; class Gammaproteobacteria; order Enterobacterales; family Alteromonadaceae; genus Aestuariibacter; species Aestuariibacter salexigens. Next base: position 288,814 of record NZ_AUBH01000003.1, read on the forward strand.
TGTAAATAGTTTTTTCAATACTTGGTACGGGCATACCGACTTCCCTGAAGAAGCGATAGTACAACACCATAGACAACTCAAAGAGGCTATTCTTGCAGCAGACATTGTCGGCCTGCCACGGGAAAAACAAATCAATAAGTCGCCAAGATGGGCAGCGGTAGAGCAGGCTCTGATGAAACACCAGCTCATCGACAACAGCCTCATCATTACCGACGCAGCTATTCATAGATACCTGACATTTGCGCTGTTCTATCGGCCGTTATTGGCGAATCAGCCGTTTTTGGGCATCATCAGTTGCCGTGACGTTGCCACCAAACTGGCCAGAGTTTTTCACATTGACGACGTTGCGCATTATCCCATCAAAGGAGAAAGTGCGTGTCCAGGTGACCACGACGCTCCTCATTTCCCAAACGACTTTGAAAAGCTCAGAGCGACCCTCACCGTGCCGTTTAAAGGTGCCATTTTTCTAGTAGGCGCTGGCGTATTAGGCAAAACCTACTGTCAATGGATCAAAGAAAGAGGCGGCATTGCAATCGATATAGGATCAATGTTCGACGCGTGGGAGGGCGCACCAACTCGCACACGGCACCCAGTTCACAAACTCGAACGATATCTTGAAACGCCTACTATTTCCCTGCCAGAAGCGGTTGAACGATATAACGCAACGTTGGTAGACAGAGAGCTTGATGGACAGCAGGTTGATATTAATGATTTACCGAGCGGCTTCCCTGCCTCTTGGTGAGGTTTCGATTAGATGGCAGGCCGGTAATATCAATCAGACGGAATCAAGTTCTCGAACATCTCATCAACGATGACCTTCATTTGTGCTGGTGTAAATGCAAAGCTATCGGACTCTTGAGTTAACACCTGTTGTTGCAAATCATAAGTGTCGCTCCCATTATTGAGCTGTTCTGACATCGCATTTATGTCCAAACAATATTTCTCTACATTGTTAAGTGCATTATTTCTTGCACGTTCACTTATCAGCACTGACTCTGAACGAATTTCGGGTAGCTTTTGGCAGAATGCATCTGACAGAAAACCTGCAGCTTTGCCTAACTTTTCATTGAGTAACTTTTGGAACTCTAACTCTGCCCTGGTTAATGAACGATTTATCGTTTTATTTAAATAATGAAACCCTTCGTTGCTGACGCCGAGCCAGCTGAGCACTTCATCTAACAATTGCTTTTTGCGTGAAGAATAATTGATGATTTTCAGGTTTATGATCTCTGAATCTGCACAATACTTTACAAATTCATATACTCTTTTCGTGTGTCGATAGGATTTCGAAAAATTCTCAATGGAATCTGTATAACCGCCTCGTTTCACGGCTTGCTGGTAGGCAGACTGCATGTGTTCCAGCGGATTTCTGATAAACAGCAGGCAATCAATGCTATTTATACCGAATTCAGACATTAAAAAGTCAGTAGCCGCATCTAGCTCGCCCGTAGGCATCCTTCTGAAGAATCGTTCACCGCTAAAAAAAAGATTTTTGCTTGGATCATATAATTGATGCAGGCGTTGAAAAAAATTCAGGTTGTAAAGAGACTCATTCCCTGAAGAAATCTTTCCAACAGATGCAGTTTCAATTTTCTGGTTTACCGGATAGTAAAAACCTTTTTCAGCAAGCAAATTGTGGTTTTTAGCTAAGAAAGACTGAATAAAACTTGATCCCGTCTTATCTTGACCTACGTGTAGGTAAAGTCGACCCATGGTGTTCACCCGAGTTTTAAAGATTAACGCTCAAAATCGGCGTGAAGTATACACGTTTTAAGAACTGGTTAGGACAAGGTTATCACTTATCTTGGTGCGAAAAACGCTGGTTTTTCACGAAAAAATACAGTGACGCATACATGATGGCTAAATCGTCAAGTATGGATGTATTCTCTGACTTAATGCTAGGAAAGACAGCCTGCCGCTCAATGTTGATTCCATCCAGCTCCAAAAAGTCAAATACTGTCTGCAAAGTCTCATCATGCTTTTCTAGCAGCGCTTGTTGGCTCAACACCAAAATTTGGCTTCTATCAACCAGACTAAATAACCAACCCAACTGCTTTTTATATTCGCCTCTTCGAAGGTATGAGCGATCTCGCCAGGGCGACTTTCTTCCCCACACACTGTTTTGCTTTTCCTTTCTTAGCCGCCAGCTCTCAAGCAAAAAGCTCATCAGCATACTCCGCGACTCCCTACCTCTTTGGTAACTCATTCGGTAGTGAGATACGGCTCTCTCTACCGGATCTCGCAGCAGTACGATAAATTTTGCATGCGGATTATACTCGACACATTCCTTTAGGAACGTCGGGTTTGCCAGCGTGACGGGAGTGGCATCACAAACAATTTTTTCCCCTCGGTAGTGTAAAAACTTTTTACCGTAACGTTTGACTGCATATGCTTGTTTATCTGGCGAAGCATAATAATCTGGCTGATCAAAAACGTGTGCTTCTTTACCTTCCGCCAGGCAGACATCAGGGTGCTGCGCTAAAAAGTGGGATAATGCCGTAGTGCCCGCCTTTTGAACCCCAACAATTTGCAGGTTCACCGTGGGCACAGTCGAAGGAGGTGTACTGCACATCTGTCACTAATCTGGTATATTCCAGTCCGTATTGAGAGCATCTCGAAGCATATTGTGTCTGAAAACCGCGCCAAAACAATCATTTCTTTTTTTCGAGATTATAAACGCTATAGCGGCGGTCATCAGAAGTTTCGGGATTATTTGCTACATACCGTATCACTCCCATCAGTCCACTGTATGCTTTATGTGCAAAATCGTTGCGCCGTCATGCCCCATCTGTTCGAAAATATAGAAAACGTCGAATATCAGGAGCAATATGATCCCAGTGTAGCCGACGTTGTCTTTTTAGCGGGCATGGACTGGAAACATTATCTTCCTCATCAGGCAGAGCATCATCGCGTCATTAATCTAATTCAACATGTCAGACATGCAGACCCTGACCTTGAGCTGTTTGGTTTTTTAAAGCAAAAAGCGTTGAGAATATGTGTATCCGATGCGGTAAGAGACGCTATCGCTCCCTACGCAAATGGTGAGTGTATAACGATACCGATGGGGCACTCTATTCCCACTATTGTGCGGGATAAAGAACTGGAGCTATACATTCTGGGGAGAAAAAATCCCGATTTTGCAAACAGAATGGATAACTGGGCTAAAGAGCAAGGAATAAAGACGAAAACAGACACGGGGCTTGTAGACCGAAAGTCGGTCTTTGAAAACTTTGCCAGGTCAAAAGTTTCGCTCGTGTTGCCTCATTCAACCGAAGGTTTTTTCCTACCGGGTATCGAAGCGATGGCCTTGTCAGACGTTGTTGTGGTTCCAGACTGCATCGCCAACCGTGAATATTGCCTGCCTGAAACAAACATCACTCGCTGCGACTATACAGAAACGGCCTGTCAGAACGCGATACTGGATGCTCAAGCACGATTATTGAGCCCGGCACATGCGTATCGAAAGTTCAGGGGCGAGCGGCTTGCTCGCAGCTATTCACTGACAGCTGAGCGAGACGCCTACAGAGATTTACTGACTAAACGACTTCTGTAGAACGTCTAACCCGAATTCTTTTCAATACTAGTCAGCTGGCCGTGGCGGCTGCTGGAATCGACGACCGAAAAACTTCCACAAACTGTCGATATCACTTTCGTGATCACCATCAACCTGCAATTCACCCTTGTTAAGCTCATCACTGAGCGCCCTTACCTCGTAATAGTGATAAGGGAATCTTGGATGACCCGCTACTACATCCACCAAGACTTCTCTTGCAGCCGAACGAGCCTGTCTTAAGGCTAAACCATTCTCCTGGAAAATGATCTGTAAGGCCGAATTTGCTTCTCTAATCGCGTCCCAGTACGATGCAATGCTTTGTTTACTGCGAAGCGATGGTAAGTCAATTGAACGCTTCAGGCTCTCAATAACCTGTATTTCTCCCTCTGAAGGCTGTGTGGGAGAAGACGTCGCTGATGACGCAGCAAGCTCACTGACAATTTGTTGTCCAGGTTGTGATGCTGGCCTCTCAGGTTCAGGCTGTGGCGGTGTTTCTGCAACCACTTGTGAAGCAGCGTCAGACACCGCGTCTTGCGGAGTCTTTGCAATAGTGGTTGTTAGACGCTTCGGTGTAGTGTTATCTGTCACTTCAGCCTTTGAATTGTTATTACTTTCAGTGCGTACATCTTTTGCCGGAGTAACGTCACCAGCCTGACTTGTTATAATGTCGCTTGTTTCACTCTGAGCGGTTTCCAGCGCTTGTGGTATAGATTGGATGACGCTAGCCGAGCTCTCTACCTTACTGCTGGCTGATGCAGCTTCAGGCTGCTGAGATACAGCATTTTCAGTAGACAGCAATGACGTCTTGTCTGCGTGTATCTCATTGACTGTAGACGTGTCCCTTGATGGAGCACTTTGCGGTGCTTGCTGTGCGTAAAGTTCCTGCTCAAAGATGGAAGAAAATAACATTAAATCTTCGAATAAATTACATTCATATTCGATGCCCTCTTCGATACTTTGCGCACAGCGAGTTTCCAGTTCTGCCGCATACTCACTAAACTGGCGTCGAATGGGTAATGCAGCATCAGCGTATAGTCTCTCAATTCGGGTAGTCGTTTGAGTATTTCCATACAAGTAGCTGTCTAGTGCCTGAATGACTGGGTTATCGTAGTATTCAAGCTCTCTCAAGAAAGACTCCCAAAGCGTCGTATCAAGGCCGTCTTCTTGTAAGTAAAATATTTCGGTACGCAGCTTTTCCAGAAACTCATTCTTTTGCTGACTATTCGCGGTTCCCCAAAAACCCAAAAAAACCTGCTTTCTAGCCTCGGCGAAATTGCTCGCTTCTACATTCTGCTTAAAACGCGTATACAAGTTAAGATCTGTTACTGTACGCAGCTCTGCTGTTTCAGCTTGCTCGGCGTCAGTCTCTTCATCAGAGGGTAAAATGATGACCAGAAGGACAATAACAATAAGACCCGCTCCGACTGCAACGACAGTGCGCAGATTTTGTTGCAATAGTGATGTGACTTGCTGAAAACCTGTGTTTTGTATCGCTGGCTCTTGTTTCTCTACCTCGACGGATTGCTTTTGCGTGGCGCCGACTGGAGCAGGAGCATTTCGCTCGAGACGTGCAGCAATCAACCTGCCTCGCTGCTTAACAAATTCATCATGAGAAATCAGTCGTTGATTATGTTTTTTACTTAATTTAGCCAGCGAGTCCATATTCACCTCAGTCACAGAGATCTTACCAGCCTGAAACCAGTATTCTCTTCGCCATTGCTTCCGACGCTCCGGCGGCTTTCCACCACACAATCACGGTATTCATCATCCCAGTACCCTCCCATTGCGACAAAAACGCCACCATCCGATACAAGTTCCTGTGCATTGCCTAAATGGTTTGTAATGCCCCAAGCATTGACTGTGTCACGAGATTCGTAATTGATAAGTTCCATTCTAATTCCTGCGACAAGATTGCCGCCGGAGAAAACACGGCAGTTTTTCTCTTTCGTTTCACCATTCCCACCAGCACGGGCGGCATGCTGCCATTGCTCAACAGTTGGCACCCTGTAGTTAAACCCGGTGCTATCACTTAACCATTGAGCAAACGACACAATCTCAGCGACCGGACGGCCGACCACAGGATACAATTCAGGTCGACGATATGACTGAGCCGCGCTTTTCAGATCATTAATAGATGCACCACATTTGCCAGTTTGCTCACAAAACACCTCATAAACACCAAGCCGAATTTCATATCTTGAGATGGCATATGGCGTTTGCTGGCCTGTCATCCCGGGAACAACGACCATGTTAGGCCCCCTTACATTGTCCAGCATATAGTCACTGCAAGATTTTCCATTCCCCGCCATCGATTCCGTGCATGGCACTGCAGGTCGACGTTTAGGTTTGCTGATAGCCACGGGCGGCGCAGTCTTTACCGTCTCTTGTACTGGCTCACTTTCTGGCTCGGTTTGCGGCACCTCAACCTGTTTCACCTGAGGCTCTTCAGGGACGATTGTTGAACTTGGAGATTCGTTGCTGACAGCAGAGCGACGTTCAACGTTAGGCGTGGAGACCGGAGCTGACTGAGAGGAAGACATAGAAATGTCAATATTGGCAATAATGGGGTTGTTGGCAAAGCGCTCTAATGCAGAGTTTTTGATAGCTAGTGCAGCCGCCGGATCGGTTTGCGCGACGCTGACGATATTTTCCGCCACACGATAAAGTTCATAAAGCCGATCAAGCTCATTGCTACTAGGCAACTCTGCGCGAGCTCTGTCTATATTCATCTTTGCGTCAGTAAAGTTACCCAGCCCTGCAGCCTGACTGGCAAGCTCTTGATACTTCTGGCTAAACTCCGTTGCAATCTCCAGAGCCAACTCGGCATCCAAGACTCCTAAACTTCGTAGCTCCTGACGTTTTTCTTCTGCACTTTCAAAGCCACTTGCTTGTATCTGAGACGTCAACTCAGCGCGAATAGAGTTGATCCGAATTTGCTTTTGCCTTGCTTCTTCTGCTGCTGCGTATGATTGTTGCGCTTCATCTATGCGGTCGAGATAAATGCCGGTATCTCGCGAAGGGTCAAATTCAGATACGACATCAACCACTTCTCTGGCTGCAGAAAAGGCATTATTTAATAGTTGCTCATCAAACAATGTCAGATACGATGTAATGATGCGAGTTTTGACATCCTGTTTTCGCTGCTCAGCCACATCAAGCTGCTCAAAATCGCGGAGTAACTTCTTCAATGCGCTTTGACGAACTGTAGAGTCTTCCCTCTCGAGCAATGTCAATAACTCCCGCTCAAGCTCAGCAGCTCTTGTCTCCACCGCCTGCATCTCCAATGTTTGGGATTTTTGGGACAATTCGGTTTGCAACTGCTTAACCATGACATTATCAGCAAAATATTCGGCAAGCGCATTGGCATCGTCGAGAGCTGATGCAAGGTCAGAATTGCTTTGCGAGCGTATTTGCTGCATGAAGCGGGTAATGAACTCCTGCTCTGCAGAATCGATCACCAAACTGCCCTGTGATTCAATTTTAAGCGTCTCTACCGCCGCTTCAAATGCAATAATGTCGCTTGCGTTTAACTGCTGTTTACGGGATATGTCAATGACATTTTGCTCGAGGGCAGCAATACGCTGTTGCTCTTGTAGTTGCCGCTGTTCGGCAGCCTGACGGTCAAGCAGGTTGCGCTGATCCTGTTGAGCAGCAACCAGTACTCCCTCCTCGTCTGTAATAGAGGTTTTTACTGCCTCTGACTTTGCGAAGCTTCCCGCTTTATCCAATGCTGCCTGGGCGTCTTCCCAAAGCTCCTGCGTTCTTGCTCTACGGGCTTCGAGTAGGTAGCTTGATGCAACCACATCACTCATTTCATTTACATCGGATTGTGTGGGTTTTAATTCGGCAAACCTAGCATTCTCAAGCTCCACAGCTTTAGGTTCACCTTCTCGTGATAAATTGCGAATTCTTCGTTTTGCATCCGCGATCTGGTTTTGCCACTCTGTTTTCAGATCAGCAACTCTGGACTGTAGCTTTGAAACATCTATTAACTCACTGTTATCTGCGAGCAAACTCTCCGCTTGCGACCATTGTGCGGTTTCAATCAAAGGCTCTAACTGGTCAGTTAATACATCTTCAACCATGCCCTCTATACGTCTGAGTAATTCGTCTCGAGGAGCCAGATTTCGAAGTGAAGAAATAGCGGTACTAGCACTGGTAAACTCTTGCAATGTCGCATCGTCGGGTATTGCACTTAACACTTGCCGTAGCTGTTGCACTTCGGCTTTCACAGCAGCAGCATCACGTCGCTCAACGATGCTGGCAAGCAACTGACCATTTTCTTCAATGAAGGGCGTGAGTGCTTCAAACTTTTGATAAAAACCTGCTGCAAATTCTGCCATTCTAAACGCGCTGTCAAAATCACCGTCACTCACGCTCTGGTTGATTTCCTCATACAGTTTTGTACGCGGCGCCGCGCTTCGCAGGAAAGCATCATCTGGGTTAATTTGCTTAATTTCATTCCATATCGCATCGAATGACGCAAAGGATGTTTTAAACTCGTCGCTTGGCATCTCTGTTAACAACTGCGATTGAGCATAAAGTTCTTTCAATCGATCGTCTTTCAGTTTTTCGAACTGCTGCTCGGTCTCATTGAGCTTCAATTGCAAAAACCTGCCATCACCCATATTTTTTGCAACCGTTCGACCGTACTGCAAAACCTGACTTGCCAGTTCAAATTCTCCGCTTCTGGCTAAGCTGATTGGGCGGTTTAGCAAATAGCTTTCTAACTTGCCCTTGACTTTGTCATTGGAGAAGAAATCCTGCTGAGCGCTTTCACTTTTATCAAACCACTTATCAAACTCAATCAAAATGGCACTATCTTTTCGCGCTGTCAGCAGCGCTTCGAATTCGGACAACTCTTTATGATTGAGATAAAAATATGTCCCAGATGTCCCGATAATTAATGCCGATGCGATAGCGATGCGCGTAACTTTTTGCTTTGTTGACAGCTTGACTTCTTGCTTGAGAAATTCATCCAGAAACTCTTTTACTGAGGGGGTCCTGTCGTTTCTTTCAAACGCCAGACTGCGCTGTAAAACCTGACTCTGCCATGGCTTTAGCTTTTTCAGCTTGGGTGGTTTCAGCCCCATTTCTGCAGCTTCAACAGCAGGGATCTTTTTGCCATCTTTCAAGAAGGGATGACGGCCACTGATAAGCTCATAAGCAATACATGCCAGCGCATAGATATCATCGCGAGGATCCGCATCTGCGCTATTATCAAGCATTTCCGGCGAGGCATAGGTGGGAGTAAGCGCACCAATGTCACCGGCATCAAAGGTATCATTATCGGTGTGTTCACCGGTTGAGGCGGCGCGGGCGATACCAAAATCAAATACTTTGACTTCGTCACGCGATATAAAAACGTTGCCCGGCTTCAAATCACTGTGCACCACGCCTCTTCTATGCGCATACTCGAGCGCAGAGCTAAGCTCTTTAATCCAGCGCCGTGCGGTTGCCAGTTCAACGCCATTAGGGTGTTGTTTGATAACCTTGTTCAGTGGGTCGCCGGTCATCAACTCCATGGTCATGAAGATGTGTTGTTCATCACGGTCGAAGTCGAAAACATTCACAATGTGAGGGTGAGCAAGATTCTGAGTTTTCCTTGCTTCCCGTTGCAACGCTTTCAACGAATCAGGATGGTCACGGAATTCATCGTTTAACACCTTAACCGCGACTTCAGTTTCAACATCGCCGGCGTCTACACGACGAAGGTCCTCGGCTTTGTACACATCACCCATACCACCCCGACCGATAAACTCAATCAGCCTGAATCGGTTCTTAAGCACGCTGCCAACAGATACGTTATCGACATTTTCAGAGGCTTGAAATGGCTTACTCCAGGTTGATGATGTACCTGAGGTTAGCGACGTCTCTGTATTGAAAAAGGTATCCGTCTCGGTCGATGAAGTAATAGATGTAATGGTGTCACTGTCAGAGTCATCGGTAGACACTTTTACCCGTGTTTTGTCATCATCTTCTTCTGCAGCGCCATCAACGGATAATGGACGTTTGGGCGCAACGACAGTTTTGTCGTCATCTATATCATCTGGCTCTTCTCGAGCCGGCTTTTTAATTACGGTTTTATCGTCATCCTGAGACTCTACCGATGGTGTTGGCGTGTGCTGCTTAATAACGGTCTTATCGTCATCATCTGCATCAGACTCAGGTTCGGGGTCGGGGTTAGGTAATGCGCTGGCTTGTGGCTTTTTAATGACGGTTTTATCGTCATCCAACGGTTCGTCTTGATTTTCTTCAACATCTGGCGACGTATCGGGAACGTGTTCAGGCTCTGGAGTCTGTTCAACGCCCGCATCGACAGTTTCTGCGGAATCAATATTGTCACCTTCGGTAACCAATACGTCGCCGCCAGTCAAGTCTTCTTCTAACGCTAGATTCGCTTCACTAACCGGATCAGACTCCTGATGCTCACCCTCATCAGGCGATAAGTCAGCGGCCACCGATTCAGGCTCTAATTCAGGCTCTAATTCAGGCTCTTGCTGAATTTTGTCCGGCCACTCAGCCTCACTGCCTGCTTCCCTGGCCTTATCCCTTAGGTGTTCGTATACCGCCTCGTTTAATGTTTCTTGCAGGTACGCGTCAGCAATTATAGCGACGAGTTTTTCATGCTCATCTGACTGTGCTAAAAGATCCAAAGCCGTCTGTTCAAACGCCTGATAGCTCATGCGATGCTTTAAGAACGTATCCAACACTTCGGTTAAAGTCTGAGCAGCAGATTTCTCCTCACCTTCTGTTTTTGGTGTGGGTTTTTCGTTCTCCTGTTCATCTGATGCGGTCGATCCGGCCTCAGGCTCAGAGCTTTCGTCCTGCTCAGAGGCGACTTCACTGCCTGAATCAGATGTATCTTCAACTAGCACCTGAGACGTTATCTCTTCAACGCTGTTGTCTTCCTGAATACCTGCATTGTCATCTTGAAGTTCTGCCTGCTCTGATGGCGATATAACTGTTCGACTGACAGTTTTCCCCAGAGTGTCAGTTTGAGAACTTTCTGCTCGCTGTGTGGTTGCACGATTGATCGTAGCAAAGAGCGCCTGACACGCCGACTTAGGAAGAAGTTGGCGCTCATCCAGTTGCGTAACGATTCGATAGTACTCATCAAGCTTATTCAAATTATCGAGCAGCTCGCGTTCCAGTGACTGCTCCAATTCGTTCAGTGAGCACAGCCGCTTCTGGTATTGTTTTACTGCTTTTTGAAATGATAGTCCGCTAGCTCCTGATGAACTTGGCGTGTTTCTCTGCGTATCTTTAGCAGACGTTTCTGCTGGGCGAGAACTATCAAGATAAAGTGCGTCAAACGTTTGTTTGTCAATAAGTTTTCGACTAAACAATTCGAGCAGTACATGTTGGATTTTAGCTCGGTTATCTTCAGATGCATTTAGCGCATCCTGAAGATCCTGCTTTAGTTGAGAAAGGGATAAACTGCCGTCGAGGAAGCGTTTAAGACTGGTTTTAAATGCATCGATCATATCACTGCTCTTCCGCTTCAAACTTTACAGCAACCAGGGTGATATTATCCCGCCCACCTTTTTCGAGCGCGGCATCGACAATATTTTGCAAACTCTGGTACAGGTCGTCATCGCTACAGAGCAGTTCATGAAACTCTTCATCCGTAAGCTCTTTTTCAACCCCGTCACTACATAATACGAGTACGTCACCGGGCTCGATATCCACCATCATAAAGTCAACGCACAAACTTTTATCTGAGCCAACCGCTCTGGTGATCACATTCTTCTCTGGATGCGATTGTGCCTCTGCTTTGGTTATTTCACCGGCATCAAGCATCTCTTGAACAACCGTATGATCTTCGGTTAGTTGCCTAAACCCATCTTTTTTCAATGCGTATAATCGACTGTCTCCCGCCCAGTAACACACAACAAAGTCGTTACAATATGCAAAACCGACTACCGTGCTACCAATCACTTCCTGCTTGGCAGATGCCATTTTGTATAGCGAGTTATTAACTTTCAGCAGTCCCCGCTCTATGGCGTCAACAAACGCCACGAAGTCTCCCTCATCACGTATTTTTTGTAACTTTGCTACGATTGCCTGGCTCGCCACATCTCCCGCGTTGTGGCCTCCCATGCCATCAGCAACGGCCCAGTGCGCATCGGAGTCGTTCAGCATCATGGCATCTTCATTGACTCGTCTTACTTTGCCTTCATGGGTGATACCAGCACTTTCAAAAACAAACTGCTTCTTATCTTGAACAGGCTTACTAGGATTGCTTTCCATTAGAATCCCTTAATGAACTTTTGAAACTGTGAGGAAACCGGCAGAGTGTCATGTAACACCACCTGACGTGGAATATCTTCGCTCCCCTCAGACAGCCAGATACAACCACTAGACAACATGCTTTTTGCCGCGTCTTCATTCATCAGCATCTCGCTATCAGCAAGATTGACTCCCGGGGCAAACTTCTTCGCACCTTTTAACAGCATAGAGGCATTGCGCTGTTCTTCAGACAAACCATCGATGTACGCCTCAACTAAATCTGCGTAATTGTGTCCCAGCTGTTGACATAAGGTCGATACAATAGACTCAAGCATGCCAATTTTTGCTTGCAACGCTTTTTCAAAAGGACTGTCTGGCTCAAGCGCCGCGTTTACCTTCATCTCATTTGTTAGTTCAGCCGTTGCAAATATTTCGTCAACGTCACTCAAATTACGCTCAATTTTTACCAGTTCCAGCGCTTCAACCTGCTCACAAAACCGTTCAAAGTCGGCATTTTCATCCAGCACGTCGAGGAGCATCGTTTCAGCAGATGTAAACCAGTCAAAATAATGTTCAAGCTCGTCATAGTGATGAATGACTTCATCAGCCTGGGCCATCAGGACCAAAGGGAAGTGTCTTCCCACTTTATCTGCGCTGGGGATCCAAACGCCCATCCAGTCACTGTCATCCAACACACCTTTGGCAAAATGAAAATGCCAGATCGGCGCCACTGCATAACGCTCAAGCCATGTTTTACCAAGCTGCTCCCTACTTTCATGCAAACCAAGCTGAAAAAATTCATAAAGCTTATCGGTGACTACTCGCGACAAACCTCGGCTCACGAAATCCCCTTTGGCGGGAAGTTTTCCGTAAAACCCTGCCATCAGAGCTCCCTCGGCATCCGGCTGCTTTGTAATAACCTTGCGCCAATTGGATTAAATTCGGTGTCCACGCGCAGTTCATAGGTGGCATTAAAACCACCGGTTGAAAAAACAATCTCGAATGTCGAGTTTTGCGCCGTCGGAGACAAGCGGTGGTTATCCAACAAACGGAAAAGAGACCATGGTCCGGTTTCAAGCTCAGACGCGTTTTGATTGTCCACCGACGTGAACATCAACTGTGCCCGTTCATCGCCCTGTTCCAACGGCCACACCAGCTTTCTGGAGCGTCGTGGGCCATGAGCATAAAGCAGTTGCTGACTTCCAAGCTGAAGTTGGAACTGAGCAACATTTCCATCAAGCTGTTTGGGAGTCATAGTGAACGACAGACGCGGTGACATCGCACTGCCTGAGAAGAACAATTCAGTGATTTTATGTGCGTTCTGCAATTGAGATATGGTCGAAGAAGATAAACCAAAAGTTTCTCCATCCAAGGCTTTTTCTGTCCACTGGGGCGATCGCGTATTTAAGAAAGGCTCCAGATAGGTATTTAAGAAGCCATCAAATAAACCGTCAGGTCGGAAGAAAGAGGAGAAATCCCGCAGCTCTACTTCAATATCAGTTGAACCATCAAAAGGATACCGACCTTCTATTGCTCGCTCATAGGTAGGTAAAATTTCTTGCTGCCAAAGACCATTAATTTCACTCTTAGCCTGCGTTAACAGCATTTTCCACCCCATGCTCGATAAGGTGTTAAACCAGACTTGCATTTCCTGAGGCATCAATGAACGCGCTGACTTAAGCGTCATGAATGGATCCCTGCCGGTACTCTTTAGCCTGGCATTTACCGCATCAAAGGCGGTGGTCGGTGAGAAACCATCAAACATCGTCTGGTTAATAAACAGCGAGAAACTTCTGGCATCTTGCATGATGCGGTTCAAAGCAGGCTCACCACGGCTTGATTCAACCAGTCGATGAAACGCAGCAAAATGGTCACTAACCACCTGACCTGGCAAACTTGCCAGCCCCGCTTTCTGCGATACCCGTGAAATCCTGTTAGCCTGATTTATCGCTCGCTGTGCCGTTGAGCTAACCACTCCGGCTGCCTCACCTGCAGCCTGCATATCGACATCGGAAGACATGGGCTGCGACAGATTGGTTTCACTGGCGACGGTGTAAACAAGCGTCTCAAGGGGGCCATTAATACTGGTAAACTGTTCAATAGTAGCCGCGCCCTGACTTACCGTCTGGGTCTCAACCAGGGTGATATCCCTTAACAACTTGCTCCAGGTATCGATGTAATCCCGGTAGTAGCGCTGATATAGGTCCTGTGTCAGTTTTGCTCTGTCAATTTCACCGCCCCTGCTGTTATGTGCACCCAATACCCAATTGTTATCCAGATAATCTTGCGCTTTTTGTGCAGAGTTGGGGATGAAATCATTGTAAAACCCAGATTTAGTGAACATCCCGGGAATAAATATCCCCCCTACGTCCTGATTGGAGCGGCTTCTGAACACGTCGATACTAAAGTTGCCCGCAATATCTCGGATGTACAGGTTTTTGCTGCGGTCGCTTTCCAGACTTTGCTTAACATTCAGATAAACCTGTTCAGACAGCGGCATACGTTTCAGCGTTTCCCTCGCTGCAGACACGATCTGCTCGTTTGGCGCAAAGTGATTAAAATTAAAATCCAGTAATGCGCCATGGTGCGTTTTTAATTGCTCCACAATACTTTTTTCAATGGCGTACTGTCTTTGCCAGTCTGCTTCAAAAAGCCCAAACAGCCAGTCCCTTTCAAACGGTACTTCAGCTCTTTCATGCATGCCTGCGTACATAAGGTATGCCTTCAGCACATCGTAAAGTGCCGAGGTATCACCATCATTAATGATATTGATAAGCAACTCTTCGAGGCGCGCTTTAATCATAGGCAATAACTTATTCTCCAGCGTTTCCTGATATAAGCTATTTGTCGCCACCGAGAACTCTGGCTGTTGGCTAAGCCCGAGCGATGCCATTCCCACTTCTTTGTTGTAGGTCTCCTTTGTTGCACGTGCGGCATTAAGTTCCTCAAGCACCCGCTGAAAATCAGAACCTACCCATGCTGAATTGTTTGGCTGGATCTCTGCTTTTTCAAACTCAAGCAATTGATTCTCAGTAGTCAACAACGTCGATTTTTCTGATTGATAACTCATTATCAATCCCACCGCTAATGCGATAGCAGCCATCGATGCCACCACGTAGCCAGCAATGCTTAGTCGCTGCAGTATACGTTTGAAAGACTGGTCAACACCGGCAATATCAGCCTCGGGAATAATGACTTTTGTCAGTAAATCTTTAATGAAGTAACTGCGCCCTTTACTGCTCATTTGCAGAGAGTCGTTACTGTCCATGCCTAATTGCTGAGCCATGTTTCCCAGCAGTTGGTCAAAAGGCGTGCCTTGCTGGGTACCAGACGTAAAGTAGACCCCGCGCAGCAACTGCGTTGACTGGAAGCGATTGCTGCCGAAAATACTCGACAGAAACATTTCAACGCCTTGCTTGAGTGACCCAAATTGGGCAGGAAAACCAATTATTCTGGCTTTTTTCTCAGGGTCTCTCTCATTCGCGACCCTCTCGATAAGCTGCTGATGGATACGTTCGTACAATGCATCCAATGCACTGGAAAGCTCTTCCTGAGAGTAATCACTCTCTGAATTCTTCGACAGCGCGAATGTATGTCCCCAAACCTGCGCACGTTGTTCAGATTCCAGATCGCCGAAAAAGTCATTGAACCCCGCGATCATGTCGCATTTAGTGAACATAAAATAGACGGGAAATTGTGTATTCAGATGCTGGCTTAATTCTTCGATACGCTTTCTGATGGTTTTGGCGTAAAACATCAGATCATTTTCTGACAATGTCAGCAAGTCTGTAATACTTACGGCAACCAATGCGCCATTGATCGGCCGCTGCTTTCTGTACCGCTTCAAAAGGGACATAAAGCTTGTCCATGCGGTTTGGTCTAGTTCTTTTTGACTATCCTGAGTAGTAAATCGTCCCGCTGTATCAATGAGTACAGCATCACTGGTAAACCACCAATCACAGTGACGTGTGCCGCCAATACCCTTGACAGCCTCCAGACCGATTCGGTCCTCGAGAGGAAACTCTAAACCAGAGTTCAGTAATGCTGTTGTTTTCCCGGACCCGGGAGGCCCAATGATGATGTACCAAGGAAGCTCGTATAAATAATTTTTACCGCGCTTGGAAGAACTGGAAGATTTGAGCATATCCACGGCCTGCTCAAACCGCTCGCGGATTATCTGGCTCTCCTCTGCAAGCACATCGTTATCATCAGCGCCCATTTCATTGAGAAGCTGTTTGTTTTTTCTTTTCGCGACGAGAAGCTTGCGCACTTCATTCGCGGCAACAATGAAAACGACGATCAGAATCAACAACAGCCTGCTGGCTATGCTATCCAAAAAATAATTATCGGAAATCGCAATGAGCGGCCCGACGAACCAGACCAGCAGCGCAAAAGCCAGTAAACCAATTCCTTTGATAAACCATGGATGGCCAAATATTCTTTTCATTGTTTCCACCGTGCTCTTACAAATGCATCATATTTAGAGGGTTATTTTCTAACCAAAATTTCTACTCGACGATTAAGCGCCCTGTTTTCCTCAGAGCTGTTATCAACGAGCGGTTGCGTATCGGCCAAGCCTTTTGACGCTATACGCACATTGGCAGGTAAGGCTCGCTCTAAAATCGCTTTAACTGACTCCGCTCTCGCCGTAGACAAGGCCCAGTTATTACTGAAGCGCAAGGTTCTGATGGGCACATTGTCGGTGTGTCCAGTGACCTGGATACTCAACCTATTGTTGCCCAATGCGATCGCTATTTTTTCCACGACGCCGATGTATTCATTTGCCAAAACATCGCTACCAGAACGGAACAGGTTGGCGTCTGTCAGTCTTATCATTGTGCCTTGCTCAGTTTGTTCCAATGCCACCATGTCGTTACGCAATTCAAAATCAAGCGCATTTTGTAGCAGCGTATAGAAATCAATTTCCTGCTCGACTAGATCTGGCTGACTGACAGCAGGTAAAGAAGCCCTGCCCAACTGTGAGTAATTGATTGGGGTAACTTCCAGCGCTTCAGTTTTAGGCAGACGCGCCAACATTCTATGCAGCGGATCGGCCTGCTGATTGAGAAAGATTGTTAGGGCGAAATACACCAGTAATACCACACTACCGGCGATTGACCAGGCGACCCATTGCGGAAGAATCGTCAGCAATGACTGGCGTTTTTCTGGCACCCCCTGCCATTGATCCGATAATGCCGATGGTACCTGACCTTTATTGCGCAAAAGCATTAGGCGAGTGTTTGAGATCACACTATTGAGCTCTCTGTCTCCGTTAGGGAGCTGTCGATATTTGCCCTCAAAGCCAAGCTCCAACGCCACGTAATAAAGCTCAATTACCGGCAGGTTTTGAATTGGATTGGCAAGCATTTGCTCCAAATAAAGGAAAAAATTTTCGCCTCCCCACGACTCCTGGTGATAGTGCACAAGCAGACTTTCATTTGCCCAATCGCTTTGTGCTCCCCAAGGGGTATTCAGCACCAGATCATCGATTAAGCAACAAAGGCCATAGCTTGCTTTCAACAGCTGCTGAGGGTCTGGTGCCAGGAAAAAGTTTACCGATTTAAAGTAGTCCATTTGTTGTATCGCGTATTGATACAGCTGCGGAAGATCAACGGACTGAGATGAAAAACGCACTTTCCCTACCAGCGTTATCAATGGCGTGACAAGCTCCAACAGAGGATTTCGATGGCCAGGCTGCACTGCCTGATATTGCTCTGCGGGAGCTGCCGCAGGTTGCATCGGTGCAGCTGGCGGAGGTTGCTGAGCGAAAGGCTGTGGAGCTTGCTGAGGCTGCATGGCTGGCTCAGCATAGCGTTGTATATTCGGAGGCGGAGTTGAAGGCAGTTGGTAACGCGGAATATTCGGCGGCGGTGACTGCGGCCCACCCTGATTAGGGGCTCTGGGCCTGACGATGGTTTTATCGTCTGCCTGTCCGGTATTAATTGGACGCCTGCCTCCCGGGCGGATGACCGTTTTATCGTTCATTTATTTACTCCTCGGACCCTGCATTCATTTGCGATTAATTGCCCAAAGTTGTAACTCAAGACCAGGAAAGTTTCCGCTTACATGAAATGCCATTCCCTTCGATGCCTTTAACTCTTCCCACAGTGGATTTTTACTATTTAATTCAAAGTACTGAAATCCCGCATGATAAGGGATTTCTCGTGGCGCCTGCGGCAGTGGCTGCAGCTCAATACCGGGCAACGCACTTTGAATAAGCTGGAATATTTTTTCACCCGGGCCAATCTTGATTTGCGCAGGAAATTGCGACCGGATCATTTCAGAAGACACTTGAGCGGTTACTGCAAGCACAAGGTTACCTGAATTTAACACTTCTTTATTCGTTAACCGAGCAGCACGAATGCCCTGTTTGGGTGGCGAGAGTGGAATAGATGTCGCAATCTGCTCGAGCACTACGGAGAACGACGAGAAGATATCTGACATGACGGTCTGGAATATCGACGTCGGCTCTTCATGATTGTAGGTTGGGAATGCAATCGGACGCTTTTCCGCTTTCATAAAGGTCGAGAGTTCGCCGGAAAAGCTCAGCAGCATCATATACACATCGAACGGATGGATATTACACGACTTATTTAGCTGATTGAGCTGAGGCTCTATCCTGTTTAACAGCTGTAATAGCATAAAGTCACTTACCTCAGCTACCCCCCCGCTGCCGCCAGAACCAGACACTCGCTGAGCAAGTGCTGCAGCACGGGTGCTAACCATACTTTCGAACTCTGCTAGAAAGTTTTTCAGTGTGGGGGAGGCATCCAGACGCAGAGCGCAAGGCATAAAGGTTTCATCCAGTACAATTTTGCTCGCGACCACTTCCTTGATGTGCGCAATAGGGATTTTCATCATCCCATCAGGAACACGTTTGGCGTCATCCCCTCCTTCCAGCTCTTCGTATAACAGCTGTACTCTTAGTTCACCCATTTCTATCGATGAGGTTTTGCCATTGTCGTCGGAACGGTCAATCAGCTGTTTTTGCACAGGTTTAAATCTGATGAGACTGGAGGGCTCATCAGAATTGCCCACTTCAGCACCGCTATCTCGTAAGTAAGGAAGCACTAAATATATTATCGCGTTACGTGTCCCATCAGAGAGATAGAGAGGGAGAGGCAAACTCTCTTCATCAGGCGCACAATAAGCGGTGCCATCAGAAAAAATCGCTGAGCACTTAAGCAGTGAAAATTGCCCTACATCTAGCTCTGATTGATTGATCTGAAGTTTACTCACACCCCACGCGAAGGACTGTAAACTTTTTACACGATGTTGAAGTGCGCTGAGCAGGAATTTCTCCTGCTGCTGAAAGTGCTGAGGACGAATAAATGCACCTTCTCGCCATACCGTTTTCCACGTCATATACAGTCCTTATATTCGCTGGGAAATTAACAGCTACCGCTCACCGACACGTCCAGTCTACTGATCGTTATGCATAAATCAGCTGGCTTGTTGCCGTCATACGCATAGATACGCTTTGGGCGAGAATTCACTTCGTCTTGAAAGGCGGCAAGAATGCCAATAAATCTCGTTTCTTTGAAAACCGTCAACTGATAGGTATTACTTCTACCGGGGAAAATAGTCATCTGATCTACGTCTCGCATATCCGCGCCTAACACGCTGGCATGAGAGTCGAGAAGCTTATCCAGTTGCGCATCTCTAAATTGCACGTCGTTGGTTAACTGAAATACTTTGAGTACGAGCGGTGAAGGCCTGCCTGACTGGTCCGGGTTAATATCACTGGCAACGTCCAGTGTTATCTCAACTTTCTCGCTGTCTCCAGAAAACAACTCAATGTCAGGTACACCAAACTCGGGACTGGAGCTACATCCTTGAATAAAGACGAATAGCGTGGCCAATAAAAAATACCGCATACGTAATCTCAACTTTGTTTTTAGGCTTAGTAGAAGCGTTACCAGTAATAATGTATACGCTTAACCTGCTGAAGTATAGACTAATAAACGTTCGTAATTTGAGTTTAAAGCAAACCCGTCGAAGGTCACGAATCTTACCGGATAACGCGACGTGCAATAGCAATGTAGACGAACTTTGATTAGAGAAATCTGTCTAGAACAAAAAAGCCGCCTAAAGCGGCGGCTACACTTTCTAACACACAACAGGGATTAGGTGCGAGGTGCACGCCAGTCATCAGATCCCTGAGTACCGGCGACTTCGTGCGTCCAGGTAACGCGACGGTAAGTCAGCGACACATCTTCCATATGAGAGAAGTGCGCCATGGCTGGATCTTGTGCATTCGGCATGTAGGATTTGATATCAACGATCACTGCATCTTCCAACTCATGAGTGAAATAATGTTCCTGGGTGCCCGTCATTGACGTGCGGTACCATTTAACGGTGACTTTGCTTAAACGCTCACCACTACAAAGCGCATCAAACAACTTAGGTGATGCTTTGTCATAAACTTTAGTCAATACAAATGGTTGGTGAACGCGCTGACCGGTAGGCTGTCCGCTCTGTGGGTCACGTGGAATGATAACTTCGTGTTTGAATGCTTGGACGGTACTTTCATCAGTGTGATCAGACTGATATGCATTACCCATTGAATCAACGGTGTTTGCACCTTCGGTGATTAGACCAGACTTTGTACCTTCGATCGTAACGTATGCAACTGTTGGCATCTTAATTTCCTCTAAACAAATTAATGGTGTTAATTCGTGTGCCAACGTGGGCAGCACGTAAAATCAGACTCGATAAGACTAATCCACAATGCGTGCCAACTTTTATAACTAACTGATTTAAAACATCTTTATAAAACTCGGTAGCTCAACCGCGTCTGCACGCCCTGTCCACCTTGCCCCTCGAGAGCGAATTTTCTTACATGTGAGCAATTAACTGCTCACATGTGCCACAAGATTATCTTTAACGGTATGCGGAATATTTTCAATCGCATCCATGTCAATCAATTCCGCGAAAGTAGAACTGCCCGAAAACTGTGTCGCCATCTTTATGACATCTTCCTGAGGCTGAAAGGACTGCACAGATGCACTTAGCACAATATAGGGCAACTCTCCGCTTGTATCAGCTAGTGTCCGCACTTCAACCTGATATCCCATACCATTAAAGAGTCGGGTTAATCCCGGATTATTCTCAAACAGCAGTTGCATGGTGAGCTGGTCTATGACGAGACGAGAAACATCATCTTGTGACAATGTTTTTCCGGAGACTTTTGCTTGCAGTAGGCGGTTGATGTTCATACTGCTATCGTATGTGAGAACCCACTCTGTAGGAGAACTAATCGTAATCGCTTTATCGCCTATCTGTTGAATGTACTCCCACTGATTCAGTGATAGCTTGCTGCTGACGGTAGGAACAATGCTGGACAGCTTGGCTGTCATACCGAACGCATCTTTCATGATGCTCTTGTATCGTTCCTGAAGAAACGAAAAATTCTTCTCTGAGCCCACCACTTTATCTTTACTGTTGCCCGCCATGAATTCGCCAAGTACTTTCCGTGGGGAGAAGAGCTGCGTAATGGTTTTTACATACCCAGTAAGCTCTTTATTAAGGTACTCAGAAACTTTATTAGACAGCTCACGCAATTCTGCCATTTTATCTACTTGAATTTCTTTGGTTGCAGGCATGATAACCTCTTGATTTATTGTGTACTTCGAATCAGTTGTCTATTATTCAAGCATACTTTGTGCACGACGCATATGGAAAAGGGGCAGAAATATTGCTGGTATTATTGGATTGATACCCAATTTATTCTGAAAAAAGGGGAGAAATACATGAAAGATCTTTTAGAGTCATTTACTGACGATTTAAGCGATATGGCAGGCGAAATTACCGAAGGGTCAATATGTGGTGCAATCGGAGCAGGGACTACAGCAGTTTCGGGAGTAGCCATCGCCGGCACAACAGGCAGCGCACCACTGGCAATTGGCGGTGGTCTTGCAATTGGCGTGACTGCATATAAAGCATGTAAAAAGTATGGACTCGATGACGACATTCGAGACTTGCTCAATAAATAGCTGATACACTGGCCCAACCTTCGGAATTGAGGAGATAAAAAGATGCCACCTGCAGCACGAATAGGCGACATGCACGTTTGTCCGATGGTAACACCGGGGACGCCCCCCATTCCTCATGTTGGTGGTCCGGTGTCAGGACCTGCCATTCCTAATGTCATCATCGGAGGCATGCCCGCCGCTACCTTAGGCGATATGTGCGTTTGCGTGGGTCCTCCTGACACAATTGCAAAAGGTTCTTCAACTGTGATTATTGGTGGTAAACCAGCCGCCCGAATGGGAGATACCACAGCGCATGGCGGTTCCATAGTGATGGGCTTCCCAACCGTTATGATTGGTGGTTAAGCTATCGGTAGTGATACCGTATCTCATATGATGCACAGCTAAATAATGCCAGATTCAAATAAACTCAGTAGCGAGAAACCGGTTGGTGAATCGGTGCAATCCTGTCCGCTAAAGGGACGGTTTAACTTTATTGTGAATTGCGAAGTGCCTTCTGACATAAGTCAGTTGCCAGAAGAAAATAAAGCAAACTACACGCTTAATATCTCACTAAAAAATACACAGACGCAGGAAATAATAAAGCACAAAATGAAGCTGATGTGCCCTGTGTGTGCAGACACTTCTGAGCTTCTTATGATGGGGCTTTATGAAATTACAGCAGAGCCAGATAAACGCAGCGATTATTCAACACCAGCGATGCAAATGAGTTTTTGTCCGCCAGCAAATGGCGTAACGACCGTCACAATAAACCTGCAAAGAATAAAGCTAATTGAATTCACTCCGGGAAAAGACCTGAAAGCCTTTATAAACCTTACCGACAGAGAAAAAGGTACGTTAAAAGATAATGAACAACCCGGCCGGGAGGTAAAAGTCAGTGCCAAAATCAACCGGCCGGTTGCAGGTAAGAAGATCTTTTTTAAGTTTGTTCCCAAAAGTACTGGCACGCCTGAAATTACTGACAATGCCCACAAAGCCAAGCTTGCAGTAGTCGGAGGGAAATCAACTCAAATAGAACAAGAAATTGTCGAGTCTGAAACCAATGCAGAGGGCATTGCCGAAGCTACCTTTACTACGTCCAGATACGGCGGCGATAAGTTCAAACTGTTTGCCAGTCTTAATGAAAGTTTTACCAAGAATGACTCAAAATCTTCAGGAATTATTACCGTATGGAGAAAGTTGTGGTACCAACTGAACTATCACAAAGACCTCAGTAGTAAGCTTCCGAGTATGACAACTGCAGTAAATAATTTAAAAGATGCTTTTATAGAATTAGAGGCCGAGAAAGACGTACTACACACTTTAGAAAAAATATCACATCCCAAATGGAACAAACCGAAAACGCTAGTAGGTATTCATAACCAAGCAGACTACCATGCCCTTAGAAAAAGCAATTACGAGGACAAGAGCGTTCACATTGTGTTTGCCGATGAGGTTTATCATGGGTACGACGTCACTATTGATGTGAAAGGTATTTTAGACAGCTCGACTGGCTTGGTGACTTTGGATGATGATGAAGAAATACCATTTGAATTTTTCTCTCCTCCCCTACAAAAAGGTAAAAAACTATTCGTGAGTGGGACATGGAAATGTGTTAATGACACGAACGTGAATGGCTCATTCACTGACGAGCCAAATAAGGTGAACGATAAAATTGGCTTGGTCAAATATCACAGTGAGCAGTTTCTAGAGGTTTCGCTACCCAAACTTGCAATGGCCAGCAAAAAAAATCCGGTGAATGTCATTATCGAAGTAACACCTGCAGTTGGACCATTGCTAGGAGATGCCAGTACCCCTCCACATAACTTAATTAATGTGAGTACTAGTATTAAAGAAATTATGGAGACAATAATCCATGAACTCGGACACAATATAAATATGACCCCACATACTGATCATTGTGAAAGTCCTGCAGGGTTCACACTCAGTCATAGCAAGCTATACAGCAAAACAGGCCCGCACTGTTGGTCTGGTGGGAAAAAGGTGGGAGATGAATTTAAGGAGGACGGCACATGTGTTATGTTCCATGCAGGCACTCCCAAGTGCACATCACAATTTTGTCACGAATGTATGCCTTATGTATTAGCCCAAGACCTGACAAAATTCAGAAAAAATAAAGCCAAAGATGACAAGTAATCGTCCACTTATCAGTCAAGTAAACGACCAAGACTTATATAGTCAGAGGGCTTTAAAAGGTGAAGCACGAGAAGCACTATTTAGTATCGATGATCGAGCCGGGCTTTGGATTCTGTCACCAGACAAGGAATCACAGAAGTATGCTTTTATACCAGTTTTTTTGCTAGGAAATGAAACGCCTGACTTACCCCGAAATACTAACTTCAAGAATCACGGCCATTTAATCCTTCATGACTCTAAAATTTGTAAAATAAAGTTCGTTCGGTTCTTCACTCCATTGGATTTAAAGCCGTTAACACGCCCTGAAGAGCGACAAAATCCAGCTCCCAAAGGATTTATAAAGAGGCCATTTACAAAGCAGGTGATTGGATACAAGCTCATCGACAAAGCGGAACTTTCTGGCTTTAAAGATACTGTGCACATTATTGCCAGTTCGGGGGAACTGGTCTCCAATACGGGTACGGTTAAATTGCTTGAAAAAAGTGAAGATGCCGCAAAAACTGAGCCAGAAGCACTTGAACCTCTGGGCGTTAACACCGGTATAAGAGATGTAAAAGTATCTCAGGCTCCGCTGAGAGCAGGCGATTCAACCAGTGCAAAAATTGAAGCAGTTGAAGGAACACTGCCTCAACACAATATCGAATTATTGATTAACATAGATGAGCAAAACCTTGGCAAACCAGTTCCGCTACATTTGATAATAAACGGTAAATTTATCAGGAATCCGGTGATCGTATCGGGGATGGTAGGGCCATTCCAAGGTGAGCACAACCACATTTCGTTCATTGTCAGCTTTCAGGACATACTCATCAGTCACTTCGGCGAGGACGCAATGCCACCTGGCAACATAAATGTTCTCATCCTTACAGTGAATAACTTGTCATTAATGTCTGATGTAGATATTGGTGCCGCTAAAGAATAAACCTCAACAACATGCCAATAACCATCAAAATTACGCCAAAACCAATAATTATTAGCACCCAGCCCCACAAACTGAAGAAATCCGTCAATTGCGGCTCTGAAGGGTTGTTCGAAAGGTAAAGCAGCTCGACTTGCTCACTCGCACCAGCCTCGGCAGTAGTACTGCTCACAAATTCGATCGTTTCGCCCTGCTGGGTCTCAAATGAAATAACCGGACTTGCCTGAGATGTATTAACACGCCCGGCGAACCCCGATTCAGTGTCTTGACCGCGCTGTATTCGATTCCCGTCAGCATACTCGTAGCCGACTATGACACCAGTCGCTTTTATTGCAGCGTCTACGAATTGTTTTTGATTCCAGAGCTTCCAAGAGCCCCATACCACGGCCAGTGCACCCAAGCAAAGAACAATCAGGCCAATCGATGCTTTCATGCCAACTCCTTACAGCACCACGTACCATTGGTTTTGGATCTTACCCAGGAAAGCGGGCAGCTCGTAGCGTTCTCCTTCATCATCTTCGGGGGATCTTATCGTATGTGACCAATCAGAATTAATGAGCTGCACCATTCGTCCATTGGCACAGAGCCTGAAGTCAGTTGAGTCTTTGTTGAATGGTTCAGCTTTACTGGCAAGGAGGCGGTTGCTGCTTATGTCAGTCAGCATATCCGACCTAAATTCCTGCTCACCATAAGCTGGTAGAGCTTTCCCAATGTCTTTTAATGATGGGTCACAGTAACGCACAACGGTCTGGGCATCTCCGCTAACAAAGGCGTTGTAAATAAGCTCTGCGGTTTTCTCTATGGCAGCCATATCAGTTAACAGATCAATCGGCTGACACTGCTGCCATATCCATGGGCCCAGCATAGGACCTAAATCCCGTGTATCTGAGACACTGTAGGGAAAGCGTATATCTTTATGCTGTTCCGCGTCATACTCCCAGTTGAGCTGCATGAGAATTCTGCCATTTTTGGTATCGCCAGCGAATGCACCCACTGGATAACTCATTAAACGAATGCAGACTGATGGTTTATTTTTTAAGCCGTCTGTGTTCTGCTGTTCATCGAGTTCACGAACAGTACTCGGTGTTGGACCGGGGTTTATTACCACTTCCATCTGGTTAGTTCCATCTAACAGTAAGTGGTGGGCATTCATTGAATGAAAGTTTTCTCCTTCGCCCATGAGTCGAACAGGAATATCATTGAAATAAAATTCAGCGCTGCAGTCCTTAATATACAAATCAAGATGCAACATAAAATCGCGATTAATTTGTTGAATCATTGCCGTCCTTTCTAATCGATAATGTAGCGCGGTTTAAAGATCTGTTTTTCTTTGCAAATTGTTTTCTTCCACGGTGGAGATTTTTTCTTTTTGAAGTGTGTGAAGTATGCATATAGGTAAGCTTCGTTACGCTTACCTTCACCGCGGACTCTAAACGGCTTAACGACCGTGAATTTTACAGACATGGATGCAGCAACACCGGCTTTTGAGTCCATACCATAGCCAACAACGGTAACTTTGAACTGCGCATAAAGTTCGCTGCTTGATACCACCTCATTGGTCCAAAGCACTTTTTCAAAGTCTTCAACCTTAGTTGAACTTTCCTTGCCTATCTTGGGAATTCTGTCTGCATCGTCTTTGCCTGCAAGACGGAAACTGGTCTCTGCTTTGCAATCAAGCGAAAGCTTTAACTCTATCTTTGCTATGACTTCCCAAGTCGGATTTTTAAACCAGTTAAGAACCCCAGGCGACTTACACTCAACGCCGAAAAATGTAGCAAATTCAAGCTTTACAAGCGACATAGCCAGGTTTATCTGCCCGTATGGCTCAACCCACTTATACTCGGCAGTATCGTGATTCGAGCCCGCTTCAATACCCCATTCGCCACCGATGGTGCCGGCTAAGACGTCGAGCTTAAACGACCACCCAAACCCTACTTGCGGAACGGCTTTTCGAAGGTCATCAATAAACGAAAAACCCTTTACTATGGATTTGCGGGTAGCAATGATCTTGTTGATCGTATCCAGACCCGGCAGCTCAATGCCATTACGAGTCAGCTTGGCGAATTCTGAGAGTTCTGAAGATTTGGTTATTTCGTTAGTTTTGCCATCGAGAGTCTCTGTCTCGGTGGTAAAGTATCCAGCATCTACCTCAGCATACTCTTTAACTGCACCATTCTCGTATGAAGTGACTTGTGTGGGACCGCCGCTCCACTTGGCCTCAGTTACTTTTTTAGCTCCTCCGATCCCTCGTTCTTCGGTGTAGGAAGATTCCTTGCTGACTACACTCGGAATAGATATTTCTAGTACATATTTGTCTTCGCGGTAAACGCGAATAAGCCCGATCAGTTTCTTGTTAGGTTTTTTCCCATCATCCCGAACTCCACATCCCTCTGCTTCAACTACAATGTCTTTGATATGCTTAGGCTTTCTGGAGTCTTCAAAGAAGTACAACGTATCTCGCAGGTGTAGCTTGGCTACATGCTTGTCAACAGGCATACTTTTGCCATAAATATCCATAGGTACAACGGACTGCATGACATAGGTAGACTTGGACTTCAGACCATCATTGGTGTCGTAATTCGGATTGCGCATCACAATCTTTGGATGCTCGGACTTCGGACAAGTCCCAATAGGTACTGAGACGTTTGCAGCCACAGTTGCCTTTTTCACTTCTGTTGCATCGGTTCTTAATGGCGGTGCGAGAACTTCTAAAACCGCGTCGTACAGACCAACGTTTAGATATTTCTGATTTTTTAAGTACGGCAGGTCTTTCGGCTGCAAAGGTTTGTCCCGATGCGTTCTGGGCTCTGTGGTAACCGCTTTGTGTTCAGTACCGTTGGAATCCACCACAATGAGTTCCAAGTTACCAACATCACAAGGTATGACTTTGTTTTCTTTTAGTGGACAACTCTGGGTACTTGAGCCGGCTTGTTTATCTTTACTGAGTTTGCCGCTGGATGAAGAGCCTGACTGACTGCTCGTCTTTTTCTTCGCCATTACGCTTCCTCCGCATTATCGCTGTCGGCCTCAATGGCGTCTCTCAATCCCTGAATTTTACTCTGGCCAGGAACGTATTGGCTGCCCAGCCATTCTAAGTCGAAGTTAATGCTTTTATAAAACCCTTCACCGTGCTCTAGGTTAAGCACCATGAAATCGAAAACATCTTGTTCAATCGTTATGTTAAGTCTTCTGGATTCTTTCAGTAACCCTTCTAATCGGGTATACAACTCAGACTCTGACATAGGGTCAAGCAGCTCCTCAAACTCCTCATCGAGTATCGATTTCACTTTGTACAAAAAAACCTTATCTGAATTCTGTGAGAGTGCTTCCATCTGTTCACTGGTAATTGACAACATGAATCAAACCTCCGTGTTCTGTAACTCGATCACGTCAACGGACAGTTCCAGTCCATTAAAGCGACACAGGCTTAGTTCATCCCGCCCAAGGTTGGGGAAAGCAATAACCCCTAAATTAGCAAAAACCTCCTGTAACTGTTCCTGATTGCAAGTTGGAAGAAACATTTCCATGACCCTAGGATCATAGAATCGAAATAATAGGGTTATTCCCTCTGGAGACCTCACTAGCTGAAGCTTTCGCACTTGCCTCCTAAAGGCTTCAGGCTCGAGGGCTGATTCGATGAAAATATTCCAGTGATTACCCCAACCTTCGCGTAACAACCAATTAGTAAATTCAGAATCTCTATCCAATCTCGCCATATACGGCGCCACTTCTTCGACGTCCGGCTCCAGTTCACCACTCCACAAACAACTGCTTTGTGGTTCCCAATCGTAGATCTTAAAGCGCAATTCTGTGCATGCTGCACCGTCTATCACTGCGTAAATGTTGTTTTCAGGATGGGAGAACAACACCTGCTTGATCCTTTCGAGTTTTTGCTCTTCAAGCATTTACTTTGCCCCCGCCTTATTTTCTTTGGCCTTTTTTTCCTGTTCCTTTTTAGCTGCTTCACACTGCTCACAGAAAGGTGTACCCGACTCAGCCGCCTGCTTCATTGCCTTGGCCTGAGGACCATAAGTTGATGGCCTGATAGGTGTCGACTTATCAGTGACTTTCTCCACCTTTCCGGCTTTGGCATTATCAGCTACTATGGGCTCTTCGACTTTCTCTGGCTTAACTGGTGGAGCTGGTGGCGAAGGCATTGCCGGCCCTGCGGCACCTCCGCTGTTAATCATTACAATTGGACCTGAAATAAAAACTCCACCGGCATTAATGCTTATAAAGCTGCCACCTGCCTTTATATTGATCGCTGCGCCAGCCTGAAGGTTTATGTTGGTACTCTTTACATCCACTTTGGTACCAGAGTTGAGACCAAAATTCATGCCCGCCTTCAGATTGATATCTTTGCCCGCTTTCAGATGCTCAGAGCCCCCCGTCTCGCTCTTGCGGTCTCCACTTATTTTGTAGCTTTCATCTCCGGAAGTTTCTTGCATGATATTGGCATCAAACGTACGACTAATATCACCATCTACTTGATGGAATTGATTGCCTTTTACAATATGATGTTCGTCTTTCTCAACCTGGGTAAATTTTTCTTTTTTAACAATTTGGTGGCGCTGATTGCCTACCCATTCAAACGATGAATTTCTTACACGCTCATCTTTATTCATCTGCGCGTGTATGAATATTTGCTCTTCGCCTTTCTTGTCCTCGAAGCGAAGTTCATTAAAACCACCGCCTCCTTTTGAGGAGTTGGTTTTGAGCGTACTGACGGTCTTCTTGTCAGGTAATTTATATGGCGTGCGATTATCGCCGTGATGAACGCGACCTATCACGATGGGGTTGTCAGGGTTGCCCTCAATAAAATCGACGATGACTTCTTGACCAATACGGGGTAGAGAAAATCCGCCGTATCCACCACCGGCCCACATCTGGCTTACTCGGATCCAGCAGGAGGAATCCTGATCGGATTTACCCTCTCTGTCCCAATGAAACTGTACTTTTACGCGGCCATGCTCGTCTGTGTATAACTCTTCACCGCTTGGGCCAGTAACAATGGCTGTTTGTGTTCCTTCAACAACGGGTATCCGTGACTCTCTCGTCGGTCTGTATGCTACAGTCAGGGGGATACATACGAAACGGTTATTGTATCGGCTTCCCTCTTGGGATGAGTCTTCCTGATAAACCTGCGCCTGCACGGCAACGTGCTCAACCCGGGTGATCAGATAATCATCATTAAAGGTATCTCGCCGCTCATCATTAAGGTAAAAACTGTAGCCGGGTGTCATGCGACTGACGTTACTTTTACCCTTCGCGGCGGTTTGATACGCCTCGGCACTCTGTAAACGAATTTTGGCCAGCTTGTCCCCTCTGGCTTTATCGGCAAACCACCCCGGGTATTCATAGACTTCGCGCTCTTTGTAAAACTCGCCCTTTTGCTCGGACTCGAGCTTCATGGTGGGCTTGGTAAAATTATAATCACGCAAGGTAACTTTGCCTGGGGTCAGCGAGTGGGCCATTCTGAATGCATAAATGTAATGATTAGAAACCATGCCACCCTGCGTAGTGATCACAGGCACATCATCATTTTCTATAGATGGCAGCGTGGTGGAATCATCATGGAAGACCAGCACATGTTTGTCTTCTTCATGCTCGAAATAATAGAAGATCCCTTCATGTTCTAACAGGCGGGAAATAAAGTTGAATTCAGATTCCCGGTATTGCACACAGTAATTATAAGCTGGATAACTGCCCTGACAGTCCCACCGGTATTCATCGCCCTCAAGACCTAGTTCATCGAGGAGTTGTTCAACGATATCCTTGACGTTTTTTTCCTGAAATATCCGACAATTTGTACGGTGTTGCATCACCCAGATTTTTGGCACTATTACCGCATGATAAGTGGTGTACCGAGCGCCCTCTTCCGCAATTTCGAAGTGACTGACCACTCCATGTAAAAAGCGCTCCTGCGTATCTTCTTCAGTAAAAACGGTATCCGACTCGGCGTGCTGATGGTTGAGGATAGTCAATACGCAGCCTTGCCCGACAACATCTTCAAATGCAATATCATCGTCTTCAGACAAAAGTTCGACCTGAAACTCATAGAGTTCAGAGATCCCCTCATGGCCGCGCATCCGCGCCACACTGAAATCGACCGATGGATCGGCCAATTCGAAAAACATGTACTCTTCGTCGGAACGAAAACCCATAAGACTCTCCGATACCCCTTAGCTGCTCTGGGGAATACTCACTAAAACCACATTAATCCGATTTATTATTCAAAAAACGCGCCAGTTCACTTTTTACCGCTGCTCATTCCATACTGAATGTATCCATTCTGCGCAATTTATGCTTCGACAGCTTATCGACCAGTGTTCGTCGGGATAGTCCAAGCTGCTTAGCAGTGAGCGACTGGTTGCCGTGATTCGCTTCAAGCGCATCTTTCAATAGTTTTGCTTCATAAGCAGACACTTTGTCTTTAAGGCTGTCACAAGCATTTAAAAAATCGTCCTCTGTGAATTGCCCATCACTGTTTTCACCCAGGTCCAAAGACAAACACTGCATATCAAATACGTTGCCTTTACCGACCATTATTACCGCGCGCTCAATAATGTTCTGCAGCTCTCTCACGTTGCCCGGGAACGGATAGCGATGAAGCAGGTCCATGGCTGCCGAGTCTATCCTTTTGATTTCCTTATCATATTGTTTGGAATATTTATCGATGAAATAGTTGATAAGTGCGGGTAGATCTTCCTTTCTCTCCCTAAGAGGCGGCAGCTTTATGGGGAACACATTGAGCCGGTAATATAAGTCTTCACGAAAGCGCCCTTCGCTGACTTCTTTATCCAGCATGCGGTTGGTCGCTGCAATTACCCGTACGTTTACCTTTATGGTGTCTACTCCACCGATTGGGCGAATTTCCCCTTCCTGCAACACTCTGAGTAACTTGGACTGCAACTCTAATGGCATCTCGCCAATTTCATCCAAAAATAATGTGCCATTGTTGGCAACCTCAAATAAGCCTTTCTTATTATTGGTTGCACCGGAAAATGCGCCTTTGCGATAACCAAACATTTCACTTTCCAGCAAATCTGGGGGAAAAGCTGCGCAGTTTTGAGCAACAAATTGCCCAGTTCTGACCGGGCTATTTCGATGTATGGTTGCAGCGATTAGCTCTTTACCAGTTCCTGTTTCGCCATTCAGTAATACCGTCGCGGTACTGTTGGCTACTTTTTCGATCAACATGAAGACTTTTTTCATGGCTTCACTGCGGCCAATCACATCATCCAGCATTAAAGATTTAAATAAGCGTCCTTTTAGCTCTTTATTTTCAATGATTAGGGTCTGATTAAGCTCTTCCTGCTGCTTCAACAACACTTCATTGGTATTAATCAGCTGGTTATTTGAGATGGAGATCGATGCGATTGACGCAAAACCTCTAATAAGAGGCTCGATGTGAGTGGAGAAAGATTCTGTCTCGCCTTCTCCATTCTCAACGCAATTAAACAGCAGTAATACGCCGTTACTGCCCGTCTCGCTGCCGGATAGCGGGATAGCTAGTAATGAGCGGGTTCGCGTACCAAGCAGCTTATCGTTGTCGTAAAACTCGCTAAAATCAAAACCGGTATACTGATAGATGTCTGCGATGTTCACCAACTGGCCGGTTAATGCGCAATACGCCCTAACGTCCGAGAAACGTCCCTGGCTTCCCGTTTCCAACGGAATAGGATTCCAGGTCATGCTCTTTGAAGAGAACATTTTGCCTTGCTTAACTTTCGGTAACAGAAACCGTTTAGTCTTATCGAGCAGGTATACTGCTCCGCCCTCAGCAGAGGCAAACCGGCGAGCAGCGTCAACGACGAGTTGGAGCTGTCTGTCCAGATCCCGCTCGTTACCCATTTTCTGGGTAACGTTAAATAGCTGCTCTAAAAATAACCCCGGTTGCTCTACGCTTAACATGGTCGGTGACGTTCCACTCAGCTAAACTGAGTGGCAAACTCTCCGTCGTCTGTCATCGACAGTGTCAAGGTGCTGAATTCCTGCTCATCTTCCATTTTCTCTAGTATGTCTGTGGCGATCATTGGCAGAAGCGCACCATTGATGATGTGATCTACATTTCGGGCACCGGTTTCGACTTCAGTACAGCGGGCGGCAATCGCCTCAATAACGTCGTCGCCGTACACCAACTCAAGATTCTGACTGTCTTTGAGACGGCCCTTAACCTTGTTGAGCTTAAGCTTCACAATGTCGCCCATCACGTCCTGTCCAATTGGATAGAAAGGCACAATCTTCATACGTGCCAACAGTGCAGGTTTGAAGTGTGCACTAAGGATCGGACGAATAGCCTCTGTGATCTCTTCGACTGTAGGCAATGTTTCAGCGTTAACGCACATATCCGTGATAACGTCTGTCGCGAGGTTACTGGTTAAAAACATCACGGTATTTTTGAAATCAACCAGCTGTCCTTCCCCATCAGATAACACGCCTTTATCGAATACCTGGTAGAACAGATTTAGCACTTCAAGATCAGCTTTTTCCACCTCATCCAGCAACACTACTGAATAGGGCTTTTGCCGCACCGCTTCGGTTAGCATCCCCCCTTCACCGAAACCCACATAGCCCGGAGGTGAACCGATCAGGCGCGATACTGAGTGCTTCTCCTGGAATTCGCTCATATTGACCGATGTCAGATAGCGTTCACCGCCAAACAGGAGATCCGCTACACCGATACAGGTTTCGGTTTTACCCACGCCACTGGGCCCGACAAACAGGAATACACCAATTGGCGTATCCGGGTTGTTTATCCCGGCTTTTGACGCTCTTATACCCTGATCGATGGCATCAATGGCATGGTTTTGGCCCTTTATGCGCTGTTTCAGGTTGTCAGCAAAAGACAGCACAGCTGCGGCTTCATTTTTCACCATCTTACCCACTGGGATGCCTGTCCAGTTTGAAATTACTTCACCCACTACTGAAGGTGACACTTCATAATGAACCAGTGGATCATCGCCCTGTAGCTCGGTGAGTTCGCCTTTAAGCTCTGCTATTTTGATCTTTATCTCTTCTGCAGATAGCGATGGCTCATCTGATGATTCCTGTTCATCATCCTCAACAGGCTCCTCATCGAGGGCAGCAAGCTGTTGTCGTAGTGACAGGATCTCTTGTGCCAGACTGACTTCTTTTTCCCATCGCTCGGTCAAGCCGTGGATCTCACCATTCTTTTCAGCAATGGTTTCGTTGAGTTCATCCAGCTCGTGCTCGGTGATCACGTCTGCATTGACATCACGCAAAATCGCATCATGTTCACGTTCTAAGGTTTTCACCTCACGTTCCAGATAATCGAGACGCTCGGGTTTGGCACCAATACTGATTTTCACTCTGGCTGCTGCCGTATCCAGGACATCTACCGCTTTGTCCGGAAGCTGACGGCCATTAATGTAACGCGCTGACATTTCAGCAGCTGCAACCACAGCATCATCACGCACGTAAACGCCATGGGCTTTTTCATAGATTTTGCGCAGCCCGCGGATGATCACAACCGCCTGCTCAGGAGTGGGTTCATCAAGTTTCACCAACTGGAAACGTCTGGCTAGCGCGGGATCCTTTTCAAAATATTTTTTGTACTCAGACCAGGTTGTCGCCGCAATGGTACGCAATTCGCCTCGTGCCAGTGCAGGTTTAAGCAAGTTTGCCGCATCGCCGCTGCCCGCCGCGCCGCCGGCACCGATTAAGGTGTGCGCCTCGTCGATAAACAAAATGATAGGCTTAGGTGAGGATTTCACTGCGTTGATTACGCCGTTAAGGCGATTCTCAAACTCACCTTTAACAGACGCACCGGCCTGCAGAAGGCTTAGATCCAGACCGATAATATCGACATTTTTCAACATGTCCGGCACGTCACCTTCAACAACCTTCAGTGCCAATCCTTCTACAACCGAGGTTTTACCGACACCCGCTTCACCGACACAGATAGGATTGTTTTTACGACGACGAGCAAGAATATCAACCATCTGGCGTATTTCACGGTCACGGCAGAAAACCGGATCAATGCGTCCCTCTCTGGCCTGCTCAGTAAAATTGACACAATACTTTTGCAAAAACTCATTATCACCAGCGGATGCCGCTGCACTTGCCTTCGCAGTACCGCTGGATGCGGCTGACACTTCAAATGCAGTTTCTTTTGAGTCGACAACAATATCGTTAAAACTTGCTTTTAAATCGTCGTAGGATATGTCAGATAAATCGTCAACGTACTCAGACAGTCCGTGACGACGAGTATTCGCCAGAATCGCCAGCACGAGTGCACCAGAGCGGATCTTGGTGGCACCCAGTTCCAGTGAAGACACCAGCCATGCATCTTCGAGCAGCCCAATCAGGGTCTTGGAGAACACAGGCTTTTGCTTATTCTCACCGACGCCTCGTTCCACTGCATCCTGAAGGTGCTTAACAAACTTCACGATGTTGATGTTAAAGTGCGCCAGCACCAGGGCAAGATCGTTTTCGTCTTCCAGTAATTTCAGCAGGAAGTGTTCAACGGTGATCTCGTAACTTCCATTTGATACGCACAGTCCTGCTGCGCCCTCCAGCGCTTGCGTACAGACTGGATTTAAGCGTGTCACAAACGACTTTAGTGTTATTTTTTCCATTAACTTCCCCTGATTATTAGTCGACGAGTGTCGTGTAATTGCCCCTTCCAGGCTCTCCTAACCAACAGGAATAGCCTAGTAAATAATGTGGCTGTTCGCCTAACTGCCAGGGCAATTCACACTCATCATGTAAATGCAGGCAGATATCAAACAGTTGATCATGTGCAGTCAGATAATTAAGTAACGCGATAAGCTCTTGATATCTGTTCTGCGGATTTTGCTCGATAGGTAAAAAGCTTAAAAATGTTTCAGTATCCAACTCACATAGGTGCAGTCTGAATTTATGCTCAACATCTTCGATGACTTCTCCAAGCACAATAGCCTTACCTAGCTGGTTAGCCTGATAGCCAAGCTGAAACTGCTGAAACCGTGGGATGTGAGCGTCTCTTGAGATCGCTTCCTCAACCCACACGTCATGCCAAGGCAGGCCTAGATATCCGGAAACCACCTTAACAATAACTTCCGGAGAGCCTCGATTAATGGCCAGTAAGCCGGAGTGCTTTAACAACAGTGGCCAGTGTATTGGGCTGGCTTCCCTATGCTGCTTTTCAGGCGCACCGATAAAGCTATAGAGCATATCTTCAAAACCGACCGGAGGCCGTTTGGTATGGCGTTCTATTGGCCGGTATTTTTTCGATACTTGTCCATAAAGCGACACGCTTTGATGGTTAAATAAATCAAAGAAGTCCCGTTCATTAGAGCGAGGCGGCTGATACACCTCGAGAATAAGTTTCTCTTCACCCAGCAGCTCAAGCTCTGACGGCGACAGAATGCTCTCCAGAGGTTCTTTCGCGAATAACGTTTCAAGCTCCAGTGAGGTCAGCTTCCTGATTTTTTTTGTCCCGGCATTGACCGCTTCTTTAAGCTGTCCTGCTCTGGATAGAGCGGCGGCAATATCGAATTGATGCACGGCAAACGCTTTGCAATCTTTTTTACTGCACAAATAAAAGCATTCGCCCTCGCCCTGCGCATGGCGGACAAATTCCTGAATTATTGACTCTGTGTAATACACTGGCAGCGGCGACGCAGGCCCATATAGGCCAAGAAAATTAACCACGACCTCGTAGTAGCCTGTGCCGGTAAGAGTAATTGAGTCAATGTCAGAAGACGGAAAACTTAACGAGGGATTCGCGCGATACAGTACAGGCCCGAAACCAATGTCATCATCTGTTCTTTCGTCACCAAGGTAGCTGAGCAAGTCCTGGACCTGCTCGAAAGAAAAGTGCCTTGCCTCTTCAGTAAGGCGGCGGGTCAGAAGCGTTCTCGAGATCCGCTCGACATTGGCCATGAATAGATTTCCCCGGATTCCAGCGCTTTTATTTTCAGTTGATGGAATGAATTGGTTCTGGCGTACTGAGCAAAAAACAAATTAAGAACCGAAGCAAATAAATACATGTTTGCCTCGCCTTGTAGCCCTTTTGCGCCAAATTTGCTTTCTCTCAGATATAAGGTTGTTTCGAGCCCCATTGTAGGTCTTCCGGCATGGACAACATCGATGTTTTTTGTTTCAACATTCTCGATGCCTTCACACAATAACTTTGTGGCCCTCTCACGCTGGCGATTGGTAAATGCTGCAAAGTCGTATATTCGAACGAGGCTCCTTATTCCCTCGACCGTCACAATGGAACGATAATGCAGTGCCAAATTAGCCAACAGACGCCAGTGCAAACCCGATACAAAAGGAGGTGACATGGCGGATGTGACACGAGATATGTTGTTGAAGGTGACATACTCTGGTGAGTTGCCTGTATCACAGTTTATTTGTCCGGCTTGCAAACTGCCGGGCAGATTTCGATTGGTACATACCAATTCTACCGATATCGTCTCGTTGTGGAACTCTTCGTTCTGGCTGCCGGTGACGAACGAAATATAATGATCAAGACCTTCGTTCAGTACTGATGGCCGGTAGTTGAGCTTATAAAACGCGCCGCCCTCAGAATCATAGTGCTTGGTATGTTCAAACGACTCGTATGGTGCGTAATTAATTTGCGTGCTGCGTCCTTTTAACTTACCGGTCACCTGCTCGACCGAAAACACCTCGACATGTTCAAGGTTATCAGTTGACGGCCGAACCAAATACTCACTGCGAAGATGCTCAAGCCTGATAGGGTCTGCGTCTTGCTCATACAAATTAACGATTGGCGTACAGAACAGCCTGAAATTTTCCTTACGCACCTTTATCTGGTTGTCAAACTGCCGCATAAAACGGAACGTAAGTGAAAATGATTCAAGCTTGGGCTCTTTTAAAATATCACCGAGCGAGTGCACATCGAAAAATAAAAACTTCTCACCAAGCTGAAAATATTCCTGCAACAAACGATACCCTGAATATGTTTTTGCAGGGTTGGGTAGCAAACTTTGGTCGGCTGCAAAACCGGTGGGCTTGACGGCATAAGCAGGCAGCGTTGTTTTTTTAGCGGCGTTTTCTCCTTTCACTTTGATACTGACTTCGACATCACGTAAATAGCGGAATAACCACATATACAGAATGCGAGAAACTGGCCGCTTCTGATCTTCATGCAGGTGCAAACGCAATGTATCAAGGTTTATATCTTCAGATGACACGCCCGGCTCTATGTCAAAGCCAATTTTGATGTACGCCCCATCAGACGTATCTTTGGCCGTGGCACTTTTAATCTCAATAGGCGCTACATCAACGTCATAACAGGTCTGAAAACGGCAGGCTGTCCCCTCGACTTCAACAGACTGTACCTCGGTACCGCGAGGGATTGTTTTCTTTTCGGTGATGGCTTGTGCTCTGGGCGTAAACTCCAGTATTGACATAGACGGCGTAGGCCGTAAGTAGTTTGGCCAGAGCAAATTAATCAATGAGTGAGAAATCTCTGGAAATTCATCATCCAGTTTCTGACGCAGACGTCCGCTGATAAACGCAAAGCCTTCTAGCAGCCTTTCTACATCGGGGTCTTCACTGTCCTCTGAAAGAAATTTTGCCAGCCCTGGATTTTGCTGAGAAAACGCACTGCCCAATTCACGCAGCGCATTGAGTTCATCCTGAAAATATTTATTAAACGCCATGTTAGCTCATTACCTTAAATGAGCCGTTGCCTTCAGATCGTGTTTCAAACCGAATACGTTCTACCTTTCCGGCAATATTAAGCCTGGCGACAATTTCGAACTGGATGTTAAGTGGGTCGTTCTCATCACGGACATACTTAACCCGTACACGAGTGAGTCCAGGCGCGAAGGTTTCGATTTGATTCTTGATAGCTTTCGATAAATCGCTGATAGCGGTAGCAAACCCTTCCTTGGCATCTAAGTCGTTCAGATCCGGCAGACCAAAATCAGGATTCGCCAGACAACTCCCTTGTCTGACGTTAAACATATCCTGAAGCTGCAATAGTACTGATTTTTTGAATACTTCCCGGCTTTGCTCAGGTCGAGCTTTCGGCCTGGTTCCCCCTTCGCGTATTCGTTGAATCAGGTACTGGTCATACTCCATAGACTACTGCGCTACTTGTCCAACTTACCGACCAGCGACAATGTGAAATCAGCGCCCATGTACTTAAAGTGAGGTCTGACTTTCATGCCGACTTTATAAAAACCAGGTTCGCCTTCCACATCGTCTACCGTGATCTCTGCCGAGCGAAGCGGACGTCTGGCGCGCACTTCGGCGCTGGCGCCATCCTGGTCTGCGACAAACTGTCGGATCCAGACATTTAGTTCATCCTGAATATCCAGACGCTCTTTGGTGCTACCGATGTTCTCACGTTGCAGTACTTTGATGTAATGCGCCAAGCGGTTAACCACATACATGTACGGAAGCTGAGTGCCAAGTTTGTAATTGGTTTCTGCTTCCTTACCTTCTTTGCTGATACCAAAGAACTTCGGCTTCTGAATTGAATTGGCAGAGAAGAATGCAGCATTGTCACTGCCCTTACGGAAGGTCAGCGGAATAAAGCCAGCCTCGGCAAGCTCAAATTCACGCCGGTCGGAAACCAGCACTTCAGTCGGAATTTTGGTTTCCAGTTGTCCCATGGTCTCATATTGGTGCAAAGGAAGATCTTCCATCGAACCACCACTTTGAGGGCCAATGATATTCGGACACCAGCGGTATTTAGCAAAGCTATCTGTCAACTTTGAGGCCAGTGCAAATGACGTATTACCCCAGCAGTAACGCTCATGATCTTCGTTGATGGTCTCATTGTAATTAAATGCTTTAACTGGATTTTCCTTACTGTCGTAAGGCAATCTCAGCAGGAAGCGAGGCATGGTCAGACCAAGGTAACGTGCATCTTCAGACTCACGCAGTGAGCGCCACTTGGCATATTGAGGGCCTTCAAAAATTGACGCAATGTCATTCAGCTTGGGTAGATCTTCAATATTGTCTACACCGAAAAACTTAGGGCTGGCTGCTGCAATGACGGGTGCGTGCGCCATTGCCCCGACGCTCATCATCGATTGCATCAGTTTGATATCTGGCGATGAATGATCGAACTCGTAGTTGGCGATAATAGAGGAATAGGGTTCACCACCAAAGTTGCCGTATTCTTCGGTATAAACCTTTTTATACAAACCTGATTCGCTGATCTCGGAAGCATCTTCAAAGTCAATTTCCATGTCTTCTTTCGACACATTGAGGATATTGATCTTGTTGTTCTCACGAAAATCAGTGCGGTCAACCAGGAATTTTAACCCGCGCCAGGCAGATTCCATTTTCTGAAACGATTCATTGTGCAGAATGGCGTCCATCTGCACGCCTAATTTCTTATCTACTTCAGAAATCATTTCATCAATGAGTGCTTTACGTACGCGCTCATCTTTGTTCGATGATTTGAGCATTTCAAGGATAAATGCCTGTACGCCTTTCGACGCAACATCATA
This sequence comes from Aestuariibacter salexigens DSM 15300, assembly GCF_000429145.1. Taxonomy (GTDB): domain Bacteria; phylum Pseudomonadota; class Gammaproteobacteria; order Enterobacterales; family Alteromonadaceae; genus Aestuariibacter; species Aestuariibacter salexigens. The sequence continues at coordinate 329,089 of NZ_AUBH01000003.1, forward strand.
AGACTCGTCGGAGCGAGAGATGTTGGCCTGCTCCATGATCTGATCGAGCAGTGAGCTTTCCGTGGTTTCTGCCTCAGCGGCTTGTGACTGTTGTTTTTCTAATTCAGACATGGCGTACCCCCTTAATCCTTGTCCATACCAAGCTCAGACATTAGCTTAGCTCTTGCATCATCATCACTCAGCAACGTTTCCAACTGCTTTTTGAACGCTGGGATATTACCTAGCGGTCCCTTTAAGAACGTCAGTGCATTGCGCAGTTCAAGCAAGGTGTTTAATTCCGGCACCTGACGGATAACGTTTTCAGGTTCGAAATCACGCATGTTCTTAAATTCAAGTGAAACGGGAAGCTCTTCGCCGTCCTCTTCACTGAGCTTATTTTCAACAGTGAAATCAAGCTTTAGATTTTGCTTAGCCATGACGTCATTAAAGTTGCTTTTATCGACTGAAATAGCTTCACGTTCCTGAATATCGTCTTCTTCCTCACGCATGGTAAAGTCGCCGACGACCAACAGTTTATTCGGTAATTCGACTTCTTCCGAACCACTGTCCGTGTGGGCTTTATACGTGATATTCACGCGCTCTTTGGGTGCAATTGAGGTGCTTTTTGCCATTTTCTTTTCCTCGTTAACTTACGCGCGTGTCATATCCAGCGCGGCAATTGGATTAAACGCGAATACTTCACGCTTTAACTCTTCTATCTCATTCGATTTATCAGCAGCAAGCTGCTTTTTGGTCTGTAAACTGTCATAACAACCTAACAACATAGCAGAGACTTGGTGGAAAGTCTTAGTATCATAGTGACTTGCCATTTGTGTCTGCATACTGCCGCGCAGGCGTTCAAGAATATAAACCGACACATCTTCGCGGCCGTTTTTCTTGCATAACTCAGCAAGCAGCAGCTGCCGATCTGCATGATCCTTGCCTACCTGTGCTGTTTCGGTTGCAGACGTAAACGCTTCGATCGCTGATGCGAATCCGTCTTCAGCAGACAACTCAAGGGCTTTTTGATAGGCCTCGTCAATAATACTATTCTGCTGTGATGCGCCTGAATTATTGCCGTCGGGGGCCTGCGAGCTGCCTCCCTGTGATAGCCACAACAGGGTCTTTTCATCAACAAATGGGCTGCCATCGTTAAATGTTGATTCTTTCAACTGGGGATGCATTTCAAGAAATACCGCCGTATCGCGTTTAACCGTATCAGCAGCTGCCTGTTGCCCAATGGCCTTCAAGCCTGCATAAATATAACGCTGCAGGGACAGGCAAAATATCGCACCAGAGTTAAAGATTGCTTCAGCCTGATTGGCAAGTTGTTCAAACTGCTTCTGCTGCTCAAGCTGTTCAAGCTGCTTCATCACATCAGCACTGGGTATGGGAGGCATTACACCAGACGCTGGAATAACGCGGACCTGCAACCATTTCGCCTGACGTGCATAGTGTAGTGCTGTTTCATCAAACGGCTTATCTTTTTTGAGAAGGTCGGCAACCTGCTGAAGCACCCTCCCCGCACCCGCCAACGCCTTATCCAGTGATTCGGCCGATACCTCAATATTATCAGCCTTTGCAATCGCAGGAGGCGGCGTAGGCGTGGGAGAAGGAGTTGGTGTAGTTGATTCAGGCGTCGAAGCGGATTGCTCGGGTTCAGGCTCAGGTTCACTTTGCGCTTCTTCAGCCTGCTTCTTTTCCTCTAGCAAATGCGCGGCAACATCATTGAGTCGCTTGAATTTAGCGCGCAATTCAAACGTGGAAGGCGCGTCCTCACCTAACTTTTCAGCTAATGCGGCATCGCAGGCCATAAATCCGTCAAACGCTGCGACGACAGACTCAAGGTCGTCCTGTTCGGACACCTCCCGCGCTTCAAAATCTTTATCAAGTCGTCCGGCCAGCCAGGCAAATGCTGCAGCACGCGCCTTGCCCTGACGCTTGCGTCGTCTTGGAAAGATCTCCTCCCAATAAGGCGCTTCTACCAAACCTTTGAACAGCTCGAAGCCTGCACAAAGACCAGCGAAATCGCTTTGCTGGTAAGCGCTGTAGGCAAGATAGCCTCCAACCCGAAGGTCCTTGGTTTGCGTCGACAGTAATCCCTCGGCGAGCTTAGCGATTTTTTTCCAATCAACCGGCACGCGCTCAATACCTTCGAGCTTGGCCAACTCAGCTTCAAGATCATCAAACTCAGCAAAGGTTGCCGGGTCTTCACCGGGTCCATCGCCGATTGGGGCGAGTAATGTTGCGAACGTATCCTTTTCCATAAGCATACTGCTGTAAAAAGCGTGACGGGGCGAAAGCCCCGTCTTTACTAGTTACTCAGCACCAACCTCGCTAATCAGCTGCGACGAGGTCCAGCGAATAGCGAATTCATCCGCTTCTTCCTGGTCAGCAGGCAGTTTAATTGATGGCTCTGGCGTTCTGAAGATGGTTGCGTCGGCGTCGATTGATTCACCGACAACCACGGTTTCTTCTTCACTACCCTGAGCAGCCGCAACGGCGCCTTCACGAGCTTCTCTTGAGACTGAGCCGCCTTCTAGGAATTGAGGCGGTACGGCATCAAACAAATCAACAGAAGTATCAAAGGTTGCACCGTCAGAAATAGCATAGCTAGTACCGGTTTCAAGAGCAGATTCTATATTGTCTGCCAGAACCAAAAGTGGGTTAGTAGTCGCGTCTCTTGTAGCGACTCTAAGTGCACCACCAACATCAAGGGTACCAATCAGAATAGTTGTGCGAAGTCCATTCAAGTCCAACGATTGGTCAAATGAATCTGTTCCGTATGTCGCAATACTTAATTCGTTCGCAGTAACCTGTGAAAGGTCAATAAATGTGTTGGATGTTAACGCCACTCTTGAAGAGGTTGTGTCACCAACGAGACCCACGCCAGTTATCGATTCACCGGCAATACTGGCACTGTTAAATCCAGAGATAGTCTGTGCGATGTCTACATTACCTCCACTAACCAAGTTAAGCGTGGCAACATCTATTGAACCAGTAGTAATGTCGTTTGCATCGGTCACCGACGCGCTTTCATCTGACTGCAGGGACAAACTTCCAAAATCGTTGCTCGAATTAGTTAGTGATATTGAATTTGCACGCAAGTCAGCACTATTTACCACCACAGACCCACCAGATGTCTGGCTCAACACACCCCCAGTTTCGATAAACAAATTATCAACAGTCACATTTGCAAGCTGAATGTCATCTTCATCATTAATTGACGCATCACCCGCGACATCTAGTGATAAAGAACCAAAGTTATTCGTGGCTGCAGTTAGGGTTACTGAATCGGCAGTAAAGCTAGCTTCTCCCGCGTTAATAGCTGACTGTTCCGATTGAGTCACCGATCCTCCACTTGTTATCGATAAACTATTAACGTTGACGTTCCCTAACTCGGTATCTCCAGAATCACGTACCGTAGCACCACCTGCTGATTGCAATGCCAAGGTACCAAAGTCGTTACCGGCATTGAACAAGGTGATTGACGCTCCGTTAAAGCTCGCGCTGGACGCAGTCAGGGCCGTTCCGGC
>NZ_AUBH01000004.1 GCF_000429145.1 Aestuariibacter salexigens DSM 15300
ATAGTACCTGCGTGGGACATCGGCTCGCTCCATTAAATGATCTTCGCAAAATCAGTTTAATGAAAGCTGATGTCCCCCGTTTATGATGAAGAGCCGCGTTCAGTATGTTGCAGTCAGAGGTAACTAAAGAATTGGCTATTTGCATTCTAGGGTTTGAACATCGCTTATCCGTCACAACACCGAAAAGCTTCGGCTGGTTGCAAATTGAAAAATGAGGATCAGCTTTGTACGTATTTCAGACGGTCGGTTTCTAGCGGCAGTGAAAGTGAAAAAAGGGCAAGCGGACATTCACAAATGTAATTTCTAACTACCGCTAAGTTGCATTTGCTAGCATTGAATAACATTGTGTAATACCAACTTTTATTGCTCAACGTACTGTGATACCCAATTTGGCACAACGCTCTGATATCAAATTAGTTTTCAAGCTTTCGACCGAATTTGAATTAACAGCATTAAGGGCATTGAGCAAATATTCTTGATATTCCTCGTTCAATCCATACTCGTTTTCTCTCCAGCCTGGATATCCACTATCATAAATTAGTGGTGCTTTACGTGATAAGGCATCTTCAAGAAGTATTTTTGCTTTGCTTAAGTCGCCTTTTTCAAGAGCGATAAAAGCCACTTCAGGTCCGGAATTAAAACAAGCTCCCTCAAGCTTTTCTAAGCTGTCTATGGTTCTAAACCACTCAAAAGCGCAAGATTCAACTTCTGCAAGTATGTCTCTTGCATACTTCATTGCAACGTCATGATTCTTCGAACTCCATTTTGAACTTAGCCTGAAACCTACGTCGTATGAATCTACATCATCTATCGGACTTGATAGCAAATGCACTGAACAGTATATGTAGATGACGTCTGAGCCCCAACGACCAAATCCAAAATAAATGTGGTCAAGTAGTGCACCTCTTATTCTATAGAAGTCTTTCTCTTTTGACCTTTGAAATCCAAGTTTGGAAAGGTGTGGTTCAATTAGATTTCTTAGTGCATTTTTGGTCGGATCTTTATACTGCCTCATTCAAAAACTCCAGTCTGAATTTTTTAATATTCTCAATCTTGAGTTTATCAATGATTAAATTTCGCTCTTCTTGATTGGCTGCAATGAACAGCGTTTCAAGCGATGATGGCTGGTCCAAAAAGTACTCTAGGTTTTCATTATTTTCATAACTTTTAGTACAGCTTAAGCCTCGGTGTTTGTTACTAAGAAGCTCGACCCAAACATCAACTTCAGCTTGTCGACCAGCTGTGGTTAAGTAAAGCAGCTTAAGTATCGAAGGGGAGCCTCTGAGTCGAAAATTCTCGTATTCCTCTTCTGAGCTAATTTTACTGAAGCGCAGAGAATCAATGTCGGATATTGCTTTCATTACTTTTGCTGCTGCTGTTTTAAAGTGTTTCTTTTCCTTGAACACAATCGCATCCGTTTCAGTAAGATGGTCGTTGCTTCCCCAAGGTAAGAACCTAGGAGAGAGGTCTAGATTAGGGTCATATGTAAGAAATTCACCAAATCTGAATAAAAGGTGATTACCGCCTGTTCTCACACCAGCACTACCGACTTCTTGGTGCTGTACAGAGAAAATCATGAAATGCACTAGATTGTTATTTACTCGGAAAAATCTATATCCATCATTTGATGAAAACCCTAAAGATTGAAAGTGCTTTTCAATTAACGGGGCTAAGTGCTTGCTAATGATAGGTTGTGGTTCATTGCTCATAATGTAAAGTCCATTTCTATTACACTCATTCCATTATTCCTCTTGAGTCTAGGCTAAGTCGCAATGAAAAAATAGATTTATCCAAAAGTATGTAATTACTACCCACTGAATATATTTAGCTTCGCAAATTGTCCTCTTCTCGTTCATTACTTCAATGTCTGTAAACAAGCATTTTTGATCATTCGATCAATGAAAAGGCGTCCAGATGTGAACGACCGTAGATTGTCTTTATCTGTCTGTCAGATTCAGTCTCATCCTGAACATAAAAGTGTCAAATCAGATATGAGCTACCACACATAAATAACCGCTTATAAGAAACACCATTCATTTGTCTCAATTGCTCCAGAAGCCATCGTCATTGTCGTTCTAAGCTGGGGTTGTTGTTGATGCACTGCGCGGTAACTAAATCGAGGTCATCAGCCATCTCTGAGAGGGTGATACCTTTATCTTTTAATTGTTCTATCGCTGTATTCAGCTGACCTATCGGCACTTTCTTAATATCGTACGTGTCGCGAAAATCTGGATCAGCAAATTCATCCTGAATTTCTTCATAATGCTCCCAGTCTGTTAACGCTTTATGTTTTAGCTCCCATTGGGCTAATGGTATCGCCTGTTCTTTATCCTCAAGGTTCTCCACATAGTCATCGTAGCTGTCATAATACTTGTGGTAACAATCATACTGTAATTGTTCAGCAGACAAATGAGTCAGCCCTCTTGGTACTTTTTCTCCCATCGCCTTTAGGAACTGCTTCTGCCTTGCCGTGGCAGGCCGATTTTTCCATGCCGTTCTGTTTTCTTCATTGGCAAACAACATCCGTACTTGAGCACCTGCTTCAGAATCAGACAATCCTTTTATCGAGCCACCAAAGAATTTTATGATGGCTAACGTTTCTTCTTCTGGCTGAGCCAGTATACCAATAAGGTCTGAGTACTGGCCCTTTGTTAAATCGCCGCGTTTAACGATAACGCCATCCTCTTTAAGACGGTTTATTTGATGCTCAGTAGGCGAGTCGAAATACCAGTCGTCGACAAGCTCACTCTCCATACCACTGTCACGCTGCTCAAATACGGTCTTCCAACGTGCCTGCAACCAGGCGAACTTACTTTCAACTTTTTTGGTATTTCTTGAGCTATCGCACTCCAAATCTATCTCGAGGTGCTTGCAGCCAATGTTGGCTGGCGCAGCGACAGGTTGATGGTTTTTTTGGGAATGTTGTTTTGCTTGCGGAACGCTATCTTTTGTATTGTCACTGCGTGGTTTTAGCGCGATTATCACGATGGCAATAACAATAACTGTGGTGATGATTTCTATCATTCCTTGACTCCGTGGACATGCCAGATTTCATCGTAGCGATTAGAGATTAACAATGAAAGCCTTGATGAGTGTTGCTTGTCTTTAGGCGACTTTAACTATCCAGCAGTTCCCAACCAAGTTATGTACAAAACGGATATCTCTCCAGTCTATCGGACTTACAATTTGCAACCCTCAAATGCAAATAGCTGAACTTAGTAAAAGTTATTACGTACTGTAGAGCCTACGCATCGACATCATAAAACCGTTCTCTCTCCTTACAGTAGGTACCTGCAAAGGGTCGTGATCATAATCGAAGCAGGATAACTGAAAAGCTTTTTTATATTTGAGTGAGAGTGGATAGACTTCACTACGACTCATCATGTCACGATAAAGATTTGTGGGGCATATGTCACAGAAAACCTGTTGCCTTATGACTGTAATGTTTGGCTTTATTAGACCAATAGTAAGAGGCATCAGGTTTTGTAGATACCACACCGATAAAAGAAGCCTATACCAGTAACCATTGAATAATTGGCATTTGGCGAAGCAGGGAAACGCGGCGTACAAATGAGCTAAACATTTTAAAAAGTTCTCTTCGTCATTCTTTACTTTGGACATTCTGAGTAAGAAAAGTAAGTTTTCGAAGCCAAGTACATTTCCTTTGAGAAACATTTCAATGGGATGAATATGTTTTATATGCTTGTCATAATAACTAACAGTCTTTATTTGCTTTGTGCTATCAGAGTCAGGTTCATAAAGGCCAACCAATGCTTCATGGGAACCGACACACTCCAGGTTCAGCAAATCAGTCTCAGAAATTCTTTTATACTTTAATAGGTTAAAAACAGGAAGGTCATAAACAAACTTAGCGCCAGGGAATGAAAAGTCGATTTTCTTGGCTATAGAAGAAGACATAGCATTGTGTCCTCGTCTCCATTTATTCAAATTTCCACTAGACTCCCTTTCCCCCCATACATTCGCTTCAAGCTCCTTATCCGTTAGTTCATATCTTCTGCAAACAAAATCCAATACTACATTTGTTTGAATGAGACTGACCTCATCCTGAGCTTGATAATGCTGTCCAAAATTGGCTGCGAAGAAACTATCTGTCTTTTTTGAAAATGCTTTCCGGGTCATTTCACTTGGGTAAAAAATACAAGGTTTTTACTCAATATAGTTTACCGAGAAGAGTAATTCATAGTCTGATAACGTGACGGTGTTGGACATAATTGGACATGAACCATGAATAATCATTGTGGCCATAATGGTTTGAAGCGCTCTCCGTCGAAGCTCTCAGATAAATATGGTGAACTTTTGAATCTAGAAGAAGTTGCTGATCTGTTGAAGTACCCAAGCGTTGCAGCAGTTCGGAAAGCTCATAGCAGAAAAACACTCCCTGTCCCTCTCTATAAATTTCGAACAAAAACTGGCTTGTATGCAAAGACTAAAGAGGTCGAGCAAAGCATCAACAACATGTTACGTGCATAAAAAAGAAGGAGCTAAAAACCGTGCAATAGAAAACAAAAAACCGAAACCAGTTTGACTGATTTCGGCTCTCATTGAAGGTGATACCTTCGCTTCACACATTAAGTATCCCTCCGAGTAGCTGAATCGTCAAGTTTTTAAATCGAATAATGCGTTTCGAGGCTGGCGCTCGCTTGTTTGACACTGACGACACCTCGGACAGAGGAATACTTATGCTTAACGAATATGAATTCTACGAATACTGCAACGTAACACACAAGCTGAGTAAGGAAGCAATCCAATACATTAATTACATAAGAAACAACCCGCCAAGCAGAATGGTTGGCGTAAACGCAACATCGAACGTGATATCACATGTCCCGTCGAAGAAAATGCGCCATACCATTTCGACCGAGAGCCGCGGGCCCGAGTGGTGTTTTAAATTATTTAATGAAAATGATGACCGCTGCTTAGAGATTTGGGACCAGATCGAACCTATCGATGTTTACAGAACTGGAAAAAATGGACAGAAACGAAGAGGTAGTTACACCGCCGACTTTCTGGTCCTGACAACGCGAGGACCACGTGTAATTGAAGTAAAGCCACATGAAACACTACTTAAGCTAGTCGGGGAAAAGCCAAAAGACTGGATTCAAAGATCTGAAGACACATTTATATACAAGCCCGCACAAGATGCATTTAATTTAATCGGAATAGAACACGAGGTTTTTGCATTCAAAACCTCTATGCAAGTAAAAGCGTTCAATCTAGACCTCCTATCTCATCACGATGACTTAAATATCGATTTATTAGATATTCAAAACGCTGTAGACAGAGCTTTCGAACGCCAGTTCGCTTACACGATGAATGAACTACGCATTGCTTTAAAGCTAGAAAACTACAATTCAATATTAAAACTGATCCGTGATGGGTATCTCGTAGCAGACCTCGATTCAGAATTATTGTCTGAACCCGATTCAACAAAACTGTTTAGAGACATCCTCCACATAGAAGCTCTGAAAGAGCTTCAGACACACAAGGTTTCTCAGAGTAATGGCTTTGTTCCGGTAGAATGTACTACGCTACCGAATAGTACAGAAGTTAATAAAGTACTGAATCGACTAGAGCGAATTCAGTCTGGAGAAAAAAACAGAAGTACCCGTCGATGGAAACAACAAATAAGAGAAGGGAAGACTAAAGGACTCACGCCGTTTCAGTCTCTGATTTCGAGGCATTATCTTTCTGGAAATAGAAAAAGAAAACTGCACACGACAGTTGTGGAGTTTTTAACTCAATATATCCAAAACGAATTTGCGCCAAAACAGGGACTTAGCTTTTACTGGGGACATAAACAATACTGGCAGGCTGCGCTAGAAGCACATCCTTCATTTAGCCCGGTGTCGCGACAAACCTTTACGAAGGCCATTAAATCGCTACCTAAGAACTTTATTTCAGGAATCCGCAGAGGGAGACGCGGAAAGAACGCTGATTCCCAATCTACAAACCCTCACAGCAGAAATCTTAGAGCGCAATTACCCTGGGAGCGGGCCTCAATTGACCACTATTTAGCTGACGTCTTTTTGATTGTGGGATCACATGATGGCGTTGTATATGCGGAACGCCCTTGGCTCACTGCAATGATTGATATAAGTACTGGACGTGTTTTAGCAATAACACTCAGTTTCAAACCACCCTCAAAATCATCATGCTGCAAAGTTATTAGGGAATGCGTTCGAAATCACAGCAAACTTCCTCGAGAAATTATAGTTGATAGAGGCTCTGACTTTCGTTCAACCTACTTTGCAGCCTTATGTGCTCATTACGAGATCACCCTATCATTTCGTCCGGCAAGTTTTCCGAGGTACGGCGGTGAAATAGAAGGTCTTTTCGGCGATTTCAAAACAAGCTGGCTGTCGCAACGACCAGGAAATCTAGCTAACTTCAAGGATGCCAGAGAATCAGACGGCACTCACATCCCAAAAAGATACGCAATACTGCGCGCATACGACTTGTACAGTGAACTACATCAGTTTTGTTCTTTCCGCGATGCTAAACCTTCAAACATAGATAATTGCTCTAGGCATGACGCTTTTAATAGGCGTCACTCTGAGTTTCCTCGGGTAGCGGTTCATGTAATTCCCGACGATGAGTTCTATTTGTTCACTGCTGTAGACGAAAGGAAGTACGTCCTTGACACCAAAAGAGGCGTCAAGATCAACGAACTTTGGTATTTCAGCTCTGATATCTCGGACTCAAACCTGAAAAAGTCGCAAATTGAGATCCGAATAGATCCAGAAAATCCACATGTTGTGTATGGCTTCATCAATAACAGATGGTGTGCACTATACAGTGCAAATATTTCAACATATTCAACCCTTCCAAAAGAGCATCAGTTTGAAAAAGGGCTGATTGGTATTGAAGGAGCACAATTCAGAAGAAAACTTAGAGAAGCAGCAGACCTTGACATAGCAAAACTGATTCGTGAATTGAATAGTTGTTATGACGCAGACTGTCTCGCAGAACCGCTCGCTGACGAAGGCTCCAGTATCCTGCCACCTGAACAAGAGGTATTAGACCTTGAACTTGTTGAACTGAGCACGGAGTCATGGTCATGAATAATCTAAACAGACTAGACTTAAAACTAAACCATAGAAACTGGAATGAAGCGCTTGCCTATGCATTTAACTCACTAATTACTGCGCTTCCAGGAGAGGTCATTCTTTTGCTCGGACCATCTCGCTCTGGGAAAACGCGCCTCATACTGGAACTGATAAAGATGCTATGTGGGAATCCCAGAAATGACACTACAAGCTCGTACCTGTGCAGCTACATACTCGCTAAAAATACCGGACCTCACGGTATATTTTCTACAAAAGCATTTACTTTTCGAATGCTACAAATGCTAGACCACCCATCCTTCAAGCTGTCTGTGAGCGACTTAGAAATGGCTGCCAGATTCGACAGAATCACAGAAAATGCCATGAGCAACATGTTGGAACGAGCATTTGCTAATAGAGGTGTAAGATACCTCGTCATAGATGAAGCTCAACATGCAAGATATGTAACCAAGGGGGCACAAGCGGCTCACGCTGTACTTGACGGTTGGAAGTCCCTGGCAGAGTCTAGTGGCTTTACTTTAGTGCTTGTCGGCACGTACCCAATTCTCAACGTGATGCAAAACTCTCCCCATTTACTGGGCAGGACAAGAACAATCCACCTCCCCAGATATAAAGCGGAGGCAAGTGACCTATCGCATTTTTACTCTATAGCTTCAAAATTCTTGGAATGCTTGGACACTCCAATCGATTTTGAACTGAAACAGGAAATTCAAAGGCTACACAGGCAAACCTTTGGGTGCATTGGGCTTTTGCGATCATTGCTAATTGCTGCAAACAATTTGGCTTGCTCTACTGAAACGATGATCACTTCAAATATCTTAGATCTAGTTTTTCAACCTGCAGCTAATCTCGAGTCAATTTGGAGTGAAATTGAAGAAGGTGAGCGTTCATTAGAAACATTGAAGATTGAAACGGCAGGCTATGAGGTCTCAGAAGGGAAAAATCCAAAACCTAAGGGCAAAACGCCATTCCAGAGGAAACCAGCGAGAATACCTGCGGGGAATCGTTCAGAGAAGAGGAATTACTAATGCTGTTTCCGCTATCTCTTCAAGGAAAAGGTACCATGGATATTGAGGCTCTACCCTCTTATCTGTACAGGCTTTCGTATGAACATGGCTACTCTGTGGGCGAGTTCATGAAAGCGCTTCATAATCTGGCTTGCAGGGAGAACAGGTTTTCAAATACGCAGCGCGTGCCACACTATATATTGCCGGGAGATTTGGCAACTCCCGGGATAACGTCTAAATACATTAAAAGTTTACTGGAAATATACACAAATCAGTCCTTAGATGAATCTTATTTATGGATCCTCGACAAAGCTCTAGGAGCCTCGAGAGGGGAAGTATCCAAGAACTTCCGATGGTGTCCGGAATGCTTTCATGAAATGTCACAGTTGTGCATACCTGCATATTTCAAACTCATTTGGTTCATGAAGTCAGTTACTGCCTGCCCAATCCATAGAACTCCTATATTAGAAGTATGTCCGAGCTGCAATAAGACTCAAAATACATATACCCGAGTGAAAGAAATGGGTTTATGTCAGTTTTGTGGGCATGAGCTTAGGAAGCGTAAAACGCGCCTTAGACGTTCTAGTATTCGCCATTCCTGGGATGACATTGGCGTTGATGTAGTGAAACTCTTTCAACATATGAACGATATTCCTGCCAAACACTTTCCAGAAAATGGCGCAGTTACCTCATTGAATTCTCTGTTGGATTACTATTGGGATTCAAATCGAGAGAGCGAATTTTATTCTGTAATGAGTAGGGACGAAATGCTGTCCCTTACTCATCAGCAGAAAGAGATCAGTTTCAAGACAGCACGTAAAATTGCCTTTAGATTGGGGCTGCCTCTTTATGAGTTTCTTGCTGGGAAAGCAAAAGAAGTGACTATGTCATTAGATCCGAAGCTATTTTGTGCGTTGCCTCCTGGATTTCTCGAAGTCAGAAAGAAAGTAAAAAATGACCACAGATTGATAATTAGGAAGATCAAACACTATCTTAAACAACAGAATTCACCTCCAACTATCAGGGAAGTTGCTGAAGCAACAGGAATTAGTATCGGCTATCTTGAATATCGCTATCCGGCACTTGTCTCGCAACTTGTGCATCGGCGAAGGGAGCATGTAAACCTCGAAAAACACAGACTACAAAATGTAGCAACGAACGAGGCACTGAGCTTTTTTGTTGGTGCTAAATATAAGGCGAGTAACCTCTCGAAAAGAGAAGCGTATAGAGCACTGAGAACATCAACTCAGTTACCTAAAAGAATGATTAAAGTCGGAATACAGAAAGCAACTCGAGCATTAGGTTTTCCCTAATGCATGCTTCTAAAACAGCAACCCTGCAAGCTAAAAAACTTGCAGGGAAAACTCTAAATCGACCGATTCCTTGGGCAGCTACCGCTTTGCTCAAACTTACTAGAATGTTTTTGAGAACAGAACAAAGTGAGAAAAATATATTTCGCGATTATTAAATGGATAGTCGGGTTCGATGAAAATGATGATGACCTGCCCCCAGATCTTGATCCACTTCTTGGTTAGCAAAGTCGATTTCAATTAATACTTCTCTTAGTTCGTTTTGTCCATCTGAATTGGGATGCAAACTCTGATGGGGTTTTGTAATCCAGTGAAGAGTGTGGTCGGTTTTCGTTATAGTCTTTCCGCCATTCAGCAATGATTTCTCGTGCTTGATGAAGCGAGGTAAACCAATGTTCATTTAGGCACTCATCGCGGAATTTACCGTTGAAGCTTTCGATGTAAGCATTCTGCACTGGCTTTCCAGGTTGTATCAGTTTGAGCTGCACGCTGTGCTGATAAGCCCATTGGTCTAATGCATTCCCCGTGAACTCCGGTCCCTGGTCTGTTCTGATAGCACTGGGGTAGCCTCTGAACTGGGCAATACTGTCCAGTATTCGTGTTACATGCTCACCAGTTATGCTGCGAGCTACCGCAATGTCCAAGGACTCTTTGGTAAAGTCGTCCACAATGGTCAGTGTTTTTAGTCGTCGTCCGTCTGACAAAGAGTCCATTACAAAGTCCATCGACCAGGTTTCATTCGGCGAATCAGGTAATTCAAGAGGCTGGCGGTCAACTGCGACACCTTTGCGCTTCTTACGCCGTTTTACAGCCAAGCCTGATTCACTATAGAGCCGATCAACGCGCTTGTGATTAACCTCAAAGCCTTCGCGCCTTAGCATGGCGTGAAGACGACGATAACCGAACCGACGACGCTCCTGAGCCAGCTCAGTCAGTCGTTGTTTAATGTCACTGTCCATTTCAGGGCGTTTAGGCGAATACGACAATGTTGAGCGTGATAATCCCACAAGCAGGCACGCTCGACGCTGGGAAACGTCGGTCTCTTCCAGCATGGTCATCACGGCCTCACGCTTATCCTGTGGGTTTAATACTTTCGATTCAGGGCCGCTTTGAGTGCATCGTTATCCAGCATGGACTCTGCCAGCATGCGTTTGAGCTTGGCATTTTCTTCTTCCAACTGTTTAAGACGTTTCAAATCTTGTGCTTCCATACCCGCATACTTCTTTCACCAGGTATAAAAAGTGGCATCGGAAATTCCGTGCTTGCGACAGATTTCTTTAACAGGAATACCTGCTTCGCCTTCTTTCAGGATGTTGATGATTTGTTCTTCAGTAAAACGTTTTTTCATGTCCGCATTTTCCTCTGGTTGCGGACTTTACTAAGTTCAAAGTGGATCGGCTAGTAGGGAGCAGGTCAGTCGGCATAAATTGACAGGTAAGTATATATTATAATATGCCGAATGTGACTCTAGTGATTTTTATGTTTAGTAAAAAACTCTGAGAGTCTTTTAATAAACAAGCCTTCATAAGCAGCCAATTAATCTATAGAAGTCTCGACTAGATCTTACATTTCCCTTTAAAAAGAGAGAGTTACCAGTTTAAGGTATGGGTGTCGAATCCAACTTAAACAAAAAGGTAACTCTCATGTTGCATACTAACAACCCTGTTATTAAACACAAAGTCGGTTTACTCAAATCTTGCTGAAGAACTGGGTAATATCTCTCAAGCCTGCAAAGTCATGGGCACATCACGAGACACGTTTTATCGCTATCAACAAGCTGTCGAAGATGGCGGCGTTGAGAATCTATTGAATCAGAATAGGCGTGTACCAAACGTGAAGAATCGCGTTGACGAAGCGATTGAATTGGCTGTTGTAGATTACGCAGTTGAATATCCTGCGCATGGTCAAACACGAACCAGTAACGAGTTGCGTAAGCGTGGTGTATTTGTTTCGCCCAGCGGTGTTCGTTCAATCTGGCTGAGACATGGTTTAGCGAACTTTAAAGGACGCTTGGCTGCTCTTGAAGATAAGGTAGCCACAGAACAAATTATCCTGACTGAGAGCCAAGTTCAGGCACTAGAGCGTAAAAAGCAGGATGACGAAGCCAGCGGCGAGATCGAGACGGTTCATCCAGGCTATCTTGGCTCCCAGGACACGTTTTATGTCGGCACACTTAAAGGCGTTGGTCGTGTCTATCAGCAAACGTTTGTGGACACCTACAGCAAAGTCGCTTTCGCCAAGCTGTACACCATGAAAACGCCTATTACGGCAGCTGATACACTCAATGACAAGGTGCTGCCGTTCTTCCAGTCTCACGACCTACCAATGCTGCGTATCCTCACTGACCGAGGTACGGAATACTGCGGCAAAGTTGAGAATCATGACTACCAAATGTATCTGGCCGTTAACGATATCGAACATACTAAGACCAAGGTCAAGTCTCCACAGACAAATGGTATCTGCGAGCGCTTCCACAAAACCATCTTGCAGGAGTTCTATCAGATTACATTCCGTAAAAACCTGTATATGAGCCTGGAAGAGCTTCAGAAAGATCTGGACGAGTGGCTGGATTACTACAACAATGAGCGAACCCATCAGGGCAAAATATGCTGCGGCAGGACGCCAATGGAAACGCTCATTGATGGTAAAGCGGTTTGGGCTGAAAAGAATTTAGGTTCAAACTAACCTGACGAGACACCCGACCAAACTGGTACTCTGTTAGATCTGGTCTGAACTTCTACAATTAATCTGTATTAGCAATCTCTGCCTGGGGATATTGTCTCGCAAATTTAGCACTGTTTCACTATCGCATAACATTTCTCCATTCCTACTCTCTCAAAGGCATCCACCACAACTACCGCATCGCCAGTCATTTTGATTGACCGCCTGATAAAACCACTCAACATGCTGTTCGTCGAATGGAATGTCGTAACGCTCAAACAGCGGCACAAGCCAGTCCGCTTGCTCCTCAATCCATTCGTGAATCTCTAATCCCTCAGTATATTCTTCATCATCTGGGAATAGCCAACTGAAAATACCGCGTGTACCCATGTGGTTCTCGGCTTTTACTGGAGGCAACTCCAAAAGCTGTTGGTTAAAGCTGACTTCCCAATGCCCCAAACAGAGCGTGTGTCCTTGCGCTGTCCAGCGCGCCGTGAAGGGATTTGTCATCTTTTACCCCACCACTTATTCAAGTCTAAACAACGCTACTGCATTAACATCGAATCATCGAATTCAAACTTGAAACCTTGTATATCTGCTTCGCTGACAAGTCGATGTAAATATTGCGAGAGTGCTTTTCGATGCACTTTATCATTAAGATACTGTTTGATTTTTTCGCTTACCATATCGTAGGAAAGCGGCTTGCCATCTACTTTTCTAGCAACAAGAACAACATGGTAACCATAGCGAGTCTCTACCGGCTGTGGCATCAGCCCCTCATTAGCGGCAAATACCTGGCGTTCAAACTCCTTTACTGTCTGGCCATGTGAAAGCTGGCCTAAGCTGCCGTCAACATCTTTGGAAGGACATGAAGAAAACTGTTTTGCTAACTCGCCAAAAGTCGATTCCCCGCCTTGCAACTTATGAATAAGGTTAACCGCCAAAGCATGGGATTCAGCCCTGTGTTCAAGATCTTTTGGGTCTGATGCAATCAATATATGACTTGCTTCAATTAGCGGAGCTGTTTTAAACGTACCTTTGTTTGCGCTGTAATAGCGCTCGCATTCCTCGGTTGTAGCTTCCGGTACGCTGACTTCAGAGGCTAATAAGCTATCAATCAATGGACTGTTTTGTTCAATTGCATCTGAATCAGGATTAATCGGGATCCCTTTCTCCATCGCTTTTTGCGTAACCAGCTCACCAATAATCAATGTTTCTGCCGCTTTTACCATCGCTTGTCGGCGTGATTCTGCGGGATGATACTGAACCTCAGCGTCGATCATAGCCGCGCTAATGGTTTTTCCGTTTACTGTAATATCTGGTGTATTTGTAAGTGACATTGTCAATCCTACTTAAAAAGGAGGCTTCCCTGCCCCAATGTGTGGTTGTGGAAATTATGCTCTTGAACGAACAACCTGATAGCTTCTGCGCACGTACTGCACAGGAACGCTCCAAATATGAACCAAACGGCTAAATGGGAATAGTACGAACAGAGTAATACCTAATGTAACGTGGAACTTGTAAACCGGATGAACCGTTGAAATAAACTCAACTGCTTCGACAGGTCTGAATGTCAGTAAGTAACGAGACCAGCTCATGAGGTTATACATCACAGCACCATCCATATGGCCTGAAGAGATCACGATCGTAAACATACCCACGATTAACTGCAGATAGATAAGTAACAGGATGCCAGTGTCCATCATACTACTGTTAGCGCGGATCCTGGGGTCAAACAGACGGCGTTTCACCAGCATGGTTAAGCCAATGAAGCAAAGTACACCAAAGAAGCCACCCACACCCATGGCGATCACTTGCTTAGTTGCGAGAGAAATTCCAAGTGCGTGCCAAATCTCCCACGGCAAAACGAGGCCGGCAAAATGTCCTAATAGGATCGCAATGATACCGACATGGAACAAAATGTTGGCTATCCGGAAGTTTTTGCTACTTAGCATCTGGCTTGAACCCGTCTTCCAACTGTACTGCTCTCGGTCATAGCGCAGAAGACTGCCGAGAAAGAAAATCCCGGTTGCGATATAAGGATAGATGCCAAAAAAGAACATATCTAAAAACGCCATAACTAGCTCCTTATTGCTTGCTCAGCCGCTTGGGCTGACGAATTATCTACAAAACTGATGGGAACATCCTGGTCACGACGTTGCGTCTCAGAGGGTCGATTGACCTGAGACGGGCAACCGCCGTTTACTGCGTCGCCTCCAAAAGTAACAGCCTCTTCTTCCCAGACTTTGTCCAACGCTTTTTTGGTATCATCGCGCTTCTCATCTTTGACTTGCTCACGTAATGCCTGCACATCAATAGCCGCCCCAGAAAGCGCAACTAATGCAGAAAAGACTGCACCATAGTTACTGCCTCTTTTTTCTAGGCGCACTTGGAGAAGGGCAAGGATTGGCGAGATGTCCTGCAACCAGCCTTTGCCATTCTCGCTGCCTTGTGTGCTAACAAATTCAAGAAACAGAGGGATATAATCAGGTAACTCCCTTACACCGATGTCCAGACCCGCTGCTCGGTACTGTTCAAGCAAATTGACCATAGCCTGGCCCCTGTCGCGCGATTCACCATGAATGTGTTCATAAATGAGTAGCGACAATGAACGACCCCGTTCAAACAGACCATCATAGTCAGACTGCCAGTCAAGTAAGCTGTCTGAGAATCGCTGATCAACAAAT
The DNA here is from genome assembly GCF_000429145.1 of Aestuariibacter salexigens DSM 15300. GTDB lineage: Bacteria > Pseudomonadota > Gammaproteobacteria > Enterobacterales > Alteromonadaceae > Aestuariibacter > Aestuariibacter salexigens. The sequence goes on from NZ_AUBH01000004.1 coordinate 14,751, forward strand.
GCAAGCAGACTCGCTTTGTTGGTTTCATCAAGCTCAGCATCGTTTGCGATGAACTCTGCGATATCGATACTGTGCTCGTACAGCGCCTCAGTCGGATAATCAAGAAGTCTTGAAAGGACTTTTAAAATTTCCATTATTCTTGTACCTCCACAGGGATGACTTGACGAACGGTTTGTTTTTTACCGCCAAATAGGTCTATGCTGCTGTCACCGCCACTACAGCCGTTACCGAAGCTGAAACCACAACCCGATTTCATGTCATAAGCATCAGCTGCATACGCTTTGTGGCTGGTCGGAATGACAAATCGGTCTTCGTAATTGGCAAGCGCCATATAACGATACATTTCTTCAACTTGCGCAACACTGAGACCAGCTTGCTCTAGCGCTTCCAGATTTTCTTCACCGTCAACCTGTTGTGAACGCTTAAACTTACGCATCGCCATCATGCGTTTTAAGGCATGTTCAACTGGGGCTTCGTCACCGGCGGTTAACATATTGGCCAAGTACTTCATTGGAATACGTAGTGCTTTTAAGTCTGGGAAGACACCATCCATGGGTACACTACCAGCCTCAACAGCGCTTTGAATTGGGCTCAAAGGCGGTACGTACCACACCATTGGCAGTGTGCGGTATTCAGGATGAAGCGGCAGTGCGACTTTCCAGTCCATTGCCATCTTGTAAACAGGAGACTCTTGCGCCGATTTTAACCATGCGTCGGGAATACCCTCTTTGCGTGCTGCTTCCTGTACCGCCTCATCGAATGGGTCGAGGAAGATATCGCACTGCGCCTGGTAAAGATCCTTATCATTGGCAACACTGGCGGCTTCTTCCACACGGTCAGCATCATAGAGCATAACGCCTAAGTAGCGAATGCGACCTACACAGGTCTCAGAACAGACTGTGGGTTGTCCAGCTTCAATACGTGGATAGCAGAAAATACATTTCTCAGATTTACCGGTTTTCCAGTTGTAATAAATCTTCTTGTACGGGCATCCGCTGACGCACATCCGCCAGCCGCGACACTTGTCCTGATCGATCAACACAATGCCGTCTTCTTCACGCTTGTAGATTGCCCCAGATGGGCAGGACGCTACACAAGCTGGGTTGATGCAATGCTCGCACAGGCGCGGCAGATACATCATGAAAGTCTTTTCAAACTCACCGTACATATCGGCCTGGATCTGATTGAAGTTACTGTCAGCACGACGCTTGGAAAACTCTGTACCGAGGATTTCTTCCCAGTTAGGGCCCCAGTCAATTTTTTCCATGCGCTGACCCGTAATCAATGAACGAGGACGTGCAACAGGTTGGTGTTTACCCTCACCGGCTTTATGCAGATGCTGATAGTCGAAATCGAACGGCTCGTAGTAATCATCAATACCCGGAAGATCAGGGTTGGCGAAAATGTTGGCCAGAATGCGCAGTTTACCACCCTGTTTGGGAGTTAGTTTGCCATTGCTATGCCGAGTCCAGCCACCATTCCATTTTTCCTGATTCTCCCACTCTTTGGGATAGCCAATACCCGGCTTGGTTTCGACATTGTTAAACCATGCGTACTCGACACCTTCGCGTGATGTCCATACATTCTTGCAAGTTACAGAGCAGGTGTGGCAACCGATACATTTGTCAAGGTTGAGCACCATGCCTATTTGAGCTCTAACTCTCATGATTAACCCTCCGCTCCAAAGTTGTTAAATTCATCTGTGCTCTGTTCGACGCTGTCATCGTCCAACCAGTCGACCTTCGCCATTTTTCTCACGATAACGAATTCGTCCCGGTTACACCCCACAGTGCCGTAGTAGTTAAATCCGTAGGCCTGTTGCGCGTAACCACCGATCATGTGCGTTGGTTTCATCACTGCCCGCGTAACAGAGTTGTGGATACCACCGCGTGTTTTGGTGACCTCTGAACCGGGCACGTTTACAATGCGTTCCTGAGCGTGGTACATCATGCTCATGCCTTCCGGCACACGCTGCGAGACAACAGCCCTTGCTGCAATCGCACCGTTAACGTTGAAGACTTCGATCCAATCGTTATCGACAATGCCTGCGCGCTGCGCGTCAGGTTCGGAAATCCACACAATCGGGCCGCCGCGAGACAGTGTCAGCATCAACAAGTTGTCCGAATAAGTGCTGTGGATCCCCCATTTCTGGTGCGGGGTTATCCAGTTCAGTGCAATCTCTGTGTTGCCATTGGGTTGTTTGTTCATCATTGGCTTCACAGTTTTAAGGTTGATTGGCGGCTTATACAGGCACATGGTTTCACCAAAATCGCGCATCCATTCATGATCCTGATAAAACTGTTGACGACCTGTTACGGTGCGCCAAGGAATGTACTCATGCACATTGGTATAACCCGCGTTGTATGAGACATGCTCATCTTCTAACCCTGACCAGGTCGGCGAGCTGATGATTTTGCGGGGCTGAGCCTGCACATCTCTGAAGCGGATCTTTTCTTCTTCTTTGGGTTTCGCCAGATGAGTGTGATCCAGGCCGGTAAACTCGCTTAGGGCTGACCAAGCTTTCACTGCAACTTGGCCGTTGGTTTCCGGCGCAAGTGAAAGGATCACTTCTGCCGCATCAATGGCTGTTTCAATTTTGGGTCGACCTTTGTTCGCGCCTTCTTCAACATGGCGACGATTTAACTGGCCTAGGAATTCGACTTCTGTCTCTGTATTCCAGGTTATTCCTTTGCCACCGTTACCAAGTTTTTCAAGCAACGGCCCTATCGATGTGAATCGCGCATAAGTATTGGGATAGTCGCGCTCAACCACAATCATATTCGGAGCAGTTTTGCCTGGGATAAGGTCACATTCGCCTTTCCACCAGTGTTTCACACCAAAGGGTTGTGCGATTTCCGCTGGCGTATCGTGCAGAATCGGTAAGGTAACTAAATCTTTCTCTACACCTAAGTGGCCAACCGCGGTTTTCGAGAACTGCTTGGCTATACCTTTGAAAATATCCCAGTCAGAACGAGACTCCCACACCGGGTCTACCGCCGCACTCAATGGGTGAATAAACGGGTGCATGTCAGAGGTATTGAGATCGTCTTTCTCGTACCAGGTTGCTGTTGGTAAAACAATGTCTGAGTACAGACAGGTGGTTGACATACGGAAGTCGAGAGTCACCAACAAGTCAATTTTACCTTCTGCGGCTTCATCGACCCATTTGATGTCTTCTGGCTTTTTACCACCGTCTTCGCCAAGATCTTTGCCCATCAAACCATGCTTGGTACCAAGCAAGTGACGTAGCATGTATTCGTGGCCTTTACCTGAAGAACCAAGCAAATTCGAACGCCAAATAAACAAGTTACGCGGATAGTTTTGCGGATTCTCAGGCTCCAAGCATGCAAAATTAAGTTCACCGCTCTTTAATTGTTCCACAGCATAGTCCTGTGGTGACTTACCAGCAGCTTCTGCATCTCTGCAAAGCTGCAGCGGATTCATGCCAAGCTGTGGAGCAGATGGTAACCAGCCCATGCGTTCGGCTCGGCTGTTGAAATCGATAATCGAACCAGACCACTTGTCTTTGTTTGCCATCGGAGAAATGACCTCGGTCATCTCCAATTTCTCATAGCGCCACTGGCTTGAATGATTGTAAAAGAAAGACGTTCCATTCATATGGCGCGGAGGACGTTGCCAGTCAAGACCAAACGCTAGCGGTTGCCAACCAGTTTGAGGACGCAGCTTCTCCTGACCCACATAGTGTGCCCAGCCGCCACCACTTTGACCAATGCAACCACACATCATCAACATATTGATAAGACCACGGTAGTTCATATCCATGTGATACCAGTGGTTCATACCCGCACCAACGATAACCATAGAGCGACCTTTGGTCTTATCTGCGTTAGTTGCGAATTCCCGAGCAATTTTGATGACATCTGCGCGTGGTACACCGGTGATTTGCTCCTGCCAGGCCGGGGTGTATGGAATGTCTTGGTCGTAGCTGCTGGCTACATTCGGATCGTCATAGCCATTGTCTACACCATAGTTGGCCAGCGTTAAGTCAAACACAGTGGCAACATAAGTTTCAGAACCATCGGCAAGTTTGACTTTCTTAGCTGGCACTTTGCGTAGCAACACGTCATCGTGCTCAGTATTCTGGAAGTAGCCAAATTCATGCTCAGCGCCACCAAAGTACGGGAATGCAACACTTACCAGCTCATCGTGGCTACCTTTCAGGCTTACCCGCAAATCGAGTTCATCACCTGATTTACCATCAGTTTGGGTGATATTCCACTTACCTTTTTCACCCCAGCGATAACCAACTGAGCCCGTGGGCGAGACCAGTTCGCCATCTTTATCGTTGATTGAGATAGTTTTCCATTCAGGATTGTTGTCTTGACCGAGTTGGCCATCTAGATCGGACGCTCTTAGGAAACGGCCCTGATGTAGACTGCCGTCTTCCGCTTTGTCCAGCATGACCAGAACCGGGAAGTCGGTGTAGCGCTTCACGTAGTCAGAGAAATAAACTGATGGTTTCTCGACATGGAACTCTTTGAGAATAACGTGGCCGAACGCCATCGCTAGTGCCGCATCAGTTCCTTGTTTTGGTGCCAGCCATTGGTCAGTAAGTTTTGCCACTTCCGAATAATCAGGCGTAATGCCAATGACCTTGGTGCCTTTGTATCGAACTTCTGTGAGGAAGTGCGCATCCGGCGTCCGTGTTTGCGGAACGTTTGAGCCCCAGCAAATAATGTAGTTCGAGTTATACCAATCAGCCGACTCTGGCACATCGGTCTGCTCACCCCAAATCTGAGGAGATGCTGGCGGTAAATCGCAGTACCAGTCATAGAAGCTCAAACAGTTACCACCTATCAACGACAGATATCGTGCACCCGCGGCATAGGAAACCATCGACATGGCAGGGATTGGTGAAAAACCTGTAATACGGTCAGGGCCGTAGGTTTTTGCTGTATATACATTCGCAGCCGCGATGATCTCATTGGCTTCGTTCCAGTTAGCGCGAACAAATCCCCCCAGGCCTCGTTGTTGTTTGTATTCTTTGGCTTTGGCAGGATCTTCAACAATAGAGCGCCATGCCTCTACTGGATCCTGGTGTTGAGCTTTAGCTGCACGCCACAGTTTTACTAAGCGTTTACGGATTTTAGGATGTTTGAGGCGATTCGCACTGTAGATGTACCAAGAATAACTTGCGCCTCTAGGACAACCCCTGGGCTCATGATTGGGAAGATCCGGGCGTGTGCGTGGGTAATCAGTTTGCTGAGTTTCCCAAGTTACCAAACCATCTTTCACGTATATCTTCCAGGAACATGACCCGGTACAATTAACACCGTGGGTTGAACGCACAACTTTGTCATGCTGCCAGCGACGGCGATATCCGTCTTCCCACCCTCTACTTTCATTCGTAGTAACACCGTGACCGTTCGAAAACGGCTCTTCGTTACGTTTGAAGAACTGCAATCTGTCTAAAAAATGACTCACGCCAGACTCCTTTATCAATGGAATAGCAACGATAAGATGCGCTGCAAACTCAAGCTTTATATGGATTAAAGTGCATTGTTAATCGCACGGCAAGAGCCCGAAAACAGCGTTAAATAAGGGAGTTACCACCAAAGTGGTAGAGGCGTTTTTTTGCTTTTCCTTTGTATTAAAGGGATCTAGACTGATGTCATTAAGAACTGATTACAATTTGAGCGTAAGTTAATCTTTGGAGGTATCACTTGTGAGTCGACTTAGTTTCTACATAACCCATGCAACCCATTAAAAGCTTCATACATTCGACTGTATTTAAAATCGCCGCACTAATGTTTTCGGTTAGCTTTTTGGCGATCGTCAGTATGTTTACAACCGTGTTTATGAGTGACGGTGCCCAGTTCGATGCTCAGGCGGTGAATGTGGCGGGTTCATTGAGAATGCAGACGTATCGAATTCATAGCTTCATGCTCGACAATCCAAATGATATTGAGACCATCAATCAATTAGTTGACGAATTTGACCTGACCCTGAATACCGGCGTGCTGGTTAATCAACAGGCACTTAGGGACAGTGGAGATATCGCAAAGCATCATGCGGCAGTGACAAAAAACTGGAGTGAAAGAGTTAAGCCGTTGATCGAAACCTATTTGACAGCTTCAGGTGATCCCAACACCTCCAGTCTGGATGGTTTTAACAAACTGGTAGAAGATATCGAGCTACTTGTTGGTGCTTATCAAAAACATGCTGAAACTAATATCGCTACGATTCGATTAGTCCAAAGTCTTGCGTTATTTAGTACCCTGATACTTATTGCCCTTGCCATGGTGATTGTGCACCGTCACATAGAGCAACCACTGTCGAAACTGACTTGGGTAGCCCATCAGATAGGAAAAGGAGATTTTACTGCCAAAGCAGAAGAGACTGGCAAAGGCGAGCTTGCAATACTGGCCAGAACAATAAATAAAATGAGCGGTAGCTTGTATCGTTCAAAGTCTCAACTTGAAGAACAAATTAAGCGTAAAACAAGAAAACTATCGCGCTCTAATCAATCCCTCGAATTGCTGTTTCAAGTATCTCGCAAACTTAACGAAGTGGAACCGGGCTCTGTTGATTTTCAGCCCTTACTCAACAAGCTGGCAGCCGTGACTGGTGTGAAAGACCTGGATCTGTGCATTATGACAGCGCAAGGCACGGGCCCTTATGAACATTTGATGAGTACAGAGAAGACGATTCCAGATAAGTGTCAGCAGCAACTCTGTCATGACTGTACTGAGCATGATTCGCTATTCCCGCCTGTTAATGGGCAAATGAAGTATCAGTTAAGTATTGGTGATCAACACTATGGTGTCTTGGTAGTGAGTTTGGATGAAGGGAGTATTCTGGAAGACTGGCAGCACCAGTTGTTTGAAGCCATTGCTGAACAGGTCGCCAATGGATTGAGCATGAAATATCAAAATGAGCAGCGCAGGCGCATCGCTTTGATGAATGAGCGCACGGTGATAGCCAGAGAACTGCATGATTCACTAGCGCAGGCATTATCCTATTTGAAAATTCAGGTGACACGATTACAACGACTGCAGCAGAAAGAGAGTGCTCAGGAGCAAATAGACCAAGTTATTGATGAGTTAAAGAACGGGCTCGGTGCGGCTTACAGTGAACTACGAGAATTGCTAACGACTTTCAGATTAAAGTTAGATGGACAGGGCATCAAAGCCGCATTAGAGCAAACGATTTCGCAATTGCAAAACCGCTCAGACGATTTCAGTTTTACGCTTAATTATCACGTTAGCAATATTCCATTCACGCCTCAAGAAGAAATACATCTATTGCAAATTGCCAGAGAAGCAACCCAAAACGCCTTCTATCATTCTCAAGGGTCTAATATTGAAATTGGCATCACCAGTAATTCTCTTTCCGAAGTGATATTGACGGTTAAAGATAACGGAATTGGCATCCCTGAAGACCCGAATAAACTTAATCATTATGGCCTAGCCATTATGAAGGAACGCAGCCGAAACCTGGACGGTGAACTAACAGTCAAACGTAATGATGAGCGTGGCACCACGGTCATGTTTAGTTTCATTCCAGAGTATGCACGGACGCTCGAGTTAAAGAGTAAAAGTGCTTAGTTTTCCGCGCCTTTAGCGAATTTTATTAGCTGTGAATTGCGACTGATTTCACCTGCAATAACACTTGGTTGCCAACACGCAAACCCAAATTTGCTAATCCGCGTTTGGTTACTGCGACCATAAATTCGTGTTCGCCGACATTAGCTTTAACGATTGCTTGGCTAGGATGATCACCCTCATTGATTGCCACAATCTTAGCTTTGAACACGTTTTGAAAACTGGCGTCACCTGCAGAATTGGCCAAAGCTATATCTTTACTTAAAATCTGCACCCTTACTTCATCACCTATCGACATTTTGGTATTGGGTAACCATAGTTTTTGATCACTGATAGATAAACAAGCTAAATGCCATCTCTTATCAATCTCGATAATTTTCCCGGTCAAAACAGACGATATTTCTCCGTTTAACCTTAGTGGTAGTTTTTCGTTTGTAAGTGATGCCGACAGCGAATCGCTGGATACAACCCTGCCTTCGTGCATGACAACAACATGGTCTGCAAGCATTGCCACTTCTGGCGCAGCGTGAGTAACATACAGCATTGGGATGCTCAGTTGCCGTTTAATACGCTTAAGGTAAGGTAAGATCTCACGCTTTCGGTCATCGTCAAGTGATGCCAAAGGTTCATCAAACAACAAAATCTTGGGATTTAACGCCAATGCGCGAGCTATGCCAACACGCTGCGCTTCCCCACCTGATAAAGCTGCAGGTTTCTGCTCCAATAAGTGTTCAATACCCAACACTGCGATTGTTTCATCCAGGTTCTTCTTGCTTGCCTCAATGGCGCGTTTGATACCGTAATCTAGATTGTCTTTCACACTGAGATGACTGAATAGGCTTGGCTCCTGAAAGACATACCCAACGTCTCTCTTATGTGGCTTCAGCTTTATACTCTTACTTTCCCAAACTTCATTAGCGATGGAGCAATGTCCGGTTGCCTCGTTTTCTAAGCCAGCGACACAGCGTAGTAGTGTCGTCTTACCGCAACCAGAATGCCCATAAAGCACGCTGATGCCAGTATCAGGAAGTTTTAGATCTACATTCAGATTAAAGCGCCCTTTGGATAGTCTGTAAGCCAATTTCACGATTACTTACTCTTCACAAGAGCGACTGCAAAGCTCCGTCGCCGGATCCATTGCAGCAGCGTTAACGTCAAAAATGAGAAGACAAGCATGATCACTGACAGCGTGTGTGCAGCGCCATAATTCATACTTTCTACATGGTCATAGATTTGAATTGAGACGACTTGTGTTTCACCCGGAATGTTTCCGCCAATCATCAAAATAACGCCAAATTCACCAACCGTATGAGCAAAGGTCAAAACAATAGCGGTAAGGATACCGCTTTTTGATAGCGGCAATACGACGGAAAAGAAAGCATCGATAGGTGACGCTCTCAATGTAGAAGCGACTTCTAGTGTTCGATTTGGAATTGCCTCAAAAGCAGACACAAGGGGCTGTATGGTAAAAGGTAAGGAATAAATAATTGAGGCTATAACCAAGCCTGTAAACGTGAAGGGGAATAAACCAATACTCAACTGCGTTGTTATTTTCCCAACAGGCCCATCTGGGCCAAGCATTAATAATAAGTAAAAGCCCAACACCGTAGGCGGCAAGATGAGTGGCATGGCTACCAAGGCTGTTAAGAGGTTTGTGAGTTTGGAGTTAGATCTAGCCAACCACCAGGAAAATGGAATTCCGAAAAATAACAGGATGATGGTTACCGTACTCGCCAGCTTCAAAGTCAGAAGCAAAGCTTGCAAATCACACGCCGATAGCACTTGTAGTCTCCTGATTGGGTGTTTCAAATCCATACTGTGTCAGTAGCCTTACGACTTCTCCACTTTGCATAAAAGCATGAAACAACCATGCTGCAGGTTTTTCTCCACCGCGTTGAGTAACAATAAAACCTTGAAGTAGCGGAGAGTGCAGTGTTTCTGGTATCAACAGGTAGGATGCATTTGAAGAGTTTGACGCAGACTTGACCAACGACAACGCAACGATACCCGCATCGACATGTCGATTAACGATAAATTGAGTAGTATGAGAAACGCTATCACCATAGATGATTTTTGACGTAAGTTGAGTCCACAATCCAGCTTGTTCTAGTGCCTCTCTGGCTTTCATGCCATAAGGTGCATGTCTTGGATTAGCAATTGCAATTCTCTCAAAGTCAGCGTGAAGCAAAGAGGCAAGTTGGCTATTGGACATATCGTTTTTATGACTCAGCAATACCAGTCTACCCTTGGCGTAGGGGACAACGTCCGACGATGAATAGCCCAACGATTTTAGCTGCTGTGGAAAACTAATATCCGCTGAGAAATACAGGTCGTAAGGTGCGCCATTGCGGATCTGCGTACGAAACTTGCCAGACGAACCAAACGAAGTTTTAACTTTTATGTCCGGATTTGCTGATTCGAATAAACTTACGATGTCTTTCATCGCAAATTTAAGATCTGACGCTGCCGCTATTAACAACTCATCAGCATTCACGACCGAATGAACAAACAGGGTTATCGAGAACAAGATTAGCTTTAAACGCATGATGGTCTAACCATGGTGAAACGATTAAAGGCGCGATTGCTCGCACCTTTGTATCGATTATTGGAACTGCCTAAGGATTATAAAACTCGCCATCTTTGCGTAGATAGAACCAGTAATTAATCAAAACGCAGACACCGTAGAACACTGCAAAGCCAATCAACGCAACTTCTGGAGTAGTGGCCTGGATTTGCTCACCAATAACTTTGGGAATGTAAAAGGCACCATATGCCGCTACCGCTGACGTCCACCCAAGCACAGGGCCCGCTTGTTCTTTGGGGAATACTTGTGCGATGGTTCTGAAGGTTGAACCATTGCCGATGCCTGTGGCTGCAAATAGAATCAGAAACAACACAAAGAATGGTATAAAGAACTCTTCTGGTGTGGCAGATTGATAAGCTGCCTGCATGTAGTAAGCTGCACCGAGTGCGCTAGCGATCATTACAATTGAGCATATTTGTGTGACTAAAGCTCCGCCGATTTTGTCAGAAATCCAGCCACCTAAAGGACGAATAAGTGCGCCAATAAAAGGGCCCATCCAAGCATACATTAGAGCACTTGGGCCATTCGGGTTAATGGTATTGTGCGTCATCACTCCATCGACCATGACATGGCTATAACCGAAGATAACTTTGATCGCTAGCGGGAATGATGCCGCGAAACCGATAAACGAACCAAACGTCATGGTGTAAATTACGCTCATCACCCAGGTGTGCTTGTTGTTAAAGATTTGATACTGACGAGTCAGACTCTCACCAATTGAACCTGGCAGCATTTTCAAGATGACTACCGTGGCAGTAACCACCAGCACTAACACAACTTCCTTAGGCACACCGAATCCGGAACCGTTTGCGGTCTCAGGTAGCATTAACCACAGGCCAAAAGCAGCCACAACCAGACCAATGCTGAGCATAACGGTTATTAGGGCAAAGGATGTCAACGGATTGCCAATATTCGGAGAAACATCAGGCGTGCGAATATTATTCATTCCAAACCATGAAAGGAAGAATAAGGGGACAAGTAATAGCAACCAGACAAAGCCTGCATTTGAAATATAGCTTTCGGTGCCTGCAGGGATTTTTCCGATAAGCGTGCCTGATGCATTGATTAGCGTCATTGGGTCACCGCTAAACGCGCCAAAAGCGGCAAATGTCATAAAAAGTGGCACAACGATTTGCATCGTGGTTACACCGAAGTTACCCAAGCCGGCGTTCATACCCAGAGCCAATCCTTGCTGTTTCTTCGGGTAAAAGAAGCTGATATTTGACATGGATGAAGCGAAGTTTCCGCCGCCGAAACCTGATAACAATGCTAGTAGTTGAAATTGCCATAATGGCGTATCGGGGCTTTGTAACGCAAAACCAGTTCCTACTGCGGGAATCATCAATAACGCCGTCGTAAAGAATATGGTGTTTCTACCGCCGCATAATCGAATAAAGAAACTGCTGGGAATTCTTAGTGTCGCTCCCGTCAATCCTGCAATTGCCATCAAGGTAAAGAGTTCGGCCTTAGCGAATGTGAATCCGAGATTAAGCATTTGGACGGTAATAATGCCCCAATAAAGCCAGATAGCAAAACCAGCTAGCAAACTGGGAATCGAAATCCACAAATTGCGATTCGCTATTTTTTTTCCCTCTTTTTCCCAGAAATCCTGGTCTTCTGGATCCCATTTGTGCAGATCAGACATAACGCTTACTCCAACATAGAATGACATTTATTTGGTCACACTATGGTCGACACACGCTGAGCTAACAATCTGCTTCAGTAGGTAGCCAGGCGAGGCATTGTGGGAACAAAATACACGGTTCCTGGCATATCGTGTGTTGAAAGTGGTACGGCTATCTTGCTGTATTCCCTATATTTAAAGGGTTTCAACGAAAGTCTTTTGCTACCCCTTAAGTGGTAGCTTGATTACCTCCAGTAACTTAAGAGAAGTTCACCGGTTCGTGTATAGTTAAACTAAAAGAAGCATAAGCGTTTGTAAGGAGGCATACATGTTCGACGACAAACCCGCCACCATCATGATGGTCGACGACCATCCTTTATTGCGTAAAGGATTAAACCAACTCATCGAATTTGAAGATGATTTAGAAGTCGTTGGAGAGGCGAGTTCAGGAAAAGAAGCCATCGAAATGGCGGTGCAATTGGAGCCTGACCTGATCACGCTAGATTTGAACATGCAAGGGATGGATGGACTCGAGACGCTTAAACATCTTCGAGATAAAGGTGTTGATTCGCGCATAATCATGTTGACCGTATCTGACAATGATGAAGATGTTGTTGAAGCAGTGCGTTCAGGTGCAGATGGTTATCTGCTGAAAGACATGGATCCCGAAGACATCGTCGACAAACTGCGTGAAGCCGCACTTGGCAAAATGGTAATGAGTGCAAAGCTGACTGAGGTACTGGCGACTGCATTAAGAAAACCTGAAAGAGCCGGAAGTCGTGCATTGGCTAGCCTGACCAGTCGAGAACTGGAGATCCTCAAGCTTATCGCCAAAGGCATGAGCAATAAGCTCATTGCACGGGAATTGGACATTTCTGATGGTACGGTAAAAGTCCATGTGAAGCACTTTCTTAAGAAACTGAATCTACGCTCTCGCGTAGAGGCAGCAGTATGGATGGTTAACCATCAAAAAGGAGCATAGCGATGGGTTGTGGTTGCGACGCAAAAGGCCTTATGCCGGTAGAACAAGCAAAACAAATCATCTGGGACACTATCACTCCGATTAATAATATAGAGAAATGCAAACTCGATTCAGCATTGGATAGAGTGCTGGCCGAAGACGTGATTTCACCAACTAACGTCCCAGGTTTCGATAATTCTGCAATGGATGGTTACGCTATTCGCCATCAGGATCTGTCTTCTGCCAATACTTTCAATTTGGTCGGCAAGAGCTTTGCTGGTAACCCATTCAACGGCGAGCTAGACAAGTATCAGTGCGTGCGAATTATGACCGGCGCACAAATCCCATCAGGTGCGGATGCGGTGGTAATGCAAGAAAACACCATTGTTAACAACGATAAAATCACGGTCACCCATGCTGTAAAACTTGGTGAAGCGATTCGCATTGCAGGCAGTGATATCGCTAAAAGGTCAGTCGTGCTGCCAAAAGGAAAGAGATTAACTGCAATTGATGTAGGCCTTCTAGCGTCTATCGGGATCGAAAAGGTTTCAGTTTTCCGCAAACTTAAAGTGGCACTATTTTCAACCGGTGATGAGCTATTACAACCGGGAGACATACCTCAACAAGGTAAAATCTTTGACAGCAATCGGCCCATGCTTCGCGCGATGTTAAGGCGTCTTGGCGCTGAGGTTCTGGACTTAGGTGTGATAGAAGATGATCCGGATAAAATCCGTGATGCCTTTACCCAAGCTGATGCAAATGCAGATTGCGTAATCACTTCTGGCGGCGTGTCAGTGGGTGAGGCTGACTACACGCGCGAAATCCTGGAAGAGATTGGCAAAGTAGACTTTTGGAAGCTGGCCATTAAACCTGGCAAACCACTCGCGTTCGGCAGATTAGATAACAGTTTGTTTTTTGGTCTTCCTGGTAATCCAGTATCAGCGGCAGTCACCTTTGACCAAATTGCCGCCCCCTCGTTATCACTTTTAGCAGGCTGTACACCAGAAGGTAAAATTGCCGTTAAAGCCATTGCAAAGAGTAAGTTTAGAAAGAAACCAGGACGAACTGACTATCAACGTGCAATCTGTTACCGCGATGACAATGGTCAACTAATAGTCGACTCTGCCGGTTCACAAAGCTCCGGCGTATTGTCCTGTTTTACCACTAGCAATTGTTATGCAGTGCTTGAGAACGGTCGAGGAATGGTAGAACCGGGAGAAACAGTTAATGTGCAGTGGTTTGATTCTGTGTTGAGATAAACTGGTGATGCGGACACAGCTGACCCGGTCGATATACATGCTAACAGGTTTACTGGCCTGTCTTTGTAGCATTGTCGGGATGGTATTGCCACTTATTCCAACTACGCCTTTTCTACTCCTATCGGCGTTTTGCTTTTCTAAAAGCTCGAACACGTTGCATCAGTGGCTACTATCGCAGCCATTGCTTGGAAGAGTGATAAACGATTGGGAACAATCCGGTGTAATTGCCCTGAAAACCAAGGTTGTTTCTAGTGCTTGCATGATGGCAATGATAACCGTTGCATTACTAATTGGTGAATACACTTATTGGATAATCACTTTAGTAGTTGCCGTATCCTTGTTGGTTTTAGCCTTTATATGGAGCAGACCCAGTCGAGGTTGACGTTATTATATGTATGGTTATTTGATACTTGCTCATATTTTAGGAGCGACTATATGGACAGGTGGCCATATTGTATTGTCTCTTGCTGTTTTACCCAGAGTGCTGAAAGAGAAATCCCCTGAACGTTTGCTGGACTTTGAATCCGCATTCGAGCGTGTTGGTAAACCAGCCATGCTAGTCCAGATCATTACTGGTTTACTGTTGGCGCATCGACTACTGCCCGATTTTTATCTATGGCTGGACTGGGCCAATCCTATATCGAGGGTGATTAGTATAAAACTCACATTACTTGCGTTAACGATACTATTAGCCGCTGACGCTAAACTCAGGGTCTTGCCAAAATTATCGCAGCAAAATTTATGGGATATGGCCGCCCATATAATTGCTGTAACCCTGCTTTCTATCCTCTTCGTAATAGTCGGCGTATCTTTCAAGACTGGTTGGTTGTATTAGCCCAGCGATCCATTGCCTCCTGGTCAGACGACCTACTAGCAACCCACTTCATACCTTCTGACGTCCCCTCTTGTTTCCATAAAGGTGCGCTGGTTTTAAGGTAATCAATAATAAATTCACATGCCTCAAAAGCACTTTTGCGGTGCTTTGATGTCACGCCAACGAACACAATCTGCTCCTGTGGCCCAATTGTGCCTACTCTATGGATCACTCTTATTTGCCCTAATTGCCAGCGTTTTCGCGCTTCGCTGCATATTCGCATTAGCGATTTTTCGGTCATCCCAGGGTAATGCTCTATGTGAATTCCCGATACGGAGCCCTCGACATTAAAGTCCCTCACTAACCCCGTAAAAGTAACTACGGCTCCGTCGCCATCTGCCTCATCCTTAAGCGCCTGGTATTGTTCACAGTGATCAAAATCGCCACGTTGAACACTAATCATTGTTAACCTCCCGTAACCGGTGGGAAAAACGCTATTTCATCACCATCGTTTATTTTTGCGTCTTTTCCACAAAGGGTTTGGTTCACCGCACACAGTACGTCTCTTTCTTCGAGCAAACGCCAGTTTGCTCCGCGTTCGACCAGCTCATGTGCGACATCGGCAACAGTGTTTTCACCGGCATATTCAAGGTTTAAAGACGATGTACCTATGCTTTCACGAAGACTTGCGAAAAGTTTAATCTGTATCATGCTGAGCGCCTCCACAGTCCAGTTTTACCACCGCTTTTTTCAGTGACTTTCAAGCCATGAATAACCATTTCTGGATCAACAGCTTTACACATATCAAAAAGCGTCAGCGCTGCTATCGAGACACCAGTAAGCGCCTCCATTTCAACGCCAGTATTGCCATTTAATTTGCATTGACAGGTTATCTTTATTTGCCTAGATAACTCATCAGTTTCAAAATCTATGTCGACTTTACTGAGCAAAAGCGGATGACATAGCGGCACCAGATCGGCACATTGTTTTGCCGCTTGTATGCCTGCTACTCTTGCGACACTAAAGACATCACCTTTGGCCAGCTGGTTTTCAATTATTTGCTCAAGCGCAATGTCAGAAACACTGACAAAGGCCTCTGCTATTGCCATGCGCGTCGATGCCGCTTTTTCGCTCACATCGACCATGTTCGCTTTGCCATGATTATCAATATGGCTTAGTACGGAATGGGTTGACTGAGTCATACCGCTCTGCTCGCGCATCGAAGTGCTTCATTGGTTTGCAAATGCGGCACGAAGTTACAGGGGCCATGGGCACCATTTAATTGCGCTTCAATGATACCAGTCCATGCAGTTTTGCAAGCATTAGTAGACCCAGGTAGGCAAAAGATGACCGTATTGTTTGCCAATCCGGATATAGCCCTTGATTGGATCGTTGAAGTACCTATTTCCTTGAACGACAAATATCGAAACAACTCGCCGAACCCCTCAACTTCTTTGTCCAACAAGGGTTTTACCGCTTCTGGTGTGGAATCTCTCGACGTGAATCCGGTCCCTCCAGTTACGATTACGGCTTGTATCGCTGGATCCGCGATATAAGCTGAGACGTTGGCCCTGATCAGATAAATGTCGTCAATAACAATGTCTCTTTTAATTACCTGATGACCTGCATCAGTCGCATTCACCGCGAGATACTCGCCAGAGGTATCTGTGCTTCTATCTCGCGTATCAGATACTGTTAGAACAGCAAGACCAAGTGATTCAAATTGTTTGTTAGCATGTCCCATGACGAACCTCAGTTGGTACAGAACACTCGGTTGTTTCGAAATGTTGCATCGCAAAACGCCATTGTTCTGGTGTGTTTGAATTGAAAAGGGGTGACTGCTGACGCAGTTGCAGCTTCATTAAAGGGAAATGCGTGCAAAAGCGGTCAACAGAAAAACTGTTTGTACACCGCAGTGTGTAATCCAGGGTTTGGCGGGTCGTCTCGGTATTACGTAAGTAAAGCGGCAAACTGTGTTCACCAAATCTGACATTGCTTGAGAACTTTTCGCCGCTGTCCAACAAGCGCTGAATTGTGCAAACATCCATTAGCGGCAGATCGATCGGCAGTATGAATAGATTTTTGTCAGGAAAGCGCATGGCAGCACTGTGGATACCAGATAAAGGCCCCTTGCCTGGATACAAATCTGAAAAATGTCCAGCTTTGCCGTCATTA
The DNA here is from genome assembly GCF_000429145.1 of Aestuariibacter salexigens DSM 15300. Classification (GTDB taxonomy): domain Bacteria; phylum Pseudomonadota; class Gammaproteobacteria; order Enterobacterales; family Alteromonadaceae; genus Aestuariibacter; species Aestuariibacter salexigens. Next base: position 31,733 of record NZ_AUBH01000004.1, read on the forward strand.
CGACTGATAACAATTTTACTCACCGATGTTTCAAGTAACAGCTGGTAAGTTCTGCTCAACATGGTTGATTGCGCGATCGTTAGCAATGCCTTGTCTTGCCCCATTCGGCTAGAAGCACCTCCCGCTAGAATGACGCCAATTGTGTTCATGTTACCCTCCTAGCATAGCCAGTTGCTTCGTTGCACCCGTAAATCCTTGATGCAGAAAATGCTGACTGTGTTTTTGTTGAAGATGAGAAACAATTGCCTGCTGTGCACCGGATACATCACCGGCAGACAAAAACGAACGGATGCTGACTCCTTGCTCAGCAAACAGGCACAAATGCAGTTTGCCTTGTGCGGAAACACGCAATCGATTACACGATTCACAGAAATCTTTGCTATAAGGCATTATGAGACCGATATTTCCCGAAAATTCGGGGTGCATGAATTCCTGTGCAGGCCCAGCATCGGTTTCTCGAATGATGCGCTGCCACCCTTGTTCAAGAAGTCGATCTTTGATCGTTTGCCCGGCGACATGATTTTTATCAAAAAAGCTTTTGTTGTCTCCGGTCTGCATAAGCTCAATGAACCGCCAGGTAACCTTGTGGGAACGCAAGTAGTCAAAAAATGCATCTAACCCTTTGTAGTTGAATTGCTTGAGCATGACCGTGTTTAGTTTAATGTTGCTGATGCCTAACTGAGCTGCTCGTTCAACACCCAACAGTATTTCTTCCAGCTTTTGTTTGCCAGTGATTGCTGCAAACATGCGTGGGTCTAGGCTATCGGCACTGACATTTATCGCATCAAGACCAGCCTGCTTATACCTTTCGATATCCTGATTGAGTTTGAACCCGTTTGTTGTTAGGGCGACTTTTTTAATGCCGTCGACTTTCTTGCAGGTTTCGATGATTTCACACAAATCTTTACGCAGTGCCGGCTCGCCGCCAGTAATGCGCACTTTGGTTGTACCCAGGCCAGCAAACGCTTTCACCAAGGTTTGAATTTCGTTTACGGACAAACCGCGTTTGGGTGTGTTGCAGTCGTTGCCATCCGGAAGACAGTAGTTGCAGCGGAAGTTGCATAGTTCAGTTACTGAGAGTCTCAGATAATTGAATCTTCTTCCGAATGAGTCTTGTAAGTTCATCTAACACCTTTCCAAATGTCGAGCGTTACAGCTCGTGGGCGGCAGGTTGATTTCTCTGACTACCGGGCAACTTCTCAGTTGCGGCTCCAGTACCATAGTTGTTAGCACCTTAGGCACTAGAGCTCGGAGTTTTTGTTACCCTAAGTTTGGCGTAAAAGTGTGGTTTTTGTTATTGCGCTGAAGGAATACTCACAAGGGGGTATAAAAAAGCCGACCCATATTGAGTCGGCAAATAACGCGTGGAGGACGTTATGGAAGCTATGAGCAAATCCCTAGAAAGTGAAAGTCATCATTGCCCAGAGTTTATTGGTATCAACTGCGAAATCATCGGCACTGTAGTTTGCATAACGCAGTAAGAAGTTGGTGTTTTTGTATACTGGATAGGTGGCATTGAAATTAAATTCATTACCATAGTCTACTGACCCTACATCTGATTCAAACTGGTGCCATACACCCAATAGTTTCAGTTTACCAATGCTGCCAGACGCTTTAATGTATAGATCATTAATCCCTTGTCCTGGCGTGGCAAGAAACTTGTCAGCGAACCCCTGAAACTTGTGCAGAGTAGCTAAAGGCGTTGTGAATCCTTTGCCATTATCGCTGCCAAGTGATTCGTAACCTATACCCAAATTCACTGCTGACAATTTAGTGCTTAACTCTAACGCCAGGTAATCTGTGGAAAAGTCTGTTGGATTGTCACCAGTTTCGTTTTGACGCGCATAGGCAGCGTGAATGTTTACGGCGGAAATCTTGCCATCGTAACTCACACCAAGTGTGCGTGTTGCGATTGCGTTAGCGGTATCAAAGTCTAGTTCATAGGCGAAACCCGCCATCTTGTGATCAGCATTGATTTTATACGTGACGTTCAGTAGATGTATATTGCCACCTAAATCTGAATTTGGGCTATCGGTACCAAAAATACGATTAACGTTGTGTATGTAGCTGTAGTCAACATTCAGGCCAGACTGATTGTCGTATCTTAGGCGATAACCATCATAGGTTTGCTCATTTTGACGCCAGCCCACACCACCCACGAATCTTTGGTCATTATGATTGATGCGCTGTCGACCAGCTGTGAAATGCAGTGATTCAGTTTTGTACCCCACATAAGCTTGGTTGAAATCTGAACCAATAGGGTCGGCAACCACAGGATAGATGTTATTGCCATTGACAGTGCTATTGAAGTTTTCGTTGCCCAGTGCGGTAACATTATCGAACTCTAGTTGTGTGTAGAAGCCACCAAAATAGGCACTTTTGTAACTCAGTCGGGTGAGCAAGGTTGAAGCATTGGCCTCTTTGTCAATGTTATCCTGGTCAACACGCTCGTATCGATATCGTAGCTTAACGTCGGCCTCGCCATCAGCGATCGCTTGTTGAAAATCTGCGAATCCGGTCGCAAACGAAACATTTGGCATTATTAAACCCGCCGCACATATGCTGGCGATAGCCGTTGCTAATCGTGTTTTCATAGTATTCTCCTCACTAAATGCTGCTAGTGATTCTACGCCTCAACAGAAATAAAACCATTAAATATCATATAGATACCTACACTTACTCGATATTTGAAAATTGAGGTACACCGACTACCTCTTTTGGGGAATTGTTGCTCTTAGGCTTGAGTGGTAAAAAGAAATGCAGCAAAGGTTGTGAGATGAACAATGGAAAAAGAGCTCACCACAAAACAAGCAATGCGATATAGCCGCCATGTCCTGCTTTCTGGCTTTGACCTGGATAAACAGGAGATCCTGATAAACAGTAAGGTCTTGATTCTAGGCGTTGGCGGGTTGGGGTGTGCTGCAAGCCAATATCTAACCGCAAGTGGAGTTGGTCATCTAACTCTGGTCGATGATGATAAGGTAGAGCTCACCAACTTACAGCGACAGGTGTTGCATACAGAGAAGTCTGTGGGCACCAACAAAGTTGATTCAGCACGACTGGCGCTTCAGCAAATCAATAGTGAAGTCAACATAACAGCGCTCTGTATACGCCCTTCGGAAAAGCAACTAGATGAGCTTATTGCCAAACAAGATATTGTGCTGGATTGTACTGACAATTTGGAAAGCCGAAATAGGATAAACCAAATTTGCTACCGACAATCAACTCCTTTGGTTTCTGGTGCTGCTATACGCATGGAAGGCCAGATACTGTGTATTGATCCACGCCAACAAAGTGCTTGCTATGCATGCGTGAGCCATTTTTTTGGTGAACAAAATCTGTCTTGCGTCGAATCGGGTGTCATGTCACCACTTGTTGGAATAATCGGTGCAATGCAGGCGCTTGAAGCCATAAAGCTAGTCACACATTATGGCAATCCACTTTGCAATCGACTGCATCTATATGATGCTATGCAAGCAACCTGGAGTGAGTTTAAATTGCCGCGACAACATGATTGCCAAGTTTGCGGTTGCAATGCCCAGTTTTAATAAAAATCCTTTTGCGCCGACTGGAAACAAACGCTAGTTATAGCGAGGCCTGCACAACATCATTGTACTTTGTGAGGGCACAAACCACTAAGCTTGGAAATGTGCTTGTATCCAATTCATCGAGAAAATTCTTAACCTGCAAACCTAACTCGGTATTGCCAGTTACCAGCAGTTTGCGTTGAAAAAAAAGAGTGTCCGGATCCTGCTCTCTTAAAGCAATACTGATTAAACTATCGATATCGCAACTAAAGGTAACGTCAGGTTCTTGTTCGATTTGCGTCTTTACCACAATTGACTGATTCCTGAGTCGCAAATGTTGGACTTCTCGGACAGAAATAAAAAACTGGTATGGAATGTTGCTAATAATTATTGCTAGCCAATGTTCTTCTAGAAAACGAAGTGATTCATCAGCTAATTGCTTCGCAAAAAAATTTGACAATGTCGTCTGTGTCACCCATGACTGAAACGAGGATGGCAATCTAGTAAACGCCTTTGTTATGTCTTTCGGTAGTGCTAGTAATTGGTGTTGCACTCGTTTTTTCGCAATGCAAATTAAAGGATTACTGCGTGACTTCGAGTTTAAATTGTGCCACAACATATCGAAAGGCGTTGTCTTATTCATTGGCCATAACCTATAAAATTGAGTAGTGGTATTTGAACTTCGTTCATTAACTATCCAGCAACAGCGAGATCCCAGGCTTCTTTTGCACCTTGCTTGCCATTTTTCATTTGTATGAATAAATTCAGCATACTTATCTCTCGACTGAGTTTGTCTGAATTAGGGTCTACCGGTATTTCTAATAGAGTTATCCCACAATTTGATTCAACCGCGCTTTGTAATTGAGTCTTCAATTCTCCTATTGTTTTGCACTGAAACCCTTTGCCGCAATATGCTTTAACAAGCGTCAGGACATCAAATTCGGGGCTTGAACAATGATACATTGTGCTTTCACCACTTTTGCCAAGGTGGAAGATGTTGTTACGCATATAGAGGATAACAACCGCCAAATTCTCTCGTTGAAAGTGAATTAACTCATTTAATTGAAAATGAAAGCCTCCATCACCGGTAATAACAACCGCAATGTCTGACGAGTTTGCGGATTTTAGAGTCTTAGCTACAGCTCGCGCATAGGGCAGACTACTACCCATAGCACCATACCATGGATTGGTTAGCCAAGGCCGACAGTGACTTGACTGCTTAGTCTCTAGACTGTAGGAGGCGAAATACGAATTACCGATTTCTGGTAGATAAATTAACGAAGGAGATATCTGACTTTGCACATCATTGAGGGCATCTGCAAGATTATGGAAGGCGACGCTGTCATTATCGTTTACAAACGGGCGACGCTTTTCTTCCAGCAATGTATCAAAAACATGGATGTCGCTCGCTAGTAAGTTTTCAAAGACATGTAGCAAACCTTGTTGATTTTGAACGGTCCCTTTTACCATGGTTTTATTTTCAAATGATTGAATAACATGTGTGCCTGAACAAAAAGCATTATTCGTATCTTGACTCTGGATACTGGTATCGACTTCCAAGATGTAATCAACTTTCTGTTCAATGTAGTATCGTACGTGATCTGGACTAAATACGCCGTTATAGCTTCCTACGGATAGCGGATCAGACTCATCTAAAACACTTTTTGCCAGCCAGCTAGTTGCATAAGGAATATTGAATTTGTGCACAAAATTCCGCAGTTGTTCACATAATCTTGTATTCAACTTGACGTTCTCGCCGACAAACAGAAGTGGATGGCTTGATTCATTCAATTTTTCAACAATGTGTTCAGCGATATGCTGCGCACCATCTAACACATAGGTCTCATGATTTAAGTCACCGGGTGTTTGTGGCAGCTTTAATGCCTGGGTGGGCTCAAAGACTAAATCACGGGGTATCTCAATGAAAACAGGCACTTTATTGGCATAGGCGTGAGCAACCAATTGAAAAAAACGTTCAGCCGCCATATTCGGCTGTCCTTTCGATCTTGCGCCTTGCAATCTTTCAGTTCTCATACCTAATGCACGAAATGACTCTAAGGCACAATCATATTTCATCATCCATTCAGAGCTGGAGGCCACACTATGATGCAGCAGCGTGTCAGAAATTTCTTGCTCGCCGGGTGCTCCCGAAATAAATACTACTGGCAGCTTCTCGGCTATTGCAAGGGCAGCTGGACTGGAACAAGGTAAACTACCCACGGTGAATGTTGTCAGCGTTGCACCTAAACCTGAAATTTGAGCTTGAGCACAAGCAGCATAGCCAGCGTGCATTTCGTTACTGGAAGGCGCAGTGTCAAGTTTTCCTTCAAAAGCGCTGATAATATTATCTGCAAAATCACCTCCTACCCCGAACACTGTCTTACATCCAAACAGCGTCAGGATGTCAGCCATCACGTCACCAAGTAGAGGAAGACTTTTAGCGTATTCAGTACCCAGATTTTGCGCGCAGTGCTCACGCATATTTGCACTCACCATAACTTGCTCCTAACCAATGGGCCTATTCAAATCAATCGATTGATTATGTGCCTATGTGTCACGTTTAACAAAAGCTCTTTATTGGTACTCACAAAGAACGACAGCTACCTATTTGTTTCAATTGGCAAATGACACTGGTTTTCTAAAAATAGAGCTGGTTTTGTTTTTGTAAGTGAAGACGCGATGGAATTACTATGCCCTGCGGGTAACCTCTCTTCTTTTAAAATGGCGATCGATAATGGCGCAGATGCGGTCTACGTGGGTTTAAAGAATGATACAAATGCCAGGCACTTTGCGGGTCTTAATTTTACTGAGGAAAGACTCGAAGAAGCCGTCGCTTACGCACACGACAGGTCAAAAAAGATACATATTGCTATTAACACGTATGCGCATGCTGAACAATGGGATAAGTGGAAATTCGCTGTCGATGCCGCCGCAGCGCTCAATATTGATGCCCTGATAGTTGCCGATATGTCAGTACTCGGCTATGCAGCTGAGCGTTACCCAGATTTAGAATTACATTTATCCGTACAGGCATCTGCAACCAATGCAGGTGCTATCGAATACTATCAAGAGTGCTTCAACGTGAAGCGAATCGTCCTCCCGCGCGTGCTATCAATTCATCAGGTAAAGCAGTTAGCAAGAAGTACTAATATTGAACTGGAGGTCTTTGCATTTGGTAGTCTATGCATAATGGCCGAAGGACGCTGCCACCTCTCTTCTTATCTAACCGGTGAGTCACCCAATATGAATGGTGTATGTTCACCAGCAAGTCACGTTCAATGGCAGGAGTCGGATGGTCGTTTAACATCCAGATTGAACAATGTCTTAATTGATTCCTATCAACCACATGAGCAAGCCGGTTATCCAACTCTCTGCAAGGGGCGTTTTCAAATAGACAGCAATACTACAGCGTTTCATGCACTGGAAGAACCTACTAGTCTAAATACGCTGAGTCTGTTACCTGAATTGTTTAAAATTGGCGTAACCGCCTTAAAAATTGAAGGCAGGCAACGAAGTAGTGCCTACGTTAAACAGGTAACTAGAGTTTGGCGCGATGCTATTGACCACTGCAGTAGCAACATGGTTGTAAACGATCTGCATGATTGGGAAAAACGTCTAGAATCCTTATCGGAGGGAAGCTGCACTACTTTGGGTGCCTACCACAAGTCGTGGCAATAGCAACCATGCCAATCCTTTTGGTTATTTAATTTTGAAGGAAACCATATGCAATATTCTCTCGGCCCAATTCTATACTTCTGGCCTAAAGCACAGGTTGAGCAGTTCTACGACAAAGCCGCCCAGAGTGAAGCCGAAATTATCTATTTGGGAGAAACCGTTTGTTCGAAGCGGCGTCAATTAAAAATGAGTGATTACATCGCTATTGCGAAGGCGCTTGCAGATAGGGGTAAGGAGGTCATACTCTCAACTATGACCTTGTTGGAAGCACCTTCGGAATTGGCTCAGGTGCGTAAATATTGTGAAAACGGTGAATTCCTCGTTGAAGCCAACGATATGGCCGCCGTGAATTATTTACGAAAGTTAAAGGTGCCGTTTGTCGCAGGCCCAGCGCTCAACATATATAACCACAGAACACTAGATCTATTGTTAAAGCAGGGAATGAAACGCTGGTGCATGCCCGTCGAGCTCTCGAAGGATAAGCTGTCCGAAATCCTTTCAAAATGTGATGCCATAGGGATTAAGGATAGATTTGAGGTTGAATTATTCAGCTATGGTCATTTACCACTGGCATATTCTGCTCGATGTTTTACTGCTCGCTCGGAAAACCGTGCAAAAGACAATTGTGAGCTGTGCTGCCTGAATTACCCGCGTGGTCGCGTTGCATCAAGTCAGGAAGGGCAAACACTCTTCGTATTGAACGGTATTCAGACGATGTCAGGGTATCGTTATAATCTAATCAATGATCTCAAGACAATGGAAGGGTTAGTGGATATTGTTCGAATCAGTCCTGAGGCTGCCAATACATTTGAAGCTTTGACAAATTTTGTGCATTCCAATTCGACATCTCTCACCGCATATGAAACTAACGGTTATTGGCATCAGATTGCAGGATTAACGCCTTTCGGTGCAAATCTAACGCACGCTCGCGTTATGTCCTGAGTGATATGATGACTGTGCACTACCCATGGCAAGCTTTTTACATCAATTTAGGTTATTTAGCGCAGTGGAATACAGTTGACCATCAATTAATGTAATTCTCCACAGAGACTGTAAAGTCTGGAGGCACATACGGTAAGGTTTGCAATCTATGGATTACACACTTTTAAAACAAGCACACATAGTGTTAGCAGTAACTACGCTATTAAGCTTCATCATTCGTGGATACTGGATGATCACTGATTCAAGCTTGCTGCAGCACAAATGGGTGAAAACTATCCCCCACATTATTGATACGCTTTTACTCAGTTCCGCTATAGCCCTGATGATAATGGCTGGCTTCTATCCATGGGTTTTCGACTGGGTAGCCGCAAAAATACTGTTGCTCCTGTTGTACATTGTGTTCGGAACGATTGCATTAAAGCGCGGTAAAACGAAATCGCAACGGATTCTAGCGTTTATCGCAGCGCTAATATGTATCGGTTTGATATTTAAGTCTGCGCTCAGCAAATTTATGTTGTAAGCAAAGTTACCCTGGCCTGCCGTCTACTCTGGGTGCCGACAGTACAGGCAAGTATTTGAAGAAAAACAAACCGAATGCTACACACCATAGACAACCTGCTAATACCCAAAATTGAATCGTCCACTGTGGCCATACCGCTACTGCAATAGACCGCACTATCGCACTGATCACTACGGCAATAAAAGCGGCGCTCATTAGCTTTCCAACTTGTAACATCCTGCCGGTATGCCCAAGTGAAACACGAGACATCATGGCCAAAATCATACCCCCAATGACGCCAACGGTTAAACTGTGGATTGCAGTGCTTAATGTAATGCTCGCACCAAAGAAATGCAGGCTTAGCAATAAAAGCCCAATTGGAATGAACAGCATAGTAAAATGCAAAGACCACACTAATGGCACATTTAACGTGACCCAGATGCGCCACCTCCACTGGCGTATTGTATGAATCACGGCTGCTGTCAGGCAGACAATGCCCGTCAACATCGCAATATCAGCAACATCTTTGAGCAGCAATAAAACCAACACAACCACTAGGCTGGCTAAGGCTGACATTTCCAACCACATTATAGGTAATACTTTGGTCGTTTTTGTGCCATTTGCGGTAAACATCGGAATGACTCTGCCGCCTAAAAAAGCCACAAGAAAGGTGACTAACAACGTCATACCCTGTATACCGCGTGACTGCCAGGCTGCATCAAAACCTAAGCTAGGTAAATAAGTGAAGAGGTTCATCACTGACATGAGTACTAGCACGGGAATAAAAATCAGATTTCGGTACTGGCGTATCCTGACCACCCGTTGACCAACAAAAAATGCTGTTAACGGTAGAAACATCAAATCGGCAATCATTGCCAATGGCAGCATCGACGTCGAACCAGACAAAATCAACAACCGCGCAAAGCCCCACAGGGAGAGCAGAAGCAGTAGTTGTCCTCCTTTGATACTTGGGATATTCGTCCAGGTTTGAACTGCGGTGAGCAAAAAACCTGCGATTATCGCTGCCGTGAAGCCAAACAGCATTTCATGGCTATGCCACCAAAGCATACCGTTAAGTGGCTCGATTGAAATAACCCCCTTTAAAGTCAGCAGCCACAACGCCATGGATAGGGTTGCGAAAAGACTGCCAAATAAAAAAAACGGCCGAAACCCTAAACGAAGCAATGGTGTAGTTTTTTGCTCCTGTTGATTGTCCACGATGTTTAACACGGTTATTAATCCTGTTCGAGAAAATTATGTTGCTGGGCTTCTAACACTCGGCTTTTGTAGCGTTCGCGCTTTATAGCTAAATGCATTAACAGCATACAAACTGCCAACACGCCGTAAAGGAGCATAAAACACGCACTGTAGACACCGGCAATGTCGACCGCCAGCCCAAAAAGAATGGGGAGCGTGCAACCGCCCAATGCGCCAAGCATGGCCACCATGCCACCGACACTGCCCATTTGTTCTGGATAGTAGTCGTTGATGATTTTATATACGCTTGCGCGTCCAAACCCTTGTGCTAATCCAATCAACAAGAGCATAACAGTAAACACCCAAACATTGAGTTCAATGTAAAGTTCAACATCTCTGTCTACGCCATGGATTGTCATGGTCGTTGGTGGATAACTCAAAAAGAAAAGGCAAACAAGACAAATCCAGAACACTCCCCAGTTGACATTCCTTGCCCCGAAACGGTCGGCAAACCATCCTCCGGCAGCGCGCGCCATGCTTGAGCTGATCACGAACAATAAAGTCAGCGCCATGGCTTGATTAAAAGGCAAAGCGTAAGCATTTACATAGTACTGAGGGAGCCACAGCAACAACGCTAAAAAACTGCCAAAAACAAAGTAGTAGTACAGACCAAATCGCCAGACCCGTGCGTGAGCCAAAGGCTTAACAAAAAACGCCAGCGGCTTCTGTTTATTCTGCTGTTTGAATTTCGGCGGTGATGGAGCGGCTAACCAAAATGCAAAACAGGTGATCAAAACCATCGCACTATAGGTTGGCCCAATGGTATTCCAACTCCAAACATCGCGTATATAGGGCACAATAATAAGGCTTAATGCTGCTCCAGCGTTACCTGCACCGAACACTCCCATTGCCGTACCTTGCTCTTTACTGTCAAACCAATCCGTGAGATAGCGAATACCGATGCTAAAAGAGACACCTGAGATTCCAATCAGTAACCCAACGATCACGTAGCCAGAAAAACTATCGATACTGGGTAACAAAACTAAAGGTGGCACGGTAATGAGCATCTGCAGGATCAGTATCATCTTTGGTGAATAACGCTCACATAGTAAACCCGCGGGCAATCTTAACAACGCGCCTGTGATGATGGGTGCCGAAAGCAGAATACCAACCTGAGTGCTGGACAATTGGAGCACCTGCTTCAATTCAACGCTCATTACCGCATAAAGCGTCCAAACTGAGAAGTTGATAGCAAACACCAGCGTCGCCAATACTAAAGCTCGCGTTGCCTGCCTGGAGTGTGAAACCGTCAAAAATCTATCCGATAAAACTAGAACCAGTATTCACTATAGCGTTCACAAGTCGGCAACTCTATAAACGGGGACGTTTGCACAACTGTCGCGTGAACCACCAATTACCTCTAAGTAGGTAATTACTAAAAGCCTTTAACCCACTGTTTTTATTAAGTTAACCCTACCTAGAAACGAAAAATCTGTAAGTAACTTTTGGAAGTTTACCTACCCACAAAAACTTCAAACTTACCGCCTAGATGCAATAGGAATAAAAGCGCCTTCGTTTACGCTTGTAATAAGGGCAAACGAGTTGTTACAGACCCAAAAAACGTAAAGGTGCCAAACATTGCCACCTTAAGCATCACCAAATACCACCTAGTAGGTAATTGTAAAGCATTGTAATTACTGGCGATTTTTTATTGATTCAAGTCAAAGACCACGAGCCCAGAGAGCTAATAATTAGTTACAGATAACAAATCCATGTGGAGATTCCCATGACAACTGAAAAATTCAATATTTTTAAATTTACTGGCAAGATGAAAATACTCCATCTGTCTTGGATGGCGTTCTTTATTAGCTTTCTGGTTTGGTTCAACTTTGCGCCGCTACTCCAAGCGGTTAAAGAGACTTTAGGGCTAACGACAGATCAGGTTAAGACTTTACTCATTCTGAACGTAGCGCTCACCATACCGGCCCGGGTGATTATCGGTATGCTGACAGACAAATACGGGCCGAGGTTAGTTTACTCGGCTTTGTTGGCCATCTGTTCTATACCCTGTTTCATGTTTGCTTTCGCAGATAGCTTTGTACAGGCAGCGATTGCGCGCTTCCTACTTGGTTTCATAGGTGCTGGCTTCGTCATTGGCATCAGAATGGTGTCAGAGTGGTTCCCTCACAACGAGCTGGGCACAGCAGAGGGGATCTATGGTGGTTGGGGTAACTTTGGTTCTGCCGCGGCGGCATTTACCTTGCCAACAATAGCCGTTTTGTTTGGTGGTGAAGATGGATGGCGTTATGCGATTGGCTTAACCGGTGTAATCAGCTTGGTTTTTGCTTTTGTTTATTATGCAAACGTGACCAATACACCAAAAGGTTCAACTTATTTTAAACCCAAAAATTTAGGCGCGATGGAAGTAACATCCAAAGGTGACTTCTTCTTACTGCTGCTGATGAAAGTGCCTATGTATGCGGCAATTGCGCTGCTGGCCTGGAAGCTTTCTCCAAGCGGTGTGGACATTCTTAGCCAAACCATTGTGAACTCAATTTATATTGGATTGTTTGCTTTGTATTTACTCGAAGTTTATAAAGTCTGGCAGGTCAACAAAGAGATATTCAGCAAAGAAGTACCAGAGTTACACCGCTACAATTTCAAGCAAGTCGCTGTGCTGAATATTCTCTACTTTACCAACTTCGGTTCAGAACTGGCGGTCGTTTCAATGTTGCCGCTTTTCTTCGCCGAAACATTCAACCTTGACCCAGTTTTAGCTGGTTTGGTGGCTGGAGCCTATGCGTTTATGAATCTGATGTCGCGTCCCGCTGGTGGTTGGATATCTGATAAATTTGGCCGAAAATCTACACTAATGATATTAACCGCTGGATTGGCGGCTGGTTATGCGTTAATGGGCTTAGTCGATGGCACCTGGCCACTATGGTTAGCGGTCGTCATTGCCATGGGGTGTTCATTCTTTGTGCAATCTGGTGAAGGTGCAGTATTTGCAGTAGTTCCACTGATTAAGCGCAGAATGACTGGTCAAATTGCCGGTATGACAGGTGCGTATGGTAATGTCGGTGCAGTGACATTCTTAACAGTGCTTTCTTTTGTCGATTACAGTACGTTTTTCTACGTCATAGCAGCAACCGCGTTGGTTGGCTTATTCACGCTAATATTCATGGATGAACCGCGAGGTCAAATCGCAGAAATTGCTGAAGATGGCACAGTTCATATGATCGATGTAAGTTAACAGTAACTCAATTGTAAAAGGCATCTCTAAAACAGGGATGCCTTTTCACTAACTTAGACTAACTCAATGCAATCAGAGCACACTGAAAAAGACGACATCTCAAACAACGCAACGCTTGTTGTGGCTACGGGTTGTGCTTCTATTGCAGGCGTTAAGCCGGTCAATGAAGATGCAGTAGCTGTGCATACTCCGACTGACCGACACGCCTTGTCATCAAAGGGTACAGCCGTTGTCATTGCTGACGGTGTTAGCAGTGCTGAAGCGGGTAGAGAGGCTAGTGACTACGCGGTAAAACATTTTATCGAAGAATACTTCCGCACGCCTGATACGTGGTCAGCGAAACAAGCCGGCCAAAAAACACTGACTACGATTAATTTAAACCTGTTCAAGCAAAGTCATGAATTTACCCATCAGGAAAAAGGCTATCTATGCACGTTTAGTGGCCTTGTGCTCAAATCGCGAACGGCTCACTTTTTTCACGCCGGCGATTCCAGGATCTACCGCTATCGAGATGGTGCTATTACGCAACTAACGCGAGATCATTCAATCAACATTGGTGGTGGCAAAAACATTCTCGCTCGAGCCGTGGGTATGGATAACGTCTTACAAGTTGATTACGGGAAATCGGTTTTAGAAGAGGGAGATGTATTTCTTCTGACAACCGACGGTGTTCATGATTTTATCAATGAGGAGAAACTGACTGAGTTCCTGAGTGATGAACTTGAACCTCAGAAGCAGTGTGAGCGCATAATTGCTGAAGCAAAATTGGCCAACAGCGACGACAATATCAGCTGCGCAATTGCCAAAGTCGAGAAACTGCCCGCTGAAAGCCGTGATGATTTTAATACCAAGTTAACCCGTCTGCCTTTCCCACCCGACCTTGAACCCGGAATGAAACTGGATGGTTACCGGATTGATCAGGCTTTGTTTGCTAGCAGTCGCAGCCAGGTTTATCTCGTCACTGACCTGGAAACTGATGAACAAATTGTAATGAAAACACCATCCCTCAACTTCCAGGATGACGTGCATTACATTGACCGCTTTATTCAGGAAGAGTGGATAGGGAAACGTATAAACAGCGAATATGTGGTCAAGATCATAACCCAGAATCGACCAAGAACCTGTTTGTATTACCTGATGGAGTATGTACCAGGTATTTCACTTGATAAATGGATGATCGATCATCCGTTACCCTCTCCCAAGAAGGCTATCACGTTAGTCAAACAAATCGCTGCTGCGCTTAAAGCTTTTCATAATACAGAAACGATTCACCAGGATCTTAAACCCGCCAACATTATTGTTGATGATGCAATGAAGATTAAGGTGATTGATTTTGGGTCAGTCTTTGTCGCAGGTATCGCTGAGGTTTTTATTCCTATCGAGCATCTTGGCGCACTGGGTACGGCTACCTATTCTGACCCTTATTACCTGCAAGGCAGGAACACGGGCATTCAAGGCGACATTTATGCGCTCGCCACTATCACCTACGAATTGTTTACCGGCGAACTGCCCTATGGCGAAAAGATAGAGCAATACGTCAATAGCCATGACTTTGACAAGCTTCGTTATATTAGCGCCACCGACCACAACCCAATTATACCGTTGTGGTTTGACCGTGCGTTGGAAAAAGGCGTGACGCTTGACATACCAAAACGCTACAAACGTCTACAAGACTTTGTCGATGATGTAACTCGGCCAAACCCCGAATTCTTAAAAGATGATCCCGCAATCGATAACAGCAAAGGTTTGCTTTTTTGGCAGATGATGTCTGCCTTTTGGGTTGCCATGCTGATACTGGTTGTCATTTTGTTTTCGACCACAGGATAACTGCTATGGAGTCGACAGTAATGCAAAATCTGGTAACCCAATTTTTTAGTGTTGATCACGAACGACTTGATTTTCTATTCCGCATGTACCGGGAAAACAAACAAAACCAGCGCTACAAGGCTGTCTTGCTCTTCGATAAGTTTAGTGAAGGGTTGAAACGACACATTCGCTGGGAAGAAGAGTTGTTGTTTCCCATGTTCGAAAAAGCCACAGGTATAAAAGGTGCTGGCCCAACAATGGTGATGCGCCATGAGCATGATCAAATTAAAGCCATGCTGGATGAAATTAGTGAAAGCTTAAAAAACGACGATCATTCTGAAGCACTGGAAAAAGCCCTGTCAGAACTGCTTCTGCTACACAACGAAAAAGAAGAGCAAGTGCTCTACGTTCAATGTGACCGGGCATTGACTGAAGAACAGTTGCTAACGCTATTTTTGGATATGTGAGTTTTTCATACTCTCACATAATGGTTTGCTCAACGGATCGCCGCGGAGTGAAATGCACTGGCGACGCTTTACCTATTCTCAGTATCAGTTGTGGATATTGTAATGATTGCAAAATCGGTGGTAATTGTTTTCTGATGTCTGGCTCCTGAATAGCTTGATTCATGTAAGACACGGACAAACCTTGATGTGCAAGCCCAAGTAACAAAAACGTTAATAATCGACCGGTATTTAACCAGTCTGTTCTGTCATCATTGGCGGTGGAAATTACTGCAAATGTCGGACTCCCGTGACGACACTTATCGACATTGTACTTGCCAATGCTGCTGCCCCAGTTGAACCAATTCAACATCGGCTTGGATAGCAGATTTGGAAGTGTGGTGTGGTAAAAGCCGTGCCCAGTTAAACCATCTGGTTTCAAGCTAAGCATAGACCGCTGCCATGAAGTAAACTCGAAGCGAAACCAAGGCTTTGCAAACTGGCGTTTCACAGCTCTTTCGACCATATCTGAAAACTTGACAATCGTACCGATATCTCTTGCGAGAGACAGTTGTACATCGAGCGTTTTAGCATAGCTCTGTACACTGTTGATTGCCTGGTTGGGTGGTTCAGTATCGTCAAAATATTTACGGTTAGTTTGCCTGTATTTGATAGCATGAAACCATGCAATGTCATTATCTGACGGGTCGAATTTTCCAGTTAGGTTGATATGCGCCAGTAAGTCTCTGTCAGTCGTATTTTCGTAATTTATGTTGACCGAACAGCCAAAATAATGAGCAGCAACTTCGATCATGCCTATCGCAGCGCCACAACTGATAATTGCCTCGCGAGAATGAGGGTCTACAAACCGGGACACTCGTTGTTTGTCCAGGATGATATCCAATCCGCTGTCGGATAGCTGGAAGCGCCAAGGTTGGGCGTTATAATGAGACGGTGCAAGGATCGCATAATTCAATAAAAACGAGAGCTGATGTAGCTCGTCACCATTAAAAGGGAATAAGCCGTCTTTAATTTCTCGTACGTTAGCGACCATGGGTTTCAGCCGTCAGAATAGTTAAAAGTATAGCTCGTAGGAGCTAGGTTTTCCCTTTTACTAATTGGCAGTGATTTCTATCGGGTTTTCGTTCCTGTCAAACACCACGTAGCGAAAAATATTGTTACCGGTCATCACATCGTTAGTCATTTTGTTTAGATAGGGTTCTGCAGCCTCTGTAGTGGGAGGCGTAGTTGAATCGCCCCCAAGGCTAGCTATAAACACAAAATCCCAATCCTTGTTTATGCTATCCGCTTCCTTCACTAAATTGGAAAATTCAGACAACTCATCTGGCAATTTATCAACGACCATTTTAGGCTCAATAGAACCCTTTTTGTCTTCTCGTTTTCTGCTTTTATTGGTCTCGTCAGTTTTTGCGAACAAGAATAACAAACGCTGCTTTTCGCTTTGCTCTTGCGCTTTAGATAGAAGGTCGGAAAACATACCAGACATAACAATAGGCTCCTGGGAAATTGCTAACTCAAGCGTACACATCGTTTTCCCTCAATACCATTGTGCACAAGGGGTATTGAACTACCCCTTATTAGGTAAAAAACACTGCATTGCGCCAGCTTAATTGTGAACCCGCGTGTGAGTGTGGTAGTGACGAAGGGCATGCTCATCCCTCCGTCCTTTAGAAAAAGCAGAGACACGTTTTAAGTATCCAATTACGCGAGTTCCATGATCGATATCTTCAGAGCCACACGATGGACACGCATATAAAGTGCGTTTATCAATAGCTTCACAAGTATTGCAAATCGTAATTTTTACGTTCACACAAAAATAGTTACACCCCGCTTTCGCAGCGATATTTAGAAGATTTAATGCGTTTTTATAGGTTAACGTTTCTTCAAGATTGAGGTGAAGTGCTGAACCACCATCAAGGTATTGATTTAACTCTCTCCCATGCAGGATAAACTTATCGATATGGGTGGTATTCGTATTCTCTACAAGGTAGAGATAACTGTTGTAGCAGTCTCTGTTAACAACGTATCCATCTTGTTTATCCCATTTTGCGTTTTTGACGCCTAAGTTTTCAGCGGGTACAAACTCTGTATTAAACTGACACCTGAAATGTTTAGATGCGGCCCTGTTTTGCTCGTATATGACTTGCAATTGCGCCCCAACAAAATCTTTGTATTTTGAGTTATTACCGACTTCAATACCCAGAAACTCAGCGGCTTCTGCCAGGCCGTTGACTCCAAGCGTTAAAAATTGCTTGTCCAGGCTAATGAAGCCTGCATCATAAACGGGCAGTGCTCCCGCTGCCTTATACTCCTCGATGAGCCGACGATAAGCGACTTGATACTTGTGTATCTTCTGAACCTCACTGCATAGCTCTCTACCATCCTGAATTAATCGGTTCATATTTATAGTGATGACATTAATAGAACCAGTCGATACACCGCCTGCCCCCAAGCTATACGAAAAGGTATTGTCGGTGATCTCGTTGCGCAATCGGCAACATGAGGCTAATGAATCGGCACTCTCGGATTGGTAAACAAAAAATGAGTTACCCTCACTCATTGCTTTAGCGCATGTTGCAGCAAAATTGAGATCTCTGACTGCCCCATCTTTAGTCAACATCGCCGCTGTCACCACAGGAAATGTGAGCACTGCCCGCTTACGTTCATTGTTAAACCAATCCAGAAAAAAAGCCTGAAGCGATTCAATATTCTCCCATTCGGGCTTGCTCATGTCAGGAAATACAAACTCACCAAACATTGAGTCAAAATAGAATTTGTCATACAACGATATATTCCAAAACACGCTCTGGTAGCCGCGCGCAGCAGCAGGTTGGTTGAGTGCATAAACAACATGCTGTAGATGGTTAGCCACTTCTTTGGCATGCGTATTGAGATAATTTTCACCATAATCTCGACGCGCAAAATGGTCGAAGTAAATCAAGAACTCAACTGTGGCAATAGCCCCTGCAAATTGGGCGCTAATAGCAAATACCAAATTAACAAAACTGCCGCAGAAAGACTCAATGTGTTGAGGAGCCTTGGATTCACCACCAAGTTCAGTCAACCCATTTAGAAGAAATGGATACATGGTAATTGAAGTACAATATGGTTTAAGGCTGGTCTCATCATGCACATAGATCTCATGTGACTCGATTTGCCGCTGATACTCAAGGGCTAATTCATGACCAAATAGCTCCTCAATCTTATTGCTTACCAGTGCGCGGTTTACCTGAATAAAATAGTCTTTCATCAGTTCGGCTTCGAGCGTGGCAATGTTTTTGTGCGTCACATTTGCGTTGGCGTCTAACTTCGCGCCATCAGCAGCTGTTTCAGCATTTAAATAACTATCGATAAACTGCAGTTTTTGTTTTATATGTTTATCATCAAGTGTTAGCACACGTATTCTCCCAAAATTTGTGGTTTAGTGATTCGCCTGTATAGACGTTTATTAGTTTTTGATTGGTCGACGGAGAGTCGAGTCCGCCAAGTGAAAATACCCACTTACCGGTTTTCAGGAATGACAATAACTCTTGGATTTTTGGAGATACTCTAGGGAGTCCGGTGTAGAGACAGGTCTTCAGCTGGGTTTGCCTAGCTATAAGGAGTTTTTCTCTTAGCGCCTCTGCATGCCATTCACCACCAAAGAAGAGCACGCACGTTATGAAACCCTCATATTTATCTAAGTAAGTAGCAAACAGTTCATTGGTAAGCGGCGCTCCCAAATTGCTGTCCCAGATATCTTGGCTATGGCAGCGTTCACAACGCAGTTTACAACCGGTTATCGTAAAACCGAGTGACACTTCATCAGGCACTTCCTGGAAGAGAACTTGAGGTTCCAGTGAGTTAAAAAGGGGCTGCATTTGAAAGTCCTCAGAACAATATATAGTGTTTTTTTATACACACAGGCACTACATGTAGTGTTGATCTGGATCAAAAGATTCCTCAGACAAGGATTTTTCTCGGGCGTGATAGCTTTGCGGTCTAAGTTAGATGAAGATTATTTAACAAAGAGGGTGCTCGAAAAAAATGTGGATAAGCCCTATAGCTAGTTTGAATGTTGAGCTAAGTGGCCCTCTAAACTTGAGATAAATAGATCCTATGACGTTTCAGAATACGGAAAAGGACATTTGCGGCTACGACAATGTAATCCGAGAACAAATTTTTCGCATGAATAATATTAATGAGAGAGTAATAGAACATCTTTTAGAGAAAATCGCATAAGCGGACTGTAATGAGGGTAAAACTCCAATTGCAGCCATATTTGAAAGTCTGCTTATGGGGTTTTGTCTTTGAATAACTAGTTTTTACACAATGTCCACTATCGGTGTAGCCGTACCATACAAATAACTAATTCTGAACGGCCGCTCCTTGTCTCTAGCTGATTATCACTGGGTGAAAGTTAGAACCTCGTGTTCGCACATCGCAAGTTGAAACTCAATTATTCACGACGGTCCGCTATCCGAGCAAAAATTTGTTCTCGTGACCGTCAGGAAATGGCAAATAGCGGAGATTTCGTATCACGTACTGAATGAATCAGTTTTAAGTTCC
Source organism: Aestuariibacter salexigens DSM 15300 (assembly GCF_000429145.1). Taxonomy (GTDB): domain Bacteria; phylum Pseudomonadota; class Gammaproteobacteria; order Enterobacterales; family Alteromonadaceae; genus Aestuariibacter; species Aestuariibacter salexigens. The sequence continues at coordinate 51,644 of NZ_AUBH01000004.1, forward strand.
TAAGGTGTGCGGCAACATTATCCTTACATCGCCTGGCCAACCTATGGTTTCATCACCACGACTCTAGGCTCTATCCCATAAACGGGGGAGCAGGGTTCATCGTACATGGTTTATTACACCATCCCATCCGGAAACCGGATTGGCACAATGAATTACCGCTTTTAGTGTCAACAATTTTTACACTTAGCTTACTTTCGCCAGCCCCCCATAAAAAACCTATTGAAAAACAAATAGATTCATTGATGGCATGTTATATGCTTAAGAATATAAAATTCAAGAACGGTACACTACAATGAAAAATATTCTCGCAAGCTTAACTCTTCTGTTTATATTTTCCGTAAATGCTAACGCGACAATAATAACTGTTCAGTTAGGAGATATGGATGGGTTCGGAATTGGTGTAATACCAAACGAATCTTTTGATTTTTCCTCCGTTGTTCCAGACGGCGATGGAACAGATACATGGGTTTACGGACAACAAAACTTCGTGCTGGCTTACAGCTTGAGTGGCCTTGGAGCAATTCAGTCAGCAGTGCTTGAAATCTTTACTGGTGGGCAAGGGTTTCTGGACCTTACAGGAGTATTTTTGGACGGGCAATCGATAGGTACACTTACTGACGGTGATGACAACGGCAACTTTGCAAGGTTAGATATATTCAATTTGGCGTCATTTATTGGATTACTAGATGGAAGTGATACAGTAAACCTAGCGGTCTCATCTGGTTCTGATGGATGGGTTCTGGATTACATAAAGCTGACTATCACAACGCGCGACGCTGATGATGTTCCTGAACCAGCAACTCTTGGGCTATTAGGTCTGGCACTGCTGGGTATGCGCAGACTTCGCAGAAGCTAAGAAATATTTTCTCGTATGATTTAGGCAGCTTTGGCTGCCTTTTTTATTGCCCATTACAAATCTAGTGTCCCCCTCTCGGGGTCCTATTAGGAACGATCCCGTTCCGCACAATTAGGATACCCTCATGACTATAAAGGAAGTGTGTGATGTAGAGCCATTCAATGCATTAGTGTTCGACCATTTGTTCAGCGAACGAAGCTCCAATAACTCCGGTTTTCTGGTCGCAGCCTTCCATCCCATCTGGCAAACCAATGCCAAACAATGTTTGATGAGGTGTGTTTATTTCTGCTTGTACTTATCTGATTTAGTCTATGCTAGATCCAGTGCATAATCATAAATGAGACGTTGTCTGGTTTATTTTCAATGGCAAATGAACATAGCCTTAATGTACTTCTCCATAACATGGAGAGTGTCAGGACAGATTCGGCCTTCCCGGACAATTTAAGGCCTGAAGAACTTTTTGCCTTTCTTTCACATTCTATTGAATGCGCTGCTGACGAAGTGTTCTGGATGCGCTCGGATTCACAAATTTTCTACGTCAATAACGCTGCATGTGAAAAATTAGGATATAACCGAGAAGAGCCGATCGGCATGCGCGTATGGGAGTGGGACCCTCTATTTCCGGAAGAAGTCTGGCCAACCTTTTGGAATGAATTAAAAAACAAACTAAACATCGAATTTGAAACTCTCCATCGGAACAAAAGTGGTGAGGTCTTCCCGGTCAAGATAAGGGCACATTTTTTGCGTTATGGTAATGAAGAGCTCTTGTTTGCCTTTGTTAATGATATTACGCGCGAGAAAGAACAGGCCGCCCTGGACCACAATAATCTACTGGTCAACCTAACTGGAATTTCCGGTACCAGCATGGCCATGACAGACGATGACAATCGGACACTCTGGATCAACGATAGTTACCAGGATTTATTCGGTCTCACCAATGAAGAGCTGGAAGGCAAGAAACAACTTGAAAGCATTATTGGCGCTGAATCAGACCCCGCGACAGTGGAACGTATTAACAACACGTTAGAGTACAACCAAAGTACTTTTGAAGAGTTAACACTGTATCGAAAAGACGGCACATCATTTTGGGCGAGCCTGACAATAGCGCCAATCGCTTGAAGAGGCCCTATGAAATTCAATATCGGGTCCGGAAGAAGTCGGGTGAATACAACTGGTTTCGCGATCGTGGGGCCCCATTTCATGATAAGGATGGCAAACTTATTGAAATGGCAGGTTCAATATCAAACATTGACGATGTCATGCGCTACCAGGCCTCACTGAATGACGCTAACCTGAAGCTCAGAGAGGCTATAAAAGCAGGCCGGATTCGTATCTAGGATTGGAATATCGTCGAAGACAGAATGTCTTGGGACAACTTGATGTACGAAATCTACGGTGCTTCAAAAGGAGAGAACGATTCAGTTTCAATCTGGGAAAATGCTTTACATCCACAGGACACACAGAAGGCCTTACAAGCTATTGACGACGCCCTAAATGGCGTTCGTGAGTACCGCCTTGAGTTTCGAATTGTCCGGCCTGGAGGGGAAATCCGCTATATTCAGGGTGACGGCACTGTCATACGAGATGACGATGGCCGTTCACTACGAATGGTAGGAACTAACATCGATATTACTGAGCAAAAAAAATTGGAAGAAGAGCTCCGACAGTCGCAAAAAATGGAGGCCATGGGTCAATTGGCAGGCGGCATTTCTCATGATTTCAATAATCAGCTTGCCTCAGTAATGGGTTTTGCCGAGGTTCTGGGCGCTGGTTTAGGTGACTCACCACTCAAAAAATATGTTGAGAAAATCATATCTGCGGTTGAAACCTCCAGCAGTCTGACGAAACAATTACTGACGTTTTCGCGCAAGAATCATCTCTCAATTGAAATCATAGATATGCACCAGTTAATCCGTGATGCGCTCGAGTTAGATGCTGAAAAATGTTCAGTCCAATGTGATAAATCGCTGTTGCAAAACGCCATTTTTAACCTGTGTCTGAATGCCAGAGACGCGATGCCGGAGGGAGGAAAGTTAACCATCAAAACTGAGTGCGTTGCCCAACCTGAAGATGCAGGTATAGCTACACAAGCAAGAAATTTGAAAGATTCTTATATCAGGATAAAGGTGATGGATACCGGTATTGGCATCGCCGAAGAAGAGAAAGAAAAAATCATCGAACCGTTCTACACAACCTAAGATATTGGAGCCGGGACAGGGCTAGGATTAGCCTCCGTATATAGCACTATTACCCAGTTACAAGGTGAAATTTCCTTTATAAGCAAAGTTGGTAACGGTACCTGTTTTGACATCGTCTTACCGCTTGAGGAGTGTCCCCTTACTAATTCCAACCTAACTCATCCTTCACTTGAAAATGACAAGCAATCCTCGCATAACCTGACAATACTGGTGGCTGAAGATGAAGAGGCCATAAGGGAAGTTTGTGCGGGCTATCTTGATTTACTTGGTCACAACAGCATATTTGTCGCAGAAGGTTCAGCCGCTGTGCAAACCTACAGGGAAAAATGGCAGGATATAGACTTGGTGATCATGGATATGATGATGCCTGTCATGAATGGGTTAGATGCTTTTATTGCCCTGCAACAGATCAACCCTTCCATCAAGGTAATGGTTGCTTCTGGCTATTGCGCGGATCACACAAAAAAAGAGTTACGGGCCAAAGGCGTCAAATTTGTTCTCGCCAAGCCGTTTAAACTAACTGAGCTACAAGAAGCTATTAACGCATTATTTGAATAAAAATTGTATGCCGGTACGCTCCGCGAATTGGGAGAAGATCACGTCAGCCTCTAGCCATAAAATTTATGCGTGAGCCAGCGGCAAATAAATATAAAAAGTGCTTCCAGCCCCCTTTTGGGATTCCACTACGATACTACCTTCATAGCGCCTTACCATACCAAATACCTGACTCAAACCAAGCCCCGTACCTTCTTCGCCCTTGGTAGTAAAGTATGGTTCAAAAATTTTTTCCAATATATCTTCTGAAATACCATTACCATTGTCTGCGAGAGAAAGACACGCAAATTCCCCCGGTTCAACCTGAAGCCTCTCAGCATCAGCCTCGTCTACTATTATTTTAGATATAGTTACGCTAATCTTTCCCTCGCCATCCATGGCGTGTGACGAATTAATACACATATTTAACAAAGCGTCCCCCATCTCATCTTTCGACATTGAGACAGGAAGGGTGGACTCTTCCGCATTTAGTTCTATCGCGACGCCTTTCGCCATAGCTTTGCGAATCATGGTCATCTCAGTTGCAACAAATTCAACTAAGTCGGTTAGCTCTGCGTTAGTTGCTTTCTGCTTGCCGAATCTCAAGAGTTGTGTTGTGAGCCTCCTACCTCGTTCTACGGCGGCTGAGATTTTACTCGCATAGTCAGTCAGTTTTTTATTTTCAGCACCAAGTAGACCTATCAATTCAGAAAATCCTCCAATTGCACCGAGCAAGTTATTAAAATCATGCGCTGCCCCCGATGCGACAGTAGACATTGATTCCAGTCTCTGTATACGCCTGATTTGCTGCGCATCTTTCTTTTCTTGGGTAATATCATGCAGGAAACCAATAAATACCGTTTCGTTAGTTCCTGGATAAATAATTTTTGAGACAGAAAGCCTAACGTCGATCATCTGTCCATTCTTTGTAAGTGCTTGCACTTCTCTAGAGCGCCCAATAACCTTTGCCTTCCCTGTTTTTAGATAATTCGACAGATATACATCATGTTGTGTTGCGGTTTCAAATGGCATTAACATGGAAATATTATTCCCCAAATATTCAGTCTCAGAATATCCGAATAGTTCTTGTGCTGTTACGTTAACTTTCAATATCGTCCCACGGGCATTGATAATAAAGCACGGGTCACTCAATAAATTGAAAACTCCTTCTTGCTCAGCCACAAGCTTTTTTCGATGTTTATCTAGATTACTGAGTTCGGTAATGTCTAATGTTACGCCCGTCATTCGTATAGCCATACCATTCTTATTTCTGTGAACCTTACCCCATTCTTGGACAAGCCGTTCTTCTCCATCAGGTCTCACGAGTCTATGCTCTGTTGAGTAGGTTACATTTGGATCATTTACGGAAGCTTTTAGGGCCTCATTCACTTTGGCACGATCATCTCGGTGGATTGTTGAAAGGAAAGCATCATAAGAAGGCTTAAAAGTGTTGGGGGATACCCCAAAGATTCTGTACGTTTGTTCTGACCAGGTAATGTCGCCAGCAATGATGTTCCATTCCCAGTTCCCCATATTAGCGACTGCTTGGCCGTCTTTAAGCATAGCTTCGCTATTAACAAGTTGCTGAATGACTGGGCCAGTGATTCTATTGAAAGCAATCGCTCCAATCGATATTAAAAGCACTACTATAAGCCCAACATGCACAATATTGTCGCGAAATGGAGCTTGCACTTCAGCAAGATCTATCTTTACCGTTACTCCCATTCCATACCCAGTAACAGGTGCATATCCTGCAAGTACCTTCTCTCCACGATAATCTAATCCAATCATCACCCCCTGTTCACCCTGCACTGCCAAAAATAGAAATTTGCCCTTTTCACTGTCCATATCAGTCAGGACTGACTGGGATTCCGTGTTAAATCTGAGAGGAGTTAAATACTGTAACTTGTCATCACTTATTTGACCTATTAAGAACTCTCCCGTATCCCAAAACCCTGGGACATCACCGCTAGATTGCCTGAATTGCGACAATGTTGCTTCTAGGCTTCCACCAGGAAAATCACGTGATTCTTGCTTATCGAAGTCCAATACGGCTTTTAGAGTAGCGGCACGCATGCGCGCTCCTATTTCAAGGAGCTCACTTGTTTTCTCCAAATACGTTGAGTAGGAAAGATAACTTGCACTGACAAACAACAGCGACGAAATTACACCCAAGATTGATATAAGGAGCCGCGTATGCTTCACATTAAGTCCAAGTCGATATTCATTAATTTTCGTGGAGTCATCTCTTATCCTAGACTAAAAACGCTGTGAGCTGTATTTGATAAAAATTAGCAATAGCTTAGTAACACCTTTATAGCTCAGTCCCAGATGGCGCATGATGATAATTGCAGTTAGCCTCGGACTACGTTGAAAGCCTAAATTTTTGACGTTTCTACATACTGTATACGGAGTATATTTCTGTCCGGTTTCGACGTTGTTTAAAAAAATAAGTTGACTATACTTTGATTACTTAATAATCGCTTCCAGGCTGACGATGAGATGTCTTTAAGTAAACGTCAGGTTTTTCTGATTCAGAGTAGTTTCGAAAAAGTCGCGCCCATTGCAGATACGGCGGCAGCGTTGTTTTATCGCAAATTATTTGAGTACGACCCAAGCTTGAAGTCGCTTTTCAAGAATGACATGAAGTCCCAAGGAAAAAAGCTAATGATGACGTTGGGCACAGCGGTCAAGGGCTTGTCAGATCTCGACTCCATTGTTCCTGTTTTGCAAAATTTAGCAAGAAAGCATGTAGGTTACGGAGTAAAAGTTGAAGATTACACGCCCGTAGGAAACGCTTTGCTCTATGCATTGAGCCAAGGCTTAGGGACTGATTTCAATCAGGAAGTAAGGCAAGCCTGGGTAGATTTATACAAAGTAATTGCTGAAGTAATGAGAAGTGCTGCATACCCACAATACAATGCCTCTACTTTTCAAAACACTAAGAACTACAATCGATAGGCCCAGTCTAGAGGCGCGCTGGTTTTTCCTCGCAAACGCGATAAAAAGCGTAAAGTGATTATCAAAATGATGGTTATTCTAGTGACACAAAAAATTAGAACCAGGCCATCCCTGTGTATGCCGCCTCGTCACGAATATATTTTATCACTGAGACACTGTCCGGCAGAGCACTTGTGTAAAAAAGTTATCCACTAGGCAAGCAATAATCCAGACCATGCTGTGAAATCTACCCACCATTGCGCATATGGCAACGTTAGAAAGAGAAAAATATTACTTCCCCAGGCTATCGCAAATACCATAAACGGCGCTTTCAGCTGTCGCTGAGCAGGGATCCTCCACAAGAGTACGACAGCAATCACGAGCGGTATAGACATAATTACCGCGAAGGGTGGCGCAGTTAAACCAATACTTCCGGCGATGTCACGCACAGCCCTTCCAAGGCCCGGAATAAGAAAAATCATAGAAGAACAAATCATGTAGCTGGCGTGCAATCGGGCATTTTTGCGATGTCGAATAGCTTGTATAAACATCCATGTAAATGATGCTGCCAGGAATATTCCGAACCAGTGGATGGCTAATACGCCCTTTGAATGCGGCTGGGGAACTTTTGCAATAAAGTCGAAGGTGACATAAATAGCAGCGATACTGACAAGAGGACCAAGCACATACACAGTTTTGCCCAACATTTTGTGCTGTTTATTTCTCTTTGTTCTCATTAGCCAAGCCTGTGTGATCAAAAGAACACACCACAAGGTCATTGTTATTCCATGAAAGTGCTGACCAAACGTGACCTCTCCAAAAAACTTTGAATAGTAACTGGGCCAAAAACCTACTACCAGTATCACCAGTAGTGCTATGAAGTAATAGACTGCATTTCGGTACACCTGTATCTCCTTTTACATCTGACTTGCAACAATTCTCAAAACCTATTGTTTGTAGCAGTATTGAACCCGATGAAAAACAGCTGCACTAACTACCCAAACTAGATGCCATTTTTGAAGTAGTCCGCGCTTGAGGCTTTTTATGATTTGGTTTTCCATGCTCCCAGCCAAGCCATGCAGCTGCAGCTCCAAGTAAAAATCCCACCCCAGAGCTAATCCAACTGGGAATAGAGGTATACAGGTAGAAAACATCGTGAGCTAACTGTACATAATTGGCACCAACAATAAGTAGTGCTTCTAACGCCATAAAGCCAGCCGCATATGCAAAAGGCCATCCGTTTTTTGTGTCCTTTTTCCATAAATACAAAGCTATTGCCGTTGCGATGGCCATCGAGATAACAATAGAAATATGAATTAGATAGAACGTGTCTGGCCCAGTTGGCCGTAATGCTGGAATGGCCATGATAAGCAGTCGGCTAAATGGGCTTTCAAATAAGACTAATGGGGTCGCAAGCATAAAGCCTGCATGAATTTTAACCGAACGACGGTATTTCAATGCGCCATAGTAAAGAAAGAGATATGCGATGATGGCTATTGTCATAGCAAATCCGAAACCTGCTCCCATCATTTGTGCGAATTTTTCACCACTCGTGTACTTTTCGGCAGTGATATTGATGATTCCAACAAAGCTCGCGGTTAGTAGAGGGAATAACAAAAAGCTCGCCTTTCCCACAGTTTTATGAAGCGCTTTCTTTTGATGGTGTATAGACCAGCTTTGTAATATGACTAAGGCAGTCCATATCAAGGATGTCGCAGCATGCGCATGAAATTCTATTGGGGCAGTGTCGAGACGCATAAAATAGCTTGGAAAAAAGCCAATAATCGTGACGACAAAGATACCTGAAATCCAATAATGTGCTTTTCTGTAAGGCATGACGTACTTCCCTATTCGCGTTTACATTAAAACTAGTAAACAAAGCTCATATTCGCCAGACAGAATTTTCTTCTCTCGCATAGAGACGATGAGTACCATACCGCGATGTAATATTGTCTTTTACATCGCGGCATCGCAGCAAATGACCTTTACTTTTGCTTAGTGTACATATCCCATGAAAGTTCAGGCTCGAATTCTTCAGACAAAAGTTGCTCGGTCGTGACGACCTCTGCGTCTGTAATTGACTTTTCAATGACTCCAACACCAACGGCCCCGCCGTCAAACACGATGTTTTGCCAGTTATTCTGTGTACCCAGTTGAGAAATCCATCGATCCCGATTTACATCGCCACGTACCGTACTGATGGGGTTGCCATCACAATCCCAGTCGACAACGTTTAGCGGCGAAGATTTTCGAGTGTATGTGTTGGCACAGTAGTAGAAGGTTTGATATCCACTCCACTGCGAATCCGAGGATATCCCGTCCGCCTCAACTAAGTTAGCCTCGTCTATCATTGGAAGATCAAAACGTTGGTAATCAAACACTTTCCCAGTCGGGCTATCAATTCCCACCACCTGGAAACTGTAGTTCATTACACTCACGTAGTTTGGCTTATAATTTGTGTGGTCATTGCCGCCGTGTTTAAGTCCGAGGTTATGCCCAATCTCATGAATAAACGTCCCTATTTTGTGTTCATCAGTTCCACCGTTTCCATTTTCCCAACGGCCTAACGACACGATAAAGTCTGAAGCAGGAATACCGAAAGATATGCCGCTCCAAGACCCATTATCAAAAGCATTTGCCCATACCATATAGTGATAAACGGGAGATTTAGCGGGATCAAAATGAACCGCTTTTATAGCGTTGAATTCACTCTCTACAGGGTAGAGGTTTTCGTCGAAAGGCACTTCATTACCGATTTCAAGATGGATAGTAATTCCAGTGCTGCCATCAGGATTGCTGACTGGCGCATTATCAAAAACATCTTCTATTTTACTAAGTACATACGCTGAAGGTCCCAAACCATTTGCTGCACTGGCTCTCGACATAAAGTCCATCTCAACATAAATATCTTTTCTTCTCGGATCAGCATCAATCAATAGTGTGCCGTTTGGATGCCCGAGTATTTCCCAGCCGTCCTCCAAAGCATCGCCGTCAGTGTCCTTATCAAGTGGGTTGGTCAGATAGCTCATTACTTCATCACCATCTGAAATTGCATCGGAATCAGTATCTGGATTTATTGGATTAGTTAGCGTAGTTAATACTTCAACACCGTCTTCAAGATTGTCCAAGTCCGTGTCTTTTTCTAACGGATTGGTGAGATAAGTTAACACCTCTTCACCATCTGGCAATTCATCTTCATCAGTATCTGCCAGGCGTGGATCGGTGAAATAACGCTGCACTTCCTCGCCATCAGTAAGCAAATCCCCGTCTGTATCCGGGTTGTCAGGATCAGTGTGATATATCAGCGTTTCTTCAAAGCTAAGTAAGGAATCTTCATCGACATCATCACCACACCCCCTCGCATATAACTTTTCAATGATCCGCTGCCAGGCGACACTTCCTGGAGGCACTTTCGAAACGGCATTAAGAAGGCCATGACAGGAAGAGGAATTATTTTCTGGTGAAATGGGAAGTGATTTATTTTTATCGGCGTATGCAGGAAAAAAGACAATGGCAAACGAGCATATAGAGAAAACAGGAAAAAACTTCGGGAAATATTTAAGGTTACTTTTCATGTAGGACGGTCCTTCAAGATTAAATCGTTCTGGGACCCACAGGTGTAAATAAGTGATAGAAAACATACAACCTGACTTCAGGGAACATAAGCGTAGTTCACGCAAATCAACTTTGCGTCAATTATTTTACCTATATTATTGTTATTCCTCGCAGTGAACCCGCTCAAAGATTTCAGATGCCTCGCCGTTATAGGTACAGCTTCTTCGATGTGTAAATCCCAATTTATTGGCAACATTAATGGACGCATGATTAGGACTGGAGATTATACAGACGATATTTTTAGAAGAGTGGTGTTGAATAAACCAATCCAACGCCAATTCACAGGCCTCCGTCGCATAACCTTTTCCCCAGGATTCTGGATGTAAGGCATAGCCAAGTTCTGCCTCGCCATGGATATCGGATAAACCGTTACGCTTGAAGTCACAAAACCCCACCGCACCAATGATTTTCGCGGATTCCTTCTCTTCTATAAGCCAGTACCCGTATCCCAGACTAACCCAGGCTCCCTGAAACAGCAGCAGCCGCCGCCATACTTCTTCTGAATTTTGCGTTTTACCGCCCGTGAACCTCGCGACTTCAGCGTTGCCCCAAATTTCGCAACATGTTTGCCAATCTTCCATGGAGTGTGTTCGCAGCAATAATCGCTCACCTTCAACAAAGGGGATTTGACTCGCCAAATGTAAATGCCCGTTGCCCATGAGTTTATTTGTCTTACTCGTTATGCGCATTAGAAGGCGATTCTGATACCCAAATTCATCTCATCAACATCGTTGGCATCGAGCCAGTAGCGCCTTACTTGCAGGTATGGCGTGATGCGGTCTGACACCTGATAAGACAGGCCTAAACTTAGTCCCAAATCGGTACCATCAATCTCACGCTCTATATTCAAATTACCCGAGGTTAGTGTGACATCGGACTGCCAGGTAAACAGGCTCGCTGCAGCGAACATACGCCACCTATCATTCGAGTACAGGTAATACTCCACTGCGATATCGACGCCACTAGCAAGAAGTGCGAGTTGCCCGGCATTTTGACGCAGTGTCGTTTCCGGATCCGGGGTTATCGCTGAAAACGACACCTGACTTTCACCTAAGTCGACCCAGCTTGCGGCCACATACCAGCGTGGTGAGAGTTGATAGCGAACACCGAAACTGGTGCTGACATCTGTATTATCAACCTGCGCATTTGTGATATTCACGCTGTGCTTAGCGGTTGATTTGCCAATTGAGGCAAATGCACTCCACTGCGCTGAAGCCTGACCTGTGACCAACAAAAATATTGCTAAAGTGAATATTTTCATAAACCTCTGGTTCATCTGCCTGCTCCCATGGTTATCACTATGCTGTACCGAGCACTGCGACGCCAAAATGCAATTAACAGCGCAAGTACGGTTAGCCATTGCATGGTGCCTGATGACTTATTGGTCACCGTAATTGTCTCAGCCGGCTCAGGTAGCACGGTCACATTCACGGTGGTGCTAGACTCTAACTGCCCGTCGCTGACGGTGTAGTTTATGGTATCGGAGCCACTGAAATTTTGCGGGGGTGTATACGTCAACGTATTGTCAGTATTTATTGTCACATTGCCACGATCGGCTGAGGCACTGACTATCGTTAACGTATCGCCATTCACATCCATATCATTGGCGAGAACATCAATCTCAATCGGTTGGTTATACTCCGTGGTCACCTCGTCAGCCATCGCCATAGGGGCCTGATTTCCTTCTACCACCACAGACACGGTCGCTATGCCGATTGCGCCTGAAGGGTCAGCAACCTGGTAGGTAATGGTATCCAATCCGTTAAAGCTCAGCACTGGCGTATAGTAAATGGTCTGATTATCGGTGATCATTACATCGCCATTTTCTGCCGATGCGTTGACTAAGGTAATCTCGTCGCCATCGACATCGATATCGTTGGCCAGAACGTCTATCTCAATAGACGTTTCATCATTCGTTTGCGCGCTATCGTCCACTGCGCCCGGCGCACGATTGCCACGAATGGTAACGGCCACTTCTGCACTGGCTGTGCCTCCGCGACCATCAGAAATGATGTAAACCAGCGTGTCCAGACCGGCAAATCCGTCGGGAGGCGTGTAAGAAATCACACCATCGCCCTCGATACTGACCTGCCCGACATCACTGACGACGGATGTTACGGTGAGTTCGTCGCCGTCCGCATCAAAATCGTTAGCCAGTACGTTCTTGGTCGCCGTCGTGTTAGTCGCCATGATCAGCGAGTCGAACGAGGCTTCAGGCAGGCTGTTGCCATTTAAAAATACGCCAACGCCGCCCGGATCAAATACTGCCCCGTTTGTTACACCATCATCGTCATTCGGGCCGCCATCCTCGATGAGCAGCTTGATACACCATGCACCTTCGACCAGACCCTCTGTCCAGACTGGCGAGCCTGATGCAGGGCAGAAGCCTTTTCTGCCCATTGCGGAATACACCGCATTGTTGTCATCGTAAGCAAAATTTACCCAACGTTCGGTCTGACGTTTGTATTTGCGATACACCGCATTGGGTGGAAGAGGCTGCTTTTGTGGAATAATGACGTCGAAGCTTGCGCCCTGCAGCGACTCACCGTAAAGAATAAAGTCATAGATACCGCCAACAATGGCATATTCGGTGTCCACAGGTAACCCCTCGACCATCATCTCAACCAGTTCGCCTGCAGAATTGTAGCTCTGGAAGCTGCCGCCAATACCAGCCACGGGAAGGACTTCTATTCCGTCACTCGGATTCAACGCAGCAATTGACCCGCGACGCATACAAACGCCCGGCTCGCTCTCCACCAGGAAGTTATCTTGATTTGAGGCCTGTTCAGGCACCACATTGCATTCGTTGATGGCATCCTGGAAATCAGGTATGCCATCGCCGTCTCTGTCAGTGTACCCTTCCTGATTATCCGGGATAAGATCGCCATCGGTGTCTCGTGTTGCACTCAGTGGTGCCAGAGTCTCAGTAACTTCTATAAACACGTCCGCTGTATTAGACAGGATAGGATCCCCATTATCGGAAGCAAATAGCGTCACTTGATACACGCCTGTCGCCAATGACGCTGGATTAAATACAAATGACTCTTCTGAACTACTTAAATTAGCCAAACCTATCGAGGTCCACTCAACTGTTATAACATCACCTGGGTTGGCATCTGTGACTACTCCCGTAATGGTTACATTGCTCTGGTCCTGCGCGACAGTGAGACGTTCCTCACCGTTCTGGGTTACGGTAAGGTCAATCTCGGGCGCAATGTTTGCCTCACGTATGGTAATGGTTGAGACGTTGTTTGCACCCAGGTTTTGCTCAGCATTCAGGGAAAAGACGATCGTCTCATCGAACTCGACAATATCATCATTCAGGATATCAAATGTTATGACCTGTTCTGTGCCTTCTTCGAAGGTGACAGACCCGCTTGTCGCAGTATGGTCATCGCTTTGTGCGGTGCCATCGACTGTATAACTAATGGTTAACGGGTAGCTAGGGGAATCGCCGTTTAATAATACACTGACTCTTACAGATGCACCTTCACGAACGATCTGATCCTTACTCAGAGATACCAATGGATTAACGTTGACGGTTTGACTGTCAGTTGTGGTAGTCCCATATGAGTCTTCCGCCTGCCAATGCACTGTGTGGCTGCCTGGCGCAAAATAAGTGCTCCCGCGAGTGATGGTGGCTGGCAATGGATTACCGTCGCCATCAGTTGCCGATGCCACGCCTAAATCCACAACTGTAAAAAGTCCTGTGGCATCTACGGTAATATCGTCCGGCACATCAAGAATTGGCGCACCAATACCTTGTACACCATTAACTGTCAGCCTGACTGTCGCCTGATCAGCTCTACCCGCAATGTCACGGATGGCATAGGTAAGATTGACAGTGCCGATAAAGCTAATACCCGGATTATAAAGTAACTGATTGTTCTCAATTGAAACGTTGCCGAACGATGAATCCGCCCCCTGAATTGTCAATACGTCATTATTAGTTGTGATATCCACATCAGTATCATTGGCCAATACATCAAGTAAATAAATACCAGTTTCGTTCTGCTCAACCGTTATTACATCTCTTTCAGCAATAGGCGAATCATTTACACTTGAAACCGTTATTGAAATGGTTGCAGGGGCTGACGTTGCTTCCCCATCGCTTGCGGTAAACGTAAAGCTGTCAGAACCATTAAAATCCGCATCCGGCGAGTATATCCAACCGGTTACGATGTCAACCAATTGGCCGTGTTGCACATCTGTTTGTATTGCAAGTGTGATGTTATCGCCATCAGAATCCGAAGCAACATTACCAATAATGACTACACCATCTTCGGAGACCGTCACAGACTGATCGTTGGCAACTGGCGCCGTATTGTCTGAGGTGACCTCAATAGTGAACCCATCGAGACTGGCGCTAGCCTGGCCGTCATTAACAGTGAGTATAATAGAGTCGGTTGTGCCAACATCATCAGCTCCCGGCGTGCCTGATAACGTCCCAAACTCAGTATCAATACTCAACCATCCAGGCAAACCGGATGCAGAAAAGGTCAAGGTGTCTCCATCTGCATCAGATGCATTAGGAGTAAATGAATACCCCTCTCCTTGTGATATGCCAGTTCGGGGAGAGCCCGAAATAACCGGTGGCGTGTTGCGAGAGACAACTTGTATCGAAAACGCTGGTAGTGATGCGCTATTTTGCCCATCAGATACAGTAACGACAATAGAATCATAGACACCGACATCTGTGTCGCGAGGCGTTCCTCTTAGCGTACCGGTACGGGAATTAAATGACGCCCAGCCCGGTTGGTTAGATATGCTGAAGGAAAGAACGTCTCCGTCTGCATCCGTTGCAGTCGGCGTAAAGCGGTATTGGTCGTTCTGGAAGACAGTCGTATCTGGAACGCCTGTTATTGTTGGTGCATCGTTAAATTCAACCACGGTAATGCTGAAAGGTGGCAGTTGGTCAGTCAGAGTACCATCGGTCACCCGAATGATAATGCCAGAACTAATCCCAACATCTGCCATGCCTGGCGTACCGGTCAATGCGCCGGTATTTTCATCGAAACTCGCCCACGAAGGTTGGTTGATAATCTCAAAGGTCAGCATATCCTCGTTGGCATCACTTGCAGTAGGCACAAACGAATACATCTGTCCTTCTGTTACCGTGATGGCAGGAACGCCGTTGATGGTAGGTGCGACATTGCCGCACACTTCGCACACTTCTATCGTAAAGGAAGGCAAGGCAGCGGTATCTGTGCCGTCTGTCACGCTGATAAGTATACCTTGGAAAATCCCAACATCTGCAGGCGCTGGCGTGCCGCTTAGCGTTCCTGTGCTGGCGTCAAAGGTTGCCCATCCAGGTTGGCTACTTATTGAAAATGTCAGTGTATCACCGTCTGCATCGCTTGCCGTTGGCGTAAAGGCGTAGGTTTGCCCGACTTCCGCTTCTGTCAAGGCGCTGCCGTTGATGGTTGGCGCATTATTAGGCGTCACCTCCAGATTAAATGGCGGTAAAGATACCTCATCTTCGCCATCAGATACCGATATAGTAACATTGCCATAAATGCCCACATCTGAAGAGCCTGGCGTGCCTGTCAATGCCCCGGTATTACCATCGAAAGATGTCCAGCGAGGCCGATTTGCAATCGTGAACGTCAGTGTATCGTTCTCTACATCGCTGGCGGTGGGAACAAAACTGTAAGCCTGGTTGACTTTGGCTGACGTCTCCGGCGTACCCGTTATTTCAGGTGCATCATTCACGTCATTGATGATGATCGTCACCGTTCCCTCATTTGAATCAGCTAACCCATCATTAGCTACATACGTGAAGAAGTCTGTGAAGCCCCCTTCATTTTCAGGCGGCGTGTAAGTGAACGTGAACCTGTCCTCACCGTTAGAGAGCAATTCGACTGTTCCTCGAGTTGCATTAAGGTTTAATCTAAACGTTAAGGCGTCACCATTCTCGTCGAAGGCGGTGATCGTATCGGTAAAAGTGGTATCTTCATCGATGGTGAGCGTGTTATCCCCAACGACCGGTGCGACGTTGGCATTAGGATCTATCACTTCAATACTGAATGGAGGCAGAGCATCAACGAGATCACCGTCTGAGACCGTGATCACGATCCCTTCAAAGGTACCGATATCATTTTCACTCGGCGTGCCACTTAAGGTACCAGTGGTAGCATTAAAAGAAGCCCAACCTGGTGCGCTATCAATAGTGAATGTGAACGTGTCGCTATCAACATCCGATACAGTTGGTGTGAAGCTGTAGGATGCCCCAGAGGCCGCCAGTGTGGCCGGTGTCCCCGAGATCACTGGCGCATCATTTACCGGCGCCACGGTTAACTCGATTGTCGCTTCATTAGACGTTAATAATCCGTCAGTAGCGGTAAACGTGAAGCTGTCAGGGCCGTTAAAATCTGAAGTGGGCGTATAAGTCGCCACGTTGCCGGCAATATTGACCTGACCGTTTGCTGGTTGAGTGGCCAGATTAAACGACAGCTCATCATCATTATAGTCACTCGCGATTAGCTCAATTTCGACCGTAGTATCTTCGTTGGTAGTTGCAGAACCATCCGAGGCAATAGGCGCACCATTTCCATCGGGGTCAATAACTTGAATGCTAAACACCAATGTCTCGGTAAGTTCTCCGTCGGATACATTAATGGTTATGTTGTCGTACAACCCGACATCATTAACTGATGGCGTACCAATCAATGTTTTACCATTATCCCTGGTTTCCAACCAAGCTGGCACGTTCTCTGTGGTTAACTCGAGCGTGTCATACTCGTTATCTACATCTCTATAATCAAATAAGAATTGATACTCTGAATCGGCTTGCGCCACCGTAGATGGTGTGCCCAGAATAATAGGGGCATCATTGACCGGGCTGACAATGAGTGTGACAGTCGCCTCGTTTGACTCGGCGCCATCCGCGTCTATCGCAACGTAAATAAAGCTATCTGGTATGTTTACTTCCGTATTGAAATTTGCTGGAGGGGTATAAATTACCAAATTACCGTTTGTAGTAAGTTCGCCTTCTTCTGGTATTGAACGTATTTCGTAGAACAACTCATCTTCGTCCACGTCAGTTCCTCTAAGGGAAAAGCTCACAGGCGTATCTTCATCAGTGGTAATGTCAAAACTCTCTGCCTCAGGTGGTGTGTTGGATTTTTCCGTTACCGTGACAGATATCGTTTGCGTGACAATATCGGTACCATCGCCAACCGATAACACAAAGGTATCCATCCCCAAAAAGTCGGTATTAGGTAAATAGGCCACTGTTGCCGTATTGCCTTCACCCGCTACTGATGAGGTTCCATTGCTGGCATCTGTCACACTATAGGACAACGTATCACCCTCAACATCTTCTAATGTCACGGTGACTGTGGCAGCTGTAGTGGCATTTTGTTCGACAGTGATAGAAAAATTGTCGCTGGTAAACGCAGGAGGGTCGTTTACGGGGATCACTGTCACAGAAATCGCTTGTGTGATAGTGGACACGCCATCATTGACAGAGAGTGTAAATTCATCACTGCCATTAAAGTTCTCAATCGGCAGATAGCTGACTATTGCCGTATTATCTTCTACGATAAGACTCGACGTACCAGAGGTTGCGCTGGAAACGGAATAAGATAAAAAGTCTTCATCTACATCAGTGACGCTTACATTGAGTATTCCCGCTTGTTCTGAGTCTTCCTGAACTGTGATAGCAAAATCTGTGCTTAAGAATTCAGGATCGTCATTAACTGGATGGATAGTCACCGTCACTTCGGCCACCGCAGTATCAATGCCATCAGAGACTATGTAGGAGAACGTATCTCTACCATTCGCATTAGTGTCCGGTGTATAGGTCGCCACGTTGCCAGAAACACTCACGGTCCCAACCCCAGGAGCCCTGCCAACACGGTAAGTCAGGGTATCGTTGTCATCCTCATCAGAGCCCAACAGCGTAATAGCAACAGGGGTATCTTCATCAGTCTCTGCACTCACATCAGAGGCTGTCGGCGGGGTGTTATTAGCAACAACGACAATTGAAAATGAAGCTAAACTGTCAGACAGATTTTCGTCATCCGTCACGGTAATCACAATACCGTCGTATGAGTCAACATCGTCAGCCGACGGTGTACCCGACAATGTACCTGTGGTCGTGCTAAACGCCGCCCATGATGGCAGCCCTGTTTCGCTGAACGTCAGGGAAGCACTGTCAACATCGGAAGCAGTCGGCGTAAAACTGTAAAGCTCTCCGACGTTGACACTGGTGGCGGGCGATCCGCTGATGACAGGGGCGTCGTTAACAGGATTAACCGTGACGGAAATCGTCTGCTCTATAGAATCAATGCCATCAGATACGGTTAACACAAACTCATCGGTCCCATTGAAATCTGCGTTCGGCAAGTAACTCAATGTCGCTATATCACCATTTCCGGTTAACCCTGAAGTACCAGAAGTTGCGCTAGAGACTGAATATTCCAATGCATCTCCATCGGCGTCAGAGACAGTGACCTGTAACGATGCCGCCGTAGACGGGTCTTCATCAACGGAAATGGCAAAGTTGCTACTGGTAAAAACGGGGGCATCATTGACCGAGTTAATGATAAAAAACACCTCTTGACTATCTGCTAAATCACCGTCAGATACCGTCACAACAAGCATGCCTTCACCAAATGTATTGGCTGCTGGTGTAAGCGTAATCTGAGCTGAGGTACCAGAAGCGCTCGTAGATACTTCAGCGCCGCCTGAAAATCCTGATATTGACCAGGCCAATGTATCTCCGTCAGCATCCGATGCGGTAAAATTGAATAAGTTAGGTCCGCTATCTTCATCAATGCTGATAGAAATTGGACCAGACGTAATTTCTGGCGCACTATTCACGCCATTGAAGGTCACCGTATGCGGCACCACATCAGACGGCAAGCCGCTTACCGGATCATTGGCCACCACAAGAAAGGTGGTCGTTTCGGATATGGCGATTGGTGCAGTGGCCCATTGCCCACCAGACACATTCACCGGACCTGTGGCAGGCGGTTCCTCGATATCAATCAAACCATTATTATTCGCATCAATAACAACAGAAATAATGGTGCCATCAAGCGGATGTGTGCCTGCCACCACGTAATTTTCATCCGAGGTTTCGGTTGCAGAGGTCACCGTTGGTGCTTCTGGTGGATCTGGGTCAGGGCCTGGTCCCGGACCGGGCCCACCTCCACCACCGCTACACTGTCCCTCGGCCACATCGACAAAGCCTACGCCATCCAGAATAGTACCACTGTAAATAGCGCCATTGGTTGCCGAACCTGTACTGGTAAACTCATAACATGTCGAGTCGGTCAGACTGTCATTTTCAAACACGCTCTGGCCAAACTCATCGGTGGCAGTCGCATTAAACAACTCCGCCAGTATATATGTTCCGGGACCCGGATCCGTCGCAGTGACCGAAGAGGAAATTGACAAATCTGACGCGCTACAAATAATCGTATGCGTAGATGAAGTGGTTTCCTCAGATACACCGCCACTGCATGTCTGCGCTAAACCTGTTTGTGACCAGACTGTGGTTGTCAAAACCAACAAACTGAACATTACCGACTTAACGTATTGGCATTTTTTTATTTTTATATGAGGTAAGGAGCGGCATTTATTTTTCATAGAGCGACCACAACAACGTAAGAAAGCTTAGGCAGGGTTTTTTGGTATAGTGCAATTTGTAGACATATTCAACTTAAATGATTGTCACATAGAGCTTTATTGGTGAGTACTTTCACTGTCGGCTCGATCAACATAAGGTGGGCGATTTCATATCCGAGCTCCAGGGTTGAAGACTCATTGCTTGTGGATTTGCAGGCAGTAGTCATCTACTATGCAATGGTTTATTTATTGAAAAGTATCCGAATGATGTTGCTTCGGTTAGCAGTGCTACTCACTTTCATTTGCGTTTCATGCCGCAGCATCAGTGCTGACGACAATATCTATTGGCAGACTTATCACCTTCCCCCCATTTTGATTAAAACCGGAGAATTGACCGGGCAAGGGTTTGTCGACGAAACCCTGCAACTGATTATCGAGCGCTTACCACAGTATCAGCATCACATGCCGCTGGCATCGCACGCACGTGCTCTTGAAGATCTACGCTTAGGTAAGCAGGTTTGTCATCCGAGTCTGTATTTAACTGAAGAGCGAAAGACATTTGCGTATTTTTCTCTACCGTCAATTATTTCACCGAGCCACAGGCTAATTCTCAAAGATGGTAAAACACTACCAGATGCCCTGAACATACCGGTTGATTTAACTCGGGTTATTCAATCTCCTGAGGTCATATTTGGGCTTATACGAGGGCGTTCCTATGGCGTTATTCTTGATAAACTCGTCAGCAAGCTGCCTAATGAGCAACGTTTTTTATTATCTGCAGAGGAAGCGGATGCAGCTATTAAGCTCGTCGCGCTGGGAAGGCTGGATGCGACGATTGGCTACCCTTACGAAGTGAATTATTTTACAACCCACAGCGAACGTGAAAGTGAGTTACGCCAGTATCAGATAGCTGGCGTTGCTCCTTACGCGGTTGGCTATATCGCTTGCCCCAAAAATCCGTGGGGGCAGCAAGTGATTACGCAAATAAATGAGGTTTTAGTTACACTTAGAACCAGCCCTGAATACATCAGCGCCATGACTAAATGGTGGGCCAACGAGCGTCAGTCTGCATGGTTTCAACAAGCAGTGAAAGAACAGTTTGCCTCCCCCTCTCGCTAACTGAGGTCCGTGATCGGCCAGCTAAGCGTAAATCTTGCTCCTCCCAATTGCTGACTGCGGCTCGCTGACAACCTGCCGTTATGCAATTGGATGGCGCGTTCAACGATATACAGGCCTAACCCAAAACCCATATCATCACTATCTTTCGCCTGCCGGTTAAAAGCTTTAGTGAGTGACTCAACTTTGTCATTCAATCCCTCGCCGTCATCTTCGACAATAATATAAAAATCATCATTCTGGCGTTCGCCACTGACCCTAATCTGAGTGTTTGCGTAGCGCATGGCATTGTTAAGCAAATTTTGTAATGCCATGCTGATTAATCGGTAGTCGAATGCCACTTCCGTATCTTCACAACAGAAATGTACCTTTACTGAAGTCAACGTCATCTGCGTTTTTGATTTCATTTCATCGAATAAAGGTGCAATGCACTGATGCTCGAACTCTGCCTTTTGTTGCCTATTCTGCGTTCTGGCAAACGTCAGATAATCGGCCACTAACTGATTAATCTCATCAATGTCCGCCTGAAGACGAGTGGCTGACGTCTCATCTAACTTTGCATGCAGCTTTTGTAAAACAAACTCCATGCGCGCCAGCGGCGTTCTGATTTCGTGCGCCACGGTATTGGCCAAATCCTGTTGCTGTTTCAGTAGCTCAGCTATGCGCGCTGACATATGCTGCATGGATTCTGCCAATGGATATAACACTGAGCGATTGGAAACCTTCAAACGAATAGGCGCTGGAGTCTCAGCAAAGGATGTGGCTGCACGACGCATACTGACAATGTCTCTGGCCACAGGATAGAGCACAATCAATACCACTGCACCGAGCAATGAATAAAAAACAATGGTCAGACTATTTTGTTCTGGTGCACTTTGCGCATTGTCAGGTAAGGGGCCAAGCTCATATAACCTATCGCCGATATGTTGGTAGTAGCGCAGCTGCTCAGCAGTGTCCTTGAGTGCAACCACCTGCCCTTGTTCAAGTTGTTGTTGTAAGGCAGGCGGAAATTGGATGACATTGCTGTCGATGCGCCTTATCAGGTCAGCGTCCTGTTTTACTGCCTGTGTAAATAACGTTGATGTCGACACCAGATATGCGGAAGGTGGAGCAAAAAATCTATCATATAGCGCATTGAACCCAATCAGCATACCGATCAACATGGCCAGCAACAGGGTGGCGAGAAGAAAAAACTGTCTATTCATCGTCGCCTAATGCATTGTCTGAATCCAGCAGCAGAACATATCCCTTGCCTCGTATCGTTTTGATTGCCAGATCATCGCATCCACAGCTAATCAGCTTTCTTCGCAACCGACTCACCTGGAGGTCAGCCGCTCGGTCGCTACCATCGTAAGGGCGGCCCACAATTTGCAGAAAAAGAAATTCGCGACTTACCGGACCATCACAATAGCGTACGAAGAAGTGTAAAAGATCGAATTCTTGATTAGTAAGATTCACTGGTTCGCTATGCCGAGTTACGGTTTTACTGCGCTCGTTTAGCTGGTAAGGGCCAAAAGCCAGCGATGTAACAGATGCCTTAACAGCATGCTTATTCAGATTATTTTTGATCCGGGCAAGTAAAATAGCAGGTTTGACCGGTTTGGTAATAAAATCGGCAGCGCCAAGCTCTAATCCCTGCAAGTGAGTGTCGTCATCGCCAAGTGCGGTAAGAAAAATGAGCGGACAAGACTGATGTAACCTAAGTCTCTGAGCAAGTTGAAAACCATGCAAGTCCGGCAGCATGACATCGCAAATAATCAGGTCATATTGATGTCGTTGGCCTGTTCTGATTGCTTCAGCACCATTGTGAACGGTAGTAACCTGTGCGCCCTGCTCTTGCAGAAACTCATCAATCAGGCTCGCCAGCGCAACGTCATCCTCTATCAGCAATATTCTGGTGTGAGGTAGAGCGGTCATTAGAAACTCCAGGAAAACTGTCGACGACGTCGCGTTTGAGCAGGCTCGTAGTAGGCCAGTTCAAGTCTGGCGCGATCCAGCAAATCTCGATTACTTTGTTCTCTCACTTCCACAGACAGTGACGTTTTTGTGCTGATATCAATTTGCTCTCGGTGTTCTATCGCGGACGCAGAGCACCATTGCTGCTGTTGCTCTGGTATCACAAAGCAGACTGGTGTTGCGCTGTCTGCTTTAAATTGCATTAACAGCTTAACGTCGCATTTACCTGAAGCATCAACCACACACGTTTTCGGCGCAATGGATAAACCACCAGACGGGTTGGCACTTGCGCTAACGCTAAATATGGCTGCAATCAGAAAAAGTCGGTGCATGGTCAAAAATGATAGTTCAGACCAACAAAGCCTGCCCAGTATTGCTGCTTTTCAAGAATCGGGCTCATCGTCAGTGCACTTGGCTTTCGGGTATAGTGCAAAGAAGTCACTGCCGACATGGATTCCGACAGTCGATAAACGACCGCAACTTTAAGGTAGTTATCCCACAACCACTTGTCTGTGACCTGAGTATCCTTACGCAAGCCATTTTCCTCAGCACGGATACCGAAATAGTAGTTATTGACTGCATCGTTTTTCGCCACAGTGCCGAGTTCCCAGTTAAACTTCCAATCCCCGAAGCGATAACTTTTTTGCAGCGAGAACGTAAACTCTTCACCACCGTGGCCCTGAAAAACATCACGTCCCCATTGCGCAGTGAGTTCAAACCAGTCATTCAAATACATAGCTTTGAGGCCAAGCATATAGGAAAAATCCCGTTCGATATCAGGGAAATCAATCTGTCCTGTGTCTGGTCGTCCGCCAACGTTGGGAATTAATTTACTGATTTCAAGATAGGACACTGGATGATTGTCGGTATTAAATAAAATGCCGTCCTGATTGACATAGCCAGCAATATCTATCAGCAGTGAAGGTTGCTCTATGAGGGCATAACCAATATCGGTAGTTTCGATGTAAAAGCGCTCGGCGTAGTAATACCATTGGGGAAGTACTACGGATACAAGGTTATCACGCTGATTTAATGGGTTATCTATGCCCGCCAGGCCTAACCCGATATCGAATCCCCACTCATGGGTACTGGCATGATCACCATGCGTTGTTTCGCGATCGCTTGGCGAAGCTGCGCTCGGTGCACTTAAAATTAATATTGCCAGAAGTAAAAAAGCCTGTCGCATGGCGTTAAATGCCCACCCATTTAAATCACTCGATCTGTCACCGTACTCCCGTTCTGGTGACTTGGCTACATTGTGCAAAGGATTGCTACAAAAGGCTACAGCCGACTACAAAACGCTACACTAAAAACCGTGCCTGACTTCACCGCCTTATGCTTAATTGTTTGCTCGTTGACCGCCTTAACGGTCCATTAATAAAAAATAAATATTTGCAACATTCCAGCAACAAATAGGAGAGTGAAGGTGAAATTACGCTCACTTCTCGGCAAAACCACCTTGGCGGTGGCAATGTCGGCCAGCCTGGTGATGGCACCCGCCGCACTAGCGCAGAAACACATCAAACAAAATCTTTCACAATTAGTTAATAAAGCAGACAGCATCCTGACAGGCTCTGTCGTGTCTGTCACCGATGGCTTCGATAACCGTCAGCGTCCTTATACCGAGGTCACTGTCAAAGTGGAGTCAGATGTCAAAGGTAAAGTAGACCACGATGGCCTTTACACCTTTCGTCAGTTCGGCCTGACCGAACCTCGTTCGATGGGTAACGGCAAAGTGTATCTTGGCGTCTCCCCTCAAGGTTTCGCAAGCTGGACAGAAGGCGAGCACATCATCGCGTTTATGAATCCTGAAATGGGTGGATTAACCTCAACAGTCGGCCTTGAACAGGGCAAGTTCGTTATCCAAAACGGCAAAGTGATTAACGAGTTAGGTAATCAGGGCTTGTTCGACGACATGGATACCAGTGCATTAACAGCCGAGCAGCAAAACCTGCTTACTACCCCTGGTGCGGTCGACGCTATCGCATTCCTACAATTAGTTGATTCGCTTGCGGAGGTGAAATAATGAGATTTTCTAAAGTAGCAGCCGCATTACTGGCGACCGTGACGACTGGCGCATTAGCAGGTGGTCCGTTATACATCCATGAACCGACCATGCAGCCATACAAATGGGACACCTCGAATGGCCCCATTCCGGTATACACTGACGGTGGTCCGCTTATCGAAGATAAAGATGGCAATCCAGTACAAACCTACACAGTACTGGAAGCAGGGACTTCATTTAACCATGACATGACCCTGCCAGATGGTACGTTTATTCCAGCTTATACGCCGCTTGAGCGTGATATGACATTCCTGACCATTGAACAGGCTAATGCCATCACCGCGCGCGCTGTGAAGGAATGGAGTGATGTTGAAACCTCAACTCTGGAAATGACCGTTCAAGGCACTATTGCGGAAATGACCGGCATCAGCGATGTAGACGCTACTAATGTTGACCAAATTTATGGTGCCGAAAACGGTCGTGGCTTCTGGGTAAACTACGACTCGGATGGTTCGATTCTTGAACAGTACTTCGGCGTGCCTCGCAATCAGGTTTTAGGTATTGCGTTCCCAGAGTGGGCCGATGAAGAAACCGGTGAAATCACCGAAGCAACGGCGTTAATGAACGGCTGGTTCGTTGACAGCAAAGACACTGACGGTGCCAATGCCTCTGGCGTATTCACACATGAATTCGGCCATGCGATCAATATGTCTCACTCACAGGCGAATGGTCATCTCGTATACATGGCCAAGCCCTGGTCCCCACAGTATGACGGTGTGCCTGGCTGTGCCATTACCAACACCTATACGAGTGGCACGCTGGAGTTGGCGAAAAACGTTGAAACCATGTTCCCGTTCATCGATGTGCGCGGTGTTACCGGATACGAGCAGTCAACGGTTAATGTACGTGATGACATCGTCAATATTTCAGACCTCTACCCTACCGCTGAATATAAAGCACAATATGGTTCTATTTCCGGCACGCTGCGAACTAAAGACGGTGCAGTTTACTCGGGTATGAATATCGTCGCGCGTAATCTCGATGCACCTCACAGCGACGTTATTACTCAGCAATCAGGTAATATGACACAAGGTTTGGTTGGCCCTGACGGCTCGTTCACCATTAATGGCTTAACGCCCGGTGGTCGCTACGTACTGTATATTGAAACCATCAAAGCTGGCGGCTACCCCACAGCTCCTACACCGCTGGTTTCAGAGGCAGAATACTGGAATGAGGGCGAAAGCAGCAATCCAGCATTGGACAATGCCTGCGCTTACTCTGAGATCATCGTCGCCGCGGGAGAAACCAAAGAAGTCAACATGCAGTTCAATGGCTATCAGGACGGTATTAAGTACACACCACTGGTACAGGCGTACATCACTGATCACTCTAAAAACGGTCAGTTCGCCATGGGTAACACCCCCAGCGGCACTGCATTCCTTTACAAAGCACCCACGCAGGAATTCTCAGCAATACAGCTGGAGAATGGAGCAATCGTGAAGGCAGGCTCTGCCAATATGAACAAAAACGCCACCAAAGCCGGTGTCATTGTTGACTTTGATGGTGACGATATTGCGACGCCAGCGATCTGGGACCTGCGCAGCAACAAACTGACGCCTGCTGAGGACCTGAGCAATGGTACCTGCCAGTTAAGCGGCCAGTCTGGTAAAAGCTCTGCATCAATCTGGGATGCAAGTGACGATGGCAATGTCTTCGTAGGTACAGCACGCGTCGCGAAGTCAGGTGCAGAGGAATGTGCGCCTGGTGAGAGTGCATTTGCCTATGGACAGCCCGTGGTATGGGATGGCAAGGGTAATCTGACTAAACTACCGATGGAATTGGACAGACCGTATCAGCCAGCCTGGATCCGAGCTGATCGCGTATCCGGTAATGGTGAAACTATTACCGGTATGATCAACGGCTTTGGTCAGGTTGCCTGGGTAAACGGTGAACTTCGCGACATCAATACTGAATTTGGCGCGACTGAAGGCTCCGTCATCTCTCAGGATGGCCGTTATGTGGTGACCACCTCCGCGGTTAGACAGGGGCGTTACACCGTTGGCAAAGGCGCGGTTAAATGGGATACCGAGACAGATGAGCTTGAATATCTCGGTTCACTGCGCTGGTGTGACGATGTGCCATACAACAACTTCTTCTTCGGCAACATGTGTGATCGCGGATACGACCACGAGACGCTGGTCGGACTCGTTGGTCTGCCAAATGTACTGGTGCTGGATGCCAACGATGATCTTAGCGTCATTACGGCACGCTTCGGCAGCGCTCTTGCTGGCGGTTTCTATGGTGCAATCTACATGGAAGGTATGGGTTGGATGACCACCAGTGAATTCTTTGCTCGCCAGGGCGTGGTGGAAGCTCGCAACCTGCTGGCTGATAACATCTTTGGTGTCAGTGCAGATGCGTCAGCAATGATGGGTAACCTTGCCGGTGCGGTCATTTCTATCGATATCGATATTGATAAAGCGTTTGTGTGTGATAAGGGCCAGGACAGAGAACTGAGCTTCCCGAAACAAGTGCTTAAAGCGGTAGAGAAAGGCGCAGAGTTCGGACGCTGTGCCCACCTGAACGACAGATTCTAAACCTGGCGTTCATAAACTAAAACGCTCCCCAGTTTGTGTGCAGCTGGGGAGCGTTTTTTATTGTGCGTTACATATCCCAAAATTAAACAGCGGCCACACTCACACGACTGAGATGTGGCCGCTAACGGGAAGAAACTTTTACTGCGTGCGGCCTCTGGCTAGCTGACCGGCAACTTCAGCGACATGACGTCCCTGACTTTTTGCAATTTCCAGCTCATCTTCAGATGGCATACGGCTGCCGTCACCATTGGCGATAGTTGATGCGCCATAAGGCGTACCGCCAGATACTTCGTCGATCTTCACCAGACGTTTTTCTGTGTACGGCAATCCAACAATCGTCATACCGAAATGCATCAGGTTAACGATGGTAGACATTAACGTAGTTTCCTGACCGCCGTGCTGACTCGCCGTTGAGGTGAATACACTGCCAACTTTACCCACCAGTGCATCCTGGAACCACAGCCCACCGGTCTGGTCGAGGAAGTTGGCCATTTGCGCAGCCATACGCCCATAGCGTGTTGGTGTACCTATGATGATAGCGTCGTAGTCTGGCAGTTCTTCAACAGTCGCAATAGGCGCACTCTGGTCAAGTTTCGCGCCAGCCTGCTTAGCCACATCTTCGGGCATTAGCTCAGGTACACGTTTAATAACTACTTCACTGCCGGGTACTGAGCGCACACCCTCGGCAATCGCTTCTGCCATGGCTTCAATATGGCCGTAGGTGCTGTAATAAAGGATAAGTGTCTTGGTCATAATTCGGTTCCTCAAACGTTAGTTTTTGGCTCTGGGCCTGTGTATTCGATATGTTCTGCAGCTTTTCCTGACAAAATAAAGCCGATCGGCGTTTCTGACTCTTCCTGCAGATGTCCCACCAAACTTGCAGTACGCGCGAGCAGTGAAATACCTTTCAATGCTTCAAGCGGGAAACCCACATCCAGAATGGAGGCTGGAATAGCCCCGTTTACATTGATAGGTAATGCGCGTCCCATCACATCAGGTAGTAAGCGGTGTATCGCTTTTAGCGCACCGATATAGTCACCTTCAGTTTGTTTCTCTTGTGCCAGGGCCAGAATACGATTTGCACGCGGATCGCCGCTCGAGTGTAACGGGTGGCCAAATCCGGGGACCCGTTTGCCAGCGGCTTTTAATTCTTCGAGACAAGCGCGGGCAGCGTCATCCATCGACATACCTTCGTTCTTTTTGCTGACCACGTCATGCAGGAAACGCCCTGCTACTTCAGCACTGCCAAGCACCACAGAGCCACAGCCGTTCAACCCGGCTGCTACCGCCCCTTGAAACGACTCAGGTGCAGCGGCGAGGGTCATTCTTGCTGCTACTACGCTCGGCACCAGCCCATGCTCAGCGATCGCTGTTAGTACTACGTTAGCAAAGAAGCGTTGGTTTTCATTTGGCATCTGACCGCATACAAGTAACCAGAAGTACGATGTGAAATCGACGTTACCCATCACTTCGTCGACCAAGTCGTACCCGCGAACCGTAATATTTTCAGCTGTGGACGTGCAGATAGCAGTGTAAGGCTTATCTTGTTTACCTATTCTCATGCGACTCCCCTGTTTAAGGTGATGACAATTAAATGGAAACTACTGTTCACTTTCATATGGATGCGCGATTTAGTATGAAAGTAACACGCAATTTCGAAAATCGAACTTGTTTTCGATATACGAAAGTTATATCATCACGCTCTATCTTGCAAGAAAACTTTATCTTTTCTGAGTGGAGGTGCGTATGGCTGGCATGTTGTCTGACGTTAAAGTTCTTGAAATGGGAACCTTTATTACTGGACCTGCTTGCGGGATGTTTCTGGCAGATTTAGGTGCTGATGTTCTTAAAATAGAAAGGCCGGAAACCGGCGACCCGTTTCGTGCATACAAGGGCGAGTTATATAGTCCTCACTTCCAGACCTACAACAGAAACAAGCGCAGTATTGAATTCGATACGCGCAACGAGCAGGACCTTGCCGAGTTTGACAAACTCGTTGCTGAAGCAGACGTGTTCATTGAAAACTTCAGACCTGGCGTGGCCAACAAGCTGAACGTAGACGTCGAACGCTTGCATAAAATCAATCCTAAACTGATCTATTGTTCAATATCTGGCTTCGGTTCAGATGGCCCTGACGCGTTAAAGCCAGCATTTGACACCGTTGCGCAAGCAGCAACCGGCTTCTTGAGGTTGTTACTTAATCCTAAAGATCCGCGGGTAGTCGGCCCTGCCATTGCTGATGCAATAACCGGATTTTACGCCTCTCAGGGTGTACTTGCTGCACTGTTAAATCGCGCTAAAACCGGTGAAGGCAAGCTGGTGGAAGTGTCGATGCTCGAAGCGATGACACACTTTAACCTAGATGATTTCACCCATTATTTTTCTGCTGACCAAATTATGGGGCCGGAAAGTCGTCCTAATGTATCTCAGTCATATGTATTCGAGTGTCAGGACGGCAAATGGATCGCTTTGCATATGTCATCTCCTGCCAAATTCTGGGAGGGGCTGGCAAACGCCGTCGGTGAGCCTGACATGCTTGAGCGTCCCGAATTTTCATCGCGCTACGCACGCATCGAGAACTACGATAAGGTGCTTGCCCACCTCAAACCGATATTCAAAAGTCAGCCGCTATCCTATTGGTGCCAGCGCTTAGTTGAAATTGAAGTACCTCATTCTCCTGTCTACAACTCAGCAGAGGCACTGGAGACGGAGCAGGCTAAGCACCTCAAGCTAAAAGTGGAGGCGCCGCATCCTGTCAAAGGCACATTCACTACGGTCAGACCGCCGCTGCGATTTGATGGAGAGATGTCTACCGATGTCACCGCTCCTCCGTTGCTGGGCCAGAATAATGGCGAGGGATTTCGCTAGTTCGCATATCGAAATTCTTGCGTTTAGCTTTGGTTTTGCTAATGTGCGCGAAACAGAGGATTATAAAAAAGCATGACCAAAGTAGTAAAAGATCCCGAATATCTCCACACACTTGAGCGCGGCCTCACCGTGCTCAAGTGTTTCGATCAGTCCCGACCTGAGATGTTATTGAGCGAAGTTGCCGCTGCCAGCGGACTGTCCGCAGCCGTAGCAAGGCGCTGTCTCAATACCCTGGTCAAATTAGGGTACGTAAATAAAATTGGCAGGAAGTTCCTGCTTACTCCAGAGGTACTTACTTTCGGTTCAGCCTTTTTAGCGTCAGCCAGTATAGATACCGTTGTCAGTGAGCATTTACAGAGGCTGCGCGACGAAACCGGGGACAGTGCTTCCCTGTCAGTCATGTCAGGTAATGACATATTGTATCTGGCACATATTCCAACCAAACGTCACATCAGGCTTAACGCTGGTGTAGGCACACGTTTTGCCGCACACGCCACGTCGATGGGTAAGGTACTGCTCGCCAATTTACCGGATGAACAGCTCGAACAGTACTTATCTACAGCGACATTGCATCGTTTTACTGACCAGACCATTACTAATTCAGACACCCTGCGAGAAAAGCTCAGGCTAGTAAGAGAGCAGGGCTATGCGTCTTCATTGAATGAACTCGACTATGGCGTAGTGTCAACCGCCGTTCCCGTTTTTGACGACATGGGTGAAATTCTGGCCGCGATTAACTGCTCTACCGGTGCTTCACGCATATCTCAGGAAGAAATGGTGCGCACCCGACTACCTTTGCTACAGGATGTGTCAAAAGATATTCAGTTCTCATTGAGTAAATGGCCAATATTGCGACATTCCCTTTTAGGACATTGATAAATATCCTTATTTACTTATTTAAAAAGCGCCATCAGGCGCTTTTTTTGTATAAACCATAAGCACTTTATCACCGCAATTACTCCTCTTTTTGAATAAAATGCTAAATATTTCGATATTCGTACTTGATTTCGATATTCGAAGTGTTTATTGTTAAGCGAACGTTAACATTGCGTGAAATTGCACGCATTGAAACGACTTCGATCCACGGGAGAATAAAATGAGTTCCAATTTTGAAAACGTGAGGCTTAGAAAATCTTTACTTGCGATGATGGTTTCTGCCAGTTTGTCTGGTGCGGTGATGGCCCAGGAAGCACAAGACGCAGAGGCGCAAGAAGAGGCGGCACCAAGTGATGTAGAAGTAATCATGGTTAAGGGTACGCGAAGAACCCAGGACCTGCAGGATACTCCCGTGGCGCTAACCGCGTTTACCGCAGCCGATATCGATGGTGCAGGGATTGAACGTCCTGCCGACTTTATCGGTCTAACACCCAACGTGACGCTGATCGAAACCCAGAACGCCGGTATGGCATTTATCACGATTCGTGGTATCTCACAAAACCGTGATACCCAACCTTCAGTCGCCGTTATCGTAGATGGCGTGCAGCAAACTGATGCCGGGCAGTTCCAACAAGAATTATTCGACATAGAACAAATCGAGGTACTAAAAGGACCTCAAGGTGGTTTGTACGGCCGTAATGCGATTGGCGGCGCAATTGTTATCACCACCAAAGACCCAGCTGAGTACGTTGAAGGCCGGGTCAAGCTTGCTGTCGACAATGGACCTGGTTACCGCGTTGAAGGTGGTGTAAGTGGACCAGGTGGCGAGGATTGGGCATATCGCGTATCTGGCTCTTACTACGATACCGACGGCTATATCGAGAATACTAATTTAGGGGAAGATTCTGACCCACTGCGTGACCTTTCTTTCCGTGGTAAAGCGCTATGGTATGTCACAGATACTCTTGAAATAGACTTCAGAGGTTATTACAGCGCGCTTGAAACCCAGCCCTTTAATTACAGTATTGGTCCTGACGTAAATCAGATCCTGCCGATTGAAGTTAACAACCGTGGTATCAACGATCGCGATTTATACGGCGCATCTGTCAAAGTAACTTACGAAAACGAAGAGGGCGGCACCTGGACGTCAATTACCGCATGGGACCGCAGCAAAGAGCTTATCGCCGGTGACGCATTTGACTTTAAGCCTGTCGGTGAGTCTTTCCTTGAGGTCATTCTCGGTTTGCCATTCGACCAAAACCAGATTTCTAACTTCGGTTCTAAATCATGGAGTCAGGAAATTCGCTACACGTCGCCTGACGACGCCCGCTTTAAATATATCTACGGTGCCTATGCAGTAGACACCTCACAATTACAACAAAACGGAGCTCGAGCTGACTTTGGCTTAGGTTTTGCTGACCCACTTGGCGGCATCAGTACCGACCCAAATAACTTCCAGCTAAACTTCCTGTCTGATCGTCGCGATAACTTTGCCTGGGCATTCTTTGGCAACGTGTCTTACGAGATCGACGAACAGTGGACAATTGATGCCTCTTTACGCTACGACCGCGACGAACGTGAAAACCTGACACAGACTCCACAGGCATTTATTCCGAACGTGCCAGGCTTCCCTGTTGGTACAGAAGGCGAAGTACGTAAGCGCGATTTCAGCGAGCTACAGCCTAAAGTTAATTTAACGTATGAGCCACACGATAACCTGACTCTCTACGGTGGGTACAGCGTTGGCTTCCGCTCAGGCGGCTTTAACCAGACCGGCTCAGATGCTATCGCAGGCTCCGCAGGCATTATTGGTATTAAAGAGTTCTATGATGCAGAGACTGCCGAAACGCTCGAATTTGGTGGTAAATTCCGTATACCCAGCCTTAACCTACGCGGTGGATTTGCTCTGTATTCAACAGACAGTGAGAACACGCCATTCTTCGTTTTCTTGCAGCAGAACTCTACGCAAAATATCGGCGTCATTCCTGAAGCGGAATTTAACGGAGTTGAATTCGACTTCAATGCTTCTCCTTTCCCAGGTTTCCGCATCAACGGTGGCTTTGGTTATGTAGATAGCGAGATAAAGTCGTTTGACGATCCAGTAGTCATTGGTAATCGTACACCTGCGGTTTCAGATTACACCGTGAATCTCGGTGCTCAATACACCATGGACATGAATGACGGCATTGATTCACTGGTATGGCGTATCGATTATCAACGTATCGGAGAAACCAACTTCGACATTTATGAATCGACTGAGCGTGAGCCAATTAATCTGGTTAACGCACGAGTTACGTATGAAGCAGAGAACTGGTCGCTTGCCCTCTGGGCCAACAACCTGACCAACAAAGAGTACAACTCTGAATGGTCGCCAGGCGGCTTTATCTATCGCGCCAGACCTCGAATTTATGGTCTGACCTTCACTTACGATTTTGAACTGTAAGTGCATAACATACGAAAACAATTGAAACCCTACTCGAGCTGCACGCGACGTGCAGCTCGTCACTACCATCAATAGTGGAGAAAAATTATGTCATTAGCTCTGTGGGATAAATCAGACACCCCGATTCAAACACTGCGCGCGCAGGCTCGTGCTCGTCAGAACAGTAACCATGTTCTGAAATTGCATCATCACGCTTATCGCTGCGACAACGCAGAAGAAACTCGTAAGTTTTATGAAGACATTCTGGGTATGCCACTGGTATGCGCCATTGTTGAGCCTGTTGACCCTATTACAGGGGCAGAAACACCCTATGCTCACCTGTATTTTGAATTGTCTGATGGCAGCTGGCTGGCGTTTTTCGATTTCCCCAAAAAGTATGCCGACTTAAACGCAAGCTTTGAGAATACAGACGTGTGGACCCACCACATTGCGCTTGAAGTACCTGACGAGGCGACTCTGCAGGCACACCGTGAGAACCTGGATAAGCATGGCATTGAGTACATGGATATCGACCACGAATACTGTAAATCGGTGTACTTCTATGACCCTAATGGTCTGTGTGTCGAGTTTACTCACAACGTAGATGAGACAGAGCGTTACTTCCATGACAAGGCTCGCGACGCCAAAAAAGACATGGAACACTGGATGAAAGTGCGCGCTGAACACTACCCAGACGCATCATAAACGAGACCAGATATGAACACACAGCCAGAAAAGCACAGAA
The DNA here is from genome assembly GCF_000429145.1 of Aestuariibacter salexigens DSM 15300. Taxonomy (GTDB): domain Bacteria; phylum Pseudomonadota; class Gammaproteobacteria; order Enterobacterales; family Alteromonadaceae; genus Aestuariibacter; species Aestuariibacter salexigens. The sequence goes on from NZ_AUBH01000004.1 coordinate 85,948, forward strand.
TCGTCAGTGATGACGGTGTCAAGCTTGCTGTGTTTACCACCGGCAAGCCCAATGGTTTGCCGGTTTTGTTTTTACACGGAACCTGCAGCAGTCATCGTATCTGGCAGCGCCAGTTTGCTTGTCCGCTTCTCACCGAGGACTTGTTCCTTATTGCTCCCGATTTACGCGGTCATGGAGAATCAGAGCAGCCAACAAGCCGTAAATATTATTCGGACGGAATAAGCTGGGCCGGTGACATCAATGCAATCCTTAATCACTTTGACATTGACTACGCTAACGTTGTTGCCTGGTCTTATGGCGGCAGAGTCATTAATGACTACCTGTTGCATTTCGGCGAACAGCGCATAGCGGGGATTAATTTTATAGCCGCTGGCACCCTATCTACGGCTGCGGTAAAAGGCCCTGGGTATAAAACTCTGGCACAGTTATTCAGCGATGATGCTGCGGTCAGAAAAAGTGCAGAAGAAACCTTCGTTGATGACCTATGCGTCGGTGACAGGTCGATGCGCAAAGAAATCCTCGAAGATGTGCAAAAAACCTCACTTAAAACGCGACTGTATATGCGCGACAGGGTAATGAAATACGAGGATATGTTGTCTGCTCTGACCTGCCCTGTATTGTTAACGCATGGGAGAAAAGATCACTATTCACTGCCGCTGCTAGCCGACATGTTGAACCGTCATATCCCTCATACACGCTTATCCTGGTATGAAAATGAAGGACATATGCCCTTCTTTCACAGCCATGAACGTTTTAACCGGGAACTTTACGAGTTTGCCAACCGGCGTGGCGTCCCTCGTAAAGAGGCCTGAGCCACAGGACACCACTGTCGCACTCTCGCAAAACCTTAAGTGTGATAGCCGCGCAGGATATTGTTGATAGCTTCCAACGTTTCTTTGTCCAGATGCAGCTGCTGCAACGCATCCATTGCCTTGGTTGCCACCACTTTCTTGTTCTGTTCAGCAGAAGGATGGGCTGATGCCTTAGCAGCCTCAGAATCATCAGTGATCTGATACAGCGTCGAGAAAATCAGTTTATTCAGCTTCGGCGACAGGATACCTAATTGACGGACAATAGTGCCGGTCATGGTATTGACTTCACTTGGCTGGTACACAATCGCATCGTTGATTAATTTGACAGCCTCTTTGGTACTCAACACGTTGATATCCTGATAGGACGTCGTCGCCGCAATCATCTTTGTTCTGACCAGCGGCATGTGAATATTGGTAAAGGCAATATTGTCCCCAGCGTACTCAAGCGCAGCCGAGTTTGCCCAGGAATCAAGAGCACTTTTCGACGCCGTATACGATGAAAATCTGGGGCTACCTTTACCCATCGCCGCAATCGTAGAGATATTAACGACATGGCCGCGCTTTCTCTCTACCATGGACGGCAGCAATCTCATGGTCAATTTGACCGCCGAGAAATAGTTAAGCTGCATCACTCTTTCAAAGTCGTGGAACCGTTCATAAGTCAGATTGAGTGAGCGTCGAATTGAACGGCCCGCATTGTTGATCAGAATATCTACATAGCCCTGCTCTGCAAGTACTTTATCTATCAACGCATCGCACGCATTCATATCTGCAAGATCACAAGCGTATGCGACCGCCGAGCCACCAGCATCGGTGATTTCCTTGACCGCGACATCCAGTTTTTCCTGAGTTCTGGCCACCAGCAACACTTTTGCACCGGCTTCAGCACACATTTTTGCCGCTTCCAGACCTATACCGTCGGACCCCCCGGTGATCATCACGATGCGTCCGCGTACCACGTCTGATAAATACTGCGGTTTAAGATATTCAGGATTGAGATGCTGTTCCCAATAATTCCATAAACGCGCCGCATAGGCTTTCAAAGGCGGTACACTGATACCACTGCCCTCAAGTGCTTTAAGCGTATTCCTGCAGTCATAGCGGGTATTCAGATGTTCGGTAAGCAATACCTCTTTGGGAATACCCAGGTTTTCCAGAACTTGGGTTTTAACCCGATTGACGATGGCTTTGTTCTGCAAAAACATGCGAGCGCCAATCGGTAAGAAATCCATCAGCCTGTCTGCCGGCAAGTCGAGTTTCATAGTCGGCCCTTTGGCCGCTTTCAGGAACGTATTGATCACCGCACCAAATGGCGATGATTTAGGATTGGTCAGATGAAAACAGGTGCCGTTTAATCCTGGCTCATGACTGATGTGGTCCAGCGCTTTAGCGATAAAATCAACCGGTACAATATTAAATTCATTGCCACGGTAGACTGGCAATGGTACCCAGCGTGGCAGTACTTCAGAAATAGTATTTATCAGTTCAAAAAAGTAGTATGGACCGTCTATTTTGTTGATCCAGCCGGTCTCAGAATTTCCCACTACCACGGCGGGACGATAGATCCGCCAAGGCACCGCACTCTGTTTTCTGACCAGCCCTTCGGAGATATGCTTGGTTTCAAAGTAGGGATTTTTTTCCACATCCACCGCTTCATCAAACATTTCTTCTGTAAAGACGCCGGGATAAAATCCTGCTGCTACGATAGAGCTGACATGGTGAAAGCACTTAACACTGCATTTTTCTGCTAGATTAAGCGCATTCTGTGTTCCCTCAACATTGGCTTTCTTCTGCTGCTCCTGGTCGGCGGTTAAATCATAAATCGCGCCCAGGTGATAAAAATGATCAATATGACCGATATCTTCAGGGTTTACGCCGCACAAAGGTTCACTCAGGTCCCCGGGCACCGCCACCAGCTTGTCGTCGGCAATGCCGTACTCGAAGCGAATCTTCTCCAGCTTCTTAACGGAATTGGGCCTGACCAGCGCATATATCGTACCTTCACGCTTTCTTAGTACTTCAAGAAACTGCCGCCCTATAAACCCTGTTATCCCGGTCACGAAATAATTCATATTTTCCTCGCATAGTATTATCAGCGTGGGCTCAGACCGTTCTCACAGCGTTTTATAAAGCCCGACTTCCACTTCTCGTTTATCTACTTTAGTCAACTTACGCCATTGCGGCATAATTTTATTTACTTCAATGCACGAACAGCCAATGCTTCATAGGCTGGCATTACCTGTTCTAATACCGCCAATTGTTCTTGATCAAGGTTCACTTGACGTTGTTCATAGCGGCCAAACCCGGTTGATGCCTCAACATTGTGATACCAGTGGTCAGCCCATACGCCATCGCTGTGTCGTCGCCCCTGCGGCCAGCTCAACATGCTGCTATCAAAAGGTAATTGTAGCGCCTCACATAGCCGTTGTAGGGCATACGCAGGATCATGTAACACCCAGTTTGAATCAATGACCGGAATAGCCTGTCCGGATAGCTGACTGATCTGCTGATAAAGCTCCCATTGGCGAATGATGCCTATGTCTTCGGCGCTGCATACACCTCGACTACGGGTATAAGAGTCAATAATCTGCGCAGGGTCACGGATAAGAAAACAGTGCGTTAATGATGCTGTCCAGTGCAGATCAACGCCCTCTAACATGTGATGAGTCATATGCTTTTGATATTGCAGCGGTGCGTCACATGGTCCTTCGGTTAAAAGTGACACTACCTGCTGATAGTCACATGACTGACTTGCAAGAATCTCGTCAAACATTGGGTGAGGGCTTTTCGTTTGGTTCAGATAAAACGCATAAAACGGCTCATCTACAACGTCACAGTCATGACGGTTTTCCCAGCTACGCATCATCGCCGTTGAAATGTTACGTGGGCCTGACCACATCGCAATACGCCTGGTCATGATGATGCAGCCTGTTCTTCAATGAACTGGTGGTAATAGGTTGTCAGCGTCTCGATCATCGGCGTGCTGCCATTCCCTATCTTACGACCATCGACTTCGCTTACCCGGGTCAGGCCTGCAAATGTGCCGGTAATAAACGCCTCGTCAGCGGCGTACACATCGGACAGAGTAAAGTTTTTTTCGAAAACCGGGATCTGATAGCGCTGACACAGGGTGATAACATTACGCCGCGTAATACCATCCAGACAGAAATCGCCGCTAGACGTCCATACTTCGCCATGTCTGACGATAAAAAAATGCGTAGAGTTACAGGTCGCCACGAAACCATGGGGATCGAGCATCAATGCCTCATCAACCCCTGCTTTAGCAGCCTGTATGCAGGCAAAGATGCAGTTTAATTTGGAATGGGTATTGAGTTTCGGGTCCTGCACATCAGCATAGCCACGACGGACATGGGTGGTGAACAGTCTGACGCCCTTACTGTCTGGTGCCAGCGGCGTTTTATATTCTGCGATGATAACAATGGTAGGTGCCGATATCGTCACCCTTGGGTCCTGATAAGGCGTGGCTTTTATTCCGCGCGTTACCATCAGACGAATATGCACGCCATCTGTCATATTGTTGGCGTTACAGGTATCCATGATACGCTCAATGAGCTCAGCTTTGCTCAGACCGATGTCCATGTCCAGCGCTTTGGCCCCATCGTATAGGCGCTGCATATGCTGGTCGATAAAGGCTAAATGGCCGTGGTGCAAACGGATCCCTTCCCATACCCCATCACCCAAAATAAAACCACTGTCAAAAACAGAAATTTTTGCCTCGTCACGCTTAAACAGTTCACCATTAATATTGATCAGAATGGTGGCATTGCGCGGGTCTTCCAGATACTGATGGGTGCCCATAACTCATTGTCTTAAGGTGAAAAGTTTACCCTAGACACTCTCACACCCCAGGTCAATGACTATGCTTGATTTAAGTCAAACCAGAAGACAACGATGCATATCAGGTACCGCAAAACGTTTGAAACTTATCCGTAAATGCTGGCGTGGCGGGCTGTAGAAAGCGCGTGTCGTGTTCACGCTGCTCGTAAGGTGCACTCAGCGCCTCCATTAAGGCATAAAATAACCTCAAATCTCCGCTTGTGGATGCTGCCTCAAGGGCTTCTTCAACCAGATGGTTGCGCGGAATAAGCTGCGGATTCACTGCACGCATCCGACCTGCTGCACCATCGACATCGATAGCTTGACGCCATGTCTTCAGCCAATCATGCAAGGCCTGTTTATCCGCAAACAAACCCTCCACATATTCCGTATTACCTTCAGCAGCATCGGCCAGATAACGAAACGCCAGTGTGAAGTCGATTTGTTGCGTCTCAAGTAAAGTAAGCCAGCTATCATAAAGAGCCAACACCGCATTGTCATCGGTGTTGTCATGCAGACCTAACTTAGCTCGTATCAATGGCAACCAGGCATGCCGGTAATACATAGAAAATGCGTTGACGTGTTCAGTTGCCAGCGCAATCGCCTGCTGTTCATCCTCACCGAGCAGAGGTAGCAAGGTTTCGGCAAAACGCGCCAGGTTCCACTGCGCGATGGCAGGTTGATTCTGATAAGCGTAGCGGCCCTGTAGGTCGATTGAGCTAAACACCGTTTCGGGATCGAACCTGTCCATAAATGCACAAGGACCATAGTCAATAGTTTCGCCTGCGATGCTCATGTTGTCGGTATTCATCACGCCATGAATAAATCCCACGCCCATCCAGCGCGCAATAAGCTCTGCCTGTCTCTTTATCACCGCCTGTAAAAATGACGCATAAGGGCTATCGTCGTTGGCACATGCAGGAAAATGACGAGCGATACTGTAGTCAGCCAGCATTTTCACCTGTTGCGTCTGCCCCCGGGCAGCAAAATATTCGAAGGTGCCGATGCGAATATGACTGGATGCCGTGCGAGTAAGGATACCGCCTGGCTGCGGCTGTTCCCGATAAACTATCTCGCCGGTGCTCACCACGGCCAGCGAACGTGTAGTGGGAATGCCAAGCGCGTGCATTGCTTCAGCGATAAGGACTTCTCTGAGCATGGGTGCCAGTGCAGCTTTGCCATCACCGCCTCGGGAGAATGTGGTGCGGCCGCTACCTTTCAGACACAGATCAATTTTGCTCCCCAGTGGCGTGTTGATTTCACCGAGGATCACGGCCCGCCCATCGCCTAATTGAGGATTAAACTGGCCAAATTGATGGCCTGCATATACCTGTGCAATGGGCTGGGCATCGGCGGGTAAATTTGCCCCAGAGAATAATGTAGCCAGTTGTTCGTCATGCAATGCATTGACAGGTAATCCTAGTTCCGTCGCCAGACCGTGATTGAAAAAGGCCAGCTCGGGTTCAGCAACATGGTCGACGGTCGATTGCACAGAAAAGCCTGGCAGCTGTTCTGCATAGCTGTGCGACAATCCAAGACGAAGTTCGCTGTCAGTTGATGGTGTGTCAGATATGTGCGTCATAAAAACATGAAAGTTGGTCTAGCGTTGGTTTTCCCGGCGTTCCACTCTTACCGCTTCCAGCTCTCTTGGCGGATGAGCAAAATGGCTTATTTCCTGTTCAAGTCGCAGCCGATACTCGACGTTATGAAATGTCCATAATGATTCATTAAGTGCGAGAGTCTGGCTGATCTGATGCTGAAAATACGCTTTGTAATCTTCCTGCTCATACCAGAAGCTAACCAGATCGGTATAGGTGGAATCAAATAATGCTGCATAATGAAGAAAGTACGGCCACTGCTGGCAAAGACGCCGCATGAACGGCGCGATATGCTCATGATCGAAAGGGGCATTGGTTATATAGCCAACCCATTTAATCGATACTTTGTGATGTAGGGCTCGGTGCAGTCTTGATTCGGCAGACAGCGTCGACAACTCCTCGACCACAGGAACGATGTTTGCCGCGTTTATCGTAGACTGGGATATGCCAAGCGAACAGAACGACGCATCCTCTGCATTGAGTACCGCGTCTCCCGCTTGATTATAGAATTTAAGCAATCAGCCAGCCTTTTTGTGTGTAAGTCTTCCGTAAGTGGCTATATTGTAGCCAATAATCATCAGCAAAGCAGGTGAAACCTGCGAATTTCACCTGCTAAGACTCACACCAAAAGAGGCTGTCAGTTAATCATCATCAAACTGGCGGATAATCGCATTTAAACTATCTTTTGCGTCACCAAAAATCATATTACTGTTGTCTTTGAAAAACAGTGGGTTGTCTATTCCCGCAAAACCAGACGCCATACTGCGTTTAAACACGAACACGTTTTTTGCCAGATCTGCATTGATAACCGGCATACCGTAAATCGGACTTCCCTGCATTTCTCTGGCGGCCGGGTTAACCACATCGTTGGCGCCAATCACCATGGCCACATCGAAGGTTTCCATACGCGGGTTAATTTCGTCCATTTCAAACAGTTGCTCGTAAGATACATCTGCCTCTGCAAGCAATACGTTCATGTGGCCTGGCATTCTGCCCGCCACAGGATGAATCGCATAGGCGACCTCACAGCCATTCTCTTCAAGCAGATCCTGCAGTTCTTTGAGAGCGTGTTGTGCCTGTGCGACTGCCATGCCGTATCCTGGCACCACGACCACAGACTGCGCAGCCTCAAGTACATAGAAAGCATCTTCCGCTGACAAAGGTTTAACCTCACCTTCTATGACCATATCGCTGCTTACCACTGACTGAAAACCGCTGAACAGCACGTTGCTTAAACTGCGGTTCATGGCTTTACACATGATCTGGGTGAGAATAACGCCGCTGGCACCCACCAAAGACCCTGCCACAATCAGCAGGTTATTCTGCAATGCAAAACCTGCGGCACAGGCAGCCAGACCGGAGTAACTGTTCAGTAATGAAATCACTACCGGCATGTCAGCACCGCCAATCGGTAACACCAGCATGATGCCGAACACCAATGCTAGCCCAACCACAGCGTACGTCACCGTATCGAGCTGCGGCTGTGTCACAAACAGGTAACCACACACCACAATAGCAGTGACTATCAGCAGGTTGACAAACTTCTGACCAGCAAATACCAGAGGGCGACCGGCTATACGTTCGCTGAGTTTAGCCCAGGCCACCACACTGCCGGAAAACGTCACTCCGCCAATAAGGATGGCCAAAAACCCTACTAACAGCATGAGTTGATTAATCTCTACGGCGTCGTGGATGGACGCCCATGCCACAAGCAAACTGGCAATACCGCCTACACCATTCAACAGCGACACCATTTCAGGCATTGAGGTCATGGCAACCAGTCTTGCCGCCAGTATACCTACCAGAGTGCCTGCGCAGACAGCGATAAAAATCCACTGATAGGAAACAATGGCGTTGTCCAATAAAGTGACGATGATTGCCGCCAGCATACCGACAGCTGACAACAGGTTGCCTTTGCGGGCGGTAGAGGGATGTCCCATCATTTTGAGGCCGAAGATAAACAGTGCTGCACACACCACGTAAACGGCATTGATGACAAGCGTGATACTCAACATATTTTCACTCCTGTCCTATTTCTTTTTAAACATGGCAAGCATGCGGTCAGTGACGAGGTATCCGCCAATCACATTGATGGTGGCAAAGAACACCGCAGCGGCGCCCAACCAGGTAGACCAGCTACCGGATTCGCTGCCAGCCAATGCCAGAGCGCCAATCAGCGTGATCCCGGAAATCGCATTTGCACCTGACATTAACGGAGTGTGAAGGGTAGCAGGCACTTTGCGGATCACTTCAAAGCCAACAAAAATCGCCAGCATTAAGATAAATAGTAGATAAATACCCGTCATACTTGTGCCTCCTTCTCATACAAGGCCTTTATGGTTTTGTTAATCAACTCACCCTGGTGAGTGATAATGGCTGAGGATTGAATTTCGTCTTCAATATCGATTTTCAGCGTTTGCGCTTCTTTATCCCACATATCAGAAAGCAGATTCTGTACGTTGTTGGCATACATCTGACTGGCATCCAGAGGCACTTCATTAGCCCAGGCGCCGGTACCAATGATAGTGACACCGTTCACGCTAACAGTTTGACCGGCAACACTGCCTTCCACATTGCCACCGTTCTCGGCTGCCATGTCTACAATCACGCTACCGGGCTTCATGGATGCGACCACATCCGCCTTAATCAACACTGGCGGTTTACGCCCAAACAGCTGTGCGGTCGTGATCACGATGTCAGACTCAGCGATACATTTAGCCTGTGCAGCCTGCTGAATTTGCATCTGTTCTGCGGTAAGCTCCTGCGCGTAGCCCTGGTCGGTCTGCCCGGTTTCACCCAGATCAATATCGAGAAACTTCGCCCCTAATGATTGTACCTGTTCAGCCACCACGCTGCGGGTATCAAAAGCGATGACATTGGCTCCCAGACGTTTGGCAGTAGCAATGGCCTGTAACCCCGCTACGCCAGCGCCTATGACAAATACACGAGCAGGTTTTAACGTACCCGACGGCGTCATCATCATGGGCAACACGCGCGGCAGCGCATTCATCGCTTTCGAGACCATGACATAGCCCGCCAGACTGGCCTGTGAGCTAAGCGAGTCCATCTTCTGACAGCGACTAATGCGTGGGATCATTTCCATGCTGATGGCAGTCAATCCTGACTGTTTCAGTGTCTCAAGCGTGGCTTTATCATTGAATGGATCGAGATGACTTATCACCAGAGTACTGGAAGACAGGGCTGATAGATCTTGCTGAGCCAGCTTGTGCAAGGTGGCAACAATGTCGGCTTTAGCCAAAAGCTCAGCACGTTCAGCCAGCACTTTAGCGCCAGCTTCAATGTAAGCCTCATCATCAATATGTATATGCGCACCAATGCCAGATTCCACCAGGACTTCAGCGCCCATCAGAGCATAGGCTTTTACGTTTGCCGGCAGAACGGCACAACGCTTTTCACCTGCTACGCATTCTTTCACAAAAGCGATTATCGGCATGTTGTCTCCTTATTCTTATAGCGACAGCCAATCTGTAGCCGACGTTTGCTCGGCCACAATTTTCGCTGGCGTTGAGTCAAACACTTGTTTAAATCTTTCGCTCAGGTGAATAAATAGTCAACGTGCAGCGGTGAATACTCAGCATAAGTTGAAGTGATGGGCTGCATAGAAAAAATAATTTTTGTGAATTAGACGCTTGGTGGGACTTTAACAAATTTGACAGGCGTATAGGTGCCAATCACTTCACGTCACACCTGTGGCAACGGGTGTATTATGAGCACGTGAAACCGCCCTTCATCCTTTTGATGGGGCTCAGTGTCTTGAATGTCGCTAAAACCGGTCTCTGGGAGAATTTCAAACTTGAAAAAGTTGTGCTAACGTTTGTCATCACAATTGTTTAAGGCAAACTACGATGGAAACCAGAATCCAGTTTCGAGTCGATGAAGAGACCAAAAGGTTGGCGCAGCAGATGGCCGAAAGCCAAGGCAGAACGTTAAGTGATGCTTGTAGAGAGTTAACAGAACAACTCGCTGATGCTCAACGTAAGGCTCAGTCGCACGAAATCTGGCTTACAGAACAAGTTAATGAAGCCTTTGAAAAGTATGACTCTGGCGCTTCTGTGTTTATTGATAACGACACTGCAAAGGCACAAATCGAGCGGTTTAAATCAAGCATCAGGGGTAAAAATTCTCAATGATTTTATGGGAAGAAGAGTCTCTAAAAGACCGTCAGAAAATCTTTGAATATCTCTATGGATTTAACCCCATAGCCGCCGAACAAACTGATAAATTGATCGAGTCAAAAGTTTCGAACTTGCTACATAATCTAGATTTGGGTGTTAACAGAGAGGGAATTAGAGGGAGGCTTTTGATTATTCCGACTATCTCAATGATTGTTTCATATTGGGTCGATGGCAAAATTATTCGTATTATGCGTGTACTTCATCAGAAGCAGCAGTTTCCGCAAAGAAGCATGTAACCCAGTTTCTTGTTTGTAGCGAAAGCGCTATTTCATCTAAGACTAACAAACTACTTATGGGATGTGGGCTGCTTGTCTAAACAGGCCACCGCCTACGCGGTGGTGACTGGTCGATGAGGTCTGACTTAAAGTTTGGTTTAAGAGGCTACCGCCTGCACGGTAGAAACCGAATATTTCCGCTTCGAGCCGAGCAGTTGATGAGTTCCATATTAAATGATGTACTCAGGCACTCTGGGCAACCTGACTTGTCAGCACTTTGTTGGATAAAAACTTGAGCAATTCGATTTCCTCCTCGCTGCGTTCTCCATCAATCGCTGTCATCTCCATCGCTACCGCAAAAGCTTCTTCTGGAAATAAGTTGAGGTCTTTAGCGAGTTCTTTGATGAAGTCACGCTGTTCACGATTTTCAACTGCAACACGCGCCTCATGAATGGCATTTGTAATGAACGCATCCTGACTGATGTAGCTGTCCCAGCCACGCTGTTCAAACAGATTGTCGAGGTAATCCTGCTCAGTCAGGGTGATTTTGCCATCACTCTGATAAAGCAAAATAGCTAGCTTAAACAAGGCTTCATTAAAACGTTGCTGGTCGGATAACTGCATCAGCGCTCCCCACTTTTATCATTATGATGACATCAACGGTTGCCGTATTTTGACCATGAAACTATCAAAAGGTGCGAAATTAATTTCAGACTACATTGGGCCCGGACTTCCACATCTTTAACGCAAGCCCAGCTCCACGTCGTGAATAAGATAATTACCGGTGTAGACAGGGTGTGGTTCACCGCTCGCTTCAATAGCAAAGTACGCCTGCTCTTCTTCTGTCAGGCCTTGATAGCCACCTATCACCTGATACAGCCACACTTCCGCATCAAACTCGAGCGCATGTCGCTGGTGATACTCCAACGCGGTAATGCGTTGCCCGGTATCAATCACCTCACAGAAGTAGTCCTCTACCGCTGAACGCAATTGGGTATCATCCAGCTCAACGTGGCTTTGTGATTCTACCGGGATATTGACCGCGGGCTTATCGACGTGCCGGTTCTGACGTTTAATGACTCTGATCGAGCTGACCAGTTGTTGCAGCTCACTTTCATGTTCGACGTTATTTACGTCCACTGCAGCGGCATTAATAAGCGCGGCGGCCTGATTAAACATCACCGGCACCTGACTAAGCTTGGTGTAATCGGTAGGGGCAAAGTCTGGCTGCTGCTCCATATGCAGCAAAAACCCTTTCAACAGTCTTGTGCGTCCTTTAAATTCTCTGAAGCGCCCCAGCAGCGCCAGCAGTCTGGCCTGCACCACCGACAGTTCCTGCGTGACACGCGAAAAACTCTGCTGCAGGGTAACCACAAGCAGTTGCCTGAGTTCTCTGTTACTGCCAGCAAGCTCACTCAACTCATCAAAGCGGAACAGTTCAATCTGATTAAGTAACTCAGACACCTGCTTCTGCGCCAGTTCATTCTCTCTAATTTTGGCGTCAACCGACGAGACATAACCAAATTCATTATTGATCCGACCAAATAACACCCTTACCGCATTAGCCAGGGCTTCGGCCAGCGCATAGACATGCTCTGTCAGGTCTGACAGGTATGCCTGAGATTCGGCAAAACGATTGAAATGAAGCGCTTCCTTGTAGTGCTGAGCTACTGTTTTAAGGCTATCCAGCGCGGCACCAATATTGGCATCGAGCTGACGATTTCTTTCATCCTGCAGACTACCTTCAAGCAGCGTACGAACGGCACTCTTGAGGCGCAGCGGTACATTTTCCTCAGGTCTCCACAATACGCCCATCTGGGTCAGGTTTTCGATCACTTTGGAACTGTACCGGGATTCATCCAGCTGCCCTGACAGATATACCTGCATGATCAAATCACTGTGGCGACTCAACGCATTGAGCAGCTTAACACCGGCCTGATGGAGATTCTGATTCATATCAGACGGCCCTGCTGGACGGCTGACTCAGCCTGTTCGGTTAGCGACAGTGATTCAGTTTCATCAATGAATTTGAGCACTTCATAAAGGTGTTCAATTTTGCCTGTGGCAATAAAAATTTGTTTGTCAGGATTCGGCTTAAGCAGATAGCCCAAATCAGTAAGACGTTTGAACACCTGCTTTAACTGTCCGTCCAGACTGACACTGGTACTGCCAAACATGCGATAACGGGATATTTTTTCCAACTGCTCGGCAAACGCTGGAGTATCCTCAATCGCGCTTTGTAGCTCATTCAAGCGCAGTGCAGTACCGATTGAAACGGGCACATCAGCGCCGTTGGCCTGCTGTACCAGCAGCAACCATTCAACCAGAGGCATCAAATTAGCCGCTGTATCCTGAAACTGCTGCGCCAGTTCTTTTCGCTCAGCATCACCTAAGGTTTTATAGGCGGCAAAAAATACTTCGCCTTCGGCACTGCTACACAGCGTGCGGTTAAGCAGGTTCAAGTGGGGTTCAAGCTTATCCACATTGGCTTTATTTTTGATGTAGCGCCAGGCGTCTTCATCGCTGATTTGACAAATAAACTGTCCGCTTAGCAGCTTCTCCAGAACCCGACCTTGTTCAGTGATCATGCCTGCACCTCCTTACTGGTCTGTTTCTGCTGTAAACGCTGCTTAATGGCACTGACTTTTGGCTGAACCACCTGCAACTTGCGCGTATTTTTGTCGATCAAATAGCGATTGTTGAATAACGACAATACATCAGACTCTGGATTCGGGAATGCCCCCACCACGCTGATACGATTCTTCTGACAGGCGTCAAATATCTTCTTCACATTACTTTGATGTAACGTACCTAACTCATCGATTGGCCAGTGGATCACCGCGTCCGCTTCACCACGCAGCAAGCGCGTAAAGGCGAGCAGGAATTTGCACAAGATGAGATAGGCCATACCGTGACTTGACGATTCATTTAACTGGCGATCGGTGCGGATTACCAAATCGCTGTTGCCTTCCTTAAGATGAAGTTCAATATCCAGCAACTTACTGATGCCACCACTTAGCGCGTCACGTCCCAGAATGTCTAATACCCGACGCATACTCTGCCCGTACTCATCGTCCGGCAGTTCGGTCGCCCCCTGCTCCATCCATTCATCATAGAGACGATTGAATGCTTTGAGTTCAGGCCAGAATTCCAGTTCGCTGATTCGAGAACGGATTTTGACCGCCGAATCTGATACGCCATCAAGGAATAACTCTTCCTCAACTTCCTGAGTGATGCGTCGGCTATGACTGGCGATGCGCCTGTCAATATCTTCAAGCACTTTATAGTATTGTGTCAGGTAGGCCCCAAATATACGTCCCTGCTCTCGTAAGCCCTGAAGCTTTTGTGGCACGATGACATTCAGCAGCTGCGCAAGGTGGCTGACCAGTCGTCGATGATCAATAGTACGAACCCCCTGCGCATTCACGTAGGTACATTCCTCTCTGGAACGCTCCCAGGTATCTGAAAGTCCCGTCCCGGCCTGCGCGGCTATCAGCTGGTCGAAGTGCTCTACCAGAGTTTTAATGTCTTGCAGTAACTCCTCTCGTTCCTGCAACAATGCCTGTCCTTCTGAAATACGCTGGCTGACAGCAATGGTATCGGTTGCTGACTCCGCACTGATTTCTGGAGTTGGCAAAGATAGCTTGGTGAGAGAACGCTGCAGCGTTGCCACCGCCTGGTCCTGCTCTTTAGCGGTTTTTAGTGCCTGCTCTGCAGACTGCTGTTGTGCCTTCAACTGCTCGCGCTGCTGACGATATTCACTCTCATGCGCGGTTAGCTGTCGCTCAGCATCGCTGGCAGATTTACGCGCTTTACTCAGCGCTTTTTGCCAGTTGATTTTGTGACCGTTAAACACAGTCTGATACCAGCGCTCGTAGTCCTTGACCTTATGACGATTCGCATCGGTAAACTGGATGTCTTGTTTCAGTTGCTTGATGCGTTTTTTAAGTATACCGATCTCATCGATATCAACACCGCGATTATCCAGTTCGTTGGCCAGCCACTGCTCGGTCTGTTTGCGTTCTTGGGCGGCCTTTTCTCTGGCTTGCTGACTATGCTGCTCAACTTTTTGCAACTGCGCACGCACATCGTCAATAACCTGCTGCCAGTGGAACTGATGCTCTGTTTCGGCTTCTCGTTGTTGATCGCTCAGTTCTTGCAGCATTTCGTCCTGCTGTTGCTGACATTTGGTCTGTACAAGCTCGTTGGCCTTTAATTTTTTCCTGGCCTCCTGCTTTCGACTTGCCAGCGCAGTCTGGTACTCCTGTTGCAGCGCGTCCTTATCCTGCTGGGCGCGACGACGGGCAGCTTCCGCAGTCCGACAGTCACTCTCACATTTTGCCTGCTCTAACTCAGCATTGCGCACGACTTCACTGGCTGTCGATAGTGCATCTTCAGCCTCGTTTTGCTGCTCATTTGCCGACTCCATCGCAGACTTGCAGGTCGCCAGCTGCTCATTAAGCTGTGCTTCAGTTTTTGCAAATTCAGGCGTGGCGACCTTTTCCAATGCCATCACCAGGCCATAGACGCCAGTCTGGTCAGTGTGGAATTCTGGCTTCAGATCAGTACGCGTTAACAGTGCCGGGTCAATAATCTTGCCAACCGTCGCTTCCCACTCAGGCATATTTTTGCGCACAAATTCCAGCAAGCTACCTTCACCAGGAAATAGCAGTGACTGGACGGTTTCAAACTCTTTCTGGGCAACGATAAGCGCTCGTCTGGCGTGCTCAAGCTCTGTATTTCTCTCACCACGTTGCTTGACTGCATGGGTGTACTGTTGCTGTGCTCGCCTTAAGGTTTCACGACATTTGTCTTCATGCGCAGAGGCCTCTTTGATCGCCGCATCAAGAAGATCCAACTGGGTTTGTTCAAACTCCGAATAGCCCGCATTTTTCAGTTCCGCCTCTATGCTGGCGTGCTCAACTTTGTACTGATTGAGCTGCTGCGAAAACTTTTCAGTGTATTCGCTACGCTGAGCAAGAAATTCATCCTGAATAGCGCGCAGTGCGTCGCGTTCCTGTTGCCGTTGCTGCTCCAGGGTATCCTGCAACTGTGACTTTTGCTCACTGTACTGGTGCAGCTCGTTATTTAATTTTTCTGACAGCTCAGCCACTCTTTTGTTATAGGCCGATTCAACATCCTGATGTTTTTCAGTCAGCAACGCATACCGGGTATTAACCATATCCAGTTCACTTTGCCACTGAGGCAGTTGCTGCAGATTGTTTTGTAGAGTATCAATATCCTGCGCTTGCCAGTCCTCGTATTCGCGCTCAACGCTGTCAAGCTCAGCACTGTACTTGTCAATATCAGCGCGCGCAGATGACAGTATTTGGTTCAACTCATCACGTTGTTCCGACCATTGTTTTTCAATGTGTTTCAGTTCATGTAGCGCATCTTCCAATTGGGTTTGCTGGGTTTTCATGTCAGCAGACAGCTTACTTACATCGAAGCTGAATTGTTGATGCAGCTGTGCGAGCCTCAGTTCATTCTGACTCAGTTGGTGGTCGGCACGTTCTAACTTGGCAAACTCTGGGCGAACTGCATCAAACTCCTTGATGAGATGACATTCCCTGATCCAGTCCTCTACTCTGTTACGGCGCAGGCTTGAATTTGGTGGTTGTACCCCGTCTTCCTCAAGGATGGCGGCGATCATGGCCTTAATGGTTTCCATTTTGCCTTCTTTCGAATGCACCGCTTTGGCCAGCTTTTCTATGTGGCGGAGATGCTGTGATGAATCACAGAGGCTGAAAATACGTGCATAGCCGAGCAATTCCCTGGAATTTGCGCATGCATTGACAACCCCGCGATCGTTCTGCAAGACGGCACGGTACTCTTTGGTGTTAAGCAAATTTGTTACCAGCACATTACTGCGTTTAAGCGATCTGGCCAGCTCATTCATCGAGACACTGGTGTGTTTGCCGCCTTTATTTTTGTATAGGTAATCGTCCAGTTCGAACGGTTTAGCGATGAATCGATAGTTTACGCCGCTGCCAGTGGAAGCCAGCACCACCTGACACAAATCGCCTTCATTGCGTGCGTACTCATAGATAATAAAACTCGATTCACGAGGCAGATACCAGCGTTCGAAACTATCTCGGGTGGCAGGCACAACGCGGCTGGGGTACTCACCGTAAAAAACCGGGATCAGGCGCTGTAAGGTTGTTTTCCCTGAGGCATTAGTACCGCAGATATTTGTGTGTCCGTCGAGTTTTAATTCCACCACACCCGGCAAGTGGGTGTCGATCAGAATGATTCTGTGTAATCCAGGCATAGCTTTCCAACAAGCAGTTTATCTAGCATGAGACTGGCGAGTTTTTGCACGCTGCGGACTCGCTCATTGTTATGCAGATGCTGCACACGAAGCAGCATTGACGAACGATTCTACCCATCCCAGCCCGATTTGAATAGCGTAGGGCGCCATCACTTGGCTAAGCTATTTTTGCGTAAGTAGTTTTTTCTCAAAATGACTCAATGGCCTACAGACACACCGGGGGCCAGTCCGGGATTTTCAACCTGTGACAATATGTCAGGATTGGCCAGAGCAAGCTGACATCCCTGCCCTTTAATTTTGTGTCCTGGTGAACAGTCAACCTGCCAGTGCCTGAGCAAATATGCAGCCAGTGCCGCTCTCACAGCGATATCCCGCTTGCCATCCTGCATGCCGTAGTCCATTTCAATGGCTTTTGACTGTTGGATATCCGGGTGTGGGATCAATGTCATGGTAAGCAGGTTGTGCCATTGACTGTCACTCGCCTGACTTTCCAGCGATGTAATGTCTCGTTGCAACGCAGTGGCTGACACAAAGCGAGTACAGACAAAATCTCTAAATGCCCCGTGTTTGCGGTCATAGGCTCTGACATGCCAGCGGTGTCCATTGTTGACGATTGCATGGGGCACGATTTCACGCTGTGACAATCCGGATGTTAACGAGACATACTCACAGCTCAGCGGTTGCCGGTTATGTATGGCGCGCATCAAGGTTGCAATAATACGTGGTTCTGGATGAATCAAATTCACCGCATCTATACATTGCGAAGATGGCTGTACCTGATGTGATACCCCATCGCCAAAACCGCGACTCAAGGATGTCAGGATCACGCTGGGATCGTGATTAAAAAGCGGTACAAAACCTTCACTGCGGTAGTACTGTTTGGTTTGGTGCACCAGCCTCATATTATCCGGTGCCAGCTCTCGATATTGAGTGAAATCGCGGGTGCTGGCAGCCAGACCGGTTTTAAAACGATTAATCAAATCGCTGCGGGCGATATGGCCAAAGTACTGCAGACTGAAATCGATAAACGCCAAACGCTCACGCTGACCGTGAGTTAACCCACTCAATTCGCTCATATTCACCTCGTTACTATCCACAACCACTCTACACATGCACTCATTATGATGCAATCTTTATAGTCGCATCATTTTGATTGCATAATGCAAGGCGTAATATTGTCCCTGATCAACAACGCATCGCTGAATGGTTTGTTACAGTGGGACCAAAGTTATTGATGCGAGGACGACCACGATGAAAAGCACAAACCCTCTATGGCAGCAGATGCAAACACTTAAAGACGAATTAGCATTACAGTCTCATTTGATGAGCATGGATATGCGCGACCAATGGCATGAATTAGAAAAGCAGGCCCAAGCACTGGAACAGCGCTTTGAAAAAGCTATCGAGAGCGCTGCCCATGATATCGGTAAAGCTGAAGAAGAATTTTTTGTGGGTGAACAACAGCACGTTGAGTCGATGGTGAACAAGTTTCAAACGCTTAAAGACGAGCATGAACAAAAGTAAGTGACGAAAATTAGAACACGCCAGCCGCCCTAAACAGTTGCAGATGTACGTCAACTAAGGCAGGGATATCTCGTTGATATCCCCCGCCAATCACCGCAGCCACGGGGATACCCTGTCGCTGGCATGCTTCAAACACTAATCTGTCCCGTTCGAGCACGCCTTGCGTTGATATTTCCAGATGGCCCAGGTCGTCATTTTCGTGTACATCCACGCCGCCGTCATATATCACTGCATCGGCCTGACTGATACTCATTGCCAGTTGTAAGGCAGATGAGACGGTGTCTAAATATTCTGCGTCGGTGGTGCCTTTGGCAAGATTGAAATCCATATCTGACACTTGTTTGCGATAAGGAAAATTCTTCTCGCCATGAATTGAAACCGTAAACACCTGCGGATTATTCGAAGCCAGCTTCGCCGTGCCATCGCCCTGATGCACATCACAATCAAAAATCAATACGCGGTCTATGTGCTCAGATTCCAACATGCGCAACGCAGCCAAATATAGATCGTTGACCATACAAAACCCGGAGCCAAAATTAGCAAATGCATGATGATACCCTCCGGTCAGGTTAAGTGCAGTGCCGTGTTCAAGCGCTAATTCAGCAGTAAGCACCGTGCCACCCACCGCAGTCAGAGTGCGTCGAATCAATTGCATTGACCATGGAAACCCTATCCTGCGCATGGCTTTGGGATCCAACTTACCCGCTACCAGATCGCCAATGTAACCGGGATCAAAAACGCGTTTTACACGCTCAACATCGATAGCATCGGGAGTATGAAAGTGCGACTCAGAAATACCATGCTGGTTAACCAGCGCATCATAAATACCCTGATATTTCTGGATCGGGAAACGATGCCGTTCGGGCAAATCAAGCTGGCTGTATATGGGATGAAAAACAAGCGGACACATCAGATTGGTCAATCAGTTACGTTGATGATTAAGTAGGTCAGGATTATCCTGCCGGATCACTGTCACAACATTGAACCAGTTGCGACATTGCACAGTAAACACTGATACCCTACCGGCAGGAGAACAATAATGAAAGCCAAAAACTGGGCTGCGACACTAATAACCGCGGTTGCCATTCCTATTACATCCTTTGCATCTGATGACATTCAGTATGCAGACCAGAAGAACTTACATGATATCGCCAAGGCTGTGTCGGCGCAGAATATTGAACGGGATATTACTAAGCTGGTGAGCTTTGGTACCCGTCATACATTGTCCGAAACCGAATCGGATACGCGCGGGATCGGCGCGGCCCGGCGCTGGATCAAAGCTGAGTTTGAGCGCATCTCTGAACAATGCGGAGGGTGTCTTGAAGTTTATTTTCAATCTAAAACCATTTCCGGGGAAAGGCGTATTCCTGATCCTGTTGAGGTGGTTAGTGTAATTGCCGTGCAGCGTGGCATGAGTGACCCTGATCGCTACGTGGTCATGTCCGGAGACATCGATTCTCGTATTTCTGATGTGATGAACTACACCGATGATGCGCCTGGTGCCAATGACAATGCATCCGGCGTAGCCGGTACGCTGGAAGCTGCCAGAGTGCTGTCGCAATATAAATTCCACGGCTCTATCGTTTATGCAGCGCTTGCTGGCGAGGAACAGGGACTGTTTGGCGGCCGTATCATGGCGGAAAAAGCCCAACAGGATGGCTGGCGCATAAAAGCTGTGTTGAATAACGATATGATCGGCAATATTGAAGGCATTAACGGTGTCATCAACAATACCACTGCTCGTATTTTTGCTGAAGGCACGCGAGTAACAGAAACCGAGCAGGAGGCGCGTCTGAGACGCTTTACTGGGGGTGAGGTAGACTCACCAAGCCGCAATCTGGCTCGTTATATCGACTGGATGGCCGACCGTTATATTGAAAACCTAGACACCATGGTTATCTATCGCCTCGACCGCTTTCGCCGCGGAGGTCACCATCGCCCGTTTAACGACTTAGGCTATCCGGGCGTCAGGATAATGGAAACCAACGAGCATTATCATCGTCAGCATCAGGATATCAGAGTCGAAGATGGGATCCGCTATGGTGATACGCTGGATGGCGTGAACTTTGACTACGCTGCCAAGCTCACCGGGCTCAATGCAGTATCACTTGCTGCAATGGCGTGGGCACCTAATCCTCCCATTAACGTGCAGATAGAAGGCGCAGTTCAGCCAAGTACGACGCTGAAATGGGGCGCTTTAGATGGACAGCAAAATCCTCAATTAGCGGGTTATAAAATCTACTGGCGCTATACCGATGCCCCCCAATGGCAGTTCAGTCGCTATGTTGGCAACGTCACCGAATACACGCTTGAGAATATTGTCATCGACAATTACTTCTTTGGTGTGGCGAGTGTGAGTAAAGATGGCTATGAAAGTCCGGTCGTCTACCCAGGGGCGGCCGGCGCTTTTGGGGAATAAGCCAGGAAAATGTCAACAAAAAACCCGCCTTAAAGGCGGGTTTTTAACGTTCAGCAATATCGATTAAAGCACTTTAACGTTAGCAGCTTGAGGGCCTTTTTGACCTTCTTCGATATCAAATGTAACTGCTTGACCTTCAGTTAGTGTTTTGTAACCGTCAGTCTGAATAGCGCGGAAGTGTACGAATACGTCCTTTCCACCGTCATCCTTGCTCAGGAAACCATAACCTTTGTCCGCATTGAACCATTTTACTGTACCAGTAGCTTGAGACATTTCATCCTCACTTAATTTATTCAAAGTTATAAAAGCACTCGACACTGAGTGCACTCGTCTTTAATGAATGTCTTTCTTGCTACGTGACTTATGGTTGGAACTTACTTCAAAGCGGACTTCTAAACCGCCGCAATTTCTTACATAAAGCGACTTACAATAAAACACGTCTTATCAAAGACCTGCAAAGAATAGCACAGGCATTACCTATGTGGTTAGCAGTTTTAGCAAAATTAAACAATTATTCATCAATCTGTCACACAGTATGACACGAGTGAACAGTGCCATATTGTACCTGTTGGCAAATTACTATAGGGTTTGCGCCATCTCGATCTGATATTTGTATGGTGTTTATGACCCTTCTCGTCGGCAACGTTCGAAAAATGCGCGTCCGCACTGACGCGGCTCACAAGGCCCATTATCAACTGCCCGTAGGCGATGAGCTTATCGATATGAATGCTGCCGTAGGTCATCAAATTGAGGTGACCTTTGATGGCAATATTCACTGCGTGCACTGTAATACCAAAACCAAGAAGAGTTTTAATCAAGGCTATTGCTACCGTTGTCTTATAACGCTTGCACAGTGCGACAGCTGCATTATCAAACCGGAAAAGTGCCACTACCACGAAGGGACCTGCCGCGAGCCCCAGTGGGGCGAAGAAAACTGTATGCAGGACCACTTTGTCTATCTTGCCAATACCGGCACAGTGAAAGTGGGTATCACCCGCCACGTCACGGATGGCGTATCCAGCCGCTGGATAGATCAAGGGGCGACTCAGGCTCTGCCTATTTTACGGGTCAAGAATCGTCTCGTCAGCGGCCTGGTAGAATCCGTATTTAAAGCCCATATCGCCGATAAAACCAACTGGCGAACCATGCTGAAAGGTGACGCGAGCGGCGTTGATTTGTTGGCACAGCGAGACCAGTTGCTAGAGCTTGTGCAGAACGACATAAAAGCGATTTCCGATACACATGGCCTGCAATCGGTGCAAACGGTTAACGCTAAGCCGTTTGCGATCAGCTACCCGGTAACGGCCTACCCAACGAAAATCAAGTCAATCAATCTGGATAAAGACATGCAGTTTGGAGGCGAATTACAGGGAATTAAAGGTCAGTATCTTTTGTTGGACGGCGACCGCGTCATTAATATGCGCAAATACGCTGGGTATCACCTAAGCGTAGCGGTTAGCTAGCGAGCCTAGACTGCATCACACAGCGTAACAATGGCGACCTGCCTGCTTTGCCTGTTGCAGTTTATGTTCAGCAACCTGCATCATTTCGTTCGCTGACGTAATGCTTTTGTCTTTACTGGTACTGCTGATACCAATGCTCACACTTAGCAGCTCATCACCAATTGGCAATCGTTGCGAGGCACCCTGCACTTGCTCTATCACATGGTTGCTCAACTGGATCGCGCCAGCAGCGTCGGTTGTCTTCAGCACACAAACAAATCGGTCGCCACCCGTTCTCGCTACCAGGTCTGTTGGACGTTTTAAACAGCCATCAATAACCTGTGCCAATTTACACAGGCAGTGGTCGCCAGCGTCATGCCCGTAGTTAACATTAATGGCGTCAAAATGGTCGATATCGATCACTAGCAGTGAGAGAGGTTGTTCGACGCGCATTGCTGCGTCGAATGCATCATATAAAAACTCCTGCAAATAGCGTTGGCTGTAAACACCAGTCAGTGAGTCTTTGAAAACCAGATTGTGTAATAAGTCTGCCTTGAGCTTTAGAGTAAGATGGATGTTTATTCTGTTTATCAACGTTTTTATATTGGCAGGTTTGGTAATGAAGTCACTACCGCCGATATCCAGACATCTGATTTCATCTTCAACAGAATCCATAGAGGTGAGAAATAACACAGGAATGTGACGTGTAAGCTGGTTGCTCTTTAGCATTTCACATGCTTCCATGCCATTAATTTGCGGCATATTCACATCCATTAAAACGAGATCGGGCAGATTGTAGATACAGTATTCGACAGCTTCCATACCGCTTTTGGCGGTTGATAATTTGTAATGTGCGGACAACTGATGTTGGAGTAACTCGAGGTTTATAAGCTCGTCATCTACTAACAGTATTTTAGCGTTACCAAGATTACCTTGCTCGATTTCACGGAATTCGTCGAAATACCTCACCGTATGCCTGTTATCACCGGGTGACACAGGATGTTTATGCAGACCAGATGGCTGTTGATTCACTGAGTGCCTCCATAGGCAACGCAAGCATAACGCTCGCATATGAGACTCTACGCCTTTCATTGCACAGCACCATTAGACTTTAGCGTAAAATTCAACCACATCTGTCTGAGACGTTGCGAACTTGAACCGGACTGGTAATCTGATCATATTAAGTGCAGGTATACCAAGAGACTCATGGAGGTGTTGTGATACGCGCTGACATCAAATACTGTGGTGGCATGATTGCAAAATTACTCCGCTTCACAGCTGTCTTCGCCGCCGTTGTTTTCATGCCTTATAGCGTTGGGCAGACTCTGCGTTTGGTAGCAGATGAATGGCCGACCTATGTTGAATACGATCCTGACAGGTCAAGGCTAACCGATCTAGCTTCGGCTATCCTTAACGCAACGAAGACTCGGCACAATATTGATGTCAGCACACTGGCGATGTCGGTAAGTGGGCTCAAAGCTGGACGCTATGATGGCTATATAGATCAATTGAGCCTGTTGGAAACGCGACCGGGATTTATCTATTCGCAGCCGTTTTTTACTCACCACCTGCATATCGTATCTAAACAGGAGAGTGCGCAAGAGATCACTTCCCAGTCACAGCTTAGAAGAGAACGCGTCGGCATTGTAAGGCGTTTTGCTGACAGCGATCGAATCAGAAACTTGCATGATGTTCGCTGGGCCAGAGTCCCCACCGATTTTGATAATTTCCGCCAGCTCGCTGATGATAGAGTTGACTTTATCCTTGCAGACAGACTGCAAGTTGAAGAATTTAACCGATTACTGGCCGCTGACGGAGAGGAGCTTTTGTACATCAGCCAAAGGCCAATGATAAGCGTCAATGTCAGTCTCGGAATCAAGGCTGATATTGAAAATGCAAAGCAGCTTATTGCACAGTTTGACGATGCTAAACAACAATTATTATCTTCCGGGCAGATAAACCGCATTATGGATATTGCAGTGCTTCTAAGTACAGATGCAGCCGGTAATCAACAGTTAATCGTTAATAACTCAGTCGAGGCCATGCCAGACGCCGGGAAACTGCTTCAACACGCATACAAATTAGGCGCATTCCGAAGCACAGAGCCAACCAGTTACAGAGTAGACGGTCGCACTTACGAAACATGGAACGATGCGCGAGAGCAGGTTCGGGTACGACCGGTTAAAAGGGGCAGCTTGTTAGATGACGCGCTGTACAAACCGCTCGTAGATAGCTGGTAATATTATGCATAGGCGCCATTCAATGCTTCGCGTAGCCGCGCATCTGTTGTGGTACGTTGCGTTCCTTACGCTGTTTTGTTCACATGCACATTCAAAGACAACGCAGCATCTGCATTTCCTACCCGAGCAGATCACCCTTTCTGAGCAACAAAGAGAACGTATAGAACAGCATTTTAGTGAGGTTCTGAATACTCCTGTGATCTATCATTCTGATGTTGCAGCTGACGTAACTATACGCCTAAGCGTTGTTCCTCAACCGGATGAAGACTGGTTGCGTAGCCGCTATGAATATGCAGCTATTCCCGCTTTTGCCTTACTTACCTTACCCGGAGGTATTTCCCAATCGTCAGAGTTCACTGGTGTCGTTAATCGTCCCTATCGGCTGCGATATGAGACTGCCGTATACCCAATCGATGAAGAGGAAGCTGCATTAACCTTATTAGAACGTGGACGAATATCTGCAATCATCGACTACGCAGATAATGCAGGTCTGTATACCAGTCGCAATAAACATATCGAAAAACAAGCAATTTCTTCCTCAAAACCGGTGTACATCGAATTTACAACCGCATCTGCTCGCGAGCATTTTGAAACCCGCATTGAGCAACTCATCGCCGAAAATATCAGTGTACCTTTCGTGAAATCTGCATCAGATACCAGCCGGCATGCCGACAGCACATTGCATTGGATCCTGATTAATAAGTACTTCGACAATAATCAGGATGCATTAACAGTATCTTACAGCGATACAGAGGCAACACAGTGGTGGCGGCAACAACTCGCAAATAACACGACGTTGCAGATACACAATATGAGCTCTACAGCGGCCTTTGACTTTATCGTTGAAAACGCAAATGCCTGTATTTTAAATGTGTTACGGACCGAGGCGAGGCAGCAGGTCACGTATTTTAGTCAGCCTGCAGTGTATTATCTTGATTTGAGGTTATATGCATTGCGCGAGTCTGAACATGCACAACTGCTGAAACGCCAGACTGGCCAACGAACGTTGTCTCTCGAAACATTAGCGAGCACCTACCCATCACTGATTTTCGGATATACAAGGGGAGCGATAACTCACCCCGTTATTGGTGACATCATTGCCGACGAGCCACAACGATTCATCAACCTTGACAGTGGCGAGATGGAGCGTGCTATTCCGCTGTTGAAACGTGGGCGCATCGACTACATGCTCGAATATCCAACAACACTTCACGAAATACGGCGAGCGGTAGGAGATGATACGCCACTTACAAGTTTTGCTCTTGAAGACAGCAAACAGGCTGTACCTGCACATATTGCCTGCAGTCTTACCGAACGGGGAAAACAGCATATCAACGAAATAAACGCGATATTGGAGGATCCATCACTGCGCAAATCACTCGCCGATGTCTATACCAAGGGCATGAGTGAATCGGAGCAACGGGCTTATCATAAGGCTCTATCGTTCGAAAAACTGCTCGACTAAATCAGCTAGCTTGTCATCCAATGTGGATTCAAAGTTAGCGATAGACTTATCAAAATCAGAAAAGAATGCGTCAGCTTTTTGTCTGTCTACTGTCTCATTACTCAGCGCATATTCAATTTCAGGCAAAGATTTATCGTACCGGGGTTTGATAACCCAGCGCAGGATACCGCTTTCAAACGACTTGAGTTCAGTGCGCGCAAATACGCAAAACTCTTCTACGTAGTCTTTCCCCTGTGGCCCCAGACACCCTGGCTCAATGCGAAATAATACCGTTAATTTTTTATATAAAGGCAAACGTATAGACATATTGGAACCGTCTTCCTGGTGATAGACCCAAGTATTATGCGAGTCGACCCTCACCGTCAAAATCTGTGTGAACAAGTTGGCGTCAGGGTAAATAACTCCTATTCTTAATACTAGTTGAAACTATCGCATTGAAATACGTTATGCATCCTGAACAGCATGGTTCGTATCGTCTTTGGCAGCATGACAATGTGCTCTATGCGGAATTAGTCGATACCTGGAATGATATCGCGGCGGCAAATTTTTCTCGCGACTTCAAAGCATTGGCCAGTGAAATAAACGGCGACTGGGGACACATGGTCTACCTAGATAACTGGGATCTCTGCAGTCCCGAGATGTTCGCCATCATTAAAGAGTTAGTAGACTGGTGTATTTCCCATGGGTTGAAGAGAGCCGCCAATGTTTATGCTCCCTCAGCGATGAAAAAAGAGTTTCTGGGTAGAATGATTGTTGAGGAGCAGGGCGAGTTCAAACGCGCACACTTTGATTGCGAGGAAAAAGCCGTGACATGGCTAAGGCATGAAGGTTTCAATGCCACGGCAGATCTATTTAAACGCTCGAAAGCCGCGCACTAGCGGCTAATGGTCAGAAAAACGCCTGCAAGCCAGTCTGCGCGCGCCCCAGAATGAGACCATGCACGTCATAGGTTCCTTCGTAAGTATTGACCGTCTCAAGATTAATCATATGCCGAATGACGTGAAACTCATCGGCAATGCCATTTCCGCCGTGCATGTCTCGGGCCATACGCGCAATGTCTAATGCTTTGCCGCAATTGTTGCGCTTGACCAGAGAAATCATGGTCGGGTCCCAGCTTCCAGTGTCGATAATTTCACCAACGCGACGGGAGGCCTGTAAGCCCAGGGTGATCTCGGTTTGCATATTGGCCAGTTTAGTTTGAAAAAGCTGTGTCTGTGCCAGCGGCCGGCCAAATTGGTGTCGGTCAAGACCGTACTGTCGAGCGGCATGCCAACAATATTCGGCAGCACCCATTGCACCCCAGGAGATGCCATAGCGTGCCATGTTCAGGCAGCTAAACGGGCCTTTTAATCCTCTCACCTCAGGGAACATGTTTTCTTCAGGCACAAATACGTTGTCCATCACGATTTCACCTGTGATCGAGGCTTTGAGTGACAGTTTGCCCTCAATCTTCGGTGCGCTGAGTCCGGCCATGCCCTTCTCTAGTACAAAGCCACAAATCTTGTTATCTTCCGCTTCGTTTTTGGCCCACACCACAAAGACATCTGCGATGGGAGAATTAGTGATCCACATTTTTGAACCGGTAAGCTTGTAACCGCCGTCAACCTTAACTGCGCGCGTTTTCATGCCGGCCGGATCGGAGCCTGCATCCGGTTCAGTCAGACCGAAGCAACCGATCATTTCACCGGTCGCGAGTTTAGGCAGATACTTTTCTCGCATCGCTTCGGTACCAAATTTGTAAATAGGGTGCATCACCAGCGATGACTGCACACTCATGGCACTGCGATATCCGCTATCTACGCGCTCGACTTCTCTGGCAATAAGGCCATAGCAGACGTAATTGACTCCGGAACAGCCGTAGCCATCGATCGTCGAGCCCAATAAGCCGACCTCACCGAACTGACGCATAATGTTCGGGTCAAACTTTTCTTCGCGATTGGCCATCAGGATACCCGGCTGTAACACTTCCTGACAAAAGCTGTGCGCCATATCCCGGATCATACGCTCGTCCTCGCTGAGCTGATCGTTGAGTAAAAGAATGTCGTCCCAATTACTTAATACGGCGCCTGTCACGTTGTGTTACCTCAAAGGTTAATGTTGATTGCTGTCAATTTAGTACTATACACGCTGTTAATCGCAGGTCACCAGCGACGCCGCAACAATTTATCCTTTGATGTAAACGAAGCGCACCGCCATAGACAATTCATCGCGATGCGCCGCACTCATTAGCCGTGTACCGAGGCATAACCCGCTTCACCGTCAAAGGTATACAGGTTTTCTGTTTTCACCACATCAAAACCGGCGTCGTGCAAACGGGTCTGCAAGGCCAGTACTTCGGCAAAGTCCAGATTTTCGGTCGGTGACAGAAAACGACAGCGCCAGTGGTCCGTACAGAACGTTTCCGGAAACCCGGTTGGCCAGACTTTCACACCACGGTTGGTGATAAGTTGCAGTTTAATATTCTCGCGACTCAGGGCGTTAAGTTTTTGTCCTAACTCAGCAGGCTCACCCTGCTGCCATTGCAGGAAGATATCAATCCCTACCAGCGCCTTTTGAGCAGGCGCTTTACGCACCGGCGTCGGCAGTTTAAGTGGCGTGCTTTGTGCGTAACTGACTGGCGAAAGCAGCGATGGTGTTTTACCCAATCTTGCAATCACTGCATCGGCAAACGCCATGGTGCCAACTTTTTGCTTGCTGACCGTCTGTTTATAAATATCTGCGGTATGAATGCCGTCTTCAAGCGTGCAGAGCCAGGCATTATGAACCTTTTCTGCAACATCCGCCTGGCCAATGTGTACCAGCATCTGAACTGCACCATGCAACAGGCCTGAGGGGTTAGCCACGTCCTGGCCAGCTAAATCTGGTGCTGAGCCATGAATGGCCTCAAACATGGCGCACTGGTCACCAATGTTGGCTGAACCTGCCATACCTACTGAGCCAGCGATCTGTGCCGCCACATCAGAGACGATATCGCCATAAAGGTTGGGCATGACCACAACGTCAAAGTTTTCCGGCGTGTCTGCAATGCGTGCAGCACCGATATCAATGATCATGCTGTCCTGCTCAATGTCCGGGTATTGCTCGCCGATTTCCTTGAACACCTTGTGAAACAGACCATCTGTCAACTTCATGATGTTGTCTTTGATCATACAGGTGACACGCTCACGCCCCTGCTGTCTGGCGTATTCAAAAGCGTAGCGCACGATACGCTCACACCCTGGGCGAGTGATCAGTTTCAGACACTGGTAAACCTCTTCAGTCTGACGATGCTCGATGCCTGCATACAAATCTTCTTCATTTTCTCGAATAATCACCAGATCCATATTCGGATGTTTAGTGTCGACGAAGGGCGAGTAGGCAACGCAAGGGCGCACATTGGCATAAAGCCCCAGCGCTTTTCTCATACTCACATTGAGACTTTTATAACCGCCTCCCTGAGGTGTCGTGATGGGGGCCTTAAGAAACACTTTGGTGCGGCGTAGCGACTCCCACGCACTGTCATCAATACCATTGGTCTGTCCACGCAGATAAACCTGCTCACCAATCTCTATCGTTTCAGGCGCAATACGCGCGCCCGCAGCTTCAAGGATATGCAGTGTTGCCTGCATGATAGACGGGCCAATGCCATCTCCATTGGCAATGGTAATAGGAACCGGTTGCATGCTCATTATCTTGTCTCCGATGGGGTTAGCTAAATTCGGGCGTCATTGTAATGAGTCATAACATTTATAATAATAGATTTTATTGTTATTTTTTATCGATTTTCATAGATGATAAAATCATTTCATACCCGCCAGCTCACCTTCAGACAGTTAGAAATCTTCCGCTCTGTGGCTGACTGCGGCAGCGTCACCGACGCTGCCAAGACACTGCATCTGGCCCAGCCAACGGTATCGACACAGTTGGCAAAGCTTGCCCAGACTACACAAACCGCGTTATTTGAACAGGTCGGCAAAAAGCTGTATCTGACCGATGCAGGACAGGAGTTATTGGAGGCAAGCCGCGATTTGTTTGCAGTACTGGAAAATCTGGAGATGCGGCTTGCCAAACGAGCAGGGTTATCGTTTGGTCATCTTCGACTGTCAGCGGTGACCACGTCTAAATACCTGGTTCCCACCTGGCTTGGCTCTTTTTGCCGACTGTATCCATCTATTGAGCCTGAATTTAATGTCGGCAACCGCGCTGAAATTATTGCTCGCCTGCGTCAGAATCTGGATGACTTTTACATCTTTAGTCACCCCCCCCGGGAGCTGGATATCAACGCTCAACCTATTACCGATAACCCACTGGTACTTATCGCGCCACAGGATCATCCGCTGGCAAACCAGGCGGACCTGACCTGGTCTGACTTACGCAATGAACGTTTTCTGATCCGAGAACAGGGTTCAGGCACACGCTTTGCTATCGAAGGTTTCTTCAAAGAATATGGCGCCCCCCACCTTCGTCCTTTGACCATAGCGAGTAACGAGGCAATTAAAGAGTCCGTTGTGGCGGGTTTGGGCATCGCCATCATCAGCCGCCATGCACTTAGCCACATGGCGCCCGGGAATCTGGTTGAGCTTCAGGTTAAGGAACTCCCTATAAAAAGCCGCTGGTACCTGGTCACCCCACAAGGCAAGGTCGCCTCGCCAGCGGCACAGGCATTTTATGAACACGTTAACAGGCTGCTCGACGATATCGCCCAGTGACAACAATCATTTAGTGTTAGCAAGCAAATATTGCAGACCACCAACGATCGCAGCGACCTGGGCATCAATGCAGATTTCCGGTGTCGCAGACGGACTGTCAGGGTAGACTTCCGTGGTGGTGACGTACTCAGCATTGGTAAACCCACCACACAGTTTTAAGGAGCGCTTGTCGTAATTGATGACCCCAGGTTGAGTAACGTCTGCGCCTATAATTTTGCCGTGTTCATCCGGCGGCGCAATATGAGTCACTTTACCTACGCTTTCGATGACCGCGCGTTGAAAGTCGGGCTGTGAGCGCGTGCTGTCGTCAACGGTATAAAAGCCATCCGGAATATTCCAGTTATCATGGGTCGTGCCGTCTCTGGCTGCTAAAGCAGGGCGAAACTCGCTGTTATCCGTGTCGGTCGTCTCATGCAGGTCAAAATGGGCCAGCCACTGCACATCTAATTGCCGAACCAACTGCATCACCATCCGCGCTTCTGCAGAAAGTGAGTTATCCGTAAAAGAACGATTAGGATCGACGGCATCAGGGTTCCAGCGATTGATAGTTTCATAGCCCCACGGGCTAATGCAGGGAGCGATGAGCAAGTTAATTCTATTGGTATAGTCCAGCGCCACCGTCTCAGCAAACCGGATTGCACCCTGCACACCGCTAGTCTCGTAGCCATGTACGCCACCGGTCACCAGCACATTGGGACGGTCCAACTGCCAGTCAAAAGATTTCAGCGCGTACAGCGGATACTTGATTTCGTCATAAGGTAATGCCCCGTATTGAATAAGCTCAAAGCGTTCTGACAGGGGCATGATTTTATCTAATACCTCTGTCTGGTAACTACGCTGTACATGTTGCTGTTGCAACCAGTGTTGTTTTTCTTCGTTTCCCCAGGGAGTACCGGGCTTGCCGATCGGATAGGTCATAGTGGTCGTCTTACCTAAAGTGATTCATGTTTGCCATCGGCTGCCCACAACGGGCAGCCAATTTTTACCAGATGTTGTTGGTCAGGGTAGGCCTAACCCTGCGGGTCCCGGATCACCAACAGGCGCGTCTCGGTCATATCCTCAATGGCGTATTTGATGCCCTCCCTGCCCAAGCCTGATTCCTTCACGCCGCCATAAGGCATGTTATCCACCCGCCAGCTAGGCACATCACCAATTACCACACCGCCCACATCAAGCACATCCCACGCCTTCTGCGCTTTATAGATGTCTCGGGTAAACACACCGGCCTGCAAGCCAAACTGGCTATCATTTACTTTATTAAGGGCTTCGTCGAAGTCGCTGAATTTACTGATGACGGTAACAGGTCCAAAGGCTTCTTCAGCGTTTACTTCACTATCATGCGGTGCATTCTCAAGAATAGTCGCTTCTAGCATGGCGCCGTCCCGTTTACCGCCGCACAATAATGTTGCCCCCGCTGATACCGCATTCTGGATCCATGACTCCAGTCGTTTTGCCTCAGACTCGGCAATCATTGGACCAATGAATGTATTTTCGTCAAAGGGGTCCCCCATTGTTAGCTGGCTGACTTTGTCGACATACCGTGTCTTGAATTCATCGTAAATACTGTCGTGAATGAATATTCGCTGCACGCTGATACAGCTCTGTCCAGACTGGTAATACGCACCAAATACGATGCGCTCAATAGCGTCATCAAGATCGGCATCCGCATCGACGATACAGCCTGCATTGCCACCCAATTCAAGGATCACTGGTTTCTTCCCGGCACGGGCTTTGAGATCCCATCCCACATCCGGAGAGCCGGTAAAACTGAGCAACTTGAAGCGGTCGTCAGTAGTAAAAAGCTCCGCGCCGTCACGGCTACAGGGCAATATACTGAATGCGCCTTTAGGCAAATCAGTCTCGGCCAGTATCTCTCCGATAATCAATGCGCCAAGTGGCGTGCGAGATGCAGGTTTCAATACAAATGCACATCCTACCGCCAGGGCAGGCGCAACTTTGTGAGCGGCCAGATTTAACGGAAAGTTAAACGGTGAAATAAATGAACAGGGTCCGATCGGGACCTTCTTAGTCATACCGCGGTAGCCATTGGCCCGTGGCGTGATCTCAAGGTTAATGACCTCGCCATTGATGCGCACGGCCTCTTCAGCGGCAATGCGAAACGTATCGATCAGGCGAGTCACTTCCCCGCGTGCATCTTTTATAGGTTTACCAGCCTCAACGCATAACGCTTCGGCGAGTTCATCGAAACGCTCTTTAAAACGTTCGACACAATGATTCAGGATATCCTGACGCTGGTGAGGTTTCATTGCTGTCAACGCTTCCTGAGCATCAACTGCTGCTGCGATAGCCTGATCAATCACATCTTCACCTGCCATGGCCACTCGTGTGGCCACTTCACCCGTATATTTGTTGGTGACAGCAAGATCCTGATTTGCAAAAACGGCCTCGTTTGCAAGATAGTAAGGATAAGCATCCTTTAACATAGGGTTTCCTTAGAGCTCCTGGCTCAATTCTTTTATTGTTTTATTAAGTGTTTGGTCATTCAGACTGTAGTCAACCGGGCAATCAATCAGGTGCACGGCTGGCTCATTCAGACATTTCTGAACAAGGCCCAGCAAGCCTTCCGTAGAGTCGACTCGCCAGCCTTTTGCGCCGTAGCTTTCGGCGTATTTGACGAAATCCGGGTTACCGTAATCGAGCCCGAAGTTATCAAAATTCATATGCGCCTGTTTCCACTTAATCATGCCGTACGCGTCATCACGCAGAATGATCACGACGATGTGTAAGTTCAGGCGCACCGCCGTTTCCATCTCCTGACTATTCATCATGAAGCCACCGTCGCCACAGACCGTCAATACGGCCCGATTTGGATAAACGAGTTTTGCTGCCATGGCAGAAGGCAGCCCAGCGCCCATGGTGGCTAGTGCGTTATCCAATAGCAGCGTATTAGGTGCGAATGCGGGATAATTTCGGGCAAACCAGATTTTGTACACGCCATTATCCAGTGTCACAATGCCGTCATCAGGCATGGCTTTGCGAATATCCCTTACAAAGCGCTCCGGCAGCACCGGGAATCGGTCGTCATCTTCGGACTCACTGCGGTGAGCCACGTAGGCATCATGTACATCGCAGTAGAAATCAAGTTTCCAGCCCTGCTGTGGAGTAATTTTTTCTTTGATTTGCCAGATGCTATTGGCAATATCGCCTACCACCTCAAGCTGTGGGAAATACACCGGATCCACCGCCGCAGAATCAAAGTTTATATGGATCACCTGTTGACCGTTCTGCTCCATAAAAAAGGGCGGTTTCTCAACGACGTCATGACCGACATTAATAATCAGATCGGCTCGTCGAATCGCCCTGTGAACAAAATCCCCATCAGACAGCGCGGTATTGCCCATAAACAGCTTGTCGGTTTCATTGAGTACGCCTTTACCCATCTGCGTAGTGATAAATGGAATACCGGTCTTGTCGACAAACTCTCTGAGCATTTTAGCGGTCAGTTTACGATTCGCACCGGCGCCGATGAGCAACACGGGAGAGGTTGCCTGCTCGATCATTTCCACCGCACGATTGATGGCTTTATATTCAGCAATAGGACGACGCCCCTGAGTAGGCGATATCAACGGTGCCGATGTCTGTTCAGCGGCGATATCCTCGGGTAGCTCAATGTGTACGGCCCCTGGTCTTTCCTCATGGGCAATGCGGAAGGCTTCTCTGACCACAGAGGGAATGCGATCACCACTCACTACCTGAGCGGTATATTTGGTAATCGGGCGCATCATATCGACCACATCAATCACCTGGAAGCGACCTTGTTTGCTGGTTTTGATTGGTTTTTGTCCGGTAATGACCATCATCGGCATTGCGCCCAACTGCGCGTAAGCAGCGGGGGTCACCAAGTTAGTCGCGCCTGGCCCTAATGTGGACAGACACACTCCTACCTTGCCGGTTAATCTTCCGTAGGTAGCGGCCATGAAACCGGCCCCCTGTTCATGCCGGGTCAGGATAAGTTTGATGGATGAGTGTCGCAGAGACTCCAGCAAATCAAGGTTCTCTTCACCGGGTATGCCGAAAATATATTCGACTCCCTCAGCCTCTAGTGCTTTGACGAACAGGTCTGATGCTTTCATAAGGCTCCTTTTAATCATGATGGCGAAACGGCGTTTCACCCATTGCCAATCAGGCAGCTTATTCTCTATACGTTAACAGGTATGGGGCGGTAAGTCGCATTTCAACAGCCGTATTCCTATCCATACTTTTTATACTTCATTGTCACTAATATTGATAAACAGCTCAGGTCGCAACTTTACTGCATACCCCCTATCTTTTCTGGACTTTACTGGCAAACATATAGCCGCTATTAGTGTAGACGGATTTTCACAAAGGTATTTTCAGCAATATCCCAACGCGTCACTTCATACTAATAAAATCTGCTGGTCTGATAGTGTTTTGGTATGCAAGTTATGCAGAATGGCAAACCACGTGAAAATGTGGGGCGCAAAGTCACCGGTCTAAGGAGTCATTACTCTACGACAGCGGGATTGCCGGAAAGCTGACGTTTTTTAAACGGGCAGCCGACTGTTTTTCCGTTCCAAATGACCTTGTAGTAACAATTTGGAGCAACCTAATGAGTCTGTTCAACAACCTACGATTAAGCCTGATTGCAGGCTGTGTCTGTACATCAATCTCAGGCGTTACTTATGCCGCCCCCGATGGGACAGGTGTCACCAACCTACCGCCGCAGGCAATGCAAAATATTCCTGAGGGCAGATTAAAACAGAGTCTGTCTAACCTTCCTGAACCTATTCGTCAGCGGGTTTTACAGCGCCTGTCAGATCTCGGTATACCGGCGTTGGATCTACTGTTGATGGATGTGGATGCCGATGGTGAACTATTTTACATCGAAGAAGGCTTAGTTGAGTTTACCGACAGTGCAGAACCGCAAAGCGACACAACCAACGCCACGTTACCTCCTGTCGATGTATTCAATCTGCACAGCAATCCGGGTTCAGCCAACACCATTTTCCTGGATTTTGATGGTGGTGAAATCAGCGGCAAGGCTTGGGGCGGCGGTGCCAGCTACGATTCCGTCCCTTATGATTTGGATGGCAACCCAGCAGACTTTAATGACACCGAACGCGCTCGGATCCATGAGATATGGACACGGGTTGCCGACGACTTTGCTGCGTTTGATGTCAACGTGACCACGCAGGCACCAAGCAACTTTGGCCCCAACACCGGATGGTTACTATTTACCAAAGACACTGACAATAATGGTAAGGCCATGCCCAGTCAGGGTGCAGGTGGTGTTGCTTATGTAGGCGTATGGGGCAGAAGTAACTATACCTACTATCAACCTGCACTGGTGTATTACAACCGCCTGGGCTCAGGCGCGGCCAATTTTATGGCTGAGGCAGGCTCTCACGAGATGGGGCATAATTTTGGCCTGAGTCACGATGGCACCTCTACTGAAAGCTATTATCGCGGCCTGGGCGCTGACAATGAGCCAACCAGTTGGGCACCTATAATGGGAGTTGGCTACTACAAAAATGTTACGCAATGGAGCAAAGGCGAATATCCGGACGCCAGTCAGTCACAGGACGATATTGCGATTATTCGCAATCAGCTTGGCGATAGTGTGGATAGCGCTGGCTCGGCATCAACACCTGCTGCCTTGATTACCGATGAAAATGGTCAATTTACGGCAACCAACAGACAGCTCGACCCCGGCAGTGTGGTATCAGACAATAAAGGCAGCGTGCAGGTTGCAGACTCGGACTGGTTTCAATTTAATGCCGGGTCCGGCCCAGTGGAGTTCAGCGCTACGCCTGCGTGGGATGCGTTTACACGTTCCAGTCGTCGTGGTGCAAACCTCGATATTGGTCTACGACTCTACGATGCCCAGGGTGGCCTGATTGCCGACAGTGCTGATGAGTTCGACACCAGTGCCAGTTTGAGCACCTCCTTAGCGGAAGGGCTTTACTTGCTTGAGGTATATGGTACCGTGAGCAACTACGCCTCCGATTACGGCAGTCAGGGACACTACTATCTGAATGGCCAGATCGCCGTAGGCGTGCCGGATGTAACGCCACCAGATCCTAACCCCATGTCGTTTGCACAAATGCCCAATGCGTTAGGCGCCTATGAGATTGAGATGCAGGCCACCACAGCTGTGGATGATCGCGGTGGGGTAGTCAGTTACCAGTTTGATTGTCAATCCGGAGGACAGGGCTGCGTCACAAGTGCGTGGCAAACGGATAGTCACTTCGTAGTGAGCGGTCTGCAACCACAGACCGAGTATTGCTTTACCGTCACTGCCAGAGATCTTGCTGGTAACACTACGGTCGCATCTGCGCCAGAATGCGCAGTAACTGAACAGGCCCCGCCACAACCAGAGCCACCCAGTGCACCCGGTACGCTGAGTGTTGCTGATGGCGCAAATGGTACAGCTCTGTTGAACTGGACGGATAATAGCGATAACGAAACAGCATTTGTCGTAGAACGGGAAAAGCTGCATAAAAATGGTCGTTGGCACGCTACACAAATTGTAGCCACATTGTCTGCGGACACCGTCAGCTATGCTGATATCAGCGGTGCGGGTGAATTCCGCTATCGCGTTAAGGCAAGTAACAGCGTCGG
This sequence comes from Aestuariibacter salexigens DSM 15300, assembly GCF_000429145.1. GTDB lineage: Bacteria > Pseudomonadota > Gammaproteobacteria > Enterobacterales > Alteromonadaceae > Aestuariibacter > Aestuariibacter salexigens. The sequence continues at coordinate 123,258 of NZ_AUBH01000004.1, forward strand.
TGATTCCGCGTGGACCGCCTGGCGCAATGTCACCGTTACATCGAATGACGGCGGTGGTGGCGGCGACAAGCCATGCCGCGGTAAAAAGTGCACGGGCTAGTGTCTACGCCTGACTATCAAGCCTGCCTTATAGCAGGCTTGATGCCTTCTACCCTACACTTTCGAACAGTGTTGGTTCTTACCTTTCGCTTTAGCCTGATAAAGCGCGTCATCTGCGCGTTTCACAATACTGGTTTGCGAATCAACGTCTTTGCAAAGCGTATAGCCGATACTCACGGTCAGTGGCTCTGGCAGACCAAAATCATGCTCTGATACAATTTCAATCAGCTTTTTGGCAAACGCTTCTGCGCCGTCCTCGTCTGACTCAGCGGCAATGACCAGAAACTCTTCTCCGCCCCATCGGCCAATTAAATCTATCGCTCTGACATGAGATTGAAACACCTTGCTTAATTCAATCAGGATGCGGTCGCCTTCAAGATGTCCGTACCTATCATTGACGGGTTTAAAATCATCCACGTCAATCAGATAGAGGGCAAATGGACTGCCGCTGCGCTTAAAACGATTAAGTTCATTATCGAGAAACTCTACGATGTGGTAGCGATTCCACAGCCCAGTGAGCGGGTCATGCCGGTATAACGCCTCGAGTTTTTCGGTTTTTTCCTGGAGTGCCATACTCAGGCGATTGCGCTGATTGACCAGCACAGCAATGGCGAAAATAATGCAAGACATCATTGCCACGAAGAGCTGTAGCGACATCAAAGGAGAAATGATCTCATAGTTGCTAAACGGCCCCAATTCTTTGTTGGTGGCAACAACAGCGACGGCGGCAACAACGATTTGCACCGTAAACACGACCCGCTGACCCGCTTGTAACATTGAGATAAAAGCGAGCGGTAACAATAAGATACTTAAATATATGAACCACTTGTTTGGATATAGCAGTTCGAATATCACGGCGGTAAAGAATGCAAAAACCGCCGCACTAAAGAGCAGAATGGGAACAAAATATTTGCTTGTTACGCTTTGGCGATGCAAAAATGCAGAGAAGAAAGGAGCGAAAAGCAGTACACCTACCCCATCACCAATCCACCAGTTGGTAAACGCAAACGCGTAATCAACACCGCCCAAAAAGCCAAATAAGTACAGTCCGGAGACACCAAACAGGGCGCTGATAAAGGCACCGAGAATCGCGCAAATCAGCACAAACAATGTGAACTCGTGCAAACTGGAAAACGGGGTGTGACTGCCGGTCAATCGCTGTATCAGACGTGCCATTACAACGATAGCTATCACATCACCTACGCCGTTGAATGTGCCAGAAGCTAACGACGCGGCAATACTACCGAGTGAATCGGTAGAAAAGTAGGCCCATACATTGCCGAAAAATGCGCCCAGAAAAATGCCTGGCCATATGCCTGTTCCATATCTAAACGCGAGGGCGAGCATCAAGCCTGATGGGATCCAGACTGGCGTGATGTTTCCGGGTGGGATAGCAAAAATCTGGCTCAGACGCGCACAGAGCACATATAAAATGGCTGTGCCCAGAATAAGTAATACGGGATGTTCGCTGCTGCGAATCGGCATGTCAGTTTGCTTGAGCCAACTCAACCATATACGCCTTGATTACTATGCTTAACAAAACGTTACGCTAAATCCGTGCAAATGCAAGCAGGCGTGTCTAACGTAATGTCATTCGGGTTCGCAGCGCTATTGCGCTGCTTCTTCCTGTTTTACTCTGCCGATCAACTGGTCTTTCAAATGCACACGACGTAACTTCTGTTGTTCAAGATAGTCATCAGAGCGCGGTTCGTCTCCGGATTCAATTCGATACACCTCATGGTCCAGCTCATTGTATTCATTCAGCATTTTGGAAAAATGTGCATCATTCATTTTTAAATGTCGTATGGTGTGGTGGTGATCTGGAAATTCGTTAAGGAAATTGTGTTTTTCTAATGACATGCGACTCACCTTTTTTGTTACTGCTTAATTGACCTAAAGTATGCGCTCAACACACATAGGCATCTTTGATCTGTATCAGCTTACGCACGCTCTCGGAGAGTGAATTAACGAATGTAATCCTATTACTGTTGAAGCACGTAATGACATTGCGCGCTCGACATTTTCTTATGTCATACCAAGTTGACGTGAATCGTATGTTTATAATTTGTTGCAAAAAGGTCCTTTGTAATCAGCGGTAAAGCCCTGGCATATGGACTTTTTTGCATTATGATAGTGTGCTCAAAAAATAGATATTTATAAAGCGACAGTTGAGGAAGTATGAAAAAGTCTATTCTAGCTGCATCTATAGCAGTAGCAGTGCTCGGCATGAGTGGCTGCAGTCAACCTAACACGAATCAGGCCAGCCCGGCCCCACAAACCGAAAGTCAGACAGTAGCGAAACAAGCAGAACAAGCGACAGGTCAGGCTGAATTAGGAAGTTTTGGCGTAGAGCTTGATGCCCGTGACCTGAATGTAAAACCAGGCGATGACTTTTTCATGTATGCAGGTGGAACCTGGTACGAAAACTTTGAATTGCCTGCGGATAAAACCCGCTACGGTGCATTCACTAAATTGGCTGACCGCAGCGAAGAACAGGTAAAAGCTATCATTGACGAGCTTGCTGCAACGCCCAATTTAAGCGGTGAAGGCAAGCTGGTGGCGGACTTTTACAATTCGTTTATGGACGTGGAACGCATAAATGAATTGGGTATAACACCTATCCAATCGACACTGGATAATATCGCACAAATAAGCAATGTTGATGACCTGACGGAAACATTCGGTAAAGCGTGGCTGGAAGATACTGGAAGCCCAATCTGGGGCGGAATGTGGTTTGACCGTCTCGATCCAGACCGCTATCAGCTCTCTGTTGGTGCAGGCGGACTGGGTATGCCTGATCGCTCCTACTATCTGGAAGAGGGTGAACGTTTTGAGAATTTCCGCGCTGAATACGTCAAGCACGTGGCGGAAATGCTGGCCTTTGCTGGTGTAGAAAATGCCGAACAAAAAGCACAAGGTATACTCGCTCTGGAAACCAAAATCGCCGAAGCACACTGGCCACGGGAAAAGCGTCGTGACCGCGACCTGACCCTGAATCAGATTGAGCGTGATGAGCTAAACGAAGCTTATCCAGGCTTCAACTGGGATCTATTCTTTGCCCAGACGGGCCTTAAAATTCCGCATCTTAATGTCTCTCAGCCAGAACCAGTGAAAGGCATGATCACGCTGATCAACGAGCAGCCACTGGATGTGTGGAAAGACTATCTGATGTACCACACTATTAGTAACAATGCGCCGCTGTTATCTGATGATATCTACATGGCGAATTTTAATTTCTACGGCAAAACGCTGAACGGTCAGCAGGAACCTCGTCCGCGTTGGAAACGCGCGATTAGCCAGATGTCAGGAACTGAATCATTAGGCTTCGCTATCGGCAAAGTCTATGTCGACCGTCACTTCCCTGAAAGCTCCAAACAGCAGATGGCCGAGCTGGTTGAAAACCTGCGTACAGCGCTGGGTGAACGTATTCAAAACCTGGACTGGATGGGCGAAGAAACGAAAAAGAACGCCATGGCGAAGCTCAAGGCATTCCGTCCTAAAATTGGTTATCCGGACGAGTGGCAGTCATTTGACGGACTCGAAATCAGCGCAACCGACCTGATGACCAACGTCAGAAATATTCGTCAGTTCTTCCAGAACCAGGAAGTGGAAAGGGAGCTACAAAAAACTGACAGAGAGCGTTGGGGCATGGTGCCGCAGCGAGTCAATGCATATTACAACAGCTCGTTTAATGAGATTGTGTTCCCTGCTGCGATTCTGCAACCGCCATTCTTTGATCCTAATGCCGATCCAGCGGTCAACTATGGTGCCATTGGCGCTGTTATTGGCCACGAAATGGGACACGGCTTCGACGATCAAGGCAGTAAATCAGACGCCGAAGGCATTCAGCGTAACTGGTGGACAGACGATGATCGCGCGGCCTTCGAAGAAAAAGCTGACATGCTCGCCGAACAATACAGCCAGTACGAGCCTATTGAAGGCAACTTCGTAAACGGTCGCAACAGTTTGGGTGAGAACATCGGCGATGTCGGTGGACTGGCTATGGCCTATCATGCTTACAAATTGAGCCTCAATGGTGAGGAAGCACCTGTCATCGACGGTGTAACCGGCGACCAGCGATTCTTCCTGGCCTGGGCACAGGTATGGCGTGAAAAACGCACTGAACAGTCAATGCTGTCTCAGCTACGTGCGGGTACACACGCGCCAGGGCGTTATCGCGCACTCGCGCCGCGCAACCATGATGCCTGGTATGAGGCATTCGGTGTGCAGGAGGGTGATGCGCTGTATTTGCCGCCTGAGCAGCGCGTGCGTATCTGGTAACACAGGTCGTTATTCGGCCGGAGCGCTCTGCTCCGGCCTTTCCTCTTCAAAGCGGTATTTTTCTCTATTACATTGAAAACAATGACAAGTTAGTCAAAACACGTCTATGCTTGTTGAAAAAATAATCCACTGAGAGCACACCATGTCCGACGACTCGCTACAAGGTATCGATGTTTCTTTGCTGAGCAAAGAACAGTTGATGGCCATTGTAGATGCTTTGGCCAGCCTGATAAGAACCAGAGCTACCGAGCAAGAGTCGCTTGAAATTATTGTTAACCTGGCATGTCAATTGACCTACTCAGCCGGTGCTGCGGTGGAGAAAGTCGTCGACGATCATTTGGTTTATGTCGGTGTCACCGATAATACAAAACACAATGATGGCTTACATATTCCGCTCGAAGGCAGCCTGTCTGGGCGCTGTTTAAATGAAAAGCGCTTACTACGCTGTGATGACGCACAAACAGACGACCGTGTAGATAAAGAAGCGTGCGAAAAGGTCGGGCTTCGCTCCATGATGGTCGCACCGGTGACCTTCGACGGTGGTGATGCTGGCGTGTTAAAGGTGTTTTCCATGAAAGCCTGCGCCTATGATGATGTTGATGAGCAAATCCTGCGCGTTTTTACCACTATCGTCAGTCACACACTGGCCGAAGGCTGGCCAGCTGACGCCCCGCAGTAGACGCACTATTTAGGTATTTCTACAAATACCCAATACTTTTTTAACCACTCCCCGTTTTCCATATAAGCCCATGATTTTCATAATTTTAGTGTAAGCACTGTTGAAGATATGACTATTTTGATTAATTTTGCCATCCCAGATTTGATTAAATTTCATACTTAAGACTAATCGTCACGATGCCTGTTCTGAGTATTATCCGCGCCCCTATAGAACCGGAGGTCATGTGCAATTTTCCAGGCAAAACAAGTACGGTGGATTTACTATCACTGTTGATGAGCCGTTCATACATGCGCAGGTGCAAGGTGTATGTTCAAGTGGCTTATGGCACGAATTCAATGAATTGCTAGAGAAAGCAGCACTCTGCTTGCAGCATAAGCGCTGGGCTGGTCTGGCCGATCTTTCTGACTTACAAGCCTGGCCAAAGCATGTCGAAACGGCACTGCAGGAAACCTATAAAATATGTCTGAACAGTGGCTGTTATACCGCCGCGTTTTTGTTTGGCTGCGCCATTGTTCCGAATCAGTTGCGCAACGTTGAGCAGGCACTGGGTATCCAGGGAAAATTGAGTAATCATACATTCGATAACAAACAAGCCGCGATGCGCTACCTTGGCGATCAGTGCCATATGTCTTAACGTTTCGCCATCTGACGAGCAGCTTTAGCGTTTTAACGCAGAAATAATGAACCAAATCTTCATTCGGTAGATACTGTTTATTATTACTTAACCGTTTATCTCCCTATGCAACGACGCCTATTATCTTTGATTTTGCTGATATTGGTCAGTGCCTGTTCAAACAATAACTGGCGCACCGCCAGTCGTGAACCCGCCGGCATTGCACCGGATCCCAGCGAAGTGAACGAGGCGGTTATCGAAGTCTATGCCGCAGACGCCTTTAGATGGCGAGGATGGTTCGCGGTGCATACCTGGCTAGCAGTAAAACCTGTCGACGCAGACGAATATACCGTCTATGAAGTCGTCGGCTGGCGAGTCAATCAGGGATTGCCAGCGTTGCGCCAGTATCAGACATCAACACCTGACAGGTATTGGTATGGCGCTCGTCCAGAAAAGGTTCTGTCTATAACGGGTGACAAAGCTAAGCGTCTTATCCCTGATATACAGCAGGCAGTTGAAAAGTATCCCTGGGCAAATGAATACAAGGTGTTTCCGGGCCCGAACAGCAACACCTTCCCAGCCTGGATAGGACTGCAGATACCGGAACTGGAACTGGATATGCCATTTAGCGCAATAGGCAGTGGGTACGCTGACTAATTCAGTCCTCGCATGGTGTTATATTTATCCTGTTCATTGCTGATATAAGTGATCCAGCGCTGCGCCAAGCTTTTACTTTCGGGAAAAGACGCTGCCCGTTCACAGGCAGTAATGGCTTTCTCGAATGCGTTCATATTAAATCGCGTCATGCCCATCAATAGCCACGCTTCGCCCTTATGCTTTTCATCCAGGCCTTTATCTAACGCCTTGTACACGGCCTGCTCGGCTTCCTGCCACTGCGCCATATCATAGTGAATGTAGGCCTTGCGCACATATAACACGCCATCATCAGCCAGCTCGGCGGCTTTCGCCAGCGCCATCACTGACGGTTGTAATTCTGCAGCTAAACGCCATGCCTGAGACAACATTTCGTAATTTCTCTGCGTTTCCTCAATCACGCCTTGCTCAATGCTGTCTTCCAACAGCACAGCCGCTTTGTAGGGGACTTTCTCAGACAGGTACAGGCTGGCAAGATTAACCAGTTGAGAGCTGTCTGTAAGCTTGCCGTCCTCGTAAAGGGACTCCATCAGTACCGTCTGTTTATCCAGTCTGTCCAACTGTCCATAGATGGATGCCAGATACAATACATAGGTAGATTTAGGATAGTGTTTGATCAGGATCTCAAGGGTATTGACCATATTCTCCATATCCTTGAGTTCAAAGTAGACGGCGTTCTGTAGCAGTAATATATTTTCTTTGGGCACCAAATTCGCCGACTCATAAACTGCGCGAGCTTGCAAACAGGCTTCGAGCGCCGCAGCCCAATCTTCAAGGCGGTAATTAGCCTGAGCGAGTAATGCATAGTCATCCGCTTTGGGTTGTTCAGATACGCTGATAAGGCGCTCGGCGTGATCTCTGGCCTGAGCGAAATTCTCCAGTACCAGATTAAGTTGCACGAGCGTGGTCAGTACTCGCAGATGCAGAAATACCGGGATCCCATCATCAAATTCCAACACTCTGGAAAAGTTCTCAAGCGCTGCCGCTTCCCCTTCAGTCTTATAAAAAATCGTGCCGCGCAAATACCATAGTTGTGCCTTTTCATATTTGGACAATCTGGGCATGTCCAGGGTTTCAGCCAGTTCCAACAACGCGTCTGCTTCACGGCCCTCATCGACCATCAGGTTGATTTCCTCGACAGCTTTGAACACTTTAAGGCTCATGGCATAGGTCTTTTTCTCCTTGCCATGGGCACCGGTAGCCATCAGCCCCAGACACAATAAAACCAGCAGCACGCGTTTAATCATTGCTGTCCTCACGCTTTTGCAGGGTAAATTTGAATAAATTTCTCACATTCGGCACTTCTATTGCCTCACCGTCGATCACTCGTGGTTTATACTTAAACTTGCGGGCCGCTTCTACAGACGCCCTGACAAACACCTGAGGACACTCCCCGGGTACCGTTGTGACATCTTTTGTCGCGCCCGTTTCAGTAACCGTGTATTCAACCAGGCAGTTCCCTTCCGTCCCGGCCATCGACGCTTTTATCGGATAGGTTGGCGCGACTTTGACGATAGGCAGATATTCGCCATCGCCCTGACCGACACCAATGGCACCGACGTCTACGCTTATGCTGGTGTCAACGGTGGGCGCACTGACATTTAGCGTCGCGTCGCTCATGTTCTGTTCACTGGCTTGTGGGGTGGGCGGTGCAGGCGGTGCATCCTGGGTTTCAGGTCGAGTTGGTTTTCGCTGCTTACGTGCTGAGCTCTCCTCCCGCTCTACTCTGACAAAGTCCAGTAAATTAGCGCGACTGCTCTGGTCCAGCTCTTTGTGACTGGACTCAATTAATACGTACATAAACAGTGTCAGCCCTCCTGCAACGACCGCGCCGATGACAAACAACAGCACAAACCGAACACCATAAAAGCGGTCCGTCACTTGATTCAGTTCATCAACACTGACCTGACTCATCAGCTTTTATCCGCTGCCAGTGCAATATCGTAGACACCCGCTTTACGAGAGGCATCCATGACTTTTACTAAGGTTTCGTTGCGCGACATTCGGTCAGCCTGAATGACAACTATCCCTTTAGGATTTTCCGCATGTAAGCGTTCAATATTCGGCCGCAATGCCCGCAAATCCACCTCGCGACGGTTTATCCAAATTTTGTTGTTCTCATCGATAGCAATAAGAATATTAGCTTTCTCCTGCACCACTGCCGTCGACGCTTTGGGTGCGTCAACCTCGATACCTGCTAACTTGACAAAGGTGGCCGTGACAATGAAAAAGATCAGCATGATAAACACCACATCCAGCATCGGCGTGATATCCACGCTGGCTTCCTGATCCTGAGCCTGAGAGGTCATAAATCTGCGCATTACTTTTTCACCTTACGAATTCTGATATGGTTTTCATCCATTCTGAAAGCTTCCAGAATGGCCAACTTCATGTTGTCTGCTTTTTTGATCAGATAGTTACTGACCATGAGCCCTGATATCGCCACAACCATGCCTGCCATCGTGGATACCGTGGCTTTAGAGACACCACCTGCGGTTGTTCTGGCGCTGTTATTGCCAGTAATGGCGAGCGCATCAAAAATTTCCAGCATGCCCATCACCGTGCCGAGTAGCCCTAACAGGGGACACACTTTGACCATGGTGCGAATAAGACTTAGGTTGCGTTGCATATCCCTGCTAAGGCGACTGAGTAGCAGCTGCCTGAACTGTCCCGCGTACCAGCTACTGTGCTCACTGCGTCGCGCCCACAGATCGTAGGCGAAGCGCCGTTTGCGGGGTAATATGGCACCGAAAAACACCAGTCTTTCCAGAATCAGCGCCCACATAAAGGCGGCAATGATGATGATTAACATCAAAATGTCACCGCCTAATTCAAGCATGTCGCCAAACCACGGGAACAGGTTGTCAAAAAACACTGGCATGCTGGCTACTCCGCCGCCTGCTCTGCCTGCATGGCAACCAGTGCAACCGCTTCCTGCTCGATGATCTGCGATAATTTGGTAGCTTTATCACTGACCACGTTGTGTAGCAGTAACGATGGGATGGCGACAGTGAGACCCAATACGGTGGTGACCAGGGCTTGAGAAATCCCGCCCGCCATAAGTTTAGGATCACCGGCACCAAAAAGCGTAATCGCCTGGAAGGTAATAATCATACCTGTAACCGTACCCAGCAGCCCCAACAACGGCGCGATAGCAGCGCTGATTTTGATAAATGACAATCCACGGCTGATACGAGGCACCTCACGCAGCACCGCTTCTCCCAGTTTAAGTTCGAGCGATTCCAGACCGTCGTTTTTGTTGTCCTGATACACTTTCACCACTCTGCCAAGTGCGTTGTTTCCAGGTTGATCAAGATGGCTTAACTGGTGCTTAATTCGACGATCCTCGACAAGCAGAATAATGAAACGCACCAGTGCGGTAAGCACCACTACCGCGCCTAGTGCCAGGATAATGTAGCCAATCACGCCGCCTTGTTCGACGCGTTCACGCAAATCTGGCGCCGCCCCCATCAGAGAGATGAGCTGGCCTCGAACCGGATCTATGGTGAACGGGATAAGTTCGCCATCATTATCCGCCAGTTGTTGCGCGCCGCTCATATAACGATTCGATGGCTGACGAGGGTATTCTACGAGCCGCCCTGTCTCAGCAATTCGCTGAATATATTTGCCATCAGAAATAAGATTAAAGGTGCCGATTCTGATAACCGGCACCTGTGCTTCCTGCCCCTGCCTGTCCAACACAGTTTGCGTAGATTGCACGATTTTTCCCGACTCGGTCATCTCGCGCTGCAGTTCAAACCATAGAGACTCAATTTCCTCGACTGTAGGCAATTCGGTAGTTTGTCCCATTTTTTGCGAGAACGCGTTGAGGCGCTCACTTCGCTGTGGATAGTGGATCTGAATAAGTGAGTTATCGAACTGGCCCTGTGTATCATTGGCGACCAGTTGTAAAACACCAAAAAGTTCTTTCAATGACCCCAGACGTTCAGACAATCTTTCCTGCAACAAGGTGATTTGCTGATCGTTTTGTTCGAACTGGTTTTCTCGTTGCAGGCTAAGCGCTTCTGCCTGCCGACGTTGCTCGACCGTTTCATTCAGCAGGCGCTGTTGCTGTGCCTGTTGGTTACGAAATGCATCGATGCGTTGTTGATTGATAACCCCGTCGTCACGATGCCCCTGACGCACTTTTTCCAGAAGCTCATCAACCGAAATAGCCTTGCTCGATGTTGCTGAATTTGCCTGCTCGGCCTGTTGTGAATGCACTGCAGGCGGGACAATGACAAAAGACATCGCCGTTAATAGAAAAATAAGCCGTCTCATTAACGCACCTCCATCGATGCCAGCATCGGAATAGTAATCAATTCAGGCGATATCTCTTCTTTGGCGATTTTTAATCCCTTGGTGATATGACGTTGATACTGCCGTTCCGTCAGCGGCTGCCAGCTGGCTGTTTTCTTGTCCCACATGCCGACTTGTTCGCCGCTCAGGTCGCGATACAACAGCGCAATACGTCCGATGCGTAAAAAGTCCACGGCGAACTGACTGCCATCAACTGCCACACGTCCCTTGTAAGATTCGATGGTGTAACCGTATTCATTTTCAATCTGGTAGGCTTCGAATACCCGTCTGCACTTTTCTGATGTCGTAAATTCAGATTTGACTAACAGGTCACGCAAGCCTGCAATACGTTCCTCGCGCTCGCGAGCCAGAAATGGCACGTCTACAGAAACGAAATTCTCAAGCGCATCAACCATACGCACCAATAACGGCATAATTTGCCGTTCAATCTGTGTGGCGTTATTGATGGATTGATTGAGCTTATTAATTTCTTTTTGCTGGTCATCTAACTGGCGCTGTAACATGGCGTTGTACATGTTCAGGCCATCAAGCACTTTCAACTCTTCGATATACTTTTTTTCAAGCGTCTGCGTTTTTTCAAAGGTATCAGAAACCTGTTGTTGTGCCTGCTGATTGTCGGCCAGACGTTGCAGTCCGTCTGTCACCAGTTGTTGTGTTTTTTCCTGTGCATGCGCCGAAAATGCGGCACAAATGGAAAGGAAAATCAGGGGCCTTACTGCCGATAACATACACTGTCTCCCGCGTGTGTTTGCGATCATCTGCGATTATTAATATCGCAGGATGAACACAGTTAAACAGAGCGGGAGTGCGTGCAATTTGTCCCAGATCAGTTTTTTGACATTTTTGTTAACGCGTTAAAATGTCGAGCGCTTTTCTTATTTTAAGAGGGGAAGTATTCACAACTGGGGAAGCGCTAGACGAAATCAGTCTAAGCACAGCGTGTGTTAACTCTGTGATCGCCTACACTATGGAGGTTATTTTTCAACCGGCTTACTTTTGCATCAATTATCAAGTTCGTGTGACTCACTGATTAAACCTTCTCCTGACATGTCAGGCTCGCTGGTACCTGTTAATACTGACAGGCTATGTCAGCTTATTGAAGGTGGCGCGGTGTTGCCAACCAGACTGACACTACTTATTGATGGCATAAAATCATCACCCTGTATGCCACTGGACGCCTTGGTCGCCTACATTGCCAGAATGTCCTCCAGGCAGTGCCGTCAACTCACCCTGCAAAGCACCTCTGAGCATCGCCTATTACTTTTAGTCGACCACCCGCATATGCGTTTACGTAGCTACCTCAATGTCACGGGGTTTTCACTGGCAGGATATTTTGCGGAACTTGAGCTGGTTGTTTAGCGGCGGTCTTTTTCGCAGTCTTGATTTAGCAAACGGTTGAGTATTTCGTCAGTGTGTTGACCAAGTGTGGGTGGGGCTAACTCGTACTCAATCGGCGTCGCCGAAAATTTCACTGGATTCGCCACCAATGGCACCTCATCTACGTGCGGATGAGGCAGTGAGATTGCCATATTGCGATGTTTGACCTGAGGGTCATCAAATACTTTATCCATGGTATTAATCGGACCACAAGGTACATTGACATCATTAAACACCCGTAGCCAATATTCGAGTGGTTGCTGACGCAATTTTGCCTGTAGCTGTGGGATCAGGGTTTCTCTGTTGCGTACTCTTGCCACGTTGGTCTGATAAGCCTTGTCCTCAGCCAGTTCAGGACACCCTAACTGCATACAGCAATCAGCGAATTGTCGATCGTTACCCACTGCAAGCAATATATGTCCGTCCTGTACGCTGAACACCTGGTAAGGGGAAATATTAGGATGCGCAGTGCCCATTCTGGTTGGCACCTCTCCGCTTATCAGATAGTTACTTGCCTGATTTGCCAGCCATGCCACCTGGGTGTCCAGCAGTGCTAAATCAATATGTTGGCCTAGCCCAGTCTGTTGCCGATGATGCAAAGCGGCCAAGATCCCTGATACGGCGTACATACCTGTCATCAGGTCTGCAACGGCAACACCCGCTTTCTGCGGCCCCCCTGCTTCGCTGTCATCTGATTCTCCAGTGACACTCATTAATCCGCCCATCGCCTGGATCATGGCATCATATCCAGCACGTTGCGCATAAGGTCCGGTTTGACCAAAGCCTGTTATAGAGCAGTAAATAAGTCTCGGATTGAGTGATGCCAGGCTTGCGTAATCCAACCCGTAGCTGGCTAACGCCCCGACTTTAAAATTCTCTACCATGATATCGGCCTGCGCAGCAAGGTCGCGGATAACCTGCTGTCCAGTGGATGTAGCGATATCCACTTCAATGGATTTCTTGCCACGATTAGCGCATAGATAATAAGCCGATTCAGCACTTTCCTGACCTTGTCGGTCAGTGAGGAAGGGAGGGCCCCACCCTCGTGTGTCATCGCCTAGACCTGGGCGCTCAATTTTCCACACTTCAGCACCATAGTCGGCCAACACCTGGGTTGCCCAGGGACCGGCCAGAATACGGGTGAGATCCAATACTTTTATGCCATTAAGTGGCCCCGCCATAGCTTTGCTTTCCTGGGTATTGATGCGCCGCTTAGAACTGTGTGGTGATCAGGTAATAATTGTAGGCAATAAAGCAGCACAAAAATATCGCCCCCTCAAGCCGCGTGACCTTACCCGGTCCCCTGAATCCAAGGCAGAAGATCATCAGTGCCACGGTTGCGGCCAACATCAACGCACCGTCTCGATATAAAAAGGACTGATCTAACTGTATTGGGCTGATCACACCGGCAATGCCAGCAACGGCAAGAAGGTTGAATAAATTTGAGCCTACTACATTGCCAATCGCTAACTCATGCTCGTTTTTGCGCACCGCAATAATCGAACTAATCAGCTCTGGTAACGAAGTGCCAATACCAACGATGGTCAGACCGATAATGACCTCGCTGACGCCGAAATACTGTGCGACTTCGACCGCTCCCCACACCAGCACACGAGAACTGATAATCAGGATGACTAAACCCGCCACCAGCCACATTAAATGAACATTGAGACTTGCTTTGTCTGGTTGGACGGTCTCAGCAATATCTTCTGCCAGTTTATCTTCTGGCTCTCTGACCGCCTGCCAGGCACTCCAGCCGATAAGGATCAACAAAATCCCTAACAGGGAATAGGCGTCATCATGAGATAATTCAAGATCAATAAGCTGCCATATAGAAAGCAAACTCACCATTAACAGGATCGGTAATTCCTTTCTAACGATATTAGATTTTACCGCGATAGGACTCAGTAGTGCCGTCATACCGACAATCAGGGTAATGTTGGCAATATTTGATCCATACACATTGCCCAATGCGAGGCCACCATTGCCCTGCAACGAGGAAAATATTGATACGATGATCTCTGGTGCAGATGTCCCGAAACCAATAATAAACATGCCGATAAACAGCGGTGAGGTGCCAAAATAGCCCGCTGTAAACGCCGCTCCGTGGATAAAGCGTTCAGCACTCCACACCAGTACGGGTAAACCTATTAAAATCGCCAGAGTCGCCCAGATCATTCCTTTATCCTCCGTAACTGACCATACATGGATACTTATCCTAGATGATGTGAGTCAGAAAGGTTAATTTCATTGCAAAGCAAAGTAGTCGTCCATTAGTCACCACCTTGTGTATCAGATTGCGCAGCAGGTTGTGTATTGGTTCCCTTTAACAATCTGCCAAGGATGTCAGCCCCCGTAATGATCCTGGGTTCACTTCCCCAGACCAGAACCACGTCAATTTCAATATCACCGTCATGATCCAAATCCAATGACTCGTTAGATTTTAGATGCAGAATGACATCTCCCAGATGCATACTTTCATCTCTTACAACAAGGGGACGATAACAGAACTCATAGGGATCAAACGCTTCACCATGATCAAATAACGCCCTGCGCAGCAGTCCATCGGCATCCATCACCAGTAGCGGATTGCCTTCCAAGTCAGTCAGGATCACCCATTTGTGCCCACTGGCATTGACACGCTTTAAAAACCGGTCGTCTGCATTTTGCGTGATATCCGGTAAAATTGGGAAATCAACCTTACTGGGTAAGCGGATAATCGAGGCGGGGTCGATTCTTTCACCCTCGTCGTTGACGTTAATATCATCAATGGTCAGAAAATTAACGGCACCGATACCCTCAAGCCTGTCGACTTCCGCTTCTTCCGCTTCAATGTGTTTTTCGATCACACTTTTTAAATCGGTTTCGCGAAAGTAATTGATCCCCTCTCGGCCAAGCCAGGCGTCTAGTAATAGTGCGGAAGGTTTGGCTACCGGATATAACAACCACTGATAAAAGCGTAGCAGTGGCGCTAGCATGGCGCCCATTCTCATGGCGTTACGGGAAAAATAGGCCTGCGGAATAATTTCGCCAAACAGAGTGATAAACACGGTAGAAAATGCGAATGCCGCCACGCCGACCAGCACAGAGTCAGACAACAGAGTCAGCAGCACGTTGATACCCACATTGCCCCACAGAATGGTTGTCAGCAAGAAATTAGAGTCCTGGCGCAGATCAAGAATAACCTCGGCATTGCTATTTGACTGGCCGACTTCGACCTCCAGGCGCAATCGACTGAGACTGAAAAACGCAAGGTTCAGGCCTGAAAACATGGCTGACTGTGAAATGCAAAACACGATCCCCAGCCATATCAACCCACTCAGGTCAGTATCCGCCATGAAGCTGGTCCATGCGCCCGATGCAAAAAAATTCAGGCACTGCTTTTACCAGGCCCCGAGGCTAAAAAGTCTTTTGCGGGATCGACCAGAAAGTGGGCTTGCAACGCTTCTCTTCCCAATAACATCAGATGGTTCATGCTAGAGCGGTCGGTCAGAGTCAGTTCAATATCCCACTCCAGACTTCCCAGTTTCGCCACGGTACGAATAACAAAGCGCTTCTCCTTGGTGCCGTTGGAGGATTTTACAATCCGTGAGTCATGTAGCTTTGCCGAGCACTGTATGGTTTTATCTATGTCGTGAAAGTCAGGGTGAAACTCAAAATACACGATGCCGTTATCCACATCTTCAGAGATATGATCGACATGCAATGCAGATGTTTGTGCGCCAGTGTCGATGCGTGTCGTTACTCCCTGCAAACCGAGATTAGGCAGGTCAATGTCTTCTTTGACCCCCACCAGTATTTTGTCACCAATTAAATGGAAATCTTCAATATTCACAGTGTTAGATTCCTAATTCGCCGCTCTCGCCGGGTAAGAGATCGTCCTGAAGTTGTTCAATATGTTCAACGACGTTCTCATCTGGCACATCAAAGCGGGCAATGTGGTACATTGCTTCGCCTTCCTGCACGAGCGGAATATTCTGTTTGCCAATGATCACCCCGCCAAATGGCGCGGTTAATGTTTCTGAAAACATCCCATTTGGGCTATGTATGTCCGCCAATACCTCTTTCTTTTCGACACTATCGCCGAGGCGTTTTCTGTCTACTACGATACCGCTGCAGTTCGCTCTGACCCAGGAACTGCTATAAGACTCATAAGGCGTAATGCGTCGCTTCTTAGCGCGGACCTTCCTGACCATCCCAAGATGTCTGAGGATGTTGGTGATGCCTTTCACTCCCATGCGGATAGATAACTCGTCGAAGCGCAGTGCCTGACCCGCTTCATACAGCAGGATCTTTATCCCTTCTTCCGCCGCAGCAGCGCGCAGTGAGCCATCTCGCAGCGTTGAGTTAAGCATGATTGGCGCACCAAATTCCTGGGCCAATTCCTTGGTCTCGGGGTCTGTTAAATTGGCCCTTACCTGAGGCAGGTTGCTACGATGGATGGCACCAGTGTGCAAATCAATGCCATAGTCACACTTCAATACAATTTCATTAAGAAACAGATGCGCCAACCGCCCGGCTAACGAACCTTTGGGCGAGCCGGGGAAACTGCGATTCAAATCACGCCTATCGGGCATGTAACGGCTTTGATTCAATAATCCATACACATTGACGACCGGCACCGCGATAAGCGTTCCACGGCTAATTTTGAATGATTTATGGCTAAGCAAGCGCCGTATTATCTCAACGCCATTCAGCTCATCACCATGTATTGCAGCACTTAAGAAAACCGTAGGACCTGGCTTTTTCGCTCTCAGTACTTCTACAGACAACCACATGTTGGTATCGGTATATAGCTTTGCCACAGGCAGATCGAGCTTGACCCGACTGCCAGGTGCGATGACGTTGTCTCCGATCACTAACTTGTCAGGCATAGGCCATTAGCCTTTGCCGCGCGAGCGGGTATTACCGGGTTTGCCGTTTTTTTCTATAAACTCGATCACCATTGACGCAATGTCTTTCTTGGTCGCCGTCTCAATACCTTCAAGCCCTGGCGATGAGTTCACCTCCATCACAACGGGACCATGGCTGGACTGCAGAATATCGACACCACAGACGTTCAAGCCCATGACTTTGGCCGCATTTACCGCCGTTGCCCGTTCTTCCTTGGTCAGTCTTATCAGCTTAGCTGAACCACCGCGGTGCAGGTTTGAACGGAACTCTCCTTCAGCTGCCTGCCGTTTCATCGCAGCAACAACTTTGCCACCGACAACAAAACAGCGGATATCAGAACCACCCGCTTCTTTAATAAACTCCTGCACAAGAATATCGGCTTTAATGCCCATAAAGGCTTCGATGATGCTTTCCGCAGCCTTATTGGTCTCTGCCAGCACCACCCCGATACCTTGCGTCCCCTCCAGTAGCTTAATAACAACAGGGGCGCCACCGACGTTCTTAATCAAGTCAGGAATATTATCTGCTTTGTTGGCAAACCCAGTACGCGGCAAGCCCACGTCTTTACGTGACAGCAATTGCAGTGAACGCAATTTGTCACGTGACCGGCTTATGGCAATAGATTCATTGACGCTAAAGGTACCCATCATTTCAAACTGGCGAACGACAGCAGTTCCGTAGAACGTAATTGACGCGCCAATTCTTGGAATGATGGCGTCATATTTTGGCAGCTGCTTACCATGATATCTGACTGCAGGACGACTGCGTGTGATATCCATATAACAGTGCAGGGTATCGATGATGTCGACCTCATGTCCCCGGCTCTCTCCCGCCTCTTTAAGACGTCGGGTCGAGTATAAATTTTCATTACGGGACAAAATCGCTATCTTCATTACTTACTCACATGTTGCTAAGTGTTGGACTATCAGCCTAGCGCTAAGTGAAGAATAACTCCAATGATTTTAGCGTGTTAGAAAGACATAAACAGCGCATGTTAAGGCTGAAATGCCAAGCTTGAAAGAGCTTTGCTGGTCATCGCTTGCATGTACAGGTTAATTTTTTGGTGATGGGGATTCCAACCTGATAGAAAACGGAAAAAGTCGGCCCACGCCAGTGGATAAAGGCAACACCACTCGGCTTCAACATTGGCTGCCAGATGGGCTTTGTCGCACTGGTCTAACGCACTGCGAAGCGCAAAAAAGTAGTAATCCAGATAATCGTTCGCGCACGCTTGTAAAGCGTCATCATCAAGGCAACTACCAAGAAAGTACGCGACATCTTTGATTCCCACGCCGGCACCGACATACTGGAAGTCCACTGCGGCAACATCATCGCCATCATGGCTAAAACAGAAGTTTGCCAGCTTGGCATCACCGTGCACCAATGTCTGATAGGTGGCCTGATTGAGTGTGCTATCGATGAGACTGGCCGCAGCTCTCAATCTGCCCGGTGGCATCACTTCAAACTCATCTTTACGTGTAGCAAGGTGCCAATAGGTTCCCACCGGCCATAAGGCGTCATCCTTAATGCCCAGGTGACGAGCGTGAAAGTTAGCCAGCCAACGCAATACTGCCTTAATCTGCACCGATGTCAGCGTTTTCGGTCTCGCGCTGAACCCCAATGCATCCAAATCCTGCATAACGAGCACAGGAGCAGGCTGGTGAGCAATAGAGAAATACAATAAGGGAACACGGCATGTACTCTCGCATGCCGATGCATACTGCTGATAGAAATGTGCTTCGACCTGATAAGAAATACACTTACGACGATGACTATGCTCTCCGCCCCAGCCGCGCGGATGTTCGATGTGTTGCGGCACATCAACATGCTTTACCACCACAGACGCATTTTGCTTATCGACGTATCGGGCAATTTCACCGTAGCCACTCCAAAGGGTCTGTATGGTCTCTTTTTTATGCCAGTCACCACCCAGATGATGTGACAGGTTACTGGTAATCATACTCTTATTATTCATGTCGACCCATCGCGGGTGACCATCCAGGTTTGCTGGATCAGCGCAGCATCCGCACTGGCCCTGTGTCGTGTCGGCGAAGATTGTTCAATAAGCTGTTGCTTGACTGAATGCCAGACTGACATCTGTGTTTCCGTTAAAATCATATCCAATGGGCTGACGGTGAACGCCATTCTATGTTGCGCGGCATGGAACAAGGTAATCAACCACGGTTGATCAACCACCCACCCGTCCGAGTACACGGTTTTGCCCGCCAACAGCTGATTCAACTCCTGACACACCTCGATAACCGGCCTTCCCTGCTTATCAAGTAATTCCCTGGTAATACCATGTAATGCCTGCGCCTCAAACTGCCAGAATTGCCAGTCAGGCTGTGGTTTGATCAAACTGCAAAAACGCTTACCGTCTGGTAGTGCCACACCCACTTCAATAGGGAAGCTGAGGGAGCCAAAGCCACTGGCTTCAACGTCAATAATGCAAGGGATAGCGTTCATGCTAAGTAAGACACTCCATCGCTGGTAGCGATCTCACATAGTCCTGGCATTGTCATCACGATATGCCTCCTAATACTTTAGTTTAATAGTTAATACAATTTTTCAGCATGTGTGAACTACACTTTATCAAGGTTATCGCGAAGTTTAGTGCATCATGGACAGCCCGACTACACTGGCACTTGGGTATTACCCTTCAATATTGTCCTGCCATGTTGATATGGACGGGCTTGCTACCTTTATTTCGCCAGCACTGGCCAAATTGCTGGTATTAGATGAAGAACAAATTCAAAAGCCTGTAAACCTCGGCGATATTTTCGCTATCGATGAGGGCAGCTCCTTTCGTCAATGTATTTCATCAGCGTTTTTAGCCCGGCAAAATACCTACTCCCTGCAGGCTCAACTCATTAACGACAGCTCACGATGGTTTCAGTTTGAAGGCAGTTTTGTCGAAGGCGAATCACCGTATATCGCGTTTCTCATCCACGATATTTCTAACGAAAAGCGAATTCAGACGGAATATTCCAGACTCAGCAAAATGATGGATTCCGCTGGCCAGTTCATCAAACTGGGACACTGGCATATCGACCTGCTAAATGACGAACTGGTATGGTCCGAGGAAATTTACGCCATGCACGGCGTCGACAGGACGCATTATAAACCCAGCTTGCAAAGCGCCCTATCCTTTTATCATCCTGATGACATCATCACGATTAAACAGACCATAGACAGAGCCATTCATCATGGCGAAGAGTGGCACTTTTCATTACGAATCGTTCGTCCTTCGGGCGAAATACGCAGACTGATGTCAGCCGGACACGTACATCATGATGAGCATGGCAAGCCGATATCGATATTTGGTATTTGTCAGGACATCACCGACTTCCATTCGTTGGCAAGTGAAAAAGAGATGCTGACCTCTGCCATTCAATCCACCCACCTCGGCTTAGTGGTGACCGACCAGAAACGCCGTGTAACATGGTGCAATAAAGGCTTTGAAGAAATGAGTGAGTATTCACTTCGAGAGGTTAAAGGTCAGAACCTTTCAGGTTTTCTGCAAGGTGAAGATACCGACCTGGCGACAACTTTGCAGATACGAGAAAAACTCGATGCCGGTCAACACGTCGACACCATTATCCTGAATTACACCAAGTCCGGAGCAACATATTGGAACCGGGTCATTATTACGCCGTTGTATGAACAAGGAAGGATCAGCCGCTTCGTGGGTGTTCAGCACGACGTCACCGAAGAAGTCAAAATCAAACAAGAACTCCAGCGTCTCAACAGTTCACTGGAAGATATAGTTGAAGAACGCACCAGAGAACTGCTTGAAGCAAATCGCCAGTTAAAGCGGCTGGCTATTGAAGATCCCCTTACCGGCGCTTTCAACCGGCGCTATTTCTTTGAGCAGTATGAAACGGAAGCCAAGCGCGCGCTGCGCAATAAACAGTCAATGACTCTCGCGGCGATCGATATCGATTATTTTAAAGCGGTCAACGACACCTACGGTCATTTAGTTGGCGATGACTTGCTGACCTCGATCGTAGCCACAATGAAATCACAGATTCGTAATACCGACAGTATTTACCGAATGGGTGGCGAAGAATTTGTCATTCTGATGAGCAATACCGACAAAAAACAGGGCAGCGCGCTGATACAGCGGGTCAGACAGGCAGTGAAACAAACGGTTGTGGCGCATGAAAAGTATCAGATATCCGTCACCATCAGTGTGGGGCTGTTGGCACACAATGGTGACATGACGTCACAACAAACCCTGAAGATTGCTGACGAACTGCTCTATAAGGCCAAGCGGGCCGGTAGGGATGTGCTTGTTTCAGATTAGTGCGGAGCTGGCCGATAAGCCGGGTTCTGTGCGCTTTCGCGTAGCGATCATTCCTCTAGGCCAGCAATTGCTTACTGGCTCAAGCAACCTACCCGGTTCCGATGCGGGACCACACCATAAGGAACCCTATTTGGTCTTGCTCCGGGTGGAGTTTACCGTGCCACAACCTGTTGCCAGGCGCGCGGTGCGCTCTTACCGCACCCTTTCACCCTTACCGGCTCGCAAAAGCGAGCTTAGGCGGTCTACTCTCTGCTGCACTTGTCGTCGGCTCACGCCGCCCAGACGTTATCTGGCACCCTGCCCTTTGGAGCCCGGACTTTCCTCCCCCCTACAATCTTTACAGATAGTAAGGCAGCGATCGCCTGGCCAACTCCGCGGCGCGCAGTGTATGCAAAATTGTCAGACCACACAACGTGTATTGTGAACAGACTAATGAAAAAACATCGACACAACATTTGCGATTTTGCGCATGTTGCTAATGTCTTCGTCGCTCCATTCAACCTGCCTGCCCACAGACTCACAACATACAACGCCGGTCGGAGTCAGGTCTTCAAATAAAATATAGTCAAGCAGAGAATGGATATCGTGCTCAGCAAAGTAGGTGTCACTAAAACACTGTGTGGAAGGATGTGAGTGCGCATCGTTGGCGCAGATTGTGCTGTTCGACATGATTGCCGAGAAGTAATCGGGAAAGTCGGATTTGTTCAGGCGCTGACCGGAACTGAATCGGCCGGTAGTGCTGTCGTAGCAAATAATGCATTCAATCGCTTCTTGTTCTTCCGATAATCGCCAGAAACTGATGCGGTTTGCCTGAGCGATAATATCAAGGGCAATGCGACACGCCTTGGATAACCTGACATTCATATCGATGTCAGGTTTACTCATCAAGATTGTCAAATCGGTCAACATGGCCCTAGCTCACTGGCAAATCGTAGTAGACTCTCTGCAATGGGTTTATTTACGAACTCAGGCCATATTTTGTTCATTATTTAGCGTTGCACTACCGCGTTGTGGTAGACGTTTTGTACATCATCACAATCTTCCAACATGGTCATGAATTTATCGAACATGGCCACATCATCGTCGCCTGCCACGTCAACGTGTGTCTGCGGCACAAAGGTGATTTCGTCAACATCAAATTCAACATCACCTAATAGCTCTGTGAGCGCTGTTTTGGCCTTGTAATACTCAGTGTGAGGTGCAAACACAGTGATGGTGTCGTCTTCGCTTTCGATATCGGCAACGTCGACATCGGCTTCCATCAACGCATCCAGCACAGCTTCTTCATCGCTGCCTTTAAAACCAAGAATTGCGTAATGATCGAACATATGAGCAACAGCACCGGGCGCACCAATTTTAGAATTGGTTTTGGTAAAACAGTTGCGCACATCCGTAATAGTGCGGTTGGGGTTGTCTGTCAGGCAATCAACAATCACCATGCAATTACCTGGTCCAAACCCTTCATAACGAGCAGGTGAGAAGTCTTCCCCTGCCCCGCCAGCCGCTTTGTCAATCGCTTTATCGATGACGTGACTAGGGACCTGGTCTTTTTTGGCTTTATCCATCAGACGCTTGAGCGCCAGGTTGGCAGCAGGATCGGTGCCTCCATTTTTAGCGCAGACATAAATCTCTTTGCCATATTTAGAGTACACTTTGGTTTTCTGGCCTGCCGTCTTGGCCATGGCGTTTTTTCTTACTTCAAATGCTCTGCCCATGCATATTCTCGTTACGGGTGGTAATTTTGCGCTGAATTGTACTCAAGGTAATGGCCTTAACTCAAGCCGGATACGCTGATGACAATCCTTTTACGGCAAGTGTTGGGTAGCCAGATAGTCGTGTGATTGCATCTCGCGTAATCTCGACAGACAGCGTTTAAATTCAAATGTCAGTTGCCCCTGTGTATACAGTTCCTCCAACGCGACCTCTGCAGACATGATTAATTTCACGTTACGTTCATAAAATTCATCGACCATGGCGATAAATCGACGCGCGATATCGTCCACGGTCTGGTCCATCTGTTCCACATTTGCGACCAGCACCGTATGGTAAAGTCGACTCAGCTCCATGTAATCATTCTGACTGCGTGGACCATCACACAGTGCTCTGAACTCAATCATCAGAACACCATCGGCGTTGCACATGGTTGGGATATTACGTCCATTAATTGCGATGTTTTTCCCAGTCGAGCCCACCTCTGGCGCCAGTTGATAAAAATAGGTCTGCAAATTTTTATTGGCCTGCTCGTCAAGCGGATAGTGAAAAATCTCTGCCTGCTCCAGCGTGCGTAAACGATAGTCAACGCCGCTATCAACATTGACGACACGGGTATTCTGGTTGATAAGTTCGATGGCAGGTAAAAAACGCGCACGCTGCAGGCCATTACGATACAGTTCATCAGGAATAATGTTTGAGGTCGCAACCAGCACAATACCATGCCCGAACAGCTCTTCCATGAGTGTGCCGAGAATCATCGCGTCGGTGATATCAGACACAAAAAACTCGTCAAAGCAGATCACTCGGGTTTCACTGGCGAGTTTTTTCGCGACAATCTTTAAAGGGTCTTGCTGATTCTGCAATGACTTCATTTCCTGATGCACACGATGCATAAAACGATGAAAATGAATGCGCATTTTCTTATCAAACGGCAGGCATTCATAGAAGGTATCGACAAGATAGGTTTTGCCTCGACCTACGCCTCCCCAGAAGTACAGCCCCTGAATCGATGGACGCTTCATACCTTTGCCGAATTTAGCCGCAAGTTTAACGCGCCAGGTGAGCTTCTTCTTGGGTTGCGTAAGCTCGTCGTACAAACGTTGCAGTTCTTTTACCGCGTTTTCCTGGGCCGGGTCATAATGAAAATCAGGTTGCTGCAAGTCCTGCTGGTACTTTTCCCATGGCGTCATGAAGCGCGTTACCCTCTCACTGGTTAATCAATATTAGAGAAATCTTGTACTGTCATTTTTACAATGCGATCAGTCTTGAAAATCGACGAGCCAGACCACAAATCCAAGCAATTCTAACAGATATTTATTAACACTGAGCAATTCCAGCATTGTGTTGATATAGTTAACTGACAGGCTTATCTACGGAGTTTTTATGGATTGGGTAATTGGACTCGCGCTGCTGTTGAGCGGCGGCATCATTGGTTTTTTTGTCGCCAGACAAGTCTATCAGGGCAACGAGCAGCAAAATTCCAGTAAACAAACTGAGCGAGCGTTAAAAGAATTACTCGCACAACAAGCTGCTCAGCACCTGCATCAGTCTCGCTATTCACTCGATGCGATACAGCAACAGTGTGACGCGCTACGTCAGGAAATGAACGCCTACGAGCAGC
Organism: Aestuariibacter salexigens DSM 15300; assembly: GCF_000429145.1. Taxonomy (GTDB): domain Bacteria; phylum Pseudomonadota; class Gammaproteobacteria; order Enterobacterales; family Alteromonadaceae; genus Aestuariibacter; species Aestuariibacter salexigens. Next base: position 147,814 of record NZ_AUBH01000004.1, read on the forward strand.
TTTTGGAGACAGAAACCGCAGATGATGATCAGCCATCGTTGTCGTTTTTCGGTGAACATGCATCAGCTTACTTGCGTAATAAACATTCAACAGCAAAGCGCAATAAGTCAGCTACCGATGTACAGCCGCGCGACTTTGCTAATACCGGCTCTGGTCTGTTTGACGGTCGTTCATCTGCCGCCGTAGAGCCCGGAAACAATTCGAAACAACCTTAAGTTGAACCAAATTCAAACCGGTATTTCTTAATTATCGGAAACATTAGTTTGAGTTGTCGTTAAGTACTTCAGGAGTGTTAGCCTTAATGAATACATTGTTACGCCAAGCAATTGTGATAGTTGGACTAAGCAGTGCAAGCCTTTTAGCAGGCATGTCTGCACATGCCGCATTACCCTTCTTTTCTTCAGATAAAGACGAGATCCCATCACTTGCCCCGATGCTTGAGGAGACCACCCCCGCGGTCGTTTCAATATCCGTAGAGGGGACGCAGGTAGCTCGTCAACGTGTGCCCGATATGTTCCGCTACTTTTTTGGTGGTCCAAGCGAACAGCTTCAAGAGCGTCCGTTCAGAGGATTAGGCTCCGGTGTCATTATTGATGCGGAGAAAGGGTATGTTGTGACCAATAGCCATGTCGTTGCAAACGCTGACGAGATTACCGTTACTCTCACCGACGGCAGGGAAATGTCCGCCAAGAAGCTTGGCGAAGATGAGCAAAGTGATGTCGCATTGCTGCGTATCGAGCCTGATGATCTCACCGCCGTGAAACTGGCTAATTCAGATGAATTGCGCGTGGGTGACTTCGTCGTCGCTATTGGTAATCCATTCGGGCTAAGCCAGACCGTTACATCGGGCATCGTCAGTGCACTGGGACGTTCTGGACTGAACATCGGTGGTTACGAAGATTTCATCCAGACTGACGCGGCGATTAACCGAGGTAATTCCGGTGGCGCGCTGGTTAATTTACGTGGCGAACTGGTCGGTATTAATACAGCCATATTTGGTCCAAACGGTGGCAATGTAGGAATCGGTTTTGCTATCCCCAGCAATATGATGAAGGCGTTGGTCGATCAGATCGTCGAATTCGGTGAGGTACGTCGTGGCCTGCTGGGCATCCTGGGCAGCGACGTTGACGCAGGGCTGGCCGAGGCTATGAACGCCGAAGTCAATATTGGCGCCTTTGTTAGTGAAGTCACGCCTGATTCTGCGGCCGATAAAGCCGGATTGCAGGCCGGAGACATCATTACTGCAGTCAACGGGAATAAACTCAGCGGCTTCCAGGAGCTACGTGCAAAAGTCGCCAGTCTGGGGGCAGGTGCTGAAATCACCGTTGAGGTATTACGCCAGGGCGAGCGTCTTGAACTGGACGTAACCTTGGGTGATGCGACTGACATGACGGTGACTGCTGAAGAAATTCACCCTGCTCTTGAAGGTGCAGAGCTGTCTAATGGTGAAGACAACCGGGGTAACCGGGGTGTAGAAGTCACCGCTATCGAGCAGCGCAGCCCAGCGGCGCGTATTGGTCTTCAGGAAAATGACGTTATCGTGGGTGTTAACCGCACTCGGGTCGAAACCGTCACTGACCTGAGAGCGAATATCGATGATGCCGCAGGTGTGATTGCCCTCAATGTAAGACGGGGCAACGCGACACTTTATCTGGTTATCAGATAGACCATAGTGCTTGGACAGCGGCGCATGCCGCTGTCCTCATCGCTGTTTCATGCTATGCTTATGCGCCCTAGCGGCGTTTTTTGTTTTTTCGAGGTGTAATGAACTTCATCATCCGTTCAGTAGTGCTTGGGCTGATCATTGCACTGATGATACTGGCGTTGGTGCCAGGACTGCGTTACGACAGTGGCATTGGCTTTAACTGGTTTAGTGACGAGGACACCACGCCCGCCAAACTCAGTTACTACCAGGCCGTCAGCCAGGCAGCGCCAGCGGTAGTCAACATTTACAGCCTCAGTACAGAAAATCGCAATGGTCTGTTTCGCTCACAGTCACTAGAACGCACCAGCCTCGGATCTGGCGTTATCATGACTGAAAATGGGCATATCCTGACCTGTCTGCATGTGATTCAGAATGCCGATAGCATTTTAGTCGGCCTGCAGGACAGCCGCATGCTGGAAGCTCAAATGGTAGGCGTTGATCCGTTCACCGATCTGGCCGTGCTAAAAGTGAATGCCGATAACCTGCACGTGATACCGCAGTTACAAGATACCCAAACCCGCGTCGGCGATGTGGTGATGGCAATAGGTAACCCATTCAATTTGGGCCAGACCATTACTCAGGGGATAGTCAGCCGCACCGGACGTAACGGACTGGCAAACTATGTTGATTTTATTCAGATGGACGCCGTATTACATCAGGGCAACTCGGGTGGGGCATTGGTTGACAGCAATGGCTTTTTAATTGGCATTACCAATGCGAATTTTAAAACGCTGGATGCAAGGCGGCGCCTGCGCGACGTTGATGGCGTAAATTTCGCTGTCCCCTATGAGCTGGCTAAACGCGTAATGGACGAAATCATCGTAAACGGCAAAGTGATCCGCGGACAGCTTGGTTTTCGAGGTGGGGACTTGATTGGTGGCCCGGGCATTTTAATCACTGATGTGGCCAGCAATGGTCCGGCTGAACGCGCCGGCATTCGTCCTAATGATATCCTTATTTCCGTTAACGGCGCACAGGTAGAAAATGCCGCCAAGACCCTCGACCTTGTAGCTGAAACCGAGCCGGGTACAGTGTTACAGCTTGAAGTGAGCCGAGGTGAACAACTTTTGACTATTCCCGTCACCGTCGCTGAGTTGAGTATTGCAGGATAACCACCTTATCAGCGGCTTTGGTTTCTATATAACAATTCAAGACTACGCACATCATGCGTATTTGCTTAGCTCAACAAATAACATGATGTCGATCAAAACATAGATGGCATGATTTAGACATACTCTACTCTTGTCTAATTTCCTACGTGATGAGGCCATGAACAGGGAAGGATGCTTCACTTTACTGTCCGCACTTATCGCAATATATTCCAGTATCCCCGCGTTGAGCGCGGCGGCCCAACCTTTAATGAGAGATGAAAAGATCATATTCGAACTTTTACATCATGGAGAAATTGTTCTCTCTCCGGACGTTGCTAAAGCCTTTGGACAAGACCAAAGCATTACTCAGATACGCAGAATAGGGTTGCGCAACGAGCAATATCAAATCCGCGCCGCATTCAGAGATAAGGCAATAAGGAGAATAAAAGAGGTCGATATCACCTTTAGTGACAATTATTACCACGAGTTAGCGGCGTATATTATTTCTGACTACTTAGGCTTAAACATTATTCCACCTACTGTAATGAGAGAAATTCGAATCTCGTCATCTGGCCTGAATTACAGCAAGGACCTGCGGCAAGGCACATTACAATTTTGGGTAGAAAACTCGACCGTCCTATTTGATCACATGGACACAGACTTGGTTTATCCCGGTAATGTTGACCACAAGAACAGTCAAATTAAGGAAATCAAGGTTTTTGATTGCATTATTGGCAATGTCGACCGTCATGCAGGGAATTTGCTTGTTGATGGTAATCCACGCTTTGAAGCAACGGACAGTATGACGAAATCAGCTCCTTATTTGGGCAAAATATGGGCGATCGATCACTCCAGAGCATTTTACCGCGGGCAAATCAGATCATTTGAATACTGCAGACTCAGTAAACTTAAGAAAGGCGCAATAAGCTTGCAATTCGCACAAAGCATGAAGCTATGGGACATTGAAAAAGTGGAATATTTACTGCTCCAGGGTGGACTTTCTGCAGAACAAATAGAAAGTATAAGACCAGCAAGCATTGAACTTAGATTCCGCAAAGTGCAGCAGCATTTTATCGATACGCAAAGAGAAAGCGGTCTCTCAGAAAAAGAGTTTTACAGCTCAGGAATATGGCATCGAGTTTACTAAATGCGCCTGTCAGTAAAGTTATGTTTTGACCTGAAATTGACCTATCTCAAGCTGGGATTTAATTAGGGATAGACACGGCAAGTAGTGTCTCTATGCTTATTTACAGTAGTCTCTTCAACAAGGTTTACCCTCAATGAGAGGTCGCGCCACAAAAAATTACAGCTATCTAGAGCGTTTCATACGGATTTTCGCTTTCGTTGAGCCTGGAGAGGGAAAACCTACCCTAATATTGGCCTGCTATGCCTGCTTATTATTATTGTTGTATTACGTCCTGAAGCCTATCAGAGAGGCACTTATTCTCGCTGAGCACACTGCCGAAATGCGCAGTTACACGATAGCAATACAGGCCTTAATTTTACTAATTATTATTCCTGCCTATGCAAACTTAATCAGGGGTCGTGGAGCAAAACAAGTTTTACCTCAGGTTACTTTGCTGGTAAGTGCCAGTTTGTTTGTATTTTGGGTGCTATATGTATTCGGTTTACCGATATCAATTCCTTTCTACGTTTGGTTAGGGGTAATAAACGTCCTGTTAATCGCGCAATTCTGGGCATATGCGGCAGATATTCACAACCCCGACGAAGGTAAACGTTTGTTTGCCTTTATTGCTGCTGGCGCATCCATTGGCTCTCTGATTGGTGCCCAAATAAGTGGGCGTCTATTTGGACTACTAGGTGCTGAAGGCTTGATGCTAATCGTCGCTGTTATGCTGCTGGCGTCCATGTGGTTACCTCGCATATTGGGGATGCAATCAAAGAAGCAGCAGCAAGTGCTACACGACGCAAGGTCCGCTAAAGCAGGGTTTGATACCATTATTCATAGTCGCTACTTAATAGCGATAGCGGTATTTGTGATTTTACTCAACTGCGTGAATACTACAGGCGAATATATCCTTGCGAAATGGGTACAAACCTATGCCCAACAAGCACCTGATATAAAAGTTTTTGTCGGTGAGTTTTACAGTAATTTTTATACTTGGGTGAACTTATGCAGCATGCTGATTCAATTGTTTTTTGTATCACGTATTTTTCGTCTGTTTCATGTTCATGGCGCGCTTATCGTATTGCCTTTTGTCGCGCTCATCGGTTACGGCATGGCCACGTTCATTCCTATTTTTACGCTCTTCCAAGTGATAAAGATTGCCGAAAATAGTATTGACTACTCTTTGCAAAATACCGCGAGGCACGCGCTATTTCTACCGCTAAGTCAGCAGCAAATCTATGAAGGGAAAACCGTGATTGATGCACTTTGCTGGCGAATAGGCGACCTCGTTCATGTTGGTATTGTATTCATCGGTTTTCAGCTTTTTAACCTAGACTATCAATCATTTGCGGCTATAAATTTTTTCATTTCAATAATTTGGGTTGCTTGCGCTATCAGGTTAGCTAATCAGCATAAACAACGGCTGTCTGAGCACACTAGTGTGGTCAAGGAAATCGCGTTAACAACCAATCGCGACGCTTAACAAGTGCTCTTATCTGCCTCTTATCAAGAAACTCTCCCAGCATTTTTGTCAAGAAAGTCATCTCTAATCGCTGAATGGATTGCTTTAGTGACGGTGACTGAGCGATCGATAATGTTTTCAAATGGGACGGAGCATAAGAATAGCTTCTAAAGGTACTCATATGGCTGTCTAACCACATATCCCAGTCACCGTTATAACTTACACTGTTTATGTTTCTACCCGTGTTGTAGATAAGTGCATCAAAAACATTCATCAAATTTACCTGATAAGACATCTGACAGGATGCGGCCGGATATTCTCCCGTAGCTAGGCGTTTTTCTTCATCGAAGCTTCTATCAATCAATAATTGCAGTGCCCCAGTTTGGCCATCTATCGTCTTTATTATCGTCGGTGGCACCATAAAAATCCCTAGCGCTTTGGCTACTCTGTAGGCAGCAACTTCATATTTGAAACTTAATGTGTCGGAATAATGTGTCTTCTTGGCACCTCTTGGAACATCATCAGCGGTATAAAACATCGCGCTGAATGATTGTCCGTCATGTTTCATAAAGAGCCTACTTGTGAGTGTTTTATTGACCTCCAATGCTTCAACGGATAACACTTCTGCATGCCTGAGTATCTCTTCCCATTGCTCGAAAGTGTGCGCTTTATAGCGTGCTCGATAAGTGTCCTGGTCAGGTTTTAAAACAGACCAACGCTGACCATCAAATTGCTGTGTCTGATTTTTTTGCAGGGACAATAGCATTGGCTGTCCACCATAGTAGGCTCGGTGTAATCCGGTATCGACATTTATTACTCTACCGCCCAATCGACTCTCAATCGTCCTGCTGACGGTAGGTGTATGGCCAATCACCAAACGCTCTGCATTGTAATGGCGCAAAGCGCTTTGCAAGATTGGCTCTTCAAAAAGCGGATGACACAATGCCGAGCCCCGATACCAAAACGGACTGTTCTCGCTCAGGTCAAATGCGTTATCCACTGCAATAAAGTCTTGTGCATCCTGCCATGCGGGATGTATTGAACCGAGTTCTATTACCTCCTGAAGCTTTTTTTGACGCAACTCATACGGGTCATCTTCAGCGAAAACATTTAGCCAATTTAATCTGTTAAATAGCTCTGTATAGGTTCTTATGACACGCGCAGATTGTTGATTGATCGTCTGCAAGTCAGTGAGAGGAAATTCTTCAGATATGCCACCATGAACATATAGAACATCGTTAATTTGCAACACGCTAGGCTTGGACAATAACCATGCCCCATATTTTCCTTCACTTGAGAATGCTTGCATATGCCCGAAATATCCCAGTGGGTATCGCTCATTGAATGCATCCCTAAGGTTCCTCTGTTCGCCGCTTTCCCCCTTATCATGTGCTGTTAATTCGAAGTGTTGCCAATAGAGCATGCGTAACGCTTCTGATTCATCCGACAGATAGTCCAAATAATCCTTGTCGCTGACATATCTGAGGTCACGAATGAGATTCATTTGCTCGTGATTACCCAATACAATATGAACAGCTCCTCCACGCAGATCAGCTTGCGTTTCAAGCCGCATGAAGAAGTCCATGACATCACGAGATTGTGGACCGCGATCCAGTAGGTCACCTACGCTGACAAAATGTGATTGTTGTGCTTGCCAATCGTTGTTTTCATCGATGATACCCGCGGCTCTCAACAATGTTACTAATTCTTCAAGGTCACCATGAATATCACCAACGACAAACACTCTTTGATCGGTGGCCCATTTATAGCTCTGATTATCAGCAATCACTGTCCATGAAATTGGCAGCAATGTGAGTAATAGCATCAGAAACTTATACATTCATTATCACGAGACGTTCGCACCTACTCACAAGTGTAGCTGCACTAAGAAAACGATGAGAGATTTATTAGTATTAAAGATATCGATGCCGGCTTAAATGTTACCTTAAATCTTCTGACGCATTGCGTTTGAAAGTTGAGCATAGTTGCAAGCTGATTTAACATGGCGTTAACAAACACAAGTTGGCGCGCCAAATGGAAGAGCTCAGCGGTTTAGACGCTTCGTTTTTATATCTTGAGTCCGAAACTATGCCGATGCACATAGGTGGCGTCGCTATTCTCGAAGACTCAATGCGGTTTGAAGACTTCAGGGTATTTCTATCGCAGCGCGTACATACCGTACCAAAACTACGTCAACGTCTGGTCAGTGTACCCATGAGTCTGGACCGTCCCTATTGGGTAGAAGATCCGGAGTTTGACCTAAACAACCATATCCGCGCAGTATCGTTACCTGCGCCCGGCGGCTGGCGCGAGCTTAGAGAGCTGGCGTCAGATGTTTTCTCTGGCCAACTGGACCGTGACAGGCCTCTGTGGGAATTTGTCTTTGTAGAAGGCGTTGACGGCATTGATCAGGTTCCCAAAGGGTCGGTCGCACTGATAAGTAAAGTGCATCACGCTGGTTTTGACGGAAAATCCGGCGCGGATTTGATGAGCATGCTGTATGACGTCTCTCCGGTACCACGTCCGGTATCCGCACCGTCTTCTGACAAGATCGAATCTCTGCCCGGTGGCATCGGCCTGCTGGCCCGCAGCGCGCTGCATCTGGTTACGCGGCCGGGTAAAATTCCCGGGCTTGTATGGGATGCTGGAAAAGCAGCCCTTAAAGCCAGCTACCTGTCTCGCATCGAGGGTATTAAAACCCCAACGTTGCCCTTCAAAGCGCCTAAGTCTCGTCTCAATGATACCGTTGATAAGCAGCGTCGTTGGGACTCGGCCGTGCTTGATCTCGCCCGTGTTAAAAAACTCAGACGAGGTGTGGAAGGAGCAACTCTGAATGACGTTGTGCTAGCGATTTGTGCCGGAGCCCTACGTCGTTATCTGTTGGAAAAAGATGAGCTACCGGATAAACCACTGGTGGCTATGGTTCCTGTCAGCACTCGCACGGCTGAAGAGAAAAATGCCATGGGTAACCAGGTCTCGGCGATGTATATCCAGCTTGCTACGGACATTGAAGATCCCATTAAACGTCTTGAAAAAATCAATATCAGTACACTGGTATCAAAGCTTTATCAGGATGCCATTGATGCGCGCAGCTTGATGGGGTTCGCTGAACTGATTCCTTTCGGCCTGGCAGGCGTTGCTGCACGATTTTATTCACGCGCAGCATTGGCGAAACGTCACGCGCCGTTCTTTAATCTTGTGATCACCAATGTACCGGGACCACCGGTACCGGTCTATCTGGCCGGGCACAAACTGTTAGTCAATATGGGCACTGCCCCTATTTATGACGGCATGGGGCTGATCATTCCGGTCTTCAGTTACGACGGTACGATATCGCTTAGCCCCACCAGTTCCGACAACATCATGCCGGACATCAATGTGTTCACACGTTATATACGAGAGTCAGCTTTGGAGTTAGAGCAGGCGGTAAATGAAAGAGTAGAGGCACACGATGCGCTGAACGCTCTGATAAGCAATAAAGAGGTACGCTTATGAGTCAGTTACCAGAGCAGGTAAAAGAGCAAAGACCCAGCGTCATCAACATGCTTCGTGAAGGCAGGTCGATGCTTGAATTTGGCGCCACTGCGGCGATGATGCCACTTCTGATGCGAGCGCCTAAAGGCGACGGCCACCCAGTGGTCGTTATTCCGGGGTTCCTGGCAAGTGACAGCAGCACCATACTGCTGCGTCGGTTTTTAAAGTCTAAAGGCTATCAAACTCATGGCTGGGGACTGGGACGCAACTTAGGCACCCACATTGTCGGCGGAAAAACTGTAGTCAGCGACCACTTATTGAATCGTATTATTGAACTATCTACTCGCCATGGGCAAAAAGTCAGTCTGGTGGGTTGGAGCCTCGGTGGCATTTTATCCAGAGAGATTGCCCGTGTAATCCCTGACCATGTTCGTCAGGTGATTTCTTTAGGCAGCCCATTTAATGGTCCCAAAGGCGCTGCGCCAATTGCCGCAAGAATATTTAAACTTATCAATGGCGATGTCGGCGAGCGCGACCCGCAAGCGGTAAAGCGCATGTTGATGCCTCCACCGGTGCCGTCGACTGCAATATTTTCCCGTACTGATGGCGTTGCTCACTGGCAGGCATGCCGCGACGACTGGGCGCATGATGCAATAAAAGCGGAAAACATTGAGGTCAGAGGAAGCCATCTCGGCTTAGGACACAATGCTCAGGTACTCTGGATTGTCGCCAATCGCCTTGCGCAACCCGAGAATCACTGGCGGCCATTTCGACAAAGAACGTTGCATAAAATTCTTTATCCTAATCCGCACAGGGCATAACTATCGTGTCACGTCCGCGCAGGCGGACGTTCATTTACCACTTTTACTTAGCGGATTCATAGGCTTATACTCGAAGAAAGGAAATTTATCTCAAGGACAGACATGCAGATTATTCATTATGAATTAATAGTCATAGCCGCTTTTCTTTTATCCATCACCATCTACGCAGCATTTAGCGCCCAGTTAGCTTCTATAAAGTCCGATGCAGATGTTAAACACAATGAATACAGACTACGCTTCTTGGCTGTCGGAGCGGGACTTTTGTCACTCACATTTATGATGAGCCTGATCAATTTGTACAATGGAAAGGTGAACGGATTCGTGGGTGATTACCTTTTTGACCTGTATCACACTAAAAAACCGATGCAGCAAACACCCGAACATAGCGGCGAGGTGAATGAATTTTTACCAGCTTGAGATTACGTTACGGTGGATGAGCCTATCGTAAAGTTTTCACTTAAGGAAAATGGCGATATTGTTGGCACGCTCGACGGTGGTGGTGATACTCACCATTTCACCACCACGTTAAATTACCATTCCGACCTATATTTTTTTGAAAATTACAACCGCTTTGAGTTAACACGTATTGCATCTGCCTACAGCGTAGAGTTTTCTTTAAATGAGGTCGAACCTAACAACAAATTCGGTCTCTCAAACGGAGATGAACTGGATAATGTATGGGTTTCATACCGGTTTCCAGGCGCTACATACGGATATACAGTAACGACATATATTCGACGTGTAACTGATTAAAACGATTACCCTTCATTACCAACTCCGACCGAGAATCTTGGCTTTGGTAAAACTGTGGAACTGCATTTTTGTGGTAGCACTTCAGGTTGATGCCAAGACACACGTCATTGCGGCGAAGGCCAAATGACGATTCTTCGATGAAGCTAAGTGGCAGCGCTAAGGCTGCCTAACTCACTCGTTTAATATCCGCGCCCAATCCAGAAAGTTTGGTTTCTATATGCTCATAACCGCGATCCAGGTGGTAGATACGATTTACCGTCGTCTCACCTTCTGCCACCAGACCAGCAATAATCAGGCTAGCTGACGCTCGCAGGTCTGTGGCCATAACCTGAGCCCCTTTGAGGTTCTCACTGCCAGTGCAAACAGCACTATTGGCCTCCAGCGAAATATGAGCGCCCATCCGCTGCAACTCAGGGACGTGCATAAAGCGGTTTTCAAAAATGGTCTCAGTCACTACGCCAGTGCCTGCCGCCACACAATTAAGTGCGACAAATTGGGCTTGCATATCGGTAGGGAAACCAGGGTGAGGCGTGGTCTTAATATTAACGGCTTTGGCTCTTTCGCCCTGCATATCAAGCTCAATCCAATCGTCACCACAAGTCACTTTCGCTCCAGCCTGTGTGAGTTTGGTAAGCACCGCGTCCATTGTCTCTGGTGCAGCATTCACACAGCGGATATGCCCGCGAGTCGCGGCCGCTGCAACAAGAAAAGTGCCGGTTTCAATGCGGTCAGGCAAAACGCGATAGTGACATCCCTGTAAATTCTTTACACCGCGAATGGTAATCGTATCGGTGCCCGCTCCGCGCACGTCAGCGCCCATACGGTTAAGACAGTTGGCCAGATCGACAATCTCAGGCTCTCGGGCAGCGTTTTCCAGCAACGTCTCGCCATCTGCCAGTGCTGCGGCCATCATCAGATTCTCCGTAGCGCCAACGCTCACTGTATCCATGAATATTCGTGCGCCTTTGAGTCTGCCATTCACTTCGGCATGCACATAGCCTTCTTCAACACGAATCTGGGCACCCATTTGTTCGAGTCCAGATAAATGCAGGTCAACCGGCCGCGCACCAATCGCGCATCCTCCGGGAAGAGAAACGACTGCTCGACCATGTTTGGCAAGCAATGGGCCAAGCACCAGAATAGAGGCACGCATGGTTCTGACCAAATCGTAGGGCGCGGTGAGGTCAGTAAGCTGACTCGCATCAACGTTGACCTGATGCTCACCCGGACGGTCGATTTTCGCGCCCAGCTGCTCAAGCAATTTGGTACTGGTATTGATATCCCGCAAATCCGGGACGTTGTCAAAGTAGCAGGTTGAATCAGCCAGCAAGCTTGCCATCAACAACGGCAGTGCCGAGTTCTTTGCACCCGATATCGCCACGTCACCAGACAGCGGACCGCTGGCATGTATTACAAGTTTATCCATTTACGCGAGTTACTTTGTTTGGTGAAAAGGTTTTTCGCGCTGCCACTGTGCAACGGAGAAGGTTTTGATAGACAATGCGTGCATCGAGCCATCGGCAATTTTATCTTTCAACGGCGCGTAGATCATTTGCTGTTTTTTTACGCGTGACATGCCCTCAAATACGTCACTCACGGCAATGATCTGAAAGTGTGAACCATCGCCTGATACATACACCTCATCGAGGTCTAGAGCCTGCTTAAGCAGATCTTCAATCTGTTTATTTTCCATCTGAACTCAGTATATTTTGCGTTATTTTATTGGCAATAACCCATCGGCATCGCTTAGTTTTGCTAATGCCAGTAAGCGTTCTGGTACATTCTCAAATACCACATTTGAGCCTGCTTTTTGGCTATCCCTGACGATGTTGAGTAGCCAGGCCAGTCCGGCGCTATCCACTTTACTTACGCCCTGCAAATCGAACGCTCCGCCGTTGGCAATGGAAGCTGCGTACTGCTGCGAATAGTTTTTGCCCAACGTGTGCCTGTCAAGATCACCGCTAATGGAGACCCTGCTATCATTTTGCACGGTAATCTCTAGCGTCTGGCTCACTCAGCTTGCTCGCTTTGGTCATTGTTCAGCACGATAGGCTTTGAAATGACATCTCGCATCTGTGCAATCACTACATCAATCCCTTCCTGACGCAGAATACTCTCAAACTCACTGCGTTTGCTGGACAACAGGCTAATCCCTTCGGCAATCATATCGTACGCTTTCCACTCGTTGGTTTGCTTACTTTTGCGCACTTTAAAAGCCACTTTGATGTCTGGCTTGCCGTCATCCTGGACTACCGCGCGAACCGTTACGGTATTTTTATCCTCAAACTCGGATTCAGGCTCAAACATGACCGTCTGGTCATCGTAATATCCCATTGCAATCGCGTAGGTCGTGATCAGATACTCACGAAAAACCGCAACAAATTCATTACGTTGCGCTTCGCTGACATTCCTGAAGTGTTTACCCAACACCATGAACGCCGAAAATTTGTAATCGATATACGGAAGCAGCTCTTCTTCCATGATCGTGCGCAGCACTTCAGGGTCACGCTTAATTTGAGTCTGCTCGCGTTTGATTCTATCAAAGGTGGCGCTAGCCACTGTCTGAACAAGTTGGTAAGGGTTTACTTCCTCACTATCTTGCGCTAGCGCCTGCGTTGCCAGTACCCAAAAGACCGTGATGGCTAACAGCTTGTTCAATACTACTTTCACTCTTTTCTCCATTAATCCTAAAACGTACGCCAATTGCTGCTGCAATCTCTATTCGCTGTCTCTACCGAATAAAAACTGGCCAATTAAATCTTCCAGCACGAGTGCTGATTTGGTGTCTTCGATGTAATCACCATCCTGCAAATTCTCTATCCCATCGAAACTAAACCCGGGCGTAAATCCGATGTACTGTTCCCCCAGCAGACCAGATGTCAATACCGCAACAGAACTGGTTTCCGGGAATTCCATGTACTGCTTTGAGATGGTCATTTCCACTACAGGAGTGAAGTCACTCGGATCCAAACGAATAGAATCGACTCTGCCAATGGTCACGCCGCCGACTTTTACCGCTGATCGCTCTTTAAGACCGCCTATGTTGTCAAACTTAGCATAAAGCCGGTAAGTCTCACCGTTACTCTCCATGCCTTGGTTGGCCACGTGTATTGCCAGCATGAGTGCCGCGGCAATCGCCATTGCAACAAAGGCCCCCACCAACAGTTCAGTTTTCCTTGAATTCATTTGACGTCATAACTCCTAATTAATTCCGAACATAAGGGCAGTCAGCACAAAATCCAGCCCCAATACTGCTAAAGATGAATAAACCACCGTCTCTGTGGTCGCTTTGCTGATGCCTTCTGAGGTAGGCACTGCATCATATCCCTTGAACACTGATATCCAGGTCACCACCAGTGCGAACACGGCGCTCTTAATCACGCCGTTAAGTACGTCTTCATTCCATTCCACCGTGGCCTGCATAATTGACCAGTAGCTACCGGCATCCACACCAAGCCAGTCAACCCCAACCAGATGCCCGCCAAGAATACCCACAGCACTGAAAATGAGCGCCAGCATGGGCATCGAAATGATGCCTGCCCATAATCTGGGAGCGATAATCCGGCGTAGCGGGTCAATTGCCATCATTTCCAGACTGCTGAGCTGCTCAGTGGCTTTCATCAAGCCTATCTCGGCGGTCAATGCCGAACCGGCACGACCGGCAAATAATAACGCGGTCACTACCGGCCCAAGTTCTCGCAGTAACGACAGTGCGACCATAGGTCCCAGGCTGCCTTCCGCACCATAGTCCACCAGAATAGTATAGCCCTGTAGCGCCATTACCATGCCAATGAACAGGCCGGATACGATGATGATCAACAGTGACTGCACGCCAACCACGTACATCTGCTTAACCACCAGCGGAAAATGTTTAACCGGTTGCGGTTTTGCAATCACGGCACCAAACAACACCTGAGTCGCTCGTCCCAACGCGGACAAACTTTCCAGGGTAGAGGCGCCAAGGCGCGCTAGCCAATCCATTAACGCACCTCCATTAGACTTTTAGCCAATTCATCTGCGGGATAATGGAAAGGTACCGGACCATCAGCGCTACCTTGTAAGAATTGTTGTACCAGCTCGGATGAATCTTCTCGCACCTCGTCTGGCGTGCCAGAACCAATGATTTTTTGATTAGCCAGGATATATACGTAATCTGCAATGCTCAGGACTTCTTTTACATCGTGAGTGACAACGATTGAGGTAACACCGAGACTGTCATTCAACTGTTTGATCAGCTTTACCAGTACCCCCATGGAAATTGGATCCTGCCCCGCAAATGGCTCGTCGTACATGATCAAATCCGGATCCAGTGCTATCGCTCTGGCCAGCGCCGCACGTCGCGCCATACCACCGGAGAGTTCGCTGGGCATCAGGCCAGCAGCACCTCTCAGACCTACTGACTGCAGCTTTAGAAGCACTACTGTGCGAATGATATCCTCTTCAAGCCGGGTGTGTTCTCGCAATGGATAGGCAATGTTGTCGTATACCGTCATGTCGGTAAACAATGCACCACTTTGAAACAGCATGCTCATCTGGCGACGCACTTTAAATAACCGGCTGCGGCGCATTGCGGGGATCGATTCACCGCGGAATAAAATGTCACCACTATCGGGTCGAAGCTGACCACCGATAAGTTTCAGCAGTGTGGTTTTTCCAATTCCACTGGGTCCCATGACGGCCGTTATCTTTCCCTTCGGCACCTGCAGTGAGATACCGTCATAGATGGTTCTACTGCCACGGCGAAACGTGAGATCTTTTATGTCGACCAAATTGTCCGTCTGTTTCACGCTAGTTCCTGTGTCTCAAATTAAAATATCGCAGTGCACCTTAGTACGGCGAGAGAGCGATATAGCATCATTTTACCTGCTTTCAAGGCCTTTCCACAAAATGAAAAAGTAACAAGGTATATTCGAAAAAATGAATAGAGGATGAATGACGCTGATGAACAGACCCAGGTTTAGCGTGGTTTGGCTCAGCATTTTTTCAAACAAGTGCTCAAAAACTATCCTGTTCATGCATTGTTTAGCCTAATTTGATAGGAAACAGACACTGTTTTTGCGACAATCATCCGATGTTTTTTGAGGTCCTTGGATTGCAGTGTTAATACAGGTTTGTATCTTTATCGTCGGTCTGATCGTGTTGAGCTGGAGTGCCGACCGATTTATCTATGGTGCATCTGCACTCGCACGCAACATAGGCGTGTCACCCATGATGATTGGACTGACTATCGTCGCAATGGGCTCATCAGCGCCTGAAATTGTGGTTTCTGCGACCGCGTCGATGGCCGGTAACCACAATACAGGTATTGGTAATGCAATAGGGTCCAACATCACCAATATTGCGTTGGTACTTGGACTTACAGCGCTTTTTAAGCCACTTTCCGTTTCCTCAGGTACCGTCAAGCGGGAGCTTCCCATACTGCTCGGTATCACCCTGATTGGCTGCTATTTTCTCAGCGACAGCAACTTTACTCAGCGTGAAGGACTTATCCTTATTATCATGTTCTTTGCGGTTATCGTCGGTATGGCATGGATTTCATTGAGTGTTGAGATGGGAGATCCTCTGATCAGTGAAACCGAAGATGAGATCCCCTCGGATGTGCCAATCGGTTCTGCCGTGATGTGGGTATTAGCGGGCTTGGTATTGCTGCCGACCAGTGCACATTTCATGGTTGAGTCCGCCGTGGATATTGCACGCTACTTTGGCATCAGCGACCTGGTTATTGGCCTCACCATCATCGCTTTGGGCACCAGCCTCCCCGAATTGGCTGCCAGTATCGCAGGCGTGGTCAAAGGTGAGCACGATCTGGCACTCGGTAATGTGATTGGCTCCAACATGTTTAACTTGCTGGCCGTACTTGCCATGCCTGGCCTTATTGCGCCCGGTATACTTGACCCTGATATTGCACAGCGCGACATTTATGTGATGCTGGGCTTGACCATATTGCTATTCTTATTCAGTTTTAATTACAGCGGCGCAAGGCGTATTACCCGATTCGAAGGATTGGTGTTCGTCGCCGCGTATATGGCATACCAATATTGGCTATTAATGCAATGACAAAACACACCACCACCTTGTACGGAGACGTCAGTGAAACGCTGTTGAACGCCATGACAGACATCAGGCTCTTGGTTCTAGATGTCGATGGGGTGTTTTCCGATGGACGTATCTATCTGGGCAACAATGGTGAAGAGCTCAAAGCGTTCCACACTCGGGATGGCTATGGCATTAAAGCTGTGGTTAAACACGGCGTCGAAGTAGCGATTATCACTGGCAGGCGTTCACGCATTGTCGAAGAGCGAATGAAAGCGCTGAATGTCGAGCACATTATTCAGGGCCAAGAAGACAAACACCGGGCATTGACCAAATTGGCACAACGCCTAGGTCTAAAAGCCAAACATATCATGTCAGTGGGTGATGATATGCCAGACTTGGGTATGTTTTCACTGTCCGGAATCCGTGTCGCCGTCAAGGACGCCCACCCCTATGTCAAACAACAGGCTGACCTCATCACGACTCAGCCCGGCGGTTTTGGTGCTGTTCGGGAGGTCTGCGATCACCTGTTACTGGCCAAGGGCAAACTGCAATATATCCACGGAGCATCGGTGTGAACCGCGTTGGCCTGAGCATATCTTCGCTGTTCGTACTGGCACTACTGGTATATCTGCCTTCATGGCTGGAAGAAGAGCAGAGCGCGCCCATTTCAGAGCTGGAAGAAGCGTGGCGACCAAACTATCAGGCCAATAACCTGCGCACTACTCTGTATGATGAAAATGGCCGGATTAACCATCAGGTCACAGCGGTAGAGATGGAACATTATGAGTTACTGGGATTTGTTTTGTTCAAGCAGCCCCAATACACCTTATATCTGGAGTCGTCTCAACAGCCCTGGCAACTTACCGCTCAGGAAGGCACACTTTACGATGACAACCGTATTCAGTTAGAAGACAATGTCGTCATTCGCAGTCTCAACCCGGGCGACTTTGTTCAGCAAATCACCGCTGAATTTATTGAGATAGACCTGGAAAATAAAACCATGATGTCTGATCAACCCGTTGTGATTAGCGGCATTGAATATACGATAAACAGCAATGGCTTCGTTGCTGATCTGGAAACCAAGCAATATGAGTTACTCGACCATGTACAAACGTTGTATGCGCCTCGTTCCTAGCCTGGCACTTCTAACTGTCGCGTTTGTTCAGCCATTCAGCCATGCTGGCCAGGATGACTTCCTGCAAGACTTAAAAGTTGTCGCACAAAAACAGTTTGTGGATGGCAAAAATAAAACATCTGTCTTTCAGAACGATGTATTGATCACGCAAGGCTCTCTGACCATTGACGCAGATGAAGTAGAGGTCATTGCCACCTTTGGCGAAGGAAAAGAAGTGATCATCGCCAGAGGTGCACCGGCAATATATACCCAAAAGCTTGACGATGGCAGCGATGTAAAGGCCCAGGCCAATGAGATTCGCTATGAACGGGAAACCCGCACGATCACTTTAACCGGGGGGGCTGAATTGCAGCAAAACAGCAGCATGGTCACCGGTGATTCCATTGTGTTTGATATTGAAAAAGAACAATTAATTGCTGAAGGCAGCGAAGAAAATGATGGTCGCGTCACCACCATTTTCCGCCCTGATGCAACTAACTCAGACAAAAAAGACGAGCAGGAACAGCCGTAAATGCCTACTTTGAAAGCAACCCATCTGGCTAAGTCTTACAAGGCCAGACAAGTTGTAAGAGACGTCAGCCTGGAGGTGTCAACGGGTCAAATTGTCGGCCTGTTAGGTCCTAATGGAGCAGGTAAAACAACGACGTTTTACATGATCGTCGGCCTCGTACCTTTAGATAAAGGCGAGATTTTTATTGACCAGACTGAACTGACGCTACAGCCAATGCACGAGCGTGCTCGTAAAGGCATAGGTTACCTGCCGCAGGAAGCCTCCATTTTTCGTAAACTCAGCGTGTATGAAAATCTGATGGCGATTTTGCAAACTCGAAAAGAGCTGTCAGTTGACCAACGCGAGCAGGAAGCCGACGCGCTGTTAGATGAATTCAATATTAACCATATACGCAATAGTACCGGCATGAGTTTATCCGGAGGCGAACGCCGACGGGTAGAAATCGCCAGAGCACTGGCCGCAAATCCGCAGTTTATTTTATTGGATGAACCTTTTGCCGGTGTTGATCCCATTTCGGTCAATGATATAAAGAAAATTATTCAGCATTTACGAGACCGCGGGATTGGTGTATTGATTACAGACCACAACGTCAGAGAAACCCTTGATGTATGTGAGACTGCATACATTGTTAGCCATGGTGAATTGATTGCTTCAGGTAGTGCTGAACAAGTGTTGAGCAACCAGAAGGTGCGGGATGTATACCTTGGCGAACAATTCAGGCTATAGTTAAGGATAACAACACGAAAAATGAATAACAGCGATTTGCTTTCATCAATTTAAGACGTAAATGAAGCCCTCATTACAGTTAAAATTTAGTCAACAGCTCACTATGACGCCTCAACTGCAGCAGGCCATACGCCTATTGCAGCTGTCTACATTAGATCTTCAGCAAGAGATCCAGGAAGCGCTGGATTCCAATCCGCTGCTTGAAGTTGAAGAAGGCATGGACGGTAGCGCTGAGTCAGCGCTAAACGGCAATGACAAAATTGACAATGAAGCAACCACGACCGCTGACGCCGACAGTATTGAGTCAGGCCAGGCGCTTGAAAAAAACGATTTGCCTGATGAGTTACCGATCGACAGCACATGGGACGAATACTACAGCGCCTCATCCGCACCCGCACCGATGTCGTCCACCAACGACGATGAACAGATTTTTCAGGGTGAGACCAGCGATGACATTCAAGAACACTTATTATGGCAAATGCGTCTTACCCCGTTTAGTGACACCGATCGAGCCATCGCCACTGCGATCATTGATTCTATAGATGAATCGGGGTATCTGACCTGTAGTCTTGAAGATATCTTGGAGAGCCTTGACTCTGATGAAATCGACGGCGAGGCCATCGAGCTGGACGAAGTTGAATGCGTGTTAAAACGTATTCAAATGTTTGATCCTGTAGGTTCAGGTTCGCGCACACCTCAGGAATGTTTGCTGGTGCAGCTTCGTCAGTTCTCCGACGACACCCCCTGGCTTAACGAAGCAAAATCTCTGATCACAGAACATAGTGATTTGTTGGGTAGCAAAGACTATCGCACGCTGATGCGCAAGACTAAACTCAAAGAAGATGAGTTGCGTCAGGCCATGATGTTATTACAATCGCTCAACCCTCGTCCTGGGAGCGCGCTTATTACCAGCGAGCCTGAGTATGTCATTCCGGACGTGTCTGTGGCCAAGAAAAACGGCCGCTGGGTCGTTGAACTGAACCCTGACAGCTTGCCAAAGCTGAATATCAATCAGCAGTACGCTGCGATGAGTCGCAATGCCCGCAATAATGCTGACTCACAGTTCATTCGCTCGCATATGCAAGAAGCCAAATGGTTTATCAAAAGTCTGGAAAGCCGCAACGAGACATTAATGAAGGTGGCAAACTGTATCGTACAGCAGCAAGTCGGCTTTTTTGAGCACGGTCCTGAGATGATGAAGCCAATGGTGCTCAACGATGTTGCGGAAATGGTGGACATGCATGAGTCGACGATCTCACGGGTGACCACGCAGAAATATATGCACACCCCCAGAGGTATCTTTGAACTGAAATATTTCTTCTCCAGTCATGTTGCAACAGAATCCGGCGGAGAATGCTCATCAACGGCAATACGGGCATTGATTAAAAAACTGGTGGCAGCAGAGAAGCCTAACAAGCCACTTAGTGACAGCAAGATTGCTCAATTGTTGGCCGACCAGGGTATTAAAGTGGCCCGGCGAACAATAGCAAAATACCGGGAATCACTGTCGATTCCACCGTCTAACCAACGTAAGAGCCTAATTTAGGCTTACCATCAGAAGGAAGGCGCCTTATGCAAATCAACCTAACTGGTCATCATGTCGAAATTACTGATTCGCTGAGAAACTATGTCGACACCAAGTTTGAAAAGCTTGAACGTCATTTTGACCATATCAACAATGTTCACGTCATCCTCAACGTCGAGAAGCTGAATCAAAAAGCAGAGGCCACGCTACACCTTAACGGAGGTGAAGTGTTTGCAACATCAGAGCATGAAGATATGTACGCGGCAATTGATTCCTTGATAGACAAATTGGACCGTCAGGTGATTAAGCATAAGGAAAAGCTCAAGCGCCACTAACATCTCAATCACCATAATGGAAATAAAAGACATCCTCAGCCCAGACTGCGCTCATTGCGCAGTCGAGGGCAGCAGCAAAAAACGCATTTTAGAAACCATCAGTCTGATCGCCTCAGAACATCAACCCGATATTGAGCAAGCCACCGTGCTGGCCAGTTTGATGAACAGAGAAAAAATGGGCAGTACCGGTATTGGCAATGGCATTGCCTTACCCCATGGACGTCTGCAGGGGTTAAAAGATGTCACCGCTATTTTGGTGACGACTAAAACCGGTGTCGACTTTGACGCCATGGACAATCGCCCCGTGGATATATTCTTCGCCATCCTGGTACCCGAAGACCAGGCCGATGGACATCTGCAAACTCTTGCTACCATTGCTGGCAAACTGAACGATAAAGAGACAGTACAAGCCATTCGCGACGCAAATAATGACGACGCATTGATTAAGGCGATTTTATGAAACTGATTATCATCAGCGGTCGCTCGGGGTCAGGCAAATCCATTGCCTTACGCGCCTTGGAAGACCTTGGCTACTACTGTGTTGATAATATTCCCGTTAACTTGCTACCGACCCTGACACACACGGTCGTTGATGAGTACGATCAGGTCGCTATCAGCATTGACGTGCGCAATCTGCCGAAGAACCCTCATGAACTGGTTGAAATCCTGGACTATCTGCCCGCAACCTGGGACATGACCATCGTCTATCTGGATGCCAGCGATGATATGCTGGTAAAACGATTCAGTGAAACCCGGCGTTTACACCCTCTGTCGCGACAGAATAAATCTCTGGATGATGCCATTCAGGCCGAGAGTCAGCTGCTGGCGCCGATAGCCGAGCGCGCTGACTTATATCTGGATACCGATAAGTTATCCGTGCATCAGCTGGCCGAACTGGTACGAGAACGGATCCTTGGCAAGAAAAGCTCACGACTGGTATTGGTCTTCGAGTCCTTTGGTTTTAAGTATGGCATTCCCAAAGATGCTGATTACGTTTTTGATGCACGCTTTCTTCCCAACCCACACTGGGAGCCAGACTTGAAACATTTAACCGGCCTGGATGCTGATGTGGAAATCTTTCTTGGTTCACAACCCATCGTGACCAAATTTATCTGGCAGATCCAGAACCTTATCTCTACCTGGCTTCCGCATCTGGAACGTAATAATCGTAGCTATGTCACAGTGGCCGTGGGCTGTACCGGCGGGCAACACCGCTCAGTGTATGTCTCAGAAAGTCTGGCAAAAACCTTCAGTGCATCGCACCCCGATGTGCAAATCAGGCACCGTGAGCTGAATCGATAATGGCGCTGCAACAGACGATTACCATCATTAACAAACTTGGCTTGCACGCCAGAGCAGCGACACAATTAGTACAATTGGCCAATCAGTTTGACGCTGATATCACGCTGCAGCTGGGTGACAAATCCGCCTCTGCGAACAGCGTGCTGGGGATCATGATGTTGGAAGGTAATCAGGGTAAAGACATCACTGTGGTCACAGATGGGAAAGACGCCAAACCAGCCATGCAGGCAGTTGTAGAGTTAGTTACCGCAAGATTTAACGAAGCAGAATAGCGACTTTAACGCTGCCAAAACCATCCCCCTTGATGTACACTGTTTCACAAATGCAGCATGCTTTTCAATAGCTTACTGGTGCACATCAAATGGGTGATTCACTCCAGGCAAAATACTCTCAGAAGCAACTTAAGGACATTAATGATGCCCTTGAGCTGGGACGTTTTGTGTCGGTTCGTAAGACCCTGCATGAGCTCCCCGCTTCGTATGTGGCACTGCTGCTAGAATCCAGCCCGACAAAAACCCGTGACGAACTGTGGAAGCTGCTCGATGAGGACTTCCACAGTGACGTAATCGAAGAACTGTCAGAAGAGGTCCGTAACGGCATTATCCGTAAGATGGTGCCCGCCGAGATTGTCGATGTACTGGAAGACATGGACACCGACGATCTGGCAGAAACTCTTAGCAGCTTGCCCGAAGACGTGGTGCAGGGCGTTCTGCGCTCAATGGATTCACAAGACAGGCACAGGGCAGAACAAGCCCTATCCTACGGCGAAGAAACCGCTGGTTTTATCATGAATACCGATACTATCACGCTGCGCCCCGAGGTCAGTGTCGATGTAGTATTACGTTATTTGCGCCTGAAAGGCGAACTGCCTCACAACACCGATATGTTCTATGTGGTGAATCGCAATGACACCCTGATCGGCACAGTGCCCGTTACACGGTTATTGATTTCGGTGCCCGAGACCACCGTTGAAGAGCTCATGGACGATGAGCCCGAGGCGATTCCGGTCGACATGCCTGATGACCAGGTTGCCAGCCTGTTCGAACGTCATAACTGGTTATCTGCCCCAGTGGTTAACGACAAACATCACCTGGTTGGACGGATCACCATTGATGACGTGGTTGATATTATTCGTGAAGATGCGGAACACTCAATGATGAGTATGGCCGGTCTGGATGACGAGGAAGATACCTTCGCACCGGTGATGCAAAGTACAAAACGCCGTTCGATATGGCTGGGTGTTAATTTGGTCACAGCCCTGCTGGCTGCGATGGTCAGTGATATCTTTGAAGCCACACTGGCACAGCTTGCCGTACTTGCGATTCTGAATACCATTGTGCCCAGCATGGGCGGGGTAGCTGGGAATCAGACCCTGACTCTGGTAATCCGTGGTATGGCACTCGGTCACGTAAACCCCGGCAATGCGCGCTGGCTGATCAGTAAAGAGCTTGCGATAGGCTTTTTAAACGGCGTGATATGGGCAGTACTGATTGCATCAGTTGTCGCATTGTGGAAACAGGATTGGTATCTGGGTGTCATTATTGCGTTTGCGATGATGGTCAATATGATTGCGGCTGGCCTGGCCGGCGCCACCCTGCCACTCATCATGAGAAAGCTGCGCATCGACCCGGCTCTGGCCGGCAGCGTCATTCTGACCACTATTACGGATGTGGTCGGTATCTTCGCCTTCCTGGGTACTGCCACGCTATTTTTACTCTAGCCTTTACATTTATTGAGCGAGCACAAGTGGCGACATTTTGCCTTTGCTAGGCTGTTTGCCTTTGCTAGACTAACCGTCGGTTGATTTATACCCGCCATACATACTAAACCACACTTATGTCCCACGATACCGAGGAAATGTTGTTTCTTTCCGCCTTGTTAGTCGACATCAAACCCCTTAAGGTTATTCGTCAACTATTGAGCATGTCTATCTCTCCGATTCTGATCACTGACGCGGGAAGGCTCGATAGCGGTTACCGAATAATCTACGCCAATCGTGCATTTTGTCGGTTGACGGGCTACGAACTGGCCGAATTAGTCGGTCAAAGCCCGCGTATTTTCCAGGGCAAGGACAGTCATAAAGAAACCATTCAGCGATTGGGTAGAAAGTTAAAAGAAACCGGCTATTTTCGTGGTACCTCAGTAAACTATCGCAAAGACGGCAGTGCCTATCCGCTTGAGTGGGACATCTCGCCCATCCGGGATGAACAGGGTAAGATTAAGTTTTTTATATCGATTCAACGGGATTTAAGCATGCTGGTTGGTGTGGCAGAACAGTTCAAAGATATCAATGAATCCGCCAGGCATTTTATTCATCATGTCAAAACAGCAAACCAGGATGACGAATCGATTGTGCAAGAAACCACGGCGCTTCTCAACAAGCTAAAAGACAATGCCATGCTCTACTCATCCCCAATATTTGAAGACGACGCGTTTTTCGACTTTGACGCTGAGCCACTCTCTGCACACGCAGCCAACAAAAAAGCAGCAATGTCGGCATCCGAATACCTGCAAAAAGAAAATCTCACAAAAGATGAACTGTCTACATTGCTGACCTGCATATCACAGCTTGAGGAAGATATTGCTCTGCTAAGTTCATTTCCCAATCAGCAGCAGCGTTTCGGTGATGTTGAAAGCACCTTTAGAGAATTATCCGACGCTATCTTTTTTTTGGTTGAATTTACCGATACTGCCCTGGCACTACAGGAAGTCGCCGACTGCATGGCTACCAGTGATGTCAGTACCAGTAATCGCATGATCATTGAATTTCTGCACTCCTTACTAAATGAGCTGGATGGCTGGATCCGTTCAGTGTTTGTCGATCAAAACAGCGACAACGTGCATGAAGGCGCAGGCAACATTGTCTCCTCAGCAAAACAGATTGCGGCATTATTAAGAGCCTGATTGTTTATCAGCACATTACAAATTTCGTAACACTCTGAAATGTCACTACTGTGCGCGCTCTGCTACTCTGGGTCAGTTAACACGGAAAAGACCAAGGATCACGCATGTTACACATCAAAAACCTCACAAAAACATATGATAACGGGGTCAAAGCGCTAAATGGCGTTAATCTCTCCATTGATAAGGGAATGTTCGGACTGCTAGGGCCAAATGGCGCTGGCAAATCCTCCCTGATGCGCACCATCGCGACGTTGCAGTTGCCAGATACTGGCAGCATCCAGTTCGATGAACTTGATGTGTTGAAGCAGCCCAATGAACTGCGTGAAAGGCTTGGCTATCTGCCGCAGGATTTCGGTGTTTATCCGCGCATCAGCGCAGCGGATTTACTCGACCATCTGGCCATTCTGAAAGGCTTGACCAATAAGGGCGAGCGCAAAGAGGTGGTAGATGGCCTGTTGGCCCACACCAACTTATTCCAACATCGCAAAAAAGCGGTCAGCGGTTTTTCCGGCGGCATGCGCCAACGCTTCGGTATCGCGCAGGCATTGCTCGGCAATCCGGATTTATTGATTGTAGATGAACCCACTGCCGGCCTGGATCCGGAAGAGCGGAATCGTTTTCACAATTTATTGGTCAGCCTCGGCGAGGAAAAAGTGATCATCCTGTCGACGCACATTGTCGATGATGTTTCTGAACTTTGCAGCAATATGGCGGTGCTTGGTTCTGGGCAAATCCTGCTCGAAGGTAATCCAATTGAGGTCACTACCCGCTTGAATGGTCGCATCTGGCGCAAAGCGGTGTCATTGCAGGAAGCCGAACAAATGGAGCAAAGCCTGAATGTTATTTCTAAAAGACTACTGGCGGGCCAGACGCTGATCCATGTGCTGGCGGATGAGGCGCCTGAGGGATTTGAACGCACACCGGCTACGCTGGAAGATGTGTACTTCTCGACGCTGAATGCTTCACGTAGCCAAGCAGCGTAAAGGGAGCAGGATAATGCTAACCAAAATGCTCTCATTCGAGTGGCGCTATTTTACTAAGCAGCCCTCCTTTATTGTTACCGGACTGGTGTTCTTTTTGCTGCCGTTTTTGGCCATGACCATCGATAACGTACAAATTGGTGCCACCGCCAATGTTAACTTCAACAGCCCGTTTGCTATCACTCAGGCCATTTTGATTTTGGGAATATTTTCTATGTTCCTGGTGGTTAATTTTGTGTCTGACACTGCGCTGAGAAATGACAGCAGCAAGATGGCTGAAATCGTCTGCACTAAGCCGGTATCAGCCTGGCAATACCAGCTGGGCCGGTTTTTTGGCGCTTATCTGGTGTGTGTCACGATATATGCAATGGTACCGCTTGGCCTGTTCCTTGGTGCCATTATGCCGTGGGTTGATAGCGAGCGTCTGGGTCCCAATACGCTGGCGATGTATGCCCTGCCCTTCGTATACTTTTCACTGACCACGCTGTTTGTTTTATCGGCAATTTTTTATGCTGCCGCGCTAAAGTTTCGCTCTCAGGTGGCAGTCTACCTGGTCGCCGTCGGTCTGTTTATTTTATATGTCGTGTCGGGCAATCTGCTCGATGACCCTGCATACCGTTCATTAGCCGCCCTGGCGGACCCATATGGCCTGCGCGCGTTTGCGGACCAGACCCGTTATTGGACAACGTTTGAACGTAATAACCAGCTGGTCGAATTCAGCGGTATCGTGCTGCAAAACCGTCTCATCTGGCTACTTGCCGGGATCATTATTCTGGCGTTGTTTGGCGGGTTGAGAAAAGGTCTTAGCCTCTACGTACCAAAGGATAAAAAGAAAAAGAACAAGCAGGAGAAGGTTGAAGCAGTGCCGATGACTAATCGTCTGGATTACAAGCCACGTGGCCACCGTAACCTGCTGCAGTTCTGGACGCGCACACGGTTTGAGATAAAGCAAATCATGACCAGCCCCGGGTTCTACATTCTACTGGCGTTCTCTGCTTTTAATCTGATTGCACAATTAATTGACCCATCGGCGCTGTATGACGCTCCAAACTGGCCGCTGACCCAGGACATGCTGAACCTTATCAGTGGCGCTTTTGGCCTGATGATGATCATCATTGTTACCTACTACAGCGCCGAGGCCGTGTGGCGAGAACGCTCTGTTGGCATGGGTGATATCGTCGACAGCATGCCGGTATTCAACTTAAGTTTCTGGTTGTCCAAGCTGATTGCCGTCTGTCTGGTGTTTCTGTCCATTTACACCGTCTCAGCACTGGTGACGATTTGCTATCAGTTAATAAAAGGCTATGGCTATCTGGACCTTGGACAGTACGCCATTACAATCGGCTTTTTCTTTATGCCGACGTGGATATTGCTGGCGATTCTGGCGTTTTTAATTCAGGCCATGAGCCCGAATAAATATGTCGGTATGCTGATATTCGTTGGTTACTTCTTTGTCTCTATTGCCTTCGGTGAGTTGGGGCTTGAACACAACATGTACAACTATGCCGCGGCGCCGCAGATGCAATACTCGGACATGAACGGCTTCGGCTGGTATCTGACTACGCAAACCTGGTACCTGCTGTATTGGAGTTCATTAGCATTGATTTTCTGTGTTATCAGCTACGGACTATGGCAGCGCGGTCCACAGGTGCCATTGAAAGCGCGCTTTTCTATGCTCACCTACAACGTTGGTCGCAGCGGTCTTATCCTTGCTGCCCTGGGCTTTGTCGGGTTTGTTACCACCGGCGCTGTAATCTATCACAACACGCAGGTGAAAAATGTCTATTTCACCAGCGACCAGTTGGAAGATTTACAAGAGGCCTATGAGCGGCAATTTGGTCAACACCTGGATGACAATATTCCGGTGATCACTAAAGTGGATACCAGTGTGGATATCTACCCTTACCAGCAACGCATTGAAGCCAGCGCTGACATCGTATTTGAGAACCGCTACGACACACCTATAGAAAAGTTTTTGGTCGGCTTACCGCAGTCAACGCCAATGGTGGAGCTGACGATGCAGGGCGGAACCCTTGGCGAGACCATAGGTGATTTCCGTACTGCCTGGTTTATCTTCGATGAGCCTCTAATGCCAGGCGAGCAACGCACTGGCGCTATGAAGGTAGTGCGTGAACACGACGGCTTCAGGGATAGCAATTTTGATACCTTATTGCTTGAGAATGGCACCTTCATTAACAACGCCGAGCTGTTTCCGACGTTTGGCTACAATGAAGGCTTTCAAATTTCAGATCGCCATGAACGCCGCAAGAGGGGACTACCAGAATTGCAGCGCGCCTGGCCACTGGAAAGTGAACAGCACCAGCGTGAAGGATTCTTTGGCAAAGGTGGCGCTGAAATCATGTTCTCTGCCACCCTGTCTACCAGCGACGACCAATTTGCCATTGCGCCGGGTTATCTGACCAGACAGTGGCAGGAGAATGGCCGCAATTATTATCGCTATGAAATGGATAAACCCATGCTCAACTTCTTCTCTTTAATGTCTGCCAATGTGGCGGCGAAGAAAGAAGAATATAAAGGTATCAGCATTGAGGTGTACTACCATCCTGCACACTACTGGAACGTAGATCGCATGATGGAGAGCGTGCGCGACTCCATCGACTACTTTACTGAGGTATTCGGACCTTATCAGCATAAACAAGTGCGTATCATCGAATTCCCCGGTTATCGCAGCTTTGCACAAAGTTTTGCCAATACGGTGCCTTATTCTGAGCGAATTGGATTTATCACTGATATCAGAGACGACGCGCATATTGATCCGGTCTACTATGTGACTGCGCACGAGGTTGCTCACCAATGGTGGGCGCATCAGGTCATCCCGGCTAACGTTCAGGGCAGCGCAATCATTTCTGAAAGTCTGTCACAGTACAGCGCACTGATGGTCATGAAACGTAAGTATGGTGAAGCCAAACTGCGTACCTTCCTGACCTATGAGTTGGACAGCTATCTGCGCGGTCGCAGCACTGAACTGATCAGGGAAATACCGATGCTACGGGCGGAAAATCAGCAATACATCCATTACCGTAAAGGCTCAGTGGTGATGATGGCACTGGCCGATAAGCTGGGCGATGATCACGTTAATGCTGCACTGAAATCCTTGGTCGATACCTGGTATGGTCGCACCGATCGTTACCCCACCACGTTAGATTTGGTGAATGCGCTGAAGCTAGGTGCTACCCAGGAAGAGCAGGACTTCATCGACGCGCAGTTTACTGAAATCACACTTTATGAGCTGATTACTAAAAGTGCGAAGGCAGAGCAGAGCGATACGGGTTACACCGTCACTCTGGATATTGATGCCAAGCGCTTCGTTGCAGATGGCGAGGGTCAGGAGCAGGAGCAGACCATGGAAGAATGGGTAGATATCGTGCTTTTTGCCAATGACCCGGATGACTTTGCCGGTGACACGGACGTGTTGTATCAGCAAAAGCACAAGCTGGTGAGCGGCGAAAATCAGGTTGTCATTAACGTTGAGCAAAAGCCCGCTTATGCAGGTGTCGATCCGTTTGTGCGCTACATAGACCGGGATACGGATAATAATATCCTGCCGGTATCAGAGTAAATTCGCCTGTCGGTAAAATAGTAAAAAGCCCTCTCTCGAGGGCTTTTTTATTTCAACTGCTGCACAAACCCGTTCACTTTGCGCACCAACCAGCGTGGGTAGTGGGTTGCCCACTGCACCAGTACTTTATTGGCTAATTTATCCACAAACACAACATCGTTGTTGGCACAGGCATTGTAAGCCTGCTTTGCCAACGATTCAGGTGAAGCTTTGAACACGCCTGGGATCAGCTTTTCCAATCCCCCCGCTTCGTTCATCATGGCTGTTTTTGTTACACCCGGACATACGCAGGTAACGGTCACGCCAGTACCGCTTAACTCCTGTGAAATACCTTCCGAAAACGACAGTACGAATGCTTTGGTCGCACCATAAACTGTGAAGCCTGGGGTCGGCATAAAGCCCGCTATCGAGGCGATGTTTACAATTTTCCCTTTGCCTCTGGCCAACATTGGCGCGATAAACATCTGGGTCATATTCACAAGCGACTGAATGTTAAGTTGCATAAGATTATTCAGCTTCACAGGATCGGATTCGGCAAACTTTTCGACCTGCATCATGCCGGCATTGTTGATAAGAATATCAACATTAATGCCCTGCTTTTCGAGATCGTTAAAAAGTGCCGTTGGCGCGCCAACGGGGATAAGGTCAACCGCTTCGCAATGCACCTTGACCGAAAAAGCTGCGCTTAATTCCGCTGCCAGTTCCAACAGCCGTTCTTCGTTGCGGGCAACGAGCACCAAATCGTGACCATGTCGGGCAAACTCATAGGCAAGACAGCGGCCAATGCCCTCGGATGCGCCAGTGATAAGTGCAGTCTTAAGCTTTTTCATCAGTACTCCCATTGAAAAGTGGGGATTTAATCTTCGATTGCCTGTTCATTCAGCCAGTCGGACAGCTTCACCATGTCATGCTGAACCGCCATATTCAGTTCCTCCACCCAGTCGTGTACATTCTGCCACCAGGCCGGGTGATCACCCTGCTGGATCTGATTGGCAATACGCTGCACCCGCGACAGCCCAACCGAGCCCGCCGCGCCCTTAATTTTGTGGGCTTGAGAACACACTTCGTCTTTATCGTTAGCACTTAAGTTGGATTGCAGAATATCCATATAGTCAGGGATTTTCTCTTTGAACACGCCAACACTGGTACGCACCATATCTTCGCCAATGTTATCAACCAGCATCTGCAACATATCAATGTCCAGAATACTGTCCAGCTCACCGCTGGCCTTATTATTCTCCTGGGGTTCAATTAACACTGCAGGCTCCTCATGGAATAACGCATTGAACACTTCTATCACGCGACTTTTCTTAATTGGCTTGGCAATAACGTCGTCCATGCCATTTTGCAAATACTCTTCGCGGGTTTTTATCACATTGGCGGTTAGCGCCACGATAGGGGTCTGCTCGACCAGACCTTCTTCGTGCAATATGTTGGCGATATCAAATCCGGTCATATCCGGCAGCTGAATATCAAGCAAAATAAGATCGTAGGTTTTGCTTCGCGCCATGCGCAACGCATCTTCGCCATTCATGGCCACTTCTACAGTTTGCCCGAGCTTCTCCAGTAACGCCTTGGCGACCATAACATTTAATTCAATATCCTCAACCAACAGGATATTCAGCCCGGTCACCTGCAGTTCTTCACGCTGCATGGGCTTGTTGCTTATTGCCAGTGGTAATTCGACCACAAAGCAGGTGCCGACACCGACTTTACTCTGTACGTCGATGGAACCATCCATTCGGCTCACCATTTCTTTAGAAATAGCCAAACCTATCCCGGTTCCCGTTGCAGTCTGATGTTCTGGCCGATCGACCTGATAATACATAGCAAAAATTTTATCCAGTTCGTTTTCCGGAATACCCACGCCGGTATCCTGGATTTTGAAACGCACGATAGAAATACCGGGCCCACCATCTCGGGCGTCGACACTGAGGCTGACTTTACCTTTTTGGGTGAATTTCACGGCGTTAAACAAAAGATTCCACAAAATCTGGCGAAGACGTGTACCGTCTACCTCAACGTGTGCTGGCAGCGGGTCGATGATTTGCGTCTCGAAGGCCAACGATTTGTCTTCCGCCAGCAAGCGAATAATGGAGGCCAGTTCATTGGAAAAATCACGAATGGACACCGTCTTAAGGCTTAGCTCAAGCTTGTCTCGGTCCAGTCTGTCTAAATCAATAATATCGTTAAAGATGTTACCCAGTGTGATGGCACTGGCATAAATCGTACTGACCCAGGCGAACTGCTCTTTGCTCAGCTGCGTATCACGCAGCATTCTGCTCAGGCCCACAATACCATTCAATGGCGTGCGCAATTCGTGACTGATTGTGGCAATGAATTTGGTTTTATCCTGGCTTGCCTTGCTGACGGCATTTTCAGCTTGCTTACGTTCAGTAATGTCCCGTCCAAAGGCGAGCAAGCCAAGACGCTGTCCATCATGGTCAAAAAACGGCACTTTACGCATTTCGAAATAACGGCGTCGGCCGTCGGCAAAACGCAGCCAAAGCTCTTCAGTAATACTGGCATTTGATTCGAGCACTTCGTGATCGCTGGCCACCACCTGTTTGGCCAGATCTTCGTCATAGACCTCATGCGGAGTCAGTCCAATCAGTTCTTCCTGGGATTTGCCAGTCAACTGTTCCGCGACCTTATTACAACCAGCAAAACGGCCCTGTTCATTACGGTAATAAATCAGGTCCGGGGACGCATCAATAATCGATTTTAACAACGTCGACAAGCGTCTTGCTTCTTGTTCCTGCTGGGTTTTTTCACGGATTTCCTTTTCCAGGTCAGCGAACACACTTTCCCGTTCCAACTGCGCGTTTTTACGCTGTTCAATCTCGTGATTTAGCTGCTTTATGTTGTTTTGCAACTCACGGTTGAGCAGTACATCTTCGTCCCTGAGACTTTCTAATTGCGCGACAACGTCTTTAAGGTTGTGGCGTGACTGCTCCAGCTGTTTCACCAGTTCACTGAAGAAATACAGTACCCAGGGCGCACTCAGCATTGTCAGAATGACCGCGCTGACGAAATCGTCCGGTGCCACCTCGCTTCCCAGACTTCGTCTGATGAGGTATGAACCGCCTAACGTAAAAGCAAGGGTCAGAAAGACAAACAGCACACTGACTTTCAGCGTGCCAAAGCGCTCCACAAATTGTGCAAATCGGATAGCCCAGGAATCGCCGGGTGAGCCTGAGGGAGTCGAACTGGTCTGCATATAATCTCTGCAAGGTAGTAGCGAAGTGCGAGCCATGCTAGCAAGTTTCGCTAACGCGTCAACTCCGGCCAGACGATCCCGGGCAGCATATTGCCTAGGTTAAGTACTTGCTACTGACCCAACCTTTGAGGGTAAATTCAACCTGGCTCCATCCCTGTTTTTGCTGCAACACCTTGACATTGGTTCCCAACGAAAGTGGCTCGGTAACTTTATCAAACTGTGCGCCGGGCCCCTCCCGCACGTTAAGGCGACTGGCGTTAACCAGTTTTGAGGTAGCTTCAAACACGCTATCATCCTGACCGTCATCGGCTCTTTCTTTGTCTAACATGGCGCGCAGTTTGTCTAGCGGAAATGCTGGACCGGGATCAACCTTCCGTTTTGGCGATATCTCCTCATGCCCGACGATAGTGTCAATTCCGTAAGCGTTACACAGGCTTTGACACACGGCGAAGGTTGCTTTGATCTGCTCCTCGGTATAGGCATGCCAATAGGTTTCCGTTTTTTGGTTTCGATGCACTCCGCAAAATACATCTTCACCGGAATAGGCACGATTAAACCAAGATAGAAACTGTCCCTGACCATTTGGCGTGAGCTCCCCCGCATTATCCAGCTCAATACCGATGGAAAAACGGTTCAGTCCACTGCGGCCCTGCCAGCTGCTTTTTCCCGCATGCCAGGCCACCATGTCGAATGGTACTAATTGCACAATCGCTCCATCACGGCCAATCACAAGATGCGCAGAAACCGAATTGTCAGGATCGCACAGGGTTCTTACGGCAGACTCTACACTGCTGCCCGCAGTAAAATGGATCACCAGAGTATCAGCCTGCCCTGCCGCAAACCGCCCGCCGGTATTAGGCGAGGACTCAAATGTCACCGATGGGCCAACTAACTTATTATCTTCCACTTGATAATCAGACATATTCCATTGCTCCAGTGATGGCCATATTCCTTTAAAACTGTAGTCGATATTGTTGATTTGTCTGAGCCGATATTAATGTCGAAGGGCATACTTTCGGCTTGAGTGAATAATTATTCGATAAAGAGCCATGTTTTCCGAATAAAAAGCAGATATATGCCGATAATTTACGAATCTTTTATAATAATTTCACAATTCTTATCTTTTCAGAAACCGTTATTGAATTACACCATACTTTAGACATAACCTGTTGATATAAATAACTATTACTTATCTTCTAGACCACTAACTCGCGTTCACCTATGGTATTAGACTTAGAACCAATTGATTTCTAATTATGAACTGGGTATGTTGTACGGCCCGCTTGGTAAAAATGCATAAAAATTCGATACACACCCTGTATCTTCTAAAAATAATAAGACGACAAGAAAACACCCTACGCTGAACCGTGCCGACACGAAAAGAGCACACAGCGTAAAGGCAGCGATCCCTGCCCTCACGCGGAGCAACAAAGCGCCACACAAGCAAGTGCGTTTACCGCGACTAGACAGGCGGTTGAAGGAGAGACATATATGAAATTGTATAATCCCAATGATTCTCGGGATAATTGCGGGTTTGGTCTTATTGCACACACCCAGGGCGAGCCCAGTCACAGGCTGGTGAGTACCGCCATTAAAGCACTGGATCGCATGCAGCATCGAGGCGGCATCGCCGCCGATGGTAAAACCGGCGATGGCTGCGGTTTGCTATTACAGAAGCCGGACGCATTTTTTCATCACATTGCCGAAGAGCAAGGCTGGAAGTTAGGAAAAAAATACGGCGTTGGCATGATTTTTCTCAGCCAGGACCCTGAACTAGCCGAACAGGGTCGTCAGGCCATTAACGAAGAACTGGCCCGTGAGACGCTGACCGTGCTTGGCTGGCGCACCGTGCCTACCAACCCTAGCGTGTTGGGCGATCTGGCAAAAACCGGCTTACCGCAAATCGAACAGGTATTTGTGAATGCGCCACCAGGATGGCGAAAGCGTGACCTTGAACGTCGCTTATTTATGGCCAGACGCCGTGCGGAAAAGCGCATGGAGCATGACGCGGACTTCTACATTGCCTGTTTGTCGGCATTGGTAACGATTTATAAGGGGCTAGTGATGCCCCGAGATTTGCCAGCCTTCTATCTGGATTTGGCCGACGAGCGCATGCAGTCAGCCATATGTGTTTTCCATCAACGCTTTTCTACTAACACATTACCGCGCTGGCCTTTGGCTCAGCCGTTTCGTTTTCTTGCCCATAATGGTGAAATTAACACCATTCGCGGTAACCGGGACTGGGCCATGGCCCGTACCGCAAAATTCAGTACTCCTTTGTTGCCTGATCTGAAAGAAGCAGCGCCGTTCGTCAATATGGAAGGCTCTGACTCATCGTCGCTGGATAATATGCTTGAGCTATTTTTGGCCGGCGGCATGGATTTATTCCGCGCTATGCGTCTGCTGGTGCCACCAGCATATCAAAATAACGACACCATGGACCCGGAGCTTCGCGCGTTTTACGAGTTCAACTCGATGCATATGGAGCCTTGGGATGGACCAGCGGGTATTGTATTAACAAATGGCCGCCATGTTGCCTGTAATCTGGACCGCAACGGTTTGCGTCCTGCTCGCTACGTTATCACCAAAGACGGCTTGATTACCCTGGCGTCGGAAGTCGGTATATGGGACTACCAGCCGCAGGATGTCATTGAAAAAGGCAGGGTTGGCCCCGGCGAGATGCTAGCTGTCGA
This sequence comes from Aestuariibacter salexigens DSM 15300, assembly GCF_000429145.1. Lineage (GTDB taxonomy): Bacteria > Pseudomonadota > Gammaproteobacteria > Enterobacterales > Alteromonadaceae > Aestuariibacter > Aestuariibacter salexigens. Next base: position 183,196 of record NZ_AUBH01000004.1, read on the forward strand.
TACCTACACAGGGAAAATCTGGCGCTCCAACGAAATCGATCAAGATCTCAAAGAGCGCCACCCCTATCAGGAATGGCTAACAAACCATATCAAGCGCCTCACACCGATAGAAAAAACCGACTCGTCGCTGATTGGTAAGCGCGTTTTTAACGACGATATGATGGCCACGTTCCACAAGCTGTTCAATTACAGTTATGAGGAACTGCATCAGGTAGTCAAGGTACTGGCTAAAGATGGCCAGGAGGCGGTAGGCTCGATGGGCGATGATACGCCCATGGCGGTGATGTCGTCCAAACAGCGCACCTTGTATGACTATTTTAGACAACAGTTTGCTCAGGTGACCAATCCACCCATTGATCCTCTGCGTGAAAATCATGTGATGTCACTGGCGACCTGTATCGGCCGTGAGCAAAACGTATTCAGTGAAACGTCTGGCTATGCCAACCGCGTACTGTTCGATTCACCCATTCTGATGTACACCGATCTACAGCAGTTGCGGGACTTTGACCCGGAGCATTATTACTCAGAAAAAGTTGAACTGAATTACCTGCCTGAAGAGGGCCTGAAAAAGGCCATCGAACGCATCTGTAATGAGGTGGAGTATCTGGTTAAACAAAAGCATGCCGCTTTTGTGGTGTTATCTGACCGGGATATCAAACCCAATAAGTTACCGATACCGGCAGCGATGGCGGTCGGAGCTGTGCAGCGCCGGCTGGTTGAAAAGTCACTGCGTTGCGATTGCAATATCGTCGTAGAAACCGCATCAGCCAGAGATCCGCATCATTTTGCTGTCCTGATTGGTCTGGGTGCCACAGCAATCTATCCCTTCCTGGCCTATGAAAGCATTGAACAGATGGTCGAGAACAAAGAGCTCGACATCAGTGCGCTGGACGCAGTAATCAATTATCGCAAAGGCATCAATAAAGGTCTGTACAAGATCATGTCGAAGATGGGCATCAGTACCGTTGCCAGCTATCGCAGCTCCAAGCTGTTTGAAGCCGTAGGCATTAACAGCGACGTCATGGAACTGTGCTTTAAGGGTATGCCCAGCCGCATCCAGGGAGCTGGCTTTGAAGACTTCGAACAGGACCAGATTAACTTATCCAGAATAGCCTGGCTGAAACGCAAAAAAATGAGTCACGGCGGACTTCTCAAGTATGTACATAACGGCGAATATCATGCATACAATCCGGATGTAGTTCAGAGCCTGCAAAAAGCGGTGGTCAGCGGTAACTACGACGATTACAAGGTATTTTCGAATCTGGTTAACGAGCGTGCACCATCCCACCTGCGCGATCTGTTAGGTATCGTTACACGACAAAACAGTATCGATATTGAAGATGTAGAACCAGCCGAAAATCTTTATCCACGCTTTGATACCGCGGCGATGTCCATAGGTGCACTCAGTCCAGAGGCCCACGAAGCACTTGCTATTGCGATGAACCGCCTGGGCGGTCAATCAAACTCTGGCGAGGGTGGTGAAGATCCGGAACGTTTCAATACCGAGAAGAATTCCAAGATCAAGCAGGTTGCCTCTGGCCGTTTCGGTGTGACGCCACACTATTTGTCCAACGCCAGTGTGATTCAAATCAAGGTTGCCCAGGGTGCCAAGCCCGGCGAAGGTGGACAATTGCCAGGTGATAAGGTCAATCAGTATATTGCAGAGTTACGCTATTCGGTGCCAGGCGTAACGCTGATTTCACCTCCGCCTCATCATGACATCTATTCGATAGAAGATTTGGCACAGCTGATATTTGATCTCAAGCAGGTCAATCCACAGGCGCTGATATCCGTCAAACTGGTATCTGAGCCAGGCGTGGGTACGATCGCGACCGGTGTGGCAAAGGCCTACGCAGACCTGATTACGATTTCAGGTTATGACGGCGGCACGGGTGCCAGTCCGTTAACATCAGTCAAGTATGCCGGCAGTCCGTTTGAGCTGGGTTTGGCAGAAACACAGCAAGCACTGGTTGAGAACGGTTTACGGCATAAAGTCAGGGTGCAAACAGATGGCGGACTCAAGACCGGGTTGGATGTGGTCAAAGCCGCGATGCTTGGCGCAGAAAGCTTTGGTTTCGGCACCGGCCCCATGGTGGCGCTGGGCTGCAAGTACCTGCGTATCTGCCATTTGAACAATTGCGCGACCGGTGTGGCCACGCAAGATGAAAAACTGCGTGATAACTACTTCATTGGCTTGCCAGAGATGGTCATGAACTACTTCAAGTTCATCGCTCAGGAAGTGCGCGAAATTATGGCATCGCTGGGCGTAAGCCGGTTTGAAGATTTAGTCGGACGTACTGATCTGCTGCAAGTGATTGAGGGCTACACCGCGAAACAAAATCGTCTGGATTTGTCTCCACTTTTAGCTAAGTCAGAAGCCGGCAACCACACCAGGCTGTTCTGCTCTGAGACCACCAATGCGCCGGCAGATAAAGGCGAGCTCAATCTGGCTATTTTGGCAAAGGCCCAGAAAGCCATCGCAAGCAAATCCGGTGCATCATTGAAATTTGATATCCGAAATACAGACCGCTCGGTAGGCGCATTGGTATCCGGAGAAATTGCCAAACAGCATGGCAATATGGGTATGCACGACCACCCTGTGCGAATTGAATTGCACGGCACCGCTGGACAGAGTTTTGGCGTGTGGAACGCAGGCGGACTTGAGATGCGCCTGATCGGCGATGCCAATGACTATGTCGGTAAAGGCATGGCTGGCGGCAAATTGGTCATTCATCCACCGGCGGGTGTCGATTATGATCCGCATACAAGTGCGATTATGGGTAACACCTGTTTATACGGTGCCACCGGCGGCAAATTATTTGCAGCGGGTCGTGCCGGAGAGCGCTTTGCCGTACGTAACTCGGGCGCTATTGCGGTGGTCGAAGGCACCGGCGATAACGGCTGTGAATACATGACAGGCGGTATTGTGGCCGTACTTGGCCCAGTGGGTATTAACTTTGGCGCCGGTATGACAGGCGGATTTGCCTATCTGTTCGATGAACACAATGACCTCGACAATCGAGTAAACAAAGAATTGGTGGAAATTCTGGATATTGGCGACAAGGTCATACTGTCAGAGCATTTACGCGGATTGATTAATCAGCATTATGAAGAAACCGGTAGCGAGCATGCGCTGCAACTGCTGACGAATTTTGGCGAGCTGCTGACGCGCTTTAAATTAATTAAACCGAAAACCAGCGACGTCAAAAATCTGCTTGGTCACATTAGCCGCTCAAGCGCTGAACTGCGCGTTCAGGCACAGTAGTAGGAGGGCTTACGCGAGATGGCAAAAAACGTATATCAGTTCGTCGATGTTGAACGCATTGACCCACCGAAAAAGCCGATTTCTGTGCGCAGATCAGACTTTGGTGAAATCTATCAACCTCTCTCTCAGTCACAGACTGAGGGACAGGCAGACCGCTGTCTGGATTGCGGAAATCCCTATTGTGAGTGGAAATGTCCGGTACATAACTTTATCCCACAGTGGCTGAGCCTGGCTAACGAGGGGAAAATCCTTGAAGCAGCAGAGTTATCTCACCAGACTAACAGTCTGCCTGAAGTTTGCGGGCGCGTCTGCCCACAAGACCGCCTGTGTGAAGGTGCATGTACGTTGAACGATGAATTTGGTGCCGTCACCATTGGCAGCATCGAAAAGTACATCACCGATACCGCTTTTAAAATGGGTTGGCGTCCCGACATGTCCGGCGTTATTCCAACCAATAAGAAAGTCGCGATCGTGGGTGCGGGGCCGGCAGGCCTGGCATGTGCCGATATTCTGGTACGTAACGGCGTCAAACCCGTGGTGTTCGATCGCTATGAGGAAATAGGCGGGCTGCTGACCTACGGGATACCATCGTTTAAGTTGGAAAAAGAGGTGGTGCAGTTACGTCGACAGATTTTCACTGAAATGGGTGTAGAGTTCGTTCTGAACACCGAGATCGGTAAAGACATACCCTTTCAGCAGCTGATGGACGACTATGATGCCGTATTTCTTGGCATGGGAACCTATACCGCCATGAAAGGTGGCTTCAAACATGAATCTGCACCCGGCGTGTATGAAGCCCTGCCCTTCCTGATTGCTAACACCAAGCGCGTGATGGGACAGGAAAAAAATCCGTCTGAATACATCGACATGCGCGGCAAACGCGTTGTCGTGCTTGGCGGTGGCGATACTACGATGGACTGCGTGCGCACCTCTGTGCGCCAGGGTGCTGAGAGTGTTATATGCGCTTATCGTCGTGATGAGCAAAGCATGCCGGGCTCTCGTCGCGAGGTCGTCAACGCGCGCGAGGAAGGTGTCGAATTTCAGTTTAATCTGCAGCCGCTGGATATCGTGCTGAACGACAAGGGCGAAGCCTGTGGCGTGAAGCTGGTCAAAACCGAAATGGGAGAGCCTGATGCACAGGGGCGTCGCCGACCGGTTGAAGTACCGGATTCAGAACACGTGCTTGAGGCCGATGCGGTGATTATCGCCTTTGGCTTCTCACCCAGTCCGGCCGGTTGGTTTTCTGACTATGGCATCGTACTGGATGAAAAAGGCCGCGTGCGCGCCCCGGCGCAGGGCAAGTATCCATTCCAGACATCCAATCCGAAGATCTTCTCCGGTGGTGACATGGTGCGTGGCTCAGACCTCGTTGTCACGGCCATCGACGAAGGCCGCAAAGCAGCTGACGGCATTCTCGATTATCTGGGTGTATAGTCACTATCTAATCATGGGCGAACGTTTGCGTCGCCCTGTGATTGCTATCTTCATTATCCAGATTGAGCCGTCACCTAATACAGCAAACAGCAATGCCATTATTAGCCCAACGGCGACCGCTTCAGGCGTAAGCAGCACCACATAGCTATAGACTTCACGCGTACGTTGTAGAATGTCAACATCAGCATTGCTGGCAATGACCCATATTTGAGTCACTAAGGGCGCATCGAGTTGTGTTAAGTGTGTCTTTAGTCGCTGATTACGCAGCATGATGTTTTCAATATTATCCGCATCGCTGACAAACACGCGGTCCTTGCTGCTTCGATAATGTGCAATCAGGCGCAGCAGACTGCCATCAAAATAACGGTCAGCGGTGTCCTGAAAGCCTGACAAATTTTGCTGTGATTCGCGCCACTGCGCATCTACCCGTTTAACATATTGGTCGATGAACCCTGGCACCTGAATACCGCCTAGCAGCCCCGCGCCGAAAATCATCAGGCGCAAATAGTGTCTGAACATCAATACCTCACTGACAGCCGGCATACCTTAAAGCGTAGCCATCTGCTTGCCCATGCCTGTTTGACACTCTATATTGATGGATAGGTAATCACAAACAGGATTGGTAATGAGCACCACGTGTCGCGCATCTTCACTTACTGCACTATGTCTATTGGCAAGCTACGCAGCGTCTGCACAGATGGAAACGCAAACGTGTCCGAGTGCGTTTCATGACCTGCCTTTGCACCAAAGTGCCAGACTTTGTCAGACTTTTGACGATACGGTCCCTGCCAGTCTGGTCTATCACGCGGATGTGCTGCCTTCTGAAGCTGCGGATTTCTACAGCCAGCAAAACAACTTCACGTTCACCTCAGCCAGTGTCAAAGGACGCACCGTGCTGACTACCGATAATCAGGACAAGATTGTGGTCATCTCTGCCGATGGCGATGGCGCTCAGATCGATATTCTGATCAAATAATTTCCGCCAGCCAGTGCTTAGCTGGCACCAAGTTTGCTCAGTTCCATATAGACGCGTGAAACACACTCAAAGCGTCAAATTTTTGTCGTTGATTTTACGAGGTAGACAAATGGAACTCGCCATTATTTTAATGATGTTGTTGATTGTGGTTGCCATCGGCGCCATCAAACTGAGCGATCAGGGTCTGTCTTTTCCCTTTAAACGCAGAACACAGTTGCTCACTCCCGTTGAACGCAGCTTCCTTGAACTGTTGGAAAGAGCGGTCGGAAACAAATTCCGCATCATGTGTCGGGTCAGGCTCACGGACATTATCAGCCTGCGTCAGTCGACCAATAAAAAACAGGGCAAAGTTGCACTGTCCAGAGCCAATGGCAAACATCTGGACTTCGTGCTGTGCTCACGTACAGACATGAGCCCCATCGTGGCCATTGATTTAGTCCATAACGCTGGAAAAGAGGGATACAAAACCAATCGTGATTGGTTTATCAGCGGTACGCTGGATGCAGCGAAGATCCCACATGTGCGTATCAAGGTTAAATCAGGCTACACAGTGGAAGATATTCGTGGTGTGATTGATGCCAAGCTGGCGCCGTTGAGACGCGTCGATACCAGCTTGCCAGCACTGGATGCCCCCACACCCAAGATGAATGATAAAAAGCGGCCAACCAGACCGATTCGCTCTTCACGACCGGTTGCCGCCTGACGCTCAAATGTTACCTGTCCGGATCGCATCCAGCGATCCGACATGCATTCTTGCCCATAAGCGTATACACTGCGCGCCGAATTTAGATTAGGTACGCATAAACGATGAAAATTGGCATTCTGGGCGCCATGGATCAGGAGGTGTTGCTGCTCAAAGAACAGCTTACCAACGTGACTGTATCCGAGTACGCCCATCTACAGTTTTATTCTGGAAAAATTCATGACACAGACGTTGTCGTAGTCAAATGTGGTATCGGTAAGGTCGCAGCCTCCGTTGCCACGACCGTGCTTATCGACCGTTTTGCGCCAGATTATGTGGTGAATACTGGCTCGGCCGGAGGCTTTGATAAAGATCTGGATATCGGCGATCTGGTCATCGCGGAAAACGTGCAGCATCATGACGTTGACGTGACCCATTTTGGTTACGAGCTTGGTCAGGTGTACGGCATGCCTGCGTTGTATCCTTGTGAAGAAAAGTTGATCCGGGCGGCAGAAAAAGCTGCCCAAGATGTGGTTCACGTAAAAAGTAAACGTGGCCTGATTTGCACCGGCGACAGCTTTATTGGTTGTGATGAAGCGGCATCCAGACTACGTTCGTTAATTCCGGACATGCGTGCTGTAGAGATGGAAGGCGCCGCGATCGGACAAACATGTTACATGCTGGACACGCCGTTTGTGGTTATACGCTCACTGTCAGATATCGCCGGAAAAACCTCGACAATGTCATTTAAGAGTTATATTGATATTGCAGCTAAACATTCGGCCGAACTGGTAATGTCAATGATCAAACAAATGGCAAACGAGGCGGTGTAATTGAACCCGCCAGATTTGCAACTCTGGCTTCACCCCACGCTGATTCCGGCGTGGGTGATCATCGGGGTATTCATCGCCGAAGCGATGCTACCCATCAGCGCCCGTTATCATCCGCTCACTATCATTCGTATTCTGGCTGACAGAATGGCTGCCAGGGTGCATCCCAGTACCCAACGCAGTGTCTCGCAGCAGAGAATTTCCGGCGCACTGGGTTTTATCGTTCTGCTGACACCGCTTATCCTGATCGTGGCACTATTCACCCATGTAGTGGAGTTTCCCCATCTTTTCGACGCGATTGTGTTATTTTTTGCTTGTGAATTCAGAACCTGTCGCAGACAGATGCAACGCATCATTCACGCCCTTGAGCACGAGCACAAATCGCTGGCAAGAGATCTGCTGTCGACGTTTGTATTGCGCCAGACAAACACACTTTCGCCATTGGGCATTGGCAAAGCTTCGCTAGAAAGCATGCTGCTGCGATTCAGCTACCAGGTCATCGCGCCGGTATTCTGGTACCTGCTGTTTGGCGCTGTTGCTGCGCTCAGCTATCGCATGTTGTATGAAGTGGCACAGATGTGGAATCGCCAACAGCTACGTTTTATACAGTACGGCGCGCCTATTCGATGGACCGTCAACTTGCTGCAGTGGCTGCCGAACCATGTGGCTGTTTTTATTGCAGCTATCGCAGGATCACCTCGTGGCGTATTATCAAGTCGCAAACCATCGGCTCCCTGTTTACGTGCGAAGCTGCTTGCAAAACTCGGCGGCGCATTGGAAGTAGAACTAGGTGGCCCGGCGTTTTATGACGGCATAAAACAACGACTGTCAAAAGTGGGCGGCACCAGACAAGTGGTGTTTTCCGATTTGCACAGAGGGCTTCAGAGCGTGCTGCGTATGCAAATGGTCTGCGCTGTATTGGTATTGCTGTTTTGCGCTATCCATTATGGTGCTCGCCATCTATGACAATGCGCAATGTCTTCATATCGCTGCTGTGCTGCCTGCTGGCTTGCTGCAGCAGCATTGCCAGCGCACAACGCATCGTCAGCCTTGCTCCCCATACCACTGAGTGGTTGTTTCAACTTGGATTAGGTGAACAGGTAGTAGGCGTCAGTGCATACAGTGACTACCCCGCTGAAGCAGCGCAGCTGCCCATAGTAGCAGACGCCAACGGCGTAAATTTTGAACAGCTGATCAGGTTACAGCCAGATATCGTTGTCGCCTGGCAAGGTGGCAATAAGCCACAGGATCTGGCCAGAATTACGCAGTTGGGCTTTACCGTATTTTCCTCCAACCCGCAGAAACCAGAAGATATTGGTCTGGAGCTGATAGAGCTTGGACAAATACTGGGGACAGAATCACAGGCGATAACTATCGCGCAAACACTAAATGACAACCTCAGTAGCGTGACAAAACGTTACGCACAATTACCGCCATCACGCATATTTTATTATCTATGGTCTACACCATTGATGTCGATTGGTCCGGATGCCTGGGCCAGTCATATACTGCATTTTTGCAATGCAGCGCAGATATTCAGCGATGCTGAAGTCGATTATCCGCAAGTGTCAGTCGAACAGGTTGTGCGCCGTCAACCTGACGTCATCATCGCCGCAAGTCACCAACCCGCAGCGCAACATCAACAGTTCTGGAGCCGCTGGCAGGACCTGCTTGATGTACCTCTTATCACCGTCAATCCAGACCTACTGCACCGCTTCACGCCAAGAATAGTTGAGGGTATCGAGCAGCTTTGCGACAGTATTCATCAAGCACAGTCATACACCGCCGATATCTGAGATTGGATAGGTGACTATCGTCTGTGAACCGAAGTCACTATACTACGTACAAATTGTCGTGCTGCGTCGCAGCCTCAACCTGATAAACAACTATGACGGCTACTGTATACATGAATCAAGAAAACCACGTAATGGCGACTGGAGACTACAAAGTCGCTGATATTTCGCTGGCCGACTGGGGTCGCAAAGAGCTGACAATCGCTGAAAGTGAGATGCCAGCTTTGATGAAGATCCGCGAAAAATATCGCGCCTCACAGCCTTTGAAAGGCGCTAAAATCCTCGGCTGTATTCACATGACCATACAAACCGGCGTACTGATTGAAACGCTGGTGGCGCTTGGTGCAGAGGTACGTTGGTCTTCTTGCAATATCTTTTCAACTCAGGATCACGCGGCGGCCGCCATTGTTGCGGCAGGTGTACCGGTCTTTGCCTGGAAAGGGGAGACCGAGGAAGAGTATGAATGGTGTCTAGAGCAAACTATCCTCAAGGATGGCAAGCCATGGGATGCCAATATGGTACTGGACGACGGTGGTGATCTGACTGAAATGCTACATGACAAGTACCCGCAGGTACTGGAAAACGTGCACGGCATCACCGAAGAAACAACCACAGGCGTACACCGTCTGCTGGACATGCTTGAACAGGGCACATTGAAGGTGCCAGCCATTAACGTTAACGACTCGGTGACCAAATCCAAGAACGACAATAAATATGGCTGTCGACACAGTCTGAATGACGCGATCAAACGTGCCACAGACCATTTGTTGTCAGGTAAAAAAGCATTAGTTATCGGTTACGGTGACGTAGGTAAAGGCTCGGCACTGTCGCTCAGACAGGAAGGCATGATCGTTAAGGTGACTGAGATTGATCCTATCTGTGCAATGCAAGCCTGTATGGATGGTTTCGAAGTGGTTTCTCCCTATAAAGGAGGCAACAACACAGGCAACGCCGCAGACGTAGACACTGCGTTGTTGCAAAACACTGACCTGCTGGTCACTACCACGGGCAACGTCAATGTGTGCGATGCAAACATGCTTGGCGCTCTAAAAGCCGGCGCAGTGGTGTGTAACATCGGCCACTTTGATAACGAAATTGATACCGCCTACATGCGTAAAAACTGGCGCTGGGAAGAAATCAAACCCCAGGTCCATAAAATCTATCGCTCTGATGAAGAACGCGATCATTTACTGCTTCTATCTGAAGGGCGATTGGTCAACCTGGGTAACGCCACCGGCCATCCGTCACGCATTATGGACGGCTCGTTTGCCAATCAGGTGCTAGCTCAGATTCACCTGTTCGGACAAGCTTTTGCATCACAAAGTGCCGATAAGCAGGCTGAACTGCTGCGCGTGGAAGTGTTGCCCAAGCAGCTTGATGAAGAAGTCGCTCGCTACATGGTAGAAGGCTTTGGCGGTGTATTAACACGCATGACTGAGCAGCAGGCCAAGTATATAGGCGTCTCTGTGGATGGTCCGTTTAAATCTGACGACTATCGTTACTAAATGTAGTAGCAACACCGACGAAGGGAGCGATGGCTCCCTTTTTTACCTTGAGGCAATGTTATGAAACGTTTGTTTATTTCTCTTCTCAGCATCGTTAGCGTCTGGGCAAGCGCCTCTGGCGTGCCAGACATTACTGCCCAGCAGTTGCTTGCACAAGATGCCAACGATCGATTGATCCTCGACGTACGAGGGCCGGATGAATATGCACAAGGTCACGTACCTGGTGCAATTAATATTCCGCACACAGAAATTGCCGAGCGACTGGATGAGATCCTGTCGCACAAGGATAAGCAGGTCGTCGTGTACTGTCGGTCTGGTTATCGAGCTGGCAAAGCGATTGATGTGTTACTTGAGAATAACTTCAGTCAGGTGCAACACCTTGAAGGCGATATGCTGAAGTGGCAAGAAGCAGAATTACCGTTGGAGAAATAATTTTTTTGTCCAACGTCATAGTGCGATACATTACCCCTGAGCATTTATAAACCACTCGGGCTGCCACGATGCAAATTGATCTCGCCACACCGGCAATGTTATTCCCGGCAATCTCACTGTTATTGTTGGCGTACACGAACCGATTTTTAACGCTGGCATCGGTGATCAGAAACTTTGCTGGTGAAGATGAAGACTCGGGTGTTAAACAGCAAATCAGCAATTTACGGCGACGAATTCAGCTGATCAAGCGCATGCAGGAAGCCGGTGCTGTCAGTTTTTTCCTGTGCGTAGTGGCAATGCTGGGCATTTATCTGCAATACCAGACGGTGGGCAGTTGGATTTTCGCTGCCAGTTTGGTCTGCCTGATGTATTCACTGTGGCTGTCGGTCCGAGAAATTCGCATCTCAGTGGAAGCGTTAGACGTCCATCTTGATACCTGTGGCTACCACACTTCAAATAAAAAAAATCATGCAAATTGATTATCAACCCTTAGGTGAATGTCATTACGAAGGCTTGCTAACGCTCGCTAACTTCGTACATGGCGATAATTATCTTGACCATGATGGTCTGACGGCACTACATAAAGCAAGCGTAAAAGACGGTGTGAATGTGAGCTGGGTTGCGCTTCAGGGCGATGACGTTGTTGGGTTTCGTCTGACCCAGGCGGCGGGCAACTGGTCGGTAGACAAATGGTGCACCCCGTCAGCATGGGGTGTACCTATCGAGGATGTCGCGTACTTTAAGTGCAATACCGTGTCGCCTGCTTTACAGGGCCATGGTATAGGCTCGACACTGCTATCATTGTCGATAGATAAACTCAAACAACAGGGCAGTCAGGCTGGGTTGGCGCACATCTGGCTGGCCAGTCCCGGTAATAGCGCGTTCAGATATTTCACCCGCTGCGGTGGCAGGCTGGTTAGAGAACACCCTAACAAGTGGCAAGAGCATTCTATTCACGACGGTTACCTGTGCCCTGTTTGCGGTGAGCTATGTCACTGTACTGCCGCTGAAATGATCATTACTTTCTAGCATGTACGATCCGTTAAAGGACAAAGTCCCTATTGCTTCCGCAACCGGCAGTTACTGGCAACACACCTGCCCCGCCTGGCCCTCTTCACCTATGAGCTGCTCTCAGGATGTTGATGTCGCGATTATTGGGGCAGGATATACCGGGTTATCTGCCGCGCTGCATCTGGCCAGACACTCTGATGCAAAGGTTATGGTATTGGACGCCGTCTCTCCGGGTTGGGGATGCGCAGGCAGAAATGCAGGGTTCGCGTTAGCCGGTAGTGGGCGTCTCAGTCTTGCACAAATGCAGAAGCGCTGGGGCAGCAAAGTGGCAAATGGCGTGCAGCGCGAATACGACCGGGCGCTAACGAGTCTTTACGACCTAATCGACGAATATCAGATCGACTGTGACCTGACCCGCGGAGGCTACTTACGTATCGCGCATTCCCCCACACAGGCACAGGCACTGCGCTCTCTTGCCCAGCACAATAAAATGTTTATAGATGCTGATACGCTGAAAAGCCAATACATACGTGCTCCATTTGCCCACGGTGGTCTGTTCCAGCCGGCAAGTCAGGGACTCAATCCGCTTAAGTTATGTCATGGCCTGGCACATGCTGCGCAATCTGCAGGTGTCAATATTTGCACTGAGACGCCGGTTATTGACTGGCATTCAGCAAGGGATAGGCACACTCTGACAACGCCTCATGGTAAAGTGAAAGCCAGCAAAGTCATTATCGCCAGCAATGCCTATAGCGGTAAAAACCTGCACGCAGAAATCCAACATCGCCAGTTTCCGGTGCTGTCCAGTATTATCGTGACAGCACCGTTAAACAATGAGCAGAAACAAGCCATTGCCGTTCGCGAGGGGCTACTGGTGATGGATACCCGGCCAATGAAGTACTACTACCGGATGCTGCCTGATGGACGGTTATTATTTGGTGGACGGGGTGCAGTGACAGGGGCCTTAGCAGAGGATCAGCGCTACAAAGATTCATTGACCCACGCACTACACCAGACCTTACCAGGACTCGGCCACATTGACGTTAATTACTTCTGGAGTGGCTGGGTCAGTATTGCGCTGGACGACCACCCTCGCCTGTGGAAGAACGAGCAAAGTCAGACCTATGTGTCAATGGGATACTGCGGATCTGGCGTAAGTTACGCCTGTTATGCAGGTCAACAGCTTGGCCGCTGGATAATGGATGATAACGCGCTGCCAGCCTTGCCTATCTATGCGCAGCCGCTGCCGCGCTTCCCTCTGCCATGGGCGCGGCGACCGGCATTATCATTGTTTTATAACTGGTTGGCGTTAAAGCAGAAACTGACCGGCTAGTTGAGCGTGATGCGCGCAAACTTGCGTTTACCTACCTGATAAACCGCAGTGCCCGACTCGGTGATCTGATGTTTGGTATCAGCGACTTTTTCACCGTCAATTTTGACTGCATTTTGCTTAATCATACGCATTGCTTCAGAGGTAGACGCCACCAGTTCCGCTTCTTTTAATAGCGCGGGCAGCCCCCAACCTTCACCCAGCGTGAAGCTGTACTCCGGCATATCATCCGGAATCGCGTTTTTCTGGAAACGCTGAATAAAATCCTGATGGGCTTTCTCTGCATCTTCTTGCGAATGGAAACGCTCAATAATTTCTTTCGCCAGCGCAATCTTCACATCTCTCGGGTTGGCACCCTTTTGCACCTCAGATTTCAATGTGGCGATCTCATCCAGCGGTCTGAAGCTAAGCAGGTCATAGTAGCGCCACATCAATTCATCGGAGATCGACATGATTTTGCCAAACATGTCATTCGGTGCATCCGTAATACCAATGTAGTTATTCAGTGACTTGGACATCTTCTGCACGCCGTCCAGCCCCTCTAACAGCGGCATCATCAGAACGACCTGTTGGGCCTGTCCTTCTTCTTTCTGCAACTCTCTGCCCATCAGCAGGTTAAAGCGCTGATCGGTGCCGCCAAGCTCAACATCGGCCTGCAATTCTACCGAGTCCCAGCCCTGAACCAGAGGGTAGAGAAACTCATGAATAGCAATTGGCTGTTCATTCGCGTAGCGCTTCTTAAAATCATCTCGCTCTAACATTCGCGCAACAGTCTGACGGGCTGCCAGTTTAATCAGTCCGTCCGCGCCCATGTTGTCCATCCATTCAGAATTAAAGCGGATGGTGGTTTTTTCAGGGTCCAGGATTTTGAAAATCTGTTGTTTGTAGGTTTCAGCGTTGGCATTGATCTGCTCACGGGACAAGGGCTTACGGGTGACGTTTTTGCCAGTAGGATCACCAATCAGACCGGTAAAGTCGCCGATCAGAAATATCACTTCGTGGCCTAGCTGCTGAAATGCTCTGAGCTTGTTGATCAGTACCGTATGGCCAAGATGTAGATCCGGCGCTGTGGGATCGAATCCGGCTTTGACTTTTAACCGCTTGCCGGCTTTCAGACGATCAATCAGTTCCTGCTCAACCAGAATATCCTCTGCACCGCGTTTTATCTCGGCTAACGCATCTTGCCAATCGCTCATATTCAGTCCCAAGGTGTATAAAGAACCCGGCATTTTACTTATCAGACCATAGCAAGCAAAGGGTTTGTCAGCCAAAATTATCCGAAATCACCAAAATCAAACATTTGCTTGTCGTTATCCTGCTCTGAACGAGGCCCTAAATGTCACTGGAAATACGCCACAAATCGTTATATTCTGCTGGATGAGCCGGAGTTGAGTTGTACAGAAACGTGGTTGCTAAAACATTAAAACAATTGCCTAAACCGCACAAATGGATGCTTAGTGCCGCCGCAGGGCTATTCCTGGTGAGTCTTTTGTTACCTTCAGATGACGCATCAGCATCTAAGCATACGTCAGCCGTTGAGTTACAGCCTAATACCCGCTATCCGTTAGATATCAAGCTGCAACACCTTGCTCCCACTACTGATGCACCTGTGGTTGATGACGAACCTGAGTGGCAGGTTTACACTGTGCGCAACGGTGACAGTCTGGCCAAAGTATTCAAACGCGCAGGTTTGTCTGCTAAAGAAACCCATGAGGTGAGCCGTGCAGGTGAACATGCCAAGCGACTTCTCAAAATCATGCCCGGCGACAAAATCCACATCGCACTAGACCAGCAAAAACAGTTTTCCGCTCTGATGTATCCGCTTTCCGCGCTTGAAACGTTAATCATAGATAAACAAGACACGGGCTATGTCAGCAATATCGAGCGCAAAGAGGTAGAACATCGCTATTCTTACGCGCAGGGTGAAATTCGGTCTAATTTCTGGAACGCAGCGGTAGAGGCAGGCCTGACCGATAATCAGATCATGAGCCTGGCGGCCATCTTTGGCTGGGATATCGACTTCGCCCTTGAGATCAGACAAGGCGACACCTTTAATGTTGTGTTTGAAGAGCAATATGCAGAAGGCGTATTCGTTGGCTACGGCAACATCGTTGCAGCAGAGTTTGTCAATCAGGGAGACGAGTATCGCGCTATTCGCTATACCGATGGCAACTACTACACGCCAGAAGGGCGTAGCATGCGTAAGAGCTTCTTGCGGGCGCCTGTAAACTTCTCTTACATCAGTTCAAACTTCACTACCAAGCGTTTCCATCCGGTCCAAAAGCGCTGGAAAGCGCACCGCGGCACTGACTACGCGGCAAACCGAGGCACACCTGTCATGGCGGCAGGTGACGGCAAAGTGATACGTTCATCCTATGACAGGTTCAATGGCCATCACGTGTTCATCCAACACGGCGAAAAATACCAGACCAAATATCTACACTTCACCAAGCGTATGGTAAAAGTTGGCGATACCGTCAAGCAGGGACAAGTTATAGGTACAGTTGGTTCGACCGGGCTTGCCTCTGGTCCGCACTTGCATTACGAATTTCTGGTCGATGGTGTGCATCGCAACCCACGCACTGTACAGCTCCCCAAAGCTGAACCTATCGATGCCAGTGAGCGTAGCGCATTTGAACTCCTGGCTGAGCGTCGACTACAGCAATTGAATACCAACAAACGCATTATGCTAGCGATGAACTAGCGCCGTTCTATGTATTATATCGGACTCATGTCAGGCACCAGCTTAGATGGCATCGACGTGGCATTAGCCCGATTCAGCGGTGACACAAGTGAGCTTGAAGACTATGTGAGTAAGCCATTCTCGCCGGCCTTGCGCAACACACTTCTGCAACTATGCGCTACATCAGATGATGAGATTGAGCAGATGGGGCGGGCTCAGGGACAGCTCGCTGCCGAGTATGCTGCCGTCATCCAACACCTGCTAGAAAAAAATCAGATTAATGCTCGTGAAGTAAAAGCGATTGGCTGTCATGGTCAAACTGTCCGCCATCGCCCCGACATTGACATGCCCTTTACATTACAATTGGTCGACGCAAGTCGTTTGGCAGTGCTGACCGGTATCGATGTTGTTAGTGACTTTCGCAGCAAGGATATGGCCTTAGGGGGCCAGGGAGCTCCCCTGGCACCCGGCTTTCATCATGCGTTTTTCGCCCGTCACGTTGCGCAGCAGGATGTCGTTATCGTTAATATAGGTGGCATTGCCAATCTGACAGTGTTGCCACATCGTTCCAATACCGACGTTCTTGGCTTTGACAGTGGTCCCGGCAACGGCTTAATGGACGCCTGGATGCAAAACTATTGTGCTCAGGATTATGATAAGGACGGTGTGTTTGCCGCATCCGGGCGTATCAATCAGATGCTGCTCGATGCCTGCCTACAGGATGATTATTTTGCTAAGCCCATGCCCAAGAGTACCGGCAGAGAATATTTCAATCTCGATTGGGTGCGTCATAGAATCGAGCGTCTGCAGACAACGCCTGAGCATCAGGACGTGTTAGCCACGCTGACAGAGCTGACGGCCGTAACCATTGCCGATGCAATAAAACACACGTCTGCTTCAAGTAAAGTATTTATATGTGGCGGCGGCGCATACAATACATATTTGATGCAACGGTTAAGTCAGCATCTCGACCAGCAGGTACAATCTACAGCCGAGTTGGGTTTATCTCCTGATGCAGTAGAGGCCATGGCCTTTGCATGGCTTGCCCATGCGCATATTGAAAGGCTAGCGGGGAACATACCGGCCGTTACCGGCGCATCTCGACAAGCAGTGCTGGGCTCACTGACACCCTGGCAATAATGGAATGGAGAAAGCGGTGAAACACCACACCAAAGCACTGGATAATACGGACTTAAATATTCTCGCTGAGCTTTATGCTGACGCCCGTGTATCGAACAAAGCGATTGCCGAAAAGGTGGGACTGGCGCCTTCTTCCTGCCTGGAGCGGGTAAAGCGCATGCAGCAAAACGGTGTGATCACTGGCAGCCGACTGTTGCTCGATTTCAACCAGCTAGGCGGGCATATTCAGGCGCTTATATCGGTTCGGGTGTCGGATCATAACCGCGAAACCGTCGATAAGTTCCAACAGGACCTGTTGCCGCTGACGGAAGTCGTCAGCGTCTTTCACCTTGGTGGGGAAAATGACTTTCTGGTGTACGTCGCAGTCAATGACTCGATTCACCTGCGAGATTTCGTATTCAATGCCATTACTGGCCGCCCCGAGGTGAACCACGTAGAAACTGCACTGGTGTATGATTTTCAGGTAAGTCCAACCTTGCCTGTTTTTAAGTCCTGACAAAGACATCTGATCAGATTTGAAAATTTAGCCTTTCTTCAACAGTGGACTATGCTCTGATGACGTTGCCGAATTAATCGGCGGTCGTTTATGAGCGGATGCCGTTCTTTGTCGTGTAAAGATTCCTAACTCATCACGTTGTTTTTTCTTTTCACACGGAACAGTCATCATGAAATATCTTTCCTCCATCGTTTTTTTGATTTTCTTTACCCCTTTATCGTTAGCTGACGTAACCAGTCTTTCGCAGCTTTGTTTTAATACATATGAACCGACGTTTGGTGTACCCAACTCAGAGCCTCTGGGCGTTTGCCAGTGGGATATGAGCCTTATCGGTGCAACTGAGTCAGATAGTTACCAGCGTGCGACAGGACAAGGTGTAAGGGTTGGCGTACTTGATAGCGGTATCGATATGACCCATCCAGATATTGCCCCCAATTTTGAAATGGCAGGCTCATGCTCATTTATCAATGACGATACGCCTACTGCCAACCCCAGTGAGATAGCCAACGGCGACTGCAGCAATAAAGCGGCAGTACAGGATTTTAATGGCCACGGCACCCACGTCGCATCAACCATTGGCGCACCATTAAATGGTATTGGTATAGCAGGTGTAGCGCCAGATGTGACGCTTGTGGCACTGAAGGTCTGCACCGAAGTCGGCTATTGTTTTGCTGATTCAGTGGCTGCAGCACTACGTTATGCCGGTGATATTCGGCTGGATGTGGTCAATTTAAGCCTGTTTGCTGACCCCTACCTGTACTACTGCAAATCAGAAAAAGAACAACGAGCCATCCTAAAAGAGCTGGAAAGCGCAGCCCGCTATGCTCAACAGCGAGGCGTGGTAATTGTTGCCTCTGCTGGTAACGGACAGTCAGATTTACAGCATCCGGGCGAAGACAATGTCAGCCCTGACTGGCCTCCGGGTAACTCTGAGACGCGTGACGTTGGCAATAACTGCCGTGTTGCACCTGCCGAGTTGCCGGGCGTTATTACCGTGTCTGCTACCGGACCGGTTGGCATTCCCGGCTATGATTTGCTGATTGCCGATTACTCTTCTGTGGGCATGTCCAGAATCGATGTCACCGCACCGGGTGGCGACTTCTTTCGGGCTACAAATCTGGTTCAAGACGGTATACTCGGCGCGTATTCAAGCACCAGTACATCTGGCACGTGGGAATACTACAAGTATTTGAGTGACATAAATATATATCCTGATCTCGCTTTAGAAGATGATGGCGCACGATACCTATATTTGAACGGTACATCGATGTCATCACCTCACGCGGCAGGTGTCGCCGCCTTAATCAAACAAATGCACCCTAAATGGAGCAGTGGCGCGGTAAAAGCGCACCTACAAAATAGTGCAACAGAGATGGCATGTCCTGAGAACTGGGAGCCCCTAGGTGAGGGTGATGAGCGCGAAAAATGCTATGGAAAGAATGGTCGCACATCATTTTTCGGTCACGGTATGGTCAATGCAGCCCAGGCAAGTCAATAACAAAGCACCAGCAAAGCTATCACATATGACGATAGCTTTGCTCACCGCATAACCTACTCGTCATTCATTGCATTTCATTGTGGCTAAAGACAAGATAGTAACTTCGTAAAACCAGACCTGACGAGTATGATGTTACGTTCTCTATTTTTTGTCTTCGTTTTTACCACGTTGCATGGCTGTGCTATCCAACCACAGGTTGAGGTTGATTATGACACCGCCTTTGCGTTCAATACTTTACAAAAGTATGCGTGGGCGCCAAAAGGTGATGAAGACGGCCAGTTTCTCAGTTTGTTCGGTCAACGAGTTGAACGGGCCATCACTGACAATTTGACAGCTGACGGTAAACAACATATCGACAGCGCAGAAGCAGCTGATTTTCTTATTGCGTATCACCTGAGTGTTGAAAAGCAGCTAAAAGTAGACAGTTACTACACTCACTGGGGATATCGACCGTTCTGGTGGGGGGCGACGTTTAGTGGCACACAGACACGGGTAAGAGAATATAAAACCGGTACACTGGTGATCGACCTCATTGATCCTCGCACCAATACAGTATTCTTTAGCGGTAGCGTTGAAAGCAAAGTGAAAAAGAACCTTTCGCCTCAAGAGCGGGAAGTAAGAATACGCGAGGCGGTGGGTACCATTCTGGCCAGATTGCCCAAATAAAAAACGGCAGCGTCAGGCTGCCGTCTCATTATCTTATCACCCAACTAGTCAAGTTTAGCGAGCAGCGATTGCATCGATGCTGTCTCGGCATAGTGCTGGCGACATACCTGTTCACTGACAGACAGATAAAGGTCATCAATCTTTTCAGCTGACATAAACTTATCACTAAAGCCGGGCACGCTAGGGTCAATATGAAGTTTGGCAGCGTAGATAAAGTGCGCGATAAGATCCTTCACATTATCGGTGCCCATCGCAATGCGCATAGTGGTCATGTAAATACCGGCTTTATGCTGCTCCTGCTCACTGAGTTCAGAATGCGAAGTCAGCGCCGGGCACAAAATGATGGTGTTATTCTGGCCGATGCTGACCTGATGGCTAAATGCGGGCTCCAGTGCATCAAAAAAGCGCACAAACGTATCGCGCTCCAGCTGTGCATCCTGCATATCTACCGTGAACAGTGCGCAAGGCCAACCGTGACGCATTTGCGACTCGCGGATGCCAGCATTGGGATGTTCAGGTAATGCATGACAGTTCACATTGAAGTCTGGATGGGATGCCAGGAAGCGGCTGAATACAGTGGTATTAATTACCTTATTCATCACCCGCATATCCAGCGTTTTCATGCCATTAAGCACATCGAAAGCCTTTTCAGAATCCAGGAAAGCGCCCTTGATGTAATACACATCCCAGAACATGGTGCGCGACCAGTCATAGCCGTTCACACAGTCTCCCTTAGACTGGAACATCCGATAGGCTTCACCAATCACCACACCCGCCGTCGTTGCGCCACTGCCACAGATATCCTTGGTATAGCTGTGAACCACATAATCAGGACGCTTTGCTTTATCTTTTCGTTGCAGCGGTTGATGCAAAACCGGCGTTGCCAGCGTGGCATCCAGCATCACCAAATGGTCATACGCATGAGCTTCTTTACAAATACCCGCCACATCCAAAACGTAGCCATGGGGGTTGCAGGGCGACTCTATATACACATGCAGCTGCTTGCCTGACGCCAGTCTGTCAGCGTACTGTTCTCGGGTTTGCTTCAGGAACGCACTGAACTCTTCGGTACTGTAGCCATCGAACCAGGCCAGTTGGATATCCATGCGGTTGCTGCGCGCAAAGTAATCATGCAATAGCTGGTAAACGCCGCCATAGATGTTGCGCGATACTACTAAGACATCGCCGTGTTGCAAGACATTGGACAACAGGCCGTCAATGGCTGCCATACCTGAATTGTAATTCCAGGCCAGGTAATCCTGTGCATAAGGACCGGCTTCCATATCCACAATGGCGTTAGCCAGAGAAATATTGGTTGGATTAAGCAGTCGAGAGTAAATTTGATGAGTCAGCTCTTTGCCCTGGAATGCATCATCCACCCATTCCGTACAGGCGTAAACGTAGGTCGCGGTGCGCACCACAACCGGTGTTGCCGAAAACAGTGCGGTAACATTATCAAACAACGGATAGTGTGGGCTTGATAATGACGAACCTGAATGTTTTGTCAGGCTCTGGTGCGTCGCACGGAAGGGGTTTTGTAATGTATCCAGAATTTTGGCGATCTGGAATGATAAAAACTTTTTGGCATTGAAATACGCCAGCTTATCCTGCTTACTTAATCCTGCTAGCGTATCAGTGGTGACCTGCCATAGTTGACTAACATCAGACTGTGCGTGATAAAAATGACATGCCGCGTCGTACAATGCTTTGCCATATGCCGACTCCACATCGATGCCAAAATGCGCTAACTGCTCTCTGGCCAATTCGTCAATTGACTGAGCCTTGGTAGAGTTGCGCTTAGGTGAAAGTAACCGGGCGTGTTGTAATGATTGTTGTTCTGAGGTCACTGCTGAAAGCCTTTAAATGCATAGGATAGATTTCGAATATAATTTGTTTTTAAAACATTTTAAACGAATTTTATTTTGAATATGCCGTTATTAAGGAAAGAATACTTTACTCCAGGAGATAAGGTTTTGAATAAGTTAAGCATTTTAAGCAAAGACGCACAGCACTATGCGACGCTGTTCAAAACAGCCAAATTTGCTGACCTTGAAATCAATGCTTATCAAACATTGCCCGAACATCAGTCCGTTGCTGACACTCAGATATTTTTCGGCAATCCACAGCTCATTGCTCGGGCGATAGATGAGGGAGCAAGACCCCGTTGGGTACAAAGCAGCTGGGCGGGCAATACGCCATTACTTAATTCATCCTGGCAAGGCTTCACTCTGACCGGTGTAAAAGGCGTATTTGGCAGTGCGATGTGTGAGTATGTGTTCACTTATCTTCTTTATTTCAGCCGCAATGTCGAAGGCTTCAGGCAGGCCCAACAGCAGCGTGACTGGTGCAAGCCGTCATACTCTGCTCTGAATGGCAAAACATTGGGTATCATGGGTGTCGGCGATATCGGCAGCGCAGTGGCCAGCATGGCGTTGCAATGGGGCATGCAGGTGATTGGCCTGAGCCGCTCCGGAAGGCCACACTCTGCCGTGTCGACAATGTATGCCAGCACCGACAAACTGGCATTCGCTGCCGAACTGGATTTTGTTGTATGCCTGTTGCCGGATACGCCCGATACTGAACATCTGATTGATGACAAATTTCTCCGCACTCTGCCATCGCACTGCGTGCTAATCAATGCTGGGAGAGGGTCCGTCATCGACGACGCGGCATTGGTAGGCTGTTTACAAGCCAGAAAAATAAAAGCGGCTGTGCTTGATGTTTTTCAGCATGAGCCCTTGCCTGCGAGTCATCCTTACTGGCTACTGGACAATGTGTATATCACCCAACACACGGCTGCGGAATCAACCCCTGAGATGATTGCGCCAATTTTCATCGACAATTATAGCCGCTACATTCAGGGTAAACCGCTGCAATATGTCATCGACTTTGCTAAAGGGTATTAATACAGGTCGGCATGTAAAAATCGCGCAAGCGCCAATATTAACGCCTGCTCATATGCACTCTGACGAGAAGCAAGACCATTGGTCATCAGGCCAATGGCACCACCTTTTTGTTTGATATTGGTTTGATTGAACAATCTATCCATCACATCACCCAACTCCTCACCATTAAGTAACGCCTGATAGATCTGCTCAGGCAGAGGTAGGCGTGCGCTGCATCCCACTGAACGCTGTTTACCGTCATCAATCGCAACGACAGCGAACGTGCAGGGACCGTCTTCAAACCTATCAACACCGCCCTCGATAGCAACGTAACTATCAGCCTGCGGATATTCTCTGCGACAGAATTCCAGGCGATTAATTGCTCCGGCTCTGGTTTCGGTCATATTCATGGGCTGATCAGGCACACCGCTTGGTGCATCAACACCCAAGCATTCAATCTTATGCTGCGGAAAGGCGTTTATGAAGCTATGCGCTGTGGCGTTAACCTTGACTGGATTTTTAGAGCCGACAATGATTTTCATACTATCCATTTTTTAACTAACTAACTGTAGTTCAGCAAACTGCTTATACAATGGGCTTTCATTTAAAAGCTGTGCGTGAGTACCCTGAGCGATAACCTTACCCTCATCCATCACGACGATGCTGTCTGCATTAACGACCGTAGAGAGACGATGCGCGATAATCAGCGTGGTTTTATCTTTCATAAGTTCATCCAGCGCCAGTTTCACCTCTCTTTCGCTGCGCGCATCGAGGGCACTGGTGGCCTCATCTAACAGCAAAATGGGACGTTTTGACAATATTGCACGGGCAATAGAGATCCTCTGCTTCTGTCCTCCCGACAAGCGCACGCCGCGCTCCCCCAGGTTTGTGTCGTATCCATCAGGCAACTTACCAATAAAGTCATCCGCATAGGCAGCCTTTGCCGCTTGTTTAATGTCTTCTTTACTGGCATCCGGACGACCATAGGCAATATTTTCCAGCACGCTGCTGGCAAAAATAACTGGCTCCTGCGAAACAAGCGCAAACTGCTGTCGTAACTGTTTAAGGGGCATGGTCTTGAGATCATGTTGGCCGAGAATAATGGCACCCTGCTGTATATCGTAAAAGCGCAGCAGCAACTGGAATAAGGTTGATTTACCTGCGCCACTGGGGCCAACGAGGGCAACACGTTGGCCTTGCGCGATATCAATATTGACATCTTGCAACACCGCTTTTTCGCCACTCCCCGGATAGGTAAAGGTGACGTTCTGCAAGGTCAGGCTATGCTGTGTGATATCAACCTGCTGTGATGACGTTGAGCTGATTTGGGTTGGCGTGTCGAGCAATTCCATCATCCGCTCACTGGCGCCAGCGGCTTTTTGTATTTCCCCCAACACCTCACTGATTGTGGCGACACTGCCACCGGCCATTACAGCGTAAAACATAAAGGCAGCCAACTCACCAGCGCTGATGCCACCGTCCAGTACGCTTCGCGCACCCAGCCATGCGACAACAACAATGGCACTGATACTGAAAGCCATCACTACGGCTATCAGCAACGCGCGATAACCGATACGCTGCTCTGCGGCTTCCATGACCTTGTCTACCAGGTTGGCAAAGGATTGCCTGCTAATCGTCTCCTGTGTATAGGCCTGCACGGTTTGAATTTCATGCAAGGATTCATCCACGTACGCCCCCATATTCGCAACCGTGTCCTGACTGAGGCGGGAATAGCGACGCACTCGCGGCCCGAGCACACGGATAGGGATCATGACTACAGGTACTGCCAACAGGACATACAATGTCAGCAGCGGGCTGGTGATGAGCATTAGCACAAGCGCACCAATGAAGCCGATAATCGACCGCAGTGCCATCGACATACCCATGCCAATGACCGTTTGCAGCACCGTCGTATCACTGGTAAAGCGAGAGATCACTTCACCGGTGCGGGTTTGACTGAAAAACGCCGGGGACAAACTCAATAGATGCGCATATACCTCATTGCGAATATCCGCACTTACCCTTTCGCCAAGCCAAAGCATGAGATAGAAGCGAAAGAACGCCGCTACGCTGCCCGCTACTGCAATAGCCAGTACCACCAGCATTACCTGATCCAGTCTGGCTGCGTTGTCGGCCATAAAGCCTTCATCCACCACCAGCTTTACGCCCTGCCCCATCACCAGCCAACTTGCAGCCGCTATAGACAGCGCTACCAGCGCAATGACGACACGAGCTTTGTATGGCAGTAAGTGCGCAAACAGCCAGCGCATCACCGAACTGGTAGAGTGTTTATTCATTTATATATTTCTGGGATGCGCTATTTATATTCTCTGACAATCTGATCCATAAAGCGCACACCCCACCCCTGCGAACCGGCGGGTGCGACGGGAATAGACGATGACAACCAGTCTACACCGGCAATATCAAGATGCACCCAGGGCAGCGATTCATCGACGAAGGTTCCTATCACAGCTGCGCCAATACTGGCGCCAGGATTACCCGCACCGGAGTTTTTAATATCCGCGATATCCGACTTTATTTGGGTAAAGTGATTTGGATGCAAAGGCAGTGGCCACACATGTTCACCACTGACATTACCAATTTCCATCATCTTCTCTGACAATGCCCAGTCTCTGGTAATAACAGCTGCGTACTCATCGCTCAGTGCGCGTGCCGCCGAGCCAGTCAGCGTCGCTATATTGACTAACATGCGAGGTGCATATTTATCCTGCGCGTAACGTACCGCGTCAGACAAAATCAGGCGCCCTTCAGCATCGGTAGAGATAATTTCAATCGTGGTGCCCTGCATGGTCGTGAGCACATCGCCGGGACGGATAGCATCCTGCGCAGGCATGTTTTCAGACAGCGGCATTAAGCCAACTACGTTTACGTTTTCACCACGCTTGGCGATGGCCAATAAGGTACCTGCAACCGCCGCCGCACCAGCCAGATCGGATTTCATCTGCCACATATTGTTGTTAGATTTAAGACTGATACCACCTGTATCAAAGGTAATGCCTTTACCCACCAGCGCAATGGGAGCCTGTTTCTTATCTGCTCCCTGATAGCTGATCACCAGTAAACGTGAGTCATGTACAGAGCCTTTACCCACCCCTAGTAGTGCGCCCATGTTGAGTTTTTGCATATCGCGCACGTCTAACACATCAATGTCGACGTTTCGCACATCATCAAACAGATCGACAACATGCTCTACAAAGGCTTGTGGATAAATCGACTTACCCGGCTCTGAGGCCATATCACGGGTCAGATAAACACCTTCCACAACATGACGAAGGTCATTGTTGTAAAGCGCTGAGGCCGACTCACTCTCTGCCCCATGAATGACAAGGCGACGTGGCTCAGTTTGTGACTCAGTCTTTTTATACTTATCAAAGTGATAGTCACGCAGGCTGGCGCCCATCGCAATGTATGCCTGTGGCAACTGCACGGAAGTTGGCAAGGAATCAGCAATCAGGCGTGGCTGACCAACAGCACCGGTCGGCAAAGCCGCTGCAGCGTATCCGCCGAGATCCTGTAACTGTGGCGCATTAAGTGGCTCTGTGCCTGTACCGATGACGGTAATGCGTGAGAACGGTGTCATTGCAAAGAAGACTTCTGTCGCACCTAAAGACGCACTAAATTCAGACTCTGTCAGCGCCTGGGCCAGTCGACCATCGGTAAGCTCATCTACCTGCTTCGCTGTCCCTTTCAATGTTTCAGCATCGTCTATGAAAAGGACTACGCTCTGTGCAGAGGTTTGCAGCGATGGCAAATCAACCTCTTCGAACGTGATTGAAGGCATGGCATACGCCAGTGATGTAGCAAAAACACTGGCCACTAAGATAAATTTTCTAAGCATGGCTTTGTCGTCTCTTATATTAATTTAAGCAACATAAACGCAGCCTTTTACGTGCTGTAACGAAGGCTGGATTAGCTTGAGTGTGAACAAGAGATTACCGGTTTATCGTAAATGTCTCAGTAATTTCGCGTATCTTTTTTGTAACCAACTCATACTGATTGTGTGCCTATCATAAAGTTTGACACGAACGAGAGCTGTATTTGCTGGTGTAGTGGTCGATGATTGATACTTCTCGTTGCCACTAAGCAAATAGCCGTCATTCCGGCCTCCATGCCCCGTCATTCCAGCCTCCGGGCGGGAATCTCGGCTTCAGACAAGCAGCTGACGTTCGCATTTTGGGATTTTTCATAGGGGATTAATGAGGGTTGTAGGCTTTGGCTACTGAAGGTTTAAATGAACACTTTGCTTTGTTAGGTCCCAGCGAGCAGAGCGAGTGGCTTTAGTGGCTTGTTATACGGCTATTTACCACCAGCAATATCTACAAACGTACCAGTAATATATGCAGCTTCGTTTGATAAAAGAAAAGCTATTGAAGCAGCAACTTCTTCTGGAGTGCCGCCACGCTGCAGCGGTATATGTTGCTTAACACGTTCAATTCTGTTGGCTTCACCACCATCAGCGTGCATTTCAGTATAAATAAATCCCGGACGGACGCAGTTTACACGAATATTTTTGTCTGCTACTTCAAGTGATAGTCCTGTGGTTAATGTATCAATAGCTCCTTTGGAAGCCGCATAATCAACGTACTCTGAAGGAGAGCCTAGTCTAGAAGCTGCAGATGATACATTCACTATTGAACCGCCGTTCGCCATTCTTGCTATAGCTTCTCTGCAACATAAAAAATAACTTGTAACATTAGTTGATAAAACTTTGTTGATTCTTTCTGCCGTCATAGATGTAATAGGCATTTGCGGGAGCAAGATCCCTGCGTTATTAACAAGGTGCGTAATACGTCCAACTGTTTGATCTAATGTATTAAAAAGTCGCTTAACATCTTCTTCATTCGATACATCCGCTTGTACAGAAATAGCTGTACCGCCATTTTCAGTAATTTCGGTAACAACGTTGTTGGCTTCAACTTCATTAGACCGATAATTTACACATACAGAATAGCCTTGTTTCGCTAAATATTTTGAAGTTGCAGCGCCAATTCCTCTGCTGCCACCTGTAACCAAAACTATCGGGTTCATCAATTCTCCATTTGTCGTATAACATCTTATTATGAAGACTTCACAGTAACACCTGGCAGGTTTCACGCAACAAATCTCCATATTCGTATGTAATATCAGAAGCTTACTAACTTTCACAAATTAAATAATACTTTTTTATATGCTTGTTACTGTGAAGTCTTAGTAATTACTAACGGATAAATTAGTCTGCTCTTGGTTCAAAACCCGACATTGACTATGTTTTTTGGCGGTTATTTCATCGCCTGAGATTTAACTAGTGTGTTGCATCCATCGATTGAACTCACAGTCTTAGAAGACACCCGTCTCCACGGGTGTGACAGGAAGTGTAGACGCAGGTGTTACAGGGAGTTGTTAACACGGGTGTGACAGAAAGTTGTTGGCACATGAAACCTTTTTACACTTATCGGCAATAACTCAGGTTATTCAGCGAGTGGATTCAGACTGGTGCCAAATGCGCAGGAACCGCTACTATGATGTAGTAACCTTATGAACAGAGCTTAACGTGATAGCTGATATACTGAGATTTCTCTTGTTGTGCCTGGTAAAGTCCAGTCGCTATTGGTGTTATCCGACCACAAGTCGATGGATTTCCAAACCTGCTGATAAGGATTGGCAGGACGTGCGTCTGATCCTGATCGTCAACCATACCAGTTTGGTTGAGTTTGTATTCGCCACCGTCATGCCAAACAAATTTTTATGGAGAATGGCCCGGCGCCTGGTTTTCCCTGTCGCAGATAGCAGTCTAAAGAAGCCCCAGGGCAAAATGTTGAAATTTTTCGCTCCCCGGGTAGCCAGTCTCAGCCGCAAGCGGGACGATACCTGGCATCATTTCGTCGACCAACTTGAATCTGATTCGATTCTGATTTTCATGCCAGAAGGAAGAATGAAACGCCCTAACGGACTGGATAAAGACGGTAAACCAATGACAGTGAAAGCCGGCATCTGTGACTTGCTGCCCAAATTTTCCGGTGAAAACATGATCATTGCCTACAGTGGCGGACTGCATCATGTCATGGCGCCGGGGCAATCTTTCCCCCGCCCCTTTCGACGTCTCAGTGTTAACCTCGAGTGTGTCAATGTCGATGAGTATTTAGCCTCTTTTGCAGATATTCAGGACGACAGGGCGAGACGACGTGCTATCTGTCAGGATTTGGAAAACCGCAGAGACAAATATTGTCCCGAACGCTGAGGCTTCGCTGAAAAGGCGAAACACTATATGATGGCACGACTTTATTTTCTGGTGTTGAATACAACGTGATTAAACTTCTGACAGCAATACTCTTTACCATTTCAATCAGCGCTTACGCTGTGCCCTCAGTACCTGCTCAAGACGCCTTTTTTGATGCGCTGAGGCAACACTGCGGGAAAGCGTTTAGCGGTCGTATCGTGGTCGATAATGCACCCAGTGACGCCTTTCATAACAAACCAATGGTTATGCACGTCAGGAAATGCTCTGACACAACGCTGTGGATACCTTTTCACGTTGGGGGCGATCGTTCCCGTACCTGGGTGATTACCAAGACCGGTTCCGGGCTGTCTTTAAAACACGATCATCGTCACCAAGACGGTAGCGAAGACAGTCTTACCCAGTACGGTGGACACACAACTGATGCTGGATGGCCACAAGTGCAATCCTTCCCTGCAGACAGCTATTCAAAACAACTGTTTGTCGACAGCGGCATTCCTCAATCGATGGGTAATACCTGGCAAATGTACATTTATCCTACATCTTTTACCTACCGAATGGTGCGCGAAGGACGAGAATTCAGGGTTGATTTTGATTTAACCAACCCTGTAGATACTCCTCCTGCACCCTGGGGTTATGAAGATTAAAGGATATCAGTGGCGCGGATCTGTTGCGGTCGCTTCGATGCGCTGTGCGTGTTCATTGCGCATCGCCAGCAGGTGACGAAACGAGGCGAGATCGTGCATATTGCGAAACTCTATCCAGTCGATCAGGCAAAACAGACAGATAGTGGGATAATTCCAGTCTGAAAAGTGTCCCTGTTCAACCAAATCGTCCAGATGTTGCAGCGCATTGTCGGCTCTTTCGCGCTGCAACTTGAAATACATGCGATCGTCTTTTGTATCGAAGTCGGAGCGTTGTAATAACAGCATTTGCACTAATGAATCATTCACCGCATCAATCAGTGTAAGCTGATTTTCCTGCGCCCAGCTTAAGCGCGGATAATCCAGCTTCTCGGTCAAATAGCGGAAAATGACGCGTGAGTCGAAAATCGTCTGTCCATCATCATCCAACATGGGAATTTTCATTGTCGGATTGCGACGAGCCAAGAGCTCACGGTCTTCACCTTCGAAAATTTCCATGTTGATAAACTCATGCTCTACGTTGGCAAGCCAAATCCGCAGGCGACGAACAAAAGGTGATGTTGTTGAACCATACAGTTTCATCTCACTCTCCTTCCCGGCGAACATTCAGTTTTGCGCTGTCATAATCAGACTGTTGAGAATAATAGTTGGATAAACGCCCCGACACCACTATCTCTCTCAATCCCCTATCAAAACTGGCTTTTAACGCCCTACCGTTATCATTATTCTGGAATACGACAAACAGCGGCTGCGGCTCGAACACCGTCATACGCTGTAAACCTTTATCTGCAAACAGAGATTTAGGGTAATCAATTATGACATCAGCAAAGCCGGTTTCGTACAATTCAAAACAGGTTGACAGGTCCTCAGCTTCAATGATTTTTTGCTGGGTTGTTAACAACTGGTCAAAGTCATATCCCCGCACGTAGCAAACGCTGACAGACTGCGGTTGGGTCTCGAACAAGGTTAATGTCGCATTGTCTTTAGCAAACGCGGTGATAGCGGTCTGATAATCAATGTGCAAGTCTGACAGCAGACCATCAGCATTTTCAAACTGGTAGGCACCAACAAGTACGTCTGCCTGTCCTGATGCAAAAAGATCTTTTGCTCGCTTCCAACTGACATTCTGATAATTGGTGTTTACGCTCACACTGTCAGTAAACAGTGCTTTATACACGCCTGAATTAGCCTGAGCTGCAGGCCATTGACCTGACACGGCGGTAATACTTGAGGGTACCGATATCCACTCTTCTGCTTCTGGCTGAGGACGCGTCATGCCGTAACGCTCACGTAATAGCGCTACCTCTCCTAGCTCTTCCAGTCTCATAAGCTCCTGTGCGAGTGACTCAGCCAATGGCGAATAGCGTTTGTTCAGATAATGGTAATCGGGATAAGTGACCAGCGCGTGCTGAATCCAATGAGGGTTGGTGCCAAAAAAGTCAGGTGGCAGCATCGGATCAGCGAGTAGAATGGCATCCACCCGCTCGCCCTCCAGTAACGTCAGTACCTGCTCTGGCGTGGTTAATTCAACCAGTTCAATGGCGGACAGTCTGTCTTTTAACTCTTCACTGACGGCGCGTAATCCTCGCACCGTTGCAACACTCTCAATTTGACTTAAGTCACAGGCACCACAGCGACGACGATCGCCCACTAGTAACAATTTGAATTCAAACAGAGTGAAGGGTACTTTGACCAAGTTAGGGTAAGTCGCTGCGGCTTCGTCAATTCTGGCGCGCAGACCATCAAGTCGGCCAGCGTTTGCCTCTACCCAGCTGCGTGCCAGAGGCATAGACCGATATTCTATCTGATAACCCAAATTGCCATAGGCACGCTCAAGAAGCGCCTGCACGAACATTGCTGCAGGCTCATCGCCTTTGCCATCTAGGATAATTTGTGGCAGCTGTGCAAAGGCCCAATGTGAAGCCAGCAAACAAGCGCCAGCTATCAACAAGCGAACCCTGTGTTTAGCGGATCCCCACCACCTTCGCTTCAGGCTGTGGTGACGACATATCTTGAATTGTTTGTGATTGGTGACGTGCCTTGTCATCTTTAGGTTTTCTCAGCGCCAGCATACATGGCGTCAAAATCAGTGTCAGCAAGGTGGCAAATGTCAGTCCGCCCGCCACTGCCGTCGCCAGTTGCGTCCACCACTGGGTAGACGGCCCACCGACCGCAATGTTGCGATTAAAAAAGTCAATGTTAACCCCGAGTACCATAGGCATCAATCCTAAAACCGTGGTTATTGTTGTCATCAGCACCGGACGAAGACGCTGCGCACCGGTGCGCAAAATCGCTTCGACGTGCTCTATTCCTTGCTGTCGCAAGATATTGTAGGTATCGATCAATACGATATTGTTGTTCACCACAATCCCTGCCAATGCGATCACGCCAATGCCTGACATGACAATGCCAAAGGGCTGCTGGAATATCACCAGCCCGAGGAAAACGCCAACGGTAGAAAATAGCACTGCACTTAAGATCAGAAAGGCCTGATAAAAGCTGTTGAACTGGGTCACAAGAATGATCGCCATGATAAATAACGCGACCATAAATGCATTTTGCAAGAAAGCAGAAGATTCCTGCTGCTGCTCGTTTTGCCCGACAACACTGATCTCAACACGAGGGTCTAAGCCCAGCTCGGGTAGCTGCTGTTGCAACTTGGGCAACTCAAGGCTGAGCTGTTTACCGGGCACCATGTTCGCTTCTACAGTAATGGCCTGACGGCCATCGATATGGCGGATGATATCCGTCTTGGGCTGCGCGACGCGCTCGACAAAATTCGATATGGGTACTATGCCGCTGGATGTTTTCATGCGCAGACTATCGAGCTGACCGATATATCGACTTTCCACCGGGTAGCGCACCCGAATATCCAATTCATCATCTACATCGTCAGGTCGATATTCACCGATTTTCAGACCATTGGTGACAAATTGCACGGTATTCCCCACCAGAGAGGCATCAGCACCAAAGCGGGCAGCATCACTGCGGTCAACACTTAGCCGCCACTCAATACCCGGCTTACTGGCCGTATCACCAATCGCGGTGAAGCTATCGTTGTTTTCAAGCGCTTTACGGATAGTCAGGGCTGCCTCATTAAGCAATTCCGGGAACTTTGAGGTAAGCTGAATTTGCAGGTCTTTTCCAGACTGTGGACCGTCCTGGTCAGGCGCGATTTCAATATCCAGCCCAGGTAATCCGCCAATACGGGTCTTTACGTCGGTAAGGATTTCGTCTGAATGACGTCGGTCCTGCCAGTCAACCAGATTTAGACGAATGTAACCTATCTGATCCCGTCCACCGGTTCGGGAATACAAGGTTTCTACTTCCTGCATATCAAACAGGTGGCTTTCCACATCACGCATGATGCTGTCTTTTTCATAAATCGACATGTCGCCGGTTGAACGTACCGTGATATTCACGCCGGGGCTGTCAACATGGGGGAAAAATTCTGTTCCCAGTCCTGATTGGTAATATGCCGTATAGACGAGTGCGGCGATGGCAATTGCGCTAACAAGAATTTTTTTCGGATGGCGAATAGCCTTCGCTAACAACGTAACATAGCGCCCGGTCAAACCATGCAAATGAGAGATATCCCCCTGCTCCGCATCGAGCAACTGTTGTCTTGCGTCATCGCTGACATAGCGTGGCTTACCAAACAACGCACCCATGGTAGGAACAAAAATAAGTGCCATCAAAAGTGATGCTGACAACACCGCAATCAGCGTAAATGGCAGAAATTTCATGAACTCACCCATCATTCCGGGCCAGAACATCAGGGGGGCGAAAGCAGCCAGTGTGGTCGCCGTGGAGGCGGTAATTGGCCATGCCATGCGCTTGGCGGCTTCCGCATAAGCTTGCTTGCGTGGCATTCCCTCGCTCATGCAGCGATCTGCATATTCGGTCACCACAATGGCGCCATCGACCAACATCCCTACTGCCATGATGAGTGAAAATAACACCACCATGTTCATCGTGTAGCCAAACAATGAAACCAGCAGAATGCCGGTCAGAAACGAGCCCGGAATAGAGATACCAACCAGGGCCGCGGTGCGTAAACCCAATATAGCGACTATCACTACCGCAACCAGAATCACCGCACTAGACACATTATTCTGTAGATCATTTAGCATCAACGTCACGTCTTCAGTGCGATCGCCTGTATACGTCAGCAAAATGTTGGCAGGCCACAAACTGCTCTGTCGCTGCGCCTCAACCTGCGCCTTAACCTTATCCACGGTGATCAGAATGTTTTCACCAGGACGTTTTTTGACCTCAAGTGACACTGAAGTATTGCCGTTCAGACGCGCAAAACTGGAGGGATCTTTGTAGGCGCGGCGGATCTGTGCCACATCCTGGAACGTGATGACCTGCTCACCGTCAACTTTGACCGGTTGTTCCATCACATCTTTCACAGATTCAAATACGGATGGTACTTTGACCGCAAAACTGCCGTGTCCAGTATCCAGCGTTCCAGCAGGTACCAAGCGGTTGTTGCGCGATAACAGCGTAAATATATCGTTCTGATCGAGTCCGTAAGATTCCATTAACAGTGGGTCGACAATCACTTCAACCATGTCCTCGCGATCGCCACCGATATCCACTTCAAGAACTTCTTCAAGGCCCTCTATCTGGTTTTTCAGCTCCCGAGCCAGCGTTAACAGGGCACGCTGTGATGCTTCGCCTGATAACACGATCGTAATAACCGCTTCCTGTCCGGCCATGGTGACTTCATGAATAGTGGGCTCTTCTGATTCTGAAGGCAGTTTTGCCCTGGCTACGGTGACCTTATCTCGCACATCGGCCAGCGCGTCGCTGGAATCCATGCCAGCAAAAAACTCCATCGTGATGTTGGCATATCCCTCACCTGCGGTGGAGCGCATTTCTTTGATCCCATCGATACTGCGAAGCTCTCGCTCCATGGGTTTGACCAGCATCCGCGCCGCGTCTTCAGGTGAAATCCCATCATGCACAATCGATACGTATATGTACGGGATCGGAATATCAGGGTTGGATTCTTTGGGAATGGCAATGTAGGTCATGGAGCCTGCAATCAGCAGCAGGATAAACAACATGATTACCGTACGTGTTCGCGCCAGAGCAGCGTCAATCAGTGTTCTCACTGGCGCTTCTCCAGCACAGCAGCGCTGCTCTGAGGAGCCTCTACAAGCGACACTTCTACCCGATCGCCATGTCTGACATAGCCATGGCCCAACGTGATCACGTCAGCTTGTTCGCCTAAACCAGCCAGCCACACACCTTCGCGGTCGCTTTTCACAATATCGATAGGCACGAAGTGTACCTGCTCATTGCGCACCACTTTGACGCCTAGATTTCCTTGTTCATCCAATGACATCACTGAAGGCGTAATTTTCACTGCCATGGTTTGCTCCAAAGGAATGGACAGCTCGGTACTGATTCCCGCCACGTAACGGGTGTCCGTGTTAGCTACCGCCACTTCCAATGCAAACGTGTTGGTGCCTGGCTGCGAGACTTTGGAAACATATCGAACCGTGCCCTGCAGCATGTCGCCTGACACCAGACGGCCAATCGCCTGCTGGCCTTTAGTTACCTGATAGACATGATTCTCAGTGACTTCTGCACGTATTACCAGCGGATCAAGGTCAACAACGCTAGCAATTCTGTCGCCCTCTCTAACAAGGTCCCCCACTTCCACAAAACGCTGTTCAAGCACGCCGTCGAATGGTGCAGTAACCGTGGTATTTTCAAGTGCCAGTTGCAAGGATGTAAGCTGCG
Organism: Aestuariibacter salexigens DSM 15300; assembly: GCF_000429145.1. Lineage (GTDB taxonomy): Bacteria > Pseudomonadota > Gammaproteobacteria > Enterobacterales > Alteromonadaceae > Aestuariibacter > Aestuariibacter salexigens. The sequence continues at coordinate 218,458 of NZ_AUBH01000004.1, forward strand.
CCTGGGCCATCTGAAGATTAGCCTGAGCTGCGGCTAACGCAGACTGCGATTGCAGGCCTTGTTTGTCGAGTTGCCTGGCCCCCTGCAATTCTATTTGTCGCTGTGCTAACAGGGCCTGTGCCGACTCTATACGCTTCGCAAGGTCATTTTTGTCAATCTCAAAAAGCGCCTGTCCCTGCCGTACGGCGACACCCTCGTCTACCAAGATTTTTTGTATCTGTCCCTGCACTTCCGCACGCAAGGTTGCCGTGCGATCGGGTTCGGTTCGACCATACAAGGTCACTTCACGACTAACAGGTTGTGCTGCCATCCTGGTTGCCTGCACTTTGGCCAGCGCCACAGCAGTTGATGACGTCGTTCTCGGGTTAGATGGGATATTGTGCTCTGAGCCGCTAGCCAGCCATAAAATAAGCGCAATGACCACTAGCAGCGCCACCCACACGGGCTGTTGGATGAGGCGTTGTCGGATCCTGGCAAAAAAAGACTGTTCCGCGGACATAAAATTCCCTTAATAAATTAAGGTCAATATTTTATCGCGAACGTGCGCGGCTGTCTTATACGAGTTTGTGAAAAGTTATGGTGAATTTGTTTCAAATCACGTCAAAAGCAGCACGTAATTCGGCATTAGATGCTGAAACTGGCACCACAACCACAGGTGGTCGTCGCATTTGGATTGTTGACCAGAAAGCGTGAGCCTTCGAGGCCTTCCGTATAATCCACTTCACCACCGACAAGATACTGCAAACTCATTGGATCAACGACAAGGGTCACGTCATGCTTATCAATAGTCATGTCTCCCTCGTTGACTTTCTCATCGAAGGTGAAGCCATACTGAAAACCAGAGCACCCACCGCCGGTAACGTAAACACGCAGCTTGAGGTTAGGGTTTTCCTCCTCTTCAATCAGCGCTTTTACTTTGTGTGCAGCTGCATCAGTGAATTCAATTGGCAATGCGGTTTCTACCGACATGCAGACATCCTCTTATCAAAGGTGATACGTCGAGCTTGCAGATTATCCAATACTTGACTATTCCTATCAAGTATTCTGGATATCTCCCCACATAAAGGTGCGGGACAACTCCCCACGTTTTCGACGAAACTGGTAAATTTCGGTATTAACCGTAATCTGCTCTGGCACAAAGCCTTCGGGCAAACTCACCACCCCATCTATCAGCTGAAAATATTTGAAACTGAAACGGTCGATATCAGCCGATTCGGGCAGCAACAGTTCACTAAGCCTAAACCGAACCGGAGCACCGTTCTGGCTGCCCTCAACAACTATCTGCAACGTGCCGTTGATCACGCTTTTGATTTGGTCCTGTTGCAATAGAACCAACTCGAACCGGTAATGACGGGGCAAAGACGTGGGCGTAAATTGCAAACCTTCAATCACAAACCCTTCCTGAGTTAACTCAGGTGCCATCACCCGTTGATAAAAAGCCAACTCGCGCTGCACAGCCTCTTGTTGTTGTTGCTGAGCTTCAAGTTGTTGTTGAGTCTGTGTGACAGCGAGTTTCTGTACCTCCAACTCAACACCGAGTACGTTCAAGTCACGAGTCAGGGTGTCGTTTTCCTGTCTAAGATTATCAACGGTATGCTGCAATGTGTTTATGCGCGTTTGCTGGCGGGCCTCATGCAGAGAGCCCAATGCATAACCAAGATACGTACAGATCGCCATTACGCCAACCAGCACGACGTAATAACTCAGGGGCCGCGATGCTTTTTCAGCCATTAACTGAACGTCCTGTACAGCGTTAGGACTACAACAAAATAGACGCACAATGATTTCATATGAACTCTTTTGAATACAGACACTTGTGTTAAGCTGTAGAGAGTGTTCACCGTCACTTATCACTCGGTCCAATGACGACGCTTCAGGCCTTACGCTACGAATTAGCTCATCCGCGCACATCCGTTCAGCTGTGCGTACTGGGCATCATGGGTGGCGTGTCCGCAGCTGGCCTGATTATTCTTTTCCGTCTTGGTTTGGAGTGGGTGCAGCTGCACTACCTCGCTACTATCGGTGAGTTTAACACGTTAGCCTGGTATTACAGACTTTTGTTACCGGTCGGGGCAGCAATGTGTATTGTTATCGTGGCCTGGATCACGGGCTTCCGACACTATCGAATGGGCATTCCTTTTGTGATTCACAGGGTCAAGCGGCATTACGGCGTGATCCCCTTCCGTACCACTATCAATCAATTTTTTGGTGGCATGCTGGCGCTGGCGGGCGGCTTCGTGGTGGGTCGTGAAGGTCCGTCCGTACATATCGGTGCCGCAGGTAGCAGTATTCTCGGCGAATGGTTAAAACTCCCCTATAACAGTATCCGCATTCTGGCGGGCTGTGGCATAGCTGCAGGTATTTCCGCCTCTTTCAATACCCCTTTCGCTGCCGTTATTTTCGTAATGGAAGTGGTGTTGCGAGAGTATAAAATCCACATTTTTGTGCCTGTCATGCTGGCCGCTGCATGCGGCTCTCTATTAACTCGTTGGGTTTTCGGCGCGGGTCATGAGCTCAGTGTTGTCGAATTTAACCATGTCGGTGGCTGGATTTATCTGTACTTAGTATTAGTAGGTATCATGCTTGGCGCACTGGCTGCACTTTTCAACAATCAGTTAATGAGGGTAATGCGCTGGTTCAGACCGGTATCCATGGTCAACCGCCTGCTGCTAGCGGGCCTGGTCACCGGGCTGTTTGGTGCCGTTTTGCCCCATGCTATGGGGGCTAACTTTGATGCGCTTTATGCATTCTTTGATCTGCAGCCTTCGTTGTTCTTACTGCTCGCAGTGTTGGCTAGCAAACTGGTATTGGCCGTGTTTGCGATTGCTCTGGGTGTGCCGGGCGGCATAATTGGTGCAGTGATGGTTATAGGCATGCTGTTTGGTGTGTTGCTGTTAACCCCATTGTCGGCTTTCACAGATACTGCTGAACTAACGGATAACTTTGCTCTACTTGGTCTGGCTGGCATGCTTACTGCGGTTCTGCACGCACCGCTTGCGGCGTTATCATCGGTAATGGAGCTATCGTTTAGTCCTGGTGTTATTCTGCCTGCCATGCTGGTCATTGTGCCTGCCTATGTCACCTCCACCCAGCTGTTGGGTAACCGCTCGATATTCATTCGCCAACTGGATTACCAAAAACTGCGCTATACCACGTCATCAGTGCAGGAGACGTTACAAAAGACCGGCGTACTGGCCTGCATGGACAGTGAATTCAAGCAATACAAAAGTGCTCCTGAAAGTGCGATTCTGGCCTTTTTGGAGAAATCTCCAACCCATCCGGTGGTACAACAGTTAACCTTTGAAATTGATGTTCATTATCAACTGGTGCAATACGATGTTAGCCTGGGACACGAGACAGCACCGCTGCGCTTTTACGACATGGAAGGCATTCATTCTCAGGCGACTCTTGCTGAAGTGTACGAAATACTCTCTAAACGACGCGAGGGCGGAGTATATGTCTACGATACTGTGCCGGAAAACATCGTCGGCGTGATCACCTGGAACTACCTGCACAGTTATCTGATGCGCGAGCAATTCTGATAGGAGCGACAGCATGATTTTATGGCTTAAAGCATTGCACATCTTCGTTATGCTGGCCTGGATGGCGGGATTATTTTATCTGCCTCGTTTGTTTGTGTACCACGCCATGACCACCAGCCAGGAAGCCAAACAACAATTTATCATTATGGAACGAAAACTTTGGTGGTTTGTGACGCCATTTGCCATACTGACATTGGTATTCGGGATTTGGTTGATCATTTCCTATGGCGCTGCCTGGTTTGCAGCATCGACTTGGTTGCATGTGAAAATCGCACTGATGATAGGTGTGTATGCCTATCATTTTTACTTGTACAAGCTACTGCGCGACTTTGCCGCCGACCGCAATCGTCACGGCCATAAATTTTATCGGGTTATCAACGAATTACCGGTCTTAGTGATTCTGGCGGTGGTGATTCTGGCAGTGGTAAAACCGATTTGATTGGATAGCGTTGAACTTGGCATAGACGTGACGGTCAAAAAATAATCACACCACAAATTGGTGCACAGGAAGGACAGCGAGCATGGACGACAATAATCAAAGGTTAAGAGCCTTAATCGCACACACCGATGAAACGTTTCGACTGCTCAGTGAAGAGCCTGAAAGCAGCGAACGGCATCAAGCCTATGAAGAGGCCAAACAGGCGTTGGAACACTACGTTAGCGAGCTACGTGAATCGTTGGATCGCAAACTTTCAGGTCATCATTAACCACACGCCATGAGTTCGTTACGGCTGAGTATTGTAGGTCTCTTCAGTCTTCTGCCCACTTTACTTCTGGTAGGGCCAATTCTGGCAGCGCCGATGTCGCTGCAAAATATGACCCAGATGCGCGAAGTCATGACGGCAGAAATGGCCCCCGACGGCAAACATATCGCCTACACGGTAAGCTTGCCGCGGCGAGTGTATATCGATACCAAGGGTCAGAATCATCGCGAATTATACGTACTTGATAGACGCAGCAAAAATCTCCCGGTAATGACCGGTAACGTAGTGGTTGGTAGGGTGCGCTGGCTGAACAACCATACCCTTATTTTTAATGCCCGGCGCGCAGAAGATGCGTCTACCGGCTTGTATTCCTTTGACATGCAACATCAACAATTGCAAAGAATTGACCAGCAACAGGGGGATGTACAGAGCTTTAACCTGTCCAGCAACAGCTCAATATTAATGTGGTGGACTCTCGCTCAGACCAGTGATGCCGAGAAGCAACTGCATGAATTTGGATTTGACGCTCAGGTATACGAACAACAGTATCCGCAGCAGACGCTTTTTACAGCTACTTATGACCCGCAAGAAGGCTGGTACAGCCGAAAGGTCCCGGTAAGCGGTCACGTCATATCGGCGCAGCCATTCAATGATGGAGAAAAAATGCTGCTGGTCTGGAGTGATTCCCCCACTACCCATGATCAGTTGCTCTATGCGCGACTTAGCGTGATGGAGATCAATGGGCAACATATTAAGTCATTCAGGCACGCAGGTAAGCTGGGCAGGGTACTGTTGTCGCCAGACAACAATCACATTGCGATGATTGGCACGAACGACATGAGTGATCCAAAAGAAGGTCGTTTGCTCATTGCCAGTGTTGATGAAGGACACGTGATCAATCTTATCGAGCCCTTTGACGGACATGTGCGCGACATTGCCTGGCTGTCGGCGCAGCGTATTGCGTTTGTCGCACACCGCGGCGTGGAAAGTATCGTGGGCGTTAAGTCAATCGACCAAAACAGCGAAAAATTTCGAACCTTGCTGGACAACAACGGTATTGCAGAGCGTATCACCGCAAGCCGTGACGGTCAGGATCTAGCGATTGTACTACATCGTTCCAAGCATCCGCGGGAAGTGTACTGGCAACGCGGTGTCACCGCCGCCAGAGCGACCCTGTCAAATCCCTGGCTGAGAGACGTGCAGCTTGCCGACCAACGCACGTTAACGTTAACCACGGCAGACAACGTTGAGCTGCAAGGCATGTACGTTTCGCCGCTACAAAAAAAGACGATGCCACCGCCGTTGATCATGTTTGTGCACGGAGGACCAGAGAGTCATATATCGAATGGATGGTTAAGTGACTACACCCAGCCTGTACATTTCGCCGCAAGTCAGGGATTTGCTTCTTTTTTACTGAATTATCGGGGATCAACGGCACGAGGTGTGGCATTTTCAAAGGCTGGTCAGGGGGACTATGCGGGCGCCGAGTTTAACGACATCCTCACAGCCAAGCAGTTTTTAGTCGAACGTGGACTGGCTGATGCCGGAAAAGTCGCCATCGCCGGCATCTCTTATGGTGGCTATGCCGCCGCATGGGCAGCGACTCGATTCACGAACCATTTTGCTGTCAGCGTGTCCGGTATGGGCATAAGTAACCAACTATCCAAGTTTGGTACATCTGATATTCCTGCCGAATTAGTCTATCAGCATGCCCTGCAGTGGCCCTGGCAAGACTGGCAGTGGCTAATGAATCGCAGCCCGGTTTATTACGCCAATGAGGCCACCACGCCTTTGTTATTGCTGCATGGCAAACAGGACCACCGCGTGCACTACAGTCAGTCACTGGAAATGTATCAGCACCTAAAATATCAATCTGACACACCCGTAAGGCTGGTGCTCTACCCCCACGCGGGCCATGGTTTAACGCGCGCGGCAGAGCAGTTTGACTACGCAACACGTATGATGCGCTGGATTGGTCATTTTGTTGACAATCCGCAAGGCACACAACCAGCTATTGGGCTCGACCATCAGAATTACCTGCCGACCGACACACAGGATGGGGCCACGACCACTCAACCTTGAGTCGCATAGCACGGGTGGCCGTGGTAAACTTTAGGGCTATTTTATTTGTGCTGCCACAGCACTGCCGCAGGAATAACGAGAACGCCTGAAATGAGTGACGAATTAAAAGGCCATTACGAAAAGATCATTTCTCTGCTTGGAGAAGATGTGACGCGCGACGGACTACTGGATACGCCGAAGCGAGCTGCAAAAGCAATGCAGTTCCTGACCGCAGGTTACAATCTTAGCCTTGATGACGTCGTCAATGGGGCAATATTTGAATCTGATACAGATGAAATGGTGGTGGTACAGGATATCGAGTTCTACTCACTATGCGAGCACCATGTCCTGCCTTTTATTGGCCGTTGTCATATCGCCTATTTACCCGACAATAAAGTGTTAGGTTTGTCAAAATTTGCTCGCATCGTCGATATGTACGCACGCCGATTACAAATTCAGGAAGGCTTGACTAAACAAATCGCTGAAGCGGTCCAACAGGTCACCAATGCAAAAGGCGTCGGCGTGATCATGGAAGGCAAGCATATGTGCATGATGATGCGCGGGGTACAAAAACAAAACTCATCGATGGTCACGTCAGTGATGTTGGGAGATTTACGCGATTCTCAGGCCACGCGAGATGAATTTTTGCGACTGATCGGTAAGTAATTTCGTCAAACGCTCGATTATTTTTTCACAAATGTCTCAAACTGATTGGGCAGATGCGCAGCCAGCGCACCTGCCACTTTAACGTAAGTTGCCAGCGACTGATTCAGCGACTTGAAAATCATCGGTAAGTGCGCCTCCAGGCCCGGTTTACCCTGCTCAAGCGCCAAGGGCACATCTGCAAAAGTTGAAAACACTTTCAGACAGTGGCCGAGATCTTTGGCTAACACCTCAGCCTGACTGGGCTGTGCCTGAGTCATCCTCTCCCATGCCTGCACCCACACCTGATCGAGATGCTGATGTGCAACCAGAAGGCCGTTAAACCACCTGCTTACAGGAACGTCGGAATAAGGTGGCTGCGGGCATTCAAATCGATTCGGCAAGGCTATACGGCTATCCCGCATCAACGCCAGCTGATGGCGTAACACCGATAATAATCCCTCTCCGACGCTATCAGCCTGCGCTTCACTGACAAAGCTATTGCGCTCAGACAGCGCCCACACCAACCAGCGATCCGGCATAGGAATTTCTGGCGCTGCCGCGACACCAAACACGACCCCCTCAACGTAGTCAGCATCATGCAAAAGTGCACTTGTACTAGGTTCGGCATATAAGGCTTTGAGGCAATCGAGCATGTAAAAATACGTCGTAAGGTTTTTCCTTATGCTCTCACAGATTTTTCTGCGCAAAAAGGCTCTTGACAATACGTCCCGCTAAAACGTTATACTGTAACAACTGTTACATTATCACATAACTTATTTCACAGAGAACTCAACCATGCGACGTTTTCCGTTTTCCGTTGTCTCAATTGCTGTACTGGGGGTGATTTCAGCATCGGTGGCTAATGCTCAACAAACGCAGAAACAGCGTGACGAGCAAACTATCGAGCAAATTACCATCACCGCGACGCCGCTAAACCGCACCGTGCTGGAAACCGCACAACCCGTCTCCGTGCTGGCAGGTGAAGATTTGCGCAATAATCAGGCCGCCACTTTAGGTGAAACCCTGAATAACGTGCCCGGCGTAAACTCTACTTATTTCGGCCCCGTCTCATCCAGTCCGGTCATTCGCGGTCTGGATGGCCCCAGAGTGAAAATCGTTCAAAATGGACTTGATGCGTCAGATGCGTCACGAGTAGGCCCGGATCACGTGGTCAGTACTGAAACATCAACTGCCACGCAGGTAGAAGTGCTAAGGGGACCTGCAACCTTGTTGTATGGCAGCGGCGCTATCGGCGGCGTCGTTAACGTGGTAGATAATCGTTTGCCACGCCAACGAGTCTATGGCCTTGAGGGCGAAGCTGCATATCAATTTAACAGTGTGGCCGACGAAAACTTGTTTAATCTCAGCCTCGATGCTGGCAAAGACGATTTTGCATTCCACATTGATGCATTCGATCGTGACTCGGACAACTACGAGATCCCCGGCTCTGCCGAATTAGGTGGAGAAGAAGAAAACGGCGAATTGGAAGGTTCATCTATCGAAGCTAGTGGGTTTACCGTCGGCGCCGGGTGGATTGGCGACAATGCCAGAGCGTCTTTTTCGTATGGAAGATTAGATAGTCTATACGGGATCCCGGGGCATGCTCACGGTGAAGAACATGGCGATGAGCATGAAGACGAGCACTCAGAAGAAGAGCATGCTGAAGAAGAACTTGTGTTTGCTGATATGCAACAAGACCGTTTTCAGGCAGTGCTAGACTGGCAAAATCTTCCCGGCACGTTCAAAGAAGTGCATTGGCACAATGCTTATACCGATTACCAACATAGCGAAATCGAAGACGGCATGCCCGGCACCACTTTCGCCAACAAAACGCTGGAAAGCCGCCTGTGGACAGTCCACCAGCCATTGGATGGATGGGAAGGCGTAATCGGATTGCATTACTCTGATAGCGAATTTGAAGCGATTGGAGACGAAGCCTACACGCCACCGGTCGATACCCGCACCATTGCGCTGTTTGTGTTAGAAGAAAAACGGGTTGGCAATTTTCTGTGGCAGCTCGGTGCCAGAATTGAGGATGCGCAACATACACCTGATAACAGTTTTTACACCGCAGACGAAGACCATGGTGAAGAGATCAACTTTTCAACCATGTCATTTACTGCGCTGAGTGCATCAGCAGGTACCGTATGGACCATTGATGAGCAAAGCTCTGTGGCGATTAATTATGCCTACTCTCAGCGCGCACCATCGGCAGCGGAGATATTTTCTAACGGCCTGCACATCTCAACCAGTACCTACGAAGTGGGTGTTGGCTTCGAGATAGAAGCAGAAGAAGACGGTTTTCATATCGAACAGTCGACTCGCGCAATCGAAAAAGAAGTGTCAAATAACCTTGACCTTACCTATCGATATGTTGGCGAGCATGTCACATTTATGGCCAGCCTGTTTTATAACGATGTGGCAGATTACCTGTTCCAGCAGGACACGGGTCTGTATATTTCCGGTGAAGATGTGCACGGTCACGAAGAAGAAGATGAAGAACATGCGGGAGAGCATGCAGATGAGCATGGCGACGAACATGCTGACGAGCACGACGACGATCTGCCGGTGTTTATCTTCCAGCAGCAGGATGCGAAATTATACGGGTTTGAAGCCGAACTCGACTGGCACCTGGATGAAAACTGGCGCATAGATGTATTCGCTGACTACACACGCGCGAAATTAGACAGTGGCAACGTGCCCCGTATTCCGGCCATGCGTTTTGGCGCTGAGTTACACTATGAGGCTGACAACTGGCATGCTGAATTGTCAGCTACCCGTTATGCTAAGCAAGACAACATTGCTGCTTATGAAACAGAGACTGAAGGTTACACGCTGGTGTCAGCCTCGGTAAATTACTACACGCAGGTAGGCAACAACGAACTCATCTTCTTCCTGAAGGGTAATAATCTGACCGATCAGGAAGCCAGAGTACATCAGTCGTTTCTGAAGGATGAGGCACCTCTGCCCGGCCGCGCCGTTACCACAGGTGTTCGGCTGTCTTTCTAATCACTAACAAAATAGGGGAGCGTCATGCTCCCCTGATTGGTCGATTAATCAACTTTAGCGTTTGAGCACAATCCGGTAGTGCGCCTTACCATCCCGCAGACGTTGGATGGCTTCATTGACCTGCTCAAAACTAAACGTCTCTGTGACAGGCTCAATATTGTGCAGCGCCGCAAAATCTAACATCGTTTTTATCGTTGCCGGGCTACCCACCGGTGATCCCGATACTGCACGCTGACCCGAAATCAGATCAAATGCGCCTATCTCAATCGGCTCTAAGGTTGCGCCAACAAAGTGTAGACGTCCCTTAGGCGCAAGCGTTGACATGTACGCCGCCCAGTTGAGCTTGACGTTGACAGTAGAAATAATCAGGTCAAAACGACCGGCTGCAGCGCTAATCTCGTCATCATTACGGCTATTGATGACTTCATGCGCTCCCAGCTCCAGGGCCTCTTTTTTCTTCGCTTCGCTGGATGAAAAGGCGACCACTTTACAGCCCCATGCGCGCAGGAACTGCAACGCGATATGGCCCAGGCCACCAATACCGATAACACCAACTTCTGCGGTAGGCGAGATATCAAACTGCACCAGCGGATTAAATACTGTGATACCGCCGCAAAACAGCGGACCGGCTGTGTCCGGATTGACACCATCGGGGATAGGCACTACCGCTGTGTGCTGCGCTCTGACTTTGTCAGCAAAACCGCCATGACGGCCGGCGATGGTCGGCTGAGCACTACCACATAAATTGTGGTCGCCACTGTCACAAGTATGACAGTGGTTGCAGTAACTTGCATGCCACCCGAGTCCGACGCGCTGTCCCGCTTTGAGTGACGTCACACTTTCACCGACTTTACTGATAATACCGACGACTTCATGACCGGGAACAAAGGGATAGGCGGTCATGCCCCACTCGTTATCCAGCATAGACAGATCGCTATGACAGATCCCACAAGACTCAACGTCAATTTCTACTTCATCTGCACCGAGCGGGCCCGGGTCGTATTCAAATGCTTCGAGGGCTGCACCCGCGGCACGAGCTGCATAAGCTTTTATCATTGGTTGTATCCTTGTTGATTGTGCGTGAAGGTTGCTACGTAAAACAGCAAGTGTAGATCATGTGGGGTCGTTGCATGGACGTAAACGCTGACTATTCAGCAAAAATTGTCGCGGTTAAAGCAAAGTGATAGCGTTAGCGCATCAGCAACTGATTCAGGTCTCCATGTGAATACACGTCATCCCGGCATGCTCGTTACTGCTGCATTTATCGGTCCAGGCACGGTAACAACAGCGAGTATGGCAGGTGCTCAATTCGGCTATGCGCTAGTGTGGGCCCTACTGTTTTCGATCATTGCGACCTTTACATTACAGGAAATGGCGTCACGTTTAGGCATCGTTACGGGTAAGGGGTTAGCTGAGGCTCTGAAAAGCCGACTCAGTAACCCACTGTTATCAAAGCTCGCCATGCTATTGGTGATCGCAGCAATTGGTATCGGCAACGCAGCGTATCAAGCCGGCAACCTGACCGGTGCAGCACTTGGGTTAAGCCAACTTTTATCCGCGCCTATTACTGTATGGGTACTGGCACTTGCCAGTGTCGCGGCGGTGCTGTTGTGGTTGGGCAAATATCAGCTGCTTGAACGCACGCTTATTGTATTGGTCGGTGTAATGAGCGTCGTATTCATTGTCACCATGCTGATCGCCGGGCCAGACTGGCCGTTCTTGTTAAATGGCATCTGGCAAATACAGGTGCCAAGTGGCGCGGAACTGATGGTCATTGCGCTGGTTGGCACAACCGTTGTGCCATATAACCTGTTTCTACATGCCAGTATTGTCGCTTCTTCACAAGCAACGTCGTCTGATTCCCATATCTCCGAAAAATTGGCAGCAAATCGCAAAGATGCCGCACTGTCGATTGGCTTGGGGGGCTTGGTCACGCTGGCGATTTTATCCACCGCAGCGAGTGCATTTTTTGCGTCCAGTATGCAGTTATCGGCGTCAAACATTGCCAGTCAGCTAGAGCCTTTGCTCGGCAATGCAGCCGGTTATTTCTTCGCTGCGGGATTTTTTGCAGCCGGTTTAACCAGTGCGATAACGGCACCCTTAGCAGCAGCCTATGCTGTGTGTGGCGCTGTGGGCTGGCCAGCCACACTTACAGATAGCCGCTTCAGAATGGTATGGATGGTGGTATTGCTTAGCGGCGCCCTGTTTGCCAGTTTAGGCGTTAAGCCACTGATTGCAATCCTGTTTGCGCAAGCCACCAATGGATTACTCCTACCAATTATCGCGATTTTCCTGTTGTTGGTGATGAACAGCAAACGCATTCTGGGGGAACATACCAATGGTGCTTTATCGAATCTTATCGGCGGTTTGATTGTGCTACTGGTCAGCGGATTAGGTGTCTATAAAATCTTGTCGCTTGTATAAACGTTTTTGGCTCAGCTGTGCCAACTGGTAAATTGGTATTTTTGTGATACGGTTATAATTTGACCAGCACAAGGGGCGTGCTATGCATCCGGTCACTCCTATGGCGCGAATAGAATATCTCGATATTCTGCGCGGCATGTCTATTTGCTTCATTTTTTTCGCCAATCTGATGGTCTTTTCTGGCGTACTTTTCTATTCACCTGAGTATGCGGCAACGTTCAACACCGCGGCGATGGATGAATTCTTATCCACACTGCAGGTGATGTTTATACAAGGCAAGTTTTACACCCTGTTTAGCTTATTGTTCGGCATCGGCATGGTGATCCAGCTACAACGTTTCAATGGTGATTTACTAGCGTATAAAACTTACATGCGTAAACGCCTGCTGATCCTGCTGTGCATTGCTGTTATTCATATGTGGGTTATTTGGCTGGGCGATATCATTACCTTTTATGCCTTACTCGGTCTGTTGCTGCTGAGTGTCATGCATTGGTCTAATAAGGCGCTGCTTACACTGGGAATAGTCTGCATCTTTCTGCCCGTCGCCCATGCGTTATTAATGGGTGTCGTTGGGTTTTACCCCGGTATTATTTTGGGCATGTATGATCAAGCTGTTTTGCAACATGGCGTGCCTGCCGGTAATCCGTTTGAACAGGCGCTTTATGTGCTACAAACCGATGATGTAGGTTTATATGCTGCCACTAAATTCTATGACCCGCTTATCCGCATTGGTCTGGTACTGGCAGAAGGGAGATTATTCAAAATTTTTGGCATTCTGTGTCTCGGCGTTGTCGCCGGCCGACAAATTATCCAGCATGGATTGCTGGAGAATCGCGCTCTGCTGGTCAAACTGCTGATCTCGGGTGCACTACTAGGTATTCCCTTTAACATCGCCTATACCATGTTCTACGCTGAACAAAGCCCACTTTATCAGCTCCTTGTTACCGTATTTTATGCACTGGGCGTGGTACCACTGGCAATCAGCTATGCAGCGGCTCTGGCACTGATGATGCAGTCATCATGGGGACGGGTCTTTACGGTCTTTGTGCCGTTAGGAAAGATGGCATTAACCAACTACATCATGCAGTCTGTGCTGGCAATCATCCTGTTTAACGGCTTTGCATTTGCACTGGGTGGCTATTATGGGCTAACGACCGCATGGGCTATTGGCGTTATCGTCCTGGTCTGCCAGTGGCTATTCAGTCGCTTATGGTTACACTACTTCAAACAGGGCCCTCTGGAGTCAGCCTGGCGCAGTGCGATTCCAGGCTGAAACCCGTTTTACTTTGCCTGTAAAAGCTGGACCGCCTGCTCAAGCATTGATTTTGGACAACCGAAGTTGATTCGAGCAAACTGCCTGGCGCCAAAATCTGCCCCCGGTGAGGGGCCGACACCTTTCGATTCAAACCAGCTCTGGACATTTTCAGTTTGCAAAGCAGAGCCATCCACCCATAATAAAAACGTCGCTTCTGGTGATAATGTGCTTAACCCATCGATGCTGTTTATCTGCTGTACGAGATAATCACGATTGTCACGCAGATACACTAACTGACTTTCATACCAGTCATCACACTGCGTAAAGGCAGCTTCAGTAGCAACCAGTCCCAACACATTCACCCAGGGTACAATGCCAGCAGCCGCTGATGTGAAGCGTTTGCGCATATCTTGGTCAGGAATGATCGCAAATGATGCACCTAATCCGGCAATATTGAACGTTTTACTGGCAGCCATTAGCGTCACAGAACGTTCGGCTAGGGCGGAATGGGCGCCTGCCGGAAGATGCTGTAGTTTGTCGTCAAGGATAAGATCACAGTGAATTTCGTCAGAGCAGAGCAACACATTGTGTCGCACACAAATGTCAGCAATACGATCCAATTCCTGTTGTCTGAGAACGCTGCCAACCGGATTCATCGGGTTACATAGGATCATCAGTTTACAATCAGGATCACTGGCGTGACGCTCTAACTGCTCAAAATCGAGCGTCCAGCGGTCATCGATGCAAAGGGTATCAACCATTAGTCTGTGCAGACCGTTTAATGCAGGCGCAGCTAATAGCGGCGGATAATTCGGGCTCTGTACAATGACCTTGTCGCCTTTACGACAATAGGCCTTACATGCGACGTTAAACGCTGGCACCACACCCGGCGTCCATACCAGCCACTGCGGATCAATTTGCCAGCCATAACGACGTCCTAACCAACTTGCCACTGCAAGGTTAGCAGGTGTGTATTGGGCCGGCAGTGTGTACCCAAGTAAACCATGCTCAACACGGGCGTGCAGTGACTCGATAATCGGTTCGGCACACCTGAACTCAGTGTCGGCAACCCACATAGGCAAAATATCTGTGCCTTTATATTTTTCCCATTTGAATGCGTACGTGCTGCTGCGGTCGTGTGTGTGGTCAAATTGCATAATAGATCGCTGTCGAGTTATTTACACTCGAGTGTAAAGCAAAAGCAAATTCAATCACTAGCCGGGATTTAGAAGATTATTGACTTTGTTAGACGGACGCACTAAAAAAACGCCGCTCAATTGAGCGGCGTAATGTTTTACTCTTTGCTTCGTGAAGCGCGTTTCCGGTCAGATTCCGTTAACAGCTTCTTACGAATGCGGATACTTTTTGGCGTCACCTCTACCAACTCATCATCGTCAATAAACTCAAGCGCCTGCTCAAGTGACATGATGATAGGCGGCACCAGATTCTGCGCTTCATCGGTACCTGCCGCACGGATATTCGTCAGCTGCTTACCTTTCAATGCATTAACGGTCAGATCGTTATCACGGCTGTGAATGCCGATCACCATACCTTCATACACCTCTACCCCGTGACCAATAAACAGGCGACCGCGGTCCTGCAGGTTGAACAGTGCGTTGGTCAATGCCTTACCGGCTGAATTGGCAATCAGCACACCATTTTTACGCTGTCCGATTACGCCGCCTTTGTGCGGACCATAATGGTCAAACGTGTGATAAATAAGGCCGGAACCAGAGGTCAGTGTCATAAATTCAGTCTGGAAACCGATCAAGCCGCGACTCGGGATCATGAAGTCCATTCTGACGCGTCCTTTTCCGTCCGGAGACATATCAGTCAGCTCACCCTTGCGCAGCCCCAACTGTTCCATGATGGCGCCCTGATGCTCTTCCTCACAGTCAATTGTTAATGTCTCAAAGGGTTCCTGCAATTGGCCATCAACTTCTTTGATGATGACTTCTGGACGAGAAACAGCAAGCTCATACCCTTCACGACGCATATTTTCGATCAGAATACCCAGGTGCAGCTCACCGCGGCCAGACACCCGGAATTTATCCGGATCGCCGGTTTCTTCAACGCGCAGTGCTACGTTGTGTACCAATTCAGCTTGCAAACGTTCGAGTATATTACGCGAGGTAACGTACTTACCTTCCTTACCGGCAAACGGCGAGGTATTGACCTGGAACGTCATGGTTACTGTAGGCTCATCTACGCTCAGCGGTGGCAATGCTTCAACTTCGTTGGCGTCACAAATGGTATCTGAGATCTTCAGCTCGCCAAGTCCTGTTATCGCGATGATGTCGCCGGCGGTTGCCTGTTCGACTTCATGTCGCTGTAATCCAAGGTAGCCCAATACCTGACCGACCTTACCGTTACGTTTCTTACCGTCAGCGCCGACGATGGTGACCTGTTGATTGGTTTTTACTTTACCGCGTTTAATACGGCCGACACCGATTACGCCCACATACGAGTTGTAATCAAGCTGCGAAATCTGCATCTGGAAAGCGCCGTCAATATCGGCATTTGGTGCATCCACCTGACTTACGATTGTTTCAAACAGCGCCGTCATATCTTCCGCTGGCTGCTCATAATCGAGTGATGCCCAACCGTTAAGTGCCGAAGCATAGACCACCTGAAAATCAAGCTGATCATCTGTCGCGCCCAGGTTATCAAACAGGTCAAACACCTGATCCATTACCCAATCAGGGCGTGCACCTGGCTTGTCAATTTTGTTGATGACCACAATCGGCTTCAAGCCTTGCGCAAAGGCCTTCTGTGTCACAAACCGGGTTTGCGGCATGGGACCTTCCTGCGCGTCAACCAGCAGCAACACCGAGTCAGCCATTGACATAACGCGCTCAACTTCACCACCGAAGTCTGCGTGTCCAGGAGTATCAACGATATTGATACGATAATCGTTCCACTTTATCGCGGTGTTCTTGGCCAGAATGGTAATGCCACGCTCTTTTTCAATGGCATTAGAATCCATCACACGCTCTTCGGCCTCTCCGCGGGTCTCAAGCGTGCCAGATTGCTGTAGCAGTTTGTCAACCAGGGTCGTCTTGCCGTGGTCAACGTGAGCGATAATGGCGATATTCCTCAACTTGTCGATTGAGGTTTGTTCAACTGTCATGTTTAATGGTCTCAAATGGTGGGGTAGTGGCCGGCGCGCTAGTCATCATCAAGCGGTTTTACGGTCATTACACTGGCAGCTAAATATTGGGCGCGGATTGTACAGGGTTAATCGTTATTTGGCGATGTCTTTCTGTGATTGTCGAACTGCTCGGCCTATGTGTTGGCCGCCACAGACCGAAGCTGACAGCGACTGCATCATTTTAGTGCGGCATGCACTATATTGATTCAATGTAAGCGCAAAAATATGGGTGCCACGATTGCTTACCTCAGGCTTTTTGAGCCTTACATCAGGGTATGGTGGTTGGCATGAAAATCGCTTGAGAAAGCGCAATCGGAAAACGTGCAGCCGCGAGTACGGATGCAGTAACACCCGTTTATTACAGCGTGAAATCTTCGACACAGAACTGTGCGCGAGAATTCATGCCGCAAGATTACGTATCAAGTGTTTATACCTGGAGGACACGATGTCAATTGAAAAGGCTCTCGAGCTAATTAAAGAAAGTGAAGCCAAGTTTGTCGATCTACGTTTTACTGACACGAAAGGCAAAGAACAGCACGTATCTATCCCCGCCAGCGCGGCTGACGAAGATTTCTTCGAAGAAGGCAAAATGTTCGACGGGTCTTCAATTTCTGGATGGAAAGGCATTAACGAATCAGACATGATTTTGATGCCAGACCCAGCAACAGCGAAGCTCGACCCATTCGCCGAAGAAGCGCAGGTTAACATCACCTGTAACATCGTTGAGCCTTCCACCATGCAAGGCTATGACCGTGACCCACGCTCTATTGCACAACGCGCAGAAGAGTATTTGAAATCAACCGGTATCGGTGACACCGTATTCTTCGGTCCCGAGCCAGAATTTTTCTTGTTCGACGACGTACGTTTCCATACTGATATGGCCGGTTCGTTTTACAAAATCGACTCTGAAGAAGCGAAGTGGAATTCTGGCGCTGAATTCGAAGGTGGAAACCTCGGCCACCGTCCAGGCGTAAAAGGCGGTTATTTCCCTGTTCCACCAGTGGACTCAGCGCATGATATCCGTACTGCGATGTGTCTGGTAATGGAAGAAATGGGACTGGTTATTGAAGCGCATCACCATGAAGTAGCAACTTCAGGTCAGAACGAAATCGCCTGTCAGTTCAATACACTGACCAGCAAAGCGGATGAAATCCAGATTTATAAGTATGTCATCCATAATGTTGCTCATGCATACGGCAAAACAGCGACCTTTATGCCCAAGCCGTTGGTAGGGGATAATGGTTCTGGTATGCACTGCCACCAGTCTATCTCGAAAGATGGTAAGAACATTTTTGCGGGTGACAAGTATGCGGGTCTGTCGGAAGAAGCGCTGTATTACATTGGCGGTATCATCAAGCACGCTCGTGCAATCAACGCGTTTACCAATGCATCAACTAACTCGTACAAGCGTTTGGTACCAGGATTCGAAGCGCCGGTAATGCTGGCTTACAGCGCCCGTAACCGCTCTGCATCTATCCGTATTCCTTACGTGACCAGCGACAAAGCACGTCGTATTGAAGTGCGTTTCCCTGACCCAACAGCTAACCCATACCTTGGCTTCACTGCGATGCTGATGGCCGGTCTGGACGGAATCAAGAACAAGATCCACCCTGGCGACGCAATGGACAAAGACTTGTATGACCTGCCAGCGGAAGAAGCAAAAGAGATCCCAACTGTAGCAAGCTCACTGGAAATGGCGCTTGAGGCACTGGATAACGACCGCGACTTCCTTACCGCCGGTGGCGTGATGTCTGACGATATGATCGATGCATACATCGATCTGAAAATGAATGAAGTCACTACGTTGAACATGACTACTCACCCCGTTGAGTTCGACATGTACTACAGCGTCTAAGATATTCGTTCTTATACCTAAGCCCGCATTTGCGGGCTTTTTTTTGCGCAGTTTATCGCTACACTGTGAGTAACCAAGATATTCGGAACGACCCATGCGAATTCTACTCTGCCTGCTAGCAATGGTGATATTTAGTGCTCAGGCAGGCAAAATATTCAAAATCGTGCACGATGATGGCTCAGTGACTTATACCGACTCGCCTCAACCCGGTGCAACTGAAGTCAACATTGAGCAATATAATCTCAATTTGATCCAGCCAATAGCACGCGTCCCGCAGCGCAGTGATAGTGCCTCGCCCCAACAACGTGCAGCGTCCGCACAGGCTTCAGCAAAAAGCGCCAATTACACACTTTCCGTTCTGGAGCCCCAACCTGAGGCAACCGTCAGGAACAATCTTGGTGCGGTAACCATCAGCGCTGAGGTGACTCCCACGACCGACGGTCAGTATCAATTGATCTTTAATGGTGAAGCGGTTGCACAAAGCAGTGTCGGTGTATTTCAACTTGAGGGCGTTGACCGCGGTGCACATCAATTTCGACTCAACTTTATAAGCAACTCAGGCAAGATCCTTGCATCCTCTCAAGAGCAGACATTTTACATGCACAAAGCGTCCGCTCTGATCAAGCCACAACAGGCACAGTAAGGGCGCGCTAAGGCATTAATGGCTGCATAATTTGCACCGATAAGATATGGTGCACCTTTTTAGTGCAAATAGTGAAAAGTGAACATGCCAAGCCAAGCCGGGGTTGCAAACTTACTGGATTCGTTAAGTACTGCGCTGTTAATGGTCGACAGCCAGTTTCATATCGTTTTTGTAAATCACGCGTCGCAACGGTTTCTGGCTCGCAGTGAAAATCAACTATTAGGTAAACCATTAAGAGAGTTTTTCTTCAATACCGCCATTGATCGTGCGCGCTTACAGCGTGTTTTGGATTTTGGTGAAGAATTTACCGAAACAGAAGTGCGTATCGCCTTCGCAGATGGTCGCCAGACACTGGCCGACGTCACGGTATCCCACGTTGCCAGTGACGACGGACCACGGCTGCTATTCGAAGTCCGTCAGATAGACAAACAAAAGCGCATCACCCAGGAATCTCAGCAATGGGCACAGCAGAAAGCGGCCAGAGATTTAATTAGGGGGCTGGCGCACGAAATCAAGAACCCGCTTGGTGGTATCCGTGGCGCTGCACAATTGCTGCAAAAGGCGCTACAAAATGATGAGCATACAGAATTTACCCAGATGATCATCGAGCAGTCTGACCGCTTGCGCAACCTGGTTGATCGCCTTCTCGGACCCAATTCACCGCCTAATTTTCAGTGGAGTAATATCCATCAGGCGCTTGAGAGAGTGTATGCTCTGGTCAAAGTTGATCGCGGTTTTGATGTCACCATCGAACGCGACTACGACCCCAGCATTCCAGAAATGTATCTTGACCATGAAATGATCCAACAGGCCGTCCTGAATATGGTCAGGAACAGCATGCAAGCGCTACATGAACATGCTCACCCACAGCCGATTATCCGATTAGTAACACGTATCGCCCGGCAGTTTACGATTCACGGAATACGTTATCCCCTCTGCGCCGAAATAAAAATCGTTGATAACGGTCCCGGTATTCCGCAGGCCATAGCTGATACGCTTTTCTACCCAATGGTGAGTGGTAAGCAAAACGGTTCGGGGCTTGGTTTATCCATTGCACAAACATTAATTGACCAACATAAAGGCAAGATAGAAGTGGACTCCCGTCCCGGCGAGACGACGTTTACCCTCTATTTACCGATAAACGACAGGAAACCAGACTGATGAACATCGAACCTGTGTGGATTGTAGACGATGACAGTTCTATTCGCTGGGTGATGCAAAAAGCCCTGCAAAGTGCACAAATCCCCTGCTTTACCTTTGAAAACCCACAGGACTTGTTGCTGCAGTTACAGTCTGGTCAGGTGCCAGAGGTGATTATTTCAGACATCCGCATGCCACAGATGGATGGCATGACGCTTTTAAAACAGATTCATAAAGATTACCCCAATATTCCCGTCATCATCATGACTGCACATTCAGATTTAGACAGTGCAGTGAACGCTTACCAGAAGGGCGCGTTTGAATATCTGCCTAAGCCGTTTGACGTTGATGAAGCCGTCAGTCTGGTGCGTCGGGCACTGACCCATGCTCGTGAACAAAATTCCAAAAACCGAGTACTGGAGCAGCCGCCAGTCACCGAAATCATCGGCGAAGCACCGGCTATGCAGGAAGTTTTCAGAGCAGTGGGGCGGTTATCTCGTTCAAGCATTAGTGTGCTGATCAATGGTCAGTCTGGTACAGGGAAAGAGCTGGTTGCACAGGCATTGCATAAACATAGTCCTCGAGCGAATAAGACGTTTATCGCGCTGAATATGGCAGCCATCCCGGCGGATCTGGTGGAATCTGAGCTATTTGGACATGAAAAAGGGGCGTTTACCGGCGCACAGACAGCGCGTCAGGGACGGTTTGAGCAGGCCGACGGCGGTACGCTGTTTCTGGATGAAATTGGCGATATGCCGTTAGATGTGCAAACTCGACTGTTACGGGTCCTCGCTGATGGTCAGTTTTATCGGGTTGGTGGACACAATCCGATTAAGGTTGATGTACGCATCATCGCGGCGACCCACCAGAATCTTGAACAGCGCGTGGCTGATGGAAAGTTCAGAGAAGACTTATTTCATCGTCTTAATGTCATCCGTATTCACATTCCGACCCTTAGCCAGCGTCGCGAGGATATCCCTCTGCTGGCTCGTCATTTTCTGGCTAAAGCGGCCGTTGAATTGGGCGTTGAAGCGAAAAGTCTGAGCAAAGCAGCGGAAAAAATCCTTTCACAACTCCCCTGGCCTGGGAATGTCAGGCAATTGGAAAATGTTTGTCGTTGGCTAACGGTGATGGCGACAGGTCAGGAAGTCTACCCTGACGATTTACCGCCGGAATTACATACCCAACCGATCACAATGGAGTCAGCCAGTAACCAGCAGGAATGGTACGAGTTATTGGCGAATTGGGCTGACGTGAAGTTGAAAGCCGGGCACAACAATATTTTGGATGACGCTCAAGTTATTTTTGAAAAAGTGCTCTTGCAGCGAGCCTTGCAGCATACCCATGGACATAAACAGGATGCCGCGAAGCGCCTTGGCTGGGGAAGAAATACGCTGACCCGAAAATTAAAAGAATTGGATGTGGAATAAGTACCTAATGTTGGAATGACACAAAATTTTCAGATTAAATCCCCTAAAAATTGCGTTAATTTAGCTTTGTTCTACGCTTGAGATCTGGGGTGCACCAAGTCTTCTTTGGCGCGCTCGCCATTCACAAGGAGAACGATGTGTTTACCATTAAGTCTAGTCTTATTTTTCTTTTTTCTTTCGTTATTGTCAGTATCGCCCAAGCCTCTACGATTCCCGCCTCAATTGAGGATTCTGACTTCTCGGCTCATTCCGCTGAAAAGGTGGAACTTGGTAAAAATTTATTCTGGGATAAGATCCTTTCTGGTAATGAAAATATTGCCTGTGCAAGCTGTCATCACTCACTAGCCGGCACTGGAGACGGTTTGGCCTTACCTATAGGTGAAGGTGGACAAGGGGTGGGTATTACACGTCGCAACGGTGAAGGTAATGCCATGATAGCCGAGCGGGTACCGAGAAATGCGCCGCCAATTTATAACCTCGGTGCGCTATCCTTTGACATTATGTTTCATGACGGTCGCTTGTTTGAAGACCCATCTCAACCAGGTGGCTTCAGAACGCCGGCTGGAGCTCAGTTTCCTGAAGGTGTCGAGAGTGCATTGGCGGCACAAGCCTTTTTTCCCGTCCAGTCAGGAACTGAAATGGCAGGCGCAGCCACTGATAATCCGCAGGGTGCAGCGGCGGCAGCCGGCATATTAGCTGGTGAGGGTGGCGTCTGGGATATTATTGCTGACAAATTAAGAGCGATACCGGAATACGTTGGATTGTTTCAAGCAGCTTACCCAGACCAGATCTATGACTCGGAAGACATACAATATGTGCATATCGCTAATGCCATAGCCGCGTTTGAAGCATCAGCTTTTCGTGCAGACAACAGCCCATTCGACAATTATCTGCGAGGCGATGAGAGCGCATTAACAAGCTCTGCCAAACGTGGCATGCAACTTTTTTATGGTAAAGCCAACTGTTCTTCATGCCACACTGGCCCGTTATTGACTGATTTGGAGTTTCACGCCATTGCCATGCCGCAAATCGGTCCCGGAAAAAATGCAAGTCACGACGACTTTGGTCGCGAGTTAGTATCCGGCAATATCGCCGATCGGTATAAATTCCGCACGCCAACATTACGCAACGTAGCATTGACAGGTCCGTGGGGGCATGCAGGTGCATATGATTCACTTCGAGCTGTCGTGGAGCATCACCTTGATCCTATAGCGGGCTTGTATACTTATGCTGATGATGTTGCTAATAATCAGGCCCAGGCGGTTTTACCTGAGGTTGGCGATGCCGGGGATCATGATTTCACCGTTATGCTTGATGCAAGTAGAGTTGCTGATATCGCTGCGGCTAACGAACTGCCACCTGTCGTTCTGAAAGAGCGACAAATTGATGACTTGATGGCATTTCTTTATGCGTTAACCAGTACAAGCTCTCTGGATGAACGTCATACTGTACCACGCTCCGTTCCCAGCGGATTACCCGTTGCAGATTAAAAGCGGTTGGCGGGGGAAAAACTTCCCCCGCAATTACATATGTAGGACTTAACGTTTAAGTAGCTGGCCCATTGCCTGATTAAACACCTTCATCCATTTATCGCTGAAGTGTCCTTTGGCCACCTTGTTGATCTCAACCACCGCTTTCTTTTTCGGGTGTTTAACATGACCGTTATGCGCTCTGGAATGTGTCATCGCATCAAAGGTATCTAAGATAGCCAGCAGCTTTGCACCGTCACAAATGTCCTCATCCTTAAGCCCCAACGGATAGCCGTTACCGTCAACTCGTTCGTGATGCTGCATAACAATTTTGCGCGCTTCGTCCCACTGTCCCAGATGCTCGAGCAAACGGGAACTTTTGTACACGTGTGAACGCATCAGGTTAAATTCGTTTTCATCCAGCTTATCTTTT
The DNA here is from genome assembly GCF_000429145.1 of Aestuariibacter salexigens DSM 15300. Lineage (GTDB taxonomy): Bacteria > Pseudomonadota > Gammaproteobacteria > Enterobacterales > Alteromonadaceae > Aestuariibacter > Aestuariibacter salexigens. Next base: position 242,219 of record NZ_AUBH01000004.1, read on the forward strand.
TTATGCAGCACCTTGAGTGGCATAAATGCCATACCAAAATCATGTACATAACAGGCGACGGCGAGCTGATCTTCATCGATGGGGCTTCCTGCCAGCTTATTGATATAAAACGCCAATTTCGCGATGCGGTCTCCACGCCCTTCCCAATACATGGAGCGACGTTCAATCGGCTTCATTAATTCCCGGAAAAACAGAATATCAATTTGCTTTTCTGCACTGATGCCTTTTGGAATACCCGTATTCGCCAATGTAACAGGGCGATCCGGTGCACTTGCATCTGCCTGCTCGGTGCCAGAGATATCGCGTTTTGGATCGAGTACTTTGACCGCCTGCGAGAGGAGCCTCTCATGCTCAGTTGCGTTGTCTGGGGTAATCTTAACAATACAGTCAATCAGACGTTGAAGCATGCTTTCATCATACTGCGCACTGCCTGACTTTATGCAGCTCTGCACAAAGTGCTTGACCCGGTCCATGCTAAGCAAGACCAGATCGCTCATTGTACTGGTATACTGAATATCACCCTTGCGAAGATAGTCCAACAAGTCTTCTACATGTTGAAGGATAGGCATCATGGGCGTGAAATTTACCAGCCCGAGGTCACCTTTTATGGTGTGAACGGAGCGAAACAGCGCACGCTGCAGTTCGTTATCCTGGGGCCGTAACTCAAGCTCGATTAGAGTCTGTTCGCTGGCTTCGTAAAGCTCATTAATTTCTTCCAGCAAGTCGTTAAGAATGTCATCTTCAAGCTCTTCGTGACGAAATGTTTGCATGGTCTCTTTGGCTCTTGGCAGGCAAATTAATGGGCGATTAAAACAGTATATCAGATATCGGCAGATGCTCTTGGTAACTTAACTTGTGCAACAGATCAGACATGCTATGCACAGAAAATCGTTATACTGGCGACTTTTATTATGCCGGGATCGTTTGTGCTTGCCATCATCAGAGCTGTTGCTCTCCTTATTCACTTTATCATTGTCAATCTCATGTTACTGTTGGTCTGTTTGGCAAGACCTTTTCACCGTAATAACGTTCATATCGCCGGACAGTTATACAGTACGATGGCATGGACAATGGGCTTAAAAGTTACCGTGCGCAAAGCCCCTGACGTGAATTACAACGTTCCCTGCGTTTATTTGTGTAATCACCAGAACAGCTGGGATTTAGTTACTGTGTGTAAGGCGGCCCAACCAGGCACGGTGGTAATTGGTAAAAAAAGTTTGCTGTGGATCCCGATTTTTGGTCAGCTTTTCTGGCTGTCCGGCAATATCATTATCGACAGAAAAAACAAAGGCAAAGCGCACAATACGTTGCAGTACACTGCAAGGGAAATCGCCGAAAAAAGGCTGTCAGCATGGTTTTTCCCCGAAGGTACCAGAAGCTACGGACGGGGCCTGTTGCCATTTAAAAGTGGGGCAATTCGCACCGCGATCCAGACTAATGAGCCAGTCGTCATTGTCTGCGCGAGCAATTTACATAACAAGATCCGCTGGAATCGTTGGGATAACGGCGAAATGCTGATTGAACTTCAGCGCCCTCAACCCCTGACGGACGATATGACCGTCAAAGAGTGGACTGAAGTCCTCTATGCGCAAATGAAAAGTGGCATTGAAAAGCTCGATGCAGAAGTCGCCGCCATAAGCAATTCAAGGTAAACTGCCAGACAAAATAGACAACATGTAGTGAAACTATGTCTGCACAAGATTCATCGAATGACTGGTATGCATTCAATCAGGAAACCATAGAAGCCCTTATTGAAGACGGCAGTGACCAGTCACAGCCACACACAATTGAACATCATTTTGCCTGCAACAATTTCGATAAGTTGGAAAAAGCGGCAGTAGACGCGTTTAAAGCCGGGTTTGAAGTGGGTGACGCTGAAGAGGTTGAGCTGGACGACGGAGGACTGGTGTACTGCTTCGACGCTGTAGCTGAACGCATGTTATCAATAAGCGAACTCAACGCAGACACTGATAAGCTGCTTAGCATCGCCGCCAAACATGGTGTTCATTATGATGGCTGGGGCACCTACTTTATTGAATAAACCTATAGCGGAAAACGCTGTTAATCCAATAGATTACGAATCGACGTTAACAATTGAACGGTAGTGTATGGTTTAAACAGGATGGCATTTTTTAATGGTAGTTGTGTCTCTCGCATATGCCTGTCATCACTGTAACCACTAACCAGTTGCACTTTTACATACGGAAATGCTGACATGACTTCTGCCGCCAGTTCATAGCCATCCATACCAGGCATAATAATGTCGCTTAGTAATAAATCAGCGCGATGCGTAGACAAATACGCTAGTGCGTCTTCTGCCCGATTAAATACCACCACGTCATAACCAAATTCGGACAAAATTTGCTCAGCAACGTTAGTTAACTCTTTCTCATCATCAACCACCACAATTCGCTCATTTCCATATAGAGATTGCTCCCCCTGCCCTTCAGCAAGGGTAAGAATGTCGCTGCTGTGTGTAGCCCGTGGAAAATATAAGTCGAACGTACTGCCATGGCCGGGCGTCGATCTCACATCAATACGGCCCTGTGCCCTTTTGACGAAACCATACACCTGGCTCAGGCCTAACCCGGTTCCTTGTTTACCTTTAGTGGAAAAGAAAGGGTCGAAGATATGTTGAATGAGCGACGCGTCCATGCCGCAGCCATTATCGATCACGCTGAGCTTGACGTACTCTTGATACTGTTTTTTATCCTCGCCGTTTGCCAGACGAAGGTTCTCAGTTTTAATGATCACCCGTCCTTTTTCATCGATAGCATGCATGGCATTGAGTACTAAGTTAACCAGGCTATCTTCCAGCTCTGACGCATCCATTTCACATAGCCAAAGATCTTTTTGCAGGTCCAGAACCAGTGAAATTCTGACCGTCAGTATCTTTGCCAACATGTCCTCATCTTTACTGACCACCTCATTGATATTGAGCAGCGTGATTTGCGTGCTGCGCGCGCTGGAAAACGACAGCAGTCTTTTCGTCAGTTCTGCGCCTCGGGTACTGGCTTTTTGAATATTTGAAACTAACTCACGCACGTCTTCTTGTGCCTCAGCAACTTTCATATCAAGTAAAGCAGCATAGCCAGAGATGATATTCAGGATATTGTTGAAGTCATGGGCAACCCCGCCAGTCAGCTTGCCTAGCGAGTCCATTTTCTGAGCACGTTTCATTTCTTCTTCGTGGCGCTTACGATCAGTAATATCGTTGGAAATACCACATAAGGCATAAGCCTCTCCATGCTCGTCGAGTAGTGGAAATTTCTCGGACGTGTAGATATGTAGCTGACCATCGGCCTGTGGAATATTCTCTTCAAATTCGATCGGTTGTTTGTTTTTGAGCACATAAATATCGTTTTTACGTACACTCTCTGCAGTGTCCGCCGGCAGAAGCTCATTGTCGGTTTTACCGATAACCTGCTCACGTTGAAGTCCGAATATTTTAAGGTACTGAGCATTGATAAATTCGTAGCGTCCCTCGCGATCTTTGACGTATACCACTGAAGGAGCATGGTCCATAATCGCCTGCAAACCCTGCTGACTTTTTGTCAATTGTTGACGTAACTGAACCTCCTGCGAAACGTCATTGAAAACGACTACGATACCGATGGTCTGCCCTTCGTGACTCTGAATAGGTGCAGCAGTGCAATTAATATAAAAGCGTTTTCCCTGGTGATTTTTCAGTACAACACCACTGCCTAACGTCTTTGCATCGCTCGTTTCAGCAACATGAAGAATTAATGATTGCAGCGATTTACCGCTCTGCTCATCTACAACCGGGAAAATAACATCTAACCTTTCCTGCAAGGCGTCGACCTGATGCCATCCAGTCAGAGCTTCTGCGGTTGGATTCATCAATGTAATAGCGCCGTCCCTGTCTGTTACTATCACGCCATCTGCAATGCTATTCAGCGTGATTGCAATGTTTTTCTCGCGCTCTTTGAGCGTCTCCATGGTTTGTCTAAGCTGCGCCTTATTTTGCACCAGATGCTCGACCATTAGATCAAACGTATTTGCCAGCTGACTCAACTCATCCTGCCCCGTTAGTCCGGTTCTGGCAGTATAATCTCCGGATGCAATACGCGCTGCTGTGTCCGTAATAAGATTAAGTTTGCGGGTTAAAAACCCTGCGGCAATGATTGCCACCACGGCGCTCCCAACAATTCCAGCAAGGGCAATCAATACGCTCACTGTGCGCACACCAGAGTAAGCATCCAACAGCACTATGTCAGAGAATTCAGCGGCCACTAGCCCTGCAGGTTGATTATCAATTTGAATGGGCAAACGTCGCCACTGATGGTGTGGGCGTTCGGAAAGTGTAGGCAAAGGGCGTCCGATATCCTGAGGATGAGTAGAGGCAACAACAATGCTGGTATTGTCAGCAATAACAAGGCGAGTCATGTTGGCTTTAGCCGAAAGTTCATTGATATGTGCTTGTAGCGTAGTGCCATCTCTGCTCAGCAAAGCCGGTAAGGAAATTTCTTTAACCAGCCGCATGATAACCTGCTTGTTATAACTATTATGCTGCTCTGCCGTCTTGTAAGTGCTATCAAGCGTTTGCCATAAAACCAGCGACAGCACTGCACTTTCTAAAAAGAAGATAAGCAGCGCTATTCGATACTTCAAAGAGAGGTTTGGCAATATTTGCCCCTTAGCCACTGACGTTCATCAGAAACGTTGCAGACAAATTGCATAAATTAAGAAGCATGGGTGACTGATAGCTGACCAACGAAGACTTTAAAGATAGTTCAGGAAAACATTGACGTCATAACTAATCACCAATGTTTATCTATATCGACTAGGAAACTGGCGCGACGATGACCTTGTTGCGACCCTGCTGTTTGGCAATGTACAGAGCCTCATCGGCCCGTTTAATGAGGCTTTCCAGAGATTCTCCCGTTTGTAAACCGGCCACACCGAAGCTAGCGGTGATTGAAATGTTGTAATTGTCGTATTGAATACTAGATTGCTCAGTACAGCTCCTTATTCGTTCAGCTAACTTTTCACAGTGAGATACAGAACTGTCGCTAGCAAATAATAAAAACTCCTCTCCACCCAATCGGCAGCATACGTCAGTACTTCTCGCCAGCGAGCGAACAAGTCTGGCAAATTCAGTGAGCACGACATCACCACCTTCATGGCCGTATGTGTCATTTACTTTTTTGAAGTGATCAATATCAATCGCAATCACGTTGACGGACTTATTCGCGTCGATGTCAGCATTCATAATCTGCGTCATTCCCCTTCGATTATAAAGCTCAGTCAGCGGGTCCATAACCGTCAGCTCTGCGAGTTTACGCTGTTCATCGATAAGTAAACTGGCCGTAAGTCCCAGTCCCAAGAACACGAAGGACACAGCTTGGGTAAACACAGAAGAGGCGAACACAATGAGTCGATTATCGAGTGTCAGGAGCCAGAATATTTGAAAAAGCGTATTAGAGAACTGCAATAAGATAGCGATTCCCAGTAGTGCGATACCATAGTTTTTATATTGCGCGTATCCTCCTATCACAGTGCGCAATGCAATAGGCAATAAAGTCAGGCCAACCAACACTTCAATTAGCACCAGTCCTTCTATAGATTTAACGAGAGTAAGACACGCTAATAGTGCGGTCATGAATCCATACAGCAGATAATTATGTTGGTAAGTTTTGCGTTCATAATGTTGCAGCGCAACCAATAGCGTCGCAATATTTATGCAGTAGAACAGCACCGCGAAGAAAAGCAGTTGCCCCCTGCCTTCATCGAGAGATGCCCAGGTTAACGCAAAACCAGCGGCTCCCATGACAAAAAACAGCATGAAAATTCGCAGAAAAATCACTCTTTCCGACGACTTGGCAATTTTTTTTACAAGCAGCGCGCAAGCGATAACCGAGCTTAAAATTAATATGAAGAAGCCTGAGGTGAAGACTTGGGAAAAGCCAGAAGTGTCCATCAGCGGTCGCTTTTCATCTCTTAGTTAGCGCCAGATTAATGCAGTATAAACAGATAAATAGGATTTTAATACTCGCTCTGAAAGAGACAAAACGTCTTTTTAATTAAGATAGTCTTCAGCAAATATTCATCTTGTCAGCACCACACTGTTATTACAGGTTTAGTAATGCGACAGGAGAAACGCCATGCAAATCAAAACCTTATTTGCTTCAATCTTGGCTTTGCCATTGGTTGCCAGTGCGCAAACAACATCCGATGAAAAAGGCACAGGTACGATGCCCCTTGCTGTGAAAACAGTCGAAACACAGTTTGGCTCACAAAAGCCAGAGCGAGCTAAATCGTCTGCCGGTTTTACGCTAAATCTGAACGACAATACTGACGAAGCGGCGGCAAACGACCGCTGGGCGAAGAAAAATAGCGAGTTGCAAAAGACGCCTTCATCACAAACTGTGCGTAGCGACATAAGAACCTACAGTGAGGACTTCTGGATTTACGACGCTTGGACCAGCCTTGATGTCGATAACGACTATGACGGCTATTATCACCGTTTTAGCGTTGAATTTGATGCTGACACCGTTTATTCGAGCGCATGGGTATATGCACGTATCTACCTTGGTCGTGGTGATATCTTCGATGAAATACACACGACGTCAGTATTCATGATAAATGGCGACAACAGTGATGACAGTTTAATCATTGAAAGTGAACTGGTAAGCGGCTTTCCCACTGACGAGTACGAAGTACTGATTGAACTGTATGACGCAGAACATGACGAATTGGTGGCGATTACCGACGGCTATTCAGACGCAGATTTGAGTTATCTGTCATTAGAAAGCGCCAACTATGAGCTTGTCTATGAAGAGCCGCCGGTGGTGATTGTTGAGGAATATGGCGGTAGCACAATCTGGTGGGCAGTCGTTGTTTTGTCTGCAGTAGTAGGATGGCGCAGAAAACGTTCAGTGTGCTGAATGGACTTCAGCCGCTGCGCTCATCTTTGCAGGTAAGCTGACGTCACACTTGGCGTCAGCTTTTTTACTATTTAAAAAAGGAGTCTGGCTGGTCAGCCAGCATGGCTTCAATTTCCTCTATATCGAGAGGCTGTTCAGCGTCTTCAGTCTGTTTGCCTGCAATGACTTTCTCTTCATTTGCCCATTCACCGAGATCAATGAGCTGACATTTTTTACTGCAAAATGGCCGGTAAACATTCTCTGCTGACCATTCAACTGACGTCTGACAGGTAGGACAATTCACATTCATTAACAACTCGCCATTTCAAATGACACGTCCTGCTCTACCGCAGGAGGCTTGCCTGGTTCAGCGTCGAACCACATAAAACGAATAGCATAGCGGTACTTGTTTCCACTTAGTACGGGATAAAAACCACTGTTATTTTCACTGATAATACGAATTAGCTCTATACGGTCATCAGCGACTCCTTGATAAAAGCCCTTTTGCGCAGTGACCTGAGTAAACCGACCTCGTTCACGCAGAAAAGACAGCGCTACCTGGATAGACTCTTTAACCAGTGACAACTCTGACAGCCACCCCTGAATATTGTTTTGCACAATCTCGCTACGCTGATTGAACCAATAATGCAGATTAGGCAGGTCAAAGCTGCATGTGCCGCCTGGAATACTGAAGCGCTGTCTGATTGACGCAAGAAATCGGTCGTCCTTTAATTCACTACCAAGCTTTTTGGCCTGTTTGATTCGTTCACGCAACCGAATAATGCGCTGCAGCGCTGACTGCAATGCTTCCGTGTCGATTTGCGGGTGCTGTGACCACTGCACGAGATTTTTCTCATGGCTGTCTATGTCTTTGAGGATATCATTGCGAATATCAAGCCGTTCAAGCAGATCCAGTAGCGTGAACATGGCTTCAAAAAAACTGATGTACTGCCAGCCTTGCTGTGCTTGTTCGCCTTGCTGGAGTCGCACGAATAACTGCTCAACGCGAAGGTAATTTCTCACCTTTTCATTTAACGGAAACTCGTACACGGCGGTTTGCATTGTTGAAAAATGCCCTCTGACTGGAAACATGCCCCGCCATGACACCCGAAAACTCGTTATATTTCAAGCCCTGCTGCTATTTGTTTTGGTTGCCAATTGCAAATACTGCGTATGTAATGATTGCATTTGTTCAACAAGATAAGAGTGGTCTCGGCTGTTGTCGATGACATCATCAGCGGCGCCAAGACGGTCTTCGCGCGTCGCCTGCGACGCCATAATCGCCTGTACCTGTTCGACAGGCACGCCGTCACGCTGGGACGTGCGCTGTTGTTGTATGAGCGGTTCGACATCAACCACCAGCACTCTGTCGACCATCGATGTCAGCTTATTTTCAACCAGTAATGGTACAGAAAGTATCGCATATGGGCTGCGCACTTGCGCGATCCTCTGTTGCATTCTATCGCGGATGGCTGGGTGTAAAAGGTTGTTCAACCAGTCTTTCTGCTGCTTATCTTCGAACACTATTGCACGCAGAGCCTGCCGGTTAAGGGCGCCGTGCTCGTCGATAATTGATTTACCAAACTTGTCAATAATGGCAGCAAGTGCAGCAGAACCCGGCTCTACCACTTCGCGCGCGATAATATCTGCATCGACAATATCGATACCCTGCTTTGCAAACCAGTCAGACACTGTTGTTTTGCCACTGCCGATGCCACCCGTTAATCCTACAACGTAGGTCATGACATCATCCAGGCAAAGTATGCTGAGCTTATTTGCTCACCAAATAGCAAGGTGATCCAGCCTGCAATCGCCAGGTAGGGACCAAACGGAATAGGCTGACTTTTATCTTTTCCCTGGATCAGGATTAACATGATGCCTAATGCGGCACCAACAAATGAAGACAATAAAATAATGATGGGAAGTTGTTGCCATCCAACCCAGGCACCTAATGCAGCAAGTAGCTTGAAGTCGCCGTACCCCATCCCTTCTTTGCCGGTCAATAATTTAAACGCCCAGTAAAGTGACCATAGACTGAGATATCCAGCGGCAGCGCCAATGATGCTGCTTACAGGGTCGGTAAATATATTGCCTGCAGAGAACAGCAGCCCCAACCACAGTAGCGGCAGGGTGAGTTGGTCGGGCAACAGCATTTTATCAATATCTATCCACGTCATTGCCACCAGCATCCAGGTGGCAACCAATGCGCCAGCAGTTTGCCAGCCAAACCCAAAATGCCAGGCCACCCACATTGATAACAAGGCCGTACTGAGCTCCACAAAAGGATATCGTACAGAAATTCGAGACTGACACTTACTGCATCGACCTTTTAACCACAACCAGCTGAGCACTGGAATATTTTCCCACGCGCGGATTCGATGTTGGCAGGATGGACAGGTGCTATCCGGCTTGACCAGATTAAATGTTTCAGTCTCAGTGGCAGAATCATTAGCTGATTGGAAGTACTGCTGATATTCCCTCTGCCACTCTCGCTCCATCATGACTGGCAGGCGATAAATAACGACATTCAAAAAGCTACCAACCATCAAGCTGATGACAAAAACAAAGCCGATAAAAAATGCAGGCGAGGCCTGTAATAATGTCACGAGGTCAGACATAAACGCGTGATGAAACCTTAGGAGTAAAAGATAAAGGGTGCCAGATTTGCGTCACTGGCACCACCGCCAGGATAGGAAAAATACTTAAGATCTATACCACATTACCCATATCGAAGATGGGCAAGTACATCGCCACAATAAGACCACCGATTATCACACCGAGCACTGCCATGATAAGCGGTTCAAGCAGACTGGTAAGACCGTCGACCATATCATCCACTTCAGCCTCGTAAATACTGGCGACTTTGCCAAGCATATCCTCAACCGCACCGGATTCCTCACCAATAGCAACCATTTGATTGACCATATCAGGAAATACATTGGTCGCGCGCATGGCAATGTTCATTTGCATCCCGCCAGCCACCTCTTTTTTGACAAACAGAATCGCATCTCTGAATACCGCGTTACCTGACGCCCCTGCCGCAGAATCAAGTGCGTCTATCAGTGGTACACCTGCTGCAAACGTGGTTGACAGCGTGCGGGTATATCGCGCAATAGAGGCTTTCTTGAGAATTTCACCAATGACAGGAATTTTTAACATTTTTTCGTCAAGTTTATCTCTTAATTTTGCTGAGCGCTTGTAGGCGCGCATAAACATGACAAAACCCGCCACTGCCGCCATACCAACATACAGTCCGTAATCCTGCATCCCTCGGGAGATTGCAAGAACAAACTGTGTAAATGCGGGTAGCTCAGCACCAAAACTGCTGAAGATTTCTTCAAACTGAGGCACAACAAAGATTAGCAAAATGGTAGTCACAATAAAGGCAACCACAATAACTGCAGTTGGATAAAACAGAGCCTTTTTAATTTTTGACTTTAACGCTTCGGCTTTTTCTTTGTAGGTAGCGATACGGTCATAAATGGTTTCCAGCATCCCTGACTGTTCACCGGTCTCAACCAGATCGCAATACAAATCATCAAAATATTCTTGATGTTTGCGCAACGCTGATGACAGCGGATTACCGGCTTTCACCTCGTTACCAATATCGATCAACATCTTACGCATCTCGGCCTTTGCATGCCCTTGCGCAATCATATCTATGGACTGAATAAGCGTGACACCAGCGCTCAGCATGGTGGCAATCTGACGGGAAAACACGCAAATATCAGCTGCGTTTATTTTTTCCCGACCTTTGCCGAATAACGGCTTACTGAGTTTTTTAACTTTCGTAGCCGAAACGCCCTGGCGTCGCAATAAGTTTTTTGCTTCGGTGACTGAGGCAGCAGTAATTTCCCCTTTGGTTGCCTTACCATGCCTGTCCGTGCCCGCCCAGGTGAATACTGAAGTCGCTTTTGCCATGCCTGAAATCGCCTTGTACTTATTCTAGAGGCAAAAAAGCCCAGACGAGCCGGGCTTTTTGTTAGAGCTAAACCTTTGGACCGATTAGCACAGGTCTGCTGGAGTACATGCTTCTTGCCAAGTAACAACACCAGATGCGGTTACAGTTGGGGTAAGCACGTAAGTTGAGCCAGCCAATGCGCCAGTAGCGTCTGTAGGTGCTGAAATCGTGATAACACCGTCAGTGACTGACACACCAGGCACACCCGCTGCCGCTGCAATCGCAGCTGGAATACCGTTAGCTGTGTCAGAACAGCCAGCTACTGCGCCAGTCAACTGGGCACAAACCTCAACTTGCGACTTCACAGAAGCACTGGCGTTAGTCAGCTCTGAGAAACGTGCCTTGTTGGTGTAGTTCTGGTAAGCAGGCAGTGCGATAGCCGCCAAGATACCGATGATCGCAACAACGATCATTAATTCAATCAGGGTAAAACCTTTTTGTTTGCTGGTCTTAGTCATGTTCATGGTCTTCATCTCCGCGCGTTCCCGGAACGCAAATTTTGTTTACTGACAAGTTTTCGCGATAGCCACCCTCGGACGCATTTGAATGGCTACCTCGTTGGCTTCGATATCAGTATAGATTGACCTTCCGCTTAAACAAGTATGCAGTTGCATACGTAAGTCTGTCAGTCAGGTACGTTCGTTTCCCTAAGCCTGCTGCTCAACCAGTAATGACAAATCAATTGCCGCCACATGTTTGGTCAGCGCACCCGATGAAATATAATCTACCCCGGTATCTGCGAGCGCTTTCAATCCCTCCAGCGTTACATTGCCGGACACTTCTAGTTTAGCGCGTTTGTTAGTAAGTGCCACTGCTTGTCGGATCAGTTCCGTAGAGAAATTATCAAGCATCACTATATCGGCACCTGCATCCAGTGCTTGAACCAGTTCTTCGAGATTTTCCACTTCTACTTCAATCACTTGAGATTCACGTAGTGTTTTAGCGGCAGACACGGCCTGAGCAATACCGCCACAGGCACGGATGTGATTTTCTTTTATTAAAAATGCGTCAAACAGACCAATTCGATGATTTTGTCCGCCGCCAACCTTGACCGCATACTTTTGCGCCAAGCGTAACCCAGGCAGCGTTTTACGTGTATCCAGGATGCGTGTTGAGGTGCCCTCCAGCGCCGCCGCATAGTTTGCGACGCAGGTTGCCGTCGCCGATAACGTCTGCAAAAAATTCAGCGCTGTGCGCTCAGCCGTCATCAACTGTCGGGCATTGCCACGTAAATGACAGAGTGTTTCGCCTGTCTCAACGCTGTCACCATCCTTGACCAGCCACTCTACGGATACATCACCACCTACCTGAGTAAAGGTTTCATTGACCCAGGCAATGCCTGCAACAACGCAAGGCTCGCGAGTGATAATAGACGCTGACACTTGCATATCAGCGGGAATAAGTTGCGCGGTGAGGTCGCCTACATCCGCTGGATACCCACCTAAGTCTTCATCCAGAGCGGTGCGAACGTTTGTGTGTATAACTGATTGCAATTGTTGCAAAGGTGTCTTCTCTATAGTTTTTCAATAATTACGCAGCACAAGCCATTCGCCTCGCTGGGAAAACTCCAACTGTTTGAGTGCGCTCATGCCAAGCAGAATTTTATCGTCACGCATACCCGGGTTGAGATTTGCGTCCACGTCGTAAAGCGTGATATCGCCGATTCGTAGTTGCTCAATCGACGTGTGGGCAACCGTCACTGTGCCATTTGCTGTAGAAACCGGAAACCGTCGGCCTTGTTGCAAGCCAAGTTCGCCGGCCAGATGGTATGGGACTGACACTGAAGTCGCACCGGTATCCAGTAAAAACACCACAGGTTGTCCATTGATTTCACCGCTGGTCACGTAATGGCCCATACGATTTTGCTGCAACCTCACTTCGGCTCCCGACTGACTCATCGTCGAACTCGGCGTTTGATTGGGGTTGAACTGCTTTTCCAGCAGATCCTGAAAAATCATCGCCATTAACGCCAGACCTGCCACCCAGGCCAGGACCACCATCCATTTACTTATTCCCTGGCCCACCTGTGGGGGTTGTTTTTCAGACAACGTCGACTCCCTAATCTAAACCCGCCAAAGTGTACTCAACTACGTTGATGGATAACAGTAGATCACACAGCTATGCTAAGCTTTTTGTCGAATTCGACGTCACACGCAATAAATGGTATGCACGTAATCAATCACAGACTGACTGACGCAAGGTTTTTGTCCTCGCCGCACTATTCAGACCGACCAGCAGATGCTCAGGTCAGCCTGTTGGTGCTGCACAATATTTCTCTTCCGCCCGGCCAGTTTGGTGGCGATTACATAGATGACCTGTTTATGGGACAATTGAACAAGGACGCCCATCCGTATTTCGCCGATATTCATCACCTACGCGTATCTGCTCATCTTCTCATCAAACGTGACGGTGCGATCACGCAGTATGTGCCATTTGACAAGGCCGCCTGGCATGCGGGTTTATCCAGTTTTCAGGGGCAGCCACGCTGTAATGAATATAGTATCGGGATTGAATTGGAAGGCACCGATGACAGCGGATATACCAACCACCAATATCATGCACTACTGGCAGCAAGCCGCCAAATCGTGCAACACTATCCGCGTACTACACTAGGGCGTATTGTTGGACACAGTGATATTGCACCATCCAGAAAGACTGATCCCGGTGTGGGGTTTGACTGGTGCCGTTTCCGACAAGACCTCACAATTTGTCTGCATGAGGATCAGAAATGACCTTGATTAGTTTGTTGATTGTGCTGAGCATTGAACGCGTCACACCTAAAAACCTGTATTGGCGTGACAGTTATTATTTCAACCTGTTCAAACAGCAGATCCAGCACAGAGAGTGGCTGGATGAAGATGCCAGCTTCTGGTTATTACTGGTGTTGATAGTGTTGCCCAGCATACTGCTGTCCCTTCTATTAGGTAGCCTGGGATGGTTTCTGGACTTTGTTATTGCCACGCTAGTGTTGATGGTGTGCATTGGTTGCCACGACTTAAGAGCCACCTATAAATGCTTTTTGCAAGCGGCAAACAGGGGAGACCTGGAAGCCTGTTCCCTCTACGCACAACAGATGGGCCACGGTCAGGACGCCGACATCTCGCTACCTTCCGAAGCCAGGCAAACCGGCTCTTTTGGACAAAAACTGGTTTGGCTTAATTACCAGCATTACGCGGCACCAATGATTTGGTTCGTTGTCTTTGGCGCACCAGGCGTGGTTTTCTATGTCGTAGCGCGCAATATGCAGAACTGGTTGGCACAGACCCAACATCCTTTACAGGATTCATTGGACAAGTTGATGGCCGTCATAGATTGGCTGCCGATTCGGATAACCGCGCTTGGGTTCCTGCTGGTTGGACATTTCTCCCGGGCATTGCCTATCTGGCTAGGTTATCTGCCTGATCCAAGTATTTCTGCACGTCAGTTAATCGCTGAAGTTTCCAGGGCTGCGGAAGAAACTGAGGATGACGATTTTGACCCTACCGAAGAGCCACGTGCACTGGTAAAACTAGCCAAGCGTAATATGACGTTTTTACTGGTTTTGGTCTCGGTGTTAACCTTGTCAGGTACGCTGGCTTGATATAGTCAATGTCCATAATAAGGGAACTGCCACACTCATCATACCAGTTCCCGTTTCATCTCTATCCCGCAGAATTCAAGGCGTTCAGTCAACCTGTAAAGAATTATTGAAAGATGAAGTCAGGCTGTAGGTTTACCTGAGCGCTATCCTCACCTAAACTATGCGGTTAATTGGTCTTACCAATTTACAAAATACGTTAATAAATGAAACAAGTACGAGCCAAAAAACTATCGGATGTCATCAGTGAACAGCTTGAATCTATGATTCTTGATGGTACCTTTTTGGCTGGTCAACGCCTGCCGCCTGAGCGTGAGCTGGCGGAACGTTTTGAGGTCTCAAGGCCTTCAATACGGGATGCCATACAGATTCTTCAGGCCAAAGGTTTGCTGGTGCGTAAGCAAGGGGGTGGCACCTTTGTCAATCGCGAACTGAATGCGACTATGACAGACCCTCTGCTTATGCTGGTTGCTAAGCGTCCGGAAACGCAGTTTGACTTGCTGGAATTTCGTCACGCTCTGGAAGGCATGGCTGCTTACTACGCAGCACTGAGAGGTCAGCCTGAAGACTATCAGGCGCTCGAGCAAGCCCTCAACGCGCTGCCGTGCGATGATGATTGTGAAGCAGAAGCAAAAGCACTTGCTGAGTTTTATCTGGTAATGGCGAATGCATCGCACAACATGGTGCTGATGCACGTGATGCGCACCATGAAAGGCATGCTACAGGATAATATTCAGCGTAACTTACAGATGCTGAAACATAGCGCGGATGTCTCCGCAGATATCCGCGCACAGCGGCGTCAAATTGTCTCGGCAATAATGCAGCGTGACCCTGATGGAGCCCGCACCGCAAGCAATGCCCACTTGGCATTTATTGAGAAAACGTTACTGAACATAAACCGTCGTGATAGCCGTGTACAACGCGCGTTGCGCAGAATTGAAATTAAACCGGCCTAGTAATGTAGGCTGGTAGGAGTCGTCTGTTGATATAACGGGAAGATTTGCACATTTGCACTATCTTTAAGGTTCTGCCAGCAGATATATAGTCGATTTTATAAACGAATAGGAAAGCACCATGACTGATACGATGCATCCGGATGTGGATCCACAAGAAACCCAAGAGTGGTTGGACTCACTGGAATCTGTATTGGAAGAGGAAGGCGTTGAGCGCGCGCATTACCTTCTCGAAACGTTGATCGAGAAAGCGCGTCGTAGCGGTGCACATTTGCCTTATACGGCAACCACCGCTTACATCAATACGATCCCAGCCGGTCAGGAACCCACCATGCCTGGCGATCAGACCATTGAGACCAAGATCCGCAATGCCATTCGTTGGAATGCGTTGATGATGGTGTTACGAGGTTCTAAAAAGGATCTTGAGTTGGGAGGTCATATCTCCAGCTTCGCCTCTTCGGCCATGTTATACGATGTCGGCTTTAACCATTTTTTCCGTGCGCCGAACGATCAGGATGGCGGTGATTATTTGTTTATTCAGGGACACGTTTCTCCGGGCATATACTCACGTGCTTATATAGAAGGCCGTTTGAGTGAAGAGCAGCTGGATATGTTCCGCCAGGAAGTTGATGGTAAAGGCTTATCTTCGTACCCGCATCCCAAATTAATGCCGGATTTCTGGCAATTCCCGACTGTGTCTATGGGTTTGGGGCCGATGCAGGCTATTTACCTGGCACGCTTCCTCAAATATCTGACCAACCGTGGTTTGAAGGATTGCTCAAATCAGCGCGTATGGTGCTTCATGGGTGATGGTGAAGTGGACGAGCCGGAAAGCTTGGGCGCAATTGGTCTGGCATCGCGCGAGGGCTTGGACAACCTGACTTTTGTGATCAACTGTAACCTGCAAAGACTGGATGGTCCGGTACGTGGTAACGGGAAAATTATTCAGGAACTGGAAGGGACATTCCGTGGCGCCGGCTGGGAAGTATTCAAAGTCATTTGGGGCCGTTACTGGGATCCGCTTCTGGCCAGAGATACGTCTGGCAAGCTGCTGGATGTAATGAATGAGACGGTCGACGGCGAATATCAGAATTACAAATCCAAAGGTGGCGCATATACCCGTGATAATTTCTTTGGTAAGTACCCTGAATTAAAAGAAATGGTCGCCAACATGTCTGACGAAGACATCTGGCGTCTCAACCGTGGCGGCCATGATCCAGTTAAAGTGTACGCCGCTTATAAGCGAGCAGTAGACACCAAAGGTCGCCCACAGGTCATTCTGGCTAAAACCGTCAAAGGCTACGGCATGGGTTCTGCCGGTGAAGGCAAGAATATTGCTCACCAGGTCAAGAAAATGGACATGACGGCCGTCAAACAATACCGGGATCGTTTCAACATACCCGTTGCCGACGATCAGTTGGAAAACCTGCCGTACTTCAAGTTTGACGAAGACAGCGAAGAGATGAAGTATCTACGCAGTCGTCGTGAGGCGCTGAAAGGCTATATGCCAGCCCGTCTTGCGAAGACCACTGAAGAGCTGCCCGCCCCCCCTCTCAAGGCATTTGAGGCCGTAACCAAAGGCTCTGGGGAGAGAGAAATCTCAACCACCATGGCCTTTGTCAGGGTGCTCACTGCACTATTGAAAGATAAGCAGATTGGTAAGCGTATCGTACCCATCATTCCCGATGAAGCCCGTACTTTCGGCATGGAAGGGTTATTCAGACAGGTTGGTATTTATTCCAGTGAAGGACAGAAATATGTACCTCAGGATGCCGACCAGGTTGCTTACTATAAGGAAGATAAGAAAGGTCAGGTACTGCAGGAAGGTATCAACGAGCTGGGCGCCATGGCATCCTGGCTGGCTGCCGGTACATCGTATTCATTTAACGATTTACCAATGATCCCGTTCTATATTTATTATTCCATGTTTGGATTCCAGCGCGTGGGTGATATGGCCTGGGCCGCAGGTGATAGTCAGTGCCGAGGTTTCCTGGTAGGGGGCACCGCGGGTCGCACCACGCTTAACGGCGAAGGCTTGCAACACCAGGATGGTCACAGTCATACACAGGCAGCACTTATTCCTAACTGTGTCAGCTACGATCCAACCTATGGCTATGAAATCGCTGTAATTGTTCAGGATGGCCTGCGCCGCATGCTCGAAGCGCAGGAGAACGTCTTCTATTACCTGACGGTCATGAACGAAAATTACATCCAGCCAGAAATGCCCAAAGGTGCGGAAGAAGGCATCATCAAGGGTATCTACATGCTTGAGCGTGTTGGCACAGCAAAAAGCAAAAAGAAAGTGAAACTGCTGGGCTGTGGCACTATCCTCGAACAGGTTCGCAAAGCAGCGGCTATGCTCAAAGACGACTATGGCGTCGCCAGTGAAGTCTACAGTGTCACGTCGTTTAATGAACTGGCCCGTGAAGGTTTTGATTGTGACCGTCATAATATGTTGCACCCGGATGCGAAAGCCCGCACGCCATACATCACGTCAGTATTGAGTGAAGGTTTTGATGGGCCAACGATCGCTGCTACGGACTACATTAAAAACTTCTCCGATCAGGTGCGAGCTTTTGTGCCGGGCAGCTATCGGGTGCTGGGTACAGACGGGTTTGGTCGCTCTGACAGCCGTGCTAACCTGCGCCGTCATTTTGAGGTCGATGCTAACTACGTCACCTTTGCCGCGCTTTATGAGTTGCACAAAGAAGGGGCGGTGGATGCCAAGACGCTGAAGCAGGCCATCAAGGATCTGGACATTGATCCTGACAAAATCAATCCGCTATACGCCTAAACGACGAGGAGAGAGTAATCATGTCAGAGATTAAAGATGTACTGGTCCCCGATGTAGGTGGCGAAGAAGTCGAAGTGATCGAACTATGCGTGTCGCCCGGCGACACTGTTGAAGCAGAAGATGCGCTGGTTACGGTAGAAAGTGACAAAGCCAGCATGGATATCCCTGCGCCGTTTTCCGGCGTAGTGAAAGAACTTAAGGTAAGCGTGGGTGATAAAGTCAGCCAGGACAGCCTGCTAGCACTTATTGAAGTTGGCGAAGCCGACAGCGGCGGTGACGACGCTGCAGATGAGCAACCCACTGAAGCACCCGCACCGTCACCTGCTTCTTCCTCAGACAGTGAAACTGACACTGTTGAGGTTAAGGTACCTGATATCGGTGATGAGAAAGACGTTGAAGTTATTGAGGTGCTCGTCGCTGTGGGGGACGACGTGGATGTTGAGACTGGCTTAATCACTTTGGAAACAGACAAAGCCACCATGGATGTCCCTTCACCCGCTAAGGGCAAAGTAAAAGAATTAAAGGTCAGCGTTGGCGATAAGGTATCAGAGGGCTCGCTGGTATTGGTATTGGAAGGCGGTTCAGCAAGTTCTGATGCGTCCGCTTCAAGCGAGGCGCCCGCGCCATCACCTAGCCCGGCACCATCAACATCATCCGATGCCCAAAGTCAGGTTATTGAAGTCACCGTGCCTGATATCGGCGATGAAACCGATGTCGACGTTATTGAGGTACTGGTAGCCGCAGGCGATAAGGTTGAGCAGGAAAGCGGATTAATTACGCTGGAGACAGATAAGGCAACAATGGACGTCCCCTCGCCGCAAGCGGGTACCGTCAAGGAGCTGAAAGTCAGCGTTGGCGATAAAGTATCAAAAGGTTCACTGGTGCTTATGCTGGAAGTCGCAGGACAGCAAGATGGCGCGTCATCCAGCGATGCTGCGCCCACGCCTACTCCTGCTCCAGCACCTGCTCCATCGGCAGCACCGGCGGCAGCAGCCAAGCCCCCTCCTGTGCCGCATCACCCATCTGCCGGAGAAAAAGCGCGCAGCGGCAAGGTCCATGCCTCACCGTCAGTGCGTAGACTGGCAAGAGAATTCGGTGTTGATCTGGCTCAAGTGAACGGCTCAGGTCCGAAAAACCGCATTCTTAAAGAAGATGTACAATCGTATGTGAAGTATGAACTGTCACGTCCCAAGGCCAGAGCCGGAGCGGTAGCGTCAGGTGAAGGTGGGCTGCAGGTGATACCGCCGCCAAAAGTAGATTTCAGCAAGTTTGGTGAGGTCGAAGAGGTCCCATTAACACGCATTCAAAAAATTTCTGGACCTAACCTGCATCGCAACTGGGTAACCATCCCACACGTCACGCAGTTTGAAGAAGCGGACATTACCGATTTGGAAAGCTTCCGCAAAGACCAGAATGCTATCGCGGAGAAACGCAAGCTTGGCGTTAAAATCACGCCGTTAGTGTTTATGATGAAAGCGGTCGCAGACGCACTGAAAGCTTATCCGGTGTTTAATACGTCTTTGTCTGAGTCGGGCGAGAGTCTGATCCAGAAAAAGTATTATCACATCGGTATTGCCGTGGACACTCCGGGAGGCCTTGTTGTGCCTGTTGTCAGAGATGTTGACAAAAAAGGCATACTGGAACTGTCCAAGGAATTGATGGAAATCAGTGTCAAAGCCCGGGACGGCAAATTAAAAGCGGCAGATATGCAGGGTAGCTGTTTCACCATATCAAGTTTGGGTGGCATTGGCGGCACAGCCTTTACGCCTATTGTAAATGCGCCAGACGTCGCCATCTTAGGTGTATCAAAAAGCGAAATGAAACCGAAGTGGAACGGCAAGGAGTTCGAGCCACGGTTGATGTTGCCGCTGTCACTGTCATACGACCACAGGGTTATTGACGGTGCTGTCGCTGCGCGCTTTGCTGTGCATTTGAAGAACGTGCTTGGTGATTTGCGCGAAATGCTGCTGTAACACTCACACCCATTATGTCAATGCATAATGGGTGTCATGTTCTGTTTGCGGAACAGGATAAATAACGGTCGACCCGCGTGCCTGCAGGTTTGCGCCAGCAGGTCGAGCTAGGTAGAATTCGGCGGGTCAAAAACGAACGTAATATCGATTAACTTGGATTGAGGTCATAATGAGCGAAATAAAAACCCAGCTGGTGGTACTCGGTGCGGGTCCTGGTGGCTATTCTGCGGCCTTCCGTGCGGCGGATTTGGGCATTGACACTGTGATTGTTGATGCACGTGAAACGCTTGGTGGTGTATGTCTGAATGTTGGATGTATTCCATCCAAAGCATTGCTGCACGTTGCTAAAGTAATCAAAGAAGCGAAAGAATTAGCCGCTCATGGTGTTTCGTTTGGCGAACCTCAAATTGATCTTGATAAGCTGCGTAGTTACAAAGACAGCGTTGTCGGCCAGCTGACGAAAGGCCTGTCAGGCATGTCCAAAATGCGCAAGGTCAAGCACGTACAGGGTTACGGTAAATTTACTGGCTCTAACACCCTGGAAGTTGATGGCAAAGAAGGTAAAACCACCATTACCTTTGACAACGCCATTATTGCCGCAGGCTCTGAACCTGTCACCCTGCCGTTCATTCCACACGACGATCCGCGCGTAATTGACTCCACCGGCGCCCTGGAAATGGACAGTATCCCAGAAAAAATGCTGGTACTGGGCGGAGGTATTATCGGCCTCGAAATGGGTACGGTATATCAGGCGCTAGGCGCCCAGATTGACGTCGTTGAGTTCCTCGATCAGCTTATTCCAGCAGCGGATAAAGACATCGTGAAGGTCTACACCAAAACGATGAAAGACAAATTCAATGTCATGCTGGAGACGAAAGTCACCGCAATTGAAGCCAAAGACGATGGCCTGTATGTCAGCTTTGAAGGTAAGCAGGCCCCGGCAGAACCTGTCAAATATGACAAAGTTCTGGTCGCAGTCGGACGTCGTCCAAACGGTTCGCTGATTGACGCCGATAAAGCAGGTGTGACCGTTGACGAGCGTGGCTTCATCAATGTTGATAAGCAAATGCGCACTAACGTCAGCCATATCTTCGCAATTGGTGATCTGGTCGGTCAGCCTATGCTGGCCCACAAAGCTGTACATGAAGGCCATGTCGCGGCTGAAGTCATCGCTGGTAAGAAGCATTACTTTGACCCACGTTGCATTCCTTCAGTTGCTTACACTGAGCCAGAAGTTGCCTGGGTTGGACTGACCGAAAAAGAAGCCAAAGAACAAGGCATCAATTACGAGGCAGCGGTATTCCCGTGGTCAGCCTCTGGTCGCGCAATCGCATCAGATGCCACCAACGGTATGACCAAAATGCTGTTTGATAAAGACAGTGGTCGCGTCATCGGTGGCGCAATGGTTGGCACCAACGCCGGTGAGATGCTGGGCGAAATTGGTCTGGCGATCGAGATGGGCGCAGATGCCGAAGATATTGCACTGACCATTCACGCGCACCCCACATTGAATGAATCTATCGGTCTGGCGTCGGAAATTTTTGAAGGCAGCATTACCGACTTGCCTAACCCGAAAGCCAAGAAAAAGAAATAACGTATTTCATGTACAGCAGGGGCCAATTAATGGCCCCTTTTTCGTTTATACGGGTATACACTTAGCTACTCATCCCTACATCTCACATAACTCAAATGGAGACACCAATGAAAACAATAGGTTATGCAGCACATTCCTCTGACGCACATATGGTGCCCTATCATTTTGAACGTCGCGCTTTGCGAAATAACGATGTTGCCATTGAGATCCTTTACAGCGGCATTTGTCACTCTGATTTACACACGGTAAATGGCGACTGGGGCCCGCAGCCTTATCCACTGGTACCAGGCCATGAAATTGTTGGTCAGGTGATTGAAACCGGGCCTGATGTAACGGGCTACAAGGTGGGTGACAAGGTTGCAGTAGGCTGTATGGTAGATAGCTGTCAGCAATGCGACCAGTGTCATAATCATGAAGAGCAGTACTGTCGCAATGGTATGACGCCAACCTATGGGGCACCTGACCGTATCAGTGGCGAAATCACCCAGGGTGGTTATTCTAAGCACATTGTTGTGCGAGAAGAGTTTGTCTTACGTGTACCAGACGCCCTTGACATGCCCCGGGTTGCACCGATTCTGTGTGCTGGCATTACCACCTATTCACCTTTGAAAACCTGGAACGTTAAACAAGGCTCTCGCGTTGGCGTAATAGGTCTGGGCGGTTTGGGCCATATGGCTGTTAAACTGGCTGCCGCTATGGGCGCTGAGGTAACCGTTATCAGCCGTTCTAATGCCAAAGCCGAAGAAGCAAAAAGTAGCGGTGCGACAGGAATGTTGGTGTCAACCGATGCTGAAGCAATGAAAAAGGCGACGGCCTCATTTGACCTGATCCTGGACACCGTGCCCGTCAAGCACAATGTCGATACTTATACTCCGCTGCTGGATATCGATGGCACCCTGGTTATTGTGGGTCAGGTTGGCCCGCTCGAAGAGTCGATGACCATTCCATTAATCATGGGCCGACGTCGGGTCGCAGGTTCACTTATTGGTGGTATTAAAGAAACGCAGGAAGTATTGGATTTTTGCGCTGAGCACAACATTCACCCTGAGTGTCAGATGATCAACGCCGATGAAATAAACGACGCGTACGCACACCTCAAGAAAGGTGATATTGCACATCGCTTTGTCATTGATATGGCGTCACTGTCATTGTAACGCTATTGCTGGCCCCTGTTGACCGGGGGCCAGCCATCAAACCACTAGCGGTTGCGCCCTAAACGTTCGTGACTTGATACCCATTCATCTGCCACAACTGCGGAAGCTAGCGAAAGTTCACCACATAACACAGTTGCCGCGACTATCTCAGCAAACTTATTGACCTTACCTTTACCATCACAGCCTAATACTTTCAGGCACTCGCCTTGTGATGCTAACCCGGTTCCACCGCCGTAAGTGGCGACCACCAATGAGGGAATGGTCACTGAGAAATAGTAGTCACCGTTTGGCAGGATCTCACCAAAGGTATACCCCGCTGACGACTCTGCAACGTTTGCAACATCCTGGCCACAGGCAATGAACAAGGCGGTGATACCATTGGCAAAGTGCGCGCCATTACTGACGCTGTTTGCCATTATCGCGCCCATATTCGAGTACTGGCGCTGACGGAAAAGCGCTTCTGGCGAACAATGCATGATTTCCGTCATCAAGTTTTTATTTAACGTGATCTCTGCCACGACTCGCTTACCGCGTGTATGCAACGAATTAAGGTGAGAATGTTTTTTATCGGTATCCATATTGGCCGCAAGCACAAAGTGCTCCAGGCCTTCCGGCTTCTGACCCACTATCCATTCGCATGCGGCGCGCGTCGCTTTGCTCACCATGTTCTGACCGGCTGCATCGCCACACTGATAGTTAAATCGCAGCCAGCGTAATTTAGACGCTGCGTATTGCTCAATGTTGGTCAGCTTGCCAACGCTTGTCGTGGACTCAGCAGCAGCGCGAATGGCATCCATATTCTGCTCTATCCACTGACCAAACTGTCTGGACTCTCTGGCGCTTTTAAATGAGAACATAGGCGCGCGTTGCATCGCATCGTCAAGCACTGTCGTGGTAATACCACCGCACTCACGGGTCAGACGCATACCTCTGGAGTAACTCGCGACCAGCGTGCCTTCTGTAGTTGCCATGGGTACATAGAATTCGCCCTGAGCTAGTTCACCGTTCACTAGCATTGGCCCAGCGAAACCGATAGGCACCTGCGCTACGCCAGTAAAGTTCTCAATGTTGCCTGACAATGACTCAGGCGGGACAGAAAAATGTCCAACATGCTCAAGCGACGCGCCGGTTTGCTGTTCAATAAACGTACGCCTCTGCTTCGCCATATCGAGCGAGTAATCGTTGTTTTTGTCTCTTGGTATTCTGGCCACAACATCACCTCATTAGTCAGTTTTTAATCAGTTTATGCGGCCACCAGCCAGATGAGAAATGAATAGTAGTGATAGACATGTATTACAAAAGAAAGACAGCAACTGATATGCATTTTTAATCAATAAGAAATATTTTTTTCAGCTACTAGGCAAATCGAAAAAGAGGCGTACAATCGCGCCGTTTAAAATTCACTCAATTCTGTATGAATATCGGCTTTTTTGAGTTACAGGAAAAGCGCCTGTTATCGCTTTCACTTTTGATAGCCAGCCTGTTCGTTTTGGTAGCATTTAGCTTTGCGTTTGCCACCCATTCTGATGCCATTCTATTTGACGCGATATATTCGCTAATCGCATTTCTCATTGCGTTACTCACATTGAAAGTGGCGAACCTAGTTCAGCGTCCAGATGATGATCGGTTCCACTTTGGCTACACAGCCATCGAACCCACTCTGAATATGTTTAAGTCGATCATTATTATTGTGATGTGTCTGTATGCGGTCACCTCATCCATCAACACTCTCCTATCCGGCGGAAGCTCTGCTGAATATGATGTAGGTCTCATTTATGGCGTGGTAGCAACGTTAGGATGTTTTGGTATTTCGATTTACATGAAATTGAAGAGTAAAAATATTCGCTCAGATTTGATTGCCGTTGATTCACGCACCTGGTTTATAGATGGCGTATTAAGTGCATCTATTTTGTGTGCCTTTGCTTTGGCTTATGGAATACAACACACTGCCTTCGCTCATTACGCACCTTATGTCGATCCAGTTTTACTGATCGTTCTTGGCGTCGCTATGTTGCCAATTCCAGGCAGAATTCTGCTCGACAGTCTTAATGAAGTGATCAATAAAGCACCACCAGAGTCAGTGTCCAGGGTCATAGAGAAAAAACTGAAAAAAACACTTGTCGATGTGCCTTATGAGCATGTCGAAGTGAGAATAAGTAAGCGTGGAAGAGACGTTTATTTGCTGGTTCACATCATCGTCGATGATTCATTCCGTTTCGCCACTGTGAGTGACTTAGATGACATCCGAATACAATGCGAAGCTGAGATGCGAGCCTGGGATCCTGCCATCATTATGGACATATTATTTATTCGAGATCCAGAACTCGCAGAATAATATCAGCGTCAACCGGCAGTCATCTCATTGGGATATACTGCCGGTATTGACTACCGGCTGTGCCGCTTTGTCGCCACATAATACCACTAAGAGATTACTTACCATTCGTGCCTTTTGTTCTTTATCCAGTTCAACTACCCCTTGCTGCTGAAGTCTCTCCAATGCCATTTCCACCATGCTGACCGCGCCCTCAACAATTTTGCTGCGAGCCGCAATAATCGCCGCCGCCTGTTGACGTTGAAGCATGGCACTGGCGATTTCATGCGCATAAGCAAGGTGGCTGATACGGGCCTCATGAACGGTAATGCCGGCCTTACCCAATCGTTCCTGTATTTCCTGTTTTAACTTTTCTGATATTTCGACCGGATGACTACGTAGCGCAACTTCAGATTCCAGGTCATCGCGGGGATCGTAAGGATAACTGCTGGCCAGATTACGCAGCGCTGATTCACTCTGTATGGTGACATAGCTCTCATAGTCATCTACTTCAAACACTGCCTCAGCAGTGTCAGTCACCGACCATACCACGATGGTGGCAATTTCAATTGGGTTGCCCTGATTATCGTTGACCTTGATTTTGGCGCTTTCAAAATTACGGATACGCAGGGAAATAGTACGCCGCATAAAAAACGGAATGGTCCAACGCAGGCCTGTGCGCTTTTCAGTACCCACATAGGCACCAAACAACGTCAGTACTTTGCCCTGATTAGGCTGCACCATGAAAAAGCCCGCCCAGCAGATCAAGACCAATAAAAACAAAATACCACCTATTGCTGGCACCGTGCTGGTAAAGAACATCCGGCCAGTCAAAAACGTTGCGACTGGTAGCAACACAAAAAAGGCCAGATAACCGTTGATCGAAAATCCCCGTGTTTCACTGATCATATGGACTCCTCAATAAATGATACATTGCTTCCTTTCTAGTGCAGCGAGAACGATTGCGCAAATTTTTAATCTTGGTGGATTATCTGAGCGCTACTCTGTGCAATACTGGGCAAAACACCTATGAAACGAAAACAATGACGAGATTACTTATCCTTTTAAGCACGCTGTTACTCGCAACAGCGTGCACGCAAGCACCGCAACAACCAAGCGATGCCACAACGCCGCCAGAGCCTGCTGTGCAGGAATCGTTTTCTGTGTTGTTCGGCGGTACAAAAGTAGGACAATTGACGGTATCAGGCTCGGCGCAACAACTGTCTATCGACTATGGGTTTGAGAACAACGGACGGGGTGCCAGCAGTCAGGAGTCATTAACCTTGACTACCCAAGGCATTCCTACTCAGTGGCAAATAAACGGCAAGACCACATTTGGCAATGCTGTCGATGAGCAATTCAGCGTTGATGGTGATATCGCGAGTTGGACATCCGCGGCAGGAAAAGGCAGTGAAGGCGGTGCTACCGGCAAAATGTATGTTGCTCAAAACGCCAGCCCTTACTCCAGCTACCTTTACGTCAACGCCATATTAAAAGGCGAAAATGACACCCTACCCGCGCTGCCTGCAGGGCAGATGACCTTGAGCAAGGTGGCTGATTACACGTTCAACACTACACAAAACAATGTGCCAGCACGTATCGTTGCATTAGGCGGTATTGCGCTTGATCCAACATATCTGGCACTGAACGAAGACAACCAATTGATGGCGCTGTTGTCACCACGCTTTACCCTTATCCGTGACGGTTTTGAATCGGCCGATGCCGATCTTAGACAGATCGCCACTGAACTCAACGCATCGCGTTTTAAGGATATTGCCGAGCGTGTGACCCACAGTTTTGACAAGCCAGTTCGTATTAACAATGTGCGACTGTTTGAACCGGAAGCACTGGCACTCACATCGTTAAGCTCAGTTGTCGTGCAGGGTGACCGTATTGTCTCCGTTGATGCCCCGGTCACAGATTTCAGTAGCGACGAGGTTATCATTGACGGTGCTGGCGGCACGCTGGTGCCGGGCCTATTCGAAATGCATGGTCATATGAGCGACAATCGGGCCTTGCTTAATGTAATTGCAGGTGTCACATCGGTCAGAGACATGGGTAACGAAATTGACGTAATCGAAACCCTGGTTAATAACATCGAAAGTGGTGTACTGATTGGTCCGCGTATCACCCGTAGCGGCTTTATTGAGGGCGTCAGCAAATTTAGCAATGCCACTGGCGAAATGGCGGACTCTGAAGAACGCGCGCTGGAGTTGGTGCGCGAATACGCAGCTATGGATGGCTATAAGCAGATTAAGATATACAGCTCGGTCAATGGTGAATGGGTACCAGCGATGGCACAAGAGGCCCATAAGCTTGGCCTTAAAGTAATGGGACATGTACCAGCCTTTTCCACCGTAGATGAAATGATCTACGCGGGCTACGATGAAGTGACGCATATCAATCAGGTCATGCTTAGCTGGGTATTGGACAGGTCTGAAGACACCCGTACCTTATTCAGGATCACGGGCATGAAGCGCTTTGCCGATTTGGACTTACAATCTGAAAAAGTACAGAGCACCATCAAACTGATGAGTGAAAGAAACATCGCCGTTGATCCGACCATTGTGATCCACGAATTCGGGCTGACCGCCAGAAACGGAGAAACACGGGCAGGCATGCGTGATTACATCAACAACATGCCTATCAGCGTGCAGCGCAGCGCCAAAGTAGCGTTGTTGAACGTCGCCGATGAAAATGAAGACAAGGAATACAAGGCGGCATTTGAAAAGGTTCTCCAGACCCTGTCAATGATGCACAAGCGCGGTATCTTTATCGTACCAGGGACAGATTTAGGCGGCGCATTTGAGCTTCATCGTGAACTTGAACTCTTTACCCAAATCGGTATGTCACCAGCACAAGCGGTGCGTCGCGGCTCTTATGATATGGCGAACTATCTGGGCTATGGTGATGACCTGGGAAGCATTGAAGCGGGCAAATTAGCCGACTTTTTCTTGATATCCGGCGATCCTACGGCAGATATCAAGGCCATTAAAACCCCCTCAATGGTGTCTTTTGGTGGAAGAATATTCTTCCCATCAGAAGTCTATCCGGAGTTTGGTATTCAGCCATTTACCCGTGCTCCATCGATAATCAATAACTAGAGGAAGTGTATGTCAACTGAATCAGACAATCTCAGCGACGTCAGGTTACGCTTACGCAATCTCAAACCGTCAGACTATGATGACGTCAAACGCATAATGGACTCGGTGTATTCATCGCTGGGGGGCGCGTTTACCAAACGAGAATATCAGGCCATGCTCAAGGTATTTCCAGAAGGTCAGATTTGCATTGAAGACAATGGCAGCGTTGTCGCGGGCGCCTTCTCGGTCGTGTTGGACTACAATAAGTTTGGCGATGATCATACTTATGATGAAATCACCGGCGACGCCTACTTTACCACCCACGATCCGAATGGCGATGTGCTTTATGGTGTCGATGTGTTTGTCGATCCCGAATACCGTAACCTGAGGCTGGGTCGCCGGCTCTACGACGCGCGCAAAGAGCTATGTGAAAGTCTGAACCTCAGGGCTATCATCGCTGGCGGACGGATCCCGTATTATGAAAAGCACAAAGATAAAATGTCGCCGCAGCAGTACATTGAGGCGGTCAAACGTAAAGAGCTTTACGATCCCATATTAACCTTCCAGTTATCCAACGACTTTGAAGTACGTCGGGTTCTGAAAGCGTACTTGCCCGAGGATAAACAATCCAGCGGTTATGCGACGCTTTTACAGTGGTTTAATATCTATTTTGATCCGAAAAAGGCCAAACTGTTTGGTGCCAAAAAAGACACCGTTCGTATCGGCTGTGTGCAGTGGCAAATGCGTGAGATGCACAGTGTTGAAGAACTGTTGCAACAGGCCGAGTATTTTGTCGATGCGCTGTCTGACTACCGCAGTGATGTTGCCCTGTTTCCAGAGTTTTTCAACGCCCCGCTAATGGGTCTGTGCGACCAGACGTCATCACTGGAAGCAATACGCCATCTGGCAACCTATACCGAGAAAATCGTCACTGAGATGTCATCATTGGCGGTCAGTTATAACATCAACATTATTGCTGGCTCTATGCCCTTAATTGAAGATGGTCAGCTGTTCAACGTGGCTTACTTATGTCGTCGCGATGGCACTATCGATAGTCAGTATAAGCTGCACCCTACCCCACATGAGAAAAAAGACTGGATCATGAAAGGCGGCGACAAGCTGACCTTGTTTGATACTGACTTTGGTCGCATCGGTATTTTAATTTGCTACGACGTTGAATTTCCGGAGCTGGCCAGGATCCTGAGTGAAAAAGAAATGCAGATCCTGTTTGTGCCGTTCTGGACTGATACCAAAAATGGTTATCTGCGCGTCAGGCGCTGCGCACAGGCGCGCGCCATTGAAAACGAGTGCTATGTCGCTATCGCTGGCAGCATTGGTAACTTACCCAAAGTGGATAATGTGGATATTCAATACGGTCAGACTGCGGTATTTTCGCCGTCTGATTTTGCCTTCCCACACGACGCGATCATGGCGGAAACCACACCCAACACGGAAATGACGCTGATTGTCGATGTTGATATGGAGAAGCTACAGAAACTGCAAAACGAAGGCTCTGTACGCAACTTTCTGGACCGGCGACGAGATCTTTATAAGATTACTTGGACCGGAGATGATTAATATCTACGCGGGATTATTCAGCCATGCCATGGCTGAATCCCGCGATGTGAATAATTTTCGTTGCCAAGGATGCGGTTTGTCAGCTCCCGCATCCAGCATGGCTTGTATTTTTTTTGTCACACCCTGATCGAGCGAAATAATAGCAATATCGAGCGGTTTATTGCCTTGACTTCCTGCGACAAGACGTGAAGATTCCGCAAATGTTTTTATCCCACCTTCATCGATGATGAAGCGTCTTACGTGAGAACAATCGATAAGCATTTTACGCACCTGCATAAACCGTGCATCGATCGCCAAATCACCATAAACCGTCAGAATATCAACGAGTGTAATGTAACTCGGATACGTCACTGTGAGATGACTTCCGTTAAATTCTAGACCGACAGACATGTCCTTTATCCAGTCAAATAAAATATCAAAAATGTGAATGTTGTTGCATTGTTAATCAGAATACCCGTTTGCTCCATACTCAGTTACGATATTCAGGTGTTCGCTTACCTTTAAGGTAGTACATATGTCCAATTTTGCATTTACAACTGTTCATAAAGTGCTGTGTGGAGAGGGAACCCTCGCGCAAATCAATGATGAGCTCAATTCACTGAGCGTCACACGTCCGCTGATTGTCACCGACCAGGGCATCGTGTCGGCAGGTCTGCTCGATCAACTTTATGCTGCGGTAAATTTGGATGTAGAGGTATTTGCCGATGTCGTTGCCGATCCTCCGGAAGAGATTGTGTTACGTGCGGCTGCAGTTGCCGAGACACATCAGGCCGATGGCATTATTGGTTTTGGCGGTGGTAGTTCACTGGATACGGCAAAGGTCATTGCCCGTCTTGCCTGCCAGCAACAACCGGAAAATCAACAGAGCCTGCAAGACATGTATGGCGTTGATTGCGTAAAAGGCCAGCGATTGCCATTAGTGCTGATCCCGACCACTGCGGGAACGGGCTCTGAAGCAACACCGGTTGCCGTGATCACCACCGGCGAGACGACCAAAGCAGGCGTGGTATCTTCAACATTATTGCCAGACGTAGCCATTCTGGATGCCACACTCACTGCCGGTTTACCAAAACATGTAACTGCGGCAACCGGTATCGATGCCATGGTCCATGCTATCGAAGCGATAACCAGTAAGATTAAACGAAACCCTTATTCCGATATGCTGGCTATTCAGGCGCTTGGCTTACTATCCAGAAATATAGAGACAGCCTGCAATGAGCCTGATAATTTGACCGCCCGGCAGGACATGTTACTCGGTGCATTTATTGCGGGTCAGGCATTTGCCAACGCCCCCGTGGCGGGTGTGCACGCCCTCGCCTATCCACTTGGCGGGCACTTTCACATCCCGCATGGGTTGAGTAATGCGCTGGTACTGCCCCACGTACTTAAATTTAACGCATCAGCAGCGCATGCTGACTATCAGCGTATTGCCGAGGTTGTGGGTATTACCTGTGGTCAGGCGCAAGCTGGCATAGCACTGGCTGAATACTTCTACACATTGTCAGGAAAACTGTCACTGCCACAGACGTTAGAACAGTGTGGGGTGACAGAGAAGGACATCGATATCCTGGCAAGTGATGCTATGTTACAGACCCGACTGCTGGTCAATAACCCCCGGGATATTGCATTGGACGATGCTAAAACCATCTACACACAGGCGCTGCGTGGAGAGGCTGTATGAGTAAACCCGTGCCGCTAAGTCGAAATGAGTTCAGTGTCTTTTTTCCCGTGCAAACTCGCTGGGCCGACAACGACATTTATGGTCACGTCAATAACGTGACCTACTACGCCTACTTTGACTCTGTGATCAATCGCTATCTTATTGCTGAAGGCGGACTGGATATTCACCACGGCAATGTGGTTGGCTTTATTGTCGAATCAAAATGCAACTTTTTTGCCCCCATCGCGTTTCCCGATGAGCTTTTTGCAGGGGTCAGGGTAAAACACCTTGGTAACAGCGCGGTGACATATGAGGTTGGGCTGTTTAAAGCAGAGCAACAAGAGTCATGTGCCGTAGGCAACATGACTCACGTTTTTGTCGAACGCCAGAGCAGTCGTCCAGTCAAGATAGACGGCCTACTGCGCAACGCACTGAGTGCGTTGCTCACTTATACAAACTAGCCATCAGTTACAGATTAGAAATCGTTTCCTGCTGCTCTTTGAGTTTGCTGAACTGCATTTGCATGTCAGCAAGCTTGGCTTTTTCCTTGTCGATAACTGCCTCAGGCGCTTTACTGACAAAATTGTCATTCGCCAGTTTACCCTGGGTACGGGACATATCTTTTTCCAGTTTTTCCAGTGCTTTACCGATGCGCGCGAGTTCCGCATCCTTATCAATCAATCCGGCCATTGGGATAAGAATTTCCATTTCTCCGACCAGCGCCGTTGCCGATGCAGGCCCCTTATCACCGGGCTGAAGAATCGATACGCCTTCCAGCTTCGCCAATTTACTCAAGAACGCTGCACTGATATCCAGCCTGCGCGTATCTTCTGCAGAGACATTGCGAAGCAGCACACTGAGGGGTTTATTCGGGGAGATATCCATCTCACCGCGAATGTTGCGGATACCGACAATAAAGCTCTTCAGCCACTCGATATCTTTCAACACATCGCTGTCCTGCTTTGTAGCATCTACCTGCGGGAATGGCTGTATCATGATGCTGCTACCTTTTACGTGGATCCCGCAAAGTGGCGCCACTCGCTGCCAAATTTCTTCGGTGATAAACGGCATGATCGGGTGCATCAGGCGCAACAGGCTCTCCAGCACGTTGACTAACGTATGACGCGTGCCACGCTTCTGCGCATCTGTACTCGCATCAGAATTTAGTACCGGCTTGGACAATTCCAGATACCAGTCGCAGAATTGGTTCCAGGTAAATTCATAAACCGCATGGGACGCAAGATCGAAGCGATACTCACTAAGATGGGTTTCAAATTCTGCTAACGTCTGTTGAAACTGCGCCCAGATCCAGCGGTCAGCCAGGCTCAGTTCCAGTTCGCCACCGTTCGCTCCTGTATCCTGATCTTCGGTGTTCATGAGTACAAATCGCGACGCGTTCCATAGCTTATTGCAGAAGTTCCGGTAACCTTCAACGCGCCCCATATCAAAGTTGATATCGCGGCTAGTCGACGCCATCGCTGCGAAGGTGAAGCGCAGCGCATCTGTACCATAAGCGGCAATGCCTTCTGGGAACTGCTTGCGAGTCCGCTTGGTTATCTTTTCTGCCAGCTGTGGCTGCATCATTCCCGCAGTGCGTTTGGCTAGCAGGCCGTCCAAATCAATGCCATCAATAAGGTCGATAGGGTCCAGCACGTTGCCCTTTGACTTTGACATCTTATCGCCGTGTTCATCGCGGATAAGGCCAGTGATGTAAATATCTTTAAACGGGATTTTGCCGGTAAACTTCTTGGTCATCATGATCATACGGGCGACCCAGAAGAAGATGATGTCAAAGCCGGTTACCAATACCGAACTGGGCACAAAGGTGTCTAACTCTGGCGTTTCTTTCGGCCAGCCTAAGGTTGCGAACGGCCATAGTGCTGAGGAAAACCAGGTATCCAGTACGTCTTCATCCTGGCGTAACACAACATCGTCGCCCAATTGATGCTTGGCG
This sequence comes from Aestuariibacter salexigens DSM 15300, assembly GCF_000429145.1. Lineage (GTDB taxonomy): Bacteria > Pseudomonadota > Gammaproteobacteria > Enterobacterales > Alteromonadaceae > Aestuariibacter > Aestuariibacter salexigens. The sequence continues at coordinate 275,698 of NZ_AUBH01000004.1, forward strand.
CGCACTTCAGCCTCATCCCGTCCGACATAGACGTTATCATTACTGTCATACCATGCGGGAATACGGTGTCCCCACCATAGCTGACGAGAGATACACCAGTCCTGAATGTTATACATCCATTGGTAATAAGTTTTATTCCAGTTCTCCGGAATGAAACGGATCTCACCAGTTTCAACAGCGTCAATGGCGGGCTTGGCCAGCGATTCTACCGCTACATACCATTGATCAGTCAGGTAAGGTTCGATTACCGCCCCGCTGCGATCGCCGCGGGGTACCTTTAATTTATGATCGTCAATTTTTACCAGAAACCCTTCGGCGTCCAGCTGCGCCACAATTTTTTGACGAGCGTCGAATCTGTCCAGTCCCTGCAGTTGTTCCGGGGCATTTCCGTTCAGCTTGGCGTCGGGTGTGAACAGGTTAATCATTTCCAGATTGTGGCGTTTACCGATCTCATAATCGTTAAAGTCATGGGCAGGGGTGATTTTTACACAGCCGGTGCCAAACTCAGGATCCACGTAATCATCCGCAATTATATTGATCAGTCGGCCAGTAATCGGCAGCTTAATCTGCTTGCCCACCAGATGTTTGTAACGCTCATCGTCTGGATGCACTGCAACGGCGGTATCACCCAGCATGGTCTCCGGACGCGTGGTGGCAACTACCAGCTCGCCGGTGCCGTCAGCTAGTGGATAGCGCATATGCCACATGTGCCCGGCTTCTTCTTCGTTTAGCACTTCCAGATCAGATACCGCGGTATGTAAAACGGGATCCCAGTTAACCAACCTCTGGCCGCGATAGATCAACCCCTCGTCGTACAGCTGAACAAACACTTCTTTTACAGCGTCAGAGAGTTCAGGGTCCATCGTGAAAGCTTCACGCTGCCAGTCTGGCGAGGTCCCCATACGGCGCATTTGCGATGTGATCGTGCCACCGGACTGAGCTTTCCAGTCCCATACCTTTTCGATAAACGCCTCACGCCCCAAGTCATGGCGCGTTTTACCTTCGGCGTTTAGCTGGCGCTCCACTACCATTTGCGTGGCGATTCCGGCGTGGTCTGTACCACACTGCCAAAGGGTGTTATCGCCTTTCATACGGTGATAGCGGATCAGTGCATCCATGATGGTATGCTGAAACGCGTGCCCCATATGCAGACTGCCTGTCACATTAGGTGGCGGTAGCAAGATACAGTAAGGTTCACCCTTTCCAGATGCCTGAAAGTAACCACTGTCTTCCCAGTTCTGGTAGCACTGCTGTTCAATATTTTGCGGACTAAAAGTTTTATCCATCGTGTTTCTCGTAAAGCTTGTTCACGGGCATGAATGCCATGTCACATCCCGCTCGTTGATATTCTTTATAACGTTGCCGGGCGGCCTGTTTGCCTGGTTCATCAGCAGGCACAAATTCCGCTATCTGCTGATAACGAGTAATGTTTTCCGGCACACTGGCAGCCATATTAATTAGAAAAGGCCTGCCGATATGTTGCTGCTGCCACGCCAGCTCCACCGGCGCGCCACCTTGCGGGCCCTCGCCAGTCAGGTTGTGCGGAATGAATCGGTCAGCCGGTAACTGCCACAGCCATTCATCAACATGTTCAGCGCTTGCTTGATCGGCGCACCATATCACACAGCGTTTTTTCGCTGAGTACCAGGCAGCCGCAATATGGCACACGGCGCTTAACTGCTGATCGGGTTCTCTATCTGACTCCTCATTGAGCTGATAGAAGGTTACAGTTGTCATTTGTGCGTCTAGTTATCCGTGTTAACGCCAGCTCTGTTGAGCAAAAACTGAGACAACATCGGTACCGGACGGCCCGTCGCACCTTTGTTTTTGCCACTCACCCAGGCTGTGCCGGCAATGTCCATGTGTGCCCAGTTGTATTTCTTGGTGAATCGAGACAGGAAGCACGCAGCGGTGATGGTGCCCGCAGGGCGGCCGCCAATGTTGGCCATATCCGCAAACGGGCTTTCGATCTGCTCCTGATATTCATCCCACAGTGGCAGACGCCAAGCTTTGTCACCGCTTTGCTCAGAGGCATTCAGTAGCTCATGGGCCAGAGGATTGTGTGTGCTCATCACACCAGAAGCGTACTTACCTAGCGCAATCACACACGCGCCGGTAAGTGTGGCCACATCTATGACCGCTTCAGGCTCAAAGCGCTCGACGTAGGTGAGTGCGTCACATAGCACTAAACGCCCTTCTGCGTCTGTGTTCAGCACTTCAACCGTTTGTCCTGACATGGTAGTGAGAATATCGCCAGGGCGATAAGCATTAGCATCAGGCATGTTCTCGCAGCCCGCTAGTACGCCGATAACATTGAGTGGCAGATTCATTTTGGCCAGCGAGTTCATCACGCCTAATACGCCTGCAGCGCCGCCCATGTCGTATTTCATCTCGTCCATGCCGTCGCCAGGTTTGAGAGAAATACCGCCGGAATCAAAGGTCAACCCCTTCCCGACTAACACGATGGGCGCCTGCTCACTATCTGCACCGCGATAGTGAATAATTGACATAATGGATTCATTGTGTGAGCCACGGCCAACCGCCAGGTAACTGTGCATACCGAGCTCTTCCATCTGCTTTTCGCCTACTGCCTCAACCGTGATCCTGTCATGACTTTCGGCTAATTCTTTTGCCTGTTCTAACAAGTAAGCTGGATTACAGATGTTCGGTGGCATGTTGGCAACATCTTTGGCCACACGCACGCCGTGCGCGACCGCCAGGCCATGCTCAATGGCTTGTTCGCCGGTTGACAGCTCCCGTCTGGTGGGCACATTAAACACCATCTTACGTAACGGTCTGCGTGGTTCGCCGCGTTTGGTCTTGAGCTTGAGGAAGGTATACAAACTGTCCTGCGTGCTTTCTACCGCCTGACGCACTTTCCAATAGGTGTCACGGCCTTTGACATGTAATTCTGTCAAAAAGCAAACGGCTTCCATCGAGCCAGTCTCGTTCAGGGTTTTAATGGTTTTAGAGATGATTTGCTTATACTGTCGCTCGTCGAGTTCTCGCTCTTTTCCACAGCCCACCAGTAGCACACGCTCGCTGAGCACATTAGGCACATGGTGTAGCAGCAGCATCTGTCCGGCTTTTCCTTCCAGATCGCCCCTGCGCAGCAGATTGCTGATGTAACCACCGCTGATGTCATCAAGCTGTTCAGCGACGGCAGTCAAACGGCGTGGTTCAAATACACCAACGACAATACACGCGCTGCGCTGCTTCTCAGGGCTGCCACTTTTAACGCTAAACTCCACGATTTCACCTCTTTTTCTTATTTATTCAGCCATCGGTTTCGTTAAGTAGGTGACAATATAGCGAACCAAGAGCTAGAATTATGTTCTAATTGAGCTTTGTTACTGTGCATGATGTGCGTGCACAATTTGTCACGAAATGTCGATCCTGACGTGCCTGAATAAACCGGATACCAGCAACAAAACTTGTGAAAACACTAAGTTTACCTAAAAATTCGCAGCTTGCCACGAAAAACCCCACTTTTACGACGGTGACAACGTGCTGATATTCCGTTATTTGCTTAAAGAAACGCTAAAATCCCAACTCGCCGTTTTTCTGATTTTAATGACAATCTTTATCACTCTGAGATTCGTTCGGGTACTAGGTGACGCAACGGATGGTGATATCCCAGCCGGACTGGTGATGGGGTTTATTGCCTTATATAGCCCGGTACTTGCGTCACTGGTTTTGCCCATCAGCCTGTTTCTGGGGGTGATGTTGGCCCATGGCAGATTATATGTGGACAGCGAAATGACCGTGATGCGAGCCTGTGGCATTAGCGAGTGGTACGTGGTCAGGGTGATGCTGGTGCTTGCTGTGTTGATGGGACTAGTGACGGCCAGTGTCACCATGTGGCTCGCGCCGCTAGCTATAGAAAGTGAGTACCAACTTAGAGAAAAGGCCGCTAATGAGGCGGGCTTAGCTGCGTTAGTGCCAGGAAGATTTCAGCAGACCGGAAATGAAAAGGCCGTGATCTTCGCGCATGAGGTTGGCGACGAGAACAACCTGCAACGAGTGTTCTTATCACAATACGGTTCGGATGATACTAAGCAGGATATCCATGTTGTCTATGCACAGAGCGGTGAAGTTGAACTGAACAGTAATGGTGCACAGACTTTGGTGCTTAAAGGCGGTGTTCAGTACGAAGGCGAAATGGGCAAGCGTGACTACCAACTGGTTGAGTTTGATGAATACCGAATTCAAATCAGTGAACAGACAGGCACCGAAAACCGCCGAAAAATGGAAGCTGTCCCCACATCAGAACTGTGGGGTGACGACACAATTGAAGCGATCGCTGAGCTGCAATGGCGTATTGCTATCCCCTTATCCATTCCCTTTCTTATCCTGGTTGCCGTGCCACTTAGTGCGGTGGATCCAAGACAAGGGCGATTCGGTAAAATGTTTCCAGCCATTTTGCTCTACATGGGGTATTTTTTGCTATTACTGGCCAGCCGCAGGGTGCTTGAAGATGGCAAGGTTCCCAGCCAACTCGGTCTATGGTGGGTGCACATCGTCATGCTTTTGATTGGTACAACGCTGATTGCCAGAGATCGTAAAACGGGTGTGCGTGTCCGAGCCTTGTTTAGCAGGAAACGCAATGTTTAAAATCCTCGATCTCTACATCGCCCGCACATTAATCGGCACCGTATTAACGACATTGACGGTGCTGGTTGGCCTCAGTGCGCTGATTAAATTCGTCGATCAGTTGAGAAAGGTTGGTCAGGGCGATTACGACATGATGATCGCAGGGATTTATGTGCTACTTAGCTTATCTCGTGAAGTGGAGCAATTCTTCCCCATGGCCACGTTACTCGGTGCACTTATTGGCATGGGCGTGTTAGCGAATAACAGTGAATTGACTGTGATGCAGGCTGCCGGATTGAGTCGCTGGAATATCATTACATCAGCTATGAAGTCAGCCGTGGTGATGATTCTGGTGGTAATGGCGATCGGCGAGTTTGTTACGCCAGTGAGCGAAACCAAAGCCAAAGAAATTCGAACCGAGGCCATTTCTGGCGGTAGCCTGTTTTCTGGTGATCGGCTGGTGTGGGCAAAAGATGGCGATAACTTTGTCAGTATTGGCGAAGTTGTTGATCAGGACCAGCTCAACGAAGTGAATATTTATCGCTTTAACGATGCACTTAAACTCGAGCAACTTCTCTCCGCCCGCCAGGCACTGTTTGATGGACAGCAGTGGCAGCTGCAGGATGTTCAGTACACCTATTTTGATGACCAGCAGATCCGCAGTGAACAGATAAAACAGAACTCCTGGTTAAGCTCACTCACGCCAGACAAGCTTGGTATTGTTGCAGTAAAACCCGAGGCGCTATCGATCAGAGGACTGTTGGATTACGTGCGCTATTTAAAGAATAACCAGCAAGATCCAGCTCGGTACGAGCTGGCACTGTGGCGAAAGGTTCTGCAACCGGTCACCGTGAGTGTGATGCTGTTGGTAGCATTGTCATTTATTTTTGGACCACTGCGTAGCGTGACCATGGGCGCCAGGGTCATCATGGGGGTACTGACCGGGTTTGGTTTTTACATTGCCAATGAGGTATTCGGCCCGCTGAGTCTGGTCTATCAGATCCCGCCCGTGTTTGGCGCCTTATTGCCAAGCGTTGTGTTCGCAGGTATTGCTGCCTACTTACTGCGTCGTTAGACGGTTACCAATTCTTATGGTCGTTAGCCTGTTTTGACAGGCTAAGCACTTCCATTTTGCTTACGCGATCCTGCAGCGCCAACTTCGACCTGAAGTCGACAAGTGCCAGCAGTGTTCCAATACCGCCAAGTGACGCCAACATTCGCAAAAGCAAGCGCGAATAAGTGACCGGTTTGTCATTGCTACTAAACAGGCGCAGTCGCCACGCCCGCATGCCTAGCGTCTGTCCTCCATGCTTCCAGAACCATAAGAAAAAACCGACAATCCATATACCTACCCACAGCTGCACGATCCCGGTATAGAGTAATGACGCCTGAATAGCCTGTGACGCATGTTCATGACCTAGCTTATCCAATACATCATTTTCTATCAGCGCGACCATTACACTGGTAATCACCAGTGCCGCACACATGCCAACAGCGGTGGCAACCAGCGCATCGTAAATCATAGCGGCAAGGCGACGAAAAAAACTTGCCCGTGGAAATGGTTGTGGTTGTTCTGTCATACTTCTCAATAGATGTTTTTTTCGCGCGCAGTGTAGCACGAGAATACCGTTCATTGTTGGATACTGAAACGCTCTAAATATGATCAAACTAACCCAATACAGCCACGGTGCGGGGTGTGGCTGCAAGTTATCACCTGCGGTGCTAAAACAGATCCTTGGTAGTCAGATGAATGACCTAAGCGATCCGAACCTGCTGGTGGGTAATCAAAGTAGCGATGACGCGGCAGCGTATGATATGGGCGATGGTAAAGTCATTCTCAGTACCACCGACTTTTTTATGCCAATCGTCGATGATCCCTTTGATTTTGGCCGTATCGCCGCGACGAATGCGATCAGCGATATTTACGCAATGGGAGGGAAACCATTGATGGCCATTGCTATTCTGGGCTGGCCTATCAATAAGCTGGGTCCGGAGGTCGCGGCGCAGGTTCTGGAAGGAGGTCGCAAAGCCTGTGCTGATGCAGGATGCATGTTAGCTGGCGGTCATAGCATTGACTCACCCGAGCCCATATTCGGCCTGGCAGTGACCGGACAAGTTAGCAAGCAAAGCCTTAAACGCAATGATACCGCGACGGTCGGATGTGAACTGTTTTTATCAAAGCCGTTGGGGATTGGCTTGCTCACCACGGCAGAAAAGCAGGGAAAATTACTTGATGAGCACAAGGGTTTAGCGACCCAAATCATGTGCCAGTCTAACCGCCTGGGACAGTATATTTCAGACATGGCTGGCATTGCTGCGGTAACGGATGTAACAGGTTTTGGCCTGCTGGGTCATTTGATTGAAATGATGCAGGGCAGCGACCTGTCAGCATCCGTTAAGTTTTCGGCAGTTCCAACCGTTTCAGGTGCCTTTGATTACATTGAAAAGGGCTGTGTACCCGGGGGCACAGAACGTAACTTCTCCGCTTATGGTCATCATGTCAGTGCGCTTACTGCATCACAAAAGGCCTTATTGTGCGATCCGCAAACTTCAGGCGGCTTATTGATTGCTGCGCAAAAGCATGCGGTTGAAGAGCTCAGGGCAACAGCCCAGCGACTCTCATTATCTCTGACGCGCATTGGCGAAGCTCTGCCGTTTGACGGTCACTATCGGGTACAGGTGCATGACTGAACGTGCTGACATGCAATTTTTTCAATCATTGTTGTTAGATGCTGTGCCGCTTATCGATACACGCTCACCCGGTGAATTTGCTCGCGGCGCCTTCCCCTGTGCCGTAAACTTACCACTTATGTCAGACATAGAAAGAGCAAAGGTAGGCACCTGTTATAAACAGCATGGTCAGGAACAAGCCATTGCACTTGGTCACGAACTGGTTAGCGGCATTGTTAAAGCACAGCGTGTGCACGCCTGGCAAAGTTTTATCAGCACTCATCCTGACGCCTATCTTTATTGTTGGCGCGGCGGCTTGCGCTCGCAGATAGTACAGCAATGGCTAAAAGAGGAAGGTGTAGACATTCCCAGGTTGCCAGGTGGATACAAAGCCTTGCGCAACTTCATCCTGCAGCAGGTGGAAGTATTGTCTTCCTCACAACCGTTTGTGGTGATTGCTGGTTACACGGGTTCAGGTAAAACTGAACTGCTTGCACGATGCAGACCCAGTATCGATTTGGAAGGTCTCGCGCGACACCGCGGTTCAGCATTCGGCACGCGCGTCGCGACACAGCCGTCACAAATCAATTTTGAAAATAGCCTAGTGATTGATTTGCTGTGTAAAGCTCAATATCAACCAAGAGCCATTATGGTTGAGGACGAAGGTGGGTTCATCGGCAGCTGCAATGTGCCACTGTCGCTACACAATGCGTTTCAACACAGTGACGTAGTACTTGTGGATGTGCCATTTGAGCAGCGTGTCGATACGATTGTAAAACTTTACATCGAAGACCTGCTCAACGAGTGCAACGCTGAGGATCCCGAGCAGGGGATCAAAAAATTCGCCAGCTTATTGAGTAACTCTCTGGCAAGAATAAGGAAGCGTTTGGGCAATGAGGCATATCAGCAGGTCGAAAAAACGCTTAAATACGCCATTGGTAAAACACAGGAAACCGGGCAATTTGACGCCCATAGAGAATGGATAGCAGAGTTACTTACCCGTTATTACGACCCAATGTATGACTATCAGCTGGAGCGCAGCGGCAGAACGGTAATATTCAAAGGAGATAAGGATGCCGTTTGTGATTGGTGGCATGACTATATCAATCGATAGCCCGACACAGTCAAGACAGCGCATTAATTCGCCACTCAGACAGCAAGTAGAGAGAGTAACTAACAAAATACTTGCACCGTAAAGGTGTGTCGATATAATGCGTCCCTCTCGATTCGTTAGCTCGGTTCGGGAAAGCACATCTATCAGTGCCAGAGTGGCGGAATTGGTAGACGCAGCGGATTCAAAATCCGCCGCCCGCGAGGGTGTGCCGGTTCAAGTCCGGCCTCTGGTACCACTTTTAGCATGTGCAGCACAAACCGACATTAGTCGGTTTTTTTGTGCCTGTGGTTGATGGCTGAACCAATCCATTGAGCATTAACCAGCCGGCACTTCCTGTGCCGTCGTTCGCCCCTTTTCGAGTGATTACTTATCACTCGAAATCTGCAACGCAGACCGGAAACTCACCCTGCTTTCGAGCGGGTTTTGTTGTTTTTGGGGCATGGCCGGCACACATGTGTGCCGACTCGAGGGCGAGCCCCATCAAGTCCGGGCCTCTGGTACCAAACTGCAAACCTTTATCATAGCCATTTAGTGGCTAATGTAGGTAATATTGATGTGCTACAACAAGCAGTAATCAATTTACATCGTGATTACTCGAATACACTTCAAACTGGCTACTACCGGTTTTTTTCGCTTCATACATAGCCTTATCAGCGTGATTGAACATGGCTTGACAAGATTTGGCGTCAGTAGGAAAAATGCTTATGCCTATGCTCAGTCCAATAACTAAAGACTTGCCTGCCACCTGATGTGGTAAACGAAAGGCACTTAAGATTTTCTTAGCCACTCTTTCACAGTCGCTTACGTTGACAATTTCTGTAAGTAATACGGCAAATTCATCCCCGCCATATCGACTCACAGTGTCACTAGCTCGAATACAAGAGGCAAGGCGTTTCGAGACAGACTTGAGCAGTTGATCTCCTGCTTCGTGTCCCATTGAATCGTTAACTGATTTGAAGTTATCCAGGTCGACAAACATCAGACCAACTTGGTGATTGTGTCGGACTGCCAAACTGACAGCCAAATTTAATCGCCCTGTTAAAAATGCGCGATTAGGCAGGTCTGTTAACCAATCATAGTTAGCCTGATGGTGTAATTCCACGTAATGCCGGTCAACTTTGCGCATTACCATCACTGCCCCATCCCTGTCGTCCATACAATCTTTGTATGAACTGATAGTGCTTATAACGTGGGTCCTAAGACCATCATGATTAACTAGTGTCGAGTCCAAACAACGTGAGTGTGATAATTCTCTGGTAAAAAACGCTTCTAATGTTTCTCTGCTGCTGTTACCCGTCCCATCAGTGTCAAACTCAACTATGGCTGTGAGGGGTGTATGTAATGCCTCGCTTTTACTTAGTCCCATAAACCGCTCCGCCGCGCGGTTTATGTAAGTCATTTTACCATGCTGGTCACAACTTATTACTGCTTCCTGCATGGTTGCCAAGATCTTTCGTTCTTGGCTTTGCAAACCATCACGCAATAACTTGGATGGTCTTTCGAGTCCACATTGAATAAATTGCGCCCACATGTCTAATGTCCTCGTTAAGCACTCACGACATAACAAGAAGTTGGCGGGCAGAAACTGTAACAGAGTTTGTGGAATCATCGACATGAGAGTTGATGAAATCGGCTCAACGGCACCGTCAGTGTCAGTGTCAGACACAATTATCAGTAACTCGACGTTTTGAGCACAAATAATCGGCATGACATTTGCTACCTCTTGCGTGAATGAGAGGCGCGCACCCGGTATACGTAGGGCCAGCTCTCTACTCAGCATATCCGCTGAATCCTGATCTTTAATCACGCATAATATGTCAATGTCTTCTTTCACCTAGCGGAATATCCTGTTTAAAAAATCGCGTTCGGGAGCTGTCTACCGATAGGTTAACCTGTCCCTTAAACTAGAAATATAACCACCGAACACTTGCTGAGTTGCGAAAAAACATCTTAAACTCCGGCGTAAAATACTCGAACAAGTGCCATTCCAAATACTAAGTTTCGGCTTGTTAACAATAGTTGTCTGTTCGCTAGCGAACATTGAGCCTCGCTAAGGTAATCCATTTTGTTCATTCATTGTAACGACTGCCCCCTTCACAAATCTGTCTACTGATATCTAATGTTGGTTGAAGGGCGTTAATTTTCTCACTGTGTTCGCTATCGCACAGATAGTTATCTAACGGTCGTTTATGTTCACCCTACCGCCAATAACTTGCCTTAAAAAGAAGCTTCTTATGAACCAGGAAAAAAACGGCGTTAGCAATACCCGAAACATTTTATTCGAGCCAAAAAGTCAAGATAGCGCTAAAAGCGAGTTCTCAAATCCTTATTGGCCAAAAGCATTAGTGCAACAAGAAAGAACTTACACAGAACAAAATATGCGAAAACCAATAAAAGAGGGGTAACCGGTGAATGAATTAACCACCCCACAATTTTTCTTGTTAATGGAACAACATCGTTAAAGCGCAATGGTTTCACTATCTCATCGGCAAAGTACATTTTTGAGCATCGGCTTGACGAAGAATAAAGTAATGGCGAAAAGTCAGTGTTGTAATGGCATTTCAACTCAGAGATAAAAGTGAAGTATTTAATGAACTCGTCGCATTTTCAGCCGACTGACAACAAATTGCTGATGGCTATGCCTGATGAGAGTAAACATAGAGTTTATCCTCATCTAAAATTAATCGAACTCACATTGGGCCGTGTTTTACACGAGGAAGGACAACCCGAGTCTATCGTATATTTCCCAGTTGATAGCATTGTATCTCTGGTATCTGTTATGGCAGACGGCTCTTCAGCGGAAATATCTGTGGTAGGACGAGATGGTTTGGTTGGAATAGCCGTTTTTATGGGGGGGGAAAGTACGCTCAACCGCGCAGTAGTGCAAAGCGCAGGGTTCGCGTACCAATTACCAGCAGAATTGTTATTGTTTGAATTTAATAATAATCAGGCAATTCGTATGGTACTGCTTCGCTATACACAGGCACTTATTTCCCAAATGGCCCAAACTGCAGTTTGCAATCGACATCACTCTATTGATCAGCAGCTCTGCCGATGGCTTCTCATGTCTTTGGACCGCCTGTCTAATAATCATTTGATTATGACTCAAGAACTTATTGCTAACATGCTAGGGGTAAGGCGAGAAGGCGTTACTGAAGCAGCAGGAAAACTCCAGAAATTAGGCGTAATCAGATACCAGAGAGGGCACATTACGGTGCTCGACAGGGAGAAATTAGAAGCACTTTGCTGTGAGTGTTATGCCACCGTACGAGATGAAACTGACAGGCTTGACACGTACTAATCGAGATGTGTTCTCGACTAAAACAGGATCGTGATGTGGCGTCTATTTAGTTGCCTTCTGCCGCGATTCCCGCCGAGCATTATTTTGTGGACGCATTACGGAGATCCGCTTTGAACGATAAAGACGCTCAAATTATGCGACATCTGGGGATAACAGAATCTTTCGTTGCTGTTTATCACTACAAGGGCTACTGCTATAGCAAACTGGTGGATGCAATTAACTACGCGGCAGAAGATGTTTTGAAGGCATCGAGCATGAGCGAGGAGAATGCTTCAAGTGAGGATGAAAACGTTAGTTAATTCACTGCTTTCTGATAGCCGAGGGCGAGCAGAACAGCTACCTCAGTCCCCTATTGACTGGATAACACATCCATTATCTCGTTTCATAAAAATTGAAGCAGCAGCAGGGCTTATCTTGCTTCTTTTTACACTTTTGGCACTTTATTTTGCTAACTCCGAATTTAGCCAAAGTTTTGCTGATATATGGAAAACAACAATCGGTATCAATATTGGCTCAGTAGTGTTTGAACGTTCTTTGCACAGCTGGATAAACGATGCCGTAATGACGCTTTTTTTCTTTTTAATAGCGCTTGAACTGAAGCGTGAAATGGTGTTGGGAGAGTTACGTAAGCCGAAACTTGCAATGCTATCTATTTCGGCAGCAATAGGCGGTATGGCTGCACCTGCAAGCATTTACCTTTGTTTGCAACTCGGAGATGCTGGTCAGCACGGCTGGGGAACCGTTATGGCGACGGATACCGCGTTTGTTATTGGTTGTCTGGCACTGTTAGGAAAACGAATACCCAAGAGCATGCGAGTTTTCATGTTGTCGCTGGCTATTGTCGACGATCTGGGTGCAATTATAGTTGTTGCGCTAGGGTATGGTAATTCGATCGACTTGTTCTTTATGGGGGCAGCCTTGGTCAGCATTGCAGTTTTGCAGTGTATGTCTTTTTTAGGGATCCGCAGTGTCCTCCTGTTCTGCATTACCGGCACTATTCTGTGGCTATTTCTGGATGCTGCTGGCATCCACCCTACCGTCACGGGTATTGTACTTGGCTTAATGACACCGACAGTTAGATGGGTAAGCGACAACCGTCTTCACGATATCATCAATTCTCTAAGGGCCCCATCAGACCACGTTAGCAAACATAGCAGCCGTGTGCATAACAAGCTTTTACAAACTGCTGAAGCAGCAGCGCGTGAAGCGATGTCGCCGGTGGAGCGGCTTGAAATCACGCTACATCCTTGGGTCGGCTTTGTCGTCATGCCTTTATTCGCGTTTGCCAATGCTGGCATCCCATTGAATCCAAGCGATATTCCCAGTGCGATAGCTTTGGCAGTTTTTCTTGGTTTCGCTATTGGAAAACCGGTAGGCATATGTTTACTTAGTTGGCTTGCAGTGCGGCTTAAGCTTGCAGAGCGTCCACCTGATTTGTCATGGGGGTTAATCTTGGCAGGGGGTATTTTGGCCGGTATTGGTTTTACCATGGCAATATTTATCGCCAACCTTGCTTATTCACCTGACCAGATTAATGCGGCCAAATCGGGGATACTTTCTGCATCTGTGTTTTCCTCTATAGTAGGGATCGCCGTGCTTTTTATCGTCACCCGAAAAACCAGATGTGAACTTGAGCAGATATGAAACGGTTTAATGTCGTGCACCAAACAAATTATGCGTACCCTTACCCTGTCCAAATGCAAGCACATACACTCCGACTGAGGCCTCGTGAGGGCCATGACCAGCATATCGAGTCATCTCAACTCACTATAAGTCCCGAGGCAAATCTGAGATGGATCAGAGATGTGGAGAGTAATTCAATCGCTGTAGCCACTTTTACAGAACCAACAGACCATTTGTGGATTGAGACGGTAACGATTGTGCAAAAGTACGATGAATCTCCATACGACTTCCTCATCGCGGACGATGCCGTATCTTACCCTTTTTCATATCCTTTGGACGACAAGGTTGCTCTCACACCATATTTCTGGAATGCGCTTAACAGTGACCCAAAACATTTAGACAAATGGGTAAAAGTGATATGGATTAAAGAGCAACCTATTCAAACTTTCGAGTTGCTGCTTTTACTGAACCGACAGATTTACGAGTCGATTCGTTATGTAAAAAGAGATGAGGAAGGTGTTCAGAGCTCATCTTCTACACTAAAAAGCAATCAGGGCTCTTGCCGGGATCTGGCAAATTTATTTATTGATACTGCTCGTTATCTAGGGTTCGCAGCAAGGTTTGTGAGCGGCTATGTTTATATTGGACCAAACATAAGCGCTCCAGGCACAACTCATGCCTGGGCTGAAGTGTATATCCCAGGCGCTGGATGGAAAGGCTTTGATCCAACCCATGGAACATTAGTAGGGGTTAATCATATTGCGGTATCTGTTAGTCTGCTTCCTGAACATGTGCCACCAGTGTCTGGGGCTTTTTGGGGACTCCCTGATGCCAATTTGGAGGTAAGTGTGTGGGTTACTGAAATACATTAATGGATGCCATTGTTGATATTCATTCAAACACACTGCCGGATTAGCGAGTCCTTTCTGTCAGGTTGATTACGTAGCTTTTGATAAGAATTTAAGCTACTAAGCACTAGCTGCCCCAGCATCGTTTAATGTATCTGGCAACACTAGCCTTCTAGAGCGTTAATCATATCCTTTATCAAATCATCAATATGCTCGCAACCCACACTCAACCGAATAAGCCCCGGAGAAACATCATCTGTGCCCCAACGGGCACGTCGCTCAGCCATCGTATGCAAACCACCAAAACTGGTTGCTTCGAATACTAATTGGCTCTTTTCTAAAAATAAGTCAGCGGCTTGTTGCGAGCCAAGATCGAAGCTCAACATAAACCCGTAATGGGCCATCTGCTTGGACGCTATTTCATACGAAGGGTCGTGCTTTAATCCTGGGTAGCGCACGCTTTTGACTTTGGGGTGAGTATCTAACAGCTCGGCGAGCACTTGCGCATTTTGCACCATGCGCACCATTCTGACATCCATGGTCGCTAACCCCCGGTGCACCAGCCAGGTTTCCATCGGACCGGGGATGCTGCCTGACAGCTTTCGCCACAGGCGAATTTTCTCTATCAACGCCGATTCGTTGGACGATACATGCCCAAATACCACATCGCTATGCCCATTGAGTGACTTGGTATCAGCGCACATGGAGATATCTGCCCCAAGGTCTAGTGGCTGCTGGCTGTGAATCGTCGCCGTTGTGTTATCAATGGCCAGTACTCCTCCGCAGGAGTGGATTTTCTGGGCAATCTCAGCAATGTCGATACAGTCAAGCAGCGGGTTGCTTGGCGTTTCTAACAACACCAATTTCACGCCCGTGAAATCATGGTTTGCCACTTTTGTGGTCTTCACAAATTCGATTTTAATGCCGTTTGGGATGAGGAATGATTCAGCAAACGCGCGGGTGGCATAGTAACCATCAGCTGGCAGAATGATTTTTTCGCCGCTTACCACTAACGCACTTAAAATTGCGGTTATCGCAGCCATGCCTGAAGGAAAGATAACCGTCTCTCCACCTTCCAGTTCAGACAGTCCAGCCTCTAGCGCCGTCCAGGTTGGATTGCCAAAACGCGCATATTGATATTCGGCGGAGTTTACGTCTCCAGACAAATGATAAGTGCTGGCAAATACCGGAGATTCGGCGAATGACTCTCCTTGCGAAGGGACAGGCAATCCTGCATGAACGAATTTAGACCCAGTTTTCATAGAATCTTTCATGGATTTCTTTATTTTATTCAACCTACCCGCATCATAAATGATATTTTCATGCCATATAACAATTACACTTTTGAAAGTGGTACTGTGCACTAAACACTGGTCGTGAATGTTTCAATGCAATCCGTTTTTATTACCATCCTTTGTACTGTTGCTGCACTTATCGCATTTGCAGCAAATTCTGTGCTATGCCGTTTAGCTCTGGGTGAGGGTGCTATTGATCCAGCAAGCTTCACCGTCATCAGGCTTGTATCAGGGGCTATAATGCTGGGCGTGATTATGATGGTCATGCGGATAACCACATCGAGGCGACGAATTGAGGAAAATAGAGCGAAGATACAAATTGGGCTAAAAGACTGGTATGCCCCTGCCATGCTGTTTACCTATGCATTAGCGTTCTCCTATGCCTATGTCCATCTCAACACCGCAACGGGTGCATTGATTCTATTTGGCTCGGTACAGCTTTCTATGACCATGAACACTATCTTAAAAGGGCAGCGGCCAAGCTTGCAAGAATGGGCAGGTATTGTCATCGCGTTCTCGGGCTTGGTCTATTTAATGCTGCCTTCCGTACAGCAGCCGAGTTTGGTGGGGTTCGTATTAATGGCTATCTCGGGAATAGCGTGGGGTATGTATTCAGTGGTGGGGAAAAAAGCCACCAATCCCACCGTCGATACAGCAAAAAACTTTATCCGTTCCATACCGTTCGCTATCGCCTTACTGATCCTGACATACTGGCAATTTAATCTGTCTTTTCAAGGTGTCTTGTTGGCTATTGCAAGTGGTGCAATCGCATCCGGAATGGGATACGCCATATGGTATATGGCGATTAAGGGGCTAAAAGTCACACAAGCTGCAGTTGCACAACTTTCCGTGCCGTTAATTGCAGCAGTGGGGGGGATTATCTTTGTTGATGAAACCTTCAGTACAAGTTTAATGATCTCGATGCTGCTCATCCTGGGAGGCATCAGTTTAGTCGTATTTTCCAAAACCAAATAACAGCGGCACAGCAGAAAACATATGAATGATTTCAGTTTATCCCCAAAAGATGCCACTTATCTCGTTACTACCATCAATGAGGGCGTAGTCACTATTTGTATGAATAGACCAAAGAAACTGAATGGCTGGACACTTGACATGATCATGGCCATCAAAGCGGCAATAGAGGCTGCGGCGAACAATGAAGCAGTGAAAGCGATTGTTTTGACCGGTGAAGGCGACTACTACTCCGCTGGGGTAAATTTATCCAGCACGATAAAGCTAATGCACCCCAGAAAGCTAAGAGACATGATACGAGACATGAATCAGCAACTGTTTGAAATCTTTCTATTATGTCCAAAGCCTATTCTGGTCGCGTTTAATGGGCCAGGCATTGGCGCAAGCGTCACAACAGCAACCTTGTGTAACGGTATTATTGCCGCCGACACAGCGACGTTTTCGCTGCCATTCTCGGCCTTAGGCGTCACACCGGAGGGATGTTCCAGTGTGCATCTTGCGCGTTTGATGGGCGAGCAGAATGCCCGACGAATGCTAGGTGAGGAAGGTTGGAAGCCATCTGCAAAGGAAGCCTATGAATCGGGTTTAGTGCAATGGCTGGTTACCAGGAATAATCTGCGCGACGAAGCGCACAACATTGCCAAATCCTGGGTCGAGAAAAATGAACCTCGTCAGTTTATGGCCGGCAGCCAGCGAGAAGAACTCCTTGAAGTGAATAAACGAGAATCTATCGATCTGGCTAATGCCTTCCTAGCCACAAAATTTCTGCATGGACAGGCAAAATTCTTATGGAAAAAGGGCAAGTACGGACCCGCGCTCATGTTTTATACTCTGCTTGTGCTGAGACCCGTTTGGGCCCTCACATTAAGGTAAAATCGCCCCAAAACTTTTGCCATATCCATATGATATGGCATTTTCCCGCAAGTTGAGTGCCCGCTGATTAGACCTGGCTTAGTTTGAAAAAGCGCATTCGAGCCAGCATATCTTGTGCCTGTTGCGCCAGCGATGCGCTTGCCGCACTGGCTTCTTCTACAAGCGACGCGTTTTGTTGGGTCATATTGTCCATTTCGCTGACAGCCTGATTGATCTCAGCAATGCCGGTAGATTGCTCATCAGATGACACGTTGATATTAGCAATCATATCGCCCACCTTCTGCACTGCCTCGACAATATGCTCAAGTGTGGCACCTGATTCGTTTACCAGCTGTGTACCTTCCTCAACTTTTTTAACACTATCGTTGATAAGTTCTTTAATATCTTTGGCAGATTCTGCCGAGCGATGAGCGAGATTACGCACCTCGGTCGCAACCACAGCAAAGCCTCGCCCATGCTCCCCCGCTCTGGCAGCTTCAACTGCGGCATTTAGTGCCAATAGGTTTGTTTGAAAGGCCAATTCATCAATTACGCTAATGATGTCATTGATTTTTTTGCTGGACTGATTGATCACCTGCATACTTTGTACAGCTGAGGCGATTGTTTCTCCACCCTGAATCGCCTTTTGCGTCGCGCTAGCAGACAAATCGTTGGCTTGCTTACTGTTTTCAGCATTACTTCTTACTGTGCTGGTCATTTCCTCCATACTCGCTGCGGTCTGTTGCAAAGAGGAGGCCTGCTGTTCTGTTCTGCTACTCAAATCTGAATTGCCCTGCTCTATCTGGCTGGCACCTGCTGCGACTTCCATGGCTGATTTATTTATCTGCTCGACAATATCGCGCAACGTACTGACAGTCTGATTGATTGAATCTTTCAGTTGCTGGAATTCCGGGATTAACTCGGTACTAATTGTGGCATTTAAATCTCCCTCAGACAGCTTACTCAACGCTTCTCTAAACGCATTCACGGCCACTACTCTGCCTGTCACGTCGGTTGCATATTTGACCACTTTATATGGCTTACCATTGAGGTCAAAAATTGGATTGTAAGAGGCCTGGATCCATATTTCTCGGCCAAATTTACCTAAACGCTTGAATTCTCCTGTCTCAAATTCCCCGGCATTGAGCTTGTCCCAAAATGCTCTGTATTCAGGGCTGTTTTTATAGGCGGGTTCAACAAACATACTGTGATGTTTACCTTGGATTTCGTCTAGAGAATACCCCATAGCATTGAGGAAATTGTCGTTCGCAACCTGGATAGTCCCATCCATGTTAAATTCTATGATGGCCTGACTTTTATCAATAGCTGATATTTGTCCTTCAAAGTCAGCGTTACGATTCTTCTGCTGCGTGATATCTGTTGCGAATTTCACCACTTTCATAGGCTTTCCATCTGTGCCAAGAATGGGATTGTATGATGCCTGAATCCATATATCATCGCCGTTTTTACTGCGTCTTTTGAACTCGCCGGCGACATATTCACCGTCATTTAATTGTTTCCAGAACGCTTTGTATTCAGAGCTGTGTTTGTACTCATCGTCAACAAAAATACTATGGTGTTTGCCCTGCACTTCAGCTAGAGAATAACCGACGGTAGAGAGGAAATTCTGATTGGCAGAAATAATGGTGCCGTCCATGTTAAATGAAATGACAGCCTGAGATTTGTCGATTGCGGAAAGCTGTCCGTCGCTGTACACCGATTTCAGTTTTTGCTGAGTGATATCAAGCGCGTATTTCACAACCTTGGTGGGATGCCCATCAATATCAAAAATTGGGTTATACGTTGCTTGTATCCAGATTTCTTTACCATTCTTGCCTACCCTCATAAATTCACCAGAGGCGTATTTCCCCTGATTGAGTCTGGACCAGAGATTCTTATACTCCGCAGAGTCCCGGGTGCCTGCGGGCGTGAACATACTGTGATGTTTACCCTGAATTTCTTCGAGGGTATAGCCGATGGTATCGAGAAAGTTCTGATTAGCAGTAATGATAGTGCCATCCAACTCAAACTCGATGACCGCCTGCGATTTGTGTATTGCTTCGATTTGCCCCGCAAAATCGACATTCTGTTGCTTTTGTTGTTCTACTTCCTGCTTGTATTGCTCACGCAGTTTAACGTCTTCGGTGACATCTCTTGCAATGATGACAACCTTACATAACGCTCCCTTCTTATCCAATATCGGCATATAAGTAGCATTAAGCCATAATGCGGGCTCTGAGCCACCAGCGAGCATAAAGGTGTGCTCAACGTGGCGTCCACTGCTGACCGTTCGCCATAGATTTTCGACTACATAGTGATGTTGTTCATCTCTTGCCATTAAATCCGTATACGGCTTGCCAAGCACATCACCTTGAGTGTGTCCGGTCAGTTGAAGAAAATTATCATTTGCGTGAGCAATGGCACCTGAATTGTCTAACTCGCATACCGCGCAACATTGCCTTAATGCATCCGTGGTCTTAATCGCCTCGTCTTGCACACTTTTATTTCCAGTCAAAGAGAACGGTCCAATCTGCATTACCATCAGGATACCTCGCAAAGCCAATGCACCAGCGAAACGCCGCTGGTAAACAACGTATAGTTAATGCATTAATAGTAGTTAAGTCTCACATTTTTGCGTGAGTAATATGCTGTTCCCGTGTCGCGACGTATGAATTGGTCGCGATCAGGCAGTGGTAATGCAGTAGAATATCGGTAAGTGTTCTTCTGAGATGAGTTGACGTGGCTTTACAATGGTTCCCAGGGCATATGCATAAAGCCCTGAAAGAAATAAAAGAGTCGTTAAGTCAGGTTGATATCCTGATTGAAGTACTGGATGCACGCCTCCCCTACTCTAGTGAGAACCCGGAAATTGCTAAAATCCGCGGTGACAAACCCTGCCTGAAGATCCTTAATAAATTTGATTTAGCCGACCCGGAAATAACGCGGCAATGGCAGCATGAACTGGAAAGCCAGCGTGGCGTAATCACCATAACAACATCAAGCGATAAACCCGCGGAAAGTAGGCAAATCATTTCTTTAGTTCGCCAACACTGCGCCCGGAAAGACTCATCGGTGAAGTCAATTAATGCCATGATTACGGGCATCCCAAACGTGGGAAAATCAACGCTTATTAACATTCTTGCCGAGCGCGTGATCGCAAAAACCGGTAATGAGCCAGCGGTGACAAAGAGTCAACAACGCATCAATCTTGGCAGTGGTATCGTTTTGTACGACACACCCGGCGTACTGTGGCCCAAGTTAGAAAACCCAAATTCCATATACCGGCTGGCCGCATCGGGAGCGGTAAAAAACACCGCGATGGAATTTGATGACGTTGGCTTTTTTGCCGCTGATTATTTGATCAAAGCCTATCCAGATCGAATGAAAGCACGCTATAAACTGAACAACTTACCTGACACCGAGCTTGAATTTTTAGAAGCTGCGGCAAAGCAAAGGGGCGCCATCATGACCGGTGGACGAGTCAATTTGCATAAAATCTGCGAAGTGCTGCTAACTGAACTGCAATCAGGAAAACTGGGCAGGATAAGTCTGGAAACGCCTGACATGGTCGCACAGGAAAAAGTCGAGATGGCCGCCGCCGCAGCCAAGAAAGCGGCTGACAAAGCCAAGCGAAAGCAGCGTTTTAAAGAAGGCTCATTGACGCCAGATAAGCGCGACCGCAAAGAGAAGCGAACCGAGAAGCGCGAAGCGCAAAGTCAACGCATGAAACAGCGCCGACGTTAGACTCGCTGGGATATTTAGCCTTTGAATCCTTTGCCAACAAGGTAGACCTCGCGCGAACGCGGTCTTGAGGCAGCCGGTTTTCGTACGATGACCTTATCAAATGATTGGCGAACTTCTTTTACGTATTCCTCATACCCCACTCCCTGAAAGACTTTCGCACAAAAGCTTCCGCCCGGTTTTAATACGTTACGCGCCATATCCAGCGCCAACTCTACCAGATACATCGCGGCATACTGATCGGTATTTTTAACGCCACTTAAGTTAGGCGCCATATCTGAGATAACCGTATCCGCTTTTCCGTCACCCAATGCGTCCAAAATGGCGTGATAAACCGATTCTTCGGTAAAGTCGCCTTGTATAAAGGTAACGCCGATAATCGAGTCCATAGGCAGAATATCAGAGGCAATAACACGTCCCGACTCACCAACCACCGGGGCCACTATCTGAGACCATCCACCAGGCGCGGATCCGAGATCGACGACCACACTGCCGGGGCGGTACAGTCCATCCTTCTCATTGATTTCAATTAACTTATAGCTGGCGCGAGACCGATAGCCATCAATTTGCGCTTTTTTGACATAAGGATCGTTGACGTGTTCGTCCATCCATTTTTTACTGGTTTTTGATCGCGCCATGAAGTGAGCTCGCCCCGCTATCGGAAAATCGGCGAATATTGTAAGCTTGCTCGCGTTAAAAACAAAACCCGACTCCTTAGCAGGCCCACTCAAATGAAACTAGATGATGCAAAAAAACTGCACCAGAAAAAATACCGTGCAGCATTTGGCCACTATCTGGTTGAGGGTGAACATCTTATTATGGAGTTGCAAAACGCGCTAAAGCATCCTACACAGGCGCAATGTATACAGTTATTTATTTGTGAGTCTCGCCTTGAATGGGCGAAGACACTCCCCGCTAACTTCACGCTGACAGTGATAAGCGATAAACAGATGATCAAGCTGAGTGATACCAAAACGCCGCAAGGCGTCGTGGCCTGTGTCCCTCTGCCATCAGGCGATGAAATTCGAACGGACTTATCCAAGCAAGAACGTTGTATCTACTTGCATGAGGTACAAGACCCGGGGAATTTGGGTACCATAATCAGAACGCTAGTCTGGTTCGGGGGCTTTCGATTGCTGCTTAGTCCAGGCAGCGTTGATCCC
The DNA here is from genome assembly GCF_000429145.1 of Aestuariibacter salexigens DSM 15300. Classification (GTDB taxonomy): domain Bacteria; phylum Pseudomonadota; class Gammaproteobacteria; order Enterobacterales; family Alteromonadaceae; genus Aestuariibacter; species Aestuariibacter salexigens. The sequence continues at coordinate 297,870 of NZ_AUBH01000004.1, forward strand.
TTTAATTCAAAAGTGGTGCGCGCAAGTATGGGGGCTATTTTCCACCTGCCTATTGAAGTTGATGTTGCACTGGAGGATTTACCCAGACGTTTCAGTCGCTTCGCCTATCTGGACTTGCAGGGAACGGGCATCAATTCGCCTGAATTTGCAGACTATGATTGTTATTTGTTTGGCAACGAAGCACGCGGCGTCCCTCAGAATAGTTTGGCGTCACTCACTGCTGATGCATTTACGATTGCTGGAAGTGGAACAATTGACTCGTTAAATCTTGCTAATTCAGTGAGTATCTGTGCGTATCAATTATCGGCTAACTAATTGAAAGTGAGTAAATTAAATAAAAAACCTAAGCCGTCTTTTTGGAATACTTCACGGCATTATTTAATTGCTGTAATTCTTGCTTGGTGAGATTGCGCCACTGCCCTGGCGGCAGTTTACCAAGCTGAATGTGCATAATGCGAACCCGCTTCAATTTAGTGACTTCGTATCCTAAAAATTCACACATGCGGCGAATCTGGCGGTTCAACCCCTGTGTCAGAATAATACTGAATTGAAACTTACCACGCGCCCTGACCTGACAAGGCTTTGTCACGGTTCCCAGAATAGGCACGCCACGTGCCATTTTCTTTAAAAAGCGTTCACTAATAGGTTGATCAACCGTAACGATGTATTCCTTATCGTGGGCATTCTCTGCTCTCAATACCTTATTAACAATATCACCATCACTGGTCAGTAAAATCAGCCCTTCCGAGGGCTTATCCAGGCGGCCAATGGGGAAGATCCTTTCCTTGTGACCCACTGCATCAATAATGTTGCCTTTCACGTGCCGCTCTGTCGTGCAGGTGATCCCGATAGGCTTGTGATAGGCAATATAAATGCGATCCGATTTATCCTTTGCTACGCCACCAACAATCTTGCCATCCAACTTAACGGTATCACCGGGCTGCACTTTGGTACCAAGCTCTGGCGGTTTGCCATTGACCGTAACGCGCTGCTGCTCAATTAATTTATCTGCCTCGCGACGCGAACAGACGCCAGTGTCGCTGAGGTATTTGTTTAGTCGCTTGGGCGGTTCAGGTGTCATAGCTAAGTATCAATGTGACAGCGAAAAGTGAGCTGTTTTGCGGTGCAATCATTTTTCACAGAGTATATGGGAAATTCTGCATCGATGCCGGGAAACTTATTGGCAAAAGTGGCTAATGTCTGCCGCCGTTTTTCTCGGACATTCCACCATCGTCATGTGGCCTATTCCTGGGTAAGTCTTTGCATGCCCACCCACCAGCTCTTTCCAGGCAGCGATATCAAGAGTAGGGGCAAAGCAGTCCTCTTCTCCCCAGATCATGAGCACGTTATCACTGTTGAGCGTAAAAGGATCTTTGACGATGTTGTCGAGATTCACAAAGTCAGAGAACAAGTGTTGTAATCGGTCAGCCCGGTCAACGTAATTGTGCTGCGCAATGTAGTAAAGCACACTCGGCGGCACTGGCGGGCGCCTGCGCATAGTCAGACTGAACATATCAAACACGCTTTTAACTGAATGATGTAGAAACGGATTAAAGTTTTGTTCAATCATGTGTAATGTTAAGTCTGTTTTTGCTCCCGCAGGACCCACTAAAATCGCTTTTACACAATCACGTTCTCGGTCATTTAATAAGTTGGCAGCCACCACTCCACCCATAGAGTTACCCACAACCGAATATTGTGTTATTTGCAGGTGTAACAATAACGCCTTGCAACACTCTATGTAGGCTTTTGTATCGTAGCGCTTATGTTGCTGATAGCTGCTCTCGCCATGACCGATAAGATCAGGGATGACGAGTCTGTAACGCTGCTTCAAAAACAGTGCACAACTCAACCACGCCGTCTTATCCGCACTTAAACCGTGCAGAAGTAGCAATACGGGTTTATCTGATTCGCTGTCGTAAAATACAACAGAACAGCCATCGTAGGCGAATACACGCCGCTTCAGGCCGCAATACAGTCGCTGTAGGCGCTCGAATGTCGCAAAGACGCCCCAACCTATTCGGCGCGAGGGGAGAAAAGTGAGTGCGATAATGCCAAGTAAACAGCCGATGACAACCATGTTTTTATGTTATTGATTAGGAGGATTATTGCGTGGAATATATTATCACAAAGGCCCTATCCAAGAGAAAGCCTTGACCTGTGACGGCGCCTTCATTACGTGAGGTTTAGGGCACTATCTACGCTCTATCTTGACCTCACCGCTACCGAGTAAAGCCTTCCATATTCCAGAGGCAGACCCGTCAGGGGCAAATGTTAATGACACATCACCGCTGTCCCATGCTGTTCTATAGCGGCCGGAAGCGTTCATGAAGTCACGGTCAAACTCATCCAAAATAAGTTGGCCGTTGCGATAGTTGTGCTCAATGACAAAACGATCATTTGAGACAAAATAGGCACGCTTCACATCGTAATATCCGATCTCTCCAAGGTTATAAGTGAAGTTGTCAGGTGCATTTATCAGTTGCTGCATGGCGTTGAATAGTGGGGAATCATCAACAGACGCCGACGCCGTGTCAGACTGGTCTATTTTGCCAGATAGAATAACCAGATAGGTGCCGTCCTCCTGATATCCAATATCTATGATCGTAAATCCCGGCAGCAATATCGCTTGTGCCTGAGACTCAATAAAGTCTGATTGTAGCTGGAAATCACTGGTCGTAGTGACGGATTTCACGGTGACTCCAGCGCGCTCAATTGCTGTACGCTTGGCGAAAAGAACTGCCTGCTCATAATCCTGCTGTTTGGTCGATTTTACTCCGTCATCAAACCCTTTAATCTGAACGTCAATAGGTTTAGCGACCCCCGGTAGTGGTGCAAATAGTAATGTGCCCAACAGAAGCATGAAGTATCGAAAGTAGGCTAATTGATAAAGCATAGGTCGTCCCATCCTGTTCAGTCTTTGCACTATAAACTATTCACCGTACTGACGTTAGCGTTGAGTAATACGCCGATTTCACGTCCAACTCTTCACCATCACTGGCAATTTCAGGGTTTGCCGTTATCTTTTAAGGATGTCTCTTCAAGAAGCTGTCCAATGTCTCTGTTTGCCTTTTCTACAGATCTGTCCGAGCAATCTCTCAAAAAACAATTGATCGCCACGGTGACAATCAATGAGCAAAACAATGTCGTGTTTTTCAACGATGCAGCAGAAACACTGTGGGGCTATAAGCGTGAAGAGGTGCTCGGGAAAAATGTCAATATACTGGTTCCGGCAGCCATCCGTGACAAACATGATGACTATGTGGACCGCAACAGGACCACCGGTGAGAATAAAATTGTTGGCAGCACTCGTGAAGTTGAGATGGTGCGCAGCAATGGACAACATTTGTGGGTCAACCTATCAGTCACGCGCATCCAGGTTAGTGGAAAAACCTACTATACCGCCACGTTGCAGGACATTTCTAAGGCCAGAGAGGCAAGTCTGATCATCGAGAAAACCCTCGAGCAGGTCAATGATGCCGTGGTGTGCATAGATGAAAATAATCTCGTGACATTATTCAACCATGCTGCGGAAACCATGTGGGGAATATCCCGAGATGAGATCATTGGACGTAATGTAAAGCATCTGGTACCAGAGGCATTTCGCGATGAGCACGATAGTTACATCAATAATAACAGGCGCACAGGCGTAGATAAGATTGTTGGCACGTCGCGTGTGGTCAATATCGAGCGTCAGGATGGCACTACGCTGTGGGCAAACTTATCGCTAAGTAAAGTCGATTTGGAAAGCCGGGTGCTTTATACCGCGTTTCTAAAAGATGTCACGGAGGAAATAGAGCTACAAGATGAAAGGGAAATGCTGTCATTGGTTGCGAACAGGACGCAAAATGCGGTGATTATCACTGGACCTGACGGCCTAATTAAATACGTTAATAAAGGTTTTGAGCGTCTTACTGGCTACTTGCTAGAGGATATTAAAGGCAAAAAACCCGGCAGCTTTTTACAAGGGCCTGAAACCTCAGAAGATACCCGCAAAGAAATTCGCCGACATCTGGATGAAGAAGAACCCTACTATGGTGAAATCCTCAACTATACCGCCGATGGCACTCCCTATTGGACATCACTGTCTATCAACCCAGTGACCGAAAATGGCTTATTAAAGCATTTCGTGGCAGTGCAAGCAGACATCACGGAAGTCAAGCAGCAGGCATTAAATTACACCCGTAAGCTACAGGCGATTAGCGGAGCCCTTGTCATTCTGGAAACCGATACCAACGCTCAGCCATTGGACTGGAATCCGATGCTTAAAGACCTGATTGGTGAGCACTATGACATCGAAGATTTTTCATTTGAGCTGTTTGAACAAATTAACAGTGAAGAGTTAGCTCGCCTTAAAAACGGTGACTTCGTGTCAAAAACCGTAGAATTTCGTAAAGACGATTTCTTCGCGGCCATCGACTTGCGCGTCTGTGGCCTCAAGAATTTCCAGAATGACGTGTATCGATTCGTTATGTTCGGACTTAACATCACTAAGCGTCGCGATCTGATAAACCAGACACAAATTGCTATGCAAAGGCTTGTCGACAACAGCCAGAAGATTTCTGGTTTTATTGCCACCATCTCAGAAATATCTGACCAAACCGCCTTGTTATCCCTCAACGCCGCAATTGAAGCTGCGCGAGCAGGTGATACCGGACGTGGATTTGCGGTGGTCGCAGATGAAGTCAGAGAACTTGCTCATAACACGCATAAATCCTCTGAAGCGATTAACAACCTGGTGAAAGCTACCGTTGAGGATATTTCGTCCCTAGCCGATTTCATCAAGCGTATTAACATAAACTGACCTACATCATTTTGTCGGTCTGCAGTAACATCCCTCAGCGTCATACGGAATAACTGTATCGGGCATTGAGAAGGCAGCACTGTCTGTTTCACGTGTTAGCCAGGGTTCAACCAGGCCGTTTCCAGCACTACAGTAAATACCACTCGAATACGGACCAAAATACGTCAACTCTCCATTCTCAAAGACGGCGACTGCAGGCAATGCGGGCAATACTGTAGCTATGGACTCCGTGCCGGATTCAGCGAGATTAATAAACACATTGTGAAACCCCTGTTGTTCAGCAAGTTGAGCAACACTATGTCGATGCTGGCGCGAAGTGAAATCACATATACAATCATCTGCAGTAATGTGAATGGTCGTTAAACGGTGTTGTGCATGATAAGGAAGCAATTCCTGCTCCAGCGATGCTAAATCTGATAACAACTGCAATTCCGGGTCAAACTCTATAAGCATTGACGATTGCTGCCACTTCAACACTGCCATTACAATGCCAAGCCATAATATAGCGAGCAGAATGATGAATCCGCTTTTCACTGCACTTTAAACCGCTTAATACTCATACGCAGTAGATGAGCAGATTCAGCCAGCTTTTCCAGCTTCTGTGCCACCAGTTCTGTAGCCTGGAAATTCTGCTCAGATGTACGAGCGATAGTCGCCGTACTATCACTAATGTCTGTAACGGCAAGGCTTTGTTTTTTTAATGTATCGGAAATATCCAAAATGTGGTCGCTGGCCAGATGATTAATGCGATTGACACTTTTCATTTTTTGTCTGGCTTCACTGGTCGCGAGCATGGTTTTCTCACCGAGTTCATTGCACTGGGTGACCCGATTAACGACGGTGTCAGAAAGGGAATCTAACTGACTGCTGGCCCTTAACATTTCAGCTACCCTTTCATGTGTCGTTGTGGAAAGCTGCCGGACTTCATCTGCCACTACCGCAAAGCCTTTGCCATGATGCCCAGCCTGAGCAGCTTCTACAGACGCATTCAGCGCAAGTAAATTGGTTTGCTCAGCAATATCTTCAATCGTTTCAACAACCTTCAGAATTTGCACAGACTCTTTCTTGAGCTCGGTAACGTCCTGTAATACCGCTTGCAGTTCATCAGATAACTGCTTGATGTCTTTTTCAAATACCTGCAGCTGGCGACTCAATAGCGAGGCTTCGCCGCTAGCATGCTGCGATTCATCACTTACTTCATCACTTGCTTTCACCAATCGGTCGAAGTTCCGTTTTAACTGTGAGGTTGCCTTTTTAACCGTTCTTCCTAATTCAGCATTAAGCTCTGATGACTCAGATACATCAGTGCCGGCCAGGATCTCACTGAGCGACTGACAGACGGTATCAGTGACTTTTTGTGTCTCAGCTAGAGCTGGTCGTAACGAGGTCAGCAAGGTAGCAAATGGCGCGTCCTGTCCTTTCCAGTTTTGCTCTTCCTCGCCGAGTGGCATGCTGTTCGGATCATGGATTAACCGCCCGACACTTTTCTGAATCGCCAGATCATTCAATGAGTCACGACGCATCTGGGTTGTCATGTAAAAGAGAATCCCGCCCTCTGCAACGGCGAAAAAGGCGTGAAGCATCCAGATTGACCAGTACAAATCTGAGGGTTCGAGTACGAAAACGGCAACGCCGTTTTTTTGCAACAGGAAGAAACTTAAATGATGTACAGCAACAAAACCGACGGATGAAATAAACAGATTGGGCAACTTATAAAAGCTGACAAAAGCTAGCAGAGAAAAGATCTGAAAATGCACTTCTGTTAATCCCATTCCCTGCTGAATATGCAATGCAGACAACATCTGCGCTGCAACCACATAAAAATGCGCAGTCACTGTTCGATACGGGATTAGGTAGTGGCACGCGTATGGCAGGGCAGCAATCAGCACGCAAATCACTAACACGGCAATGAATTGCGACTGTTGGAAACCAAGGATCAGTGCCACCACAATCTGCAAGCCAAGAATAATGGCAAACAATCGGTGTGCAGAACCTACCCATGGATAATAGTTCATTCGTTTCTCTGTATTTAGGAGCTCGCGGACAATGATCTAAGCCATTGAGCTAATAGCCCGATGAGTTGACTTGTTCTGGACTAACTATAGTTCAAAAATCTGTATCAGGGTCAAAGCTGTTTAAGTAGCTCTCAAGTGTGTCTTGAATTTCGGGCAATAACGGGGCGTGACGTTTGTGAATAACGTGATGAAGAGATACCTTTGATAATTCTGTTACCTTGAACTCACGCTCGATAGACTTCTTTAAACTCTCAGTTACTCCGTAAATCGCATAATCTACTCGACCGTTATTCAACAGATAGCGAACATCATCAAAATCATACACTTCACTATTCAATATCGAGCCATTAATGAATAAATCATCGAGCACCATCATATTGCCTAAATTAGAAATGGTTATCGCATTAGGGTCGGATAATGCGCTTTTGTCGCACGAATGGACAATAGGACAAATTAAAACAAGTTCTGCGGTGTAAAGGGCGGGCTGAACCACCAAAATGTTGGCGTATCGAGCTGCATTTGTATCGATCCTAACGACATCTGCATCCACATGACCATTATTTAGTTCAATAAATCCTCTCAGGGCAGGCACTTCATAAAAACGTACGTCAATGCCTAAATCGTCATAAACCTGTTTAATGAGTCTCCTAAATGGAGGGGTTGCAGGATGGTTTAAGTGAGACACGGAAATTGTGTTCGGTTTCACGTAAAACTGTTCTGCTGTATGCGATGGTGGGGAAAAAAACGAAGACACTGACACTACCCAAAAACATAGTGTCATTGATATGTAGTTCGTTAAAACACGCATACGTTTTTTCAAATCGATTCGACCAATTAATCCTTAACAAAGAATAGTCAAACAGTCAACGCTTGCCTACAGTTATTGAAAAGATTGGTTTGCTGCATGATCAATTGCTTAGATTTAAATGTGAGCTAAACTAATGAAAAGTGTGCATACGCGGCCTTATTATTGTCTTGAGTAGTTCAAATCAACTTCCTGAAAATAGTTCACTTTCAGACACTCTTGCTTGTGTTCTGAACAAAGACGGGGGAATTTTGTCGGCCTCAACGCTATGGTCTGAGTATTTCCCTTTTTCTCCTTCGAAACAAAAAGAATATGAAAATTTTGTGGATTGGGTGGTTGATGATGATAAGACTTGCTTCAACACAATTATTGGCTCGATTCAGTATCCTGACGCCAAGCCTTTGTCAGCAGAGCTTACTCTAATTAATAACGAGCGGGTCGGCATTACGCTTTGTCCTTTAAGTTCTGTCTCACCATCAAAATTTTTACTTTTTGCAACGCCACTTAGGCTGCGCGATGTCGATAAAAATACGAACAAAAAAACAAATGATCTTCTGAACGCTATCGTTTCGGCTTTGAAGATAGGCATCTGGCAATATGATACCCGTAATCAAGAATTGAAATGGTCAGACGAAATTTACGACATTCATGGTTTAGATAAAACGCTGTACCAGCCTACTTTAGAAAGCGCTATTGATCATTATCACCCATCTGACATAAGGCAAGTCAAAAAACTAGTCAATGACGCATTAAATAAAAGACAAGAGTATACAGCTCGCCTCAAAGTCGTTCGAGAAGACAAGACAATTCGTAATATCATCACTGGAGCTAAGGTACTGGAAGATTCGCGAGGCGAATTAACGCAGGTATACGGTTTTGTTCAGGATATCACCGCGTTGCATCAATCAACAATACGCAGCAGTTTGCTTGCAACTGCAATAAGCAGTACTTCAGTGGGCATCTGCATAACCGACCAACGCAGGCGCATCGTATGGGTAAATGCAGGATTCGAAAAGCTCACAGGTTATAATGAATCGGACGTGCTGGGAAAGCCTTTGCCTCCTTTGGTTCAGGGCCCCGAAACAAGCAAAGCCACAGTACGCCAAATCCATGAAAAGCTTGAGCATGGTGAGAATATTGAAACGGAAATTCTCAATTATCACGCCGACGGTTCGTTATACTGGATAAAATTAACCATTACGCCAATATTCAATGATGGCGCTATTACCCACTTTGTAGGCCTTCAGCAGGATATTTCAGAGCAGGTTCATCATAGAGAAGAACTTGATGCGCTAAGGCTCAGTCTCGAGCAGCAGATAGCCGAGCGGACCAAAGAACTCGAGGAGGCAAACAGAGAGTTACACCAACTCGCGCACCGCGACCAACTCACTGGCGCCCTCAATCGCCGCGCATTCAATAGAGATTACGTCAACGAATGTAAACGTGCTCAGCGATATGAAACCTGGTTATCCATTGCATGCCTCGATATTGACCACTTTAAGAGCATCAATGACACATACGGTCATCAAACTGGTGATTCTGCGCTTGTTAGCGTCGTCAAGCGTATTCAATCTGCAATGCGAGAGACCGATAATATCTACCGTATGGGTGGAGAAGAATTTATCATTTTGATGCCACACACCAATGCAGAAGATGCCGAAATAGCCAGTGAACGCATGCGACACGCTGTTGCGCAAACCGATTTAACTATCAGCGGCATAAGTTTTCCCATCTCAATCAGCATTGGCCTGCTGTCTCAGAAAGGTGAACTATCGGAAAACGAGTGCCTAACGCGAGTTGACAAGTGCCTTTACCGAGCAAAAGCAAATGGCCGCAACTGCGTCGTAGCATGTCATTGCTAGTTTGTGCTTTGCAATTGACTTAGCGACCAAACTGATTAATCTAATTTTTATACATCATTTAATCAGTCTTAGGGTATTTATCCCGTGCATTATTACGTTCGAATAGGCGCGCTTGATGGATATGTCGAATGCCTCAATCAGCTTGGCGTATCACCATACGGCATCCTGGAACGTGTAAACATAATTGCCTCACAGTTAAACGATCCTGATTTAATGATCCCCTATGATTCGCTTGGGGAAGTATTGGAGCTTACCGCCACCCAACTTAAGCAACCTCTGTTTGGTACCCGCCTCAGCCGTTTTCAGGGATTGTCGTCTGTTGGTCTTATTGGTGCATATATGGCGCAACAGGACACTGTCGCCGACGCATTGCAAAGTGCACAGCGCTTTTCTGATATGCATGCTCACGGCGTGAGCCTGGAGACACAGCTGGTCACAGAAGACCTTTGCGAACTGACGCTGGATATGAAAGTCAATAATAAGCAGCAATATCCACAATTGGTGCAACTTAGTCTTGGCCTGGTAAGTGAAATGATTGGCGATATGGTTGGCAAGGATTGGAAACTGGCAAAAGTTTGCTTAAGTCAATCCTTAAAGGAAAAAGACCGTAAGCAGCTCGGATTCATATTTGGCTGCGACATTATGTGCGAGTTTCCACGTGATAGCTTGGTATTTGATGCAGCTTTTCTACAGCGCAAACCGGTGACTGCAGACAACTTGCTCGATACCATTATGGAAAAGCAGTTTCACGAGCGGCGAATAAAAAACATCGATCATAGACAACTGGTAAAACACGCGATCAACGTGTTATTACCAACCGGCGATTGCAGTAAGGAGACGATTGCCGCGAGCCTTGGCCTGCATCCCAAAAAAATCGAACGCCTTTTAGCGAAACAAGGGTGTACATTTCGTAAGTTGTTGGAAGAAACACGTAAGGAAATTGCCTTACGCAGTCTGGATCAACGTTCATCGACCATGATGCAACTGGCTCTAAATCTGGGCTATTCAGACTTTTCTGCTTTCAGCCGCAGTTTCAAACGCTGGACAGGTATCCCCCCCAGCCAATACACAGCCTCATACATATCGTAAATACGTTCTACAGACGTTTCTCCCCTTAAACCTGTCTGACACCATCCATTCGACAAACTGTCGCAAAATGTCAAGCTAGTGTCGCTTTTAGTCAAGCTTTGGGTTGTTCAATCCGGCTATTCTTTGCACACCTTAAGAACGACCCAGCAGTAGCTTTCAATCTGCCCAGGGTTGATGCAGGTGTTACATAGGAATACACAACATGAAAATCAAAACGCAGTTGGTTTTAGTTATTTCGGTCATGCTTTCACTCATGCTCGCGGCATCCATCGCTAGCTATTGGGGCATGAATAAGATTGCTGAAGTATCGGACTATTATCCTAAAGAACTGGTTCCTGGCCTACAGGTTTTTCAGAGGTTGAAACAGGATGTGCTGCTGGTAAAGCTTGCCGTCTACCAGCAGGACGCCGCAACTATTCGCACCCTGGCACCACAGCTTGAAAAACGCCTAGTCGCTTTCGGCAATGGTTCTACTACGCCGCCTGACAGCCCTTTCTATGGGGACACCACGCTGTCCAATGGTGCCCGTGAAGTAGCAGATAAAATGCTGGCTATCGTACGACAGGCACAAATAGAAACTCTGGAAGGTGCGCCGTCATCAGCCTTTGAAGCGCTTAACAGAAACTATGACCAGGCTGACCAGACCGCTACCGTCGTGGTTAAGTATCTGGTGGAAGAAACCACGGGGCTTATTAAAGAAGGCATGTCATTTATTGTGATGCTCATCGCCATTATCGCGGTGGTTGCCCTCTTCATCTCGGCTGGTTTTGGCTGGTGGCTGTTCCGCACTCTGGATACCGGCATCCATAAGCTTATTGATTCATTTAAGCAGGTCAGTGACGGTAACCTGAATGTGCGCGCCGATGACAGTAAAAATGATGAATTATCTGAGCTTGCCGGCCACTTCAATACCCTTACACAGAACCTGAAAACTACGGTACTGGAGCTGGCAGGTGTGGTGACTCAACTTGGGGGCCTGAGCACGCAGTTCCGTCAGACAGGTGAGGTATTCCTGGATAGTTCACGTCAGACAACCTCAGAAACCCATTTATTGGCGACGGCAATGACTGAAATGTCGCAAACAGCAACAGAGGTATCCAGGAACGCAGAGACCACAGCTGGACAAGCCAACGAGGCCAAAAGCCAGGCAGATTCTGCCAAAAACCTGATTGCTGTGGCGGTTGAAGACACACGCAGCTTATCTGAAATGACCAGTGAAGTGACCGACCAGATGACACGCCTGAAAGAGCGCACACTGAACATTTCGTCTGTGGTTGATGTTATCCAAAACATCGCTGAGCAGACTAACCTGCTTGCCTTAAATGCAGCGATTGAGGCTGCTCGTGCGGGCGAACAAGGCAGAGGTTTTGCAGTGGTTGCAGACGAAGTGCGCAACTTGGCTAACCGCACCGGCGAGTCAACTCAGGAAATTGTGGGCGTTATTGAAGAGCTACAACAGCTGTCTGAACACACCACACGCAAGATTGAACAAAGCCACAGTGCAGTAGAAAAAAGCGTGGAGTCTATCTCTGAAATCGACCAGTCGGTAGCCACCATTTTATCAAACATTACGGCGATTTCTGACATGAACCATACCGTGGCAACCAATGCCAGTGAGCAAAGTATGGTCGCAGAAGACGTGAACAAAAATGTGGTTCGCATCAGTGAATTGGCGTCAGAGAACGAACGCGAGACCGAGAAGGTTAATGCTGAAATCGCCAGCATCGACGAGCTTGCCAAAAACCTGCAAACCATCATCAATAAATTTTCAGTGTAACGAACAAACTTAAACCGGAGTCTATTATGAAATACATCACTACTATTGCAGCGTTGAGTCTATTGAGCAGCGCAGCGTTTGCTGCTGACACAAAGCATACATTGAAGTTGGGCTACGCCTACGCCATGTACAACAACTCATCCAGCTTGCTGACTAACGCCCCGGTGCCGATTACAGGCGGTGCCAAAGACCATGGCGTGATTGCCATGAACTACGACTACGCCCTTACGCCAAACTGGTCAATTAATCTGGCTGGTGGCCTGCCACCGACCGTAAAGCTGGAAGCGCTTGGCGAAGAAGTAGGGGAATCAAAAGCCCTTTATCCTGCGGTCATGGGAATCTACAACTACTCCCTGAATAACAGCACAACGCTATATGCAGGTGCTGGCGTGGTTTACACCAAGTTTGTCGACCCTGAGGTGTATGACAACTACACCGAAGATTTCATGGGCGAGAGCAGTAGCGCCGACATTGAGGATGATATCGGTCTGACACTCAAAGCAGGCGTGACCCTCCATCTTAATGATCGTTGGTTGATTGATGTGAACTACGCGCGTTACGGCATTACGGCCGACGCTGCTATCACGACAACTCACGCAGATGGTAGCAGCATTACGCGTGAAATCAGTGTGGATGTAAACCCTGACATCGTCACATTGTCAGTCGGTTACAAGTTTTAATTCACCCTTTATTAGTGCAAACCTGGAGCAGGTCTATGAAATTGCATGTATCTTCCGCGCTGAAAATCTCTTTTTACTATGGGATATTCGCTGCCCTGTGGATTGTGCTGTCTGATGCGGTCATTCTTACCGTATTTGACACTGAATCAACGCGCATGCTGGCACAGACCTATAAAGGGTTGGCGTTTATTCTCGTTACATCGGTACTGCTTATGGCTCTGGTACTCAACTATCATCGTCAGGTAGAGCGCGCCAACGATATGGATAGCCTGACTGGACTGATCAGCCTCAACGTATTTGTACATGCTTTGCGCACTACCATGGCACGGCGTAAACCGACCGAAAGAGTCGTTATGGGTTATCTGGATATTGATGACTTTCAATCGGTGAATAAAAAGATCGGTTTTGAAGCGGCGAATGCCTTTCTGAAAGAGCTTGCTCACGAACTTTCTAAGGCGACGTTGCAAGGCTCATCTGTATCTCGCATACAAGCCGATCGCTTTGCGTCATTCGCCGTGCTGGATGAATCTATCGACCTGAAATTTCATGTCGTCGATATACAGAATGCCTATTACGCCTGCGCCCACCGACATGGCGTTGACGCCACGTGCTGTATCGGCATCGCAATTTGCCCTGATGATGGCATCACTGCAGACGAGTTGATGCACTCTGCTATTGAAGCATTAACTATCGCCAAACAGCATACAGATATGATCCAGTTTCATGACAAGTCTCTATCTGAGCAGGCGCTGCGACATCGGCAAATCGTTACTGCGCTTCGTCACGCCATACAACATGATGAGCTGAGTCTGGTTTATCAGCCAAAATACGATTTACAAAACCTTAAAGTGACTGGGCTTGAAGTGCTGGTCAGGTGGAATGACAAAATTCATGGGTTTATTGCACCTAACGTATTTATTCCACTTGCAGAGCAAAACGGTCTTATTCATGCGTTAACCAAACTGGTTGTGAAAAAAGCCGCTCGAGAGCTAGGCAATATCAGCGAACTCGGCAGCCACATTGAGCACGTGTCGATCAATGTCTCTGCTGGCGAGTTCAACGATGCCGAAGAAATGCGTGACTTAGTGAGAATTATTGAGCAGTACCCAAACCTGGCACCTTACGTACGTATTGAAATTACTGAAACGGCAACACTGGAAAATATGCAGCAAAGCATGTCGGTAATTTCAGATCTTCAGCGCGCGGGGTTGTCTTTTTCAATCGATGATTTTGGTACTGGCTACACGTCACTTGCCATGCTTAAGGACCTAACCGTTGATGAAATCAAGATTGACCGCAGTTTTGTTGCCGGGCTGGGTGAGGATTCTCGTTCTGAAACCATCATTAATGCAATTATCGGCATGGCGCACAGCTTTGACATCTCCGTCGTTGCCGAAGGCATTGAGACAAACACTCAGTTAAACCAGCTTCGACAATTGGGTTGTCATCAGGCGCAAGGATATTTACTGGCGCGCCCAATGACCATTGATAATCTGCGCGAGGAGCTATTCGCCGACCTTAAAACAGTACAGGCGGTATATTAAAACGTATATTTCAGTGCTGTGTAACCGTACAAAGAATCATCAGGATAGGCTCCACGCTCAAAACCTTCGCCTTTAAATAACACCGCTCCACCTAATTCAAGCCTGACTGCTTTGGTTGCCTGCCATCGCAGTCTTGCTTCAACCTGATTACCAATGAAATTATCTATGCCGTCTGGGCGCTTCTGGTACCAAAAGGATTTATAACTCAGCATCAGATTATGTTTTGGCGTGAACTTACTGACGCTTCTGGCACCGACTGCCACAAAATTGCGACGTGGCAACGCCTGATAAACATCGGTAGGTCCATAGTCAAAGCGGCGCACGCCGTAGAGGTGATCGAAGTTTCTGATCGTATCATCGCTTGCGTCATTATCGCCGCTGACAAGGTCAATCTCCGCCCGCAGCACGGTGTGCCCAAGAATTTGTTGGCCTAATGAACCGTGTATTAACCAGCCACGCTGGTCAAGATCTTCAGTATCCGAGGCACTGGTTGTTTGCCTTGCTCTGCCCTGCTGGCCAATCATTTCAATGTTCGCCAACCAATCTTCCATAATCGTGTCAGTGTACTCGAAACCCATGGTAAAGATGTTGCGATTGCGGGTTGCTAAACCCGGTGCATCATCTTCTTTTAGCCAGTAACTGTGGACACGCCACATGTTATCTACCGTATTGGCATAGACACCAAAGATACGCCTTTCGCTAAACCCCTTATCAAACGCGCGCTCATTATTGTCAATCAGTGCGCGATCGGTGGGTAGCCTGCTGAGTGGCTGCAAATAAAACGTTCGTATCTGCACATCATCGGACTGCCAGTCCGCCATAATGCCCTGGAAGCTATTGATAGCATTGCGATACACCGCTTTAGCAAGCAGTCGGCGTGAGCCATGATCAAGCGCTACCCGTCCGACAGTGACGGATTTTAAAACACTGTCTTGGGGTGAATATCTGACAAACAAATTCACCGGTTCGAAGGTGTTAATCTGGGAGGACGTCAGCGTAGGGTCATCGTTATCCAGCCAGGCTCTGGCGTCCTGCATTTCCAGCGTAAAATTCCAGTTATCCATCGTCACCTGCCCTTTCACAAACAGCACTGAGGACAGTCGTTGATTATGTTGATTGCGCGTCCCCGGTGCGACGGGGAAGATTGGCCGGTTGAGCGACTCGAACCTGAGTCGCCACGAGCCGCTCCAGTCGAATTCAGGACTGGCCGCCTTGGCATTAAATTGAAATGCGGATATCACTGACACAGCGGCAAGCAACAAACACTTACAAAGCAAATTCCAAGACATTTACCAAGCCCTCTTTTTTATTTGAATCAAGAAGCAATAAGTGCGCTACTTCGGAGTGTAGACTATCGATAAAATTTTGCCCTTCCTGCAAATGGCAAAAAATTCCCATCAATAATTTTTTATTGCCTATAGTTTATGAGTATGCGGTGTCTGCACGTTTTTCACTTAATGCAATTCAATTTTGTAAGAAGGCTGGGGCATGTTGAATATAGAAAACCTATCGATAAGACAAAAATTTGCAATTCCGTTGTCGTTTATTGCGCTTTTGGTACTTATTGTCAGTGTCTTAAGTGTCGTAAACAGTAATTATCTTAGTAGCAACACCAAACTGCTGTCCTTCACTTACACCGAGTCTGTCAGCCTGGTGCTAAACGCCGATCGCGACCTCTATCAGGCCCATACTGCGATACAGGACTTTTTACTTGCGCACGCACTAAGTCTTGGCAATCCGAGACAACACCTTGCCAGCTATGAGGAAAATGTACAGCAGGCCGAAGACAGGATGAATCAGGCCCGCGCACTGCTAGAAAAAACATCCGGTAGTCCACTGGATGTACGCAAGTTTAATCAGGATCTGCAAAGCTGGAAAGGTATAGTAGACACAACGATTGAGCTTGCAGACGGCGGTGATGTGCAACAGGCGGTAAGCCGCTACAACAGTCAAGGCGCAAGTACCTTTGAAAACCTACGAGGGCACTATGACAGGGTTGGTGAATCAGTTAAAAACCAGTCTGATGACCTGACACAAAATAGTCTTGATTCCAGTGACACACAGCTATGGTATCTAACCCTGGCCATTCTGCTTGCACTCTCCGCTTGTGTGGGCAGCATTGTTTTAAGTCCGCGGCTGGTTACCAGGCGACTTCGACGCCTCACCAATATGCTTAAGGAGCTGAGCGATGGCGACGGTGATTTACGCAGCCGTCTGAGCATCAGTGGAGATGATGAGATCACCGAGGTTGCTAAAGCCTTCAATGCACTGCTGGATAAATTGCAGCAGATGATATCCGTGATTAAAAAGGACACTGCGACCCTTGCTGATGCAGTAAGCGCATTAAACCAGTCTGCGCAATTATCTGAAAAAGTCTCTACCCAGCAGAGCAACAATCTCGACCAAATTGCTACCGCTGTGAACCAGTTGAGTCATGCATTACAGGAAGTCGCTAATAACTCGCAGGATGCGCAGCGAGAAACGGAAGCGGCAAATCTGGCAAGCGCGTCGTCTAAAAGCGCAGTGGAGCGTTCTGCCTCAAGCATTACGGGCATGTCAGATACCATTAGTCGTGCATCTGGCGTGATCCAGAAGCTTGCAACCGAGTCGAAAAACATTACCTCTTTGTTGAATGTGATTCGAGACATTGCTGAGCAAACCAATCTTCTGGCGCTTAATGCCGCCATAGAGGCGGCCCGCGCCGGTGAACAGGGACGTGGATTTGCCGTAGTTGCAGATGAGGTGCGCACATTGGCAAGCCGCACTCAGCAGGCCACGGAAGATATCAACAAAATGGTGAGCAACCTCGAAAATGGCGTGTCGCAAGCGGTTGAGGCCATTAATAGCGGCGCCAGTCAGATGGATGAGGTCATCGCTATTTCCACAGAAGTCGCCAACGCCCTGCAGGAAGTATCAAGCTCCATTCACAGTGCTAACGACCGAATTTTTCAGATTGCGTCGGCAACAGAACAACAAAGTACGGTGGTGAATAATGTGGACGAAAACATTTCGTCACTGAATGGGCTTAGTCAAGAGGCCGTCAAAGCAGTGAAAGATGCGGGACAGGCAAGCAAACATATCAACGACGTTTCTGTGAATATCAAACAAAACGTTGATCGTTTTTCGGTATGACAGTTAAGGGCGCTAGCTAGCGCCCTAACATACCTCGCGCAATCACTTCTTTCATAATTTCAGAGCTGCCTGCATAGATGGTTTGCACCCGTGCATCGCGATAGAAACGAGAAATCGGATACTCGTCTGTATAGCCATAGCCACCGAATAGCTGCAAACACTCGTTTACCATCTTCAGCTGCATTTCAGTGGCAGCTAATTTGAGCATAGCAGCGTCGGTAACGGTCATCTCACCACGGCTGAATTTATCCATGTGCTTTTCCATCAGTGCGCGGCACATTTCCAGCTCTGTCTGACATTCAGCCAGCTTAAAGCGGGTGTTCTGGAACTGACTTACCGTCTGTCCAAACGCTTTACGCTGTGTAACATAGTCGATGGTGAGATCCAGCGCACCCTGCGCATGGCCGATTGCCTGTACAGCGCAGCCCAGACGCTCACGTGGCAACTCCTGCATCAGATACACAAAACCTTTGCCTTCTTCGCCTAGCAATGCATTGGCAGGGACACGAAGATCGTTGAAGAATAGCTCGCCCGTATCACTGCTATGCTGACCAATCTTGTGTATAGGCTTTCCTGTCGAGAAACCCGGCAGTGAGGTATCCACTAAAAACAGAGAAATGCCCTTAGCACCGGCTTTCGCATCGGTCTTCGCGCAGACAATGATCATATCGGCCTGATTGCCGTTGGTAATAAACACTTTAGAGCCGTTTATCACATACTCATCACCGTCTTTGACCGCAGTTGTCTTCATACCAGCCACGTCACTGCCGGCGTCAGGCTCTGTCATCGCCAGCGCAGTCAACACGTCACCACTGGCCATTTTGGGCAGCCACTGCTGCTTTTGTTCATCGGTACCGATATTCAGGATGTAAGGCGCAACGATATTGGCGTGAATGTTATAACCAGTTGCCAGACTGTGCAGACCGAGACGACACATCTCTTCCTGAATCATCTGACATACGTCAAACGTGGCTTCTGCCGTGCCGTATTCTCCGGGCATATCAACCAGCAACATCCCCGCCTCACCCAAAGTGTTCCAGACTTCACGAGGCATGTGATGGTCAGCTTCCCATTTATCAACGTGTGGCAAAATCTCCTGCTCTAGAAAACGCAGAACCATGTCGCGAAACATGGTCATTTCTTCTTTCGATGCGTAGACGTTATCTGTAGTCATGGTACCCCCGGGGCATAAATCGATGTCATGCAATTCTCTGACTAACTAGTACGCACCAGAGTCGCTTTTCAGTCCAATTCAAATCTTTGATTCACAATTATTGACCTGATGTATGGGATGTAGACGTGAGATTTTTACTACTTTATCTGCAAAATCACTTCTATCTCAACCGCCGCGCCAACCGGTAATGAACTCATTCCCACTGCCGAACGCGCGTGTCGGCCCTTTTCACCAAATACCTCGACCATCAGATCAGAAAAGCCATTAATAACGGATGAATGCTCGGTGTAATCAGCAGTTGCATTAACCATGCCCGTGACCTTGACCAGCCTGTCGACTCTATCCAGCGAGCCGAGCTGCTGGCGTATCGTAGAGAGAATGGAGATACCCGCCATGCGCGCAGCATGTGCGCCCTGCGCTGTGGTCATGTCATCGCCCAATTTGCCTTTGATCACATTACCGTCGGCATCAACGGAAATATGCCCAGCCAGAAACAACAGATTACCGTTCTGGACTGCGTAGATATAGTTTGCTCCCGGTTTGCCTTTATCTTTTAGTTTGATACCAAGGGATTTGACGGCCTGCTCAGGAGATGCCCAAAGCAGGGAAGATAATGACAATGTAATAATTAACAAACAAAAACGGCGCAGCATAATTGCTCCTGAATATAAACTGGTTAACCTGTGTTCAGTGTAGTCACTAAACCTGCATAAACTGGTCTGCTTCGTCATCATCGCCTACTGGCTCTGTCACCTCGCCTACGGTGCGAAAACGATATACGCCGTCACTATCTGTGTTGCGCTCGAGTTTGCCCTCATACATAAGGTAATTCAGATGAGAGAGACTCTCGGCCAGTGCAAAGAAAAGATGGTTACCGCTCAATTCACGTTTGAACAACACTGGCAAACAGTCTTTCGCTGATAACGGTGTTTGACAGGCAAATTGCAGCTCCAGCAGGTGCTGATGATGGTGCGCTGTGAGTTTGTCAATGCGTGTACTAATGCCTGTAAACGGCAATCCATGTGCCGGGCACCCCAGCGTATCCTTGGGTAATGATTTAAATGGCACCAGTGTGGTCAGATAATCAGCCAGCGGATTAGCCGTTGGCTCTGTAGAATACACCCCAATATTAGGGCTGATTGCTGGCAAAATATGGTCACCGGAGAGCAGGATGCCTAATTCAGCGCAATACAGGCAGGCATGCTCTGGTGAGTGTCCTCGTCCAATCATCACCTGCCACTCGCGTTCACCAATGGTCAACACCCTACCCTCATAAAGGCGGGTGAAGGCTACCGGAATGGGCTCAACCGAGCTTGAATAACCACCGCCCCCTTTGCTCAGGTTAGCGAGAAAGTCTTCTCCCAGTCCAAGACTGCGATAATGTTCGATATCTGGTCTGTTGGTCGCGCCCTGGGCGCCTGCCCTGAAAGTTCTGGCTGCAAAGTATTCGCCAGCGGTCATATATAGCGGCACTTTCCATGCTTCACAGAGCGCACCGGCCTGACCAATATGATCAGGGTGCATATGTGTGACAATGACACCAGTAATCGGCTTATTTAACCTGTCGATAATCGTTGACCAGATCTCTGCCGTACGGCGTCCGCCTATACCCGTATCGACAATGAAAAAACCATTATTGTCTTCAAGCAAATACAAATTGATATGGTTTAATTCGAATGGCAACGGCATACGAAGCCAAAATACGCCGTCTGCGATCTTGGTGAGCTCTCCTTCCTTGGGTACGTCATATTCTGGATATTCGAGCAAGGTGACACCCCTTTGAACATTACCTAACGGTGTTCTAAAGCTTTTGCCCGGGTAATACAACACGATATGATTGATGATCTTATATTGGCGGTATGAATAGCGCAGTAAAACCAGCTCACAGGGCCCCTTTTGAACATTGATTCTAACACCAAGCTTACCACCCATATCAGTGGACAAGGCTTCGTTTTAACACGCAGGCACTTTGAATATGCCGGTGGCCTGGTGGTTGAATTGTGGCTCGCCACTCCAGAGGGACCAATACGTATTTTAAGTGAGCCACAGGAGCACGTTACGTTTGTCTGTGATGATGATGCTGCCGCACTGCGAAACGCAGCTCAGAAAAATGGTGTGCAATGTACACTTGTCGATAATCGTCTAAAAACCCTTTCTCACCAAAGGGCACTGACGGTCAAAACACCTAATGACCGGCATTTTCGCAGACTCAAGCAAACTGCCAGAGTGGCTGGTATTACGCTGTTTGAAGCGGATATCAAACTGGCCGACCGCTATCTTATGGAGAGGTTTGTCTACGGTGGCGTGGCGTATCACGCCGGCAGGATTGATACTAACGGTAATCTGATAGCAAGGATAAAACCCGCTTCTTTTACCCCCGACTTGTCGTATCTATCGATAGATATTGAATGTGATGAAACGGGCAGCTTGTATTCCATAGGGTGCACATATAAGGACCAGTGCGTTGTCTTTATGCTGGACAACAATCACACACAGTCTGACGCCCAACAGCAGGACCACTTTGCCCTGCGTTGGTGTAGCAGCGAAAAGCAACTGCTTGAGAAGTTTTCTCAATATGTGTGTGAGCACGATCCAGACCTGCTGATCGGCTGGAATGTCAAACAATTTGATATGAGGGTCCTACATGAACGAGCCTCTCTGCACAATCTGAAACTGTCAATAGGTCGCGACGGGACGTCGCTACACGTCAGGTCAGACGGTAATAGTACGTTTATTTCTTTGCCGGGACGTGCCGTTATTTGTGGGATTGAAGCGCTTAAAAGCATGACCTATGCGTTCGAAAGCTTTTCCCTCAATGTTGTAGCCGGTGAGCTGCTTGGAGAATCCAAAGCAATCGATAACCCTCAGGATCGATTGCACCAGATAAAGCGCATGTTTGCCGATGATAAAGAAGCATTGGCGCGTTACAACATTCAAGACTGCATCTTGGTCGAGAAGATTTTCAGCAAGGTAAACCTGATTGAATACCTTGTTCTAAGGGCGACCTTAACGGGTCTAGAGTTGGGACGCCCGGGAGGCTCTGTCGCCGCATTTTTAAATTTGTATTTGCCCAAACTGCATCGGGCAGGATTTATTTCTCCCAATCGCCCAGACGATGGTGGACTGGCCAGCCCCGGCGGCTATGTCATGAGTTCAAAGCCAGGCCTGTATGAACATGTTTTGATCCTCGATTTTAAAAGCCTGTATCCGTCTATCATTCGCACATTTAAGGTCGACCCTTTGGGAATGGCACTTGGCGAATATGAAGAAGACCCCATTCCAGGTTTCAAAGGCGCGGTCTTCTCACGCACACAGCATTTTTTACCAGACATTATTACAACCTTATGGCAGCAGCGTGATATTGCTAAGGCGCAGAAAAATGCAGCTTTATCACAAGCCATTAAAATCATTATGAATTCGTTCTACGGCGTATTGGGCTCAGGCGGCTGCCCGCTCTATAGCACCCAATTGGCGAGTTCCATTACTATGCGTGGGCATCAGATCATGCAAACCACAGCACAGTGGATTGAAGAACTAGGTTTTGATGTGATTTATGGCGACACAGATTCAACCTTTGTGTGGCTAAAAAACGTTACTAATGAACAACAAGCCAGGGAAATAGGACAGAGCATACAACACACAATTAATCAAAAATGGCAGCAGTGGCTTAAAACGAATTTCAATTTACAAAGCCATCTTGAGATTGAATTTGAAACTCATTTTAACCGCTTTTTTATGCCGACGATTCGCGGTTCAGAGCAAGGCAGTAAAAAGCGTTACGCCGGATTGATTAAAACTGATAACGGCACTGACATGGTCTTTAAGGGACTCGAAAATGTGCGTTCTGACTGGACCCAGTTAGCCAAAGAATTTCAGTATGAGCTGTATCGCAGGGTGTTCAATGATGAAGCCGTGGAGCAGTACGTGAAAGACATGGTTGAACAAACCCGAACTGGGTATTTTGACGACAAACTTGTGTATACAAAGCGTCTCAGAAAACCAGTGCAAGAATACACGAAAACCGTCCCTCCGCACGTCAAAGCAGCCAAAATAGCCGCTTCGTTTCAACATGACAGTGCATTTGAACAGCAGTTAGGATCACCTACTGTAAAATATGTCATCACAGTAAACGGCCCCGAGCCAGTCAGTCATAGATCAAGCAATATAGATTATGAGCACTATGTGGAAAAGCAGCTGAGGCCAATTGCGGATAGCATTTTAGGTTATCTAAATGTTAATTTTGATGCACTTTGCGACCAACAAATGTTACTGTTTGAGCAATAACTGACTGGACAAGGTTTTTAAGTGCCACTCGTTCGCAAACTGATGATATTGATGGCTATCTCACTGACATGTGTGGTTAGCGCACAAGAGAAAACGTCTTTCATCATCGGTTCACATAACATCAAGTATTACCCTCACTATGATTTCGACAGTGACGTAAAAAAAGGGTTTGCCTGGTCGTTCCTTGAAGCCTTTGCGAAACATGAGGGCATTACGTTTGATTACGTTTCCTTACCTATCAAAAGACTCCAGACCGAGCTGATAAACGGTAATGTAGATGTCGTTTTTCCTGACAACCCCAAGTGGTACAACCAAATCGTGCCGCTCGAGAGTAAGACGTTTAGCCAACCGGTCTACTTCGCTCTCGGCGGTTCATTTGTCTTACGTCGAAACGAAGATATCGTTGTTGATGATGTAAAACGAGTCAGCGTGCCAAACGGGTTTTCACCAGTGATGTGGCGAGACCGTATAGAAAGCAATCTGACTATGCTGCTGGAGGTGTCGGATTCAATGGCAGCTTTAAATCTGGTTTTATCCGGCCGTGCTGATATCTCAGACATGGAGTATTCGACAGTCGAATACTTAAAGTCAAAGCACCCAATCTATAACGATATTATTCTTGCGCCTAATCTGCCTTTTGATGTTGTCGCATTCCATATGGCAACCATTCGCTACCCCGAATTAATGATTGCCCTTGACCGTTTTATGCAATCAAACGAGACGTTTATTGCAGACTTAAAAAAACAGCACGGAATTGCTGATGCGCATGCTGTCGCAACCAGAACGTTTGGTGGCACAACCGTCCATCTGGCAGAAAAAAATGAAGACTAAATCCGCAATAGTCGTCACTCTGGCAACCTGCCTTCTGATATTTAATGCCTTCGTTGTAAATGCTTCAGGGTTTACACTTTATCTGACCAGACATTACGAGAAGCAGCCCGACAAGATTAACCCAGCCCTTACCATACAAGGTCAACAACGAGCGGCCGTGCTTGCCGAATTTTTCAGCGACAAATCGCTAAATGCTGTCTATTCGACACCGTATAAAAGAACGCAGGACACAGCTCAGCCAGTAGCCGACGCAAAAGGACTTAACGTGACGTCTTACGACCCACGTAGGTTAGACGAATTTGCCAGTATGCTGTTAAACGCTGGAGAGAATGTATTAGTGGTCGGTCACAGTAACACTACACCAGAACTGATTAAAAAACTTAACGGCGCGCCCTCCAAAATTGAAGAGACACAATATGGAGACCTGTTTATCCTTTCAATACAAAAAAGAGGGGTCAGTCAATCCCACGTGATGATTGCTCCTGAATAGCACTCAATTAAACTTTTGCGGTTAAATCAAGTACACTTCGCGTTCCTTCAACTAAACAATTTCCCACAAATATGGAACTAAGGTTATCTCCAGAACTTGTCGATGCGGACATTGCTTCACACTACAAGTTGGACAAGCGGGTTAGATTGGAAAATGTGCTACCACTGGATCAAGCAAGCCAGTTATCTGACTATCTTGCCAATAAAACAAAATATGATATTGCAACCTTCTTCGATCAGAAGCCCGCAAACATTTCTACTGAAGAATTAAATAAATGGGGCAAAGACAAGGCCCAGGAAATACAGCGCAAGATCAACCAAAATGCCGCAATGGGTATTGGCTATGTGTATGGCAGACATAAAATTTACACCACTGGCGACGATAACCCGCTGACTCACACGATTAAATGGCTTAACAGCGAAGCAATGCTGGAATGGGCACGCCGACTGAGTGGCCATCAGGACATCGTATCGGCGAGTGCACAAGCAACGCGATATGTGCCAGGAAACTTTCTCACACGTCATAACGACATCAATGAACAAGAACAGCGACGCGTTGCCTATGTGTTGAGCTTTAACCAGGACTGGCATCCAGACTGGGGTGGTTTACTGCAATTCTATGAGGCAAACGGCACACCAAGAGATGCATGGTCTCCTGGCTTCAATACACTGAGCTTATTTGATGTAAGCCATATTCACAGTGTGACATACATCACACAATTCGCACCAAAACCACGCTTCTCAATAACCGGATGGTTTAGAGCTGCACCGCTATAATACGACGCGTACCCCGCGAAAAGTGGGGTAAACCTCTCGCTTTGTTTTTTATGGGTTTACACAATCAATAAGCGGATCTGAGTAAACTCCAAACCTTGCACTATAATTTCCTATGGCCGCATTAGATATGTTGAGCCACATGAGTTGTAATTACCTCACCACAGTCCATCAAGCAGTAGGACAGGATGAAGCTCGTTTCAACAGTAAACGATCTTTCGCTAAGGAACCTACTATGAAGCAAATAATTAAAAGCGTTTTTTTCACAGCAGCAATATTTACAACCCATTCGTTATGGGCAGACCAGGTTATACTAGATGACGTTATTGTCGATGGAAGCTTATGTGTCGGCCCAGCGTGTTTGGTCGATCAAGAGTTTGACTTTGACACGTTACGAATAAGATCAGACAACCCTTCAATTCTTTTTCAAGATACCAGCTCGTCAGCGAGCTTTCCCACCACTGACTGGCTTGTCGCCGTAGAAGATGAACTGGCCAACGTGAGTGTTTTTTCAATAAAAAATGTAGACACTGGCGAATATGCACTCCAGTTATCCGCTTCCGCGGATGGAGGCACTGCCATAGGAATCGGAGCAACACTTGTAGCAGGAGCAGTGACATTTGGCGGCGAAGGCTCTGAGAGAAGAGTAAGCTTTGTTGCAGAAGGCACAGATCCTACTGATGCAGTCACTCTCAGCCAACTTAACACTCTACAAAACGGACTAGATTCGGAGCTTTCAGCTTTAGAAGCTCAGCTAAGTGCGTTATCGACGCGCGTTGATGACTTAGCTAGTCGCGTAGATAACCTTTAATCTCAACGTTTTCGCATCTCCTCTCTTCTCGATGCGAAACGAAAGGACTCCGATTATGAAAAAATTAACATTGGCACTAGTGGGCTTATGTAGCACACTACTTTACTCGCCACTATTCGCGGATACTGTGTATCCAAACGACCTAATCCTTTCCTCTACCAGTGATGGAACTATTCCACTTTTCGACTGCGATGCTGAAACATTACCATTTTTAATTGATGAGGGACTCGTTCCTGACCCCAGTGCCGCGATTGGAGTAGTGCCAAATGGCGAGCCAATACAACTCATCAAGCCAACTTTTGTCCAAACCAGTGTAGACCCTGACGATCCAAACAAATTATTCAGTGAGTTTACCTGTCAGAGCGGTGGGTTCGGTAATATGTGCATTGGGTTGGATTGTGTAAATGAAGAAGTCTTCGAGCATCCGTTAAAGATTAAAGAGAACAATCTACGAATAACACTACTCGATTCTGATGTTGCATCACTTGCGGGAGAGACATATAAGTTTGGTGAAAACTGGAATTTAGAAGCAAATAGCACCTCTAATGGCGGCGAACACTATTTCGGTATACAAGTAAAATCAAGCTTTAACGATTCCATACTAAGCAACGGCGTTGAAATAGCATATGACTGTGAATCGATTGAAGACACACCATTTCTCTCTACAATCCCCCAGGATCAATTGCCGAATAATGGCATTGTTCCAATTGGACAACCCTTTCAAGAAGTTGAACTCATAGATATCCAAAATATCGATGGACAAGTGTATTACATATATTCGTGCGTTGAGCCTGAACCTAGACCTAGTGTTTTACCGTCATTAGTGATGGCAAACAATGTGACAGAAGTTTTCGACGATGGTGATGGAAATACTTCCACCTCAACACTACTGGGTAATGTAATCTTAAGCACACAATCACGTGGCTATGAAGCCGGAAATAGTGGGCAAGTATTTGTCGGAACTGCAGAGCTTAAGCGTCAATTAAAGTATATAGCCGATGCTATCGCGGAAACAGATATCCTTAACCTGCGCTCATTAAAGATACCGAGAGTTGCGGCGATACAAGCACAGATTGCTTCTCTCAATAATGCGCTAGATGTTATAGAAGCAAAGGTTGAAGCCATTGAAAAGATTGATATTAATGGGGATGGATGCGTCGACAGAAAGGATTTTGCTGTTCTAATGAGAGAAATAAATAGACGTCCACCAAACATGGACTTTGACCTCAATGGAGATGGAATACTAAATCGTGACGACGTGAGAATGTTAGAGTCCTATTACTCGAATCCTAATGGTAGACCATGTCGATAATCGATTAAGAACTCTAACGGTAGACGCGCTGATTTTTGTCACTTGTAGTGGAAAAGATGCCCGCCAACAGTATGCGGGCATGGCATCTTTTTTTAACAAGCTCCAATCGTAAAAAAGGGCCTCTCTTTCGAGAAGGGCTTTCCTATTTAAATAGGAGCCTGACGCACTAGGCGTGCCCATGTACTCCGGTGACCGGCCCAGCTCTCACATGGGGGTGAAGAGCGGTGCTTCGAAGAAGCATGAGGAGTGCCAGTGGCACGCCGAAAGCGATGAACACGAGGCCGTGGATGGCCGAGCTGTAACCAGGCACCATGGAGGGTTTAAAAAAGTGAAGTTACGCAGAGCACTTCTCTCTTTGTCTATCCATGGATTTGGTTTGGCATGAGGGTAGCAACGTAAGTTGCTAACCAAAAACAAAAAACCCAGCTTTCGCTGGGTTCTTTGTTTTCGAATGGGAGCCTGACGGTGTGCTACTCTCACATGGGGAAACCCCACACTACCATCGCCGCTAACACGTTTCACTTCTGAGTTCGGAATGGAGTCAGGTGGTACCGTGTCGCTATTGCCGTCAGGCATAAACTGGTTTAACTATTTGGAATTCTGATATCA